>CAWHWH010000054.1:0-218909 GCA_963832865.1 uncultured Pseudomonadota bacterium
TCCTCGCGCTTGATCCCGTTCCGCTCCAACGTGCTGATGAAGCTGCGTTCCACTCCCTCCAGACCCTCGCGAACCTTGGCGACGATCGCCTGCTGCTCAGCCGAGGGCGGCGGTAGTCGTTCATGCCGCGCTTAAGGTTCTCCGCCGCTTCCACCACGTCGGTGGCGAAGTTCCGCATCTGCGTATTGACGAGTGTCGTCGACATCCTTTCTGGCGCGGGCGCGCACGTTGGCGTTTTCCGCCTCAGCACGCATCCAGCGTTCCTTCATCTCCGCCAACTCGACCTCTAAGGCCGAAATGCGGTCGTTTGCCGCTTGCAGAGCCTGTTCGGGCGTCAATTCTTCCGGTGGGGGCGCGGCATCCGGTGCAGCCGCGAACTGTTCTGACATGGTACTCCGATTTGGTTCATGTTCGGTTGTCATGGGACTGAGCATCTGTTGTTGAGCGCGCAACAGTTAGGGAAGATGGCGGTCAAGAACAACCCGAATTGACGCGTTTAGCTCAACCGTACAGTTGGCCGATCACCCGCGCCGTATAGTCCACCACCGGGATGATCCGCCCATAGTTGATCCGGCTCTGGGCCGATCACCCCGATCGCGCCGACAATCCGGCCCGCATCATTGCGCGCCGGGGCTACCACCATGGAAACACCGGACGTATTGAATACGCCGCTTTCCGCCCCGATGAAAATCCGCACACCGTCGGACTGTTCCGCTAATTCCAGCAGACGGAGCATCGTTTCCTGTGCTTCCAGCCGTTCGAACAGCGATTGGATGGCGGTGATCCGGTCGAGTTGGGTGACGTCGGAAAGCAGACGAGCCTGGCCCCGCACGATCAGGCTGCCGGAGCGCCCTTCGCCGGTCCAGGTCGCGAGGCCGGCGGCTACCACCAGCGTGGATAGGGCATCGAGTTCGGTTCGGTTCGCCGCCATCTCCTCCGCCACCAAACGGCGCAGTTCCGCCAGCGGCCTGCGACAGGCGGGCGTTCAGATAGTTGCTTGCCTGCTGCAGCGCGGAAGGCGGAAGGCCGGGCGGGGTCTCGATGACCCGGTTTTCCACCTGACCGTCGCTGTTGACCAGCACCACGAGCGCTCGGCCCGGCCCTAGCGGGACGAATTCGATGTGCTTGATCGCGCCTTCCGACTTAGGCGCCAGCACCAGACCGGCGGCGGCCGACAGACCCGACAACAGGGAACTGGCCTCGGCCAGGGTGTCCTCAAGGCTGCGACCCGCGGCGGCGAGAGCGGCGGAGATCGACACCCGTTCGTCTTCCGTCAGTTCGCCAAAGTTCAGCAGTCCGTCGACGAACAAGCGGAGACCCTGGTCGGTCGGCAGGCGGCCGGCCGAGGTGTGGGGTGCGAACAGCAGACCGGAATCGGATAGGTCGGCCATGACGTTGCGGATGGTCGCCGGTGACAGGCTCATCGGCAGACGCCGCGCCAGGGTGCGGGAGCCAACAGGTTCGCCAGTGGCGACGTATTGCTCGACGATTTCGCGCAGGACCGCGGCCGAGCGGGCGTCGAGACCAGGGGGCAGCGGCGGCGGCGCGGCCGGGAAGGATTGTCCTCGGCCTTGAAAGCGCGGGAAACGGCCGGACGGGGGGACGGGTATGTTCATCGCGTGAACTCCAACCCCTCACGCTACTACCAAGCAAGGCGCCCGTCCAGGTTTCCGTGATCTAGATCGATAAGGGCTCGAAGGCCCGGAAGTGTGTCCGCAAATGAAGCGCCGCGTCTGACGGCGGCCCAGGCGAGCGACGTGGGGGCCGCCTTTGGCGCCAAATGCCGCCGGGAGCTCCCGACGGCGTTCAAGCAAGCTACTTCAAGTCGTCCGCCACCGCATCAAGCCCCGCCTTTGCGCATTCCTCGTCCTGGTCAGAGGTGCCGCCGCTAACGCCAATGCCGCCAATCTGGACCTTGTCTGCCGTCTTGATCGGTAGCCCCCCGGCGAACGTGATAATTCCAGGGACGTCGGCGATGCCCGGCACCATTCCGGGTTTGCCATCCTTACCGAAGGCGATTTCGCCTAGCTGACGGGTCGGAAACGGAAAGTTCGCCGACGTCATCGCCTTATGCTGTGAGATGTAGATGCTGCCCTTGAACGCGCCATCCATATGCTGGAAAAATACCAGGTTCGCTCCGTCGTCAACGACCGCAATGTTCATGGCCCACTTTTCCTGTGCAGCCTTGGCCTCGCATCCCGACGCCATTTTCTTTGCCAGAGCCAAGCTCAGCGTCGGCTTGGTCTCAAGCGCCGTCGCGGCTGAGCCGGCCAGCACTGCACCGGCGGCCACCACGACGAAACCTTTTGCTATAGAGCCGAATTTCATCTGCTTTCCCTTAATGAAGTTATAATTCGTTAGCGCGACACGCCACCTAACAGCAGCCGACCTCGCTGCGCCGTCCTAGTAGCCGAGGGCAACAGCTTGCCGACGAACCGGGCCGATCCCAGGTGCCAGAGTTTCGCGAATAAAAGGCAAATTCGCGGTTGGCCCGTTCGAACGCGTGGCCAAGTTCGTCCGACGAACACAGCGTCCACCACTGCGTCGGGATGGGGAACTTCACGATCGAATATGCGGGCGGCGCTTTCTCCCCGCAGTTTCGCATTTCTCCGGTCACGCGGCCGACGTTGCCCGGACGAAAGAGTGGTTCTCCCACGTGATCCTTGGCAAGCGGCTCTTCAAGTTGCATACTGGATTTGACGGCCCGTCGGCAGTCAACCTATCAGGGAGGCAGAAATGGCAATAGCAAGCGTGACGAAGATCACAGCGGCTTCACCGACCAGTTTCGAGGCCGCTGTCAAGGAAGGCCTCGCACGGGCAAACAAAACACTGCGGGGAATTCACCGGACTTCACGTACTCGAGGAAAAAGCGAGCGTCCACGATGGAAAAATCAAGGAATACCGCGTCACGATGGAAGTGACGTTTATACTGGAAGGATAGTCCTGCGGAAGGATGAGCCGGGTTCCCGCGCGGCCCTACCCACGTTGAACCCGGCGGCGTCCCCGACTGGCGCAAACTCGGCAACACGTGCGCCTCCTATATCTTTCCGCGCCGCGGGTTTATTGCGGTTAAGAAACGTATTGATTTGCCGGCGAACGGGCGGCGCGGCCTGCTTAGGCCAGGGTGTGCACGATAACCGGCCCTGCCACTGCTGTCGCCGATCCCAACATTAGGGGCGCCAGATTTCCTCAATCCAGGCCAAGCCACGTTTGTTGGACTCTTGAGCGCCGGCGAAGTTGTCGAAGATGCTAATCGCGGTTACTGTGTCGTCTGGCGCATAGATAACGTAGTAGGCTCTGAAGCCAGGCACGTCGCTGATGATCGGGATCGCGCCTTCCTTGATCGTGCGCGCAACTTCCTCAGCATTTCCAGGTTTGGCTTTGCCTTGGCGGATGGCTGCATACATGATTTCTCTCCTCGTGACACTTGGCGATCGTTCTATCAGCAGCCGACCATCGGCTGCCTATCGGACAGGTTCTAGAAGGCTGCGCCATTCCTCGGCGATGTCCGCTAACAGGCGGCGGGCGTACAGGCTCTGGCAGACGCTGGCCTCCCCGGAACAAAGCCTCCGCCGCGGGGTCATCGAGTTTAACGCCAGGGCCTGAGCAGTTTCCGAACGGATGATACTTGCCGGCCCGGCGTTCGAGCACCGTCCATGCTTCGCCATTTGTTGCCAGACAATAGTGTTCTTGTTCGGCTTCAATCGTTATCATGGGACCAGTCCTCAGCCGTAGGGTCGGACTTTCGTCGGCCAACGCGGCACCGCCGCGATCTAACCAGATTCTACCCAAGCTTACTCCGCCGCTGCGCGGTTTAGGATTAATTCTAGTCGTGTGATCGGGGTGGTGGCTTCCAGGAAGCCACCCGCCGCGCCGCGATCGAAGCGGCTTCGCTGGCCAGTCCTCGCGACTTTGTGCAGTCCGCCGGTTGGATGTGGGGCTTACGGTTAGGCCTGAACGCGAGGAACCTGCGTCGGACGAGAAGGGGAGGATCTCATCATGCCGGAACATGTTTATAAGGTTGTAGAGTTGGTCGGCTCCTCCGAGGAGAGCGTGACCAAGGCCATCGATCGCGCCATTTCGAAGGCTGCCCTCTCGGTCAGGCATCTTGGCTGGTTCGAGGTTGTGCAGGTTCGCGGGCATATCGAGGACGGCAAGGTGGCACAGTATCAGGTAACCATCAAAGCCGGTTTCCGGCTCGAAGATACATAAATGGTGGCGCGAATTCACTCACCCTAGTGGGCGATCAGGCCAAACCCAGTTGCCTTTTGCCAACGCTCGCGCGAAAACATAGCCCTGATAGGCAGCTCCCGGAGAACGTTCGGACCATGAACCGCCATGCTGGAGGCCTTGCCGTCTCTCTCGGCCCGCTGCTGCTCACCCTTGCCTGCTGCGGACCTTCGCCCCAGCAACGCACGACACGCTTGCTCGATGATCGGATGCAAACCCAACTCGCCTCCGAAATCAAGGCGGGCCGTGCAGTGGTACAACAATTGCCGGATGGCGCTCGGGTCACGCTGCTCGATCGTTCGCTCTTTCCGAACGGTCCGAAAGCGTTGGACGACCAAGTTCCCGACATCCGGGCTGATGTGATCCAGGCGTTGCTGGACCCGAGCCTGATGCGAGTCGCAGTAGCGGATACGTCCGCGCTGCCCGCGGATCAACGTGACACGCGGATACGGAATGTGGAGGGCTACTTCACGGACAACGGGCTAGGCTTCGTGCTGGTCCCGGCCGAAGCGGCACCGGCGGCGGCCGGACCGACTGGGCCGGCGGGCCTGACGATCACTGTCAGCGTGCAGTGCCCGCCAACGGGCCACTACATTGGCTACCGCGACGGAACGTCCAGGCCGGTCTGCGAGTAACGCCTTATCGTCACAGCATCACCGTGACGATAATGATAACGATTTCAGAAAGCGCGGCAAAGGCAGCGCGCGTTACTGAACGAAGAAAATCTGCGCAATGAAATCAAGGGGTCGCGAAAGTCTCCATATCCGGTGGGATTGCGGGATGTGCAATATGTCATCGGGAACGTGACGGGACCTGGATTGCCCGTGTAGTGGGCAATCCAGGTCCGCGCATCATGCCACCCGGCGGACCAAGGTCTGGCCGGAGATCGCCTCGCCTGGAATGCCAACCAGATACGCCACCGCCGAGGCCAGCGCGATGGCTCCCGCCACGAGCAGGGCCGGGGTGAAGGACCCGGTCGCCTGCACCACGAACCCGGTGATCAGCGGCGCCAACGCCCCGCCGATAAATCCGCCGAAATCCATGATCGCGCCCAGGGATGCGGCGTAGCTCGCCGGTGCGCAGGCGTTGGCCAGCGACCAAGATGTGCCCGACGCGCTGAAACCGAAGAACATCGCTACTGATATCGACGCCACCGCGATGAAGTTGCTCGCCGTCTCCGCCGCCGCGAACGTGGCCAGCGCCATTGCCACGACGGCCCCGATCGTCAGCAGCTTGCGGCTAGCGATCGCCGTCATGCCGCGTTTGGTCAACAGGTCGGCAAGCCAGCCGCCGCCGATGCTGCCGACCAGGCCGAACAGGAACGGCACGGACGCCACGAAACCGGTCTTCGGAATGCTGATATGGCGTTGCATCTCCAGATAGCCGGGCAACCAGGTGATGAATAGCCAGGTGACATAGATGATGCCAAAGAAGCCGAGGATCAGGCCCCAGGTGGCGCGGTAGCTGAACAGCCGGCCCCAGGCGCCAGCCTCAACGGCATGCGCCTCCGGCGCTTCCGTTCCGCCATACAGGTAGTGCCGGTCCATATCGTCCAGCATTCCGTTGTCGAAATCGCGGTAGAACGCGTACCAGATGCCGGCGAAGATGAAGCCGATCACGGCCATCAGCACGAACATCCAGCGCCAGCCGAAGGCCAGCATGATCGGCGTCAGCACAGCCGGGGCGATTGCCGTGCCGAGCGAGGAGGCGCCATTCCAGAAGCCAACGCCGAGCGCCTGGTCGCCCTCGTGGTACCAGTCCTTCACCACCCGGGCCGCGGTGGGAAACATTGGCGCCTCACCGACGCCCAGCAGCGCGCGGGCAACGATGAACTGCGCGTAGCCGGTGACGAACCCAGCCAGCCCCTGGGCAATCGACCAGACGACCATTGCGATCGTCAGTACCCGCCGCGGCTTCATTCGGTCCACCAGCGCGCCGGCAAACAGCAAGGTGAACGCATAGGGCCAGAGAAAGGCCGATAGAAGCGCACCCATCGCGGCCACCGAAAGGCCGAGTTCGTCACGGATCGGCAGATTTGCCACCGACAGCGTGCCACGATCGACGTAGTTCACGACGCAGATCAAGAACACCAGCGTCAGGCTGGTTCTTTGGATGAATTTCATACGGGGCGTACAGTCCGCCCTTGCAGCACTCGACATAATAGCCTCCCTGAAAACCTCGGAACGGGAACGTCTGTTTTTGTCTCGGGTTCAATGCCGTCGAGCAGCACGACCCGGACCGTGCGGCCCGGATCAGGGAGCGTGAAGTCACTCATGTCACGAAATGATCGCGGCAAAGCCCGCTGATCGTTTTGCCTATGCGATCGAATTCATCTTTGCCCTTGAGCACAGCGCACCGCACGGGACACCTCGGCAGCCCCGGCGGCGATCGATGATCGAGCGCGATCCGTTGCGCTTCTGGCAGACCGTGGCTGCGGTTCTTGCTCTTCTGCTGCTTGCCTCGGTTGCCCTCAACACGCGTTAGCCACCGTTGTCCGTCTTCGGGACGGACATGCTCACGAAAGCGCGAGCCGACTTGTCATATCTTGATTTTATGCGGTCGGCGATAGAGGAGTAGACCACAGGCCGCAGACCTCGAGGAGCAGAACGTGAGCGAACCGCCCCTGAAACTTCAGATTACCGTTGAGGGTGACGATATCGCCGCAGCGTCGCGTCAAGCTCAAGCCCTGCAGCGCATCCTACTGGAAGAAGGGCTACCAGCTGATGTTGAGAGGGTAAGGGCAAAGTTGAACCGCGATAATCTGGATGGGGGCGCCACACTCGCCGTCATTCTCGCCTCACCGGTCTTGCTAGAATTAGCTCGCTGCCTGCGTATGTTCCTGCAACGGTATAACTCGTCGCAGGTTAGCATCACCGACGAGGATGGATCAGTCATAGCGAAGAATGTCTCAGCGGCTACAGTCTCGGAGCTAGTTCTAAAGTGGTCTGAGAAACGAGATCTTGGCTAGAAGCGCACCTCAACCGGATACGACGATAGCACTGATCTTTGGTGCCAGCCGGTGGCCTGACTGTCCCAAGTTTCAAGACGCTCCTTCTCTTGAGCGTTCTGCGGACGCATTCATTGAAACCCTCCGCAGTCAAGAGGGGCTTGGTATTTCTTGGCGCAACATCAAAAACCTGTTCAACTCTTCCGAGGACGCAACTGAGCAGCTCAAGCAAGCTCGAGTATTCGTGGAGCAGCGCCGTCTAGAAGGTAAGGAGAAAGGGAGCCACATAGAGGACCTCCTGCTATATTATGCGGGGCATGGTGATTTCGAGGGAGGTGGCGAGGACTTCTACTTGGCGATCAGACGGACGGATAAAGATCAGCCGCTGCTGAGTAGCATCACTGCTAAGTCGCTTGGCAATTGGTGCCGCCAGACGGCTCGAGAGCTGCGGACTTACCTAATCATCGATTGCTGCTTTGCGGCCGCGGTGCAGCACGGTTTTATGACCAGTCCCCTCGGTCTCGCGGAGCGACGGCTAGATCAGGCCCTTCCGCCCGCTCCGTCTGATACGGACGAGGGCGTTCCAACCTCTGGGGTAGCCTTACTTGCGGCGGCAGGTCTCAATATGCCGGCCTTCGCTCCTCCAGGCGAGACCTATTCTCTGTTTACCGGCATTCTTCTGGAAGTGCTTCGTGACGGCGTTCAGCCGGGTCCGCCCGTTCTGTCACTAAGTGATCTGCACCTACAGGTGCATAAGCGCATAGCGGAACGCTATCCCCATGGGGCGCGACCAGAGCTGCGACCGTTGCAGCAAATGAAGGGCCGCGTGGAGCTGGTGGGATTGTTCCGAAATCCCGCTTTGCAACGGTTGGAGAAGCAGCGGAAGGCTGAAGAGAAGCGCCGAGCCGTGGAAGCAGCCCGACAAGCGGAAGAGAGGCGCCCGGCGGCAGAAGCTGCGGGGCTGGCCGAGGCCGCCAAAGCCGCAGAGGCAAAGCGACGCGCCGAGGAAACGACCAAAGCCGCTGAGGAGAAGAGCAAAGCCGAAGAGACCGCACGACTGGCCAAGGAGAAGCGCAAGGCCGAGGAGGCCGCCCGGCTGGGGGAGGAACAGCGCAGGGCAGATGATGCCGCCCGCCAAAAGGCGGAATACGCGATGCACGAGGCGAGAGATGCGGCGAAGGGGCGGACGGCCGACGCGCGCCCGGACCTTCCCCAGAAGGCCGAGGAGGCCGCCCGATTGAGTCGGCGCTGGGTGGTGGGCGGGCTGGTGGGCACGGGCGCGGGCGCGATTGGCGTTCTCGCGTATCTAGCGTCCAGAATAACGGGCACGACACCCGCGCCAACTTCGGTTCCGCCCTCGTCGCATCTACCGTCCGACAGATCGAGCGCGCCGTCCCATCTCACAACCCCGCCGCCACCTTTGCCCGCCTCGCCGGTCACCAGCGACTGGGCGGCGCAGCAGGAGCAGGACGCGACTGGGCGCTTCGCCGACATCAGCGTAAACGGGATCGTCCAGCGCCTGCGTTGGATTCCGCCGGGACATTTCAAGATGGGCTCGCCGCGCGGCGAGTGGGGCAGGGATGAGTCCGAAGGCCCGCAGCGTGACATAACACTGGCGAGCGGATTCTGGCTGTTCGACACGCCGTGCACGCAGGCGCTTTGGCACGCCGTCATGGACACCAATCTGAGCATCTTTCAAGGCCCGCATCGTCCGGTCGAGATGGTTTCCTTCGAGGATGTCAGCAAGTTCCTGATGCGGATCAACACCCTGGTCCCCGGCCTGAAACTGGAACTGCCGAGCGAGGCGCGGTGGGAATACGCGGCCCGCGCCGGCACGACGGCGGCGACGTACAATGGCGACCTGGCGCCAAACGGCGACCCGACCCAGGTGCGCGTGCTGAACCCGATCGCCTGGTGGTCCGGCAACAGCGCCGGCGAAACCCATCCGGTCGGCCAGAAGCTGCCGAACGCTTGGGGCCTGAAGGATATGCTGGGCAATGTGAGGGAGTGGTGCGCCGACATTTGGCACGCCGACTACATGGGCACATCACCAACGGACGGCTCGGCCTGGCTCGACCACGCCCAGCGTGCGCCGAACCGCGTCACCCGCGGTGGGTCCTGGAGCGACGACGCGGGGCTCATGCGCGCTGCGTATCGCGACCTCATCGGCCCCGCGGTTCGCGATGAACGCATCGGCTTTCGCTGCGCCCGAGTTCAGGTGGGCGACTAGTGGGCCGCGTTACTTCGCCCGCCGACCAACGCCACGGCGGGACATTTCATTAATCTCATAAGGCGGACATCTTCACGCGCCACCGGCAGAGTGCGAGGCCATCGCAAAAATGATGAATGGTGCACCAAAATCTAAGCATTGAAAAGTTTAGACTTTTCCGGTGCGCTAATTAGGTGCATATCCAAACTATGAAATACGGATATGCACGGGTATCGACCGACGGTCAAAGCGCCGAGGCGCAGGTGCGTCAGCTCACCAAAGCCGGATGCAGGAAGGTGTTCCGCGAGACAGCCAGCGGAGCCAAGACCGACCGCAGCCAGCTGCGCAAGGCGCTCGACCAGCTGGACGCCGGCGACGTGCTGATGGTGACCAGGCTCGACCGCCTGGCCCGCTCAACCCGTGACCTATTGAACACCCTTGCCACGATCACTGACCGCAAGGCCGGGTTCCGCTCGCTCGGCGACACATGGGCCGACACCACGAGCGCGCACGGGCGCCTCATGCTGACCGTGCTGGGCGGCCTGGCGGAGTTCGAGCGCGAGCTGATCCGCGCCCGCACCGGCGAAGGCCGCGCCCGCGCTAAGGCGCGCGGCGTGAAAATGGGGCGCCCCTTCAAAATGACGCCGCACCAGATCAACGAGGCGCTACGCCGCCGCGACAACGGCGAGCCTATGCGCGACATCGCGCGGAGCTACAACGTCTCGCATAGCACGATTTCGCGCCTGAGCGTTTAAGGTGGCTTATCGAAAAATAGAGCAGCTTTGAAAGGGGTTCGCCCCACGATTGTTAGCGTTGATTGGAAAAAATCGTGTTTTCTTCGGTATCAGCACCATTTTCAATACGTCTTTTTTTGGCAGAAGGGTCTGCGACCGGCTTAACGGTGGCAACCATACCGAATTGGGCGGGGAGCATTCTTCGGTGCAGAAACGCCTCTCTTCCTTCCCTTCTTGGTCGCGCGGAGGCCCAGCGCCCAGGCGTCTATGTACTCCAGGGTCCAGATCCCAACCTGTCGGGGGATCAAGGCGGGGTAGCGGTTTACATCGGCCAAGGTGGTCGCATTGCCGACCGCTTACCCCAGAGCGCCGGGGAGCGAGCGTTTTGGGAGATAGCGGCTATTGTTACTACATCGGATCCGAATTTCTCGGCAGCCCACTTTCTCGCTCTAGAAGCAATGATGATACGTGAAGCGAGGGTTGCCGGCCGCGTGCGGCTGGATAACGGCACCTCCCCCTCGGATACTGCTGGGGCATTGGGTGAAGCCGATAGAGCGGATATTGAGAGCTTCTTCGAGCAGGTTAAACAGGTCCTGCCTATCCTTGGTCTGGACCTACTCAGGCCACAGCCGCGTGTCGTGGCAGTCGGGACGCCCTCTCGCGGCCCTATTCCGGGCCCGATCCCCAGATCTGATCCTTTGGTGGACGGCGGGGTAGAGTTCGTGCTTCAGCGCAAGGAAGGAATGGTCGCTCGAGCCCGAGATTTAGACGGGGAGTTCGTGGTAATGAAGGGGTCAGAAGCCCTTAAGGATACGGAATTTGCAAGCAATTCATACACGAGACTCAGAGACAAGCTGATAGCTGACGGCGCACTGACAGCCCTGCCGGGAGAAGTGTTCTACACCTTCTCCCGCGACATTCCTTTCCAGAGCCCGAGCGCGGCGGCAGCAGTTGTTCTGAATCGGACTAGCAACGGTCGGTACTGAGTGGAAAGTGGCTGGAACCGGCCAAACTTATAATGATTGGCAAGCCTTCTCAGCGTCGTCCATCGATGATCAAGCTACTTCCGGCGACCAATGACGCTGGCTGCCTCTTCCACCAAATTAGGTATCCCGTTCTCGCGACTTATATGCACCAGACTTACGCAACGAAAAAGCGTTGCTATAACAGTGGTCTGATTTGAGCCCGAAAGTCTTGACTTTCGCATGCGGCGTCTGGTCCCGACCCAATGCGGAATTTAGCGCTCAATGAAGGGAGTGCCATCCTTGTGGACGAAACGTCCTTCTGCGTTAGAACTCATGATGTCAACATCGGAGCAGGTCGTAACGTCCTTGGGGTGTCGCGAACCAATCTCCAGGTAAACGGCATCGCGCTCCGAGCGGTTGATCATGTGGTGGCCATCTCCGGTCCCCTTCGGAAAGGCGGCACACTCACCGGCGCACAGCACCGTCTCGCCGTCATCCTCGATCAGGGCGAGTTCACCTTCGAGCAAGAATACGAACTCATCCTCATGGGAATGCCAATGGCGCTGACTGGACCACTCGCCCGGCGGCAGTCGGGTGATATTCACCCCGAAATCAGTCAGGCCGCCCGCGTCGCCCAGCCTCCGGCGCCGCCGGTGGGCAGAAAGCGTGGCGAAAGGCTCGGGATAGCCGACGCCCGTACGCTCGGACACCGCAGCAATTAGGATTTTGGGCACGTCGATCTCCTCATTGACGCTAAGCAGTCGTCACAAGCAAACGCAGTGGTCGCTTTTCGACCCGTTCTGGGGACGTTTCGCCTCCAGCGTCCCACAAACTGGCACCAGCGGCTAACCATCCCCACCGCGGCCGTACGTCATTATTCACGTTATGTTCTTGACATCGCCTGCAACCAGCGCTAGAACAAATGCACAACCGCACACCGGACCAACCTATGGCTCTCCAACCCAACTCGTTTCTTGAAACGATAATCGCTTTCCTGCTGCCATACTTCTCCGCAGCCTCCAGGGACAAGCACGAAGCCCGGTCCGAAATCCTCGACACCCTGGCCTCCTACGAAACCCGCACTAGAGCGGAAATGCTGCAGGCAGCCCACATCATCGCCTTCGGCATGACCACCCTCGATGTCCTCGCCGAGGCCAAAACCGCCGAGATGTCGCAATCGATGCGCCTCCGCTACCGCAGTTGCGCCAACAGCCTCAATCGCTCCACCCTGCAGACCGAAAAGGCGCTCGACCAGCGTCTCGGCGACGAACTTCCAGCCGCCCCGGCTGAAATGCAGGAGCCCGTGGACGACATGCGGCAGGCCGAGATAATGGCCGCCATTCAGCAATACAAAGCGAAGATCGACAGCCAGCGCCCCCGCGCCCACCCCGCCACCGGCCCGCATCTCGCGACGGACGAGGCGCGGAACGCCCACCTTTGGGCCAGCGCAATGATGAACTCGTTGCAGCAGCCCGGCGCTCCGGTCCAACCCTCCCCATAGAGCATGGTCTAGCGGTCAGCGCTGACGCCACCGCTGGTCAGGAAACCTCGTCCTTCACCGGCTTGGTGTCGCGGGCGGCCACGGGCTTGATCAAGCTGGCGGCAATACCAACCAATCCCCCGGCTCCAGCGTGCGCTGGATCGACTGGCCCGCCCGAATCACCTCCAGTGCGGTCCAGCCTTTCACCGAAGAGCCCCGCCGTACCCTCGGTCATCACCGCGCTCGGCGCCACGGGATTTGCCCGTAGGCGGGGGTTGGGCTAGTTGGCGGAACGTTAAGTATGGTCACGCCGCGCGGAAATCCGGGGCGCGATGATGAGATCGTTCAATGCGCGGAACCTCGAAAGGCCCCGATGCCGCCGAATACCAAACGCCTGTTCTACGTGAACACCGTTGCTGCTCCGGTTTATCTCGAAATCCTGGCCAAACGGCCTGATATCCACATAGATAAGTTGACCAACGAGACGCCCGATGGCGATGCCGAGCCGGTCCTGGCGCATGCGCATGCATATCAGATCGGGTCCAGCCGGCAGGAACTGGTGACCAAGCTGCAAGGCCATGCGGCGCTGCTAAGCCGATGCCCGAATTTACTGGTACTGTCCACGAACGGAGCCGGATTCGATACGGTCAACCTGAAAGATGCGACAGCGGCGGGGGTCGCGGTGGTAAACCAGGCCGGCGGCAACAAGGAGGGTGTAGCGGAGCATGTGATGGCAATGATGCTGGCGCTTTCGAAGCGCATCGTCATTGCGGATCATGCGATGCGCGGCGGGGCCGCATATCAGCGGCGGGATTTCATGGGCGACGACGTCCAGGGGCGCACCATCGGGATCGTTGGCATCGGGCATGTGGGCAGCCGCGTGGCGGAATTGTGCCGCGGATTGTTCCAGATGCGGGTCATTGCCTACGATCCGTATCTGACCGCCGAACAGATTGCCGCCAGGGGAGCCGAGAAGGCCTCGACCCTCCAGGAGATGCTGAAGGTCGCCGATTACGTCTCGATCAATTGCCCCCATACGGCGGAAACGCGTGGCATGATGGGCACCGCTCAGTTCGCCATGATGCAAAAGCATGCCTTCTTCATTACGACCGCGCGAGGCGGTATCCATGACGAGGACGCTCTCGCCGCGGCACTGGCGGCGAACCAGATCATGGGCGCCGGGCTGGATGTGTGGGAGGATGAGCCACCGCCGCCGGACCATCCGTTGCTCCGGTTCGACAATGTGGTGGCCAGCCCGCACACGGCCGGGATCACCCGCCAATCGCGGCACAATATCGCGAAGATAGCAGCAGAGCAGATGCTCGATATTCTGGACGGCAAGAAGCCGCCGCGCCTGCTGAACCCCGAGGTCTGGGAGGTCTACTCAGACCGATTTGCCCGGATTTTGGGATTCCGGCCCGAGCGGATAGGGTGGAAATCCCCGCGAAGAAGATCGAGCGTCCGGCGGCGATCAGGTCACCGGCATGATGACAACATCCGGTCAAACGCTGAATTCGATAGTTACGCCGAACGCCTCTGCCGCCGGCACCAGGACGCTGGTCCCGATCCGATCCACGCCGCGCACGCCGCCGACCTCCAGCGCCGTCTCCGCCGCGTCCAGTGACAGCGTCCGGAACGTCAAAGCCGCCATGTAATCACGCCGGCCACGGCTGTCGGGTGCAGCGCCCCCAAACATCTCCCACAGCGCACCGGGATGCACCACATCGAAGCGGGACAGGCCCAGGATCAGCGAGCAGCCGTCATCGGTGGCGCGAACTGTGTGCGGTCCAAACATGTGGGCGAACAACCCACCCAGTACCTCCGGCTCCTCGGCTGCGATCACCGCTCGGGCGACCCCAACGGCGCCGTTGCCAGTGGTGGCGCCACTCGTCGCGCCAAACCAGATCGCGAGTCAGATGCTGGCAGAAATACAAGCGTCCGGCGGGCGAGGCGGATCGCGGCAGCCGGGTCGTGCGGAACACCGCGTCCCGCGTCCCCCCGTCGGCCTCAACCGGGCGAGAAAACTGCTGCGGCGGGTCGATCGGTACCTCGTTCCGGCGCAGCGCCTTGTACGTCGCGACGGCATCCTCGGTGCCGAATACCAGCCCATCCAGACCGGTGGGCGACGACAGCAACTCTGACCGGCTGTCGTCGCCGGGTTTGACGGCAATCAGCTCCAGGTAATCGGTGCCAAACATCGCCAGATGGTTCATCGAGCCCAGCGTATGATACCCACGCGGCGTTAATGTAAAACCGAGCCGGCGGTAGGTTTCGGCGGCGGCGTCGATGCGGTCGTGGACGTTGACGACGACATGGTCGAGGGTCGGGACGGGAAACTCAGGCTTCATGCGGCGTCATTCCAATCGTGGCGGCCCTATCGTCGGACAGAGTTGCCGAGTAGGGCAAGGATATTGCGGACGGCCGCCACGCACGGCTGGCTTGTCTATCCGCCTAAGCCTATTCTAACGCAGCGCGAGGGATTTCGATCATGTCCGACTCTATTTCCAGCCCTGGGCAACAACCCGTCCTGCTGCTGACCGGCGCGAGCCGCGGTATAGGTCACGCCACGGTCAAACGCTTCGGCAGCGCCGGCTGGCGCGTGCTGACGATCTCGCGCCACGTGTTCGATCCGCGCTGTCCTTGGCCAGGTGGCGAGCGCAACCACATCCAGCTCGACCTGGCGGATGTCGACGTTGTGCGGGATGCGCTGCCAGAGATCAAGCGGATTACCGGCGGCCGGCTGGACGCGCTGATCAATAACGCCGCCATTTCGCCCAAGCATCCAGACGGCAGCAAGATCACCAGCCTGCAAATGGCCTACCAGGACTGGCTACACATCTTTAATGTCAACTTCTTCTCCGCGATATTGCTGGCGCAGGGCCTGAGCGATCATCTGATCGAATCGAAAGGGAGCATCGTCAACATGACCTCCATCGTGGGGTCACGCGTGCATCCGTTCGCCAGCGCGGCCTATGCGACCTCGAAGGCGGCACTCGCGGCGCTGACACGTGAAATGGCGAATGACCTGGGTCGCTACGGGGTGCGGGTGAACGCGGTTTCGCCCGGGGAAATCGACACCGCCATCTTATCGCCCGGGACCGAGGAGATCGTGCAGCGGGAGATTCCAATGCGGCGGCTGGGTAAGCCGAATGAAGTTGCCGACTTGCTGTTTTTCCTGTGCTCGAATCAAGCGCTGTATCTCAGCGGGTCCGAGGTTCATATCGATGGCGGGCAGCGGGTTTAGGTCTCCTCGCAGGCTGAGTACCGCGCGCAAAAACAGCTTGGGATTTCAAGACGAGCGTGGCGATCGCGGAGCTGTCAGGCGAGAAAACGCTGCCGAACTGTTGTCAGAGTTTGCGATTCATCCTTCGACGATCGGCATCTGGAAGCAGGAGCTTAACCAAGGGTCTCCCAGTGAAGCACCCCGCTCCTGATGCTCTAGAAACCTACTCGCGTGGTGAACAGCCAGGCATGGTCGTAGGCCGGTGTGAGAGGCTTGGGTTGGTAGTCTGGCGAGACCGCGACCTGATAGCCGGCTCCGGCAGTGAGGTACATGGTATCGGATAGCTTGAAGCGTCCAAACAATATACCAGGGGTTAGAAAGACTTGGTTCAATCCGCCGCGTTGGCCGGTTGCATAATAGGTCCAGTTCACCTCCAGTTCCGGAACTAGCTTCTGCACCCGGTATTGAAAAGCGACATTGGTCTGAATCTGATAACCGATAATGTTCCTGTGCGATGCTGGCACAGGTGTCGATATCGTGGCTTGAATATCAAAATTGCCCCACCCTTTGCCGCCCGCCAGTGTGGGTATATACTCCCAGGAGTTATTGGTCAGCCGCGGGATACCTGCTGGAGCCTGTATCTGAAACAGCGCAGTCAACACGTAATTGCCCTCGCTTGAGGGGCTGCTCAGCAGACGCTCCTTGACCCGGAAGAACGGCCAGTCGTTGAACCCCGCCAGAGACTGGATTGCGCCTTTGTTACTTCGACCTGTGCCGGCTACGCCGGAGCGGATATAATACGGCGGCGGTCCGACCTGGATCTCGGTGGTCTCGTTCACGATCAATTCCAGACTTTTGTTTCCATCGAGCACCGTGGTGTTGGTGCCGTTGCCCGAATGCTGTTGCGAAAAGTCGAAACGAAACCGCCGTTCCAGCAGCCCGGTGGTGGTGGTCAGTGGAGTGGACCAGTCAGGCTGCGTCGCCCGCGCCGAGGCCGCATAAGCATCTAGCGTCGCGATGATGGCATCTAACGTCGCGATGAAGCCTCCGGGCGGGGCTTGGGCGGTTGGCGGAGCCGGGACGACGGCAGGACTAGCCGTGTCCAGTTGGCTTAACGGCGGTAGCCGAATATCGAGGGCCTCGGTCGCCAGTGCGGACGGTTGGGACGAACCGAGCAGCAGAATGCAGACCACCCCAACGAACAGTTTCCTGCGCGTCACCGCCATGCTTGAACGAACAGGCGATCGTGCAAAAATCGGGATGAGTGTGAGCAGCATCATCATCTAGTCCTTCTCCTCAGAGAGCCACTAATGCACAACGGAGTTTATTTTTCCATACGACGGCGACAGGATAACGATATATAGCTTAATAAGCTAACAACGCTAATTTTTGGAGAATTTTATGGTCCCTCGTAGCCCCCCGCGCTATTAGGATATCGCTTGCCGCCCTTCCGGCCCTGTCGGCAGTCCGGGTCGAACGGCGCCTCAAGGACCGGTATCCTGGCGCCCCGCGAGAGCGATCGGTTTCCCACTGCCCTCAAACTGCCTTAGCATCCTGCATTGCAGCATGACCCGCAGCCGGTGATGTCCCGTTCGACATCGAGACAAGAGGAAAGCTATGCCCGACGGATCGACAATTGGACGTTTCGGAAGTGGTCGCGAAGTGCGGCGGATCGAGGATGCGGGTCTGCTGGCCGGCGCTGGACGGTTTACCGACGACTTCTCGCTCCCGGGTCAGACGTATCTATCGTTCCTGCGCTCCCCGCACGCGCACGCTCGGATCGTCTCTATCGACGCCACTATGGCTGCCTCGATGCCGGGCGTCGTGGGGGTTCTGACCGGGGCCGATCTGGTCTCCGCCGGGGTAAAGCCGTTGCCGGTGGCGCCGATGTTCCAGCGCCCGGACGGCTCGCCGGGAGCCACACCGCTGCGGCCAGCGCTCGCGGACGGCGTTGTCCGTTTCGTGGGGGAGGCGGTGGTCGCGCTGATCGCCGAAACGGCCGAACAGGCGAAGGATGCACTGGAAGCCGTCGTCGTCGAGTATGAAGACCTGCCCGTCGTCACCGAACTGACCGAGGCGGCCGCCGAGGGCGCGCCGCTGGTTTGGCCGGCGGCGACCGGAAACATCGCGGCGCAAATGAAGCACGGCGACGCGGCGGGGTGTGACGCCGCGTTTGCCGGCGCGGCTCATGTGGTCACGCTCGATCTGGTGAACCAGCGTCTGGTGCCGTCGTCGATGGAGCCTCGGTGCGCGTTGAGCAGTTATGATGCAGCGACCGGACGTATCACGTTGCGTCTGTCCAGCCAGATGCCGTCCGGCGCGCGTGACACGCTGTGCGAGGTGCTGAATCTGCCGGCCGAGCAAAGTCCGTGTGGTGGTCGGAGATGTCGGCGGCGGGTTCGGGATGAAGACCGGCTTGTATCCCGAAGATATCGTCGTCGCGTATGCCGCCCGTCAGATCGGACGGCCGGTGAAATGGACGCCCACGCGGCTCGACGAGTTCCTGTCTTCAACGCATGGCCGCGATGTAGAATCACACGCGGAACTCGCGCTGGATGCGGATGGCAAGGTGCTGGGCTACCGGGTCCGGACGCTGGCCAACATGGGTGCCTACGGCAGCACTGTCGGGATCATCATCCAATTGATGATCGGGCCGTGGGTGTCGACCAGCATTTACGACATCCGGACCATCGATTTCGATCTGCGGGCGATATTGACCCACACCGCGCCGACCGCCGCCTATCGCGGTGCCGGCCGGCCGGAAGCCATCTACCTCATAGAGCGGCTGTTTGATGCCGCCGCACACAAGCTGGGGATGGACCCCGCAGAAATCAGGCGCCGCAACCTGATCGCGCCGGATCAGATGCCGTACACCAATGCGATGGGGCAGGTGTATGATTCGGGCAATTTCGGATCCATCCTTGAGCAGGCGCTGGAGCTTGCCAAATGGAACGACTTTGCCGCCCGGGAGGCGGAGTCGAAGGCGCGCGGGATGCTGCGCGGGCGCGGATTGGCGTCCTTCCTCGAATGGACGGGCGGCAACGTATTCGAGGAGCGTGTCACCGTAGCAGTGTCAGGCGAGGGCGAGATCGAGGTCTATGCCTCGACGATGGGGATGGGTCAGGGGATCGCGACGTCCTACGCGCAGCTTGTCGTCGATGTTTTCGGCGTCGAGATCGAGCGCATCCGCATCGTCACGGGCGACACCGATCGTGGGTCGGGGTTCGGCAGTGCTGGCTCTCGGTCGCTGTTCACCGCCGGCTCGGCGATCAATCACGCGTCGGAAATGGCGGTGGCGAATGGGCGCGATCTGGCGGCTGAGGCGTTGGAGGCGTCCGCTGCCGACATCGAGTATGCCGAGGGAATGTTCCGGATCGCCGGGACGGATCGAGCCATCGGGCTGTTCGAGCTGGCCGGCCGCCAGCCGGACCGGCGTATTTATGTCGATGCCACCAGCTCGGTGAGCGGACCAAGCTGGCCGAACGGGGCGCATATCACCGAGGTCGAGGTCGATCCGGAGACCGGGGCGGTAGAGATCGTGTCCTATGTCTCGGTCAACGACGTCGGGCGCGTGGTCAATCCGATGATCGTGCGCGGACAGTTGGATGGCGGAGCGGTCCAAGGGATCGGCCAGGCGCTCGGCGAACACATGCTGTATGAGCAGGGATCCGGGCAGGTGATGACCGCCAGCATGATGGACTACTTCGTGCCGCGAGCGGACATCATCCGCGATTTCGTGCATGTGCTGGACCAGTCGGTCCCGTGCCGGAACAATCCTCTCGGGGTGAAGGGCGTGGGTGAACTGGGGACGATCGGTGCCACGCCGGCAGTGGTCAATGCCGTCATAGACGCCCTGATCCGCGGCGGCCACGCCAAGGGGGCGAACCGTCTCCAGATGCCGCTGACGCCAGCAAAGGTGTGGGAGGCGCTCGGGGGATGGTGAGGCCTCGTGGTCTGCGTGCTGACGGGCAACCTTTTTGAGTGTATAAGAGAACTCGTGTCGGATGGTCTCTACGAGCGCGACGTCCTGGCCTGGTCGCAGCATCAGGCTGACCTGCTTCGCCGCGTTGGGCGGGGGGAAAGGGTAAACGACGTGGATTGGATGCAGGTCGCCGAGGAGATCGAGGACGTGGGTCTGTCCGAGTTACATTCGGTCGAGAGCTTCCTCAACCTGATGATGGTTCATCTTCTGAAAATCCAAGCCTGGCCGGACAGTTCGGCGACTGACCACTGGGAAGCGGAAATTGCGGCCTTTCAGAGAAATGCGAAACGACGCTTCACGCCGTCAATGCGGCAAAGGATCGACCTTCAGGCGTTGTATGGCGATGCGCTCTACCAGTTACGAGCTGGCGACCGGCGGAGCAAGGAGCCGCGGCCTTGGGTGGACGTCAACACGTTTACCCTCGACCAGTTGCTGAACGACGACGTCGACGATCTGGTGCAGCACTTGCCGGCGACGCCGCCGCCCTAGTGCGGGTTATCCCACCTGGACCGGCACCAGCGTCATCGTGTCGTTGCCGAAGATGTCGATGACCTTCACCGCGACGGTATATCGGCCGGCCTTGGCGTAAATGTGCGGCGGCGTGGTCAATTCCAGATCGCGGTTCTGGCGCGTGCGGAAGCTCTGCCATTCGTTTTCGAAGATGTAGCCGCCGGTCCAGCGTTCCTCGAAGGCGGCCACGGCCAGTTCGCCTTGCGGCGGCTCGAAGCCGGGCAGTGAGGTGATGCCGCTGAGGCCGGATCCGACCGGCACCTTGATGATCTCCTTGCGCTGGAGATAGTCGAAATCGACCGCCCAGTAGTCCACCCAGTCGGTCCAGTGTTTGGTCAGGCGGGTTTTCTCCACGAGGCCGGCTTTGCTCTTGGTCACCTTGAAGAGTTGGCCTTGCTCGCACATGACCTCGCTTTTGCCGCCTTTCATGGCGGCGATCGCGGCCTCGGCGGCGCCCTGGGAGTAGTAGACCGAGAAGTCGGTCAGTTCGATGCTGAGCGCCAGCTTGTTCTTCTTGTCGGGACGCGGGGTGGCCTCGACGAAGCTGATGTCGTGGAAGACCACCTGGCCCTTGTCCACGGCGCGCTTGTCGAACACCTCGGCGGGGATGTATTTCGGCGTGAGGTCGAGGCCCTTGCCGCGCGCCTCTTCGAGGACGGCGGGGAACAGTCCCATCTCGAACTCGAAGGCGAGGATGTCGGCGCGGGTGGCGCCGCGCTTGCGGCATTCGGTGATGACCTCCTCGACGAACAGGCGGCCGACGGGCAGGTTGATCGGGCCGATGACAACGAGGCGGCCGTTGCGCGCGCCATGGAAGAAGCCGTCCTGGGGTTGGGTGCCCGCGGTACCGCCGAAGGCGATGGCCTTGTAGGCGCGCAGGATGAGGTCGCGGAAATCGTTTTCCTTTTGGGCGAGGGCTGCGGTTTTCTGCTTCGCGGTCTGACGGCCGCCGACGTTGAGATAGGCTTGTCGTTCGTAGCGGCCGAGGTTGAGAACTTCGAAGGCCCGAAAGTTCTGGTCGGCGGCTTTTTTCTCACGCTGAACGCCGATGAGACGTTTGCGAGTGGTATGGATTGCAAACTTGCCGAGATCGGCGGCAATCCACTTGCGGCCCAGCTTTTCGGCAACGGCAGCGGTTGTGCCGGAGCCGACGAAGAAATCGGCAATCAGATCACCTTCGTTGCTACTCGTGCGGATAATACGCTCGAGAAGAGCTTCCGGCTTTTGCGTTGGATAGTCAACGCGCTCGGTAGCCATCGGATTAATCACAAAAACATCAAGCCACAAGTTTTCTATTGGCTGACCATCGGTACTCATCAAGGAATACGCGCCTATTGGGCTTAGAGTTGCTGTTCCAATGCAGTTTGCCTCGGCGATCAAATTCAGCAAGCTTTTCCCTCACCATCATCCAGCCATACTTCGGTGTGTAGCCATTGTATTCATGAATTAAATTTTCCCGAATGCCGAGGGCTGCATTCCTTTCGATTGGAGCAAGCATGTATTGACGGCCTTCGAACCTATTCCGGAATCTTTGGCTTATATAATTCTTTGCCTCGTCGGAGTCCCGTGTATAGAGATTATGGAAAATCGTAGACGGGCTTCGAGTTGCGAAGTGTATTGTGTCAATCGAGACCCCAAAATTATTTTGAGCATTGGCACTTCCGACCCTGTTCGTTTCCAGATTATTTCGTTTCGATAGTTTTCTTGCCCGAATACCTCTTCGAATTACGACGCGGAGATTTTGTGCCGTTCTCCAATCACAATGAACATAGATTGAGCCGTCATTGGCGAGTAAGTCACGCATCAGTATCAGGCGTTCGTACATCATCGAGACGAAACTGTCCGCTCCCCGCCCCCAGGTGTCGCGGTAGGCGATTTGCTCCAAGAAGATTCGCTTCCTTGTGAAATGTCTCATCGCCAATTTCGATATCCATGCTGAAGTCCGCCCCAACGTCGAAGGGCGGATCAATGTAGATCAGCTTGAGCCCGCCTGCGTCCTCGATCTGCTGACGCAATGCGCCCGACTTTAGCGACGAAAGAATCAGCTTGTTGTCGCCCCAGATCAGCTTATTGGTCCAGCCGCCCAATTGCCGCCCACGACTATCAAACAAATCTACGTTGCTTCTCGGTCTCAATTCGCGGTTCGTCGATATGCTCCAACGTCTGGAACGGCAGCACCATCGTGCAGACGTCCCGGGTCTTGCCGTTCCAGACCAGTTCGACTTCGCGCTTATCCTCGAACAGAATGAAACGATACTTCTCCGGCAGCGACTTGCCGGCGCGGATCAGCGTGATCAGGTCGCGCTGGTCGGACTCGTTGAGGTCGTAGGAGACCTTCTGGCGCCACGCTCAAGCCTCCTGATACTGGTGAAACGCCGTCACCAGTCCGGCGAACGAGGCCGGCTTGTGCTGCTCGAAACCCTCCTGATCGACATAGACGAAGCCATAACGCGGCCCGTCCTCCGCCTGGCTCGCCTCGGTCGCATCGGCGCACCACAGCCGCAGACGCGCCATCTTCTGCGGCACGTCGAGTTCCTCGCGGCCCTTGGTCTCGACGATCCACACCGCGCCATCCGTCGTGCGCACGATGAAATCCGGCGTGTAGGTCGACAGGTCGCCGTTGGCGCGCACGTAATCCAGCCGGAACCCCACCGCCATGTAGTTCTTGCCGAATGCCTGAACGTCCGGCGCGCGTTCCAGGAACCGGGCGAAGTCCAGTTCCAACCCGCCGGCGTTCACCTCGCCAACGATCCGGTTGAACACCGAGCGTTTCGCCGGAACGAAGTCGCGCGCCTCGGTGCTGAACGGACGGGTGTCGCGCAACCGGATGTGGCCCTCGATCCGAGAACTGCCGGCGTCGCGGATGGTCAAGGCGTTGATCGCTTTTCGAAAATTGTCGAACAGCAGCTTGCCGGCCTCGGGCTCGGACAGGTTGCGCAGGATCACCGGGTCTTGCAGGTCGACCGACACGGACAAACAGATGATCGCGGATGAAGTCGCGCACCTTCGGATACAGCAGGTCGTAGCCTCCGACCAAATGCATGTCCTTCAGCAACTGCCGGGCGAAGAAGGCGACGACGGAGCGGTAGTCGGCCGGGCCACTGCCGTCGAGCAGCACGGTGTGATCGATCTCCGCCTCCAGCATCGTCTTGAACACGATCTCCCGCGTCTCCTCTGGGGTGAACGCCTTCACCGGCAGTTCCGCATTGCCGAACGACGCGGGATCGAGCTCGGCCAGGTCCTTGAACTCGCGATTGAAACGACCGCGCAGCCGGGGCAGGGCGATGTCCAGCGCGTCGATGTCCTTGTCGGCGTCTCCGGTATCGACCTCGACGACGAGCGAATCCTTTCGTTCGCGTCCCGCCGCGCCACCCATGGCGACGTGCTCGAAGGTGACGCCCTCGCTCTGGATGGATTCGACGAACTCCATGAAGGCGGGCGTGCCCATGACCGAGACGGTTTCCCGCTCGCCGCTGCCGAAATACATCCGCCGCAAGCCGCGCCCGAGCGTTTGCTCCGGCAGGATGTTGCTCTTGGCGGCGTAGGCGCGCAGGCCGACGATGGTGGTGACGTTGCGCACGTCCCAGCCTTCCTTGAGCATCAGCACCGAGACGATCGCCTTGTGCGGCGAGGTCCAGGTATCGATGCGGTTGGACTCTTCGCGCAGGCGGCTCCAGTTCTTCGTTGTTCTTGCCCGACGACGCCTCGGAGATTTCGCCGTTGTTCTTGGTGTGGATGACCAGCACGGCACCCTGCAACTCGGGGCAGATGCGCTCCAGATAGGCGCCGACCTCGTCGCAGTTTTTGGTGTCGTCCACCATGACGAACAGCACGGCCTTCTTGCCGAGCGGTTCGTGTTCGGCGTAGCTCTTGCGCCATTCCTCCACGCCCAGTTGCAGGTAGTCGGCGTATTTCTCGGTGATCAGGGCGCTCTTGCTGTTCCTGCAGCCTGGCGCGGCTGGCGGCGTCCGGCAGCACGGGATGCTTCACGACGTTCTGCGCGATCGCTTCGACCAGCGGATAGTCGCTCACGATCTGGACGAAGATCGCGCCGTTGTCGTGGCGCGGCGTGGCGGTCACGTCCAACTGCAAGGCCAAGCCGCAGGTCTTTTTGGAGCATGCGGTGGTGGATGTCCTGGATCGACTTGAACCACGCCATGCCGAGGGTCGTGAATATGGTGCGCCTCGTCGTTGAACACCGCGAGTTCATCGATCTCGCGCACGATCTCGCCCAGATCGATCTTGCTGTCGGTGGTCTTGCCGGCGGGCTTCGGGCCGAACGGCGACAGGAAGTAGTCGCGCAGGTCGTCGTCCTCGAGCGAAGGGTCTCGCGTCTCGCCCAGATAGACGCGGTGGATGTTGGTCAGGAAAAGGTTGCCGGTCGGGCGGACAATGCGCACGTCGTCTTGGATGTGCAGCGCGACCTGAAAATCGTCGCGCCAGTTGCGCCCGGCATAGCCGTTGTCGGGCAGGACGGGATCGTTGAAGAAGATGCGCAGCCCATCGAAGTCGGCGCGCAGGCGGTCGAGCACGATGATGTTCGGAGCGATCACCAGGAAGTTTCGCGCCAGGACGGAGTGCGGCTCGTACAGCTTGTGGAAGTAGCTCCAGGCGATCAGCAGCGACAGAACCTTGGTCTTGCCGGCGCCGGTGGCCATCTTAACCACGTATCGCGGCCAGTCCTCGTCGAACATGTTGGCGGAGACCGCGCCTGAGGCGTCGAACCGCATCAGGTCGTACTTGTCGCGCGCGCCGCGCACGTCATGGAGCCAGATCACGGTTTCGACCGCCTCGCGTTGGGCGAAATAGTACCGGAATTGACTGAGGGTGCCGTCGGCCTGCTCACTAAGGTGATCGGTTTTGAACCACCAGTTCAGCAGGGCGCGAGACGTGGCCGATGCGGTGACGTAATCAGTTGCTCGCCAGGCAGTGACCCCCTCACGTATGTTCGCCACCAGCGGCGGCAAAAGCTTCTGATAGGCTGTTGAACGCAGCTCTTCAGCGGCCGGAAACCAGCGCAAGTTCGGCGGTAGTATGGCGTATGGTGAACGTGGGAAGTTGGTATGAAGAGCCATTCAGCCGCTATCCCGTCACCGTAATATTCGGATATAGGAATGGTATCGTATAAAAGCTAGATCGATACAAGCAAATTACACGCAATGATTTTGTAAGGCCGGAGCACGGCCGTGCGCTGACCGGTTCGTCCGCGCAGCTTGTCGTGATAGCCCAGCCCACGGATGACAGGACCGGGGGAAATGGCCCTCATCCGCGAGCGTCACCGATCGCCGCATCCAGGACCTAATCCAAAGGTACTTGCGATGGGCGCCGCGCCGCCCGATACATCCGTCCATGAACGAAAGCAGTCTCACTGCGCCGCGGCCGGAAGCGCCCGCTCCTGAAGCCGGTCCGCGCTACAACTTCGCTGCCGCCGAACCGAAATGGCAGCAGGCCTGGGCCGAGCGCGGATGCTTCCGCGTGGAAGATGTGCCGAAGGACGGCAAGGCGAAATACTACGTCCTGGAGATGTTTCCCTATCCCAGCGGCAAGATCCATATGGGCCATGTGCGCAACTACACGCTGGGGGATGTGGTCGCCCGGTACAAGCGCGCGCGGCTTCTCGGTCATGCATCCCATGGGTTGGGACGCATTCGGGCTGCAGTGCGTTGTCATGCACGGCTGCATTGCCGCAGCCAGAAGTCATCCGACATGGATCGGCACCAGCGTCATCGTGTCGTTGCCGAAGACGTCGATGACCTTCACCGCGGGTATATCGCCCGGCCTTGGCGTGAATGTGCGGCGGCGTGGTCAATTCCAGGTCGCGGTTCTGGCGCGTGCGGAAACTTTGCCACTCATTCTCGAAGATGTAGCCTCCGGTCCAGCGCCTCTCGAAGGCGGCCACAGCCAGTTCGCCCTGGGGTGGCTCGAAGCCGGGCAGTGACGTGATGCGATGCCGCTGAGACCTGACCCGACCGGCACCTCGATCTCCTTGCGTTGGAAGTAGTCCAAATCGACCGCCCAGTAGTCCACCAGTCGGTCCAATGCTTGGTCAGGCGGGTTTTCTCCACAAGGCCGGTTTTACTCTGGTCACCTTGAAGAGTTGGCCTTGATCGCAAATGATACCGGCGGCCCCAAAGATTGACTGTTGCCCAGTCCCTGGTGCCGATCGAGCGGATGCGGTCTGGGTCGTGACGAAGAAGTTCCAGGCCTCGGCGCATGCCTCGACGATAGCCTCGTAACTGTCCCAAACACCAGCGGAGAGCTTATTGCCGCGAAGGTATTCCCAGACGTTCTCCATTGGGTTGAGCTCGGGAGAATAGGGTGCGAGGGGCAGCAGAACGATGTTGTTGGGCACCTCGAGTTCACCTCCTGTTTGGTGCCACCCGGCGCCATCGCAGATCAGCGCGGCGATTCAGCCTGGAGTGCCTGCGTGCTGATCTCCTGAAGGTGCAGGTTCACACTCGGTACTGGCGGCAGGGGCGATGATCGCCGCGCCGACCGCGGGGGGCAGGACCAGTTCGTTAACGGTCTTCAGCCGAAACCGATGAGGCGTTGCGTGTTGCGGGTCGCGATCTTAAAGATTGCAATGCCATTGAGCAGAGGTTAGACGCTTCCACTATAATCGGATGGGGAACGTCAGATCCGATCGGGTGAGTATCGAGACGCAATATGGCTCTTTTTGGGATTTCCAAGGTCGAACCACACACACTCATTTCTGGGGATTGCTGCAATTTTGGACAAAGAACGATGCCGCGCGCGATCATCAATTTCTGGCACTAAATGCGTGTCAGCCAAGCTTTTGAATGTACTATGCGAAAACGTTTCGTTCACGCCAGACATAGCTTAGGTCAACATGACCGATTTTCTCTCTCAACTCGTTCGGCGCAGCGAAACAGAGGCCGTTGCTCGGGAGAAAAAGCATCAGCAAGAGCTGAGAGAACGCGAAGAAGCAGAAGCCGCCGCCGAAGCCAAACGCCAGCAGGAGCTGAGGCAACGCAAAGAGGCAGAAGCAGCTGCCGCCGAAGCCAAGCGTCAGCAAGAGCTGAGGCAACGCAAAGAAGCAGAAGCAGCTGCCGCCGAAGCCAAGCGTCAGCAAGAGCTGAGGGAGCGCAAAGAGGCAGAAGCGGCCGCCGAAGCCAAGCGTCAGGAGCTGAGGCAGCGCGAAGAAGCAGAAGCCGTCGCCGCCGAAGCCAAACGCCAGAAGCAACGCAAAGAGGCAGAAGCAGAAGCCGCCGAAGCCAAGCGTCAGCAGGTGCTGAGGCAGCGCGAAGAAGCAGAAGCCGCCGCAGCCGCCGAAGCCAGACGGCAGCAGCTAAGGGCACGGCAGCACCTGATCTATTTTGCCACGGTGGTTCTACTTTGCCTCACATCGGTTGGAGCATTTCTTCATTGGGGCACACTCGGGCCACGGGATAATTCACTTTCTATACCACCGCTGTCCTCGGTCGAGGACAAGGTCAAACCGTCAGTGCCACCGAGGCAGGAGCCCGCAACTTCTGCGACTTCAAAACCAGCTGATACACAGGTTGGCCCGTCGGCAGCGACGGGACTTCATCCCTCTCTAGAAGCACCGCCCGGCGGGACTGCCCGTCAACGGCCGACGTCTAACGATGGGCTGGATGCACAATCGCCGCCGCCTAACGCAACTCCCCTGGTGGCGCCCCCGCCTGCCGTTCCGTCCGCGTTGGCCGAAGCCCCGGCTTTGGGTCTGCCGGAAGCGAAACAATCTGATCGTGTGCCGACCGAGCGAACGTCTCCCTCTACGTTCCTGGCGCCGCCGCAACAGGCAGCAGAGCAGCCTCAGCTGGCGCCCAACGCCCCTGTGGCCAAACCCTCTCCAAAGACGAGCCCGCCGCATGCGCCTTTCGGGCGGATGGCGACGAACGACCCCGGAGCCGGTAAGCCGAATGCGTCGGAGACCAAGCTCAAGACCGCGGCCATTGAAAACAATGTCGATTCGGCTATGCGCCGGCTGCGGCAGGACCGGCCGGCCCGGACGGAACCGCCCTCTCCTCCGCTTCAGGAGCTTAGCGTTCCGTTGCCGTCTTATCCGGTCACGTCTAGCAGCGCTGTCGGACTTCTATGCCAGTCGGTAACAAAGGAAACCGCTGGCGGGTTGGGGCTCGAGGCACCGCAGGGTATGGTCGTGACGGGGGTCGTTGTCGGCAGTCCGGCTGACCGGGCAGGTCTTCGCGAAAACGATGTCATTCTCAAGATCGGCGGGACAGAAGCGCACCAGCTTTCTGTCCTGACTAAGGTGGCGGCCGACATGCCGCCCGGCCAGACCGTGGCGCTCGATGTCTATCGCCAAGGCCAACGGCGAGTGGTGCAGCTTGCGGTCGACGATCTGCATCACTGAAGGGACAAAAAACGTCCGTCGCGGGGGGATCATCCAGGATTGCCCGCAACGTGCCTGCCGGTGTTGGCGCCTAGCGGAGCCGCAATGCGCTCCGAGCACCCGCAGGACTGTTGTCCCATCCCGAAAGATGCGGGCGGTGCCGCGACGGCAAGAGGTTGGCGGCCGCATCGCCCGAAGCACTGAAAAAGCGCAAGGATATCGCTTTGCTTGGTTGACGGCTAGATCAGCGGCGTCAGGAACTGCGCAATCCGTCGGGGGAGGAGGTGCCGTTGACGAAGGGCGCGTTCGCCCTGCTGGTGGCATTCATGGAAGCGCCCGGACCGCCGTTGAGCCGGGAACATCGGTGGCCGGTGACGCACATGCACGAGCACATTTTCGGCCGCAGCATCGATGTTCAGGTGCTGCGTCTGCGTCGCAAGCTGGAGCCAGACCCGACCGCGCCGCGCGGAGGCCGCCGCATCCTTCTGGCAGACGAGGGCGCGGGGATTGGGCCTCGCGGGCCGCGTCACACCGCCTATGCCTCGCTCAAGCTGCCACGTGCCCGCCACTGGCTGTCCTGAATAGTTGTGCCGGTGGTCAGGCAGTTCTTCTGACCCGGATTGCAAGCCACCGCTCAAGCGCGCACTGTAGTCCGCCCGTAAGGGCTGCTCGCTTGTAAAGTAGCGGGTAGAACAACGATAAACGTGGAGGATTAGATGTCTCACTTCATGATACGTTGGCAATTTTCTGATGTCTCAGCCAAGGCGCTAGTGGGGAAGCCACACGATCGCACCGGCGCGGCAACCGCACTCGTCGAGGGTTTCGGTGGCAAGCTGCACAGTTACTATCTCTCATTCGGCGAATACGATGGCGTTGTTATCTGCGAATTCCCGGATAATTCAGCCGCTACCGCCTGTTCGATGGCGGCCACTGCGACGGGCGGGTTTGCCCGCTTTGAGACAACGACACTGGTAACTGCTAAGGAAGCGGAAGTGGCTATGAAGCGCGCACACGACACCAAAACCGGCTATCAGCCACCGCACACCTAACGCGCGAGCCAGGCCGCGGCCGAAGAACTCGAGCAGTCCGAGATGAAGCTGCAGGTGCGGCGATCGCCGCGCCTGTAACAATCGTTACGCCTCAGCAGAAGAGACAAAAAGACGGCGGTGTTGCGGCGCCGGCGAGGTTTAGGGAGAAATGTCCAAGAAAGCGGGGCGTCGAAGCGCGTCTGCGGGTGTTACTGCGCGCGTCGAAGGTGCAGCATGCAGTGGTCTGCCTGCAACGCAACATTTGTTTGCCAGATCCTTCTCAAGCAGGGCAGCCACTGATCGTGCGATAGCGTCCAATACCAGCCGCCCTTGAACCTGACTCTCCCCGCTTCCCAAACTGCGCGAAGGACGATTCGCTGTTCCGACGCGGCGATTCGCCGCCTGGAGTATCGGATGAGCGCAGCCGTCGACATCACCCGCAGGGATCACCTGCCGGCGGAGCTTCGCGCCTTGGCGGCGAAGAGCGATGACACTGCGCAGGCCCGGCGACCACTGGCGATCGCGATGGTCCTGCAGGGAGCGTCGCGGCTCGATGCCGCGCGACAGACCGGCATGGATCGGCAGACCCTGCGTGATTGGGTACATCGTTACAACGAGGTCGGCGTTGACGGTTTGGTATCGCGCAAGCCGCCAGGCGCGGCACCCAAATTGAGCGAGGCCCAGACGACAGAACTGGGCGGTCTCGTGCTTGCCGGCCCTGACCCCAAGACCGACAAGGTCGTGCGTTGACGTTGCCTAGATGTGCGCGAGGAGGTGATCCAGCGCTTTTCCGTCACGGTGCCGGAGCGCACGATCGCCAAGTGGTTGCGCAAACTAGAACTGACCCGGCTGCAACCGCGTCCGTTTCATCCGAAAAGGGATGCAGCGGCGCAGGAGGCTTTTAAGAAAAACTTCTGCACGCCGCTGAAAACAGCCTTGCTCGGCAGCACTGCGGCGACACCGGTCGAGATCTGGTTCCAGGACGAGGCCAGAGTAGGGCAGAAGGGCAGAAGTCGGCTCGCGCCTGCCGATGCTACGCGACAACCGTCACGACAGCGCCTCCATCTTCGGCGCCACCTGTCCGGCCCGCGCGGCGATCATCGCCCCTGCCGCCAATACCGAGTGTATGAGCCTGCACCTTCAGGAGATCAGCACACAAGTCACCCCAGGCTCGTTGACGAAGAAGTTCCAGGCATCTGCGCAGGCCTCGACGATAGCCTCGTAACTGTCCCAAACACGAGCGGAGAGCTTATTGCCGCGAAGGTATTCCCAGGCGTTCTCCACTGGGTTGAGCTCGGGAGAGCAGGGTACGAGGGCCAGCAGAACGATGTTGTTGGGCACCTCGAGTTCACCTCCTGTTTGGTGCCAGCCGGCGCCATCGCAGATCAGCCCGGCGATCGACCCAGACCGCATCCGCTCGATCGGCACTAGGGACTGGGCAACGGTCAATCTTTAGGGCCGGTGGTATAACCCGCTTTTTGCCGCCCTTCGTGGCAGCGATCGCGGCCTCGGCAGCGCCCTGAGCTCGGCAGCAGTATCGCGTATGGCGAACGTGGGAAGTTGGCATGAAGAGCCATTCAGATCGCGGCCTCGCCGCTATCCCGTCGCCGGAATATTCTATTACCATAACGGTACTGGATAAGAGCTCGACCGATACAAGCAAAATTGCACGCGATGATTGTGTAAGGCCGGAGCGCGCCCGTGCGCTGGCAGGTTCGTCCGCGCAGCTTGTCGTGATAGCTCAGCCCACGGGTGGCAGGACCGGGGCAATGGCCCTTATCAGCGCGCGCGTCTCCGAGCGCCGCATCCAGGACCCAATTCAAAGGTACTTGCGCTGAGCGCCGCGCCGCCCGATACATCCGTCCATGAACGAAAGCAGTCTCACTGCGCCACGGTCGGAAGCGCCGGCCCCAGAAGCCGGTCCGCGCTACAACTTCGCTGCCGCCGAACCGAAATGGCAGCAGGCCTGGGCCGAGCGCGGATGCTTCCGCGTGGAAGATGTGCCGAAGGACGGCAAGGCGAAATACTACGTCCTGGAGATGTTTCCCTATCCCAGCGGCAAGATCCATATGGGCCATGTGCGCAACTACACGCTGGGGGACGTGGTCGCCCGGTACAAGCGCGCGCGCGGCTTCTCGGTCATGCATCCCATGGGTTGGGACGCATTCGGGCTGCCGGCCGAGAACGCCGCTCGGGAACGCGGGGTGCATCCCGCAAAGTGGACGTTCGAAAATATCGCCAACATGCGTATCGAACTTCAGCGCATGGGACTGTCGCTGGAGTGGGAGCGCGAGTTCGCCACCTGCCAGCCCGAGTACTACCGGCATCAGCAGAAGCTGTTTCTTGATTTCCTCCGCGCCGGACTTGTGGAGCGTAAGGAAAGCTGGGTGAACTGGGACCCGGTCGACGGCACCGTCTTGGCCAATGAGCAGGTGATCGACGGGAAAGGCTGGCGGTCAGGCGCTCCGGTGGAGAAGAAGCAACTCAGCCAGTGGTTCCTCAGCATTACCAAGTATGCCCAGGAGTTGCTGGACGCACTCGATAAAATGGACCGCTGGCCGGAACGCGTCCGTCTGATGCAGGCAAACTGGATCGGCCGCAGCGAGGGTGCGCGGCTTGCGTTTCACATGGTCGGCGGCACTGAAACGATCGAGGTCTACACCACGCGCCCCGATACACTGTTCGGGATGTCATTCCTGGCCATCGCCCCGGAGCACCCGGTGGCCGCGGCGGTGGCGGCGCGTGATCCCAAAGCGGCGGAGTTTGTCGCCGAGTGCCGCAGCCGCGGGACCTCCGAAGCCACCATCGAGACTGGTGAAAAGCTTGGCTACGATACCGGCCTGCGGGTTGCGCACCCGTTCATCCCGGGCGCGACCTACCCCATCTGGATCGCCAATTTTGTGCTGATGGAATACGGGACCGGCGCGATTTTCGGCTGCCCCGGCCACGATCAGCGCGATATGGATTTCGCCCGCAAGTATGGGCTGGACGTGACGCCGGTGGTGCTTCCGCCCGGGGCAGATCCGGCTACATTTTCGTTAGACAAAGAAGCTTACGTCGGGCCGGGCACGATCTTCAACTCTGACTTCCTGGATGGATTGGACGTCGATGCGGCCAAGCGCGCTGCGATCCAGCGGCTGCAGGAACTGGGCGTCGGCGAGGGCCTGACCAACTGGCGGCTGCGGGACTGGGGCGTATCGCGGCAACGCTACTGGGGCTGTCCGATTCCGATTATCCATTGCGATGCCTGCGGCATCGTGCCCGTCCCCGACGACCAGTTGCCGGTGCGTTTGCCGGACGACGTGACCTTCGACCGGCCCGGCAACCCGCTGGATCACCATCCGAGCTGGAAGCACGTTGAATGCCCGCGATGTGGCAACCAGGCGCGACGGGAAACCGACACGTTCGATACGTTCGTCGATAGCGCCTGGTATTTTGCCCGCTTTTGCTCGCCCACGGCGGACGTGCCGCTGGTGAAGGCGGCGGTCGACCACTGGATGCCGGTCGATCAGTATATCGGCGGCATCGAACATGCGATTTTACACTTGCTCTATTCTCGATTCTTTACTCGGGGAATGAAGGATACCGGCCACGTCTCGGTGGAGGAGCCGTTCGCCGGCCTGTTCACGCAAGGCATGGTCAATCATGAATTGTATCGCGACGCTGACAACCGCTGGCTCTATCCGGACGAGGTGGAGAAGCGGCCCGACGGCACCGCGGTGGTTCGCGAGACCGGCGAACCGGTGATGATCGGCCGTGTCGAGGCGATGAGCAAGTCCAGACGCAACACCATCGATCCCGGCGCTATCATCGCTCGATATGGGGCAGACACCGCGCGCTGGTTCATTCTGTCCGATAACCCACCGGAACGGGACATGGAATGGACGGAAGCCGGTGCCGCCGGGGCGTTCCGCTTCACCCAGCGTGTGTTCCGTCTTGCGGAAGCGCTGGACGGCGTCCGCACCGAGATGATGCCCGACCGGTTTGGTCCGGCGGGTCGCATATTGCGCCGTGCCACGCATCGCTGCATCGCGACGGTCACCGAGGCGCTGGAGGGGTTCGCGTTCAACGTCGGGGTCGCTCGCTTGTATGAATTGGCTAACGCCATCACGGATGCCGAACGGGCCGCCCCGGAAGCCGGCTTGGCCTGGGCTCGGCGGGAAGCGGTCGAGATGCTGGCGCGCCTAAGCAGCCCCATGATGCCCCATCTCGCCGAGGAGATTTATGCTCGCCTGTTCCCCGACAACGGCCATCTGGTCGCGGAACTCGCATGGCCGGAGGCTGATCCGGCTCTGCTCGCGGCTGAGAGCGTGACGATCGCGGTGCAGGTCATGGGCAAGCTGCGTGGCACGATCGAGGTGCCTCCTGATGCATCGGCGGCTGCCAACGTCGCGGCCGCGAAAGCCGAATCCAATGTCGCGAAGGCGTTGGAGGGAAAGCGCATCGTGAAAGAGATTTACGTGCCCAACCGCGTCGTCAACTTCGTGATCGCCGGATGAAGCACCCGCTCAACCGCCGCACACTCTGCCTCGGTTCGTTGGCCAGCTTCGCGGCTATCTTGAGCGGCTGCGGGTTTCAGCCGGTGTATATGCCGACGGCGTCCGGCAAGACCGGTGTCGCGCAGCGAGAACTGGCATCGATCTATGTTGAGATCATTCCAGAACGGCCGGGGCAAGTCCTGCGCCAGGCATTGCAGGAGCGATTTGGCGATGATTCCGGGACACCTTCAGCCTACGACCTGAGCGTTTCTTTCTCGATCTCCGGCCAAGGGCTTGCGATCCAGAGCGACAGTATCGCCACAAGGCTCAGACTGATCGGCACCGCAACCTGGAAACTGATCGGTCGTGACCCAAAACGGACCATCTTGGCAACGGGCTCCGCGCGAGCCATGGACGACGTCAACATCTTCGAGTTCGCAGTATTTTGCCGCCGACCTTGAAGTTGAGGCGAAGGATGCGAGGATCGCGGAGAACGTGGCGACCCAGATCGCGACCCGGCTCGCTATCTGGTTCCGCCAGCAGGCGGCGAAGCAGACCGGCTGACACCGTTGAAGCTGCAGCCGGCTCGTATCCAGGCCTTTCTACGCGATCCGGGGGACTGCCGGGTTGTGCTGCTGTTCGGCGAAGATGCCGGCATGATCCGTGATCGCGCCGAGGCGCTGATCCGCGCCGTGGCTGGCTCCCTGGACGATCCCTTCCGGGTTTCGGAAGTGCCGCGCGAGGCGATCAAGCGTTTGCCGGACGAGGCAGCCGGTCTGTCGCTGGTGGGCGGACGCCGCGTCGTGCGCGTGCGCGACGTAACGGATGCGGCGACCGATTCGGTCCAGGCGTTGCTAAAGATGCGGGCTCCGGCGCTGGTGGTGCTGGAGGGGCCGACAATTCAGTCTCGGTCGAAACTGCGGACGGTGTTGGATGCCGCGGCGGACGGCGTGGCGATCGGCTGTTATCCGGAAGAGGGTCGGGCGCTGGAGGAGACAATCCAGGAGACCCTGCGGGCCAATGGGACCGGCGTCGAGCCGGATGCGCTGTCCTGGCTGTCGCGCCAACTCGGAGCCGACCGCGCCTCGACGCGGGCCGAACTAGAGAAACTGGCGCTGTATGTGGGTCCGGGGAACCGGGTTGATCTGGAAGCGGCGATGATATGCGTCGGCGATCTGGCCGGCCTGTCCCTGGATGACGCGCTGTTCGCCGCAACCACCGGCGACGTGGCGACCGCTGACCGGGCGCTGGAGGCGGCGGTTGCCGAGGGCGCCACACCCGTGCAGGTCTTGCGCGCCGCGCTCGGGCACTTACAGCGGTTGCACCGGGCAAGGCTCGCGATGCAGGAGCACGGGCTGACGGCGGCCGATGCAGTGAAGGGGCTGCGGCCGCCGGTTTTCTATCAAAAGGTCGGGGCGTTCACTCGTTCGCTGGGGCTTTGGCAGTCCGCGACTTTAACCGCGGCGATAGCGGCATTGGCCGAGGCGGAACGAGGCTGCAAAAGAACCGGGTGGCCGGATCAGGCTCTTTGCCGGAACGCGGTGCTGACGTTAGCGCGGCGTTCGGCGGCGACGTCTCGTTCGATGCGACATTAGTCCATAAATAGAACTTTTCGTCTCTATATTAATTCGTTTGGCGCCAAAAGAGACTTTATTTTGCTGGCGTACTGTGCGACAACAATGGCGTGGAGCGCGACGTTGCCTCCCAGCGTCTGGAGCGTGTCATGTCGATCAAGCGTCGTATTGAGCCGAATAGCCTTGTGACAACCTTCGCGGCGCCGGTCCCGCCCCTGGGAGATACAGACTTGGCGCTGGTGCAACGCGCGATGGCTGAGATAGCCCCGGATTGGGCTGTCGCGCTGGAGAGCATCTGCGTTGGCGAAACGACTTTGGTCCTGGTGCCGGACGACGGTGACGACCGGTCGGGACCGAGCTTCGTGATCAGCCGGGAGGCGTATGGGCTTCGCGTCGATCAAGTGCATTGGGATGAAGTGACCGAAATCGGCGTGTTTGCTTCGCTGACTGACATTCTCCAGGTCCTTCGGCTTCGCTTGGCATTTTTTATCGACAGCGCAGTGCCGGCTTCCGCCACGATACACTGAATCTGCCAAGCCTAGCCTCTCGCCGCCGCCGGCCGTGAGGAGCGAGGCAAACTTCGATTGCCCCCGGTTGCGTGGCGATGGTTACCCCTAGTGGTTCAAATCAGACAGATAGTGCCGTCCGATTTGAACCGCTAGCCCTTGATTTCGTGGGCCGATTCACCCGACCGCATGGGATGCTTCTGTCGGGATCGGACCACTAGGCACCTTGGAAGCAATACGGTCATCGCTCTATTGCGCCCCACTACACCCGGGCGAGGTGAAATCGCTGTAGCAGCACTGCGGATTTTCGACGCGGCACCGATCGGGCCAGAAAGGCTGTCGAAACCAACCAGTGCGCGGCGATCGATGGTACTGGCTTACGTGCGACTGCTGCGGTCACCTCCGCGTTCTGGGCTTGGTGGGGCTGCCATCGCTTCCGACCGAATGGCTAAGATTCCCGCCGGTGCCCCTGTTCTCGGGATTTTGGCTGTTTGTCGGGCTTGGCTTAAAACCGGACACCTAGGCCTAGGAGCCCGCCAGCGACGAGTCAAAAGATCGCTTGATCTGCTCCTTCGTATCAACCCCAGGAGAACAGGCAGCCCGTGGCTCGGCACATTCTCGTCATCGACCAGGGTACCACATCCACCCGAAGCATCGTGTTCGACGCAAATGTCGCGCCCGTCGCAACGGCTCAGCAGGAACTGACGCAACTCTACCCAAGGCCCGGCTGGGTCGAGCACGATCCGGAGGAGATCTGGGCAACCATCCTGTCGACTGTCCAGCAGGCCTTGGCGGAGGCTGGACTAACATCTGCTGACATCGCGGCCCTGGGTATCACGAACCAGCGGGAGACGGCGGTGGTTTGGGACCGTCGCACCGGCAAGGCGATCCACAACGCCATCGTCTGGCAGGATCGCCGTACCACAGCCATGTGCGCGGCACTTGAGAATACGGGACATGAAGCGCTGATCGCGGCGCGCACCGGGTTGCGGCTCGACCCGTATTTTTCTGCTACCAAGATCGCATGGCTGCTCGACAATGTTGAGGGCGCGCGCTCCGCCGCCGAGGCCGGATCACTGGCCTTCGGCACGGTCGATAGCTTTCTGCTGTGGCGGCTGACCGGCGGCGGCGTTCATGCAACCGATGCCACCAACGCCTCTCGTACGCTGCTGTTCGACATCCATCGCGGCGATTGGGATCCCGATCTGCTGGCGCTGTTTGGCATTCCGCGTGCGATACTGCCCGAGGTCCGGGACAGTGCCGGCACATTTGGTGACACCGGGGCGGCGCTGTTTGGCGGGTCAATCGCCATACGCGGTATCGCCGGCGATCAGCAGGCAGCGCTGATCGGGCAGGCCTGCTTCCAGCCCGGCATGGTTAAATCCACCTACGGGACCGGCTGCTTCGCCCTGCTCAACACCGGACGGAAGGCAATCATCAGTTCTCAGCGTCTGGTGACCACCATTGCGTACCAGTTCGACGGCGTGCGCACCTATGCACTCGAGGGGTCGATTTTTGTAGCAGGCGCGGCGGTTCAGTGGCTGCGTGATGGTCTCGGCCTGATCGGATCTGCCGCTGAGACCGGTGCGCTTGCGGCTGAAGCGGATCCAGCGCAACGGGTCTATATGGTCCCCGCCTTCGTGGGCCTCGGCGCTCCGCACTGGGACAGTGAGGCGCGGGCGCTGCTGACAGGTATAACGCTGGGCACGACGCGCAGGGAGCTCGCGCGAGCCGTCCTTGAATGTGTCGCCTACCAGACTCGCGACCTCTTGGAGGCGATGCGGGCCGATCTTGGTGCCGAATGGCCCGGCGACACCGTCGTCCGGGTGGATGGCGGCATGAGCGCCAGCGATTGGACCATGCAGTTCCTCGCCGACATCCTCGCCGCACCGGTGGATCGGCCGTTCGGATTGGAGACGACGGCCCTCGGTGCGGCCTATCTAGCCGGCAAGGCGGCTGGCCTGTATCCGGATCTCGCGACATTCGCGGGCCGCTGGACCGCCGAGCGGCGTTTCGAACCGGCGATGGACGCGGCGGAACGTGCCGAAAGATATCGCGGCTGGCAGGACGCGGTGGCCCGCACCTTGTGGCGGCCCTGACTTGGAAATCGTGTTCAGGTGAAATCCCGCGTTCGGTTGTCGCTCGGCGCTTTAGCTGCTGCCCCTGAGGACGCACCGACTTCGTCGGCCCGGCTTCCAATCGGTATTCCGGAACAAGTTTCGTGGCATTAACTTTTCGTCAACCAGCATTATCCTAGGGTCGTGCCGTACAGCGGAGGTTTTGTGCACCTCGGCTTGGCTTTCAATGACCGTTGCGCGGACGATGGAACCTATTCGCATATGAGAGGCGCGTTAACCGGGATGGGATTGATCGGCCGGCTCAGGGGTCGCTTGGAGGTCCTCTGGTCCGCGCGCGCGACCATGTTGCTGAGCGTCCTGATCGTCGCAGGTATAGGTGCCACCGCGGGCCTGTTGATTTGGCATGAGCGCCAGTCCGCGCTAGAAGAACACGAACATGAAATGAATAGCATGGGTGTCGTTCTCTCCGAACAGACATCTCGTTACGCGCAGGTGATTGATCTGATCCTTCGACAGGTGCAATCACGGATCGCCCTTCTCAACGTCGCAACCCCGGAAGACTTTCAGCAACAGTTGGCAGCCGAGGAGATTGGCAGCTACCTCGCAGAGCGAGTGACGAATGTCCCACAGGTCGATGCCATCGTCCTGATCGACGCGCATGGTCATTCGCTGAACTCGTCACGCGCTTGGCCCGCCCCAGCCGCGGATGCGACCGGTCGAGATTACTATAACTATTTCAAGGAGCACGACGATCCCGGCTTGTTTGTCGGCTCGGTGTCGAAAAGCCGCGTCTCCGGTAATCTAAGCCTGTTCTTCGCACGTCGTATCAATGGGCGGGACGGCAAATATTGCGGTCTGGTTCTTGGGATCGTAGATATTAAATCACTAAGCGCTGTCTACCAGGCGGCCGGCGAACATACCATGGAGTCTGTTAGCCTGCTGCGTCGCGACGGCACAATGCTGATGCGCTATCCCAACCCAGAAATGGCTGTTGGCGTGAGGCTTCCACTTGTTTCGCCCTGGTATATGCGCGTGGCCGGAGGCGGCGGAAGTTACTTCACTGAGAGCACCTCCAGTGCAATTTCGAGCCTCGTCATAGTGCATCCGCTGACCGAGTATCCGCTTGTCGTCGACGTCGCGATGGATGAAGCGGATATATTCGCTCAGTGGTACAGAGAAGCAGTCTATGTTGCGGGTTTCGCTTCAACTGCTGCCCTTATATTTGCCGGCTTGTTCTGGATGTTGGCACACCAGTTCAGGCGGCAGGCGGTGCAGAACGGCAAGCTGGAGTTGGCCGCGATCCGCTTAAATGAAAATCAGCAGATTTTGCGCGCCTACGCGGAAATGTCGGCAGACTGGCTATGGGAGCTGGACGCAGACCTTCGCTTGAAATCCGCTTCCGATTTGGCGACCGACCCTAGCGACATCGGCAAGACTCCATGGGAACTGGCCGATCCCGCGATGGACGAACAACGGTGGGTCGTGCACAAGGTTGGACTTGCCGCAAGGCAGCCCTTTCGCAACTTCCGCTGGGAGCGGATTGGGCCCGACGGAGAGCGTCTTTTCATAAGCACAAACGGCGATCCGATTGTTGATCGTAGCGGCGTCTTCAGCGGCTATCGCGGGACCGGGCGCGATATCACCGCGGAAGTAGCGGCTACCGCAAAGTTGTTGCAGTTAAATTCGGATCTGGAACTTGGCCGCCGGCACTTCAACGCTGTTTTGAACAGCATGTCGCAGGGTGTCTGCCTGTACAGTGCCGACAAGCGGCTGGTGCTGTCCAACCAGCGCTATGCCGCGATCTACAATCTGCCGCCCGAGGCAACTTGCCCTGGCCGCTCACTGGAGCAAATCGTAAACGATCGATATGCGGCGGGAAGCGCGTTGGATATCTCGGAGGCCGAGTTTCTTGCATGGAGGGACAAGGTTGTCTCCGAGGATAAGCCTTCGATCGCTGTTACTCAGCTGAAAAATGGCCGGGTTTTCGCCATCCACCACCAACCGATGCCCGATGGCGGCTGGGTCGCCTTCCACGAGGACATCACCGAGCGACAGCAAGCTGAGGCGAGCATCGTGTTCATGGCCCATCATGACGCGCTAACCAAATTGCCCAACCGAATGCTGTTTCGAGAACGTGTAGAACAAGCCATCGCCATGGCCGGGCGAGGAACAGAATTCGCGGTGATCTGTCTCGATCTGGATAACTTCAAGCAGATCAATGACACACTCGGCCACCCCGTCGGCGACGGATTGCTGGTGGCCGTCGCTGACAGGCTGCAGTCTTGCGTTCGCGACGTGGACACCGTCGCGCGCCTGGGTGGGGATGAGTTCGCCATCATCCAGATCGCCGTCCGGCAACCCGAGGACGCGGAAGCTCTCGCGAGCCGTCTCATCGCGGCATTTCGTCAACCTTTTGACGTCGCGGAGCGTCAGATCATGTCGGGAGCTAGCATCGGGATCACAGTGGTATCGGGCGACTCCATCTCATATGAGACGTTGATGCGGGACGCCGACATTGCGCTTTATCTCGCGAAGACCGAGGGCCGCGGCACGGTCCGGTTCTTCGAGCCGGAGATGGACGCCCGCATTCATTTGCGTCGGGTTCTGGAGGCGGACCTCCAGGGTGCGCTCACCCGCAACGAATTCGAACTCTACTACCAGCCGCAAATTGACCTGATCTCGGACAGTGTCTCCGGCTTTGAGGCTTTGTTGCGCTGGAATCACCCTGTTCGCGGCGTGGTCTCGCCCTTGGACTTCATCCCTGTCGCCGAGGAAACCGGCATGATCGGTGCCATCGGGGAGTGGGTGCTCCGGATGGCGTGTTTTGAGGCAGAAAACTGGCCAGGCGAGATAAGCGTTGCCGTTAACCTCTCGCCCGTTCAATTCAAGAAGGGCGACCTTGTCTCGGCCGTGCAAGCGGCCCTCGCGGCATCGGGTTTGCGACCGGACCGACTCGAACTGGAAATCACAGAGTCGGTTTTGCTGCGAGACACAGCCGATACTCTGGCGGCCCTGCATCAGTTGCGTTCGATGGGAGTCTGTGTGGCTCTCGATGATTTTGGGACCGGATACTCGTCCTTGAGCTATCTGCGCAGCTTTCCGTTCGGCAAGATCAAAATCGACAAGTCTTTCGTGCGTGATCTGATGACGGACAATGGGTCCATCTCGATCATCCGAGCGGTTGTCGGTCTGGGTCAGAGTCTGGGCATGAAGACGATCGCCGAGGGCGTGGAGACTCAGGAACAATTAGACCGCTTGCGGGAAGAAGGATGTGATGAGGTTCAGGGTTACCTTTTCAGCCGCCCGAGGCCGGCTCGCGAGGTTCCATCGCTGATCGAGAGGCTTCGGCGAATGAGTGAGGTTGCAAGTCCGATGAAAATCTGACCACCAGCTTTGCTCAAGCGATTGCCCACCGCTGACCTTGCGCCAAGCACGAAAAAGCATTCCCGGCGAGCCTCACGATCCGCCGGGAACGCGCCCAAGTTCACCCTTAGACCATGATCGTTTGAGGTTGATCCACATTTCGGCGTTCGATCATGGTCTAAGCTTTTGTTTGATCGCGTGATTCACGCCTTCTGACTGGGTCAGCCTCAGGCGATCACGTTCTAATCGTCTTCCAGTCGACGCCGCGCTCAAATGCCGCGGCGGCGCGGTAGATGGTCTGCTCGGCGTATGGTTTTCCGACCAGCATCATCCCGACCGGCAGTCCATCGACCATGCCGCACGGCACACTCATCGCCGGATGGTGGCTGCAGTCGAACGGGGCAGTGTTGGGCAGTATTTCGAACGCCCGCTGAATGATTTCTGAAATCGGGGCATCCGCAGCCGGCAACGGCGTCGCGGTCACCGGCAATGTCGGCATCATCAGCAGATCGAACCTCGACAACGCGTCGTCATATGCGCGCTTCAACGCGTGTACGAGGTTCTGCGCCTTGGCGTAGTACCGGCCACGGTGGTGGGTCGTCATATACTGACCAAGCAACATTGTGTTCTTGAGCGTATCGGAAAGTTCGTCGGCGCGCTGGCGCCAGGCCGAGTGCGCATCCAGCAGCGAAACGACATACTGGCCCTGCCAGTTGAAGCCAAACCCGTTGCCCAGCATCATCTGCGCCGTCGCCCCCTCGGCGGCGATCGGCAACCAAATGGCGGTGCCCAGGCGGTGCATCGGAATCGTCACTGTTTCAACGGTCGCACCCAGGCCGCGCAGCCGCTCCGCCGCCTCGCGCACCACCGCATCCGATTGCGCCTGCGAATGCGCGTGACCGAACCCCTCCTCGACAACGCCGATCCGAAGCCCCTGCGCGCCCTGCCCCAACGCGTCGCGGTACGGCATGCTTTGGCCGCCATACTGGCGCGGATCGAGCCCGTCGGGACCCGCGAGCACTTCCAGCAGCAGTGCGTTGTCCTCGACTGTCGCGGTCATCGGGCCGGTGTGATCAAGGGTCAGTTCAATCGGCATGATGCCGGTGTAGGGCACCAGACCGTGCGTCGGCTTCATGCCGTAGATGCCGCAGAAAGACGGCGGGCATGCGGATCGATCCGCCTTGGTCGCCGCCGAGCGCCATCGGCACTTCACCAGCCGACTACCAGCGCCGCACTGCCGGAGGACGAGCCGCCCGCCGAGTAGCCATGGCGGTGCGGATTGTGCACCGGTCCGGTGGCACTCGTGTGACTGCCGCCCGAGAAGCAGAAATACTCGCAGACACTCTTGCCGACGATCGTGCCGCCGGCGTCGAGAATGCGTTGCACCACGGTCGCATCGACATCGGGCACATAACCCTCGAGCGTGGAGGCGCCGTTCATCATCGGCACACCGGCAAGACAAATATTGTCCTTCACGACAACAGTCTTGCCCTTGAGCTTGCCGCTCGGCGCACCCTCGACCGTGGTCTTCACGTACCAGGCGCCGAAGCGATTTTCCTCGGCACTCGGCCGCCGTCCAGGGGTGCGAGGATACTTCACCACCGGCACCTCATCCGGCATCCGATCCACGATGTTGTAAGCCGCGAAACCTGGAAGCAGACACTCCAGATGCACGGCCAGCTCTGCGTCACCCATATTAAAACCGAGCAACTCGGCAGTGTCGCGAAGCTGGTCCAGCGTGGGGATCTTGATGGTCTCGGTTGTCATTTTTCCGGTCTCCCTGGGTCAGGCCATTCCAACGAATTCATCCATCATCGCGCGGTCGCGCGCAATCTCGGGCGGTATTTCCCGCGTCACCTCGCCCTTCTGCAGGATAAGGATGCGATCCGCGAGCGATGCGATAAAGTTCAGATTCTGTTCGACCAAGCACCATGGTGACGGGGCGTCGGCGCCGCACGGTCAGCAACGTTTCGATCATCTCTTCGATGATCGACGGCTGTATTCCCTCGGTCGGTTCATCCAGCAGGATCAGTCGCGGTTCGGCGCAAAGGCAGCGCGCCAGCGCGAGCAATTGCTGTTCTCCGCCCGACAATGCGCCCCCTGCCCTGTCCAGAAGCCGTGTGAGGCGGGGAAAATCCGCCAGGATCGCATCGATGGTCTGCCGGCTGTCCGGCAGCCGCAGGCAACCCATGCGCAGGTTTTCCGCGACGGTCAGCGTCGAGAAAATCTCACGACCCTGCGGGACGTAGCCGATGCCCCTGCGCGCACGGGCGGTCGGCGATAATCGGGTGATGTCCTCGCCGTCGAAATGGACGCTGCCGTCGGTGGCCGGCAGATAGCCCATCAAGGTCCGCAGCAGCGTGGTCTTTCCCATGCCGTTATGGCCGAGGATGCCGACGATCTCGCCATCGCTGACCGACAGCGTTACCCCTACGAGAATCGGAATTCGCCCGTAGCCGGAGTGCAGCCGGGACACCGCGAGCATCGTCATGCGGCCTGCTTGCCGAGGTAGACATCTCGAACCCGCTGATCGGCCAGGACATGGCCGACATCGTCTTCCATCAGCACGCGTCCCTGGTTGAACACCGTAACCGTCTTGGCGATCATGCGAATGAACTGCATGTCGTGCTCCACGACCACCAGCGCGTGCGTGCGGTTGATCTCGCGGATCAGTTCGGCGGTTCGCTGGACCTCAGTGTGGTTCATTCCGGCGGCCGGCTCATCCAACAGGATCAGGTCGGGTTCCTGCGCCAGGACGGTAGCGATTTCCACCCATTGCCGCTGGCCATGAGCAAGCTGACCGACCATTCGACCGGCGATCGGACCTAGTTGCAGCCGCGACAACGTCTCCTCGACGATGCGGCGAGCGCGTGCCACCGACTTGCGCCGCGCCGCGCCGATGAAGACGTTTTCCTGCACCGACAGCCCGTTGAATACGTTCGGGACCTGCGTCTTGATGCCGACGCCGAGCCGGGCGATCTCATGCGGATTGGCCCCAGTGATGTCGCGCCCGCGGAACAGGATCGTTCCCTCAGTCGGCGTGAGTTGCCCGGTCAGGATCTTGAAGAAGGTGCTTTTCCCCGCGCCATTCGGCCCGATCAAGCAACGGAGTTCTACTTCACGCAGGGTCAGATCGACCGACTGAACGGCGGTGACACCACCGAACCGCATCGTGACCCCACGTGCCTCCAACAGCGGCGTGCTCATCGCCGTGCCTCCGCCGCGCCGGCCGCCGGCATGTCTCGCGATCGGGATTTGCGCACAGGCAGCAACCGGTCGCGGATCATCGGCACGATGCCTTGCGGCACCAGCAGCACGAAGGCAACAAGCACCACGCCGAGCCCGAGGTTGGGATCGACAGTGTTCTGGGAGCCCGCCTGGATCATGAGGTACTGGATGGCCACCGCGCCGAGTATTGGCCCAAGCAGCGTCCCGAGGCCGCCCACCAGAACATAGATGATGACCTGGGCCGACATGGTCAGACCGAACACCGTGGGACTGATGAACCCGCCCCAGTTGGTGAACAGGCATCCGGCCATGCCCGCGATGCCGGCAGAGATGATGAAAGTCAGCAGTTTATATAGACGAGGATCATAGCCCAGCAGCATCGCTCGAGTTTCATTCTCCCGGATGGCGACCACGACACGGCCGAAGCGACTTGCCAGGATGCCTCGCAGCATTGCGTAGACGACGATCAACGTTCCCATCGCTGCGTACCAGGTCTGCTCCGGGCTCAGCGGATTGGATGCATCGCCGGGGAAGTTCAGCGGCGGCACGCCAGGGATCCCATTGAACCCGCCCAGCTCGGCGGTTCCGATATGATAGGCGTTGCCGGAGGTGGAATTGACCAGCTCAAACAGAATGATGGAAACGGTCAGTGTGATGACACCGATATAGGCATCGCTGATGCGGCCGTAGAACATGAAATAACCGAGCAGGGCGGCGAAGATCATCGGGGCCACGACGGCAAGCACTACCGGCACGGTGCTCTCGCCGAGATTGAGCGCGGCGATCGCATAGGCGTAGCCACCGAGACCGAAAAACGCCGCCTGGCCGAACGACATGATGCCGCCGTAGCCCCAGAGAAAGCCCTGGCTGAGCGCAAACATCGCCATGGCCACGAAGACGGTCATCTGCACGATCCCGAACAGGTCCAGGACCTGAGGCAGGCCGAACATCAGAAGCAGTCCGGCGGCGAGCATCGCGGTGAAGCCGGCCCAGCCGGATGCGATAAGGCCCGCGGGCGCCTTCATAGGCTTCTCCGCAGAAACCGTCCGGTTATGCCCTGCGGTAGGACCCGGATCATCAAAATCGCGGCCGCCAGCAGGGCGACGTCACCGATCACGGGCGTCGTCTGGAACGAAACGAGTTGATTGATCATTCCGAACACCGATGATGCGAGGCCGGTGCCGGTGATGATCGCCGGGCCGCCACCCAGGACCGTGATGAAGGCGCGCGCGATATAGGCCGCACCCATGCCGGGCGAGACGCCCGAGATCGGCGCCAGCACGCCACCCGCCAGCCCGGCAAGCGCGGACCCAAGCGCGAAGGCCGCCATGTAGATGATCGGCGGCGAAACTCCGAGCGCCGCTGCCATGTTGGGGTTTTGCATGGTGGCCCGCAGGATCAAGCCGAACTTTGTATACCGCAGCAACGCCAGCATACCGGCCAGCCCGACGAGGGCGGTGGCGACGATGACGAACCCGTAAAGACTTGCACCGTAACGTCCGATGGCGAAACCGCCCGTCGGCGTCGGAACGGCACGCACGACATTTCCGAATATTGTCGCCATCAGGCCGGTTAGTCCGAGGCTGACGCCCCAGGTCGCCAACATGGTATCGATGATCCGACCGTACAGGAACCGGATCAGGGTCCGCTCCAGCACCAGCCCGACCAGGCCGACGAGAAGCGGTGGCAAAACAAGCATCGAAATCCAGATATTGACGCCGGCCTGATAGGCCGTGACGGCCGTGTAGGCGCCGAGCATCATGAACTCGCCATGCGCGAGATTGATGACCCGCATCATGCCGTAGATGACGCCCAGCCCGAGTGTGATCAGCACCAGGGTGGCGATACCGGTCAGCACATTGAACGCAAGCAGCCCAATCAGATCCATGCCTTAGATGCTCGGTTCAAACTGCTTGTCGGTGGTTGGGTTCTTTATCAAATCGCAGGCACCTCCGGTGTCGGCCGGATACTGATCCGGATAGGTCGCCATGATCTGCCATTTGCGGTCTGCCGGTTGCGCCAGATAGGCGTTGCGGATGGTGTGGTGAGTTTTGGGATCCATCGTCACCTTGCCGGACGGACCCTCGATCACGATACCCGTTTCCAGCGCCGCGATCACTTTCTGCTGCTCGACGGAGCCGGCCTTCTTCACGCCCTCGGCCCAGATCATGATGCCCTCATAGGTGGCTGAATCTAATTCGCCAAGATCCGTGACGCCGGCACCGTATTTTTCCTGCATGCCCTTCACGAACGCGTCGCTCGCGGGCGTGCCGAGGTCGTTGTACCAGCCGTAACAGGTGACGATGCCGTTAGTGGCCGCGGCGTCCATGCTCATCAGTTCATTGCCCAGGCCAAACACCGTCGAGGCCATCGGGATCTTGTTTTTCATTCCGGCCGCCGACCACTGTCGGTAGAAACCCTCGTGATTAGAGCCCACCAGGGCGGACAGCAGGAAGTCGGGAGCAGCCTGCTGAATGCGGCTGATCGCCGAGGAGAAGTCCGTGACATCGAGCGGGAAGAAGTCGGTCCGCGCCACACTGCCGCCGCCGTCGCGGACGAACTTTGTCATCCATTTGGCGGTGATCTGGCCGTAGTTGTAGTCGGCGGCGATGATGTAAGCTTTCTTGCCCCAGGTCTTCTGGGCATAGGTCACGACGTGGTCGACCGTTTGCGCCGGCGTCGTTCCGGTGCAGAACACATTGCGGTCACACACCCCGCCTTCGTATTGAGTATTGTAGAAGTACAGCGTCTTGTAGCGGTCCAGGGTGGGCCGGATCGCCTCCCGGGATGCCGAAGTGATGCCGCCTTGCACGACGTCTACCCGATCCTTCAGGACCAGTTGTTGCGCGTACTGCGAGTAGAGCTGCATGCTGGACTGGGTATCGTAATTGATCAATTGGATCTGACGGCCAAGTAGCCCGCCTGCCGCGTTGAGTAGCCCAACCGCATATTCCGTCGTCTGGATCATGCGAGATCCGCTTACGCCGATTGGGCCCGACCCGTCGAGCAGGCTGCCAAGCTTGATTGGGGCGGCAGCCAATCCGTTGCGAAGCACAAAAGGCGTAGCCAGCGCGCCGGCCGAGAACGCGGTCCCCAGCTTGAGCGCGCTGCGACGGCTGAGGGCGGCAGGTGTCATGTGTTGTCTCCGCTGATCGAACTGAACGTAGATCGCATGTGCAAGACCGGTGCCACGAAGGTTTCCCTCCGCAGCGAATCCTATTGCAGAGGAAGGTTGAACTTTCAACGGGGCTTCTAGCGTTGAAGGCGCCGATAAGGCGCGGCACCGATGCCCAACAAGGCACCATCCTTCTCTCCGGGTGCTCAAAGAAGGACCCACGAATTCGTCAAATTGAAGCAGCAGAATCACGTCGGACTCAGGGAAACGGCCGTGCCCCGCGCGTCTGAAGAAAGCCTGCATAACAGGTCTTTTATTGATCAGCCAGGACGAGGTTCGCTTGACTGTCCAGCACTGCAGAATTTACTCAGGGCATTCGCACGTAGGATCGACCATGTTCCCTACCCGCCGATGTTTCTTAGTTCGGCTGAAACGCGCTGTTTCTTCATCCCAGCCTGAGGCCCACCAAGGCGCCCCCCGGGGTCGCGGCTAGGGATGGCCGCGGCAACCACGAAGCGACGTGCAACGTCCTTGACGGCGACCGCCCCCGGCGCCACCCGGGCAGCACGGCGTGACCAGGTTGGTGCTGCTTAGCCGGCAGGGCGGACTCGCAGTCGGATGATACTCCAGTGCACGTCACCCAGCGCCCCAGCTATCCGCGTCGAGATTATATCTCGACTTCGAGGCCGACCTCCACGACTTGGGCGGTCGGAACGCCGAAATACGCAGCCGGGAGATTTGCATTGAGGTGCATCATGGCGAACAGGGATTTTCGCCAGATTGCCATGCCGGATCTCTTGGTTTCGGGGATGACCATCACGCGCCTAAAATAGTACGTCATGTCATGCGGATCGATGCCGTGCAGTGCGGGCTCGCGGCAGGCCAGCGTCAGACCGTCCATCACGTCCGGTGTTTCCATGAAACCGAAATACAACAACACGCGGGTGATGCCGGCGCCGACCGGCACCAGCTTGATGCGCTGCTCAGGCGCTACCCGAGGCTCATCGGTTGTGATGACGGCGACCAGCAGCACACGCTCGTGTAGAACCCGATTATGACGCAGATGGTGCGTCAGCGCGAGTGGGATACCCGTACTCGCGGCGGTGAAGATGGCCGCCGCACCGGACAGCCGGATGGGCGGCGTTTCGAGCACCCACGCGACGAACTCGTCCTCACGCTGGCGAAGCTTGGCGCGTTGCTGCTCGAGCAACTGCCACCCAGTTCGCCAGGTGAGCATCAGGAACGCGATGATGCCGGCCATCAGAAGCGGGAACCAGCCGCCCTGGATCAGCTTTGTCAGGTTCGCGGCAACGAAGACGAGTTCAATGACAAGGAAGAATCCGTTTACGGCCGCGACCAGGAGCGGATTGTGACCCCATTGCAGGGCGACGAGCGCGGCCAGCACTGTCGTCACCGCCATCAGCATCGAGACGGCAATGCCGTATGCGCCGCCGAGCGCATCGGACGAGCCGAACGTAAGCACAGCCGCGAGCGTACCGGCGGCCAGCAACCAGTTCACGAGAGGAATGTAAATCTGACCTTTCTCGTGGCTGGCGGTGTGTTGCACCCGCATGCGGGGCAGGAAGCCCAGTTGCATCGCCTGCTGGGTGAGCGAGTAGGCGCCGGAGATGATGGATTGCGAGGCGATCACGGTAGCCACCGTCGCGAACGCGACCATTGGATAGTGGGCCCACCCTGGCGCGAGCAGGTAGAACGGGTTCTCGACGGCATGAGGGTCGGCTAGAAGCAGTCCCCCCTGGCCGAAATAGTTGAGCATCAGAGCGGGCAGCACGACGGCGAACCAACCGAGCTGGATCGGCGTCCGGCCGAAATGACCCATATCCGCATACATTGCCTCGGCGCCGGTGAGCGCAAGGAAGGCGGCGCCGAGCACGGCGAAGGCGATACCCGGGCCGGCGTGAATGATGTAAACAACTGCATAGTGGGGACTGATGGCGGCCAGGATCCCGGGTGACCGCATGATGCCGAGCAGGCCGAGCAGGCCGATCGCTATGAACCACACCAGCATCACCGGTCCAAAGATGTTGCCGATGAAATCGGTCCCCTTGCGCTGGACCAAAAACAAACCGATCAGGATCGCGATGGTAATGGGAACAACCATCGGCGCGAGCGCCGGCGCGTCGATCTTGAGGCCTTCAACAGCGCTGAGTACCGAAATCGCCGGTGTGATCACGCCGTCGCCATAAAGCAGGGCTGCTCCGATCAGACCGACGATGAGCAAGGAGGCGCGCCAACTCCCGCGCGGTGCGTGCCTGACGTCGAGCAGCGCGAGGAGTGCCATTATGCCGCCCTCCCCGTGATTGTCGGCGCGCAGGATCAGAACGGCATACTTGAGCGCCACAATTAGGAGGAGCGACCAAAGGATCACGGACACGATGCCCAGCACGGTCTCGGATGTCGGCGAGCCGCCCGCCTCGACAGCCTGCTTCAGCCCATAGAGCGTGCTGGTGCCGATATCGCCATAGACCACACCGAGTGCGGCAAGCGCCACTGCGGCGGGCGGCTTTCGGGGGTCGTATGGGAGCAACACCGCGGTCTGATTTTTGGCCATCCGGGCGTCCTTCCTTTGAGTCGCAAGTCTGATGAAAAAATGGTACGGGGAGAAGCTTGATCCCTGCAAAAAGCGGAAGGTCCGGGGAAGTTATCGTTATCTGGCTTTAGTTGACAGACGCGCGCCCTGAAAATTTGGCTTATAGCTTGGACCGGGACGCGTCAAAGCCGCCCACTTCGCCACTGCATCCTGAATACGTTGCTGCCGTTGCGTCGTCGTGACCCTCCAGCTTGTGCCCCGTACGGCGCGTTCCTCGCCACGGCATTGTCAACTTAAACCGCAGCAGCGACCAAGGCGACGATTGCGAATTCGTTGCTGTAACAGTTAAAGTTGACGATGCCGTGCCGTAACGGGGCCATCTCGATCCGCGGCCATCTCAGACCCACCCCGAATAACGAAGAACTGTCTGCTGACGCTAACGTCGGGCCTCCCCAGGTCCCCTGTTACCGACACTGATCGCAAGAATTCGGCTGATAGCGGTTAAGTCTCGCCCCGATTCAGCCGACCACCGATTGAACGCCTCCTGAATGATCGCGAGATCGCGCTTTCCGCCGGGCTTTTCAGTAAGAACTTGCTCGCGGACGAGCGCGGCCGCGACGTCGGGCGTGGTGATGAACGCGGGTTTGCCGATCGATCTCAAGAAGCGCATCGCGGGCTCGCCGCCGAGGCGGTTCGCGCGCTTCTTCAGAACGTGAAGCAAACCGACGTAATCGGCGTCCGGCCAGTCCGCGAAAAAACGCGCGGCGCTGCCGTGCTCAGTCGCCAGATGAACAAGGAATTGGCCATTGAGCGCCACCGAGCGAATCTTGGCCCCATTGCGGACAATGCGACTGTCCTTCAGGAGTGCATCGAACCGCTCTTCGGACATCGACGCGCACCCAATTATTTCGAAGCCGCCAAAGGCGGCCTCGAACCCGTCCCACTTGGCGTCAATCACTTTCCAGGCAAAGCCGGCTTGGAAGATTCTCCGCGTCATGGCAGCCAGAATACGATCATCCGGCATAGCGGCGATCTCCTCTGCGGTTCGGGACCGCGAGGTGGCGAGCAAGTCCTCAAGTGCCCCAATCCCGCCCTTGCGGTCGGCCGCCATCGCCAAGATTTCCTCGAAACGGCGCATGCCGCTTCTCCCCTCCTCCCACCCCGCCATTCAACCGATCGCGACACACAGTCTATTCAACGGCGGGCCGCGCGAAGGCGGCCCTTCGAGTGTCAACCAGCCACGCCCGACCAGAACATTAGCGGGCTGGGCGGAACGTCCCCGGCGCGTGAACCATGCGAACACGAGATAGACCATTCTCAGCCTGCAAAGTCAGGCTGAAAATAGTCTAACGAGCGGACGTCCAGCCCTTATAGTCACCAACGTTCTCACGGGTGATCAGCTTGCTGTCCATCAGAAGCGGATCTTTCTCCGGCTTCTTGCCATTCAGCAGATCCACGCCCTCCTGCACCGCAAGCCGAGCCATCATGAATGGGTCCTGGCTGGCCGTCGCGACGAACTGTGTTGAGTTCGGGTCCTTAAGCGCGGTCTCGGCGTCGGGGGCACCATCCACCGCGGTGATCGGGAAGCTGGTCCGCTGCATCTGCTTGGCTGCCAGTTCGGCGCCGATCGCGGTCGGGTCGTTGATCGCGAACAGCCCGTCCACTTTCGTGAAGCGCGTCAGCAGCGACTGCGTGACCTGAAGACCACCGTCTCGCGATCCCTTGGCATCCTGGTCGAACGAAAGCAGTTTGACGCCCGGATTCTTGGCGATCACCTCCTTGCAGCCATTGACTCGCTCGATCACCGAGGAAACCTGTGGGCCATTGACAATGAGCATGTCGCCCTTGCCACCCATCTTTTCGATGAGATACTGGCAGGCGATCGTGCCGGCCTGGGTGTTGTTGGTTTCGACCGTGGCGTTGGCGCCCCTGGCCGCGGTATCGACCGCGACCACGATGATGCCGGCGGCCTGGGCTCGTTTGATCGCCGGCTCGATTGCCTTGGGATCGCCAGGATTGAGCAGGATCATATCGATCCCGGCGGCGATGAAGTTATCGATCTGAGTATTCTGCTTGCCGAGGTCGTAGTCGAAGCCGACCGCGGTAACCTTCACGTTCGGATTGGTCTTCTTGGCCTCGAATTCGGCACCCTTCGCCAATGCGATGAAGAATGGGTTGCCCATCGAACCGACCGAAATGCCGATCGATTTCAGATCCTTGGCGGTCGCGACGTTAGCGCCGATCGCCAGTGCGGCGCTGGCAAGCAGAATCTTTTTCAGCATGCTTTCCATCCCCCTGGAGCATTATTAAAGAGCCGCGCCCCCACCTGCCCAGGATCGGCGGGTGCGCAGACGTCGCGGAAGTCGCTCAGGTGCGCGCCGAACCCCGCAGCCGATAGCGATCGAGTGCCACCGCACCGATAATGACGGCACCTTTGGCGATGTACTGCCAGACATCGGTGACGCCGAGCAAGATCAGCCCGTTGGTGAGCACGGCGATGATCAGGGCGCCGATCAGCGTGCCCCAGATGCTGCCGATGCCGCCGACAAAGCTGGTGCCGCCGAGGATGACCGCGGCGATAGCGTCCAGTTCGTATGACTGCCCGAGTTGCAGACCGTTCGCGGCGTACAGCCTGGCCGCCTGCATCACGCCGCCGAGGCCGGCCAGCACACCCGACACGCCATAGACGAACAGCAGCACCGCCCAGACCTTGATGCCCGAGAGCCGCGCCGCGTTGTCGTTGCCGCCGACCGCATAGATATGCACGCCGAGGACGGTGCGGCGCAGCACCAACCAGGAGCCAACGATCACCAGGAATGCGATGACCACGAGCCAGGGGATGGAAAAGTAGTCGCCGATGTGAATCGAGCTATTACCGATAAAAGCGAACGGCAGGTCCGCGTTGAACACCGTCGTGTCGTTTCCCAGCAGCCTCGCCAGGCCTCGTACGGCGGTCAACGAGCCGAGGGTCACAATGAACGGCGGCAGGCGCAGGAACGCGATCAGCACACCGTTGCCCAGCCCGATGACGAGGCCAGTCAGCATTCCGGCGAGAATCCCGAAGTAGCCAAAATCTTGCGATGCCAGCAAGGCAACCACCGCGGACGCCGCGAGGATTGAGCCGACCGAGAGGTCGATGCCGCCGGTGAGAATAACGAATGTCATTCCGGCGCCGAGCACCGCGTTGATCGAGGCTTGCTGGGCAACGATTGACAGGTTCTGCCAGGTCAGGAAGCGGCCCTCGCCGGTAAAATAGACGCCGGCCGCCTGGATCAGAATGCCCAGGATGATCAGGACCGGCAGCATACCGATCGAACGGATGAACGACCGCATTTGCGCCTTGCGCGCGCGCTGGCCGGTGGGCTTAACCTCGCTGGCGGTGCCGCTCATGCTGCCACCTTTTCCATTTCGACGCCGGTTGCGAGGGCCATGATGGTCTCCTCGGTGATGGGGATGCCGGTAGCTCCGCCAACCTCACCGCGGGTCTCGCCCTCACGCATCACCACGACGCGGTCCGCGATTCCGACGACCTCCGGTAGTTCCGAGCTGATGACCAGCACCGCGGCCCCGGATTGCGCGAGCTCGTCGATGATGCGGTAGATTTCCGATTTCGCCCCGATATCGACGCCGCGCGTCGGTTCATCCAGAATCAGCACCTTCGGCTGGGTCTCTAGCAGGCGCGACAACAGCACCTTTTGCTGGTTCCCGCCGGAGAGGGCACCAACCGTTGTTTCCGGGCCGGGGACGCGGATGTTCATTGCCTTGATTGCGGCCAGGGATCGCATCCGCGCACGCGCGCGGTCAAGCCAGCCCCCGGCCTTCGCGTCGCGGCCGATTACGCCCAAGTTAATATTATCGCCGACCGTCATGTCGAGAAACAGGCCCTGCGCCTTGCGGTCCTCAGTGAGATATACCACGCCGCCATCGATCGCCTCGGCGGGTGTGGGGTAATTCACCGGCTTGCCCGCAAGTTTCACCACCCCCGCGGTTCGGGGTTCGGCGCCATAGATGAGGCGCGCGAGTTCGGTGCGGCCAGCGCCGACCAGTCCCGCGAGGCCCAGCACCTCGCCCTCGTGCAACGTAAAACTACCGCGCTTCACCCGATGCCCGTCAGCCAGGTCGGTGACCTCAAGCACAGGTTTTCCCGCGAAGCCAGGGCGATGCTCCTTCTTGTAGAAGGACGAAAGATCGCGGCCGACCATCATGCGGACGATGCTCTCCGGACGGACTTCCTCGCGGCTCAAGGTGCCGACATAGCCGCCGTCGCGGAGCACCGTGACGCGTTCCGACAATTCGTAGACCTCCGCCATACGGTGGGAGATGTAGATGATGGCGAGACCTTCGGCCTTCAGGCGCAAAATCACCTGAAACAGCCGCTGCGTTTCGCGGCTGGACAGCGCGGTGGTCGGTTCGTCCATCACCAGGATGCGGGAGCGGGCATGAATAGCGCGCGCAACCTCCACCATCTGCTGCTCAGCAATGGAGAGATCCCCGACCACGGTGCGGGGTCCGAACGTCGCACCCAGATTGGTCAGAATGTCCGCGCAGCCCGCGATCATGCCGGCGCGGTCAATCGTCGGTCCCCGTTGCGCTTCGCGGCCGAGGTAGATGTTCTCGGCGACCGTCAGATTAGGCGCCAGCGCCAGTTCCTGGTAGATGATGGCAATGCCGTGCTCTTTCGCTGATAGCGGTCCATTGATATGGACCGGCTTGTCATCAATGAGGATCTCCGCCCCGGGGTCCGGGACGTAAGCCCCAGACAGGATTTTCATCAGCGTCGACTTCCCCGCGCCATTCTCTCCCATTAATGCGTGCACCTCGCCGGGATAAACCGTGAGTTCTACTTTCTGCAGCGCCTTCACACCGGGAAAGGTCTTGGAGACGTTACGCATCCGCAGGATCGGCTTGGGATCAGGGGACACAGACATTTGTGCCTCGCTGGCAAAGGGGATTGAGCAAATAAGCGATGTTGTTGCTGTCTGTCGGGTCGGGGTGCCCTACCAACGGTAATCTCGAATTGCCCAGCGCGTCGCTAGTGGCTTCAAACCCTGCTGAAAACGGGCTTCTGCCTTGTCCGATGCGGTTGAGCTCCGAAAAAGCTTGGAGTTCTCGCGCCGCGAAGACGTGCGACGCTTCGTCGTGGAAGCACCCCGAATTGCGAATCGTTATATCGATACAATGTGTTGGGAAAATCGATATGATCGATTCACTTGGACTCCTTGCTTTCATGTTCGGCGCTTCCTCGGCCGACGGTTCACTCCGCCGGGATTGAGTATTCTAGCAGCGAGATCAACCCGGGCCGTGCGGGCTGTCAAGGCGGCATGCGCATCACCACGTTCAATACGCCCGGGTGAACGTGGCTGCGGCGCCTAGCGACCGCGGCAAATACCCTTCATGCAAGCGATTGACGGTGCGATGGCAAGGCGGCACGGTCCAGCGATCGTCAGGAGGATACCGATGACGCGTCCGTTCGAAGGCGTCCGAATTATCGACATCACCCACGTCTTGGCAGGCCCATTCGCCACATATCAGCTCGGATTACTGGGCGCCGATGTGATCAAAGTCGAAGATCCCAATGAGCCGGACCAAAGCCGTGATTCTGGCACCGACAACGACCTGAACCATGCCGGCATGGGTACCGGCTTCCTGACACAGGGATCGAACAAGCGCGCCATCACGCTGAACCTGAAGACTGAGGAGGGGCGGACAATACTGAAGAAGCTGGCCGCCACGGCCGACGTGCTGGTGGAGAACTATCGGCCTGGCGCGTTGGAAGCCCTCGGGTTAGGCTATGAAGATATTCGAAGAATAAACCCCAGGCTGATCTACGCGTCGTTCTCGGCATTTGGTCAGGGCGGCCCGAAGCGGGAGCGGACCGCTTACGACCATGTGATCCAGTCTACCTCGGGCATTATGTCGATGACCGGCACACCTGAGGTCAATCCAATCAAGATCGGCGCGCCGGCGATCGATTACGCCACCGGGACCATGGGCGCCTTCGCCCTGTCCGCGGCGTTGTTCCAGCGCGAGCGCACCGGTGAGGGCCAACGCATCGATATGGCGATGCTGGACGTGGCGATGATCCTGATGGCGAGCCATGTCACCGGCTATCTCCGAAACGGCAAGCATCCGAAGCCTTCGGGCAATCGGATGCCGCACGCGACTTCCATGGCTTACCAAACCGCCGATGGCGTCGTCATGCTCGGGGCCTCAAACCTGCGGCAGCAGAAACGTCTCTGGACTGTGCTGGAGCGGCCCGACCTGATCAAGCGGACCAATGATGAACGCGACGTCGATCATGGCCGAGAGGTGCAGGCACTGACCGAGCTCATGCGGAGCCGCACGGCGGCCGAGTGGGAGGAATTCTTGCAGGAACGCCACGTTCCGGCTTCGCGGGTGCGCACCATGGGGGAAGCTCTGGCGGACCTGCAGCTTGGATCGCGTGGTCTGCTGCATCGTCACGACAGCGCGCCGGGCATTCCGGGGGCTTTCACTGTTCCGGTCACCGGCTTCAAGTTTGGTCACGGCGGACCGCGCGTCGATCGGCCGCCGCCGCTGTTCGGACAGCACAATGAGGAGATTCTGACAGAACTCGGCTACAGTCCATCCGACATCGCCGGCTTCCAGTCGGCGAAGATCATCTGAACAGGAACGCGCCAATGAAACTGGGACGTCTGGGAGTTTGGTACTCCTCCGATAAGCACAAAGATGCCGCGGCCATCAGCGCCTTCGCAAAGACCGTGGAGCGCCTTGGCTACGATACGCTGTGGTATCCGGAAGCCCGCGGATATGAATCGTTCACCGTCGCCGGCTACATGCTGTCACAGACCTCGACGCTGAAAATCGGTAGCTCCATCGCGTCAATCTACGCGCGCGACGCATTCACCTCGCGTCGAGGTATGATCAGCCTGAACCAGTTGTATGGCGATCGATTCATCCTGGGGCTGGGTGTCAGCCATGTCCCGATGGTCGAGGGGCTCCGCGGGCACGTGTATGAAAAGCCGGTGCCGGCGATGCGAGCCTATCTGAATGGGATCATCAAAGGCGAGGCAGACGCAGCGGATTTCCCGATCTGCATCGCTGCGCTGGGTCCGCTAATGTTGAAACTGGCCGGGCAGATGACCAAAGGCGCGGTGCCGTACAACACCACCCCTAAGCACACGGCGGAGGCGGCCAAGATCCTCGGACCAGAAAAATGGCTGGCCATTGAGCAGAAGGTTACGATTGAAACCGATCCCGTGAAGGCTCGTACGCTGGGCCGCGAGGAACTGTCCCGCTACATGGTGCTGGATAATTACCGGAATGCTTGGCTCGGTATGGGCTTCACCGAGGCCGACCTGTCGAACGGCGGGTCCGACGCATTCATCGACGCAATGGTTCTGTGGGGGTCCGCCGCTCAGGTGAAGGATGGTCTTCGGGCCCATTTCGACGCCGGAGCGACCCATGTCGCGATTCAACCGGTGCACGCGGTGGGAGATACCGCCAATCGGGATGCAATACTGGGGGCACTCGTGGACACCTAACCGCCGGCCTCCCAGGGCGGCTGGGCTGGACGAGGCTGGCACGAACACGAATTTGCTGATAGCTGGATCGTTCATTACGGACGGCGCCTGCTGAGGCAATGGTTCAATACTTCGATGCACCCCACGAGATCTCCAGCACTGCCCGACGATCGTGAATGACATCTGGCGAGACTTGCTCCATCTCAGGGCGGACGTAACCGCGGCGATTGGCTTGGTGCTGGCGATCGGTACCACGGTCCACATCCTATTGCGCAAGCGGGAGGTGGCGTCCGCGGTCGGCTGGATCGGGCTTGTTTGGTTTGCGCCGATCCTTGGCGCGATCAGCTATGCGCTGTTTGGCGTCAACCGCGTAAGAAGTCGCGCCCGCCAACTCCGGCTGACGGACGATGATCCCGACGGCGCCGCTGCCGTTCCGTACTCACGCGGCGAGGCCGAAGGCATGGATCCGCTAGGTCGCGGGATCGGCCATATCACTGGCCGCCCGCTTCTTACGGGAACGCAGGTGACGATTTACCAGAACGGGGACGCGGCTTACCCGCCCATGTTGGCCGCGATCGAGGCGGCAAAATCCAGCGTCGGTCTGTCGTCCTACATCTTCCGAAACGACGTTTGGGGAGGCCGCTTTATCGCTGCCCTGATCGATGCCAAACGGCGTGGAGTCGAGGTGCGGGTGCTCATCGACGGTATCGGTGGCGGCTGGCTGCTGTCACCAACCTATCGCCGATTGCGTGCGGCCGGTGTTCAGGCCGCCCGCTTCATGCACTCGCTCCTGCCTTGGCGCATGCCATTTATCAACCTGCGCAACCACAAGAAGGTCCTGGTGTTGGACGGAATGGTTGCCTTCACCGGCGGCATGAACATCGCCGACGAGAACGTAATGGCCACGCGGCCGAAGATGCCAGTGCAAGATCTGCATTTTAGGATCGACGGACCGGTCGTCTCGCAATTGGCCGAAGCTTTCGTGGATGACTGGGCATTCGTGACCGGCGAAGACCTCGAGGGTGCCCGATGGGTGCCTCAGATTCCCCCGCGCGACGGTCCATCGGCGCGTGTCATCGATTCCGGGCCAGACGAGGATCTCGAGAAGATAGAGTTCGCGGTGCTCCAGGCAGTGGCCTGCGCGCGGGAGAGCATCGCCGTCATGACCCCCTACTTCCTGCCGGACGAGCGGCTGATCACTGCGCTGTCTCTGGCCGCCATGCGAGGTGTGACGGTGAATGTGGTCCTGCCACAAAAGAGCAACCACAAGTTAGTGGATTGGGGAACCCGAGCGAACATCGGCCCGCTTCTCGGCGATGGCGTCCGTATTTGGCGGAGTCCGCCGCCATTCCATCACACCAAGATCATGGTCGTCGATCAGGAGTGGTGCCTGATCGGAAGCTGTAATTGGGACATCCGCTCATTCCGCCTCAATTTTGAGCTTTGTATGGAGGTTTATGACCGGAATCTGGCGAGTGCGCTGACCTCCATCATGGAGGGTTGCCGAGCCTCTGAATTAACCCAAGCTGACCTGGATAGCCGTTCATTGCCCATCCGCTTGCGTGACGCGGGCGCCCGATTGATGCTGCCGTATCTGTGAACGGGCGCAAAACGACGCGAAGGCAGACAAACTAGTTGCACTAGTCGCGCGCCACCCGCATTTATGCTCGGCAATGTTCAAACTTATCAGCTGGAACCTGCTCCGCCTGACCGGGGCGTCCCTGGATGATGTGGTCCGGCTGATAAAGCGCGAAGATCCCGACCTTCTGTTGATGCAGGAGGCGACACGGGAGATGGACGGCTTAATTAAGAGACTCGGCGGCCAATATCAGCGCAACCTCATGCCAGGACGCGTCCACGGCCTCGCCGTATGGAGCCCTGTGCCGCTCCCAAAAGTGCCGGTCGTGCTGCCGCTTCAGGCTGGAGCGATGTTTCATCGCGTTTGCCAGATTGTCGATCTCGGATCGATCACGATCGCGAACGTCCATCTCTCGCACGGCCAGATCCTGAACCGCCGGCAACTCAGACGGATCGCCAGAGTGCTGCCATATCGGGCCGCCGTGGTCGGCGATTATAACTTGATCGGGCCGACCCTGCTTCCGGGGTTTCGTGATGTCGGACCCCGTGAACCTACGCACGTCGCGGGCGACGTGGTCCCGCTGCGGATCGACCGATGCCTGATCCGAGGCGTCGCCTGCCTGGAAGCCAGAACCCTCTTACGGGAGGCGTCGGACCATCGGCCGATCGTAGTCAGGCTCGGTACGATTGCACATACGCAAGTCGCGGAGAAGGCGTCGCTGGGCATTGTCGCCTGACGTTGGGTCGGCTGCGGCTGATACCTGATGGGCCCGCTGCGAAATAACAGAATCGTTTGCGAAAGCGCATCTGATACCCGACGTCGTGGTCGGCGCAGGCCGACCATCCATGCCTTGCGGTGCTGAACTCGCGAAATCCGTGGATGGCCGACCTGCGCCGATCATGACGGTCCGGAGCGACCGTGCGAGGATTGCAGCACTTGTTTTGGCCCAGACCTAATCAGCAGAAACCTCGTGAGATCCGCCGATAGGGCCCAGCGGCATTCCGCTAACCGCATGCCAGGCTAGGCCTGAACAAGGACATCTGGTCCCGTAGATAACGGCCGGTCTGGGGTCGGCCATTGATGGCCGCATCTTGACCAAGCGGCCGAGCCGCTAGCCATGACGTTGATGCGATGTGCAAGGGCGCGTAGAACCCCGCGCCGGCGGAAACCCAATCGTCGAACCACACATGAGGCCGCCCGCCAAACCGGAATGCAGGGCAGCCCGCCGCGACGGAGAAACACCATGTCAACGACGATAGGGGCGATCCCGTTCGACGCCGATCGCCAAACTGCGGCGGCCATCCTGGCGCGCCTCGACCGGCTGCCTGCCACCCGTCACATCTGGCTGATGGTCACGCTGCTGTCGCTCGGCGGCATGTTCGAGTTCTACGACCTGTTCATGACTGGCTACGTCATCCCCGGTATGGTGAAGGCCGGGCTTCTGACCAGCGTGTCGATCGGCATGTTCTCGGGTCCGGCCCTGTTCGTCGCTTCGACCTTCTTCGGCTTGTTCATTGGCACCTTCGTCTTTGGGTTTGTCGCCGACAAGTATGGGCGACGGGCAATCTTCACCTTTTCCATGCTGGCGTATTGCGCCGCCACCCTGATCATGGCGTTCCAGACCACCGGCTTTGGCGTCTGTCTGTGGCGTATGATCGCCGGCGTCGGGATTGGCGTGGAATTGGTCACCATCGACACATACGTGGCCGAACTGGTGCCAAAGCATATACGTGGCCGGGCGTTCGCGTTCAATCAATGCGTGCAGTTCGCGGTGGTGCCGGTCGTCGCGTTCCTCTCCTTTCTGCTGGTGCCGCTCACACCGCTGGGCTGGGACGGCTGGCGCTGGGTGGTCGCCATCGGCGCCGTGGGCGCTTTGTTCGTCTGGTTTCTCCGCCGCGCCATTCCGGAAAGTCCACGCTGGTTGCTGACCCATGGCCGCCTTGCGGAGGCCGACATCATCACCACCCAGATCGAGGATCGTGTGCGCGCGGACCTTGGCGGCCAGGCCCTGCCACAGCCCGCTCCGCATGACGTGGAGGACCTGGCTGCCCGCGGCACCTTCAGCGAGATCTGGCAACCGCCCTACCGGACCCGGACCATCATGCTGATGGTGTTCCAGTTCTTCCAGACCTTTGGCTTCTACGGCTTTGCCGCTTGGGTGCCGACGCTGATCGCCAAGCAGTTGGGCATCAACCTGACCAGCAGCCTGCTGTATGGCTTCATCGTTGCCATCGCGAACCCGTTCGGCCCGCTGCTCGCCATGAGCTTCGCCGACAGGTTCGAGCGCAAATGGCAGTTGGTCGGCGCCGCGATCTGCATCGGTGTGTTCGGCGTGCTGTTCTCGCAGCAATCGACGATGCCGCTGCTGATTCTGTGCGGCGTGCTGATCACGCTGTCGAACAACGTGCTGTCCTATTCTTTCCACAGCTACCAGTCGGAGCTGTTCCCGACGCGCATCCGTGCACGGGCAATTGGCTTCACCTATGCGTTCAGCCGCATCAGTACAGTATTCGCCAGCCTTATAATCGGGTTCTTCTTCGCGCGGTTCAACGGCACTACGGGCGTGTTCGGCTTGATCGCCTTCGCGATGCTGATGGTAGTCCTATCGATCGGCATCTTCGGCCCGCGGACGAGCAATCTGGAACTGGAGAAAATCTCGCACTGATGCCAGGCGGAACTTACATCGACCGGTATCAGAGCCGCCTTTCGATCCGGTCTCAAGTTCATTTACCGCAATTGCTCTTGATAGAACGCAATCACCGAACTGTGGAACTCACCCAGGAAGGCGGCTCGATCGAACCCGTCCGGATCTTTGCAAATCTCCGGAGCAGCCCGTTCCAAGATTTCGCTGCAGGGCGACAGGTAAGCGAAGTGACCCGCGCTTTGCACCAAATGATAGCCCGGCGGTTCGGACAACAGCGTTCGGATCAAGGACGCGTCGCGGACGATCTCATCCTGCGAGCTGACCCAAAGCTGCACCGGGACGTGGACCGCGGCCAGCCCGGCCGGTTGAAACGCAACCGCCAGCGCGGGCGCTGCCACGACAATGGCCTTGATCCGACTATCCCGCCCGGAAACCGGCGCGCCCGCATCGCCCGCGGACCCCCGTTGCCGCGCCTGCTGACACCCCCAATCGTCCTCGTGCGTCGTGCAGAATGCGCGCACCAGACTCAGATCGGCGATCCCGCCGGCGGTGATCAGCGCCGTCGTCGCGCCCGCCGAATGGCCGAATAGGCCGATCCGGGCGGGATCGATCGACCCAGATCCCGCCCAGGCGCCCAGCATGAAGTCGATCACCCGGCTGACGTGCCGAACGCGGCCCGCGAACTGCCGCCGGGTGGAGAATGCGCTTTGATCGCGATAATTGTCGCCGGTGTGGGTCACCGCCGCGACGACAAACCCGGCGTCGGCCAAGGCGATCGCCGTGTCGTACGAGTTCAGCGCCATCCCTCCGGTCCCGTGCGACATGACGACCAAAGGATGCTGGGTGCCTGACACCGTCCCGTTGAGCGCCACATCCATATCAAATGGACCGACAAGATTGTCCGCCACCTGGTCGTCGCTCGGGTACCAGATCGCGACCTGCAAGGGCGCATCCTCGGGATCGGGCACCGTGGCCCACTGGAACCCGGCCGCCCCGGCCGGATAACACCCCAGGAGCAGTAAACCTGCCGCGAGCAACAAATGCTTCATGATGATTCTCCGCATTCAGTAATGCGTGCAGATGGGCGACGCGTTTCGTAAAGCATGCCACTTGCCGAGATCGGTTTTACCCGGGTTTTTGTCCGATGTCCCTCGAACAACCGGTCCAACGCGGCATGTTCGGTCTGATCCGGAGCATCGGGACCCGTGCGGAGATTTCTCGCGGCCGTTCCCAGAAATCGCATTCAAGCGATGCGTGTGGTCTCTCCTCGCAAGCGACGCAATGATCCGTGGACATCGCGGGATTGACGACGGGTCCCTACCCGCGTCAGGACCGCAGCGGCAGCCTGTCGAGGGAGCTTTGCGTGCCGGCGACGGCAGAAAGCCAATTCTGCCGTGCTCGCCGATAGCGAGACCCGAGGCCTATTTGATTGTTGAAGCTGTATGGTATTCTTCGGGTCCGCATATTTCTTGTCGGAATCTTGCCAACGGGGCGTCCTGATGCCTTATCCACGCGGTGCGGCGCCATCCCCTTCACTGGGGACGTTAGTCGTGCGGCCGATCAAGCGTGCCATTGCTGCCGAGGTGGTCGCGCTATTCAACGACCGGTCGCGCGGCGAGAAGCCGGTCGTTCGCCGCCCCGACGGAGTGCTCGGTCCGCGCGCGGTCGCTTGGCGGGTTCATAGCGATGTCACCTCGATGATGGTCGGAGGCGTAGCTGGGCTGCTGCTCCAGATGCTTCACCCGGCCGTCCTGGCTGGGGTGTGGGACCATTCGAATTTTCGCAACGACATGCATGGACGGCTGCGGCGCACGGCGCGGTTCATCGCCCTGACCACCTACAGCGGCCAGGCGGAAGCAGAGACAGCGATCGCCCGTGTTCGTAGCATCCACGAACAGGTCCGCGGAACGTTGCCGGATGGACGCGCCTATGCGGCAAGCGACCCGTCGTTGCTCGCCTGGGTGCACGTGACGGAGGCGACGAGTTTTCTCGACGCCTGGATGCGCTATGCTGACGCAGGCTTGTCAGCGGCCGATCAAGACCGTTATTTCGTAGAAATGGGACGGGTTGCGCTGGCACTCGGCGCTGACCCGATCCCATGCACCCGATCCGAGGCGCAGGACCTGATCAACGCGATGCGTCCGCACCTTGTGTGCGACGCCCGCACGCGTGAGGTCGCACGGCTCGTTCTGAGCCAACAAGGGCCGAACAGGCTGGCGGCGCCGCTGCAGGCGCTCACCATGCAAGCGGCTGTCGATCTGTTGCCGGCATGGGCGCGACGGATGCACGGGTTGCCGGTGCCGGCGCTCAGCCGCCCGCTGGTTCGGGCCGGCACCCTCGGGATCGCCAGGACCCTGCGTTGGGCGTTCAAATGAACAGCCGTTCGATCACTGCTAGGCATTGGCGTCGGCCGGGGCTTCCCGTAACGGAGCGTCGATGGATGCGCCCTACGACTCCCACCGGGAGACTTCCAGCACATGGTCGGCGATCGCAAGCGAGGCGGTCAGTCCTGGACTTTCGATACCGAACAGATTGATCAGCCCTGGCACGCCGTGCGTTTGCGGTCCCTGAATAACGAAATCCTGTCCCGGAGCGCCCTTCGGCACGATCTTCGGGCGGATCCCGGCATATCCTGGTTGGAGCGCCCCGTCCTTCAGTGCCGGCCAGTATTTGCGTACGGCCGCGTAGAAGCTGTCCGAGCGGGACGGGTCGACGGTGTAGTCGAGGGTGTCGATCCACTCGACATCTGGCCCAAACCGAGCCTGGCCACCCAGATCGACCGTCAGGTGCACGCCGAGGCCGCCCGGCACCGGCACGGGATAGATCAGCCGCGAGAACGGCGACCGCCCAGACAGCGTAAAGTAGTTCCCTTTGGCGTAATGAACCGGCGGCACCCGATCGGCGGGCATACCGCTGATTCGTCGCGCCAAACCCGGCGCATGCAAGCCAGCGGAGTTGATCAACAGGCGGCATCGCAGCGTCATCGGGTCGGCGCCCCCGACATCGATCTCGATGCCGCGGCCGGCGACCCGCCCCGCCACGACTGGACTAAAAAATACCGTGACCGCTCCGGCATTCTCGGCGTCACCTTGCAATGCGACCATGAAGTTGTGGCTGTCGATGATCCCGGTTGTCGGCGACAGAAGGGCGCTGGTGCACGACAGGTTGGGTTCCAGGGCGATTGCCTCGGCGGCGGTCAGGACGCGCATGCCCTCGACGCCGTTGATCTCCGCTCGCTGCTTGATGCCGGCCAGCATCGCGTCTTCCCGCGGATTGGTCGCCACGATCAGCTTGCCGCAATTGATGTGGGGCACACCTTTCTCGGCGCAGTAAGCGTAAAGTTGGCGGCGGCCAGCGACGCAAAATCGAGCCATGAGGCTGTTGGCGGGGTAGTAGATGCCGGCATGAATGACCTCGCTGTTGCGCGAGGAGGTTTCAGTGCCGATTGCCTCCGCCGCTTCCAGGATGATGACTTCACGCCCGGCTACGGCCAGCGCGCGCGCCACCGCCAGGCCCACGACGCCGGCCCCCACCACGACGCAATCGACTTGCTCCACGCCTCTTTCTCCTAACCACAGGCGGCGGAACGAGTTAGGCTGGGCGCCAACGGGAGTCCATACATGCTGACCCTGACGTCGGGCGCGTCGTCCATTGTTGTTGCCCCCGAATATGGGGCCGGACTGACCGGGTGGATGCTGGGCCGCACGCCGGTTCTAAGGCGGGCGCTGCCGCAGGCGGCTTTTGGGAGCGATCCGCATTTGATGGGGTGCTTTCCGCTACTTCCGTATGGTAATCGGATCGGTCAAGGCCGGTTCCGCTGGCGCGGTAGTGACTACCAACTCGAGCGCAATTTCGGCGACAATCCGCACACGATCCATGGCATCGGCTGGCAGCGGGCGTGGGTGGTGGAGGAAGCCGGGTCGCGATCGGTTACCGTAAGATTTTTGCACCGTCCCGACGCGTCCTGGCCGTTCGCCTTTAGCGCCGAGATCGGCTACAGCCTGTCTGACGCCGCCTTGACGGTCACGATCCAAATGACCAACCGGCACACCGAACCGGCGCCAGCGGGCATCGGCCTGCATCCCCATTTTCCCAAGGCCAACGATCCATCGCTGCGATTCAAGGCCGACGGTGTCTGGGAAAACGGCGTTGATTCCCTGCCATCGTGCCATCAGCCAGCGCGCGGCGCGTGGATTTATACCGAGCCGCGATTCGTTGCAGAATCTCGCTTGGATAACTGCTTCACGGGCTGGGACTGGACAGCGGATTTCCAATCTGGTCCCGCCAGTCTTCGGATCGAAGCCAGCGAGGTGTTCCGGCAATTGCAGGTGTTCACGCCCTCCTGGGCTGATTTCTTCTGTGTCGAACCGGTCAGCCACGTACCCGACGCACTAAACCACCCAGATTTGCCAATCGATCAGGCGATGCATGTCCTTCAGCCGAATGAAACACTCGGCGGCACGGTCCGGTTCACCCCGATCGGCTGACCAAGGTGTGTTCAGGCTAGATGTCTATTCTTCGCACTCAAGCGGGTTGGACGCTTCGCCCGCAGCGATCCTGTTCGCCGAAACGTGCGCCCGGAGTGATTGGAGACTTACGTCCGACCACGAGACTGTTCATTGGCTTGAGCAATCGCCTAACTAATATCGGGCACGTGAGTTCTGGCAGACTTCCGTCGGCGCGAAGTGGTGATAGAGCCTCAGAATGAAGGGCAGGAAACGCATATCGGCAGTGTCGCAGCGACCCGAGGCCCAGCAGCGTGAGCGCGTGGATCGTCCGCAGGTGGCACGTCTTTGCCTGGACGAGGCCCTGGATCGTGTGCTTCCCGCCACGCTTGCTTCCGGTTGGCCCGTTACGGCTCGGCTGCTGATCGCTCGGTCGTCATGGTGATGCGCGGGCGCGTGCTGGTCATCGCCGGGTCTGATTCCGGCGGGGGTGCCGGCATCCAGGCGGACATCAAGACGATCACGGCGCTCGGGGCATTCGCCGCGACGGCGATCACGGCATTGACAGCGCAGAACACTCTCGGCGTGCATGGGGTGATGCCGGTGCCCCCCGATTTTATCCGGCAGCAGATCCAGGTCGTGCTGTCCGACATCGGGGCGGACGCCGTCAAGATCGGGATGCTGGGCGACGTCGTCACGATCGACACCGTTTGTGAAGCACTAGCGGAATTTGCACCGAATGTGCCGGTGGTCCTGGACCCGGTGATGGTGGCGAAAGGTGGACATGCGCTGCTGGCGGCGGAGGCGGTGGACAGCCTGCGCCGGCGACTGTTGCCGCTGGCGGCGGTGATCACGCCGAACCTGCCGGAAGCCGAGGCGCTGACGGGTCGGACGATCGGTAGCGAGGCAGACATGCGGGGCGCCGCGACCGCGCTGTTGGCGATGGGCGTGCCGGCGGCGCTGTTGAAGGGGGGTCACCTGCCGTCGGACATCGTTGTCGATCTGCTGGCGACCGAAGCCGGCACGGAAGCGTTCGCGGCACCTCGCATCCCGACCCGGAATACACATGGCACGGGATGCACGACGGCCTCGGCTGTGGCGGCCGGACTGGCGCAGGGACTGAGCTTGCGGGACGCGGTAAATCGGGCACGCCGGTATGTTCGGGCGGCGATCGAGACCGCGCCGGGTCTGGGGCGGGGCCACGGTCCGCTCAATCATGCGATCACAGTTGATCTCGGGCGGATCTAGGCCATGATCGTTTGGGTTGATCTTGTTTGATCGCCTTCCGACCGGGTTAGCCTTGGGAAATCACGCTCGAGCGCAGCGACGATCGCGGTTCCGCGTTTAAAATGTCATCGCGAAATGGAGCTGAACCACGGTAGCGTTCGCGACACGCGGGTCGGTATTCGGGTGTATCACGTATTGGACGTCCGGCTGGACGGCGAGCCATGAAGCGAGCTGGGCCAGATAGGTAAGCTCGATCGCGGTTTCGGACCCGCTGACGGGTAAACCATCCTGTTGTTGCGCAGCGACATAATGCGACCCGTTACGGGCAACCGCCGCGGAGATGCCGGCCTGGTCGTCCCGCCGAGCAGGCAACAATCCGGTCGTGGTCAGTCCGGCCCCCAAATACAGGCCAAAGCGATCGACAGCGGGATCGGCGACGCCAAGTTGAAGGAACCCCGTGATGCGCCGCTGGTCCAACGTCGCCAGCAGACGATCCAGCACAAGATAGGCGCCGGCTTCGCCCCAGTGCCTTTTGGGATCGCCATTGGCGGCGACCTCACTCAGATCATTGAAATCGCCGGTATAATACCACGCTCCGATCGCAAACTTGTCATCGTAGGGCGGCAGACCTGAGAATCGACCGAAGCGAGGCCTGGAGTTTCCGGCCGGGTCAGTCGTGCTGCCTCGAGTGAGGAAGGCGGCCTCGGTGACGAGCAGCAACCCTGCGCGTTCGTTGAACGGCGGGGGAGAGCCGTTCATCCCGTCCGGTGGTGCACCATCCAGGACGGCCGCACGCAATATCGTATTCGCGTCCGGCTTGTAGCCGAGGCGCACACCCACCGAGGGATCGGGAAAGGTTGACGGCCCGGCGAAGCCACTCGCGCCGAACGCGCCGCCGGTCCCGAAGGAACTGTTGAGGAACAGGTTTGCCGAGTTGAGCCGGTGGAACTCGGTATTCAGGTCGTAGCGGCCGGCGAGAATGGAGAACCCGGCATCGGCAACGTTGTACTGCAGCCAAGCCTCGTACACGCGCAGGGCAGGCGGGGCGGCAATGCTGCTGACCATCTGGGCATCGCCGACGTATTTGCTGGGTTGGCCGCCATTGATCCACATCAGGTCGAAAAAGCCTGACAATCCGGGCGTGGCGGTTAACTGCGCGCCATCAATCTTGATCTGAACTTGCAGGTTGCCGCCGTAGCTGGTGCCACGCTTGTCGCCTCCAGCGAGGTTGGCGGCCGCGTCGCCGTCGTAGGACACCGAAGGAACGATCCCGTCCCGTGCCAACGCGTTCGCCAAATCATCCGCGTGGGCGGCCGCCTGGATGTACAGCGATGCCAGCAGCAGAAATGCTCGGCGGATGCAGTAGCCGGGCATCCACAACTTCAGTAGATGATTCGCCATGCAGCGCGACTATGGCTGACCCGGCGGCCGTTCACTTGTCGAGGCGGCTGGGATGACGCGGCATGAGTAACGTTCCACGGCGAAACGGATGGGTTACGACCGAAGCGTTGAATGCAGAACTGCAGAATCTATTGCGGCGGTCGAGCCTGGGCGCGGGGTTCTAACTGAAGACGGCCGCGGTTAGGCAATTCAGGACAACGGGATGATCGCGGCTAGATCCCCATGAGCTTCGCTGCCAGCCGGCCAAACAGCTATTGACCATGGGTCCCGCTGGCACGGTTCCGGGGCGAGCCGGTGGGTCGCCGATGGACGTGATCGGACGGTCTGATCGGCGGCACCCGTGCCCGCCAACATCTCGGCGATTGTATCCGCGAGTTGTGCCATCGCCACGCTCATGGCCGCGACCAGCGCCTGGGTGGTTCCATCCTCCGGCCGCACCTTGAGCGCCACCGCGCGCGACACCGAACGCTTGCCCTCGACCGCGACCTGCGCGGCCAGCAGCACGGCACCATCGCGATCCAGATCGAACCGTTGCAGGTTGATCTCCACCGTCGCATCCGCCGGGGTGGAGATAGCGCCGCTATCGCTATAGACAGTACTGCCGGGTAGCCGCTGATTAAGCTCCTGCACCAGAATGCGGCTCATCATGGTGTCGAGAGGCTCGCCCCACCATTCGTTGGACAGCACGTCCAGGCGGTAACCCTCCGAGGACCGTACGATCTGGGATCGTTCCAGATAATGCGCGATGGCGATGGCGCGCAATTCGACGACGCGCGGCGCGCCTTGGTGCGTCTTACCGGGCAACATTGAAAGAACGTACAATTTCGGGTTAGGTGACGAGCAGGACGCCAGCACGGCCGCAAGTGCCAACAGACTGCCCCGCCGGGTCAGTCCTGCTGCACCCAATTCTTTCATTGAACCCCCTGGTTGGTACGGCCGCGAATCAGCGCCTCAGGGTGACGCGACAACAGGTCGGCCAACACTCGGATCGAGCGGGCGGCATCGGTCAGTTGCGCCATCAACTGGCTGACATCACGATTGAATCGGGAGTCGCCTCCATAGCCACTGTCCAAGGAGCCGATCAGCTTGTCGGTTCGCTTGACGAAGTCCTCGAGTCCGGAAGCGATGACCGGCAGACGCTGCATCGCCGGGGCAAGGCCGTGATTGAGGTTGTCTACCAGGGTCTGGGTGCTGGCGAGCGTCGATCGCAGGTTGGCAACCGCCTCGCCAAGTTGCTTGTCGTTCACCAGAGTACTAACCCCGGCCAAGGTCTGGTCGAGGTTTTTGCCGATTGACTCGAACGGGATGTCGCTCAGGCGGTTGACCAGATCGGTCGCCGCGGTGGCGACGTCGTCACCGCCGCCCATGGCCGGGATGACGTAGTCATCGCCTTCCTTTCGGAGTTCTCCGGGACCGGCATCGTGATAGATATCCAGGGCCAGTTGCTTCGATCCGGTCAGGATGCTGCCGGACTCAAGCTTGACCCGCAGGCCGCGCTTAACCAGTTCCCTCATCCTGGCGTCCAGGTTGCCGCCGGTCGGCAGATCCAGCATCGAAATGCGGCCAGGCTCCAGCGTAAAGTGGACGGGGGCTACGACATTATCCAGCGCTCGATCGAAGACCAGGGAGACACTGGAGACCTCGCCGATCTTCAACCCGCGCAAAGTGACGGCCGCCCCGGCTTTCAGACCTGAGACGGAACCGGTGAACTTGGCGACGAACGGGACGCTGCGCTTGAAGGTCGAGCCCTCGGCGGCCTCCTCGGAATCGAACAGTTGGAACGAGTGGTCGGTTTCGCTTTCCGCCGTGACGTGTGGATCGTCGGGCGTTTCGAAGGCAATGCCGCCCAGCACCACCGCGCGCAGCGATTCGACCTGAACCTCCAAGCCGTTGGCGCCGAGCTGGATTTTCGCCCCGGACGCGTTCCAGAAGCGGGAGTTGTCGTGTACGTATTTGTCGAACGGCTCGCGGACGAAGGCATGAACGGTGATTTTCCGCGCCATCTCGCTGACGTCCCAGCCGAGGATTTCTCCCACCTCCAGGTCGCGAAACATGATTGGCGAGCCGAGATTCAGCGATCCGATACGATTGGCCGTCAACAGGAACGTGCGGCCCGGAACGTCCGATTGCAGCACGGGGGGATTCTCCAGGCCGACGAAATCGCGCTGTGGATTGCCCCCCTCGGCGGCGGGCAGCAGATCGATATAAGAGCCGGAGAACAGCGTCTGCAGGCCGCTGATTGAGCCGGCGAAGAACCTCGGCCGTACCACCCAGAACTGCGCCTGGTCGGTTAGCAGCGGCTGGGCTTCGCGGTTCATCCGCACGGTGACCTGAACGCGCTTCAGGTCGGGGGTAAGGGTGACCTTCTGCACCACGCCCATCTCGACGTCCTTGTGGAGGACGTGTGACTGACCTGCCTTCAGGCCCTCGGCGGTCTCGAATGTGATGGTGATCAACGGTCCGCGATCGGACAAGGTTCTCCATGCCAGCCATCCGCCGATAATCACGGTTACGACCGGAATTGCCCAAATCAGCGAGAGGCGGCGCCTATGTTCGATTCTGGACGACCGCACAACCGCGGTGGGATGTTGGTCGCTCATACGGCTTCGGCTCGCAAACGGGCGCTGTCCCACATCAGGCGCGGATCGAAACTGCGTGCGGCGAGCATCGTCAGGATGACAACCGCGGCGAAGGCGATCGCGCCAGGTCCGGGATAGACGCTGGCGATTTTTCCGAATTGCACCAGTGCGACCAGGATCGACTCCATGAAAATATCGATCATCGACCATCGGCCGATGGCATCAACCACCCGATACAGCACGGTGCGGTCATACAGCGCCCGATTTGTTCCCATATGCGTCGAAATCAGCAGGATGGCCAATCCGACGAGTTTCAGAACGGGCACGGCGACACTAGCGAAGAAAACCAATGCCGCCAGCGGCCACATCCCGAGCTCCAGAAGCTCTCGTACGCCGCCGAGGATGGTGCTGGGCTGAGAGGCGCCCAGTTGGACAACCGTCAGGACAGGGTAGGTATTCGCCGGGATGTAAAGTACCACCGCCGCAAGCGCGAAGGCCCAGGTTCGCTGGATCGAGGCAGGCCTGCGGTGGTGCAGGCGAAAACCACACCGCGAACACCGTATGCCAGGCGCGGCTCGGCTTACCAGCCCGCATACGTGGCAGCCGATGCGCCATCGGGCACGGTTTCGTGCGGGCCAGTCCGATGTGGCGGAGTTCAAATCGAGCTTGCGACGCATCCGGCGGTTGCGGGGTTCCATAGCCTCCCACACTGCCTGGTCATCGAGCGTGTAGTCCGCCAGTACCATGATCACCATCAGCCCGCCGAGTGCGAAGATTGCTGGGCCCAGATCGACGGTGGCCATCCCGCTGAGGCGAACATAAGCGACCAACAAGCCCAACAGGTAGATTTCCACCATCGACCAGGGACGCAGATACTCGACCCAGGCGTAGATGGTGCGCAGTTCGGCTGGTGGCCGCTTCAGCTGCAAGCCGAGGAGGACCGACAGCATGCAAAGCACGCGGGCGAGCGGCGCGACCACGGTGGTGATCAGCACGACCACCGAGATTTCCCACAGCCCATATTCCGCCATCTCCACCGGGCCGGTAGCCAGCCCGGCGATGCGCTCCTGCCCGGCGGTGCTGACTGACATCAGGGTCAGGGTGGCTCCGAGGAGGAACAGGATCAGTGCGCTGAGATTGAGCGCCAGGGGCAGCAGGAGCGGATCCCGCCGGGTGTGACGCAGTACGGCGTCACAGCGCAGGCAGAGGGCGCGGGCGCCGGGGGGCAACGGCGGCATCATCTGAATCTGCCCGCAATCGGGGCATTCGTAGAGGCGTCGGGCGGTTGTCGGAACCGCGCCCTGGGCCACCGTTGCGGTGGTGTCCGTCAAGCGCGGGCCCGGCGGCGAAGCGGAGCGACCATCACACTGAGGTAGCACGCCACTGCGAGTGAAAAAGAGGCGGTGACCACGGCGATGAGGAAAATTGTACTCGGTCGTCCCGATAATGGACTGAATCTCTGCCGATGCGGGGATGGGCGCGGCTTTCGCTCCAACGGAGGTTCAGGCATGAAGGACCCTCATCGGGAGATCAGGAATGAATACGGCGGCGACCCAGTTTTCACTCGGATATTGCAAAGTTGCCTTGAGCCCCGCGCGGGTGCTGATTGGCGTGGTGTTGCTGGCGGGGTTGGGGAGTGTCGCGCTGCCCGCTTCGGCCGCTGACCTGCCGGGTGTGACGGCGACCGAGATCAAGATCGGCAATACCAACGCCTATAGCGGCCCGGCGTCGGCTTATGGCGTCATCGCCAAGACCGAGACGGCATTCTTCCAGATGGTTAATGACCAGGGCGGGGTGGCCGGTCACAAGATCAATTTCATTTCCTACGATGACGGTTACAGCCCGCCGAAGACGGTCGAGCAGGTCCGCCGGCTGATCGAGGAGGACCAGGTCGCGTTCCTGTTCCAGAACCTTGGGACGCCGCCCAATACGGCGATCCAGCGGTATGTGAACCAGAAGAAGGTGCCGCATCTGTTCCTCGCGACCGGGGCTGATAAATGGGGCGACTATCAGCATTTCCCGTGGACGATAGGCTACCAGCCGAGCTACCGGACCGAGGCTCAGATTTATGCAAAGTATGTGATGGCGCAGAAACCGGGCGCAAAGATGGGGATCCTGTATCAGAACGACGACTTCGGAAAGGATTACCTAGCCGGCGTGAAGGACGTTCTGGGCGATAAGTACAGCAGCATCGTCGTCAAGGACGTCAGCTACGAGACGACGGACGCGACGGTGGACAGCCAACTGACGGCGTTGCAGTCGGCGGGCGTGGATGTGCTGCTGGTGGCGGCGACGCCGAAGTTCGCGGCTCAGGCGATCAAGAAGGTGCACGATCTGGATTGGCACCCGACGTTCTTGCTGACGAATGTGTCGATCTCGGTCGGGGCGGTGATGACTCCGGCGGGTCCCGAGAATGGGGTTGGCATCATTACGACCGGCTACATGAAGGACCCGACGGACCCGGCGTTCAAGGACGATCCGGGCATGAATGAGTGGCGGGCGTTCATGGCGAAATACATGCCGGGCGCGGACATGACCGACGCCGGCCACAGCTATGCATACGGCGTGAGCATGGTGATGTGGCAGGTGCTGAAGCAGTGTGACGGCGATTTTTCCCGGCCGAACATCATGAAGCAGGCGGCCAACCTGCATGACGCCTACGATCCGGTCCTGCTGCCAGGGATCAAGGTGAACACCAGCCCGACCAACTTCCACCCGATCAAGGCGATGCAGTTGCAGAGGTGGACCGGCAAGACGTGGGAGCGCTTTGGCGATGTGATCGAGGGGGCGAGCTAGCGTTTGACCGGTTCGGTGCTACTGGGGTGACGAGGCGATAGCAGCAATCCGTCAGCGCTTGCTGTTTTGCGAAAGATCGACATAGACGGCAGCGAGCAGCACAATACCCTTGACTACTTGTTGCCAGAAAATGCCGATGCCGAGAATGGACATGCCGTTGTTCATGACGCCCATGAAGAACGCTCCGATCACCACGCCCATGACCTTGCCGACGCCGCCGGATGCTGACACGCCGCCGATGAAGCACGCGGCGATCACGTCCAGTTCGAATGAATTGCCGGCGCTAGGCGTCGCCGAGTTCAGTCGCGCGGCTACGATCAGACCTGCCAGACCAGCCAGCGCGCCCATGTTGACAAAGGTCAGGAAGGTGAGGCGCTCGACGCGGACGCCTGACAGTTCGGCGGCGAGGCGGTTGCCGCCCATCGCGTAGACCCGGCGGCCAATGGTCGTACGGGTGGTGATGAAGGTGTAGAGCAGGACCAGGGCGCTCATGATTACCAGGACGTTTGGCAGGCCTTTGCGCAGAGCCAGTAGGTAGCTGACGCCCAGCACCAGGGCGGCGAATGTCCCGTTTCTGGCGATGAAAAAGCCGATCGGCTCGATATCCATGTCCGTGGCAGTGTCTCGGGCGCGGCGCCGCGCGCCTAGCAGCACCAGGAGCGCGGCGCCCAGGATGCCGATCAACATGGTAAGCCAGTAGAACTGGTCCTGGCCTTCCGGAGCAACGAACAATCCGAAGTTGCTAAAATCGGGGATAAAGCCGGCGCTTATCGACTGGAAGCCCTTGGCGAAGGGACCGACGAACTGGCCCAGTAACAGATTGCCGGTCAGGCCTCGGAAGATCAGCATACCGGCCAGGGTGACGATGAAGGAGGGCATTTTCGCGTAGGCGACGAAATAGCCCTGTGCGGCGCCGATCAGGCCTCCCAGGATCAGGGATAGAACGATAACCGGGGGGTAGGGGATTTTCTGGTAGACCATAAGCGTTGCGGCGACCGCACCGACAAAGCCGACGATCGAGCCCACGGACAAATCGATGTGGCCTCCGACGATCACCAGCAGCATGCCCAGCGACATGACGACAATGTAGCTGTTCTGCAGGATCAGGTTGGTGATGTTGACCGGATCCAGCAATACGCCTCCGGTGGCGACCTCGAAGAAGGCCATGATCAGCAGCAGCGACCCCAGCATGCCGTAGTCGCGCAGATGATTGCGCCAATACGCCGGGCGCACCGTTTGGCTCATGCGGCCACTCCGTATTGCCGCATGATCGACGCCATGATCTTCTCCTGTGTGGCGTCAGCAGCTTCCATCTCGTCGATGAAGCGTCCTTCGTTCATCACGTAGATCCGGTCGCAGATGCCCAGCAGCTCCGGCATTTCCGAGGAGATGGCGATTATTGCCTTCCCCTGTGCCGCCAGGTCGTTGATGATGGTGTATATTTCATATTTAGCGCCGACATCTATGCCGCGGGTTGGCTCGTCCAGGATCAATACTTGTGGGCTGGTGAACAGCCATTTGCTCAGCACGACCTTCTGCTGGTTGCCGCCTGACAGGTCGATGGTCTTCTGGAGGATGCCGGAGGAGCGGATTTTCAACATGTCGCGGTAGCGTCCGGCGACCCGCGATTCCCGGTGGTTGTCAATCACCCCGCGGCGCGCGACGCCGGGCAGGTTGGCCAGGGTGACGTTGTTCTTGATGTCCTGGGTGAGCACCAGCCCGAGGGCCTTGCGATCCTCGGTGACATAGGCGAGGCCCGCTCGGATGGCCAATTGGATCGAGGACAGGTTGACCGGCTTGCCGTTCAGGAATGACTGGCCGCGGATGTTGCGCCCATAGGCCCCGCCAAACACGCTCATGGCGAGTTCGGTGCGTCCTGCGCCCATTAGGCCGGCGATACCCACGACCTCGCCGCGGTGGACGCGCAGGTTGACGCCTTTAATGATGTCCTGGCCGGGATGCATGGGATGGCCGACGCGCCAGTCGCGCAGTTCGAGCAGCAGGTCGCCGATATTGGCGGTGCGCGGCGGGTAGCGGTCCGACATCTCGCGGCCGACCATTGATTTCACGATGCGATTTTCGCTGATTGGTTCCGAGCGGCAGTCGATTGTCTCGACTGTGGCGCCATCGCGCAGGACGGTGATGGTGTCGGCGATCCGGGCGATTTCATTCAGCTTGTGCGAGATGATGATCGAGGTGATGCCCTGGGTCTTGAAGTCGAGGAGCAGTTTAAGCAGCGCGGCGCTGTCGGTTTCGTTCAGACTTGCGGTCGGCTCGTCCAGGATCAGTAGTTTTACTCTCTTGGACAAAGCTTTGGCGATTTCCACCAACTGCTGTTTGCCGATGCCCAGGTCCGTGATGAGGGTATTTGGCGCTTCCCTGAGGCCGACCTTCGCGAGCAGGCCCCGGGTCCGGGCGTAGGCCTGACCCCAGTCGATGACTCCGATTTTGTTGGCGGTTTCGTTGCCGAGAAAGATATTCTCGGCAATCGACAGCAATGGAACGAGCGCCAGTTCCTGGTGGATGATGATGATGCCGACGTGCTCGCTGTCCGCGATGCGGGCGAAGCTTCTTGGTTCGCCATCGTAGATGATATCGCCCTGGTATGAGCCGTGCGGGATGACACCGCTGAGGACCTTCATCAACGTGGACTTGCCGGCGCCGTTTTCGCCGCAGATGGCGTGAATCTCCCCTGACTGGACGCGAAGATTCACGTTGTCGAGCGCTCTCACGCCAGGATAGGTCTTCGAAATGTTCTGCATTTCGAGAATGGTGGTCATCCTCCGCCCCCCTGGGTCCCGCGGGGACGGTTACTGGAGCTGGCTGGCGGTGTAATAACCGCTGTCGACCAGAACCGGCTTCCAGTTGCTGGCGTCAACCGGCACCGGCTTCAGCAGGTAGGATGGGACGATCTTAACTTTGTTATTGTAGGTTTTGGTGTCGTTGACCTCGGGCTTGCCGCCGGTGACCACGGCATCGACCATGTTGGCCGCGACCTTGGCAAGTTCACGGGTATCCTTGAAGATCGAAGAGTATTGTTCGTGCGCGATGATCGCCTTAACTGACGGGATTTCGCAATCCTGGCCGGAGATGATCGCCATCGGCACATCTTTGCTGCCGTATCCGACGCCTTTCAAGGCGGAGATGATGCCGATCGACAGGCCGTCGTAGGGCGATAAGACGGCGTCGACATGCTTTTTGGTGTAGAAGGCGCTGAGAAGGTTATCCATGCGCGATTGGGCGACTGACGCCTCCCAACGCAGGGTGGAGACCTTGTCCATGCCCATTTGCTTGGACTGGACGACGAGTTTGCCGGAGTCGATCAGCGGTTGTAGCACCGACATCGCTCCGTCGTAAAAGAAGAAGGCGTTGTTGTCGTCAGCGGAGCCGCCGAATAGTTCAATGTTGAATGGTCCTGACTTGCCGGCGTCCAATCCCAGGCCGTGCACGATCGACGTCGCCTGCTGGACTCCGACCTGAAAATTATCGAAGGTCGCGTAGTAATCCACGTTGGGCGAGCCAACGATCAGGCGGTCGTAGGAGATTACCTTGATACCGGCGTCAGCGGCCTCTTGCAGGGCGTTTGACAGCGTAGTGCCGTCGATCGCGGCAATCACCAGCACTTTTTCATGCTTGGTGATCATGTTTTCTATCTGCGCGAGCTGATTTGGGATGTCGTTGTCGGCGTATTGCAGGTCGGTCTTGTAACCCTTGGCCGTCAGGGCCTTCACCATGTTGTCGCCGTCGGCGATCCAGCGCGCCGAGGATTTGGTCGGCATGGCAATACCGATTGTGCCCTTGTTCTGGGCGAAAGCGGTGGGCGCGGTCAGAGTCAGGCAGCCTAGCAGGGCCGCCGCAAAGGTGGTTTTCAGGAACGTCATATACTCAGTCCTCCCCTGGTCATGCACGCTTGTTTGGGCATGTTGCTGGTCGCCTGTCGCGCCCCATACTGTCAAGGCACCGTCAACTTGTCGCCGACGATACGACGGAAGGTGCGATGGGCAGAGTGTCGCCGGAGACGGCTGTGACTGCGGCGCCATCGTCGCACCAGTCATCTCGGCCAAGCGGTGAAAGCCTGGTCGCGGGATGGCGAGCCAACTAGCCTCGCCAAGATTGATAAATGGCTAATATCGCGCCTATGCAATTTCCTGGCCAGAGTATCGCCCGCCAAAAGACGAGGATCGGCTCGCCTGCCGCCGCACGCATCCCCACGCTCCCAGCCATGTCCTCGTTTCCGAGGAAGCCATCGCGGCGATCACACCGCCAATGAAGGCTGGTCGCAACAAGGCTCGGACATTCCTCATTCATCAACTCGAAATTCGCGATCGACCGGGATTTGCATGGCTGTGGCAAGATTGTTGGTTTCTGAAGCCATGCCAATGATGGCGAGCAGATGCATGTGTTGAGCCTCGGTCATGCCCTTCTGTTTCGCGGCCGCCGTGTGCGAATGAATGCAGTAGGAACAACCATTCGCAGTCGAAACGGCGATGTAGATGAGCTCTCGGGTCAGTGGATCGAGCGCACCCTCCCCGCCCATGATCGCCTTCAGGCTCTCCCAGGTGCGTTTGAGGTTTGCCGCGTCGTTAGCCAGAGCGCGCCAGAAGTTGTTGACAAAATCCGATCCACGAACGCGCCGGATTTCGTCGAACACGGCTTTTACAGCCGGGTCCTGATCCACCTCGTCGTCCGTCCAAAGCCGCACCGTCGCCATTCCACCCTCGTTCGCTCCGTCAACCCTAAGTTAGCAGAGACCGGAAATGCGGGACAGCGACCGGAACGCCTCCTCCGCTGCGACGAGCGCTAGTGCCCGTCGGCGACCGGCGCTTTGGGAGGCACAACTTTCCGCATCAACGGCACCATCGCGGTCGCCAGCCCGAGGCACAGCATTAGCGCCATGAATGCATCCGAATAAGTCTCCGTCTGCGCCTCGCGCATTGTCAGGTTCCATAATTGCCGGAGGGCGATTGCATGACCCATGACCGCATCACCCCCGCCAAGTGCAGCGGCCTTCGCGCCGGCCCGGCCAAGCAGTTCGACCATCGCGGAGTTGGTGTTGTTGAGGTGCTCTGCCAGCCGCAGGAAGTGTAAGTTGGTGCGATCGTTCAGGATCGTGCCGCAAACTGCGATACCGATCGCGCCCCCCAGGTTCCGCATCAGGTTGAACAAACCCGAGGCTAGCTTGAGCCGCTCCGGCGGGATCGCGCCCAGGGTCAGTGTGACCGTCGGTGCGACCGCGAATTGCTGGGAGAAGCCTCGGAATGCTTGAGGTATCAGCAGTTCCCGCCAGCCCCAGTCATGGGTGATCGGAGTGAAGTTCCACATGCTGAAGGTAAAACAGGCGAGGCCGAACAGCATCAGCCAGCGCAAGTCGATCTTGCGCGCGAGGAAGGTGTAACACGGGATCGCCATGATCTGGAAAATGCCGGTCGAGAACACCGCGAGACCGATCTGCAGGGCGCTGAACCCTCGCACTCTGCCCAGGAACAGGGGAGTCAAATAGATCGTGGCGAAAATCCCCACGCCGGTCATGAAGGAGAAGAAACAACCGAGCGCGAAGTTGCGGCTTTTTAACGCTCGCAGATCGACCACCGGCCGGGCAAATGTGAGGCTGCGATAGATGAATGCAGTGCCGGCTATGGCGGAAATCCAGGCGGTCGTCCGAATGGTATCGTCGCCGAACCAATCCCACCTCGGCCCTTCCTCCAGCGTGTACTCCAGACAGCCCAGGAACACCGCCATCAGCCCCATCCCGAAGTAGTCGGCGCCTTTCACGAGCGACCAATCGGGTTTGTCGATTTTCACCATGATCGGCACGACGATCGTGACGAAGATCCCCGGCACCAGGTTGATGAAGAACAGCCAATGCCAGGAGTAATTGTCGGTGATCCAGCCGCCGACGGTCGGCCCCAATGTTGGCGCGAGCGAGGACAGTGCGCCGATCGTTGCCGCCGCGATCACTCGCTGATGGCCCTGGAAATAGAAGAACGCGGTGGTGAACACAGTCGGGATCATCGATCCGCCGAGGAAACCTTGTAGCGCGCGAAAGATGATCATGCTCTGGATATCCCAGGCCCAGCCACACATCAGGCTGGTGATCGTGAAGCCCGCGGCCGACACGCTGAATAGCAAGCGCGTGGACATCACTCGGGACAGCCAGCCGGACAGCGGGATGACGATGATCTCGGCGATCAGGTAACTCGTCTGCACCCAGGCGACCTCGTCCGAACCGGCGGACAGTCCACCGCCGATATCGCGCAACGAGGCGGAGACGATCTGGATATCGAGCAGGGCGATGAAGAAGCCCACGGTCATGGTGGCAAAGGCGAAGACCTTTTGCCGCATCGTCAGCCCGGTCGGATCGACCTGCACCGCAATGCGCGCGGTGGTGGTTGCGCTCATTCTTTCGCGCTCGCGGCGCAGGTCAACGTCAGCGGTTACCGACAGCCCAGGACGCAGCCGGCCCAGGGCGGACGCATCGCCATCCAGCAGGATTCGCACCGGGACGCGCTGCACGATCTTGGTGAAGTTGCCGGTGGCGTTCTCCGGCGGAAGCACGCTGAACTGGGCACCGGTGGCCGGCGACAGGCTGGCGACGTGGCCTTGGAAAGTCACGCCCGGCAGCACGTCCGCATAGATCGTCGCAGGCTCGCCGGCGTGCATCTTGGCAAGCTGGTTTTCCTTGAAGTTCGCATCGACCCAAAGGCCGTTTGCCGGCACGATGGCAATCAACTGCGAGCCGACGCCTGCGAACGCTCCGGTTCGGGCGCTGCGATTGCCGACGACGCCATCGAATGGCGCCCGAAGTTCCGTGTAGCCGAGGTTCAGCCTCGCGGTGTCCTGGTCTGCTACCGCCGCGTCCAGCGCTGCCCTGGTCTGTTGCTTCTGGGTCTCGATCACCGCTAGCTGCTGCTGAGCCGCGTCGAGTGTGGCCCGAGCCTTGTCGCCGCCCGCGACGGCTTGTTTGTAATCGGCGTCAGCCTTTTGGAACGATTGTATGGATGCCGCAGCAGTGCGGGCCAGCGTCTGGAAGCGCGACTGATCGTCGCGGGCGCGCACGGTCTCGGCATCCGCGGCAGCGATCCCGGCCTGGGCCTGGCGGATCACCGCCTCCTGCAGCCGTCTCGTCGCGTCCAGGTTCGCCAGGGTGGCTTGCTGACCTGCGACCATCGCCTCGGCCCTTGCCAGCGCGGCGCGATAGTCGCGGTCGTCGAGTTTGATGAGGAGGTCGCCCTGGCGAACTGGCTGGTTGTCGGTGACGGCGACCTCGGCAATGAAGCCGGCGACCTTGGGCGCCATCACGGTGACGTCGGCGCCCACATAGGCATCGTCAGTGCTTTCGATGAAGCGGCCAACCGTCCAATAGTTATAGCCGTACCAGCCTACGCCGGCACCGATCAGCAACGCGGCGCCGGCAATCGCGACCTTCTTTACGCTGAGACGGCTCGGGCGCGCGCGGACATCCGGCGCGCGGTCCACCACGGTGGTGCTCATGACTGGTCCCTGGCTTGGGTGTTGTGCGGGACGGATCGGAACACGGCCTTGCGGCAGAGGATTCCGATCCGTTGCTGCTGGATCGACAGTCTGGCCCGTGATGTGGTCGACCAGCACGACCGCGTGACCTTTCGGCAGGAAATGCTTGTTGCCCCAGGCGAGCAGCGCCCACAGCACCGGACGGAAGTCCCTGCCTCGCTCCGTCAGCAGGTAAGCGTCGCGGGGCGGGTGCTCGCTGTAGCGGGATTTCTCCAGCAGTCCGGCTTCGATCAAGCCGCGCAGGCGGCGCGACAGTATGTTCGGCGCGATTCCCAGGCTTTTCTGAAACTGGTCGAACCGCGTCACGCCACGGGCGGCGTCCCGCAGAATCATGATCGTCCATCCCTCGCCGACGCGGTCAAGGCTGAGGGCGATCGGACAGGATTTGGCGCTGAGCCCGGCTGGTGGCATGGGATAGTGACTTTCCATATGCAAGCTACTAGCCTTTTAGATTGCATGATGCAAGCTACAATTTGCGAGGGCATGTATGAACTTTGGCGGGGCGACAGCGACCTGCCCTCCAGAAGGCGACGGTGCCGCCATGTGCATCAGACAACCGAGAACAAGCCCGGATAAGGCCGTGTAGAGAACCGCGACCGGCCGGATGCATCCTTGTTCCAAACGCCTGCGCACCGATATGTTTGCGCATGAGCGAAGCGCACCACTCCAAAGTCCTGATCATCGGCGCTGGCCCCGCCGGCTACACCGCTGCCATCTATGCGGCGCGTGCCAGCCTGTCGCCGATCCTGGTGGCGGGAATGCAACCGGGCGGCCAGCTCATGATCACCACCGACGTGGAGAACTACCCCGGATTTGCCGACGTCATTCAAGGTCCGTGGCTGATGGAGCAGATGGAGGCCCAGGCCACGCATGTCGGCACACGCATCATGCACGATCTGATCACCGGCGTGGATTTTTCCCAAAGACCTTTCGTCTGTCACGGCGACTCGGGTGACATTTACACTGCGGATGCCGTGATCATCGCTACCGGGGCGCAGGCTCGCTGGCTAGGATTGGAGTCGGAGCAGACGCTGCAAGGCCGAGGCGTGTCCGCTTGCGCCACCTGCGACGGCTTTTTCTATCGCGGCAAGAGGGTCGCGGTGGTCGGCGGCGGCAACACGGCGGTGGAGGAAGCGCTGTATCTGACGCACCACGCCGAAAGGGTCACCTTGATCCATCGCCGCGACAGCCTGCGAGCGGAGAAAGATCCTGCAAAAGCGCCTTTTCATGCACCCCAAGATCGATGTTGTGTGGAACAGCACAGTGAGGGAGATCGTCGGCGGCGGCACGCCGGAGGTCGTTACCGGCGCTCGGCTGCACAACGAGAACACCGGGGCGGAGACCATCCTGCCGGTGGACGGCGTCTTCATCGCCATTGGCCATAGTCCAACAACCGCGGTGTTCGCCGGCCAGGTCGACATGGACGCGGAGGGCTACATCCGTACGGTCCTCGGCAGCACCCGCACTTCGGTCGCCGGGGTGTTCGCGGCCGGGGATGTGCAGGACAAGGTCTTTCGTCAGGCCGTCACCGCGGCGGGAACCGGCTGCATGGCGGCACTCGAGGCCGAAAAGTATCTCGCCGAGGACGAAATCCACGTGGCGTAAGCCTCGGGTAAACGAAATTTGCCTAAAACCAGCAAATTCAGTCACATGAATCGCAAAAGTGGGTTTAGGCTTGACGCGCCGCAAACACGCATGGTGGCGGCTGAGTCGGTGCGGCTGCGACTCAACAGCCGCCGGGAGAGGCTTTGTGATGGACTGGGACAAGCTGCGCGTCTTTCACGCGGTGGCGGAGGCAGGTAGCTTCACGCATGCCGGCGATACCTTAAGCCTCAGCCAGTCAGCTGTCTCGCGGCAGATTTCCGCGTTGGAGGAAGCGCTCCAGGTTCCGCTGTTCCATCGCCATGCGCGCGGGCTGATCCTGACGGAACAGGGCGAGTCGCTGAACCGCACGGTGCGGGAGGTCTTCGCCAAACTGGCGATCACCGAGGCGCTGCTGACCGAAAGCAAGGAAAAGCCCGCGGGCCGCTTGAAGGTGACGACGACGGTCGGTTTCGGCGCGATCTGGCTGGCGCCACGGCTGCACGGCTTCCTGGAAGCCTATCCGGATGTATCGGTTTCATTACTGCTGGATGATACCGAGCTCGACCTGGCGATGCGCGAGGCGGACGTGGCGATCCGCATGCATCCACCGAAGCAGCCCGATCTGGTGCAGCGGCATCTGATGGCGATGCAATGGTTGGTTGTCGCCGCTCCGGAGTATCTAAAGAAGCATGGCGTGCCGCAGAGACCCGAAGATCTCGATGCGCATCGCTTGATACTGTTCGGCCCACATCATCCCCCCGTGCAGGATGTCAATTGGCTGGCCGAGGCGGGACGGCGCCCAGGCAACCCTCGGCGCGCACTGCTGGAGGTAAACTCCTTCCACGCTATGTTGCTGGCGATCCGGTCCGGCATGGGGATCGGTGCGCTACCAGATTACATGGTGAACGAGAATCCTGATCTCGTGCACGCGCTTGGCGACCTAAAAGGGCCGAAGGTGGACGTGTTCTTCGTCTATCCGGAGGAGTTACGGAATTCCAAGCGCGTCGCTGTATTCCGCGACTTCCTGCTGGCTCGGCTGGCGGAAATGCACTGAGGGCGCTGCTCCCGAAGAGCCTTACATTGGGCCTCTAGCACCGGAAAACGGTCCAGCTATTCCAGTTTTGCTGATACCGATCGGTAGCTATGATATATCTGCATGTCCGCTGCCGGTTCTCGACAGTGGTCGCTTTCGCAAGTGCGAGATAGCCTACCAGACATCAGTTACGGCGGTTCCTCCGCCAGAGTTCCAGCGCCAGTCGCTGGAAGGGGGCCACTGGTCCCCGCGTCTCCCAGACGTGAAGCCTCCCTGTATACTTGCCCCCGGTGAACAACCGGGGGCACCTTTTCCGCGGTACGCTTGCGACCGGCCTCCAGCACCGCGTCCACCAGAATTGCGATATCGGCGGGGGTGGTTCGGTGATTGACGATCGCGGCCCGGATCGCCAACACGCCATTGATCGTTGTTGTCGACGGCGCGGCGATCCCGGCTTCCTGCAGATCCACAACGATATCGGCATTCAATCGGTCCAGATCCCCGTGCGCCGCGACGTAGCGAAAGCACACGATGTTCAGCGCGACCGGCGCCAGGCGACACAGCGCAGGCTCCCGATCCACCCGGCTTGCCAGGATCGCCGCCAAGTCGCAGGTCTGCTGGGCGATGGCGCCGATCTGGTCGGCTCCATAGACCGACAAGGTCATCCACACTTTCAAGGCGCGGAAGCCTCGGGAGAGGTCGGGGCCGAGGTCACAGGGCCATACCCCGCCTGCCGCCAGACCACGTTCCCCGCGCCGGAGATAGGCCGCTTCGGCACCGAACGCATCGAGGTGACGCGATGGGTCTCGGACGACGATACAGCCCGCGTCGTAAGGCACCTGCGCCCATTTGTGAAAATCGAAGGCGACAGAGTCGGCTCGCTCAATTCCCGCCAGCAGCGGCCGCAGTTTCGGCGCGAGGGCCGCAATTGCCCCAAACGCCGCATCTATATGGAACCACAGGCTTTGATCAGAGGCGAAATCCGCAATTGCCTCCAGTTCGTCGATCGCGCCGATATCGACCGTGCCGGCGGTGCCGACCACGAGGAACGGCCGATCGCCATTCGCCCGGTCGACCGCGATACTCTGGGCCAGCGCGTCCAACCGCATCCGGCCGAGCTCGTTACACGGGATCATCCGCAGCGCATCGCGGCCTAGACCGGTCATTTCCATCGCACGCGGCAGGCAGCCATGCGCGGCGGCGGATGTGTAAGCGACCAGGCGGGTGCCATCGACCCCGCCGGTTCGGACGGAGGGGCCAAGCTTGGCGGATCGGGCGACGAGGATGCCGATGAGGTTGGCGATGGAAGTGCCAGTGACCAGCACGCCGGAGGCATCCGGTGGAAATCCCAGCATTTCGGCCGCCCAGGCGATGACCTGGCGCTCCACCTCTATCGGTGCGTGATCGCGGCCCCCGAGATTTGCGTTCAGGCCGCCGGCCAGTAGTTCGGCCAGCATTCCGACCGGACTGCCGCCGCCATGCACCCAGCCCATGAAGCGAGGGTGCAGGTTGCCGGTCGCGTAGGGCCGCACCAGGCGCTGGAAGTTGTCATACACGGCCTCCGCCGGCGATGGAGCGCGGGGCAGTGGCTGCCGCAGTTCCTGGCGCAGCGCTTCCGGCATCGGCTGCCAGACGGGGCGGTCGCGAAGGGTAGCAAGATGATCGAACATGTCATCGACCATGCGGTGCCCGAGGGCGCGCAGATCGGTCCAGTCGTCGGGATCAAGGCTCTTGTTGGCAGGGATCTCGTGCGGACTTTCCTGCTGCGTCATCACATCCCTGTCGTCATACCGAGCGCGCCCAACACGGCTCGGTCCAGCACTGGCCGAGGTGCGGGCGGCCGTGACACGGCGAAGCCCATGACATCGTCGTAACCCCAGAGCGCCCAAGCGATACCCTGGGATTCAAACGTTTGCCGCGCGGTGCGCAGCCAGGTCAAGCGGGCTGTCGCGTTGAGCGCGGCGCTGGCACCGAACTCGCCGGCCAGCACGTGGACGTGGTGCAGGCGGCCCCATGTGGCGGCGCGCTCAATGGGCGCGGCTACGTGCGGCGCGTCCCACCCCAAGGAACAGTAATAGCGCATCAGATCTATCGTCCCGCGGTCGGAGGCTGCAGCGGCGGTGGCCTCGCACCGGTCACCAACCGGAAACGGCAATCGCCCCAGGGAGGCTCGGTCGAGGCCAGGGCGGTACGCTGCCAGGGAGGTTAGTTCGGCCGGGTCATAGAAATGGAAACTGTAAATGACGTTGGGATCGTCTTCGGGGGTCAGCGCCAACAGGCCCCCGATGCTGCCCCAATCCTGGCCTGTCAGCACAACGGTGGCGTTGGGAAGTGCCTGACGGATGTCTGACAGCACAGCATGCTGCAAGGCTGCCCAGGCGGAGGGCTCATTCGGAAAGACGGGTTCGTTCACGACTTCCAGCACAGTGCGAGCAGGGTCAAGTGAACGCAATGCCGGGGCGAGGCTCCGCCAGAACGCACGCAATTGGTCGCCGGCGGTTTCCAGGTGCCAGTCGTGTGGATGCAAGGAGACTATGACCGTCAATCCGTGGCGCTGAATGCGCCGGATCGAGGCGATCAACACGGCGGTATCGTTCACGTCCTGATCGATCGCGAGGCGCACGAAGTCGAAGCCTGCAGTGCGGAGGTCCGCCAATGCCGGATCGCTCAGGTAGGCGGCAAGGACAGCGGGGTCGCGGCTGGCGGGAAAGCGGAACCAGCCGGTGATGTTGATGCCTCGGGTCAAGACGACGGGGGAACACGACGGAAGCCGATCGTCGTGGCTACATGAAGGGCTCGACGGCTGGGGCGGGCGAGGCCATGACGAAGAATGCGCGTCCGGACGATGACGATCGTTGTCCGCCGCCGCAGTGCCGCCCCATCTCGTCAGCAGCGACAACGCCACGACCAGGATCCAAGACCACGGCCTCACGCCGACACTTTCACGGCGCTCGGCACATACCGCTCGACCAGATAGAGCGGCCGTTGCTTTGTCTCATTGAACACCCTGCCCAGATATTCGCCGATCACGCCGAGAAACATCAGCTGCACCCCCCCAAGGAACAGCACGACCGTCATCAGGCTTGGGTAACCCGCGACCGAATTGCCGATGATCAGCGTTTTCACGATCACCTGGACGGCGTAGATCGCCGAGAGCAGCGCTACCACCAGCCCGACGTAGGTGGCGAGCTTCAGCGGCATCACAGTGAAGCTGGTGATCCCCTCGATCGCCAAATTCCACAACTTCCAGTACGACCATTTACTAACGCCGGCGCACCGAGGGGCGCGGTCGTACAGTATATACGTCGTTGGATAGCCGACCCAGGCGAACAGGCCCTTCATGAACCGGTGCTGTTCGCGCAATTGGCGAACAGCATCGACCGCACGCCGGCTCATGAGGCGGAAGTCGCCGGTGTCCTCGGGTAATTTCAGGTCGCCCATGCATTGCATCAAGCGGTAGAACCCGTGGGCTGTCCTACGCTTCATCCAGGAGTCACCGTTCCGGTTGCGCCGCTTGGCGTAAACCATGTCGAATCCAGCCCGCCAGCAGGTGATCAATTCCGGAATCAACTCGGGTGGGTCCTGCAGATCGGCGTCGATGATCACCACCGCGTCACCGGCGGCATGGTCGAGACCGGCGGTTACGGCGATCTCCTTGCCGAAATTTCGCGATAGGCTGACGACAGCGACCCGCAGATCAGTGTTGCGGAAGGTTTCAATCACCGACAGCGTGGTGTCGGTGCTGCCGTCGTTGACGTAGACCACCTCCCAGTTTTCGATGTCCGCGAGCGCACGCACCAAGCGGTGGTGGAAGCGGTTGAGTCCCGCCGCCTCGTTGTAAGCCGGCACGACCACCGAGATTGCGGGCTGCCATGATCGTCGCACCGATAGCGGAGGGACGTCCTGCATAAGTAATCCGTTAACCTTTTACTGGTACACGCCGGGTCAGAGTGAACCCGGAAGTATTGACATTTGGTTAACACATCGGAGTTCCGGCAGCGTTTCCTGGTGTTGCTGCTGGCGGCGCTGGTGTTAACCTCCGCTGCGTGGCTACGCAGTGCGGAATACGACGAGCAATACACGCTGTTCCTGACCGCTGGGACCCCTCGGCCGAACTGGCCCACGACTGTGTTCCCAGCCGGCGATGTGGCCTTGGTTCAAGCCGGGCATGCGACGCTGGGCGGGATTGCGCGCGATTTGCGTGCCACCGACGTGCATCCGCCATTATATTTTTGGACGGTCTCGCTCTGGCGGCTGGTGTTCGGACCGGGTCTGTTCGCGGCCCGCATGCTGTCGGTGCTGTGCGGCACGGTCTCGATCGCGCTGGTCGGGATCATCGCCAACCGCCGCGCCATCCGCCCGTGGGTCGCAATGTTGCTTACGCTGGGGTGCTATGGGTTCGTCTATACGAACGCCATCGCTCGCGGTTTTGCCATGGCGGAGATGCTGACGCTGTGCGGTGTGGTGTTACTGCTCGGCGGCCGGCACGTGTTGGCCGGAGCGTGTCTGGGCGCAGCCTTGTGCTGCAACTATCTCGCGGTTTTTGTCGGGGGTGCCGTGCTCCTTGTTGCCGATGCCTGGGTCGCGATCCTGGCGGTGATCCCGTTCCTTGGCCTCGATGCCTGGTTCTTTGTTGCACAGCACGCTGCGCGCATGGGCCAATTTCCGCCGTTCGCGGCGTGGCCGAGCCTGGTTCGGTTGGCGGAATATCAGGTCGCGGCGGTGTTTGGAGGGCTGCCGCTGTACGTCGGTGGGGGATGGCAATTCGAGGTGAAAGCCGGGCTCGGCGCGGTTGCCGTTGCGCTGGTAGCGGGCGTCGCCCTTGTCAGACCGCGGGGTCCCAATCTGGTGCTCACCGCGGCGATCGCTCCACCACTGGGATTGTTTCTTCTCGGGGCCGTGTTCAACACCACACCCATCGAGTTGCGATATCTGACCTTCGGCTTGCCATTCGTAGCGTTGTCGGTAGCGGAGAGTTTCCCAATGGTTGGGAAAGGCCGGTCTGTATTTCCTACTCTCCTCCTGTCACTTCAAATCGTCAGCATCGCTGGCCTGCTGTTTTCGCCGCGGACGATGCAACCGGCCCGGCTCGCCACGGGCGAAGCCACTCGTCTGGCCGGCGACGCCGTTGTGCTTGTCCCGGCGGGCAATGACGGTGTCGGTATCGTCGGCGCCTTCGGTATCGAAGCTCCACCCGCGCTTCCCGTCCTGTTGATCCGCCCCGGCGATCCGATTGCTGATCGCGTTGCCCCGTATCATCGGGTTGGCCTGGCGTTGTTGGCAGAGGATCGTGACAGCACCGCCGCCATTGCCGCCGCGCGGGACATTTTCACTCAACCGAACTGGCATCGCGTGGCGATCGGGTCCAACCTCGAGGTCTACGAACGGGGAGAATAGGCGATGTTCTTCGAGGGCTTCACCGTGGCGCACGTGCCCGTGGCCGGCGGGACGATTCGGCTGCGTCATGGCGGGTCCGGGCCGGCGTTGTTACTGCTGCATGGCAACCCGCAGACGCATGCGATGTGGCATTTGGTCGCCCCCGCATTGGCGAAACGGTTCACCGTCATCTGTCCGGACTTGCGCGGCTACGGCTTCTCCCTGAAGCCAGAGGCCACGTCGGATCATGCGCCCTACGCCAAGGTCGAGATGGCGAAGGACATGACGGCGGTGATGGATCACTTCGGGTTCCAGCAATTCTTTCTTGCCGGTCATGACCGGGGTGCCCGGCTGTCCCATCGAATTGCGCTGGACAATCCAGACCGTGTGTCGAAACTCGCTGTCTTGGACATCATCCCGACGATCGAACACTTCGAGCAGGCGGACATGGACTTCGCGCTCGGCTACTACCATTGGTTTTGGTTTGCGCAGCCACATCCGTTCCCGGAATGGTTGATCAACCGAGCGCCGGAGGATTGGTGGCGGCAACATACCAGCCGTGACCCGTCGTTGCCCGAATTGTTTCATCCGGACACGCTGGCGGATTATCTCGCGGCGGTCCGGCAGCCGGAGATGGTGCGCGGGATGTGCGAGGATTATCGCGCCGCTGCCAGTATCGACTTGGAGCACGATCGGGCCACGCGGGCGGCTGGGATCAAAGTGCGCTGTCCGATGCTGGTGCTTTGGGGGGCGAAAGGAAAGATCGCCAAGTGGTATGACGCGATGGCGATCTGGAAGGCGTATTGCGCTGGGGACGCGATTGGCGGACCCGTCAAGGCCAGGATCGCAGTAACGCAGAAGCGCAAGCTTGGTGAACAGGGCGTATAAATCTCCGAGATCGGCTGCGGGTGCATGACCATGACGAGCGACTACGGACAATCGCCGGATCGCGCCTCGTCTCAAAGCGTAGTCGGTAGTGGGTCTCTAGGAATTCACCCGTGATCGGGTGCCGCTTCGAGGCCGGCGACCCAGGTAAGCCTCGGCAATGCGCTCTGCGTGCTCGGGACACGAGACACCGGGACAGCGTATCTCACGGAGGCGATCGTCGCGTGGAAAGCGGGCGTGACCGATAACCTGCTCCTCCACGTTGCAAAATTAAGCAGACTGTGCCGCACCGCGCGATTCAGGCCGAAATTCGAGGGGTTTTGAGAGATACGAAGTCGACCCTTTGCTGCCCTTCCAGATCGGACCGTGAACGGACGCGGAGCGCAGGAAAGCGGTCGTCGGCTGCAGGCGTCGGTTGCGCGATTTAGTGACTCGATCGGCCGTCGACAGGACATGTTTTTCGCAGAATAGATCTTGGAATCTGAAAATAAAGGTAGTTTACTACAAAAAAGTCCTGGTTATGGGATCGCCGAGAACGTCGGCCGACTTGTCGTCCGGCCAAACTTGCGCAAAATAGTCATAATCAAGAATCAGGACGCCCGGTCCGGCGATGGCGGGCCGGGGTGACCGAGGGAGGATACCATGCGAGCTTTCGCTCTGTTCCTAGCAGTGGGCGTGTTGAGCACGACGGTCGCAGCACATGCCGAGTACAAAGCCTGGGTGCTGTCCAAGTTCGACGACACGCCCGAGGGCCTGACCGTTGACAAGGACGGCAACTACTACACAGCGCTGTTCCACACCGGCAAGATCATGAAGGTGACTGCCGATGGCCAACAGGAGCTGATCGGCACGATCCCGCCGGACAGCAACGCGCACCATGGCGACACCGTCGGCCTCGAGCTTGATAACAAAGGCAACCTGTACGTCGCCTACAAGCAGGATTCGTCGATGTACGAGTTCGAGCAACCTGAGCGACCAGTTCCATGCCGCCTGCCGCGACGTAAAGGTGACCGCCTCGGGCGTGTATAAGATCGAGTTGGCCACCAAGAAGGTGACGGCGCTTGCTACCAAGGCAGACGGCTGGCCGTTCTGCTTTCCCGATGACGTCGATATCGACGACCAGGGCAACGTCTACATGACCGACCTGACCTATGCTGGCATCTGGAAGATTTCGCCGGACGGCAAGAAGGTCGACCTGTGGTCGGCCGACCCGTTGCTGAACTGGTCGACGCCGCCCTATTCCGGCTTCCCGCTAGGCGTCAATGACCTTGCGATCGCACCCGACGGCAAGAGCATCTATGCCGTCACCGACGGAGACCCGATGGTGGTGAAAGTGCCAATTAAGGCCGACGGCACCGCCGGCAAGGCCACGGTCGTGGCGCGCGGATTTTCGCCGTTCGACGGCATCGCGTTCGATGACAAGGCCAACATCTACGTATCGGAAATCCTACGCAGCGAGCTTTGGGTATTATCGCCGGACGGAAGCAAGCGGGCGCTGGTCGCCAATAAAAAGATGGCACCGCTGGACGACAACACCAGTCTTGCCTGGTACAATGGCACCATCTGCACCGCCAATCTCGGCTTCACCCATCAGAAGCCAGAGCAGGCGGACAAGACCATCGTCTGCATCCGGGGCTACGACATGCCATAGGTTTTCAAAGGCCAGCGGCTCGCTGCCGGGATTGATGCGCGTCGCCACATGCCCGTCCGGCCCCGCAGGCCATGCCGGACGCGAAAGTTTCTTGGCGGCAAAAATGAACGACCTGTTCACGGACATGGGCAAGACGAACGTGCGGCTGGCGGCGGTAGCGGTCGGCCGTCGTCGCGACCGGGTATAAGTGAATTTCGGGCTCGCACCGGAATGGCGGTTCTCGCACAGGTTCCGGTCCTTCCCGAGGCGACCCATGTAGGAGCGCTTTCCGCGCTCAGCGGTTGCTCGATTGGAAGTCGCCTCTTAGATACGAGCGGTGTAAATCGGCCACTATGACGAGAGGGCCTAGACGGTCGGCATAGTCTCGGCCAAACGCCCGCCAACACGAACGGGCTGGACATCGCGTGCCAGTCCGGTGACGTCCTCGGTTTCCACGAAGACGCCACAGATGGTTGCCTCGCCTTCCGCCGGTCCGAGCTTTTCACCGGGAATTTTGCGCCAGAAGCGCAGCGTTGCCCCCTCCTTCAGCATGCCGATCACGCTGTCGTAGTCACCGCACATGCCAGCGTCGGACTGAAATGCCGTCCCGCCGGGCAGGATTTGGGCGTCGGAGGTCGGGCAATGCGTGTGGGTGCCGACGACAAACGACACCTGGCCATCGAAGGCATGGGCATAGGCCATCTTCTCGCTGCTTGCCTCGGCGTGGAAGTCGGCGACGATGGCCTGGACCGAGGCACCCAATCGGTATTTCGACAAAGTGTCGGCGGTGCCGCGAAATGGACAATCCAGCGGATCCATAAAAAGGCGCCCCATCGCCTGCAGCACCAGCGCCTTTCGGCCATCCTGAAGTGTCACCAGAATTGAGCCGCTGCCTGGCGTGCCCGGCGGGAAATTCAACGGCCGGATCAAGCGCGGGGTCTCGGCGATGTAGGGTATGATTTCCTTCCGGTCCCAGGCGTGGTTGCCCAAAGTGATGACGTCCGCCCCAGCGGCGAACAACGCCCTCGCCATATCGGGCGCCAGACCAAAGCCGTGCGAGGCATTCTCGGCATTGACCACCGCGAGGTCGATCCTCAGGTCCTGGCGCAGACCCGGTAACCGAGCCGCAACCGCGTCCCGGCCGGTTCGGCCAACCACGTCGCCCAGAAACAGTATTCTCAATTCGAGTCCTCGCAACGGATAATGCCGCGTTCTGTCGCTACGGCATCGAGTCTGACGTCGTAAGGTCCGCTGGGCACGGCGTCTACCTGCTGCGCCGCGAATGCGCAGCCCAGGCGGAAGCGATCCGGCAGGGCGGCGAGGGTGCGATCGTAAAAGCCTCCGCCATAACCCAGTCGTCCACCCTTGATGTCAAACGCCAGGAGCGGGGTCAACAGCATGTCCGGGACCAGGATGTCGCCGGTCGGGCGCACCGTTCCGAAGCGCTCCGGCACCAGCACGTCGCCCGGCCGCCATTCTCGGAACGTGAGCGGGTCGCCTCGGCGCGGGGTGACCGGCAGGGCGACACGATTGCCACGTTGGTGGAGGGCATGCAGCAGCGGACGCAGGTCGATTTCGTCGCCGATCGGCCAGAAGCCGGAGACGATGGCCCCAATCGGCGGGGGGCAGTCACGCAGCACGTGGGCGGCCAGCGCCTCGCCGGCGCGCTCAGAGTCCGAGCCACGGCGCCTGGCCAACGCCGCCTGTCGTGCGGCCCGCTTGGCTGCGTCGAGGTCGTTCATCGTGACATCAGAGATAAGTGCGGAGCCACCATGGCCGTTGGCGTGTCATCCTCCCAGAGCCTGCGTGTGCAGGTGGGCGCCAGATACCGAGACCAAGATCCCGACAGAGCCAGCTCCCGAGGGAGATGCTTACTGGCCCCGGGGATGAGCTTCCTGACGCACCTGGTCGCTCCGCGCATCAAACGTAGCGACCCAGGCTGGAATAGCAAGCAGATTACCCGCTGATGGGCGATACAGGCGACATGATATGATCCGCTTGCGGTGGGGGACGGTTTGCGTCATGGTCATTCCGCTCCGGTGACGCCACGGGGGCGGCGGCAACCCGCCTTCCCTTGGCTAACTTCCGGCGGCGCGTGATCCCTTGTTGGTCTGGTCGGAGCCGGATTTGCAAGTTTGGGGAGGATCCGCCTCGTCGTGGCCACGTCACCGTCCGTGTCGCGCCCGCCATCTTGGATTTGTGGTGCGCCGGGGTCCTGTCCGAAGCGGGTCGTTTTCGGCCACTCGGGCGGCGCGAGCGCCGACTTTTTCACGCGGGGGCAGCGCTCGTAACAGGGCGCGCCAACCGAACGCCAGGAACTGATGTACCACGCGACGCCATACCCGTCCCAGTTTGGACTTTCATCCCGCTTTCCGGATGGTATCGCCGTCGCGTGTTCCGATCGCCATTCTTTTCCTGAACCTTCGGGCGGGCCCCTTCCCGCAAGCCTTGCAAGCCGTCCGCTGACTGAGACCCGAAGCAGGTCCGGCTCATGCGCACCGGCGGCACACCGGAGTTCAGGACTAGATGACGAAACGAATGCTGATCGACGCCTCGCACGCGGAAGAAACCCGCGTCGTGGTGCTGGATGGAACTCGACTTGAAGATTTCGACGTCGAGACGTCGACCAAACGGCAACTCAAAGGGAATATCTATCTCGCCAAAGTAGTCAGGGTCGAGCCCAGCCTGCAGGCCGCGTTCGTCGAATACGGCGGCAATCGTCACGGCTTCCTGGCGTTTAGCGAAATTCACCCCGACTACTATCAGATCCCCGTCGCCGACCGGCAGCGCCTGATCGAGATGCAGGCCGAGGATGCTCGGCGGGAGGAAGAGGAAGAAGACCTGGAACTGGCGCTGAGCCAGAGCGCGGTCGAGGCTCACCCCGCACCCGCTACGTTAGAACACGAGCCAGCGACCGAAGCGTGGGCATTCGCCTCAACCCCTCGTTTGCTCGCCCCCGATCTGCCCGCGCCCGAGCCGGCCGCCACAACGTCGCTGGCCGAAGCCACACCCGACGCCGAACCCTGGGCAAAACCGGACCATCCGGCGTTAGTCGCCGCCTCCGAGGCAACCGTCGCGCGGCCCTTTGAAATTGAAACCTCGCAGCTCGTCGACGATCAGTCCGACAGCGACGAGACTGAATCCTACGACCCGGACGGCGATCTCATCGAAGCCTTGCCACCCCCCGAAACGGTCGGCGGTGGCGACCAGGAAAATGGCGAGGATCAGCGTGAGCGCCGCCTGCCGCCGCGATTCCTGCGCAATTACAAAATCCAGGAGGTCATTCGGCGCCGGCAGATCCTGCTCGTTCAGGTGGTCAAGGAGGAACGCGGCACGAAGGGCGCGGCGCTCACCACCTATCTTTCGCTCGCGGGACGCTTCGGCGTTTTGATGCCAAACTCCCCGCGTGGCGGCGGAATATCCAGGAAAATCACCTCGGCGACGGACCGCCGGCGGCTTAAGGAGGTGATGGCGGAACTCGATATCCCACGCGGCATGGGCATGATCGTTCGGACCGCGGGCGCCAACCGCCCAAAGCCTGAGATCAAGCGCGACTGCGAATACCTGCTGCGGCTGTGGGATGACATTCGCGAACATACCATGAAGTCGGTGGCCCCCGCACTGATCTACGAGGAAGCCAGCCTCATCAAGCGCGCCATCCGCGACGTCTATTCGCGGGATATCGACGAGATTCTGGTCGATGGCGAGGACGGCTGGCGCGCGGCGCACGATTTCATGCGCATGCTGATGCCGAGCCACGCCAAGAAGGTACAGTTATGGCGGGACGGTGGGCAGCCGCTGTTCGCCCGCAACCAGGTCGAAGCGCAGCTCGATGGCATGTTGATGCCTACGGTGCAGTTACGATCCGGCGGCTACCTGGTGATCAACCAGGCGGAGGCGCTGGTCGCGATCGACGTCAACTCCGGCCGATCCACCCGCGAACGCAACATCGAGGAAACCGCTCTCCGCACCAACCTGGAGGCCGCCGACGAGGTCGCCCGTCAGTTGCGGCTGCGCGACCTTGCCGGCCTGATCGTCATCGACTTCATCGACATGGAGTCGAAGCGCCACAACACAATGGTCGAGCGCCGGATCAAGGAGGCGCTGAAGAACGATCGCGCCCGCATCCAGGTCGGCCATATCAGCCATTTTGGCCTGCTGGAAATGAGCCGCCAGCGCCTGCGGCCATCGCTGGCGGAAACCAGCTTCATCCCGTGCCCGCATTGCGGTGGTACCGGCCATGTGCGCAGCACGGAAAACGCCGCCATCCATGTGCTGCGCGGCATCGAGGACGAGGGCAGCAAGCGCCGTGCCGCCGAGATCGTGGTTTATGTCTCCACGCCGGTGGCGCTGTACCTGCTCAACCATAAGCGCGAGCGGCTGCGCGAGATCGAATTGCGTTACGTCATGCGGGTCGTCATCGCCGCCGACGATACGCAGATCGCACCGCAGTTCCGCATCGAAAAGGTGCGGACACGTTCCCCGGACGAGGTGCCGGTGGTGGTGACGGCGGAGCGCTCGCTGCCGCCGCCGGTTGTGGACTTTGCCGACGACGAGGAGGAAGAGGAAGTCGAAGCCGTCGGGTCCGAGGACGATGAGGACGATGTCGAGGAAGACGCGCCCGAGCAGCACACGGGCGATGCGGCAAGCCCCGTCGATGCCGAAGAGGCCGAACGGCGGCGAAAGCGGCGGCGGCGGCGGCGGCGTGGCGGCCGGCGGGATGAACAGCAGATCAGCTCTGTCTCGGAGCCGGAGATCAGCTCTGTCTCGGAGCCGGCGGTTGAAGCAGCCGAAGGTGACGTCGCGCCTCAGCATGAACCGGTGGTCGCGGCGGAAGAGGCCGAAGGCGCTGTAGAAGAGGCGGCCGAGGTTGGAGAGGCCGCAGCGGGCACCGACGACGATCCGCGCAATCGCCGGCGTGGGCGTCGGGGCGGGCGCCGGCGGCGGCGTGATGGTGACGGTGAAATGTCACCGTTCGCAGTGCCCGGCGCCGAGCAGCCCGAGTTGCAACCCGTCTACGCCGGGCCGACACCGGCCGACCCCTTCGGCGGCCGCGCATTCGACATCTTCGACGTGATGGATCAGGCGGAACGGGCCGCCGAAGCACAACCGGCCTCGCCGGCAACATCGGCCGCCGAGATCGTCAACGACGGCGGACCGGAACCCGAAACGATCACCGCGGACACAGCCGCGGCGTCGGATGAAACAACAGCGCCAGGGGGCGAACCGCAAGGGCTGGAGCACCCGGAGGATGCTCAGGCGCCAGCCCCGGACCATGCGGAGCCGGACGTTCACATGGCGCGGCCGACGACGGAGCCCGAGATCATCAATACCGCCGCACCGGAACCCTCCGGCGAAGCACGGCTGACTGGCGCCGAACCTCAGGCTCCGACGCCAGCGAACGATACCGGCTCGGGAAACGCGCTGCCTGAGCCGCCCCCGCCGGAGCCGTTGGTCAAGCCGATCCTGATCGGCGCGGACGGCGAACCTCCAGCGGAACGAAAACGCGGCTGGTGGCGGCGATGATTCACCGAGCGTAGCGCCGGCGCTTCCAGTTGAGCGCGCGGCACCGGTTCGCTTGCCGCCGAGGCTGGGTCACAGCACTCGTCGGATAGGATCGCGTGGGTTCGGAGGGCTTCCGATCGCGTTCGAGTGACCGTGGCCCCGGTCATGTTATCCGGCGGCGATCTGGAACGAAGCCATGCGGCCTGCGTTCGTTGTTCCACCCACAGGGGAAGCACGATGGACGCGCCGGATCACACACCGGATCAGGATGAGGCGCTGCGGCGCCATGCCGCGGTCCATGCCCCCGTCTCGGACTGTCCGATATTGAGTGGTGCCAAGGTCACTCTGCTTCCCAGCGGGGGTGAAACTCTGGACGCGGTGTTTGCCGCGATCCGTGCGGCGCGCCAGCAATTGCACATGGAGTATTACGAATTCGAAGACGTCCACTGGGGCGGCCGTGGCCTTGTTGACCTTCTGGTCGAAAAGCTCGGTCAGGGCGTGAAGGTAGTGCTCACCTACGATGGCGCCGGATCAAAGGACACGGGTGATGCGATTTTCGATCGTCTTGGTCAGGCCGGTGCCATGCTGCTGGAGTTCCGCCCGCTCAGTCCGCTGCGGCGGCGCTTCAACCCATTGAAGCTGAACGACCGCGACCATCGCAAGATTTTGCTGGCTGATGGGCAAATGGCCATCCTGGGCGGGGTCAACATGGCGCGGGTCTACGAGAACCCACGCTCGGCCAACGCGCCACCCGACGCCGAAAAGGCATTCTGGTATGATGCGGCGGTGCGCATCGAGGGTCCGCCGGTGGCGGAGGTGCAAAAGCTGTTCTTCCACAACTGGCACCGCCAGGGTGGCGACAGGCTGCCGCAGGCCGGCGACTTCCCTCCGCTGCCGCACGCGGGCAACGAGATGGTGCGCACCGACGGCAGCGCCCCCCGTGAGCGGCGCCAGCTCTATTTCGAATCGATGAAGGCGGCCGTCGCGGCAGCGCGCAGCCACGTGCTGCTGGCCACCGGATATTTCGTGCCGACCCGTCGGCAATGGCTCCTGCTGGCCGAGGCCGCCGAGCGCGGAGTGGCAGTGGATCTGATTCTGGCTGGCGCCAGCGACCTGCCGAGCTGCGTCAGAGCCGCGCGCGCTCTTTACGGCCGGCTGCTGAAGCGCGGCGTGCGCGTCCATGAGCTGCACGACGGGATGCTGCACGCGAAGATCGCCACCATCGACGGGGTGTGGACGGCGATCGGCTCCTCCAACCTCGACCGGCGCAGCTTCATCTACAACAACGAGGTAGATGCTATCGTGCTGGGCCGCGAGACCGCTCGGGCGGCGGAGGCAATGCTGCGCGATTGGATGTCGCACGCCGAACCGATCTCGCTCAAAGGCTGGCAGTCACGCTCGCTGCACGAGCATGCCGGGGAGCTGCTGACGCGGCTCTGGAGCCGCTACATGTAGCTCTCGAGAGCACAAAGAACCGCAGCATTCAGCAAATCCCAGGCCGCAGTCGCTCGACTAACGATCGTCACGAATGCTTCATGCAATACACGCGATCACTTGCCTACAATTATGGAAATGACTTTTTCAAATGGAACATTAGGAGGAGCTCCATGAGCCGGCATCGCCTCAATCATAATCGCGGAACGGGCAATCGGCACCAGCAGCCTGGCCATGTGCATTCCGGGCACGGCACTCCGGCGCACGGCAATCTCTCACACCAGCAAAAGCACCAAGGCTACACGTCCCATGCCGCCGGTTCGCCTTTGCCGGTCCAGCAAAGGCGATTTGTCCCGCAGCATTTCCCGTTCCAACCGCTACCGCCGCCAAACGGGCAGCCGCCGTTCCGTTTCGACCTGTCGCAACTGCTGCACATCGAGGAGGTCCAGAAGATCACGCAGGCCGGCAAGCTGGTGTTCCACACCGTCGGCGACACCGGCGACGAGCGCGGCAAGGAAATGGACTTCGTCGCGCGGATGATGACGGACGACTACGACGCAAGCTCTGACGCCGCGATACCCGCGTTCTTCTACCATCTCGGCGACGTGGTCTACTTCGCGGGTGACATCGACAAATACGGCGAGTGCTTCTACGAAACGTACGCGGAATATCCTGGTCTGATCGTCTCCATTCCGGGCAATCACGATTGCCAGCCGGATGACCCACAGGACGGGCCCGTCGACCCGAACAAAAAGCCGCTGGACGGCTGGGTTCAGAACTTCATGTCAAAGAACCCGAATCAACTCGGCTCGCTCAAGACGACCTCATCGCGCACCCAGATGGATTTGCCAAACCCCTATTGGACGCTCACCACGCCGTTCGCCACGATCATCGGTCTGTTTTCTAATGTCAGCGAGACAGAGGCGGAACTGCACGAGGACCAAATCGACTGGTTCAAGGGTGAGTTGCAGGCCGCCGACACCAACAAGGCGCTGATCGTCACGATCCACCATCCGCCGTTTTCGGGTGACGACGAGCATTCCGGCAGCTCGGTGGCGGAACAGGTACTGTTCGAGAGCTTCGCCGAGACCAACCGCTATCCCCACCTCGGTACTGTCCGGTCATGTCCATAACTACCAGCGCTTTACCGTCCGGCAGAGCGGCTTCGACGTGCCCTGCGTAGTGGCCGGCAATGGCGGCTATTCGAAGCTTGGCAAGCTGCACAAGGTCGATGGCCAATTCCCGGAAGCGCCCCTGCAACTTTCCGACACACTGTCGCTTGAGCAGTACGACCAGAATCGTTTCGGCTTCCTGCGTTTCGAGATCACCAAAGACCAGATCACCGGCATCTATACTTCGGCGCTTTTCGCCGAAACCAGGACGCCGGAAGCAAGTGTCGTCGACCGGTTTACCATCGACCTGAAGGCGCGGAAGGTCACGACCACGGCCTAGCCGTGGTGCGGGAGGGACACGACCGTCCCTCCCGCATCAACCTGTTGACCGCGGCTTCGCCTCGAATCGATAGGGCGACGACCCCGCCGTCAAGGGGTCGAGCGAAAGCCGGTGCTCGAGCGGTGGGAATGCCCGGCTGCCGCAATCCGGCCGGTCGCACAGCCGGCACGACAACCCGATCCCAACACGCGCTCGGTCCAGATCCAGCCCGTCCGCGTAAACCACGTCCCCGGCATTGGCCAGAGCGCATCCCATCGCCACGACATGCAGCGGCCTCGGTTCCCCCCACCGCGCCACCGGCTGCGCCACCGCCTGAGCGAAGCACAGGTAGGCGGCGCCGTCCGGCAGCTCGGCGATCTGCACCTGCACAATATTCGGCTGAACAAACGCCGTATGTACAACCCAACGCGGGCACGACCCGCCAAAGCGCGCGAACGGAAACCCGGCGGCCGAAAACCGCTTGGACACGTTGCCCGCCGGATCGACCCGCAAAAAGAAGAACGGCACCCCGCGTGCCCCAACCCGCTGCAGCGTGGACAGCCGGTGGCATGCCTGTTCGAAGGACACGCCAAACCGGGCGGCAATCGCCTCCATGTCATGCCGCAGCCCCGACGCCGCCGCGTGGAACGCCACATAAGGCATCACCAGCGCTCCGGCGACGTAATTCAATAGACCGATCCGCATCAGCATCCCGGCCTCGGTGGTCGACGGTGAGGCCTCCTTCAGCACCGTCTCCACCGCATCCCGTGCCTCCAGCAGGGCGAGTTGGAACGCCATGTGAAACCCGCGGCTTTCCCGAGGCAGTGACTCCGACAGCGCCAGACTACGCGTGGCCGGGTCGTAGCGGCGCAGCGCCATCTCCAGCGGCTGCACCGTCACTCGCACGCCGTGCACTGCTCGCAGCCGTTCGGCGATCGCATGGTTCATCTCGGCCGGTGCGCCCGGCGCCAGCTCATTGGCCAGCTTTTCGGCCGCCTCTTCCAGGATCGGAAAATGGTTGGCGTGATCGTCGAAAAAGTCCCGGACCTCTTCATTCGGTAGCAAGATACGCCGCCCGGAGGGCAGGGCGATCCCGTTGGCATCCTCCCTTGCCACCCGCCACGCACGATACAGCGCTAGCACCGCCCTTGCAGCGTTCGGGCTGCCGGCCGCCAGCGCTTCAACTTCCGCCTCGGCTACCGCATCGGCACCCAGCAGCGGGTCGGCGAAGGCTTCGCGCAACCCGACGTGCAACTGGCGTTCCTGGGTGCCTGACAACTCGCCGAGATCCACGCGCAAGGTCTCGCCGAGCTTGATAAGCAATGAGGCGGTGACGGCGCGCTGATCGTGTTCGATCAGGTTCAGATAGCTGGCAGATATCCCCAACCGCGTCGCCAGCGCCTGCTGTGAGAGGTCCCGTTCGGTCCGTAGCCGGCGCACCGTCCGCCCGATCAGCGTGCGGCTCATTTTTACATCCTTTACAAATCTACGTCCTTGTCGGTGAAGACAGCGACAGGATTGCCTGACTTCACGCGATTAGAGCTTCTTTTTCGCGGGTGCAATGTCAATTATTCACTTATCGAACACCAAGCAAAGGATATCATGATGCGTTCAACCCCCCTGTATGCCCCCGATGGGCTGACCAGCGCCGGCGGCGATCCGGAGCGGTTCGCCGGCATCCGCAGGGACTATACACCCGCGGACGTCGAGCGCCTGTCCGGCTCGTTCCGTATCCGCCACACACTCGCCGAGATGGGCGCCGCCCGCCTCTGGCATCTGCTGAAAACCGAGCCGTTCGTGAACACACTCGGCGCGCTGACTGGCAACCAGGCGGTGCAGCAGGTCAAGGCCGGCCTCAAGGCGATCTATTTGTCCGGCTGGCAAGTCGCGGGCGACGCGAACTCCGGCGGCGAGATGTACCCCGACCAGTCGCTCTATCCGGTCGAACTCTGTGCCGAAAGTGGTGCGCAACATCAACAACGCGCTGCGCCGCTGCGACCAGATCGCCCAGTCCGAGGGCGGCGGGGACGGCACGTACTGGATGGCGCCGATCGTCGCCGATGCGGAAGCCGGATTCGGCGGCCCGCTGAACGCTTATGAGCTGATGCGCAATATGATCGCGAACGGCGCGGCGGGCGTGCATTTCGAGGACCAGTTGGCGTCTGAAAAGAAGTGCGGCCACCTCGGCGGCAAGGTCCTGGTGCCGATCAGCCAGCACATCCGCACGCTGAACGCCGCTCGCCTCGCCGCCGACGTCGAAGGCGTGAACACCGTCCTGCTGTGCCGCACCGACGCGCAATCGGCGCAGTTGCTGACCTCCGACGTCGATGAGCGCGACCGGCCGTTCATTTCCGGCGAGCGCACGCCCGAAGGCTTCTTCCGTATCAAGCCGGGCTGCGGCAACGACTACGCCATCGCTCGCGGTCTGGCCTATGCGCCATACTCCGACCTGCTGTGGTGGGAGACCTCCGAACCGAACCTGAAGGAGGCCGAACGCTTCGCCAACGAGATCCACAAGCAGTTTCCCGGCAAGATGCTGGCCTATAATTGCTCACCCAGCTTCAACTGGGAGAAGAAACTGCCGGCGAAGGACATCGCGGCGTTCCAGCGCGAGATCGGCAAGATGGGCTACCGATTCCAGTTCGTCACGCTGGCCGGCTTCCACAGCCTGAACCTGTCGATGTTCAACCTGGCGCGTGGCTACAAGGAGCGCGGCATGGCGGCCTACAGCGAGATGCAGCAGGCCGAGTTCATGGCGGAAGCGGAGGGCTACACCGCGACCCGGCATCAGCGGGAAGTGGGCGTCGGGTACTTCGACGCGGTTGCGATGGCGATCTCGGGCGGCAAGTCGTCCACAACGGCGTTCGCTGGGTCGACCGAGGCGGATCAGTTCCACGACCATGGCAAGATGACCGAGGCGCAAGACCACCATGACGACGGGCTAGTGCATAATCACGAATGGGCTGTCACTGCGAAGTGAGGGTCTAAAGAGGGACCCTTACCGGTCCCGCGGCAGGCCGAACGGCCGCCGTAGTTTAGGGAGGCTACACGTCGGCGGCGGGGCTCCAGCTCCGCCGTTTTTCGTTTCCTGGGCCGCCAACGGATCGCTTCGACGCGGCCCGAAGTGTTACGCGATGCCTATCGAACATAGCGAGGCTATTGTCGGCGTCGTTCAACCAATCGAGAGGTCAGGATGTCGACACCGCAGCAGGAGGCCAAGCTCGTATTCACAGTGACATGGGAGGTCCGTGACGGCGAAGTAGAAGCAGCCGCTGAAATCATCGCCCGCTTCATCCCAGAGGCTCGCAAGGAGCCGGGACTGGAATTGCTCATGGTAAACCAGTGTGCGTCCAATCGAGCGCAGTTCTTGTTCTACGAGGTTTTCAAGGATGCGGCCGCATTCGAGGCGCATCAGCAGACGCCGCATTTCAAGTCACTGATCCTGGAGGACGCGCTGCCCCGCCTCAGCAAGCGCGAATGCGTGCAATATAAACCGCTATAGACCTTGCCGTCGGACGCCACTTGTGCGCAATCGCATGATCGCACCGGGAGACGTTCGGCCCGGCGCGATCATTCCTTCAAGCCCTTTCCCGGCTCGATTGTTGTCGTCCCTTTGGATCTCAATAGCCGCAAGATCCACGCTTCTTGATGAAGCTGAGCGTCGCATCGCGCACAGGTGCCATAAAGGTCAAGGTGTCCGATAGCGCTGCGATGACACCAGTATGGCCCAGCCCCGGATACAACGCATCTTCCACCTTGGCGCCCTTATCGCGCAGACGTTCGGCAAGGTGCAGCGTGTTGTCGTAATTAACCGAGCCATCGCTTGTTCCGGTCAGTAGCAGCATCGGCGGGGCATCGGCTGAAACATAGTTGATCGGCTGCGACTTCGGCCAATTGACCTCGGGACCGAACACCGCCTTAAGCTCTCTCTGCAGTGGCAGAAAGTCATACGGTCCTGCCAGTCCTATGACCCCACAAATATAGTGCTCCGGTAACGCGGACACCGACAGTAGATATTCAGGGTCCATCGCCAAGAGGGTGGCTATTTGCGCCCCCGCGGAATGACCCATCAGGAAAAGTCTATCGGGATCCCCGCCGAGACGCGCCGCGTTGACGTGTGCCCATTCGACGGCTTCAGCCGCATCGTTCATAAAGGCTGGAAACTCGACATCGGGGTGCAGCCTGTAATCCGGAATCACCACGACCAGTCCTTGCGCGGCCAGGGCGTAGCCGATGAAGCGATACATCTCTTTAGCCCCGGATTCCCATCCCCCGCCGTAGAAGAAGACGACAACCGGAGCAGACGCGGTTAACTTCTCAGGCACATAGATATCAAGAGTGTGGCGCGGTCCAGTGCCGTAGGAAACGTCATTCGTTACTGTTATGCCTTCCTTCTGCGCCATCCACGTGAGTGCGGAGTTAGGCGAGAACATGTGCATCAGTACCATGACAAGGAATGTAGCGGCTTTCGCGCCCACAATGATTAACTCCCGCGGTCAGCGATTGAACTGTGGCCGGCTGCGTCTGACGCGCTGATTACACCGGGAGAACACTCGGCGACGCCTTCGCGGTTCCGCTCCAGAGGCTGGCAGGGCTGATCAGCCCATTGTTTTAGGCAAATCGACGCGCGGCAGCAGCGGCTCCCGCGGCCCATCTAACGGATTACCGGCGCGCTTACACGCCGGCGATCCCCACGCGGTTCACCATCGCCGTTTCGTGGAATAGGGGCCGACCCCGGACCTGATATTGGCATGTGTCGATCGAGCGCTCGCGGTTGATGCTTTGCATTGAGCCGACTTTCGGCTCTCGCAGTAGCGCAAGATCGCTAACACTTCATTAACTGCCGGCCGGGGATCAGCCTGACATAGGTTTACGCCGCCTCGCGCCGAAACGCGTCCAAACTGCCGGCGTGAATCAGTTCGCTCGGTAACTGATGCCCGACAATGTCCTCGGCCAGGCGCCCCACCTCGATCAGCGAGTCAAGATCGACACCGGTGTGGATGCCCATTTCCTCGCATAGCAGCACCAGTTCCTCTGTGCAGATGTTTCCCGCCGCTTTCGGCTGACCGGCGAATGGGCAACCGCCCAGGCCGCCGACCGTCGAGTCATACTGGATAACGCCCATTTTCAACGCCGCATGGGCATTCGCCACCGCCAGCCCTCGGGTATCGTGCAGATGCAACGCCAGTGTCATGTCCGGCCAGCGGCTCCGGACCTCAGCGATGACCCGCTCAATCCGCGCCGGCGTCGCCCAGCCCATCGTGTCGGCTAACGAAAACAGCTTGATCGCGGCGCCAGTCTCCTCCGCGATCGCCAGACCGTCCTCTAGGGTGCGGATCACCTGTGCCGGCGAGATGTCGCCCTGGTAGTTGCAGCCGAACGCCGCCATGACCCCGATCCGGGTGACCGGAATGCCCTTGGACTGCTGCAACGCGCTGTGCTTCTTCATCGCGTCAATGTTTTCCTGCGGGCTCCGGTTGAGGTTCTTTCGCGTGAATCCCTCCGACGCAGTCAGCGCGATCGCCCCGTTGACGGTCAGCTTGCCCTTGAACGCCAGCGCCCGGTCGAGCCCGTTGCCATTGAAGAACAGCCCTGTGTATTCGACGCCGGGCTTGGCGGTGAAGCCCTCCACCACCGCTTCCGCATCTGCCCAGCCGGGCACCAGTCGGGTATTGACGAAGGAGCAAACCTGGATGTGCCGCAGCCCGGTTTCGGCCAACGCCTCGATCAGGCGGATCTTGTCGGCCGAGGGAATCGGGCCCGGCTCGATCTGAAAGCCCTCGCGCGGGCCTTCCTCGTGGATTTCGACATGGCTCGGCAGGTCGGTCATCGCGGCGGTTCCTCGCTATAGGTCGTAAGGCCATCGCTATCCTGATGGTCCTTCGAAGCCCATGCAAGCGAGGCGCTTCCACCAGGCAATATGACGCGATTGAGCGATGAAGTAACAGTCGGACGCCGGCGCGAATTGGACCGGACTCGCCACACCGCCGCCCGGACGCGTTACGTGATCGCCCTCCCGCAAGCGTAAAGAGCGCCGCATTCCGCGCTTGCCTCGATCACGTCGATGTTGAACAAAGGGACCAGTGGCAATCGCTGCTCGATATGCTGCCTAAAGTGGGCAATGGTCCAAATTATGTCCCAGGTGTCCACATGTGCTTAGTGTTCGCGTGATTTAGCCGATCCCGCGTCACGCTATAAAACAGCCGGAACTTACCACACCGCGGAGTTTCTCGCTCATGTCGTTCAAGGTCCAGGTCGGCCCGCCGCAGATCGCCATCCACCAGGCCATGACGGTCCAGATCACCGAATCGGACGGGCAGATCAACTGGCCCAGCGACAAGGGGCTGTATTTCTTCGACACTCGGCTGATCAGCGCCTGGTCCGTCTACGCGAACGGAACCCCCTGGGATCTGATCAACGGCGGCGCGCTCAGTTTCGATGCCTCGCGCATCTTCCTGACCAACCGTGGATTTCTCACCGAAGACGGCCCGATCCCGCGCCAAACGCTGGCGTTCGGGTTGTCCCGCGTGTTGGATCAAGGTCTTCACGAGGATCTGGATATAACGAACTACGGCCAGAAACCGGTGCGGTTCAACCTGGAGATCGCGATCCGTTCCGATTTCGCGGACGTGTTCGACGTCAAGGCAAAGCGCGACATCCGCCGGGGCCACATCTACTCCGACTGGTCGGAGCCACGCCAAACCCTGCGAACCACCTACCGCAACGTCGACTTTTCCCGTTCCGTTGCCGTTTCGGTCGGCAAGAGCGACTCCCGCGCCGTGTTCGCCAACGGCCGCCTGAGTTTCGAGGTCGGGCTGCCGCCCGGCGGCAGGTGGCATTGCTGCCTGCTGTATGAATTCGCGGACGGCGACACGCGCTACCACGCGCCCAACGACTGTGCCGTGCACGCCGAGGCATCACCCAAGGCCCAGGCCCACCGCGATTGGCGCCAGACGGTGTTGAAATTGCGCACAAGCAACGAGGAATTCTATCGCTTCTTCCACCAGGCGATCGATGACATGGCGGCGTTGCGCCTGCCAATCGCCGGCACCGACCACATGGTTTTTCTGCCCGCCGCCGGGCTGCCTTGGTTCATGGCCCCATTCGGGCGGGACAGTCTTGTCGTTTCGATCCAGAATATTCTGGTCTATCCTGAGTTCGCGCGCGGATCGCTTGAAGTGCTGGGTCGCTGGCAATCGAAGGAACGCGACGATTTCCGCGATGCCGAACCCGGCAAGATCATGCACGAGCTGCGTTACGGTGAACTCGCCCACTTTAAGCTGATCCCGCACACGCCGTATTACGGAACCGCCGACGCCACGCCGCTATATCTCATTACGCTACACACCGCCTGGCGCGCGATCGGCGACCGCACAATGCTGGAGAAATACCTGCCCAACGCCGAGGCCGCACTCGACTGGATCGACAACTACGGCGACCGCGACGGCGACATGTTTCAGGAATATCAGACCCGCTCGCCGGTCGGCTATGAGAACGTGGCCTGGAAAGATGCCGGCGAGTCCATGGTGTATACCGATGGATCGCTGGTCCGCGGGCCCAAGGCGCTATGCGAACTGCAAGGCTACGTCTACGACGCCTGGATCCGCATGGCCGAGGTGTTCGATGCGCTTGGGAAGCCCGATCGCGCAGCGACCCTGCGCCAGAAGGCCGCCGCACTTTTCGAGAAGTTTAACGAAACCTTCTGGGACGAGGACACCGGTTTCTACGCCTACATGCTGGACGGCGAAAAGCGGAAGGTGATGTCGGTCGCCTCCAATCCAGGCCATCTCCTGTGGTCGGGCATCGTGCCGGCAGACCGCGCCGAGCGCGTGGTGGCACGGCTGATGGCCCCTGACATGAATTCAGGGTGGGGAATCCGAACGCTGTCCAGCGAACATCCCGCCTACAACCCATATTCATATCAGAATGGCTCAGTCTGGCCGCACGACAACAGCCTGATCGCGCTTGGTTTCAAACGATATGGTTTCAGTGCCCAGGCCGGACACATCGCGCGCGACATCAGCGGCGCCGCGAGCCACTTCCTGCTCAACCAGTTGCCGGAACTTTATGCTGGCGTTCAACGTAACGGTGCCAGCTTCCCCGTGCAGTATCTTGGCGCCAACGTGCCTCAGGCCTGGGCGGCGGGCTCCTGTTTCGCGCTGCTGCAGGCAATTCTTGGCATCCAACCAGACGCCCCGAGTGACCGGCTGTATGTCGATCCGGACCTGCCTGCATGGCTGCCGGACATCACCCTGACGGATCTCCGCCTAGGCCGCCGCCACTTGGATATCCAGTTCCGCCGCGACGGCAGCAGAACAGTCTGGGACGTTTTGCGCGGCGACGCCCATGTTGTTGCCTATCGCAGCTCGGTCGAAGCCCGGGAAGCCCTGAGGCGAGGCTCATAGACCTCCTCTTGCCTCCGGGGCGTTTCCCGCGGACTTGATACTGCTCTAAGCTCGCGCTCGACGGAGGAAGCGCAATGAAAATCAGCAGCTACGAGGCGACAACACTAAGCATTCCGGAAGACGACCCCCTGGCGAACATGCCGGAGGAAGCCGGGCGCACCCGCCCGATCGTCATCCTGCGCCTACGCACCGACAACGGCATCGAGGGCATCGGCCTCACCCTCTACGGCGGCGGAATGACCCGCAGCCTGCGCGTCGCGGTCGAGGAACTCGCCGCCCTGACCATCGGCGAAGACCCTCTGCGCATCGAGAAAATCGTCGCCAAGCTGCAGGCCGGTACAGGTGATTCCTGCGGCCCGGGCGGCATCTTCACCCTGGCGCTTTCCGCGATCGACACCGCCTTGTGGGACATCAAAGGCAAAGCCCTCGACCAGCCTCTCTGGAAGCTGCTCGGTGGCCATCGCGACCGCGTTGCCACCTATGCGTCCGGCTCACTTCGTCGGGGTCTGACCGATGCCCAGGCACAGCGTGCCGCGCAGATCCTGGTGCAAAAGGGCTTCACCGAAATGAAGACCCAGATGGCACTGCCGGGCAACCCAACCCCAGCTGAAGAAATCCGCCGTGTCCGGACGGTGCGGGAGGCGATTGGGCCTGACATCAAGCTGATGTGCGACATCAACCAACGCTGGCGCCCTGAACAAGCAATCGATATCGGCAGCCGTATCGAAGACGTGGGCCTCTTTTGGCTGGAGGACGTAACCGTCGCCGACGATTACGCCGGCCTCGCCCGCGTCACGGCTGCCCTGAAAACCCCCATCGCCGGCGGCGAATACGTTTGGGGCATCGTCCCCTTCCGCCACATGATCGAGGCGAGATCAGTCGACATCGTCATGATTGACATCTGCCGAGCCGGCGGCGTCACGCCATGGATGAAGATCGCCGGCATGGCCGAGGCCTTCAACCTGCCCGTGGTCAGCCACGTGATGCCGGAAATGCTTGTCCACCTCGTCGCCGCCTGCCCAAACGGACTAACGGTCGAATACATGCCCTGGATGCTGTGTCTCTACGAAGAGACCCCCGCGCTTGAAAACGGCATGCTGGTGCTGCCGGAGAAGCCGGGATTAGGATTGAAGTTCGACGAGAAAGCAGTGGCGAGCTTCAAGGTCGGGTAAGGTTTCAGGATGCACATTCCCGGCGGCGCACCGGCGTCGCTGAGATAACACGCAGTTTTGTTTGACATCAAAATTATACCATTTGTGTTGTTTCATCGGCGTTGAGTATCGAACAGCGGCTCATGTCGGCGGACAACAAATCCATGACGATCTCCGTTGTTGACCGTATACGGCTTGAAAGCATGCTCGGCATGCTCGGCAGCCATCATATCGGCGAACGCGACAACGCGGCGCAGCTTATCGCGCAGTTTTTGCAGCGCCGTGGCCTGACGTGGCCCGACGTCTTGGGGCGCCACGCGGCGGGCGATGACGCGGAGGGCAAGCCCAAAACCCGGCCGAAGCAGGCGTTTTGGAAGCCTGCTCCACGTGCCGCCTACACCGGAACATCCCTTCCAGCCACCCACGCTCAAGACGTTGTTTGGCGATGGTCCATGCTGATCGGATTGGTGATTGTGGGATCGATCTCGCTGATGTCGCTGATCCAGCAACGAGCCGCGGATCCAAGGATCAACGCGGACGTCATGGCGGAAGATCGGTGCGGAGGCGTCTCCCCGGGGTGTCCGCCGTTGGCGGACACCCAGAACGGGATCAAGTCGAAGCCCGGCGTCGAAATCGTTGCGGCCGCCGCGCATAGGCCGTCAACATCGTTTGCTCAGGGTTTGGCAGATCGAAAGGTAGCCCAATCATGGCACAAGTTGGCTCCTCCAAGGTTATGCGCCGGACGTATCGGTTCCGATCGGGAAGAATTTAGATCAGCATGCTTAACCGCGGAGAAATTGCTGACAGAGTTCGATCAGCGCCGGCGCACTGATCCCGAGTATCGACGCGGCTGGAACAGCCTGTCGTCATAAGACCGCGCCGGCCGCATCGAGCGGACGCGCAAAGCGATCAGGTCGGATCGGCGGTCAGCCCCGCCGCGGCCAGACCAGCCAACCCCGCGGCCTCATCATTGTCGGAGCTGTCGCCCGTCACCCCGACTGCACCGATAATGCTCCTGTCATTGCCGCGGATCAGCACGCCGCCGGGAACCGGTATCAGCGAGCCGCCCACCGCGTGGGTCACCGCCGCGATGAAATGCGGACGCTCTTCCGCGCGCTTGCCCAAGGTGCGGGACCCAACTCCCATCGACAGCGCCCCGTGCGCCTTCCCGATCGCGATATCGGCGCGCCGCAATGCCGTACCATCCTCGGCGGCGTAGGCCTTCAATACGCCGCGCGCGTCCAGCACGACCACCGCCATCGGCGCCAGCGACTTCTCCCGCGCATGCTCCAACGCCGCGGTGATGATCGTCTGAGCCTTGGCCAGTGTCAGTTGGGTCATCCTGTTGTCTCCAAAGTGAGTAGTTACAGGAATACCCCATCCGGATCGCCGTTGAACATCACCCGGCCGACCGACTCGAAGTGCGAGTCGCGCGACTGGATCTGCTGCGACAATGTGTGGATATCACGAAACCGGCGCTCGAACGGCGTGCCGCGGAAGATGGCTGACGTGCCCGCGGCTTTATAGACATAATCGGCGACCTCGACGGCCGATCCGATGGCGTGGGCACAGCCAAGCCGCACGCGCAAACGCGCCGCCAGATCGATCGGGGCAATGTCGTCGGCGCCCGCCCAGACATCCTTGAGGATCTCGACCAGCCACGCCCGCGCCGCTCCCAAAGTAGCCTCTCGCCGAGCCACATCGGCCTGCACGACGGGACTGTCCGCCAGGCGCTGCAGGGCACGTGGCGTCTTCTCGGCGGCCAGGGCGACGAACTCATCCAGCATGGCGCGGGCGATCCCGAACGCCACAGCCGAGACGCCGACCGCGTAAAGCCCCTGCATGGTGAAGGCGTACAGCGGACCCCGATCGCGCCGCAATGACGGATCCTCACGCGTCCCACTGTAGGCTTCCGGCACAAACAGGTCGGTGACCCGATATCCCTCCGACGCGGTGCCCCGCATGCCGATCGTGTTCCAGTCCTCGATCGCCCGCGTCTGCTCCTTGCGGAATAGCAGCGTCCGGGTGGTTGGACGGCCAAAGCGGTTCAGGCGAAGCGACCCGTCCGCCTCGGTCACCTGGCAATGCGCGCCCATCCACGTGGCCTGCCGCCTACCGCTGGCAAAATGCCACTGGCCGGTGACCCGATACCCGCCGGCCACCGCGGTCGCGCCGCACCGGTTGGGCGGTCCCCAGGCGATCCAGGCCCGAGGATCCGCGAAGATCGCCTCCGCGGTATCCAAGGGAATGAACGGTGCGATCAGCGCGGCGCTGTTGGCCACGAACAGGTTCCAGCCCACCGATCCGTCGTGACGGCTGATTTCCTCGATCGCGTGCAGATAGGTCCACGGATCAAGCTGGTCGCCGCCCACCGAGCGCGGCAACAGGATGCGCGCGAGTCTGGCGTCGAGAATATGCGTGAGCAGCGGTTCGGGAATCGCCTGGGTACGCTCGATTTCATCCGCCGCGGCTTCGATCTCGGGACCCAGATCACGGGCGCGCGCAACCGGATCGACGCCGGCGGTCCCGAGGCTGACGTGGTTCATGGGGCACTCCTGCGTCTTGATCGGCCAATTAGCGGCCCGAGGCGCTGGAATTGTCAATGTTCGGCCTGGGAACTGGCCACGCCCGCCGCGCACACGATGGTTCATTGAACGGAACAGCAGGTTCCGCTACCTATCGCTTAAATGCGCACATCGCTGATCCTCTTTGCTGCTTGTTTGACCGCGGCGGCACCTGTCTACGCACAGGTGACGGTCGATCTGCACGCGCTGCAGGCCCTGCCGGAACATCCCGCCGCCACTCGCCCCTCACGTTCGCCGTCTTCGGTCGCCCCGGCAAACCTCCTGTGGCAGTGAACAACCCCCCGGTCGTCCGGAGCAAGCCCCCGGTCGCCACCCAGGAACCGGCACCGGCGCCGCCCGCACCGCAGCCCGCGATGCCGGAAAACGTTCCCCAGACGGCCGCGATCAACCCGATCGCGCCGCCGGAACCCCCAGCCGGGTCGCCGCCGCCACCGCCTCCGCCGGTTTCCGAGAAGGCCGCGACCACCGCCGCGCCGACCACCGCGGGCCTCCGTCTGACCTTCGCGCCCGAGCAGTCCGACCTGAGCCCCGCAAGCATCGATTCTGTCAAGCAACTGACAGCATCCGCCCCGCCCGGCGACGAGACCACCTTCAACGTGCAGGCATACGCTCCCGGCAAGGCCGACGATCCCTCCACCGCCCGGCGAATCTCCCTGTCCCGCGCTATGGCGGTACGCAGCGCGCTGGTCGCCGATGGCGTGCCTTCAGCCCGGATCTTCGTTCGAGCGCTAGGGGAGCAATATGGTGACGGTCCGCCCGACCGGGTGGACATCGGCGTGAACGCACCCTCCAGCGCGGCGAGCGCGCGATGACACGCCCGTCGAGTTATCTGATCCGCATGCTGGTCTTCCTCTTGGTGGTCGGCGTCGTCGCCGGTGTGCTGTCGCCGGTACTGATCACCGCATTCTTCAACAACCCGGTGCTGAACAGCCTGATCCTGCTGATCTTATTACTCGGAATATTGTGGAATCTCAACCAGGTGCTGCGGCTGCGGCCGGAGGTGAGGTGGCTGGAAACCTACCAGACTTCGCGTAGCCGGCTGGCCGCCCTGCCATCGCCCAAGCTCCTTGCGCCGATGGCGAGCATGCTGTCGATGCGCGACGGCCGCGACAGTGGCCGCCATTTCACCTTATCGACGACGGCTATGCGCAGTCTGCTGGACGGATTGGCCTCGCGACTTGACGAAAGCCGCGAACTCTCTCGCTACATGACTGGCCTCCTCATATTCCTCGGGTTGCTTGGTACCTTTTGGGGCCTACTGAAAACCGTCACCTCTGTCGCCGACGTTATCGGCAGCATGTCGATGGGCACCGGCGATATCAACCTGATGTTCGAGCAGCTGAAGACTGGCCTTGCCCGTCCACTCGCTGGCATGGGAACCGCGTTCTCCGCCAGCATGTATGGTCTGGCCGGCGCGCTGGTGCTGGGCTTCCTCGACCTGACCGCCGGCCAGGGACAGAACCGTTTCTTCAATGAGCTGGAGGAGTGGCTGGCCGGCCTCACCCGCTTGTCTTCCGGAGTGCTGTCGGAAGGCGAAGGTTCGGTGCCGGTTTACGTCCAGGCGCTGCTGGAGCAAACCGCCGAGAACATGGAAAGCCTCCAAAGCGTCCTGGTCCGCGACGAGGAAAATCGTGCCCAAGTCAACCAGGCGGTGATGACTTTGAACGAACGGCTCGGCTCTCTTGCCGACACCATGCGCGCCAGCCAGCACCTGATGCTGCGGATCGCAGAAACGCAGACCGCGTTGGGTCCTGCGCTCCAGCGCCTAGGCGAACTGCAGGGAGATGACGCCGGCCGCAGCCATCTCCGCAACATTGAACACTACCTACAGCGCCTGGTAGCAGAAAGCGAGCAGGGCCGCTCCCGCGCCACCGCCGACATCCGCAATGACCTACGATTGCTCACCCGGACAGTCGCGGCCCTCGCCGAACCACCGCCGCGGTAGATTGAGCCATGACATGTCGCGAAACGGAATAGAATGATGCAACCTCAGACGATCCTGGTCTAACTCGGTGGCAGCACGGGTTCGCCGGCACGGCGGTAACGGATTGGACGCATGGCCCGGCTATGTGGACGCCCTGTCCACTCTGCTGATGGTCATCATCTTCGTGCTGCTGGTGTTCGTGCTGGCGCAGGGCTTTCTGACGGTGGCGCTGTCCGGCCGCAGCCACGAGCTGGACAAGGCCAATCAGCAACTCACTGCGCTCGCGGACGCCCTGTCTTTGGAGCGAGGCAAGGCGTCGGACCTGCAATTGTCGGTATCGCAGCTTAGCCAGCAACTGACCGCGCGCTCCGCCGAGCGCGATCGGCTGACATCGCAACTCGCCGACACGACCCTCGCCGTCAAAGCCGCGACTGCCGCCAATGCCCGGCTCCAGGTACAATTGGGCGACCAAGCGAAGTCCGCTCAGGCGCAATTGGCGGATGCGCAAGCCCAACTTGCCGAGATGAAGAAGCAGATCGCCGAACTCGATAAAACGGTTGCGGTCGACAAGGACACCTTGGCCACGAAACTGTCCGACCTCGCGACGCTGGCCAACCAGTCGCGGGCGCTGGAGGCGTTGCGAGACGAACTCGAAAAGCAGGCGCAGGACGCCGCCGTCCGGGCCACCACCGAGCAGCAGCGGCGCGAGGCGGTGCAGGCGCAGCTTTCCGATGAGAAGAAGCTCGGCGACAGCGCCCGCGCTCAGATCTTGCTGTTGAACAAGCAGGTCGACGAATTGAAGATTCAGCTGGCTTCGATCGCATCCAGCCTGGATCTGACTCAGCGCCAGAACGAGAGCAAGGACGTCGAGATCGCGAACCTGGGCCAAAAGCTGAACGTGGCGCTGGCCGCGAAGGTAGAGGAACTGCAGCAATATCGCAGCGAATTCTTCGGCAAGCTGCGCAACCTACTGGCGAACCGGCCTGGCATCACCGTTGTCGGTGACCGGTTCGTGTTCCAGAGCGAGGTGCTGTTCCCGGTCGGCAGTGCCGAGCTGACCCAGGCCGGCAACGCGCAGATGACCGCACTGGCAGTGACGATCAAGGATATCGCCGCGGAGATCCCGCCTGACCTGAAATGGGTCTTGCGCGTCGATGGCCACACTGACCCGCAACCCGTGAAGGGCGGTCAGTTCGCCTCGAACTGGGAGCTTTCGGCCGCGCGCGCGATCACTGTGGTCAAGCTGCTGATCGCTGATGGCGTGCCGGCGGAACACTTGGCTGCGACCGCGTTCGGCGAGTATCAGCCGTTCGGTACGGGTGATACACCGGATTCCTATGCGAAAGATCGGCGCATCGAACTGCGGTTGACCGATCGGTAGCGCTTGGCGAACACCCTGTCATCCCAAGGTGACCCGATCCCGGTCAGTGACCTGATCCCGGTCAGTGGTGCTCGAACAGACGGAAGGCCCCGGAATCGCTCCCGAGGCCTTCCCATTGTTTGTGTGCGTCCGTCACCGGACCGGAGAGAGTTTACGCTGACGCCTTGACGCCAGCGATCCAGGTCTGGGCGATGGAAGCCACGGAACAATGAGACACTGGATCACCTCCTTTCAGTTGTTGCTACGACACTTACAGTGTGTACGTGAATCGTGCGTTGATGCAAGCGATTCGCCACTGGATTCGTAAGCGTGCTATTAACTTGCTGTAACCAACTTATGTCCCCGTCAGGGCTCGGCATGCCCGGAATTACCTCCGCGAGAAAATACCGCGAAGCTGCCGAGCGGGACGCAACATCGTCTCAAAAGAAGCGATCGAACCATGCCACCGCGTTGTTGAAGGCCGCATCGAGGCGGCCATAGCGTCCAACGGCTTGGTCGACCATCCCTCTGACTTGGTTCCGATCCGTCACGTCGCAGTTTACAGCGAGAATCTCATGGCCTGCTGAACGCGATCCATCTGCCGCCGCTTCGAGCAACGTTGCATTGCTATCCGCGACGACCACTGACGCACCTGCTTTGGCGAAGGCGCTTGCCGTGGCGAGACCGATACCTCCACCAGCTCCGGTAACCAGCGCCACCTTCCCTTCAAACAGCTTCATCGGCTCTCTTTCGTGTTCAAGGGGAATGACCCCCTCGGATAATGACGATACGAACGCAACTTAGAACATCGGACAGTGCGCAATTAGGCGGTTAGATGTGCATGGACTTATGAGTCAGGCTTCTCAATCGTTGGGCGTGATTCTGCCGACGGCGGTCGTTCCTGTGTTCCGTCGAAAATCGATCACATCCGCCGCCCTTAACTCGCCGTAATCAACATACAAGCTGCGAACTTGCATCCAATCTGTTAAGAGCGCGGCCATGGAACTGGCTTCCCCCATTACGCGTCGCCTGCTGCTGCGCAGTTTTACGGCGGGGACGTCGGTGTTCGGCACCTTCCTCTTGCCGCCCGCCCTGCACCATGCGATGGCCACTCAGCATCACGGGTCTACCTCGGTTTCCCCTTCTGGCTTGAAGGGCGCCGACGCCGGACCCGCCAAACCGCCGCGACCCTTGGTCATGCTGGACCCAGGGCACGGCGGTAAGGATCCGGGTGCCATCGGCGTATCCGGGACTTATGAGAAGCAGGTAGCCCTCGCTACCGCGCTGGAGCTGAAGCGCCAACTCGAGATCAGCGGCCGCTACCGCGTGGAGCTGACACGAACCCGCGACGTGTTCATTCCATTGGACGGCCGGGTCGACTTGGCGCAGAAGCGGAGCGCGGCCTTGTTCGTATCAATGCATGCGGATGCGCTCCTGGACCATTCGGTGCGTGGAGCGTCGGTCTATACGCTGGCGCAGACGGCGTCGGATGAGCAGACCGCTGCCCTGGCTCGGACCGAGAATAGCGCCGACCGGTTTATAGGCCGGAAATGGCAGGGCACCTCGCCTGAGGTATCCCAAATCCTTGCCAGCCTGGTGCGACAGGAAACCCGGGTCGGCTCCGTGCGGATTGCCCGGCGGCTGGTTGGCAGCCTGGATCAGGATCTACCGATGCTGCCCAACCCCGCTCGGCACGCCGGATTCGTCGTGTTGAAGGCCGCGGATATTCCGAGCGTGCTGGTGGAGATGGGGTTCATGTCCAACCCGCGCGATGAGGCCGCTTTGCGACAGCCGGATCACCGCAAATTGGTGGCGCAGTCCATGTTCCGAGCGGTGGAAGCCTTTTTCGCCGGTAGCGGCCACATGGCGGACCGGTCCGGCTCAACGGCCGGCTGAACGCGACATTTTGCACCGAAAGATAGCGATCTCGTTGCTGGCGATTTTGAACAAAAGCGTCCATATCGCCGCCCATGACAGGACCACTGATTGCCGGCGATCCGCTGGCGCCCCCCGGCCGTAAAATCCGCGGCCAGCAAGAGGCTACGCCCCCTGCTCCTCGCGGAAAAGGATCCAAGCGCCGCCGCGGCCTGCTGGTGCGAACCGCGCGCGGCCTGTTCGGTGCGGTGCTCGGCCTGTTGCTGCTCGTTGGCGTGGCTGGAGCCGCCAGCGGATACCTGGCATTCCAGCATTACAGCGCCGGCTTGCCCGACGTGGATGGGCTGCGAAACTACCAGCCGCCGGTCATGAGCCGAGTCTATGCCGGCGATTCGCGCCTGCTGGCCGAACTGGCGTCCGAGCGGCGAATCTTTGTTCCTGTGACCGCCATTCCGGACATCGTGAAACAGTCTTTCGTCTCGGCTGAGGATCAAAATTTCTATACGCATCGCGGAGTCGATCCGCTGGCAATTGCCCGAGCAGCGCTATTCGACCTGGCGCATGCCGGCCAGGGCAAGCGGCCGGTCGGAGCCTCCACGATCACTCAGCAGGTCGCCAAGAATATGCTGCTGGACAACCAAATATCGTTCTCCCGTAAGGTGAAGGAGGCGATTCTGGCGCTTCGCATAGAGCAGAATCTCAGCAAAGACCGCATTCTCGAGCTGTATCTGAACGAGATCTACCTCGGCCTGGGCTCCTACGGTGTCGCCGCCGCGGCACAGACCTATTTCAACAAGCCGCTGGACAAGTTGACAGTCACCGAGGCCGCGTTTCTCGCTGCATTGCCCAAGGCGCCGAACAATCTCAACCCGTTCAAGTATCCCGATGCGGCTCGGTCGCGGCGCGACTATGTGTTGGATCGTCTCGCCGAGGATCACGCGATTACGCCTGCCCAGCAGAGCGAAGCCAAGGCAGCGCCCGTTATCCCGTCTGAATTCCGCCGGCCGCCGCCAATTCCTGGAGCCGATTGGTTTACCGAGGAGGTCCGCCGCCAGCTCATTGCCCGGTTTGGTCAAGAAACGACTACTCAAGGCGGTCTGATGGTGCGCACCAGCCTGGACCCGACATTGCAGATCGCCGCGGAGAGGTGCCTGCGCGACGGCCTGATGGCCTACGACCGCAAGATGGGGGGATGGCGGGGCGCGGTGGCGCACCTGACGCTTCCGCCGGCCGATTTTGAGACGAAATGGCCGGCGGCGCTGAACGACCAGCCCCGGCCGCCGGGTATGCTGCCGGACTGGAGGATCGCCGTCGTGGCGGGACTGACCGACGCCGAGGCCAAGGTCGAGTGGCTCAGCCCGGCCGGCGAACGCCGGGCCGCCGTCGTCGCGCTTCCGGACGTGAGTTGGGCCCGTCCGTTGCGCGATGGCAAGCCCGGACCCGCGCCAAAGCGGATGGCGGATGTGGTGCAGGTAGGCGATGTGGTGATGATCGAGCCACCGTCCGTGCTGGCGAAGCCGCCACCTGCGTTGCCGGTGGTGGCTAAGGGCAAAGCGGCCCCGCCTCCCGTGCCACCGCCGGCCAATCGGGCGACGCTGCGGCAGATTCCTCTGGTTCAGGGCGCGCTGGTTTCGCTCGACCCGCAGACCGGGCGCGTATTGGCAATGGTGGGTGGCTGGAGCTTTGAGCAGAGTCAGTTCAATCGCGTCACGCAGGCCAATCGGCAGCCGGGATCGAGCTTTAAGCCGATCGTCTATCTCACGGCGCTGGAGAAGGGCATTTCGCCGAGTCAGAGATTCCTCGATGCGCCCGTTATAGTCGATACGCCGGAGGGACGGTGGCGCCCAGGGAATTTCGAGGGCACCTTCAACGGGCCAATGCCGCTGCGGGTCGCCCTGGAAGAGTCCAGGAACCTGGTGACGATCCGGGTCGCGCAGCAGGTCGGCATGCAGGCCGTCGCGGACAACGCCATCGCCTTCCACATGGTGGACTCGATGCCGCGGGTGCTTCCGGCCGCGCTGGGTGCGGTCGACACCACCGTGCTGCGGGAGGCGGGGGCCTACGCATCGATCGCCGCGGGTGGCCGTGAGGTGGTGCCAACCTTCATCGATAGCGTGCAGGATCCCGACGGGCATGTGGTGATGCGGGCCCCGGGCCTGGATTGCTCCGATTGCGGGGATGCGTCGAAGCCGCCGACCGTGACCGACGGGCGGGCACAGATCGCCGACCCGGACAGCGTGTTCCAATTGATCACCATGATGCAGGGCGTGGTGCAGCGCGGCACCGGCATTCCGGCGGGAAAGGGGTTGAACCGGCCGATCGCCGGCAAGACCGGCACCACGCAGGATTTTACCGATGCCTGGTTCTCGGGGTTTACGCCCGATCTGGTGACGACGGTCTGGGTGGGGTTCGACAATCCGGCGTCGCTGGGCGATAACGAGACGGGAGCCGCCGTCGCCGCGCCGATTTGGCACGACTACATGGCCCTGGCACTGGCGGGCCGGCCAGTGCTGTCCTTTCCGATGCCGCCGGGGGTGACGATGGCGCCTTGGAGCACGGGTACGGGAACAGTGACCGACGCATTCAAGGCGGATCAGGTTCCGGGGGCCTCGGCGCCGATGGGCCTGGGTCTGGCCAGTGCGCCGTCGTCCGATGGGTCGCCCGCACCCCCTCCGATGGTGCACGGCGGGGTTGATAACAGCATGGGCGGGCTGTATTGAGCCGCCCTTTCCGTAGGCATCATCCTCATGTCCACTGAGTCCGACGCCCTGAACGAACAGATCAAGCAGTCCATCGCACTGCTAAGGAGGCATCTTTGACTGGGATGTCGCCGAATCCCGCCTCGCGGACCTGAACAACCGGTCCGAGGACCCGGCGCTATGGAACGACGCGGCCGCCGCGCAGAAGTTGATGCGGGAGCGCAATCAGATTGCCTCGGCCATGGATGGCGTCCTGAAGCTGGAAGCCGAGGTTTCCGACGCGTTGGAACTGATCGAATTAGCCGAAGCTGACGGCGATGCCGCGATGGCAGCCGAAGCGATGGCAGCGCTGCGAGCGGCAGCCGCCGAAGCGAAGCGGCGGGAGATCGAGAGCCTGTTGTCCGGCGAGGCGGACGCCAACGACTGCTATATCGAGCTGAACTCGGGTGCCGGCGGGACCGAGGCGCAGGACTGGGCGGAGATGTTGATGCGCATGTATATGCGCTGGGCCGAGCAGCACGGATACAAGGTGCAGTTGATCGAGGAGAGTGAGGGGGAGCAGGCGGGGATCAAGTCGGCGACGCTGCAGATATCGGGGCCGAATGCGTATGGGTGGTTGAAGACCGAGGCGGGTGTCCATCGTTTGGTGCGGATCAGCCCGTTCGACGCCAACGCTCGGCGGCAGACCAGTTTTGCCTCGGTCTGGGTCTATCCTGTGGTGGATGATTCGATTGATATCGAAATCAATGAGGCTGACCTGAAGGTCGACACTTATCGCGCGTCGGGGGCGGGCGGGCAGCATGTCAACAAGACGGAAAGCGCGATCCGGATCACCCACCTTCCGAGCGGGATTATTGTCGCGTGCCAGACGGACCGGAGCCAGCACCGGAACCGGGCGATGGCGATGGCGATGCTGAAGGCCCGGATGTACGAGGCGGAGTTGCAGCGGCGGGAGGCGATCACCGCAGCGCAGGAGGACGCGAAGACCGATATCGGCTGGGGGCATCAGATTCGCAATTATGTACTGGCGCCGTATCAGTTGGTGAAGGACCTGCGGACCGGGGTGGAGAAGGGGAACCCAGACGCGGTGCTAGACGGCGACCTGGACGAGTTCATGGCGGCGGCGCTAGCAGCCAGGTCCGGCGCGACCCGGTCGGAGGCGAGCGCGAACGCGCGGTAACGTTGGAGTCTGTCTAGAGGCGATCCTTTGCGCTGGCCCCGGGCGATGAAGTGTGACGAGACTGCGGGCGGATTGAGCGATGGGCTTGACAAACCCGTCGTGTCGTCGCCGAGGTTCGTCGAAGGACCCCACGCGGTGGAATGTTTCGTTTAGTCCGGCTTCGTGGCAACCGCTGGAGATTGAGCTGTGAAGCTGTCGATACAGTGGATGAGGTCTATCATCTCGCACAAAATGTCATCAGATCGCATAGCGTCAATGATCGAAGTTGGGGTAAGGCTCACCTTATATTGTTCTTGAAGTTGCTTGTTGAGCGCGTTGATGGCTTCTTTGCCCGGAATGATTTGAAGCCGCCGAATCGGGTCCGCCCAAATGTGCTCGACATACTCCAAGGCTTGTTGGTTGATTGTAGCGTCGTGCAATGGCGAATGTTCTCTACGCATAAACCTCCGGCGATTGTCCAGATATTGAAATGTGATATAGCTCTTACGTTCGATTGAAAATTTTTCGAGCAGGCCGTGTATGTCAGGTAGACCGACAGCTATTACGCCGGTCCTGCGTGACCGCTCCTCTATTTTTCGTATGACGGCCCTATCCAAAGCTGACCGCACAAGCAGAAAATTCTCTATCTCCTTGCATTTATGTATTGAGACTGAAACGCAAAATGACAGACATTCGTTGGCAATAGCTGAGCATTCAAGCTCAGATCGATAATCTCGATCGAAAACTGCCGCCGCCAGGACCGGGCCTCCTAACGTCGCCTCCATCCCTATCTTGAGGCTACGTATCCGATCTGGACTAAATCCCTCTACTGGTACGACCGCGAAGTCTCGGCGGTTTGCAACTCGATCGAAGTTGAGCTTACGTGCGAATTTGCCCAAAATCTGAAAATCCTGGCCTTCGACGAACAAGAACTCTTCGAGTTTTTGCCAACTGGGTCAACACAGGATTGAGATTCGAGCCCAGCGCTCGAAACACGCTGTGTAATTGTGCCGGTTCGCGCAACCGCTGAGAGATCCTCTTATGCTTATCAACAAGAATCAGTTCGTCCGGTTCGGCCTCAATTATCATCTCAGTCGAATGGGTGGCTATTAGTATGTCGGGCCCCAACTGACGCAGGAGACCAATCAATTGCCTTTGTAGGTTGGAATGAAGGTAGATATCCGGTTCGTCAATCAGGAAGATGGAATTGTCACCGCCCTGGATAAGATGCGTGAGCATTTGGCACCACACCTGAAAGCCAAATCCGGACCAAAAAATCTCTCTCGGAATCCTTTCTTCTGGACAAAACATGTGTAATCTCGGCCTATCATGGCTTACATCTACTGATGGACGCTCGACGTCCATCCCGGGCCATGTTTTTGCCAACAGAGATCTAAACTCTTCGAATTTTTCCGGATAATGATACTAAATATTCCTGAAATTCCTGGCCGCGCCCGATAATTGAATAGCGCAAGGCGGGCCGCTTCCTTTTCAAATAGATTCTCGTTGTGATCGACTGGCCCCATTCTCCTCGGCAACTGACGCAGAGCTCAAATCAATTCTATACCCATACTGGCTTCCAGATGGCCCCCTTACGATTTCTGGCTTGCGGGTAGTGGCTTTGCGCATTCCTGCTGCGAGTATTCGAAAGGCTGCTACGATGGTCGATTTTCCGGCATTATTTGGTCCAATGAGTATGTTGAAGCTTCTCAAATGGAGTACGAATTCGCGAAAAGCCTTAAATCTGTGAAAATCGACGCGGACAAATCGGTGAAATTCCCTCATTAACGTTTCCAACCATCATCAAACAGATGTTTAGGCGGAGTTGTCAGTCGAATCTTTGTAAGAACGTCATTTGCGCAAAGCAAGCCGTCTCTGAGCGTCCACCCGTTGGAGACACGGCAAGGCAGAATCAGTACCCTCCCAATGCCTAGCAGGTCGCGTCGCGCAATTTTCGCCGCCCAAGCCACGATGACTGTTTCGCGTTCACCGTCGGCAACCTTTCGTCAGCAGCCGTGGTCAAGGTCAGTTACGCCGATCCTGCTAGCGTCCGTCTTGAACGAGCATCCGCTTGACGGCGGGGAACGTCTTGCGCGCCTCCGCCAGGGATCCGACAGCAGCGAGATTGCCTTGTTCGCTGACAAGGAGCGACCCTCACGCAGACCTTCGCTGCATTGTGATAGCAATCGGAGCCGACCCAGTTCCTTCTCGTGGTGTTTGGAAGACGGCAATGCCTGTTCACCCGACGTTCGTCTTTTGGCGGTCAAGGCCCATTCGAGTGGGGATTGGAGAGTAAGGCACGGAAGATATTCCATAGCCATGGGGGAATTGAAGGCCCCGAACGCAGGTGAGACGGGTGCAGCGTATCCGCGCCTCACCCGCCAGTGACCGGCGGAAAGAACGCCACCTCGTCACCCGGCTGTATCGGCTCCGAAAGATCCGCGAATTCCTGGTTCACGGCAGCCCGCACGGTTCGCCGGTTCTGAAACGCCGTGGCGTGGCCGGGGCTACGCGCCGACAGGTGGTCCGATCAGCGCGGAAACGGTGCGAACGCCGTCCGGCAAAGCGATTTCCTCCTGCGAAACGCCGGTCCGTTCGCGGAGCCAAGCGAAGTACAGAATGGTCAGGGGCTTATTCATACCGGCTATATGGGGACTACTTCGGCGTCGGTATCGTCTCGATTTTCCCGTCGGAGTGAATCACGGTGCTTGTACCGTTCCCATTCGGCACGACGATCGCTTGTCCCCCGCCCGGGGTGGTCGTGGTCTGGTAACCTGGGCCGCCGCCGGTGGTGACATTGGGCCCGCCAGGCGTTTGAATGACCTGACCGGTGGAACCGCGCGGCGGGGGTGCGGCAGGCGGGGCGGCGTAGCTGGACAGCGGCGGTGCCGACTGCGGCGGCGGCAGGCCAGGCTGATTATTTTCCGGAGGCGTAGAACTGCCCGTGCTCGGATTCGGTGATGGTGAGGGCGGGGCTGTGCCGCGGCTGAGCGGCGAACCGGGCACCGGCTGTTCCGGCTCGGGTGTCAGCCCGCCCGAGTTCACCAGATCCTTCATCGTGGGCGCCGGGGGGAGAGGACCAGGCCAGATATCGCCGGGTTCGGTGGTTAAACGTTGCACGGTAGGCTCTTGGCCACGGGCGCGAAGCAGATTCTCACTGTCGCCGATCGGTGCGTTCGGATTGGATCCGCCGCTGAACGGCGGGTTCCACCACGCTTTGTAGCCGCAGCCGCTGAGCGTCAGTGCCAGGCAAAATAAGGCGATACGCCGCATTGAGGAACGCTTCCCGAAATTCAAAGGGGTAAAGAACGGCCGACTGTGCCTCCGGATCGCTCCTCACTCAAGGACGTTCTACCATCGCAAATGTGGACTGTCACGATGACCGCCTGAGATTGACTTGTTTATGAGACGTGCCTCAGGATTTTGGACCCGGACCCAAAGCCCCGCCCGGGCGCAGGGTTGCAATGCGGCCGAGATCGATTGCCCCGTTCGGCTGCGATAGGTCGGGTTGTAGATCTCCGCCGGTCCGTCTCAACCGCGGTTTTCAAGCCGCGCACGAACCACCGATCGCTCGAGGAAATATCACGAGGCGTCCCGCGCGGCGGTAACGTGCAGGCGGATCGGCCGGTCTGAAGCAAGCTATTGCCGACCGTCCAGCCTTGGTTCCGACCGTTGTGGTCGCACGATCAACGGTTCCTGCCGCCTCGCGGGGCGCATATTGGATGCCGGCGCCGGCCGCTCCGGCGGCTCATTGACATTCTTGAGCAGATCTTGCGGCGCGGGCGGGATCGGCGGCCGGTCGTTGACGGGAGGTTCCCGCCGCGAAATTCGCTGGGCTGGAGCGTACACATCCTCAAAATCGACCTCCCGCGGGCCCACCGGGAGTCGCAGCGCGAGATGGCGGATTTCTTGTTGAATTTCGTCCAGCCGTACTTCTATGACCTCCAACCGGGTTTTGACCCCGAGGACGCTGAATGGCATGAACAGAAAGGCCAGCGCGTAGAGCAGCGCTGGAACGAGCAGCACCATCGGCACCCACCAGGGCACCCAGTCGGGGAATGCAAACAGCGTGTTCATACTCGAATCTTAGCATTAAACGGGTTTCGGGTGGATGGATTTCTGCGTTCTCGCGTGCGAGTTTGCATCGATGTTGCTCTTGATCCCTGGCCCCGTCACCACCCGCCCTGAGGTTCGCCAGGCGCTGACCCGGGATATCGCGCCCTGGGACAATGAGTTTCGAGGTTTCGTGGCGCGGCTGCGCACCCGAATTTTACATCTTGCCGGCGGGGTCGAGGGCGTGCACGCGACGGTTCCCCTTCAGGGCTGCGGGCATTTCATCACCGAGGCAGCACTGCGTACCTTTTTGCCGCCTGGCGGGCGCATCCTGATTCCCGCCACCGGCGCCTATGCCGGCCGGATGATCCGTTTGGCTGAGGAGGCGGGCCGCGTGCCAGTTCCTCTGCCGATCGGCCTGACCGACCCGACTGATCCTGACGCCGTTGCCGATGCGCTGGCAGCGGATCCGACGTTGTCGCATGTCGGCATGGTCTACTCGGAAACCGGCAGCGGCGTGATTCACGACGTTCACGCGATCGGGGCGGTCGTGAGGAAGGCCGGAAGGCGAATGATTCTCGATGCCATTTCGGCGTTTGGCGCCCTACCGCTAGACCTTTCGGTGATGCCCGAGGTCGATGCGGCGGTCTTTAGCGCCAACAAGTGCCTGGAGGCGCTTCCAGGGATTACCTTCGCGGTCGCCCGGGTCGACCGGCTGTCCGCGTGTACCGGCAACGCTGGAAGCTGGTCGTTCGATCTTTCTGATATCTACGATTATTCCACGCACGGTGGAGGGGGCGTTTTTCGCTTCACGCCGCCGGCGCAGATTTTAGCGGCCTTGGACGTCGCACTGAACTTCCTTGATGCAGAGGGTCAACCTGCCCGCCTGGCTCGGTATAGCGAAAATATGCGCATCTTGTACGATGGGACCCTGGGTCTCGGCCTTACGCCGTGGCTGGCACCTGCGCGCCAGGGACCGGTGCTCGTCAACGTTCATGCACCGGCCGATCCGGCGTGGGACCTGCAGGCCTTCGTAGACGCGTTGAAACGACGCGAAATCCTGATCAGCAACTTCTACACCACGCCGTCACCGACATTTCGCGTTGGCTGCATTGGGGCGATCACACCCGACGACATGGTGGGCGTGGTACAGACCATCGACCAGGTGCTGGGCGAACTCGGCATAAACCGCAGGGAGGCCGCCCAGGCATGAACCCCGATCTTGAGATCGCCCGCGCCGCCAAGCTCCGGCCCATTCACGAGATCGCCGCCAGGCTTGGCATACCCGACGACGCGGTGGAGCCGTATGGCCGCCACAAGGCGAAGATCGCGCTGGATTTTATCGGCACCTTGGAGCCGCGTTCCGACGGCGCACTGGTGCTGGTGACGGGGATCAGCCCAACGCCCGCGGGGGAGGGAAAGACCACAACGACCGTTGGGCTCGGGGATGCGCTGAACAGGATCGGCAAACAGGCGGCGATCTGTCTTCGGGAACCGAGCCTGGGGCCGAGTTTCGGGATGAAGGGGGGTGCGGCGGGCGGCGGATATGCGCAGGTCGTGCCAATGGACCAGATCAACCTACACTTCACCGGCGATTTTCACGCCATCACCTCGGCGAATAATTTGCTCGCCGCGATGATCGATAATTCGATCTATTGGGGCAATCCGCTGGGGATCGACGCGCGCCGGATTACCTGGCGCCGCTGCCTCGACATGAACGACCGGGCGCTGCGCGGGATCGTCGGCAGTCTCGGTGGCGTCGCCAACGGTTTTCCTCGGGAGGACGGGTTCGACATCACCGTCGCGTCCGAGGTGATGGCGGTGTTCTGCTTGTCGCGCAACCTGGAGGACCTGCAGGCGCGACTGGGCAAGATGATCATCGGGCAAAATCGGGACGGGGCCAATGTGACCGCCGCGGACCTGAAGGCCGACGGGGCGATGTCGGTCCTGCTAAAGGACGCGATGGCGCCGAACCTCGTGCAAACGCTGGAGGGTTCGCCCGCGCTGGTACATGGGGGGCCGTTCGCCAATATCGCGCATGGCTGCAACTCGGTGATGGCGACTCGGTTGGGGCTGAAACTGGCGGACATCGTGGTGACCGAGGCCGGGTTCGGTGCCGATCTGGGTGGCGAGAAGTTTTTGGATATCAAGTGCAGGTCTGCAGGGTTGCAGCCGTCGTGTGCCGTCGTCGTGGCGACTGTACGGGCGCTGAAGATGCATGGCGGCGTCGCGCGGGACGCACTGGGACCGGAGAATGTCGAGGCGGTGAAGCGCGGCATCGCCAACCTGCAGCGCCATGTCGAGAATCTGCAAAAATTCGGCCTGCCGGTCGTGGTTGGGGTCAACCATTTCAACGCCGATACCGAAGCCGAGTTCGGCGCGATCCGTGACGCAATGGCCGCGCTCGGTACGGAGGCAATCTCCTGCACACACTGGGCGCGCGGTGGAGCGGGAGCCGAGGACCTGGCGCGCGCCGTGGTTAGCCGGATCGAGGCGAGGACGGCAGCCTACCGGCCGCTGTACCCGCTGGAAATGAAGCTGACGGACAAAATCCGCATGATCGCGAAGGAGATTTACCGGGCTGCCGATATTGCCGTCACCGATGCAGGGGCAAAAAAGCTGGCGTCGTTCGAGGATGCTGGCTTCGGGGATGTGCCGGTGTGTATCGCCAAAACGCAGTACAGCTTTACTGCCGACGCGACAGTGATGGGCGCGCCGACTGGCCACGTGTTGCCGGTGCGGGAGGTGAGGCTGTCCGCCGGCGCCGGGTTCGTGGTGGCGATCTGCGGTGACATCATGACCATGCCGGGATTGCCGCGCGTTCCGGCGGCCGCGTCGATCCGTCTGCGGGACGACGGGGAGATAGAAGGTCTGTTTTGACCCCCGTTCAGATGCTGGCGCCTTCAGGGTTGGCGAACCATTGGTCTCGGCCAAAATCCCCCATAGAAGTTAGACTTAATCGGCTGCCCCGCGGGGGGCGCTGGCCTTTAAGGCGGCAGCAGCGTGATGGCGCATTGGAATCTTGGAATACGCCAGAAATAGCACCCTCTTGAGATGGTCTCCGTGGTCAGGCGACTTCCAGAAAGGCGGCAGGATTCGTAATGAGAACTGCATTCGGTTCAAAGGCGACAGCGTGCGGACTCGGCAAAACGGCTTTGCTCTATCCCGGTCGGTCATCCCCTTGCAGGTTGCAACCGGAATAGAGCCGAATGACGACGCCCCTTCGGTCCGGCCCCATTTCAGAACCATCAACCCTGCTACGGCCGCCTCCGCCCCTATGCCCGGCATCGGTACTCGGACCCTCGCGGCGACTAACCGCTTGGATCCTGTGGAACAGTCATGCGGTCACCCGCCGCGATCTGTTCTTCAAGCGGACGAAGTAGAAATTCATCAGCAAGCCAACACAGATTTGGTTCATACGAAGGTAGATCAAGAGTTGAGCTTCATGTTTCGGAAGAACATAGCGACCGGCGACGTCGGCGCGTTCCAGTCACCCGATCAATCAGCTCCCAGATAAAACCGGCGTATCAGGTCATTGTTGTTCAACTCCTCCGCCGAAGCCCCCTCGAACTCGATGTGGCCATGCACGATGACATAACCACGATTGGCAATACGAATTGCTTGCGTAAAGTTCTGCTCCGCCATTAGCACCGCAAGCTGGAAGCTGTCCTTCAACTCCTTGATTTTGTCGATCGTCCGGGCAACGAGCAACGGCGCCAGTCCAACCGAAGGTTCATCGATCAACAGCAGCCGCGGTGCGGACATCAATGCCCTGCCGAGCGCCAGCATTTGTTGCTCGCCGCCGCTCATGGACCCGGCAAGCTGTCTCCGCCGTTCGGCCAGGCGCGGAAAGAGCTCAAAGCAGAAGGCCATGTTCTGCTGGATCGCTGGCCGGGCTTTTTTCCGGAATGCCCCCATCAACAGGTTCTCGGTCACCGTAAGTCGCGGAAACAAGCGGCGTCCCTCCGGCACGAACCCGACACCGAGATCGACGATATCTTCTGTTGCCATACCGATTAGTTCATGCCGGATGCCATCGATCGTCGCCGCGATCGAACCCGCGGTGGGTCGCACCATTCCCATAACACACTTCATCAAAGTGGATTTGCCGTTGCCGTTGGTGCCCAGCAGGGCAACCGTTTCGCTCTCGGCGACGGCCAGAGAGACGCCGTGCAGGATGCGCACAGCGCCATAGCCTGCATCAAGGCCAGTGATCGAAAGACTAGCTGCCAAGGTAGGCGGCCACCACGTCGGGTTGGCGAATAACGTCTTGCGGGTCTCCGTCGGAGATCTTCCGGCCCGCAACCAGCACCACAAGACGTTGCGAGAACGCCAGGACGGCGCGCATGATATGCTCGATCATGATGATGGTGACGCCCTGGGTGTTCAACTTCATCAGCAGGCCAAGTATGTCATCGACCTCCTGATGCGACAGGCCCGCCAAGGCTTCGTCGGCGATTAGCAACCGAGGTTCGGAGGCCATGGCACGAGCCAGTTCCAACTTCCGCATTTCGATCTGCGTGAGGTCCGCGGGCCTGTGATCAGCCTTCGCTAGGAGCCCGACCATTTCAAGTAATTCCTCGCATCGCTGCCTTGGATCGACAACAACCCTGCCCTCCTTCACGTCGGCGGCATACAGGATCGGCACGCGGATGTTCTCCGCCAGGGTCAGCGTCGGGAAGGGCCGAGGTAACTGGAAGCTGCGGGCCAAGCCCAGTCGTGTACGTTGATGGGTCGAGAGGCCGTTCAGCTTATGGCCGCCGAAAGTGACCAACCCGCTGTCGTTGCGCAGCGTCCCGCACAGGCAATTCACCAGCGTGCTTTTCCCAGACCCATTAGGCCCGATCAGGCCCAGGCGCTCACCTTCGGCGACGTCTAATTCCACGTCGGCAAGCGCCACAAAACCTCCGAAGCGCTTGCCGAGACCCGTAACCGTGAGAAGTGCGTCGGTCACCGGTTGAACCAGCCCACGATGCCCTTTGGGGCAGCGATCACGAAACCCACCAGCAGCAGGCCAACAAGTAAAAGCGACAATGCAGAAGAAATCGTGACCGTCGCGACCTGCTGCAATGTTCCGAGCAGGATCGCACCGATGACGGGGCCAAGCCACGTGGCGGTGCCTCCGATTAGCGGCATGGCGATCGTATTGACGGCGTAGCTCAGGCTGAAGCCGGAGCCAGGGTCGAGGTAAGTCACGTAATAGGGTAGCGGCGCGCCAGCTACGCCCATTAGCCCGCCGGACAAGGTCGTGGCGATTAGCTTCAACCGCAAGGTAGGAACCCCCGAAGCCTCCGCCGCCAACTCGTCGTCGCGAATTGCCGAGAAGCCATAGCCAAGCCGGGAGTGCTGAATCGCCCGCGCAAGGACAACGGCAAACACAGACAGCAACAGCATAACCACGAACAGGTATTGGATGTAGTCACCGGGGAAGATCGGCGAGTTGGCGGGGCGAATGATGTAGGCGCCGCGCGACCCACCAACGAAGTTCCAGTTGGTTATCAGCGTTTGCGCGACGACGGCCATGGCCAGGGTCGCGATTGAAAAAAACGTCCCCCGCAAGCGCAGGGTCAAATAGCCCATGCCCAGACCAATGACGCCGGAGATCACACCACCCGCCAGCATCATCACCGGAAGCGGCAGCGACGGAACAGTCTTATGCAACACCACGGTGCAGTACGCCCCGAGAGCGAAGAACGCCGCCACCCCGAAATTGACGTAACCGGTGTAGCCTCCCAGGATATTCCAGGCCGTCGCCAGCACGATATACTGGAGCACGACATACCCCGCGAAGAACACGTAGGCGTTGTCGATCAGCCGGGCAGCCGCGAAGGTTGCAGCCGCCACCACCAGTGCCAGCAGAAGAAACCGAACGTTCCGCATCAGCGGCGTCCGAACAGGCCCGCGGGGCGCACCGCGAGTGTGATCAACAGAAATCCGAACCCCACCGCGGGCGACCACGAGGGGCCATAGAACGTCGAGGTCAGGCTTTCCATGATACCCAGAAGGATAGCCGCGAGGATGGTTCCGCTGAAACTTCCCAGGCCGCCCATGACGCAGATCGCGAAAATCCGGCCGATATAATCGCGCCCGATCGACGGTTCGACAGGCTGGATGATGATCAGTATCGCGCCGGCGATCGAGGCGCTGGCGATCGAAAGGCCAAACGCGACCCGCTTGATCCGGCTGGGATCCGCCGCCATCAGCCGCAACGCCATTGGGTCCTGCGCAACGGCCTGCACCGCTCGGCCGACGAAGGTGTAGGACATGAACAGTTGCAGCACACCGATCATGGCTAACGAAACCACGCAAGGAACCAGTAGCCGTAGTGGCAGATCGACCACACCGAAACGCAGGCTGGGTCCGATATAGACCGCGGACACCAGCCGATAATCGACACCGAAAACCAGAACCAGACCGACTTCCGTAATGAACAGAATGCCGAAGAAGAATGCCAGGCCACGGATCGAGGCGTCGCCTCGTCGCTCGAACGAGACGTCGTAGACGTGATAGATCGCCACGCCCAACAGGTAGAACGCTGGCGTCAGGACGATGCTGGATAGGATTGGGTCCAGCCCGAGCAAGCTGTTGGCGATATAGGCCGTGTACGAGCCCAGAATGATGAAGGCGGGATGGGCGATATTGACGATATCGAGCATGCCGAAGGAAATCGAAACCCCGATCGTCACAGCGGCGTAGAAGCCACCAAGAAGCAAGCCGGACACCAGGGCGTTGCCGAGCAGGTCGAAAGACAGATCCATTGGTTCGCTTGTGACGTTTCCAGCCTCAATGTGGCGAAAGCCAGGACCTTTGGCTAGCCTCTAATCCGCGCGGCGGGGGGCGTTGGGATTTGGCTGGTGCGGCTGGGGTCTGCGGGCAGGGTGGGTTTCCTTCGCGCCGTTGCGGTGGAGAGTGGACGTAGGGGACTGATCGCACAGAGGTCTGCTCTGCGCTCGTGCTGGTTAAACAGCCGCCTTTGCCCGCAAGGATCAGAAGTTGCAAGCCGGACTCGTCACGAACTCATGCAGCAGTGCGGCTGCGGCGATGATGACGACATAGAGCACAAGGAAGCAGAGCGGGATCGCCGTCTCGATCTTGGAGAGCGGTCGCCGCCGGTCGCCCGTAGAGCTCGCGTTCGCGGGTGAAGGGCTGTGAGGGCAGGTCTTTTTCCATCTCCTGCAGCACGCCGAACTTGGCGCGGTTGAGCTGGCGATAGGAGGTTAGCAGGACCGCCCAGGCGACCGAGACGATGGCGCCGGCGGCGGGGATCGCCCAGAGCCATACCCCCTTCTGCGGCACCGGCACGGACAGCTTGTCCGCGGCAAGATAACCGTAGAGCGCGACGATCGCGCTGTTGACGCTCAGCATCCAGGCATTGGCCGCCGCCCGGCGGTCGCTGACCTTCTCGGCGGTTGCGAGGTAGAGCTCGAACACTGCGAGCTTGGGGTCGATTTCGTCAGCCAAGGAAATCCTCCGCGTCGAAGACGTGGATACGACCGAGAGCGTCCCCAAGGGCGATGGCGGTGCCGTGCATCGAGAGAGCGGTGACCGCGGCGTCAACGCGTCATCCGTGCGATCTCGGCGCCGGTGGCGGCGTCCCAGATGCGGGCCGTGCGGTCGTAGGAGGCGGTGACGATGCGGGCGCCGTCGGGCGAGAACGCGGCGCTCCGCACCCGATCCTCGTGCCCGCGCAGGGCGGCGATCTCGTCGCCGGTGGCGGCGTCCCAGATGCGGGCCGTGCGGTCGTCGGAGGCGGTGACGATGCGGGCGCCGTCGGGCGAGAACGCGGCGCTCCGCACCCGATCCTCGTGCCCGCGCAGGGCGGCGATCTCGGCGCCGGTGGCGGCGTCCCAGATGCGGGCCGTGCGGTCGCTGGGAGGCGGTGACGATGCGGGCGCCGTCGGGCGAGAACGCGGCGCTCTGCACCGCATGCTCGTGCCCGCGCAGGGCGGCGATCTCGGCGCCGGTGGCGGCGTCCCAGATGCGGGCCGTGCGGTCGGAGGAGGCGGTGACGATGCGGGCGCCGTCGGGCGAGAACGCGGCGCTCAGCACCCGACCCTCGTGCCCGCGCAGGGCGGCGATCTCGCGCCGGTGGCGGCGTCCCAGATCCGGGCCGTGCGTCGCGGAGGCGGTGACGATGCGGGCCGTCGGGCGAGAACGCGGCGCCTGCACCAACCTGTGCCCGCGCAGGCGGCGATCTCGGCCGGTGGCGGCGTCCCAGAGCGGGCGTGCAGTCGCGGAGGCGGTGACGATGCGGGCGCCGTCGGGCGAGAACGCGGCGCTCAGCACCCACTCCTGGTGCCCGCGCAGGGCGGCGATCTCGGCGCCGGTGGCGGCGTCCCAGAGGCGGGCCGTGCGGTCGTCGGAGGCGGTGACGATGCGGGCGCCGTCGGGCGAGAACGCGGCGCTCTCGCACCCGCCTCTCGTGCCCGCGCAGGGCGGCGATCTCGGCGCCGGTGGCGGCGTCCCAGATGCGGGCCGTGCGGTCGCCGGAGGCGGTGACGATGCGGGCGCCGTCGGGCGAGAACGCGGCGCTTCGCACCCAGCTCCTCGTGCCCGCGCAGGGCGGCGATCTCGGCGCCGGTGGCGGCGTCCCAGATGCGGGCGGTGCGGTCGTCGGAGGCGGTGACGATGCGGGCGCCGTCGGGCGAGAACGCGGCGCTCTGCACCCAATTCTCGTGCCCGCGCAGGGCGGCGATCTCGGCGCCGGTGGCGGCGTCCCAAATGCGGGCCGTGCAGTCGTCGGAGGCGGTGACGATGCGGGCGCCGTCGGGCGAGAACGCGGCGCTTTGCACCCAGCTCTCGTGCCCGCGCAGGGTGGCGATCTCGGCGCCGGTGGCGGCGTCCCAGATGCGGGCCGTGCGGTCGTCGGAGGCGGTGACGATGCGGGCGCCGTCGGGCGAGAACGCGACGCTCTGCACCGCACCCTCGTGCCCGCGCAGGGCGGCGATCTCGGCGCCGGTGGCGGCGTCCCAGATGCGGGCCGTGCGGTCGTCGGAGGCGGTGACGATGCGGGCGCCGTCGGGCGAGAAGCGCGGCGCTCTCCACCCCGCTCTCGTGCCCGCGCAGGGCGGCGATCTCGGCGCCGGTGGCGGCGTCCCAGATGCGGGCCGTGCGGTCGTCGGAGGCGGTGACGATGCGGGCACCGTCGGGCGAGAACGCGGCGCTCTCCACCGCGCCCTCGTGCCCGCGCAGGCTCAGCCGTTCGGCGCCGGGCGGCGTCAGTCCCGGCCAGCGGGGCCGGGGCCGGCAATCGGGGTCGAGCCGAGCCGCTTTTGACGCAGGGCAGGCTGGAGTCGCCGAGCCGCCCGAATATCTGGTGGGCGAGTTCGCGCCGGTCCTTCATCAGCGTTGGAAGGGAAAGCCCGATCGCCCGCCCGATCCGCCGCACGTCGGCGTCGGCGCTTTCGGGGAAATAGCTGCCGTAAAGCGAACGCGCATCGGTCGCGTGCAGCCTCGCCTTGATCCAGGCGTAGTCCGAGAGCAGGTCGTCCGCCGTTCGATCCTCGCTCAGCGCCCCGCAGATGCAAGATCAGGAACCGCCAGCCGTAGGTCTGGTCGAACGGAAGCGTGTTCCACACCCCGCCGCATTTGGCGCGTATTGCCCGAACCATTGCGGCATGTGCTGCCTTCAGCCCTTCGGCGCCAAGGCGGTCGCGCAGATACCACAGCATGTTGTCGTGCAGCCGCAGCGTGCGCCTGCCGAGGTCGAGAGATTGGAGCAGCGACAGCCCGTCCAGCCGCATGACGAGGTCGTCGGCGTCGTCCTCGTCGAGCCTGCCGGTCTGCGCCCAGAGCGCCTCGATGACAGCAAGCGGCACGTCTTCGTCCTCCGGCAACACGGCCAGCTCGGCGAATCGCGACGCCTCGTCCACAGCGAGGTCCTGGACGCTGGCCTCGATGCAGAGGCGAATCGCCTTGTTGCGCTGGGTTTCGTTCCTCGGGTTGAACACGAATGGCCCGTCGCGGGCGAGACGTCGCTCGAATTTGGCGATCGCGTCGGGGAGAGGTTCACCCCGCGCCACCCGCTCACGCAGCCAGCCATTCGCGATGGCCAGCATCTGCGCCCAGAAGCCAAGACGTTTCGCCAGGGCGGCGAGCCGGAGCGCGGACGTGGGCTGGTCCGCGCCCGGCAGATGGGCGCTCATCACGCCGGCTGCCTCCGCCGCCCGCATCTCGTCGATCGGTACCGACACGCTCCCGGCGGGGAGGACGCCGGGCAGCCGCGTCGTGACCAGCCGGACGCAGTTCGGTCCGCCGCGCAGGAACGGCTTGAGCTGCGCCTCGCGCCAGACATCGTCGATCACCAGCAGGATGCGGGACTCACCGAGGAGTTCGCCCAGGTGCTCGGATGCGGTGACGACGTCGGTAAATCCGGGGCGTTTGCCGTCCGGATCGAGCTTTTCGATCAGGTCCGCGACGAGGCCGGTGACATCGTTGCGCTCCTTGCCGATCTCGACCCGCAGGATGCCGTCGGAGAACTCGAAGCGAACATCGTCGTCGCGGCACAGGGCGTTGGCGAGCGTCGTCTTGCCATAGCCGCCGGCGCCGAGCAGCGCGGTGGTGAGCGCCACTGTTCGGTTCGGCGCCTCGGCGAGCACCGCCGCCTTCAATGGCTGCGTACTCCTCGGGCCTGGGGACGAAATCGGCAGAGAGGTCGCCCTGCATGTAGGGTGTGCGCTTGGCGCGTCCGTCGCCGCGCAAGACCGAGCACAAGGGACTTCCAACGCTCCTGTCTCGGTCGCGGGCGGGATCGATGTCGAATACCTCCTCACGCCGCATCCAGGCGGGCAGGTCGGCGCGGGTGAGCGTGGGATCGGCCAATACCGGGCTCACCCGCTTGCCATGGAGCCGCGCGTGCGACCACTCGCGCTTGATCCACTCCGAGCGCGAGCGCCCGGCGGGAGAGGATCAGCACCAACTGGGTCGCATCCTCGATCGCCCGCAGCACCTGGGGGCGAATGTCGCCGGCGCCCATGTCCTTGAGGTCGCGCCAGGCATGGATACCCTCGGCCTTGAGCCGCCGCTCGAACGTCTCGGCGAAGTCACGACCGTCCGATCGCGAGTAGGAGATGAAGATCGTGCCGGCCGCAAAGGTCATGACGGATGCGGTCTTCTTATGTTTGGTAGTCGGTAGCCCGATCGACGGTCTCGGCCAGGCTCAGCTGGGGGCGTCAAACTATACTGAAATGCGCAAGTTGGCCATGGGGTCTGAGCGCGCCAAAGCAGACAGGCGGCTGGTGGAGCAGAAGACGCAAGAGACAGCCTTCAAAGTCAGCGATGGGTCGGGATCGGGTCTCCGGTAGGGTGCCCCGCACGGGGCGGCAAACCGGTCCGGGTAGCCGCCGGGCAACCGGTCCTCTGTGCAGAGGTCCGTGTGCCTATACTGCCTCGTCCAGGTCCTCGCCCCACATTTTCTCTAGTGCGTACATGATCCGAGCCTCTGGCTTGAACAAATGCACCACGATGTCGCCGGCATCGATCAATACCCAGTCAGATCCTCCCGCGCCCTCGACCTGGACACGCTTCAGGCCGGCATCCTTGAGCTTTTCACTCAGATGTTGTGCCATCGCGCTGATCTGCCGGTCAGCCAACCCAGAGGCGATCACCATCCGATCGCAGAACATTGCCTTACCGGCGAGATCCATGGTGACGACGTTCTCGGCCTTGTCGTTTTCAAGGCTGGTCACGATCACACCCTGCAGACGGTCCAGCTCCGACAACTTCGGTTTTCAGCTTCTTCACCCGGGGCGCCGCGGACTTCTTCGGGCCGGCCGCAATGGTTTTCTTGCGTGGGCTGCCGGGAATCACCCCGGCTTCCGGCAGCTTCGGCTTGACGATCGCCTTTCGCGGGGCCGGTTTGTGCCGTGCCGGTGAGGCTGCGATCTTCGGCGGTTTGGTTATAGCACGGTTCCTTCGGCAGCTTGACGGATCGCGGTGGCGGAGACGGCAGTCTGCCGACCTGGCAGAAACACCCAGGCCGGCGCGTTGCCCGGCAGCAACCGCGCTTCTCGGACAGGCCGGCGCGCAGCCCGTAGCCGATACGCGGCCTTTCCCGCAAGCGCCGGATTGGTGTAATGCGGACGCGGCAGCACCACGAACGGTAGGCGCCGGGCGATATCCGTCCAGCGACGCCAGTGCGGAAATTCCGCCAGGATATCTGCCCCCATGATCCAAACGAACCGCACTCGAGGGAACCGGCGCAACAAGACCCGCAAGGTGTCATCGGTATAGCGTGTACCAAGCGCGGCCTCGACCCCGGTGGCGACCACGCGTCGGCCGTCGCCAATTCGCGCCGCCGCCGCCAGCCGCTTGGCGAGCGGCGCCATCCCGTCAACAGATTTCAGCGGGTTACCCGGCGAGACCAACAACCAGACCTGATCCAGCCGAAGTTGCCGCAATGCCAGTTTCGCGACGTGGCGGTGGCCGTCGTGGGCCGGATTGAACGACCCGCCGAGCAACCCGACCCGCATGCGTCGCCGGTCGCCAAAGCGGGGAATGGGGTCGGAAGAATTAGCCGCGCGAGCCGCCATGCATGGCTTGGTCCCTGACACAGGGGCGGCCACGATACCGGGCTTCAAACTCGCTTCCATCTCCTCAAGGCATTATTCAGGGCCTTACCTGACCTGAACCCCGGACGAGGTAGCGATACGTCGTCAACTGCTCCAGTCCCACCGGGCCGCGCGCGTGAATACGTCCGGTCGCGATGCCGATCTCGGCACCGAAGCCAAACTCCCCACCGTCGCAGAACTGGGTGGAGGCATTCCACAGCGTCACCGCGCTGTCGACGCCACGCATGAATTTCTCTGCGATCTCTGCGTCCTCGGTCACGATGGCGTCGGTGTGCTCGCTGCCGTGCGCCGCGATGTGCGCCAGAGCCGCTTCCACGCCATCGACCACGGCGACGGAGAGGATCGAGTCCAGCCATTCGGTGTCGAAATCGGTCGCTGCCGCCGGCGGCAGCCACGGCACGATCGTCCTCGCCGGCCCATCCGCCCGGAAGTCGCAGCCGAGCGCCTTCAGGTCGTCGACGAGCAGGGGCAGCAGCCCTGGCGCGATGGCCCGATCGATCAGCAGCGTCTCTGTCGCGCCGCAGATCCCGGTCCGCCGCATCTTGGCGTTCGCCAGGATGCGCCGCGCCATCGCCGGATCGGCGGCGGCGTGGATATAGGTGTGGTTCAGGCCTTCGGCATGCGCCAGAACGGGAACCCGTGCCTCGCGCTGCACCCGTTCCACCAGGGACTTGCCGCCGCGCGGAATGATCAGATCGAGCAGCCCGGCGCCGGCCAACATGGCGGCGACATACGCTCGGTCAGCGTTGGGGGCCACTTGGATGCAAGCCTCCGGAAGGCCCGCGGCCGCCAGCCCATGCTGGAGTGCCGCATTGATCGCCTGGGCGCTGTGTGCGCTGTCTGATCCGCCCCGCAGGATCACCGCGTTGCCCGACTTCAGGCAGAGTGCGGAGGCGTCCGCGCCGACGTTCGGCCGGCTCTCGTAGATCATGCCGATCACGCCGATTGGGGTCGCGATCCGTTGGATGCGCAGCCCGTTTGGCCGGGTCCAGTCAGCCAGCGTGCGCTGCAGGGGGTCCGGCAGCGCCGCAACCTCCTCCAACCCCCTGGCCATCGCTTCGATCCGAGCCTCGGTCAGGGTGAGGCGGTCGAGGATCGCCGCGGTACCACGGTAGGCCCCGACGTCTTGCCGGTTGGCGGCGAGGATGTCCCGCATGCCGTCGCGCAATGCGTCCGCCATCGCCGCCAGCGCGGTGTTGCGTGTGGTCTCGCTACTGCGGGCCAGCACATGAGTCGCCGCCCGCGCGGCGTTGGCCGCTGCTTTTAGATGTTCGGTCGCTTCCATCTCGCCACTGTGCCCGGGAAGCGGTTCGATTTCCAGTGCCGACTGCGCAAGGTTTTCGGCGACCCAGCCATGCCCGTCATGAAGCAGATACGACGATCGGTCGTTTGGCCGTCGAAGATGACGATTGCGGCGCAGGGGCCGCGCATTCGTGTGAAATGGCCGTTGTTCGGTGGGTTATCGCAATGTCTTAGAGTGGGCATAATCCGACGGTTAGTGTCGCCAGATTATATCCACTAGCCCTTGTTTGTGGGCCAATTCACCCGACCGCAAGGGATGCTTCTGTCGGGATCGTACCACTAGCACAGCCACTCGAATTGCACGACGTCTATCAGACGAAGGTGAGGGCCGGCGACACGCGGCTGAAAGTTTTGCGATGCCGATAAGCAGATTTCCGGTCAGCGCCGCGTAGATGACTTTTTCGAGCCGCGGGATGCCATGCCGCCTCCTGTCCACGCTGCTGCAGCCTGAGTCAGGGAACCAGCACTGCCGCACCCTCGAACCGCCCGGCCCGCAGGTCAGCCAAGGCCTCGTTCGCCTTCAGCAGAGGGTAACGCGTGACCTTTGTGACGACGTCTGTCTCCGGCACCAGGCGCAGGAAGTCCAAACCATCCTGCCGCGTTAGATTGGCAACCGAGACCAGTTGCCGCTCCTCCCATAGAAGATCGTAGGCAAAGCTTGGGATGTCGCTCATATGGATGCCCGCGCAGACAACACGGCCGCCTTTTCGGACGGCTCTCAGGGCGAGGGGAACCAGACTGCCGACCGGCGCAAAAATGATCGCTGCGTCAAGCGCCCGTGGTGGCATTTCGTCTGATCCGCCGGCCCATACCGCGCCCAGACTTCGGGCGAAAGCCTGACTACCAAGGTCCCCGGGCCGGGTGAAGGCAAAGACCGATTTGCCTTGCCAACGTGCCACCTGAGCCACGATGTGCGCCGCGGCGCCGAACCCGTACAGGCCTAGCGCTTTCGCGTCGCCGGCGATCCCAAGGGAGCGCCAGCCGATCAAGCCTGCGCAGAGGAGCGGGGCCAGCGCCGCATCATCGCCTACCTCGCCAAGTGGAAAGGCATATCTGGCGTCCGCGACAACGGACGTGGCGAACCCACCGTCTCGTGTGAATCCGGTGAACAGCGGCCGATCGCACAGGTTCTCCCGCTGCGCACGGCAATAGGGACAGACACCGCAGGTGTGGCCTAGCCAGGGGATGCCGACGCGTTCGCCCAGACGCAAATGCTCTACACCCGATCCGATCTGGTCGATCCTGCCGACGATTTCATGGCCAGGGATGATCGGCAGCACGCGGTTCGGCAACTCGCCATCCACGACATGCAGATCGGTCCGGCACACGCCGCAGGCAGTCACCTTGACCCTGATTTCGCCGGGCCCGGGAAGCCGGTCCGAGCGTTCGGTGAATTCCAGGTCCGTCTTGAGGGATTTCAAAACCATCGCATGCATCGCAAGCTCCAAATGTCACGATCAGTGCGAGAAGAATACCGATCGCAGGGACGTTCCAAGCAGGGAGCGGGTCACGCCGCCCAGTGCCAGCGCTTCCGCCACGGCTCGGCGGGCCTCACGCGTGTCTTTCCAGGCAACGATTGCATGGTTCAGCTTAAGCGATGACGCCTCGGTTGCTAAGGCCAGCACAGGCCGTCCCGCCTGAATGATGAAGTCGCCCAGGTTCGTTGCGTAGGTCATGGCACTGCTCCCAGTAGTCAGGATCCGCTTCCGGCCTCCGGGCGAGAGAGTCCAGCCCGAAGGTGGCCTTTACTCAGACGACGGCGATGTCGTTCTCAACGTTGGTGGCGCTCGACGCGGACCACGCCGTCTGGGCCGCGATCTGGCGGTCATCGGATCATACTCAGGCTGACCACACACTCGCCGCCAATCAAGACCTACACTGCCTACATCTATCTCATAATCGTTGTTATGTAGAAAGATAATGCCGGCAAGTGGCATCGGCAACGCCGGAAATTTACTCACCACGGCGGCGGATGCGGCCTACGCGCGATGGAAGTGCGTTTTTGCTTGGCGGCGCGGCGCACGAGCGTTGGCAGGGCGTAAGGCCTGAATCGGCGATCAGGCCGAGGCTTCACTATCGCTGCCCGGTCCGCGGTAAAGGACTCGGTAGCCCAGGCGACTGTCCTGGAACCGTCAGTTCGTCTGCGCGACGACTGACCTGGAAGCGCCAGAGTGCGAGCGCCAGAAACAGCGCGGCGACGATGGCGACCGCGAGAAACTGCGGCCATAGGACGACCTCACCTAGTGGTCCGATCCCGACAGAAGATCCCAGCGGGGTAAATCGGCCCACCAAACCGACGGCTAGTGGATATAATCTGGCGGTACTATCCTTCGGATTACAATAACCACTAGGTCGGACCACGGTGGTCTCTCATCTTGGTTATCGGGTAACGATCTCAGAAAGGAATTTGCCGTGTTGATTCGGCTCGCCGGCACCACGACACTGGCAAGCACTAGCCGAATAACGTAGCCCTCGTGGAGTACGAAGCCTGAAGGCCACCCGAATTGGTGAAAGTACCAGTATTTCGCCAAAACGAATAATACCGGTTCTTGCTCGGGAACGGCACCGGGCTAGAAAGCGCGGATGGCTGCGAGCTGCCGTGCCGGGGGCGAATGACGGCCTGCTTTCGACCTCAAGCCTTGTTCTTGGTGTCGCGGCAGCGCATGGAAATCGCAACGCTGTCGCGATCGAAGGAATCGCTGGCCTGGTGGCCGGATCCATGTCCATGGCCGCCGGCGAGTTTGTGTCGGTGCACTCACAGGCGGACACCGAGGCAGCCAACCTCGATTTGCAGGCGGCACTTGTTTCCGCGGCCAGCTTTGCGGTTGGCGCGGCGATGCCGTTGTTCGCCACCGTGATTGTTCCGGATCCGGCGTTGCTGACGGCCTTGTCCATGGCGTCGCGTTGTGGCTGACGCTCCTCGGCGGATTGACGGCACGTGCCGGGGGTGCCGGTATGGGCGTCGGTGCGCTGCGCGTCACGTTCTGGGGTGCGCTGGCGATGGCGATCACGGCGGGGGTCGGGGCAACGTTCGCCACCCTGCTGTGATCTCTTCAACAGTGAAATAACTGGAGACGATATGAAAGACCAAATCCTGGCCGCGATCGGTGAGACCGGGTTGCAGCCGGCGGCATCACTGAACGCGGGGCTGGCGGCGAACGACAGAATAAAATATGCGTTCTCGCTGCTGCAAATGGCGATCGACCACGCCGAACATCCCGAGCAACCGGTGGCATCGCTGAGGCAGGAGCGCATCGGCTGCGGGATCGATGATCCCGACCTGGACACCGTGGTCGCTGAGGCGCGGATGGTTGGCGAAGCCTGCCGCGTACCGGGCGCCACGCGTATCTTTGCCCGCATCGGCGACGATATGCGCCTGATGGCCGCGCCGGTGCTCGCCGCGCACTCAGACGGCTTCGCGACCCGGGTGGAAGCGTTGCTAGGGAACATGCCTGCGACGAAAGACGACCTGATCGATCCCGCGGCCACGTCGGCGATGATGCAAGCCGGACATGGCAAGACCGACAGCCTGCATCGGCTGGTCATGGATCTCCACAAGCAACTCAATTCCCTGCAGGGGGAGATGGCCGAGGAGACGCTGGACGGCGCTGCCGCTTATGGCCTGGAGCAAGCCGACAGGCCATTGGTTGCCGCCTTCATGGCTGGCCTTAATCGCACCGCCCGGTTGAAGTTCGCCCATCCAGGCCTGGCCACAACCGCCACGCGGTCCATGGGACGGTTGGTCATTCAGAACGATATCGGCACCACCGACGCCCATGTCATTGTGATCCACGTCAAGGACCTGACTGTCAGCGTAACCTATACCGATGTGCATCCGGAACGTCTGGCATTCTTTCAGGAAATGCTGAAGCCGCACGGCGTGACGTGGGAGCAGCAGCGTACCGCAGTATTGGCCGCCGGCGCGCCGTTCTACCTGGCGACCGGCAGCATGACCGCGGCCGATGATGATGGCTGCCGTGCTTATCTCAACTTTCTCGGCTCCCGCCTGGTGTTCTTGATCGACTGGAACCGGGCGCGCAAGCAACTGCGTCAGTTCCTGCGCGGACCCGATCGTGTGGCACTGCTGCTGTCCGCGGCGGAAACCGACATCGGCCATCGTGGCTTCCTGGAACTCGGCGGTGCCGGGCTGGTCAACCAGGCGATCGAGGCCACCGCTGGATCATCGATGCATTTCGGCGACCGGCTGTGCGACGTGCTGGGCGACGCCGAGACGCGCGCTTTCCTGACTTTTGTGTTTCGAACCGCGACCGAGGGGCTTTTGTCAGGCGCCTCGCAAGCATTGATACGCGATCGCATCCGGGTTGCTCTCGCCGCACACTTCAGCAACGAGGAGCAGCAGCTTCTCCGTGTCGCGGCTGATCACGCCGGCTTGATTTTCGAACTCGCCAGTCTGCTTCGGGACGGCGTGCAGGCTGATGCGGATGGAGGGGGAAAGCGGGCGAAGCGGGCTCGCCGGTTCGAGCACGATGCCGACCAACTCGTCATTGAAACGCGAGAAGCCGTGCGACGTCGCCCCGATTTTGCAATCTTTCTGACGATTCTGCAAGCCGCCGACGACACCGCGGATGAATTGGAGGACGCGGCTTTTCTGCTCGATCTCAACACGCTTCAAGGCAAGGCGCTGGAGGCGCTGCAAACCCTCGCAGACCTGCTGGTCGAAACGTCGCAGGAATGGATCAAGGCGCTCGGGCATGCCACCCAGATCGGACGCGCGGCCGGCCGAGCGGAGACCGAGGATTTCCTGACCGCGATTGATCGCGTCTCGGCGCTGGAGCATCAGGCGGACGATGCGGAAAGGGCGCTGACCGTGGCAACCGTTGCGCATGCAAAGGATTTTCGTCAGTTACACCTGTTTACTTCGATCGGCGCCCGGTTCGAGGCTGCGGCGGATGGCTTGAAACATGCCAGTCTGATGCTGCGCGATTACGTTCTGGAGGACGTCATCGATGGTTGAGCTTCACCTGATCTTGCCGAACACCGCGCCGTCCAAGGGCGGTCCGAACCTGTTCGGCAACAAGGCGTGGAACCTTATGCTGATGGCGCAGGCCGGTCTGCCGGTGCCTCCCGCTTTCGTTCTGCCGACGTCATGGTGCCAACGCGAACAGCGCCCACCTTTGACTGAGGCTTTGGCTGCGGGGATCACTGCACTGGAAACCGCCAGCGGCCTTGGCTTCGGTGCGACGCGGCGACCGCTACTCGTGTCCGTCCGTTCGGGCGCCGCCGTTTCGATGCCCGGGATGATGGAAACCGTGCTCGACGTTGGCCTCAACGTTGCAACGGTCCAGGGCATGATCCGGCTGACCGGCAATCCACGGCTGGCCTGGGACAGCTTCCGCCGCCTTGTGCAGGGATATGCCGAGGTGGTGGCGGACCTGCCGACCGCGCCGTTCGATGCGCTCGTGGCAGCGGCGATGCTACGGGCCGATGCGGACACCGAACGAGAGCTGGACCATCGGGACCTGCGGGCTCTGACCATGGCGCTGCTCGAATGCTACCGGACGCTAACCGGTAAAGCGTTTCCCGCCGATCCCCGCGAGCAGCTACAGACCGCGGCCGAGGCGGTCTTCCGGTCGTGGAATGCGCCGAAAGCGACGAGCTACCGCCGGATGAACAACATCAGCGATGACGCCGGCACCGCCGTAACGGTCCAGACAATGGTGTTTGGAAATGCTGGTGGCGCATCCGGCGCAGGCGTTGGCTTCACCCGCAACCCCGCCACGGGTGCGCGCGAGTTGTATTTCGATTTCCAGTTCAACGGACAGGGTGAGGACGTCGTGGCCGGGCGCCAGAAACTCCGTGACAACGACCGGCTTCGGGTCGTGCTGCCCACGGTCTGGGCCAGGCTGAACGACATCTGCCAGGCTTTGGAGGCGTTGTTCGGTGACGCGCAGGATTTCGAGTTCACCGTGCAGTCCGGCACCCTGTTTTTGCTGCAGTCCCGGCGGGCCAAGCGCACCGATTGGGCAGCACTGGCAATCGCCGTGGACATGGTCAGCGAGGGCCTGCTGACGCAAGCGGATGGGCTCGCGCGGCTAGATGGCATCGACCTGAAAACGGTCGTTCGCACCACCTTCGCGCCACCTGTGTCCGCCGTGCTGGCGGTGGCTCAGGTGGCAAGCATCGGGGTGGCGAGCGGCGCCATCGCGCTGGACCCAGACGCCGTGAAACGGCTGGCGGCGGCGGGCACGCCAGCGATCCTGGTGCGGCGGGATACAGTGACCTCGGACATCGAGGGCATGGCGCTGGCGGCAGCAATTCTGACCGCCTCGGGCGGCCGGACGTCACACGCCGCGGTGGTGGCCCGACAGCTTGGAAAGGTGTGCCTGGTGGCCTGTCCCGATCTGGCGATCGACATGGATCACCGCCAATGCCGGATTGGCGGCACAGTCTTGCACGAGAACGATTTTTTGTCGCTGGACGGTAACACCGGCAGCGTTCACGCCGGCCGGCTCGAGCTGGTAACCGAACGGCCGGAGCGGGCATTGGCGGTGGTCGCCGAATGGCGGCTTGCCGCGGTGGCATGACGCCTGGGTAGTATCCGAACCTGCCTTGACCAATCCCCGCGAGCTACTTTCCGTCTGCCAAGCCTGACGCCGGACCGCGCCGATCAAGGGCAACCACCGCTCCATACGGCCGCGGCTCTTCCACCAACAGACTCACGCGCCGCGCGGTCAACCAAGGGAACTGGAAAGCCATGAGCGAGACGATGAGCAAAGGCGCCGCCGCCGGCGTGCTGCCGCCTGTTCCACCATGATAACCCGCCCTTCACGACGGGATCACAGAATCGAGACATTAACCAATTCGCTGGTCAAATGTGTGAACACGCTAGCTAGCCTTAGTGCGGGGAGGTCCCCTCGTGATTTGACAAAAACCATGCCAAGAAATTTTGCCTTTGTCAAATTAAGTGCCTGTCTTAAGTCCCTTGCCTCGCAAGCGGGAGGAGGCTAAACGCGGGCCCTTAGTCGGAGTGTAGCTCAGCCTGGTAGAGCACTGTGTTCGGGACGCAGGGGCCGGAGGTTCGAATCCTCTCACTCCGACCAAACAATTCCAATAACTTACGAGCCGAGTATTCCCGATAAACACGGTGGACGTTGGTTCGAGAGAACCAACAATCGATTTCGTAATGAATCGAAAGAACGGTTTCGGTTTTGGATGTTTGTTACGCTACCCGCTGTTCCAGCACCGCGGCCGCCCGCCGCTTCGATCCAGCGGTGGCATGCCCGCAGGTGTCTTCGATCAGTTTCACCGTCATGCCGGCAAACGTCGCCACCTCCCTGATCGGCACCTCGGCTAACAACATCCAGGTGATCACGGTATGACGCAGGGTATGCGGCGTCACATCGGTCAACCCGGCCCGGTCACACGCACTGGCGAAACCATGCTTGATCGAGCCGACCACATCTCCGGCGCGCGCAATCACGCAGTCTGATGCGGCGGTGGTCTTGGCGGCAGACAGGATGGCCAACAGATCGGCATTGATCGGCTGCGCCACCTTACGCTTCTTGGTTTCGGTTTCGTCGGGGACGCGGAAATCAATGATCCGCTCATGCAGGTCAACTCGGTCCCGGGTCAGCGCAAGGATTGCACCCGACCGTGCCCGGTATGCAGACCGATCTCGACAAGCAATCGCAGGTGACTGGCGTTGCACGCGGGGAGCAAGCGATCGGCTTCGAGCCGGGTCAGGAACCGTGGCCGGTTGTTGCCCTTGGGCGGCAATACGAGGTCTGGCATCCGCTCAACCACGCGTTCGCCTTCTTCGGTCATCCCCCCATCCAGCGCGGCGCGGAGCGAGTCCAGTTCGGTGCGGATGGTGCGTGATGCCACGCTGCCGAGGCGGTGATCCCGATAATCGAGGCAGGCGGCTTTGTTGATGCGATCGATCGGCGAGCTTTCGCTACACTGCCCAACCGCATCGTCATGTCGGCGATGACACGGACACGCGCCGGCGGGGATGGCGTACCGACGAGCCTGATGCGCGACTATCACGTCCAGCACGAACCGGCGGGGATGATCGCTACCGAATGCACGCAGGCTCCGATCAGGGGCATGGGATCATCCGCTGTCCCGGCATCCACCGCGAGGACCAGGTCGCAGGCTGGCGCAAGATCACCACAGCAGTGCATGGTGCCGGCGGCCGCATCGTCTGCCAGATCTGGCATTGCGGACGCGTAGCGCATCCTGCCATGCGCGCCGGCGAACTCCCGGTCGCCCCGTCGCCGATTGCCGCGACAGGGGATTCCTTAAGCTTAAGCCGCCGGCTTCGTAACTCCTGTGGCCGGATGACTGGACATGGCGACCCGCCAAGCCTGCAGCAGCGTGAACATGATGGCGATCAGGGTCGGCCCGATAAACAAACCCAAGAAACCGAAGGCGACAAAGCCGCCAAAGACCCCCAGGATCGTCAACGACATCGGCATCTCAATGCCGAAACCGATCAGCCAGGGTTTGATCAAATTGTCGACGAGGCTGACGAACACGCCCCAAACGATCATGAACGCGCCCCAGGCCTGAAGATCTTGCGCAAACAGCCACCAGGCCGCTCCGCCCCAGATCAGCACGAGGAGTGGGCCGCCGATCTGGCTGATCGCGAGCAGCAAAGCGACAAAGCCCAGCATCGCCACTCCCGGGACGCCGGCGACGGCCAGACCGATGGAGAGAATCGCGGCCTGGATGGCGGCGGTGCCGACCACGCCGTAAGCGACGCCGCGGATGGCCCCGGCCGCGACCTCGAGCGCCCGCTCCGCGAGCGGACCGCCGAGGCGCCGGAGCGCCTCGTGCAACACCGCCACCAGCGCCTCGCCGTTGGTCCAGAACATGGTCGCCACCACAAGTGAAAGGAGCACTTGCACCAAGCTGTCAGCCAGACCCCGCGCGGCACCTAGCATCGCCTGTTCCAGATTGGCCCTGTACGGCTCTACCACCGTGAAGAGGTCGCCCTCGGCCTCGACTAAGCGGTCCCAGGCCGCTCCCAGACGTGGGCCGACCAGCGGCAGGCCCCTGATCCAGGCCGGCTCCACCGGTGTGGCTGAGAAATAGGTTTGGACCCGCTCCATCCCTTTACTCAGCTGATCGGCAAGGTGGGGTACGATGACGAGCATGGGCAGAACGACGATTACGAGTGAGAGCAGCAGCAGGAGCGCGGCTGCCGGTCCGCGGCCGAGCCCGTAGCGGACCAGGGCCTGACGCAGCGGCCAAGCCGCGGTCGCGAGCGCCGCGCCGAACAGGATCGAGGTCGTGAACGGCTTCACGATCGCCAGGACGCCGATGAAGAGGCCGATAAAGAGCAGCGCGAGAATGCTGCGCTCGATCAAGGCCACCCTCGCGGCATCGTCCCGCCCTCGTTCGTCGGCAGATTGACTGAATTCATCTGGCATGGTCACGGCGGGGGAGCTTTGCGGCATTTTCTCTTTTCCGGGACTTCGCATGGCCTCGGCAGGTGCGACAATAAGCTGTCAGTCCCCCTGCGAGCGATGTTCCAGATCAAGGGAACTCTGGGGCGCGATTTCATGTAGTTCATGGCGCCGCCCGGAGCATCCGAGCCCTGCGCCCTCAGCATGCGGCATTCGAGGTCGTTTTGAAACGGACTGACCCTCATGGATGCGCATCTCGAAGGGGCTGACCTCAGCGACGCGCACCTCGACGGGCCACCCTAGGGCGTTCTCGCAGTTTTGCGAAGTACCGTTTGATCCCGGTCATAGGGTCGCAGCTCAGAGTATGCTATTGTAACGCCTAGCGTGATAGGGCCTCATTCGAGGTCGATCGCGCCGATCGAAAAAAGGAGACCGTCCTATGCTCGATGAAGCTGCATATACTGCGGGCGATCTAATGACGCGCGACGTGGCCGTAGTGCATCCGGATACTTCACTGCTCGAAGCGGTGAAGTTGATGGCGCGGCGGAGAATCAGCGGCATGCCGGTGTTAGACGATTCGGGTGCTATCGTTGGCATGATGAGCGAAGGTGACCTGATTCGCTGGCACGAGGGCTATACCGAGAGGCAGGCTCGCTGGCTCGACATGTTGGCCGATGGCACAGAACTCGCGCCGGCGTTCTTGAATGAGATCCAGGAGCGCCATCGCAAGATCAAATCAGTCATGACGGCCGGCGCCACGACAGTCACGGAGGATACGCTGGCACGTGAGATCGCTCTGTTAATGTACGCCAAGAACATCAAGCGGGTTCCGGTGCTACGCGACGGCAAACTAGTCGGCATCGTGGCGCGTTCCGATCTTGTGCGAGCACTCGCCCAAAAGCTAGACGAGAAGCCAGCGCCTGAGATTGAGCTTAAGACGTTGGACGAGGCGTTGCGGGACGGGCGGGAAGCAATCGTTTACAGAGCTACTGGTTCGTAATTTCGACCCGCTCCCAGGGTGTCGCAGACTACGTGGCCTGACACGAGATCGAGCCGGTCGGCGACCAGGTCGACCAGCGTAGCGGGACTGAAGACGCCGTCTTGGCAATGCGCCGTGATCAGTCGCCGGTCCGCCAGTAGCCATGGTGCACGTGCCGAGACCGTCCGGAAGGTGGGGGGTGCTATGGGACCGCCCGGTCGTCGTAGCCGGGAGTTCGGGATGAAGTGGCGGGTCATGTTGGAGCTGGTCGGACCGGATGGGATCGTTTGCGGCCATGAGGTCTGCGGTTGCGCGGCCGTAGCCGAATATGCGCCGAAAATGATTGGGCTGACGCTAGAGGAGGGCAAGCATCTGCTTGCTGCGTTGCAGGTCCATCTCGCTCAAGCTCAGGCGGAGGATCATAGCCGCCGCCGGCGACGCTGCCAGCGCTGCGGCGCGCAGCGGCCCCTCAAAGATCAGCGCTCCCGGCGGTTGGTGTCGTTATTCGGCACGGTGGAGGTCCGCGCGCCGCGCTTTACCCTGTGTCGGTGTGCGGTGACCTGCCGACGGACGCTCGACCCAATTGCCGAGATCATGCCCGACCGATGCACGCCGGAGCACGAGCGGACCATCGCAAAGATGGGTTCGCCCTACCGCCGGGCACGGACGCTGCCGGCGGAGCTTCTGCCGCTCGGCAAGCCACAGGCCGTGGAAACCACCCGGCAGCGAACCCTTCGTGTTGGCACTCGGCTAGAGCAAGAGGCTGTCGCGGGGGCGGGACCAAGCCGTCGGTGGCAACGAAATCCATCGCGCTCTCCATTGACGGCGGCCACGTGCGGGCGGCTCGTCAGTATCAGGGGACGTTCGAGGTTCTCCTCGCTCAGGTCAGCAACGATGAGGGGAAGCGGGTCGTATTCGCCAGCGTGCCAGCAGAGGCGACTTCGCAGACGCGACAGTTGCGCGGTGTGCTTCATGGATTGGGAGCGACGCCAGCGACACCGGTCACCATCCTGAGCGACGGTGCCGATGGTCCAAGGTCGCTCGGCGAAGCCGCCAGTCCTGGCCCAACTCGCCATGTGCTCGACTGGTTCCATCTCGCAATGCGGGTTCAGCACGTCGCACAGGCGGCCATGAGCTGGCCCGATACGACGGAGACTGATCGCAACGCTGGAGCCCGCGTCACCGAGACAATCGAGCGGATCCGATGGCGTCTCTGGCATGGTCAGGTCAAACGGGCTCTGGATCTCATTGCCGAAACCGTCGTTACAGTGGACGTTGCAGCCGACGATAAGTCACCAATCGCTGCCACCGCACGCAAGGTGACGCGCCTTCTGGGCGACCTCGACATGTATCTTTCGGGACAATCGGATATCATTATCGACTACGCCACAGCCCGCCGATGCGAAGAACCAATTTCGACGGCGATCACCGAGAGCACGGTGCAATGGCTGCTGCATCGGCGAATGAATGCCCAACAGCAAATGCGCTGGTCTCCGCGGGGCGCGCATTTGATGTTGAAAGTCCGGACCGCCGTCGTGAACGGTACACTCGACCGGGATTATGCCGTCGCGGAGCGTTGGGCTCACCGCCCGTTTCGGAGAGCGGCCTGACCCCGCACGTTCTGGGCGGTCTCCCGGCAGTGCCCGGGCGTGAGGAACGGGTCTAAGAGGGTTATCTCTTGACTAATCCCAATTCCTCAGACCGGGGCAGGGGCCTGGCCGGAGTCAGGGGCCGCGGTCCGAGGGGTTCCCGCTATTGAAAGGAAGATCCGCGGTGAGCGGATCAGTGGGCAGGTTCCGAAGGAACTACACGCAGACCTAGGGCGGTGCCCGCGCCCTGCCCTCGCCCTAATGAAGCGCAACTGTTTGGCTGCCCCTCTTGGCAAATGGCGACTTTTTGGACTTGGTCGGATTGCGCTTGCGATGGCTTTATTGCGTTTTGTGTGAGCAATCCGACTAGCGCTGCTGCGATTATCGTAAGAACCGTCTTGGTGTACCGATCAACCATTATTTCCTCCTCATCGGGCTGTTCTCAGGTTACGGAGACGCCCCATCCATACAGGAACCGTGAGGCCCGGGGAATAGGGCCGTCATTTCCTACGACGACGCGATGGCGCTGACGCCATATGGCGTTGTCGGTCGGACATGCGCCACGGTAACGCCACGGCCAGCGCCAAGTTTTCAGCCGTGAATCGGCGTGGTGGTCGATCAGCTTGCACGACGGGAGCGTGCCTACCAACGCGCTTTGAAAAGATCGCGAGGCACGCCGCAATGAGCGACCGGCTCCCGACCGAAATGCCCCCCGCCCGTGTTTCCCGGCTTCTGACCACCGCCGAGTTCCACCAGCTCGCCGACGTGCCGCCCGAGATCGAGTGGTTCGCCAATCTGAGCAACCCGCAGACCCGGCGGGCCTGTAAGAACGCGATCCGGGACTTTATGCGCTTTACCGGCATCGTGCGGCCCGACGAGTTCCGCACCGTGACGCGCGCGCTCATCATCGCCTGGCGCGACGATCTTAGACGGCGCGAGCTGGGCGGCAGCACGATCCGGCACCGGCTTTCCTCGCTTGCGTCACTGTTCGAATATCTCTGCGAGAAAAACGCCGTCACGCATAACCCGGTGAAGGGCGTCGAACGGCCGAAAACGGAAAGCGGCGAAGGCAAAACGCCGGCGCTGGGCGATCATCAGGCGCAAGCTGCTGGATGCGCCGCAGGCAGAGTCCACCAAGAGCAAGCGGGATCGCGCCATTCCGGTCGCCGTTGCCATCTTAGGCATTCCTGGTTGAAGCGCGAGGTCGCCCACAATCCAAACATCCTTGAGCCTTTAGACCGCTATTTGAAATACACAACCCTTTCCCGCGTGGCGGATCGGCGGGGCGCGCGCAATAGCCCCTCTTCCATGACGGCGCCCCACGGCTATCTGCTCAGTGGGCTTTGCCGACTGGCGGATCTACCTCGGCGACGAAGTTGCACCCTCAACACGGCCTTCTCTGAGACGCTTTGGCAAGGGCTTCTGGTACCGAGCATTCTCAAAGGGGGACCAACGCCGCGAATTAACCCCCCGCGTTCCCTCCCGCCTTCCCGGCCGCGAACCGCACCGCCTCCTCCGCCGCCCGCACCAGGGCCCGAGCTTTCTGGCGGCATTCTTCGTATTCCGCCTCAGCAACGGAGTCAGCCACCACTCCGGCGCCGGCCTGGACGTACATCATCCCGTCCTTCACCAAAGCGGTCCGCAGCCCGATGCATGTATCCATCGCCCCGTTCGCGGCGAAGTATCCGATACATCCGGCGTAAATATTCCTGCGGTCCGGCTCCAACTCCTCGATGATCTCCATCGCCCGAACTTTGGGCGCCCCCGACAGCGTTCCCGCCGGGAAGCCGCCCACAAGAGCGTCCAGTGCATCCAGCCCGTCCCGCAGCCGCCCCTCGACATTCGAGGAAATGTGCATCACGTGGCTGAACCGCTCGACGATGAAGCTTTCCGTCACCTTCACCGACCCGACCGCCGACACGCGCCCGACATCATTCCGGCCCAAATCCAACAGCATCAGATGCTCCGCCCGTTCCTTCGGGTCGGACAGCAGTTCCGCCTCCAGCGCCTGATCTTCCTCATACGACGCGCCTCGCCGCCGGGTGCCCGCCAGGGGCCGCACCGTCACGATCCCGTCCCGCAGCCGGACCAGCACCTCCGGCGACGACCCCACGATCGAGAACCCGCCGAAATCCAGATAGAACAGGAACGGCGCCGGATTGATCCGCCGCAGCGCGCGATACAGGGCAAACGGCGGCAGCGCGAAGGGCACCGAGAACCGCTGCGACAGCACGATCTGGAAGGCGTCTCCCGCGGCGATGTACTCCTTGCACCGCGCCACTCCGGCGATGAACGCGTCTCTCGAAAAGTTGGAGCCCGGCGCCGGCGGATCGGGCAGCATCACCGGCGGCGGCTGATGCGGCAGCGGCCGCTCCAGCGCCGTCTCGGCGGCATCCAATCGGCCCGAGGCGCGCTGCCAGGCTGTCTCCGCGGAAACATCGCCTGCTGGATACACAGGTGTAACGAGCGTCAATTCGTCGTTCACGTTGTCGAAAATGGCGAACAGCGTCGGGCGCACCATGATGCCCTCGGGCACGCCGATCACATCGCGGTTCTTCGCCGGCAGCGTCTCCATCTGCCGCACCATGTCGTAGCCTAGATAGCCGACCAGCCCACCGGCCATCGGCGGCATATGCGCCGGCACCTCCAACTGCGTCTCCGCGATCAGCGCCCGTAAACTGTCCAACGGTGCGCGCGGTTCGGGGACAAAGGCATGTGGCGCCGAAAGCGCGTACCGGTTCACCGAGGCTCGTCCATCCTGGCACCGCCAGATCAGATCCGGCTGCATGCCGATCACCGAATACCGCCCTCGCGCCGCACCGCCCTCGACGCTTTCAAGAAGAAACGAGTTCGGCTGTCCGTGCGCCAGCTTCAGGAACGCCGCCACCGGAGTTTCGAGATCGGACACAGTCTTGCGCCACACCAGGCTGCCGCGCCCTGATTCGTAGGCCGGGCGGAAGGCGGCAAAACCAGGAGTGACCGATACGTTCATGTTATCTCTCTTATTGCGGTTGAACGACACTATCGAATGCCTGCTGATTGGTCCGCGGATTGGCGCGTTGGCGCACCGCGTCGACGAAAACCGTGGCCATGTCGTTGCTCATCGACTTGGTGATCGCCGTGCGCACCTGGTCGTAGCCGGCCTTGTCGGCTGCCGCATCCGGTTTCACTATCTCCGCCAGTTGTGCGACGAGGAAGCCTTCGGGCGTTTCGACCATGGTCGCCTCGCCCTTCTTTAGACCGAACATAACGTTCTGCAGGATCGGCGCGATGTCCGCATTGGGCTGAGTGCGCGTCACGAGCGGGCTGAGACTTCGGCGTTACTCCGGCCACCGTCGCGGCATCGGAGAACGATTTTCCGTCCTGAACCGCAAGCATCATCGCCGTCGCGGCCCGATCCTGGAACCGCCGCCGCTGGTCCTGCTTCCAGTCGTCCGTCACCTGGTTCTTCACCGCATCGAACGGTTTCTTGCCGGGTGGGATAATGCTCTCGACCACCAGCGCATAGTATGCCGACCCACCTGTGGACGGCGTCTGCACTTCCGTCAGTTGCGGCGGATCGCCCTGGCGCGCCTGGAATGCCGCGGCCACGATCGCCGACTTCAGCTCCGCTGGGCCGGGGATCGGTGCCGGCGCACCCGCCTGCGTGTCACCCTTCGAGTCCAACGTCCCGGTTACGCCGACCACGCCTAGATTGTCAGGCAAATTATCCAGCCCGGTCCCGTTCCCCAGCAGCTGATCCAGCTTGTTCGCCCGGTCGTACATCAGATCCGCCGCCTTGCTGGCCAGCACCTGTTCCCGCAGCTTGTCCTTCACCTGCTCGAACGTCGTGGTCGTTCCGCCGGTGATTTTCGTCACCTTCACCACGAACCAGCCGAGTTGCCCCTTCACCGGCTCCGAAACCGCATCGGCGGGGGTCGAAAATACCGCTTTTGCCAGGTCGGGGTCGGGAAACTGCACGGGCGTGGCGTCGTCCTGGGCTATAGCGGACGCCCCCTCGGCCTGTGCCGCCGCCTGCATGGCTGCCCAGTCCATGCCTCCGCGCCATTTGTCCGCAAGCGTCCGCGCCTTCGTCTCGTCGGGGGCCGATATCACCTCGGCCGATCGCTTTTCCGGCGTCACGTATTCCGCCTTGTGCTCGTCGTAAGCGGAGTGCAGTTCCTCATCGGTGATTTTGATCTCGGAGGACAAGGATTGCGGCGATAGCTCGATCGCCTTGATCCGCCGGTATTCGGGGGTGCTGTAGCTGTCGGGATGGTTTTCATACCAGCGCTGCAACTCGGCTTCGTCGGGCGCCGCCGGCTCCGGCGCTGCCGAAAACGGAAACAGTGCCATATCCGCGGCGCGTTTCTCGAATTGGGTCTCATATAGCGGCTTCACCTCGGCATCCGGCGCGGCGACCGACCCGCCGAGCGTGGACAGGACCTGCCGCTGTGCGATGTCACCGCGCAACTGCTCCAGAAAGCGCGGCTCGGTGAAGCCGTTGTTGCGCAGGACGTTGTCGAACATCGCCTTGCTGAACTTGCCGTCGGAGCCCTGGAAGGCCGGCATCGACTGCGCGGTGGCCACCACGGCTTCATCCGGAGTGACGACGCGAAGGTCCTTCAACTCCTGCCCCAACGCCACCTGGGCAATCATCCGCTCCAGCGTCTGTTGCCCGACCTGACGCCGCAGTGCCGGCGTCGCTTCCTGGCCGGAGGGAAGGTCGCGGGTCCGCTGCGCCAGGGCACGTTGGTACTCCGCCTGGAAGGCTGGGATCTCGATGGTCTGGCCGCCGACCTTGGCGACCCACCTTGGCGGACCCATCAGGCGGAAGAGGTCGCCACTGATGCCCCAGCCGACGAAGGAGACCGCCATGATGATGAAGAAGCCTCGGGCGATCCAGGAATTGGTGTAACGGCGGAATTGCGTGATCATGAAACGCGACAGGCCCGGAAATGGCAGATGGGGCGGAGCATATACGGCGCCCGACCCGCCATGGCCAGCGGTTGTGCGACTAGACCGGTGTGAGCTCTGGCCACCTTCGATCAGCGGCACATCGGACGAGGGTGTGTTCTCCCGGTACGCAATCAAACAGCCAATCTCAGGCTCGGATCGCCGGCCTGCCGGACCTCGAATGCCCGGCGCTCATAGTCATCCTCCTGTCCGACAATCCGCCCCAGCCGAACCGGCCTCCACCGTCCGATACGCCGGGCACCAGCTTTCCAGCCGCGCGATCCCGTCCGGAGGCGCCAGCCACAGGCGGAATCAGCGGCGCTTCAGCACCGGGTCCAAGCGGTCCTCGAATTCTGTTCGGCGAGTTCACGGATCGAGCGGATGCTGGGCTTGTATCGCGACCCAGGTGGGACGGTGTCCGGTGCCGGATGAAACGCGCCATCGCGGCATACACCACTGGCGCACGCGTCAGGGTAGAACAAGAACCGCGCGCGGACAGATCACGAGCTACAAAAAACCGGACATATTGACTAACATTAACTGGCGGAACCACGAAAGGCTCTGGTAAACGGACAACTGTACTTCGACTACCCCAGTTCGGCGAGCAGAGCCTTCGCCTCCAGCAAATCCTTGGTGTCGAAGCCTTCGGTGAACCAGCCGTAGACCGGGGCGAGCAACTCATACGCCTCTTGGCGTTTGCCTTGGCTCTGCCACAACCGCGCGAGACTGATCGATGTGCGCAGCTCCCACATTTTCGCCCGCTGGCGGCGCGCACAGTCGAGGGAGGCGAGAAAGTTCCGTTCGGCGCCTTCGAGGTCGCCCTTGAGCGAGAGCATCCAGCCCTTGAGCCGCAGGATCTCGGCGTAGGTACAGGCGTTCCTCCCACCCGGGGCGTTCGATTTGGGCGATCGCCGCGTCGATCAGCCGAAGTGCATTGTCGACGTCGCCGGTCCGAGCGATGCCTTCGGCAAGGCGCGCGCCAAGGGACGGAAGGCAGCCGTCACCGCCCGCCGCGCTCCAGGTGGCGATACCGGCTGTAAGCTCGGCATTTCCTTCGGTCAATTTGTCGCCGCGAAGCAGTGCCCGCCCGTATCCAAAGGGTGCCATAGCGACCACAGCACTAGAAGGCTGTTTTCTCGACCGAGCCGCTCACATTCTTCGGCGCGCTTGGCGAGGATCGTCTGCTTCCAAGCGATGATCGAACATCATGCGCCCCCATAGTCAGTGCGTATCCGAGTATTAAAGGGGTGACCACGCCGACGGGCGTGCGCATCTTTTTCACGTTCCAGCTGCAGTGCCCGGTCTGGGTAACCCAGCATCCAGGTGCTAATCGAGCCATAGATACCGGCCACAGTTTTTGGATCTTGAGGGCTGAATTGGGCAGGTTGCGATACTTCTCGTCGTCGTAGAGCTGCAGCACCTTGTCGGCGTGCTCAACGCGCCTTGGTGAATTCACCTACCCAAGTGTAACAGATGCAGGCGAGCGCATGTCCCCAGATCAGCAAGGCTGAATCGCCGGTTGTCGTCGCGATGTCCAGCATCTCCCGCGACCCAGACCAGAGACTCCGCCTATACGCCCCTGCGCCACCATATTGTCAATCAATCCGCCAATTACGCGCGACCAGCGCGTCGTGGCGCTGGAGCGACTTCGCCAAAGCAAGTGCCGGATGTAGGCTGGTCCAGACTTCCGGAGTGGCCCAACCTCTGAGAATTCTCCACGCTTCACCAAGGCGGATGCGCAGCTCGAGTTCGCTGACGTCTCGTCGCGATGAACGAAGGCAGGGTGGAGATCAATTCAAGGCCCTGGTCGAGATGGGCGATGGCCTCGGTCAGTGCCAGGCGCTTCAACGCGAGCTCGCCGGCGGCCTGCCAAAATGGAATGGCAACTTCAGCAAGGCCCGCTGCGGTAAGATGATGCGCTAGCACCTCGGGTTCGGTGGTCTGGATGCTCGGGGTGCTTTGCTCGATCACGCCTGCGATCTTGCCGTGCAGCTCCTGTCGGCGGCTCTTGAGCAACGAATCGTAGGCCGCGTCCTGCACCAGCGCGTGCTTGAAGCTGTAAGTTGCTTCGGGCGGCGTCCCACGACGGAAGGCTAGTCCCAATTCGCTCAGCCGCCCCAGGGCCTCATCGAGTTGCGCCTGCGGCATCGGGGCCACCGCTGCGATCAGCCTCGTAACTGAATTCCCGTCCAATCGCTGCGCCGATCTGGGCGATCTCCTTCGCCGGCATGAACCGGTCCAGCCGTGCCATCAGTGAGTCCCGCAGCGTGGCCGGAATGGTTACGGGGCGAGCGGAGCCAGCGTACTCGTAGTGATCGCCCGCCTCCTTCAGTTCGCCCGATTCGAGAATCGACTTGGTCAACTCCTCGACAAACAGCGGCACGCCATCGGTCCGGGTCAGGATCTGCTCGAGCAGTGCCGCTGGAAGCCCCTTACCGTCGGCCAACGCGGAGATCATCGCAGCACTCTGCGCTCGGGTGAGCTTGGACAGGTTCAGCGCCCCGACATGTCCGTGCTGCGACCAGCGCAACTGCAACTCCGGCCGGTGAGTCAGCAACGACCAGCACCGGAACGGTTCGCACGTCGGTCGATCAGCAGATCCAGCACCTCTAGTGTGGTGGGGTCGGCCCAGTGCGCATCCTCGAACAGCATCACGCGGGTTGCTGGCGGGCGGTCGCTTCGGTGAGATCGACGAAGGTCCGCAGCGTCTCGTCCTTGTGCTTCTGCGGCGTCATCGGCAGGGCGCCGTAGCGCTGCCTCGCAGGGGATGGACAGGATCGATGCGACGAATCGGACATCGGCCAACGGCCGTCCGTACTGCGTGACGATCAGCGCTTCTAGCTTGTCGAGTTTCGCGTCCGCTGTTTCGTCCCGGGTAAACTGCAGCGTTCGTTCGAAGTTGTCGATGATGGGCCAGAAGGCGCTGTTCACGTAGTAGGGCGAGCACTGGAAGCGCAGCGCCTGCACGCCTTGCGCCTCGAGCCGCTCGCGCAGTGTGTTCAGGATGCGGCTCTTGCCGATCCCGGGTTCACCCGACAGCAGCACCACCTGGCCTTCGCCGTCCTTCGCCTGCGACCAGCGGCGAAGTAGCAGATCCAGTTCCTCTTCGCGGCCCACCAACGGGCGTCAGCGTACTGCCGCCGCGATGGGCATCGAAGCGGCTTTCCGTCACCAAGGCACGCTCTACCCGCCAGGCGTGAACCGGTTCGGCGATCCCTTTCAGGTCATGTTCGCCGAGATCGGTCAGTTCAAACGCGTTGCCGACCAGTCGACGGGTCGAGGCAGCGATGACGATCTGGTCGGCGACGGCCAGTCCTTGCAGACGCGCGGCGAGATTGGGCGTGCTGCCCACCGCCAGCTTTGACTGGTCCCCCGCACCGGCCGGTTCACCGACGACGACAGGGCCGGTGGCGATGCCGATACGGACCGACAAGTCCTCGGTGGACGAGGCCCGCTTGACGGTATGAACGATCTCCAGGGCCGCCCGCACGGCACGCTCGGCGTCTTCTTCGTGCGCGGTGGGCCAACCGAAATACGTCAGGATGCCATCACCCACGTAGCGGGCGACAAACCCGTCGTAGCGCGCGATCACATCGCCGCAGAGGGTTCGATACGCGTGCAACAGGCTCCGCAGCTCTTCGGGGTCGAGCTTCTCACTCAGCGCCGTCGAACCCACCAGGTCGCAGAACATCACGGTTAGCTGGCGGCGTTCACCCAAAGATATTGACGCAAGCTGATCGTTGGTGGGCCTCGCGGCCCGCGGTGCGCCGTCCCGAAGCTGGGCGATGGCCACCAAAAGCCGGCGCCGATGGCCGATGGTGGCAACGCCGAGTCCCTCAAGATCTTCTGCGGTCAGATCACACAATACTTCGGCGCTGACGTCATTCTCGCGAAATGCCGCCTCATAGCGTTCAAGACCCAGGTTTCGCAGCCAGCTTGCGACATCCACCGCCGTTTCCTCCGGCTCGGTGACGCTCGAGCGCAGAGTATCGCTCAGGTGGATCGCGGGTGTCCAGAAACCGCAGATCGGCAGACAGAAGTTCGAGGAGTTCGCCAAAGGATGCGCATCCCACCGGTGAGCGCGAGCAGGCTAAAGCCCGCTCGCCCCAAAGGTTGCAGCCACCGCCACTCCCCGCCAAGCTAACCCGGCGCTGACATCGCGGAGAAACCTCCATGCCCGACCTGATCGAGACCGTCGAAGACGGTGTCGCCACACTCACCCTCAACCGGCCGGAAAATCTGAACGCGCTGTCCGACGAAATCCGCCTCGGCCTGCTGGAAGCGTTCTCCCGCCTGGGCGCCGACAACGCGATCGGCTGCATCGTGCTGACCGGCGCCGGCCGAGGCTTCTGTGCCGGCGGCGACGTCAAGACCATGGGCAGCCGGTCCGCCAGGATCTTCGAGGAACGCGCCGCCGGCATTCAGCAATCCGGCCGCATCCCGATGCTGATGCACACTACGCCAAAGCCGATCATCGGCATGATCAACGGCGTCGCTGTCGGTGCGGGCCTCAGTATGGCGGCGGCGTGCGATCTGCGGGTGGCCGGACGATCCGCCCGTTTCGGCACCGGATTCATCAAGATCGGTCTGTCCGGCGACTGGGGCGGCACCTGGACGCTTACCCGCCTCATCGGCACCGCCAAGGCTCGGGAACTGTTCTTTACCGGCGATATGATCGACGCCGAGGAGGCGCTGCGGATCGGCCTGATCAACAAGCTGGCCGAGGATGCCGATCTGCTGGCCGCCACCATGGCCCTGGCGCACCGGATCGCCGCGATGCCGCGTGTCGCGCTCGGCTACACGAAGAAGAATCTGGCCGCGGCGGAGACCGGCGATTTCGCCACATCCCTCGACTTGGAAGCGTTCAACCAGGCGCGCTGTTCGCAAATGGAAGACCACCACGAAGCCGTCCAGGCGTTCAAGGAAAAGCGCAAGCCGGTCTTCGTAGGACGCTGATCGATGCGGGTTCTCAACACCCTGCCGCAGGCCGATCTACGCGCCACCGCCGCCGCCGCCATCGCATCGGAGGCAGCCGGCTACGATGGCCTTCTGACAATGGAGAACAAGCACGATCCTTTCCTTGCGCACGCCATCGCCGCGGTGAACACCGAGCGGGTAGAACTTGGAACGTCCGTGGCCATCGCTTTCCCGCGCAGCCCGATGGTGGTGGCGAATGCAAGCTGGGATTTGCAGAACGCCTCGCGCGGCCGATTTGTGCTGGGGATTGGACCACAGATCCGCCCGCACAACGAGAAACGGTTCAGCGTGCCATGGAGCGCGCCCGCGCCCCGACTGCGCGAATACGTGCAGGCTTTGCGTGCGATCTGGACCTCCTGGCAGACCGGCGAAAAGCTGGACTTCCGAGGCCAGCACTACACCTTTACGCTGATGCCGCCGTACTTCATGCCACCCTCCACCGGCCAGAAAATGGTGCCGGTCACGCTGGCCGCGGTCGGCGAGCACTCATTACGATTGGCCGGCGAAATCGCCGACGGCGTCCGCCTGCATGGCTTCTGCACCCGCCGCTACATCGAGGAAATGATCATCCCCCGGATCCGCGAAGGCATGGCCCGCACCGGACGTATGCGCGAACACTTCGAAATCACCGGCGGCGGTTTCGTGGCAACCGGCAAGGATGAGGAAGCGACGACGAAAGCCTTCGAGATCGTGCGCGGCCGCGTGGCATTCTACGGCTCTACTCCAGGCTATTGGGGCGTGCTCGAACTGCACGGATACGGCGATCTGGGTCGCGAACTGAATGCGATGTCGAAAGCGGGAAAGTGGAACGAAATGGCTACTCGCGTCCCGGACGACTTGGTCCATCTGTTCGCCGCCGTCGGCACGCACCGAGAAATCGCGGGCAAGATCGCTGATCGTTTCGGTGGCGTGAGTGACGCCTTGAACTTGCGCGCCGATTCATCGTCGGCGGGCGGCGACGTTCCTCCGGATGTTATCCAGGAGATCAAGCGCATCTCGACGCCATTTGAAGGCTACAGAACCGCGTGGTAGTGGCACCCAGTACAGCCGCCGGAAGCTGCGGCTATACTTGGATAACCGCATCGAGGGGCGGAAGCTGGAGCTGACCCACCACCGGTAAAGCGACTCCCATCCGGCTATTTCAATTCCAGGGCCGCGCCTTCAACCAGAGAAATAAGGGAATTCGGGACCAGCGTTGCATATGATTTTATCGATCGCCGGCTTGGGGCACGGGTTCATGAAGGGACGTGATTGCGAGCCCCGCCACCTCCGACGCCGTCACATAAGCTTCCAGCGGCCTCGACCACCCAGCGAAATGCATTCGCAGGCCATCGCGCTCTTCCGTGCCTTCAAAGCGTTTCGAGCCAAAGTAATCATCTTGGATGACAAAGGGCAAAATGGCTTCCGTAGTGGCGAACCGCCCGCGATCTGAAAACAGATGCACAATCGAGATGACCAACATTCCAGCAGGTCGAAGGACGCGCTTGATTCTTTCAGGGTTGCCGGAACGTCTTCGACATCCATCAGCACGTTATAGGCCACGACGAGATCGAAACGGGCGTCCTCGAACGGTAGATCGGACCCCGACGCGATAGCGTAGTCATCAGCCGATGCGCCTCCTTGGCCGCGTTCACCAATTCCGGGACAGGGTCGGACGCCGTGACCCTGTAACCGCAGGCACCCAGCTCGCGCGCGACGCGACCCTCGCCACATCCCACATCAAGCGCTTCGCCATCGCCGCGACCAACGAAAGCAATGAAGGCCTCTCGATAAGCCCAGAACGCGTCGTGATTTGGCGCACACGCCCACTCAGTCCACTCGCTGGAAACACGTGCCCAATGCTCACTGTCGGCATTTCTTGTCATCAGCGCCCCCCGCCTTCGCCTCGCCCTAAACGGTAGGCGGCTTCGTGCGTAGCCATTCCACGCTTCTGTGCGGGCGGCGCACCTTGTTGGCTAAGGCAAAATTGGGCCTGGGGCAAACGTCACCAAGTGAAACGCGGCCTTTGATCGAAAGTGACTTTCCTCATGAGACCACTTCTATCAGTTTAATCCTGAGGACCCTACCCTCGCTTCCATTCCAACCAGTCGATCACCCCCTGCCCCATCACCGTCTCCAGGTCCTTGCCCTTCAACCAAGGCAATTCCTCGGTGAAGAACGTCACGCATTGCCGATAGCTGCACGGCATCCGCGTCAGGTCCGTCCCCCAGAAAAACCGCTCCGGACCAAACGCATCAAAAATCCGGTGCAACCCGTCCTGGATATCCCGGAACGGGTACGCCTCCTTCGAGTAACCCGGCGCGCCCGTCGCCTTGATCGCCACGTTCGGCAGCTTCGCCAGCGGCAGCAGATCGTCCAGCGTCGCGAACGCCGCCTGACCCTGCTCCGACCGGACCAACCCCAGATGATCGACAATCAACTTCAAACGCGGGTGCCGCTCGGCGATCTTTCGAAACAGCGGCAGAAACCGCCAGGCCATGGTGGCGACCGGCGTGCCGGCTTTCTCCGCTGCCGGCCATAGCCAGTCCATCGTGCCATCCTCGTGCCAGGTCTGCTGGCCGTCACGCGTCAGCGACCAACGCAGACCCAGCATTCCGGGCTGCTGCTTCCAGGTCTCGATCCGCTTCCGCTGAGCTGGATCGTTGAGCGGGAACCAGCCCAGGATACCGAATTTATCGGAATATTGCTTCGCGGCCTCGATTGCCATCTCGTTGGAGTTCGGGTCCCAGCTCGGCGGGTGCAGCACCGCGCCATCGACCCCGGCCTGACCCATCTCCAGAAGCAGTTCCTGCGCCGTGTAAAGCGAGGTCTGGCGATGCAGGCCGCTCGGCTTGCCGCTGCCCCAGATATGGACCTGTGCGTCGATCACCAACACGGGCGTACCTCCTTCCCTTTTCCGGAATGCTGGCCCCTTGCCCAGCGAGATGCAACCGGGCCAAACAGAAGTCGCAACAAGGAGTGCTCACGGTGCTGGATCGGGTGATGCTGACGAACGACGATGGGATTGACGCCCCCGGCATGGAAGTGCTGGAGGAAATCGCCGCCCAGGTCGCCCGCGAGGTCTGGGTCGTCGCACCCGAACACGATCAGAGCGGTCAGTCTCACGCGATCAGCCTGCACCACGCGCTACGCCTCACTGAGCGTGGCCCCCGCCGCTTCGGCGTCACCGGCACCCCCGGCGACTGCGCCGCGATGGGCCTGTGCCACATCATGAAGGACGCACCACCGCAACTCGTGCTCTCCGGCGTGAACCGAGGGCTCAATCTCGGTATTGAAACGGTGTTCTCCGGCACCGTCGGCGGTGCCATGACCGCGATGATGCTGGGCGTCCCCGCATTGGCTCTTAGTCAGGCGTTCACCAAACGCGATGCCGTCCCGTGGGATACCGCCCGCACGCTCGGTGCCGAGACGATCCGCAAGCTGTGGGCCTTCGGCTGGGGGAAAAGCGCGGTCCTGAACATCAATTTTCCCCCGATCCCGGCAGCCGAGGCAGGCCCCATGACCCTGGCCCGTCAGGGCGAGGGTGCCGTCGCCGGGATGCACGTGGATACGCGCGTCGACCCGCGCGGGATGTCCTACTACTGGCTCAACTTTAGGCGCGGCGATCTCGAACAGGGGCCGGAGAGCGACTATCGAGCGATGCGAGCCGGCAACATCGTCGTGACCCCGTTGCGCTACGACCGGACCGATGACGAGGCTTGCACCGAGTTGGCAGCACATCTGCCCCGCTTTGGCGCCTGAACCTACACCCCTCCGGTCACGTCAATCGTCAGCCTGGTGACGAAATCCGCGTCGGAGGACGCCAGGAGGCAGATCACCTTGGCTTGGTCCGAAGCCTCCGCCACCCGCCGCAGTACGGTCGCCTCGACCTGCGCTTCAATCGGAAGCAGCCGTCGGCAGCGGGACGTTATCTGCCATCCCAATCCGACCGGTCGCCATCTCTCGCCGCTGGTTCAAGCACGTGGTGGCCGTCTCACCTATCCTCCCATCACCAAGCGCAACTCGTCCAACGCGGCCGGGTCCTCGATAGTCGGCGGCACCGGCACGGTCTCTCCATCGGCGATCTTGCGAATACTGGCCCGCAGGATCTTGCCGGACCGGGTCTTCGGCAACCGAGCGACCACCCGCGCATCCTTGAAGGCGGCGACCGGGCCGATGCGTTCGCGCACCAGGGTCACCAGTTCGGCTGTAATCTCTGCCTCCGGACGGTCGACGCCGGCTTTCAGCACCACCAGGCCCATCGGAACCTGGCCCTTCAGTTCGTCCTTGGCGCCGATGACGGCACACTCCGCGACATCCTTGTGGGACGCGAGAACTTCTTCCATCGATCCGGTCGACAAACGATGGCCGGCGACGTTGATGATGTCATCGGTGCGGCTCATGACCCAGACGTCGCCATCCGCATCGATCACGCCGGCATCACCGGTGCGATACCACCCGGGGAAGTCGGCCAGATAGGACCTGCGGAAGTTGTCGTCGTCCTGCCATAGCGTTGGGCTGTTGCCGGGCGGCAGCGGTAGGCGTACCGACAGATTGCCGCTCTCTCCTTTCGGCAGCACGTTGCCTCCGTCGTCCAGCACCTGCAGATCGTATCCGGGGCATGCTCGGCCGCCGGAGCCTGGCTTGAACGGGAACAGTCCGAACTGACGGAAGCCGGAGGTAATCGCCCAACCGGTCTCGGTCTGCCACCAGTGATCGACCACCGGCCGGTTCAGCAGTTCGTGGGCCCAAATGGCGGTGGGAGGGTCGCAGCGCTCGCCGGCGACAAATAGCACCTCAAAGCAGGAGATGTCGTAGTCGCGCAGCAACTTCCCTTCGGGGTCGTGCTGCCTGATGGCGCGCATGGCGGTGGGGGCGACAAACAACACCTTCACCCGATGCTGCGAAATCACCCGCCAAAAGGCGCCGGCGTCGGGGGTGCCGATGGGCTTGCCCTCATACAGCACGGAGGTGCAGCCGCGCAGCAGGGGCGCATATACAATATAGCTGTGGCCGACGACCCAGCCGACATCCGATGCGGCCCACCAGACGTCGCCCGCGTCCAGGCCATAGATCATCTTCATCGAGTTCCACAGCACGACGGCATGGCCGCCATTGTCGCGCACCGCGCCTTTGGGCTTACCCGTGGTGCCCGAGGTATACAGGATGTACAGCGGATCCGTCGCCAGGACGGAGACGCAATCATGCGGTTCCGCGGCGTCGACCGCGGCGTTGAAATCATAATCGCGGCCCGGAGTGAGCGGAGCCTCGGCCTGTGGACGCTGCAGGATCAGGCAGGCATCCGGTTTGTGCGGGGACATCGCGATCGCAGCGTCCAGTAGGGGCTTGTATTTGATAACTCTGCCTGGCTCCAGTCCGCAGGACGCCGAGATGATCACCTTCGGCTTGGCGTCGGCGATGCGAATCGACAGTTCAGCCGACGCGAATCCGCCGAACACGACCGAATGCACCGCGCCCAGACGGGCGGTGGCGAGCATCGCGATCACCGTCTCCGGTACCATTGGCATATAGACAACAACGCGATCGCCTTTGGTCACGCCGAGGGCGGCGAGCGCTCCCGCCAGTTTGGCTGTCCGCTTCAGCAGGTCAGAGTACGTGAAGGTCCGGACGGTCCCGGTCATTGGGCTGTCGTAGATCAGCGCGGCCTGATCGCCTCGCCCAGCTTCGACGTGGCGATCCAGGCAGTTGTAGCAGGTGTTCAGTTCCGCGCCGGCGAACCACTGGCCGAATGGGCCGAGATTAGGGTCGAACACCTTGTCCCAGGGCTTGTCCCAAGAGATCCCCTGAGCTTCGCTGGCCCAGAACGTCACCGGATCACGCATCGAGGCGCCATGAACTTCGGCATAAGATGTGGCGGTGGTCATGACGTTGCTCCCTTGGTTCGTTGCGGCGGTTGTCAGACGGGACCGGCCGGCGGTCAAGACGGACCGAGGTGAGGAAGACTTGCGCGGGGTCTCGCTGGGTGGTGTTTGCAAGGCTATCGAGGAGGGCGAAATGATGCAGATCAAAGATCTGGCCGCGGTGGTGACCGGCGGCGGTTCGGGTTTGGGCGCAGCGACGGCGGCGCACCTCGCGTCCCTGGGTTGCAAGGTGGCGGTTTTCGATATCGACAAGGCAGCGGCCGAGGCTCAGGCGGCGGCGATCGGCGGGATCGGGGTGAAGTGCGACGTAGCCGACGCGATGTCCGGCGAGACAGCTTTTGCGGCCGCCGCTGCCGTGCATGGGCCGGTGCGGATCCTGATCAACTGTGCGGGTATCGGCACCGCCGGGCGGATCGTTGGACGCGAGGGGCCATTGAAGCTAGAGGCGTTCGAGCGGGTTATCCGAATCAATCTCATCGGCAGTTTCAACATGCTGCGTTTGGCGGCGGCGGCGATGTCCGGGGCCGATCCGCTGGAGGAAGGCGAACGCGGGGTCATCGTCAACACCGCCTCGATCGCGGCTTATGAAGGGCAGGTTGGGCAATCGGCCTATGCCGCGTCAAAGGGTGGCGTGGTGGCGATGACATTGCCCGCGGCGCGGGAGTTGGCCCGGATGGGTGTGCGCGTGGTGACGATCGCGCCTGGCCTGTTCCATACGCCGATGGTGGATAGCCTGCCGACGGATGTGCAGGCGAGCCTGAGTGCCGGGATTCCGTATCCTTCCCGGCTGGGGCGGCCGTCCGAATATGCCCAGCTGGTGGAGCACATCCTGCGCAATCGGTTCCTCAATGGCGAAGTCATTCGATTGGACGGGGCGCTGCGCATGCCAGCGCGATGACGGCTACCCGGTGCGGCCACCTGGTCACCACACATAGTTTATTATTAGCCTATCAAGAAGGTTTGCTACTACAAAACGGTAGACCCGTGGTCTGCCCACGGGCGCTCAGCTTTAAGGCGGGCGCGCAGGTTTCCGCTGCGTCAGCCGAGTGATAAGGGGTCGGCACTACATCGTGCTTCTACCAATGCCTCTCCGGAAATTGTGTTGCCGGCGTTACCATAACTTCCGATAAAGCAATTGTTTCAAACATAGCGGGTATCATGACTGAAATCGTCGATGTAGCGATTATCGGTGCGGGGCCGTACGGGCTCTCGATCGCCGCCCATCTTGCGGAGCGCGGAGTAAATTTCCGTATTTTCGGCAGCCCCATGCACACCTGGCGCACCTCCATGCCAGAAGGAATGGTGCTGAAGTCGGAAGGCAATGGATCAGATCTGTATGACCCCGCCAGCGAGATGACACTGGCTCGTTTCAGCGCGGAACGCGGGTTGCCCTATCGGGACGTTGGCTACCCGATCCCACTTGAGACATTCGTGGCCTATGGCATCGCCTTCCAGCAGCGCTTCGTGCCGCGGCTGGAGGATCGCGTCGTCACGGAGGTAAGGCCGACCGCACACGGTTTTGACCTGCACCTGCAGGATGGCGGAGTGGCGCCGGCCCGCCGCGTGATCGTTGCCGCCGGCATCCGGGCCTATGAGTACATGCCGCCGAAGTTGGCGGCGCTGCCGGCTGGGCTGGCGTCGCACAGCGCGATGCACGTGAAGGTCGATCAATTTGCCGGCCAGGAGGTTGCGATCATCGGCGGTGGCGCCTCGGCGGTCAATCTGGCGCCACTGCTGCTGCGCGCCGGTGCCAGTGTGACGATGATCGTGCGGCGTCCCAAGATCGCCTATTGTGGGCCGCCAACCGAGCGAACGTTTTGGGACAAAGTGAAGGAACCAGAATCCGGTTTGGGAACGGGCTGGCGATCATGGGCGTGCTGCGCGATGCCGATGCTATTTCATGCCATGCCGGAAGCGTTCCGCGTCATGGTGGTGCAAAAGCATCTGCCGGCGGCCCCGGGCTGGACGCTGCAGCCACAGGTGGACGGCATCGTTCCCACAATCGCCGGAGCATTGATCGCTCGGGCCGAAGCTGTAGACGGCCGGGTGCGGCTGGAGTTGGACCTCCGGGACGGCGGAAGCCAGGTTGTGACCGTCGATCATGTCATCGCCGGAACCGGCTATAAGGTCGACATGCGCAAACTGCCGTTTTTGCGGCCTGAAGTGCTCGAGAAGCTCGATTGCGTGAACAACACGCCACGGTTGTCACGGTGGTTCGAGAGTTCGGTCCCCGGCCTGCATTTCGTCGGCACCGCGGCGGCCAACAGCTTTGGACCGATGATGCGTTTCGCCTACGGCGCTGGCTTCGTCTCGCGGCGTTTGTCGGGTTACCTCGCCCGGACACCGGCGCGCGGGAATGTGCGGTCCGCGACGACGTCTTCCGGAACCTGGGCCAAGCCGACATTAGCCCGAACTTAATCGCTGACGGAGTTAACCGTGTGGAGAGCGGCCGGCGGCTGGACGGCCGCCGATCGGAGGATGCAGCGCCACGCCCGGGTGAGCGCTGTCCCTTGCCGCGGCGACACTTAGGTTGCTGGCTTGTACCCTGCGGGAATTTGGAACAACTCAGTTGGTTGTTTGCCAAATGTGATGTGTGTCATGAATTCCAGGTGATGCGTGTCCTGACCGAATACGCCATCGTGATATTCGCGCCGCACCATAACGCCGGTTGAGGTCAACCAATAGGACCCGGCGGCATCCAACTCGCCATCGTCGCCAAACGAATATTTGGTGGTCTTCAGCCCCTCGATGCGTTCTGTCCCCAGTTTTCGCGAACCGCTCGCGTCGACGGTGCGAGCGATGTAGCGGCGAAACAACTCGTCGTCCATCGGCCTGACCAGGTAAGTATGGTTGACCATTAGCAGGCATTCTGTCTGCGTCGTCAGGTCCAGGATGGTGGAGCTGAAGCCCTTGCCGCGGTCGATGCGCAGTTTGCCGTTGGCGTAGTAGATGGTCTCGCTGGTTCTAATAGGTCCTGCCTCATGCACCGCCGTAGCGGTGAAGTCGACGCTTGGCAGCACCAAGTCGTCATACGCATAAGCCGGGAAAACGCCCGAAGCCGAGAGAAGAATACCGAGGAATACCAGTAAGCGTCGCATCGCAAGGCCTGCGCCATTTTGGGAGAAGGTATTTTGTCGCTGGTCTCGTTGCCATGTCCATTTTATCGCGGGATATTGATCGACTGACGACGACGCCGGGTGCGTCCGCTGGCTTGGGCTCGACGTCATCAGCATTCGCCTCTTCTCGCGACCGTGGTGGGGTTACGTTTACTGGGCTGCCTTTGGTCACGGAAAGCGGGGCATCCCGGACGGTCTTTGCCGCCCGTTGCCTATGCGGTCGGCGCTTCGGTTTGATTGCATGACCTACCCCGTTGGCACGTTCCACTGATCCCGATCAGGCGCCGGGGTGGTCATTCCAACAATGACTTTCTTGCGGATAGAAATTCCTCCACCGCAGTTACAAGCGCTTCGCATTCCGCATTCCCGATCGGCAGGGACAGCGTCATCATGCCGCGCCTCGCTAGCCAGATTCCTTGGGCCAGCATGTCGAAGAAAAACAGCTCCTTCAGTTTCGGATCGGACTTCGCGGCGTGCTCGGGACTGGTCACCACCCCGCGCATTGTATGCACCGCGAGCATCGATCCGATGCCGGTAAACTGCATTGGAGCATCCGCCGCCTGACACAGCCCATTCAACCGCGCCCGCAACCTCTCCCCACGCGCGTTCAACGCGGATGCGGCCTCCGGCGTATAGACATCTGTCAGACCGGTCAGGCCCGCCGTCATCGTCAGCACGTTGTTGTTGAACGTCCCGGCGTGCGGCAGTGCATCCAGCCGCCGGGGATCGAACAGATCCATAATTTCGGCTCGGCCGCCAAAAGCGCCGAACGACATGCCGCCTCCGAGGTATTTGCCCAAGGTCGTCAGATCCGGCTTCACGTCCGCGACCGACTGCAGGCCTCCCGGGGCCAAACGAGAGGTCATCACCTCGTCGAGGATCAGCAGCGCGCCGACCCGCGTCGTTTCCTGCCGCAACATCGTCAGGAACTCAGCGGACGCCGGGATGCACCCGCCGCTGCCGATCATCGGCTCCAGGATTACCAGCGCGAGGTCGTCGGTGATAAGCGCTCGGGTTCCTTCGATGTCGTTGTAGGACGCGACGATGTAGTCGAAGGGCACGTTGATCGGCGACCCGCCGGTGGCAAAGCCGAACACCGCGCCATGGTAGCTGCCGTTGAACACCAGTATTTTTTTGCGCCGGGTGAAGATCCGGCCAAGCGAGATTGCCAGTAGGTTGGCTTCGGTGCCGGAGTTGGTGAAGCGCACGCGTTCGAGGCCGAAGCGCTCGCAAATGGCGCGTGCAAATCGGGCCTCCGTCATGTTGACGGCGCCAAAGCTGATGCCGTTGTCGAGGGCGCGGTCCAACGCCGCACGGATCACCGGATGCGAGTGGCCATAGAGGCCGGCGGTGTATTCGCCGAGGAAGTCGATGAATTCGCGACCGTCGGCGTCCCACATGCGGCAGCCTTGTGCGCGGGTCATGGCCAGGGGGAAGGGCGCATAGTGCAGCACCGAGCGGGTATTGCCACCGGGCATCACCGTGGTCGCCTCGACGTAGCGGGCGAGGCTGGCGGGCGCGCTCGTCACGTAGGCTTCCTTCGCCTCGTTGAGCGCCGCGTTGACGTCGCTATTGCGCAGGGTGGCGTTGGTCATGGTTCGGTCCCGGCGGAGGGTCCAGGTAGTGTGCTAGCAGGGGAGTATCCGCTGCAACATTGGCGCTTTGACCCACTTGTGTGGGATCCTACCTAGACCGTACAATGTCGGCTCTCAAACCTTCTCCAGCGAGACCTACCTGCCGGACCGTTCTGGCTGCCCCAGTTCGGAGGAGAGACTTTTGCATCCTGCAAATCCTTGATGTCAAAGCCTTCGGTGAACCAGCCGTAAACCAGAGCAAGGAACTAATACGTATCCCGGCGTTTGTCTTGGCTTTGCCAAAGGCGGCCGAGATCGGTCGCGGAGCGGAGCACGATGAGGCGCGCTTGCTGTGCGTGCGCGAACTCCATCGTGCGCCGCGGATGGGTTTCGATGACGCCGTCCCGCGCGCCCCGCACGTAACGACAGATCGGCACCGAGACGGTACAGTTCTGGCAGGAAAAGTCATGGGCGCGCGGCTCAATCACTGCCTGCAGCGTGTCGAGCTTTGTTGCGCTGCCCGATCCAGTCATTGCCGAGGCAGATTTTTGCATCGAGCAGGCTGAGCCAAGCGAAGATGAGGTTCCAACCGGCGGCTCCCATCCCGCCAGTTCGGCGATGGTGACCGGAAAGTCGCGGTCAAGTTCGGTTTGCTGCTGCAGATAGGCCATCCGCCTCCGCTCGCATGCGGCGCAGACGACCTCGCCCCGGTTAGGCCGGGTCAGCCCGACCAGCACATTGAGCAAGGAGCTTTTACCCACGCCATTCGGCCCAACGACCGCGGTCAGGCTGCCAGAGGCAAAACGGCCGTTGACCCCTTCCAGCGCCACGTGCAGGCCGTGCCGCACCGAAACGTTCCTGACTTCGATTCCGGCGTCCGCCTCTCGGAAAGATGCTGATCCGGCCGGATCAGACTGCCAGCGGACGTTGAGGCGCTGCTGAATTGTTCCTACGAGACCGCCAAACCTTACGACCGGCTGGTGAGACGAAGCCGAGACTACTCCAGCCGCCGCCGGCATGCCGGCATCGGTGCCCGAAAGCCCACAAAGACGTTCCATCCACATAACTATTGGGTCGGATTGTCACAGGGATTGCGACCGCTGTAAATCGACCCTGCCAGACCTTGCGGGCGGTGGCGCCCAGCCTCTATGACCGCTTAGCGGTCGGTTGGCGGCGCCACGGCTTAACCTGTGCAGGGCAATTTGCGCACAGAGGGCGAGCGTCACCGCATGGAAGCCCAACGCGGACGTTCGGGTGGGCCGGTTCAACTGAGGCCAGAGCCGGCGTCGAGCCATTACACCGCCGCCCAACCGCTTGCTCACCCAAGCAGGAGCGCTACCCATTTCGGACCCGGCATGTCGCGCACCTTCGGAAGCACCAGCATCATCACGTAGTCGCGCTTGGCGGCACGCGCCGCGTCAATGCTCGATTGCACATCGGCCGGAGACACCACCGCCTTGTCCTGAACACGCAGGATGACATCGCCGTTCATCATTCCCCGGTTCGCCGGATCGGAGCCGGGCGCGACGTCCATCACCAGCACGCCGCCGATACCGTCCTCCAACCCCATGCTCGCCCTCTGCGCCGTCGACACCGCCGAGAAGGACAAGCCCAGATCGGCCGGGACGACGATTTTCGGCCGCTCCGTCGCCACCGGCGCATCCCGCGCGTCCCACTGGTCGCGCGGCCACTCCATCGTTGTCACGGAGATGTCTTGTTCAGTTCCGGCGCGCCTCACGCGCAGTGTGATCGCAGCGCCCACCGGCAAACTGACGATTTTGCGCAACAAAGCACGTTCGTCGCTTTCTGTCGCGCCGCCAAAACGCAGGATCACATCGCCGCTTTCGAGGCCGGCCTTCTGTGCAGGCCCATTTGGCAGCACCCAGGAGACGATCGAGCCTTCCGCCTGCGTCATGCCGATCGCCGCGGCTAGTTCCGGCGTCACCTGCTGCACCTTTACGCCAATCCAGCTTGGACGAACCCACCCATAGGTCCGTAATCGATCGACCACGAAACGAGCAGAGTTCGACGGTTCGGCAAAGCCGAGACCAACCGATCCGGCAGTTGGAGAGATAATCGCCGAGTTCACACCGACGACCTCGCCCTGCATGTCAAATAGCGGACCTCCGGAATTTCCGTGATTGATCGTCGCGTCCGTCTGGATCAAGTCATCGAAGGGCGAATTCTTGATGTCGCGATTGAGCGCGCTGACAATGCCGGCGGAAAGCGAGAGGCCGAGGCCAAACGGGTTGCCCGCGACGAAGACCTGATCGCCGACGTGCAACTTGTCGCTGTTGCCCCAGTGTGCGGCCACCAACGGATGATCCGCCGCCACCTTCACGAGAGCTAGGTCAGCCAGGCGAGACGCGCTCGAGACGGCTCCAGGCAACCGTGTGCCGTCGGAGAACGTGACCATGATCTCGAATGCGTTCTCTACCACATGATAGTTGGTTACGAGCAGTCCGGACGGATCGATGACAAATCCGGAGCCGACAAGGGTCTTGATGTTCGAGCCCGGATCCGGCGGCCGCGTTGTCGCCCCCGCAAGGGCCTCGGAGGGGGCGGATACCTCATCCTTCCTGACGGTGACGTTCACAACCGACGGCAACACGCTCTTAATGACCAGTTCCGCCCTGCCGGCACCGACATCCTCGGCACGCGCCGGGAGACTGGTTGTCCAGGCCGCCAAGACCGTTACTGCAGAGGCGAGTATGCGCAGCGGCGCTTGGCATCGGTTCATCGTCATGGTCCGGCACCCACCATCAATTTGAGCACGAAATCGAGTGCTCCATCTTACTAGGCGAGGGATGGAACTACTTCACAAGCTTCGGAAAGCTCCCTGCCAACCCAAGGACGCACTCTGTCCCGCGAGTCTTCGGGGGACTCAGGCTTGCAAGAGCCGGTGATCGATCTGCTCTATCAACCACCGTAGTTCTATCAACCACCGTAGTGCATCGGTTCGTACCCTACCGGCCAACCCGAGGCCTACTCCTGTTTTTCCGCGGCTGCACCGTAGTGCGTCGGCTCATACCCTGCTGGCGCGCCCGAGGTTTGCTGTTTTTCCGCGGCTGCACCGTATTGCGTCGGCTCGTACCCTGCCGGCGCGCCCGAGGTCTGCTGTTTGTCCGCGGCTGCACCATAGTGCGTCGGCTCGTACCCTGCCGGCGCACCCGACGTCGGCTGCTTCGTCGTGCTTGATGAACTAGATGCGTTCGGCTTTGCGGCGTCATCCTTCGATTGCGCCAAAACCGGTGTGGCGCCAATTAGGCCAGCAGCCAATGCAATCAAAACGCTAGTGGAAACCTTCATGACACAACTCCCATGCTCAAGTTTATCAACTCGCGGGCCAAGTGGCCCAACGCCCCAATCGAGACGGTACACCCCGGGTCGCATCCCGGTATGAGGCAGATCAATCGTTTCGGCCTCGGCGCTGCGGCCCTGGGATCAGTTGATGTGGATCAGATGAGGGGCGGTCGAGCAGACCCAACGTTCCTACTATGTTCTTGACATTCATTACGACAATCGATACAACGCGCCAACAATTGCATTCCGGACCTCGACCATGGCCCAGCCACTAAACGCGTACCTCGAAACCATCATCGCTTTCCTGCTGCCATACTTTTCCGTCGCCGCCGCCGACATCCACGAAGCCCGGTCCGAAATCATCGACACCCTGGCCTCGTACGCCACCCGCACCAGAGCGGAAATGCTGCTAGCGGCCCACATAATAGCCCTCGGCATGACTACTCTCGACGTCCTCGCAGAGGCCAAGACCGCCGAAATGTCAGTATCCATGCGCCTTCGCCACCGAAGCTGCGCCAACAGCCTCAATCGCTCCACCCTCCAGACCGAAAAAGCGCTCGACCTGCGGCTCGGCGACGAAGTAGTGCCGGCCTCCAACCCAATGCCGGAGCCCGTCAATGATATGACGGAAGCCGAGGTAAAAGCCGCGATCGAGCAGGCTCAAGCTGAGATCGACACGCACCGCCATCGCGCCCGACCCGAAACGCACGAGGAGCGGAACAAGCAACTCTGGGCTAGCGCAATGATCGACGCCTTGAACCAGCTCGGCGTCGCGGTCCAACCCGTTCCCAACGGCTAACCGCCGCCCTCCGCATCGCGAAGCCGCACCGGCAGGACTTAAGCAATGGCCGTGGCGCGGGAGAAATAGATCCCGCCCGCGCCGAACGTTATTGCGGCAGCTTGACAGCGTAGGCCGTGAACGGTGGCGGTGTCTTGCCCTTCATTTTCGGGTCGAACAAATATTTCAAGGGAACATCTGGCACATAGACCGTATCACCGAGCTGCCAGAGCGACACCGGCCCTTCGAAACCGGCCTTTTATGGTCTCGATTTTTGCGTCATCACCACTCACCGTGATCTTGTCGAGAGTCCCCCTTTGTCTCGCCTTCGACCATGAGCAGCATGCCCGGCCCAAACGCGCGAAGCCCGTCAGAGTGGTAGAGCGGCCGCGAGGTCTTCAGCTTGGTGATCGCGCCCGCGCTGCCGTCGGGGTTGACTGCTATGCGGTAAAGCCCGTCACCCTCGAAAATATTCGCATAGACGTTGCCATCGGGCAGGATCGCGATACAGTCGAGCTGCGGCCCGGCGACATCCCAGCGCGTGTCATGCGCCCAGATCTCAAAGGCCGTCGCGCCGGGTTTCATACGGAGGATGTGCCCGGAGAAGGAGTCGTTGACGTAGATCGGAAATCAGTCGTGCCCGGAATGACCACGTCGGCTGCGTGGACCGCCCCGGTGGTGCAGAGAAGCGCGAGAATGCGGGCGCTGGCGGCCGCCAATCGCCGAAGCGGTCGAGTACCTCGATCAGATCGATGCATGCCCTTTTGGCTATGAACAGGACGATTTCGCCATATCCAACTGGACATAGCGTAAGACCCTAGCCGCGCGAGGGGCGGTCGTCCAGGCACGTCTCACCAGCGATGTTGCGACATGCGGCAGCCAAATTTCGGCTCAACCAAGCCGGGGCAACACATCCACCGATGATCGAGTCCGATTAGATAAACTTAGCCACCTCGCCAAAGGGGACGCCATTCGGCACTCTAGCAATTCCGGTAGGCAGCGTCCCATCGCCCCCAAAAGATCCAACGACAGCCTTCGAAACAGCCAGCCGCGATCTGACCCATCCCCAAAAGGCCGTTCAGCCCTTCAACGCCCGCAGCGCTCGCCTATCCTTCACCACAACCCGCCGAGCGCTCGGCAGCCCGATCACTCCATCACGGTCAAGTTGCGACAACGACCGCGAAACCGTTTCGATCGTCAGTCCCAGATAGTCCGCGATATCCTGCCGGCTCATCACCAGCTCGATCACGCCGCCGCCACCGGAGCGCTGCCCGGTTTCCTCCAAAAAAGCGGCGATCTTCTGCGCCGCGCTGGCACGCCCCAGCAGCAGGGAGTGTTCCCGAGCGCTCGCCATCCAGGTCAATGCGCGGGAAAAGAACCAGCGGCTCAGACGATCATCCTGGGACAATATTGTTTCCAAACCGCGCCGGCGGTAGGCGATCACCGAGCAGTCAGTCACGGCTTCGGCGGCCATACAATGATCGGCGCCGGCTTCAAACCCGAATACGTCGCTTGCCCGATGAAAAGCGTCGATTTGCCGTCGTCCATCGCTCAGGAAGCGGCACGTCCGGACCACACCACTGACCACCTTGTAGAAGTAACGTGCTTCATCACCCTCGGCATAGACTTGGTGGTCGGCGGCGAAGTGCATCGTGACACCGCTCAACTCAAAGCCGTCACGCTCTTCGGGTGCATTCCATGGCAACGGCGTCGCATAGGCTACCGGGGAAGCGCTAGGTCCGTGTTTGGCGGCGACCGAGAGAGATACCGACATCGGGAACTCCTGTCATGCGAAGAACATGTTCCCGTTGTATCGGCAGTCATCGACGCCCAAAATTCGGTTATATCCTACGCAAACCTACGTACCGATGCAGGCATCAGGCGTTGGCCCGGAGGATCTCCCGGATATGGTCCATCAGTACGTCATCCAGCAGCGGTTTCTCCAGCACGGTATGAACACCCGCAGCATTGGCCCGCGCCCGCTCCCGCGGCGTCGCGCCGCTGGTCAGCATGATCGCCGGCAAGTCGGGATTTTGCCTCCGGAGGTTTTTAAGCAGCGCGTAACCATCCATCCGCGGCATCCGGTGATCCAGGATGACGCACCTCGCTCGGTTCAGATCGGGATCGGCCAGAAAGGACGCCCCACCACTATGCACATGAACACACAGCCCCTCCAGCCGTAAGGCGAATTGCAGTGCCTCGCGCACCGCCTGATCGTCATCGACAATGATGACGAGGTTCCGTCCGTCGGCCATCCTTGAACTCCAGCATTTGCCAACGACGCCCGCTCGGCGGGACACCACGAGAACCTAGGGGAAATGACCTTTTGAACGCCTTGATACAGATCAAACCGGAGAGCGCACGACGAACACCATTCGCACCAGATCGGCTACACTGCGCGCTCCCATCCGTGTCATCAGGTTCGCGCGATGAACTTCCACGGTTCGAGCGCTGATCTTCAGGTCATAGGCAATTGTCTTGTTGGGCAGTCCGGCGATCAGCCCCTCCAGCACCTCGCGCTCCCTGGGAGACAGGCTGTCGAGCTTGGTCTTGATGGCGGCAACCTCGTCCTCGCGCCGACAGTCCCTCACATGGCGGTCGATCGCCGCCCTGATGGCGGTCAACAGCGTCTCGTCGTCAAACGGTTTTTCGATGAAATCGACCGCCCCGGCTTTCATCGCCTCGACCGCCAGCGGCACGTCGGCATGGCCGGTGATGACGATCACCGGCAAGCCAATGCCGCGCGCCTTCAGTTCGCGCTGCAAGGCTAGCCCATCCATCTCAGGCATCCGCACGTCAGTGACTATGCAGCCGGGTTGGATCGAAGGTAGCGCATCGAGGAACACGACGGCGGATGGGTAGACCCGTACCGCGAAACCCATGGTGGTTAGCAGGAACGCAACCGCCTGCCGCACCGCGTCGTCGTCATCGATCAAATGGACCACGGCATCAGATGCCATCGGTCAGTTCCCCCTTGCTGAGCACCTTCAGGGTCAATCGGAAAATCGTTCCGCCACCAGGATTGGGTTCCGCCCAAAGTTTGCCGCCGTGCGCTTCGACAATAGTGCGGGAGATCGATAGCCCGACCCCCATTCCCTGAGGCTTGGTGGTCACGAAGGGATGGAATAGTTGCGCCGCGATCTCCGGCGCAATGCCCGGTCCCGTGTCGGAGACGCTGACCTCCGCCATCTCGCTCGGCAGCTCAGCCGTGGAGATGGTCAGTTCCCGGCGAGTGGCTTCGTGCATCGCCTCGATCGCGTTGCGCATCAGGTTGAGGATAACCTGCTGAACCTGGATCTTGTCGGCCAGCACCCATTCGACCCGCGGACTAAAGTCGAACTTGACGCGAACGCCCTCGTGCTTGACCCCGACCAACGCCAGCGCACTCGCCTCCTCGATAAGCCTCCGCAGGCTTTCCACCTGCCGCTCACTGTCGTCCCGGGCCACGAACTGACGCAGCCGGCGAATGATCTGCCCTGCCCGCAGCGCCTGGTCGGCAGCCCGGTCGATTCCATCTCGCAACATCAGTTTATCCACGCTCTCGCTGCCATCTAGCAGCCGGCGGCACCCGTTCAGGTAACTCGCAACCGCGGTCAGCGGCTGATTTAATTCATGCGCCAATGTGGAAGCCATTTCCCCCATCGCGGTGAAGCGCGACATGTGGATCAGCTCCGCCTGCATATCCTGCAACCGTCGCTGAGTGGCCTGACGTTCGGTCAGGTCGCGCACGAAACCGGTAAACGACCGGTTGCCGCCGAACGTCATTTCACCAACCGCCAACTCCATCGGGAAGGTGGAGCCGTCCTTGCGCTGCCCCACGACGACACGGCCGCGGCCGATCACCTTCTTTTCGCCGGTCGCGAAATAGCGTGCGAGATAGCTGTCGTGCTGCTCCCGATACGGCGACGGCATCAGCATGCTGACGTTTTTGCCGACGGCCTCATCGGTGACATAGCCGAACAGGCGTTCGGCCGTAGCGCTGAAGGATCGCATTATGCCATGGTTATCGATCACGATCATCGCATCCGGTATCGAGTCCAGCACGGATCGTAGATGCGCCTCGCGCGCTTCGACGTCAGCCTGTGCGCGTTTCGTGGCGGTGATATCGCGCGCCACCTTGGAAGCACCGACAAGCCGTCCCGCGTCGTCCCAAACCGGCGAAATCGTCAGCGAAACATCGATGATAGCACCATCCTTGCGCCGGCGATGCGTTTCAATATGCTCGATCCGTTCGCCGGCCTTGATGCGCTCCAACAGGCCGGCCGTCTCGTCTTCCTGTTCCCCCGGAGACAGCATCGACAGCGGTCTTCCGATGGCCTCCGCGGCGGTGTACCCCAGGATCAACTCCGCGCCTCTGTTCCAATCGGTGATGATCCCGTCGAGATCCTCACCGATTATCGCGTCGTCCGAGGAGGTCACGATGGCGGCAAGCCGGCCAATCGGTCCCTCGACGGCGGAGCGGGGGCCGACTTGGATCAAGATACCCGCCACTTCGCCCGCGTGATTTTCGCCGGCGAAGGCCTGTCCCCGCACTCGAAACCGGCGGCCGGTCATCGCGGCTCGTGCCTCGAAATCGAAACGGACTGCTCCGGCGACCACGCTGTTCCGCAGCGCCCGCTCCGCAACGGGGCGGTCATCGGCATGGATCGAGGCGATGAACCCCGCATAGTCAAGCGGCTGAACCGGGGAAAAACCGAGCAGCACACCCGCCGTAGGCGAGAGTTCGACAACCCCGGTGCGGAGATCCCAGCGCCACAGACCGATATCGGCTGCCTGCAACGCAAGGCGGAAAGGGTCGATGCCAACCTGAACCGCGTCGGCTGGCTGATCGGTATTGCCCGTCATCGATGCTTCTATCAATCTAAAGATCGAGCATATGCGCTTTGTCCGTGTGTTGCCATCGGGCACAGCGTTGACCTGAATCAATGCGCGGACGTGCTGAAGCGCGCTTTTAATTCAGCCGAAGTTAAAAAGGAGGATGACATGGCCCTTCGAGATCTTGTTGTTGTGCTGGACGGATCGTCGCGGGATGAGATTAAAATGGCTGTGGCGGTGGAACTGGCGCGCCGGAACGATGCACATCTGACTGGGCTGTGTCCGCTGGAGCTCCTGCTGCCAGCGGATATGTCGTTTGCCTTGGGCGGTTATCCAGATCTGTGGGCGCTGCCGGAGTTCGCCAAACAACTGGACACCCAGGCCCGGGCCAAGGCGGCGCTCATCGAGACCGGCTTCCGCGAATTGCTGCGCCGCGAGGGGATCAATGGTGATTGGGTGCTCGAGCCGGGCTTTTTGATCCCCTCCATCACCCGCCGCGCTCACGCCGCCGACCTGATAGTAATCGGCCAGGCTGATGCCGAAAACCCCCTGCCCGCTTCCGCCCGGACTTTAATCGAGGACATCCTGATGACCGCGGGGCGGCCCTTGCTGCTGATCCCCTACGCTGGCCGCTTCGACAAAATCGGCACGAATGCGCTTGTCGGCTGGACGCCCACACGGGAATCTGCCCGAGCGGTCCACGATGCGTTGCCGATACTCGCTCCGGGAGCAAAACTCGTGGTGCTGACAGTCGAGAGGCCCCGAGCGGGCGAGGATAGCCAAGTGCTGCCGACAGCCGAGATCGCAGAACACCTCGCCCGCCACGGAATCGATGTCTCAGCAGCGCGGACGGTCGTGACCGACGGGCTGTCGCCAGCCGATGCGCTGCTGGACTATGCCTCCGACATCGGAGCCGATCTGCTGGTCGTCGGCGGTTATGGACATTCGCGGACTCGGGAGATGATCATGGGTGGCGTCACCCGAGACCTGCTCCAGCACATGACGGTGCCGGTGCTGATGTCGCATTGAGACCCCGGAGATCAGGCCCCTACGATGGATCTTCCGATCGACCCTGGCGGGGGGCGGTCCTGAGTGGCGACCAGGGACCTGCCGCAAAACAAATCCTGCGGCCGAGGCACCGTCGCCCCAAGCCGTCATGGTAGGCAAAAGGCCTAACATCCACGGATTTCGCGAGTTCAGGACCGCAAGCCATGGATGGTGGGCCTTCGCCAGACGTCGCGCAGCGGATGCGTCCTCGGCAAAGATTCGGTGGTTTGGCGGCAGGCCTTAGGTGGATAGCGATATGCTTCCGCGACAGCGGCAACGTGACCGGAGCGAGATGGCGTCATTCGATCGCAAGCACTAGAGAGAAGCGACCGATGCCAACCAACGTTTCAGAAGGACAATCGACATGAGCGGATCTCCACGTCGCGGTTTGTCGACTGTGATAATGGCTTTCCTCGTTCTGGGGGTCTCGCAGCTTCCGGAACGTCCGGCGCGGGCGCAGTTCATGGATCAGTTGAAAGGCGCGATGGGCGCTGGCCAAAGCGGAACAAGCGGTGGCGCGCTCGGAGCGCTCGGCGGCGCGAGCGGAATACCTTCGGTGGGCCAAGCCGGCGCAAGCAATACGGCCGGTGTGCTACAGTATTGCATCCAAAACAAGTATCTCGGCAGCGGCGGAGCATCCTCGATCCAGAATTCGCTTACGGGCAAGGTGACAGGTTCCGGGAAAAGCACCAACGACAGCGGGTTCAAAGAGGGTAGCCAGGGGCTGCTGCATACAGGCAACGGCCAAAGCTACGGTTTGGGCGGCGATGGCATCAAGGCGCAAATCACAAAGAAGGTCTGCGACGAAGTGCTTCAGCACGCAAAATCGCTGCTGTAGTGTTCTCTCGCGCTGCGGACTTCAGTATTCTCTCGCGCTGCGGACTTCGTTTTTAGAGAGACACGGACCTACCGGGTCGCCGACCAACGAACCGGCAGCTTACATCGTAACGACGACGTAGCTATCCTCGACCGTGACTTCTACTGACTCCGCAACAAAAGGCCCATCGACCAGCGCCCTCCCCGGCTCCACCGCGACATCAAATGCCCGAGCCTGCACGCTGTTCGGGTCGCATAGTGATTGACCGGTGCGGATGTCGAACTCCCAGCAGTGCCATGGGCAGCGGATCATCTCGCCCATCCGCGTCAGCCGATAATCCCCTGGGCTCGGCGCCAACAGACGGCTGACGATCTCCCCCCGACACAGCGGCGCGCCCTGATGCGGGCAGCGGTTGAACAGTCCGAAGAAGTCGTCACCGATCTTGAAGATACCGATCTCCCGGCCGTTGACGGTGACGATCTTGCGGCCGCCGGTCGGTATCTCGTCCACACTGGCTACGACGTGACGGGTCATTTACACCGAGCACCGCGGTTCACCGCCAGCCAATGCGGGACCGTGGCGCGACCTTGAAGAATTTCCGCCTGCATCAGTCAATCCAGGTTGTATAGCGCCCTCGCGTTATCACGGTAGATTTTCCGCTTCCAGTCGTCGGGTAGAGGAATCTTGAAGGCGAAGCGCGGATCGTCCTGATCCCAATGCGGATAGTCGGTCGAGAACATCACCCGATCCGGCCCGATCCATTCGAGGATGGACAACATATCCTTCGGCCGCTCCGGCTCCTCGATCGGCTGAGTGGTGACCCAGAAATGGTCATGCACATACTCTGACGGCGAGCGCGTCAGATGCGGCACCTCCGCCTTCAGACGTTTCCAGTGCTTGTCCAGCCGCCAGCAGAGCGCCGGCAGCCAGGCAAAGCCGCCCTCGACCAGCACGATCTTCAGGTTCGGGATCTGTTCGAACACGCCCTCACAGACCAGACTGATCACCAACGTCTGCATCGTCTGTACGTAGGACGGATGTTCCTCGTGGTAGAAGGACGGCCAGCCACCGCCGGTCGAGGCATGACCGCTGGTGCCGCCCAGATGCAGCGAGACCGGGAACCCGTTCGCCGCGCACGCCTCCAGGATCGGCCAATAGCGGCGGCGGCCCAGCGGCTCCAGCCCGCGCGGCGGGATATTGACCTGGGCGAAGCGGCGGTCGCCGGCGCGTTTCTCGATTTCCGCGATCGCCGCTTCGGTATGTTCGATATTGACCTGGATCGCACCCAGCAGCCTGGGATCGGGATCGCACCATTGGGCGATCTGCCACTCGTTGACCGCGGTCGCCATCGCGGACCCGAACTCGACGTTGCGTTCTCCGCCGGCGCCACCGACCAGCGGCGCGAGCAACCCGTACGCCACGTCGAACTGGTCGAGCAACTGTTCCTGCATCATCGGCAGGTCCGACCCCGGAAGCCCGCCGCTTTTCGGCCAGCTGTCCATCCGCATCCCGGAACCAGGGGACATCCGAGGATACATAGGAAGCTTTGCCAAACCCTGACGCGACCGGCCGCCGATTGTCTGCTTGTGCTCCAGCCAGCGCTTCGACAGGAAGGGGTCGAAATCGTTCGGTCCTTTGACTTGAGGATGCACGTCGCAATCGATGAAACCCAGATGACTCGCGGCGCCTCGGTCGGGCTTGCGATCCAGGACGGTCATGTTCATTAGGCTGTCTCCCTAAGGCGAGGATACGTTTCCAGCGGGTTCTCGACACAGATTTTTTGCATTAGATCGGCTGGCAGGCCGGCCGGCAACGCCTCGTCGCCGTCGAAGTGCCAGTGCGGATAGTCGGACGAAAACAGCAGCATCCGGTCGGAACCAAGCTGTTCCAGGAACGTGTCGCAGTTGCGATTCGGTCGGCGGGGCGTCGAACGGCTGCAGCGTCAGACGGACATGGTTCCGGATGGTCTCGGTCGGAAGCTGTTCCAGCCAGGGAGTTTCGGACCGCACACCGCGCCACGTCTTGTCCAGCCGCCACAGCGACGCCGGCAGCCAGGTCACCCCGGACTCGATCAGCACGACCTTCAGGCCAGGGAATTTCACGAACACGCCCTCGGTGACCAGGCTGTTAAGCGCGGCGGCAAAACCCTGCGAGTGCGAGACATAGTCTTCAAGATAATACGACGGCCATCCCAGGGCGCTTGGCGGATGGCGAAAACTGCTGCCGGCATGGATGCCGACCGGCAGGCCGTGCTTTTCAGCGGCTTTGTAGATCGGCCAGTGCTGCCGGCGTCCGAGCGGAAGTTCGGTCATCGACAATAGCAGGACCTGGACGAAACGATGGTCGGGTGCGAGGCGCTCGATCTCTTCGGCCGCGAGGTCAGCGCTGTGTGGTGGCACGACGATGGACGCCCGCAGCCGATCGTCGCGATCCAGCCACTCCGCGCTGATCCAGTTGTTGATCGGCCGGCAGAACGCGGCCGACAGGTCCTCGCTGAAGAAGACCTGGGCGCCGTGGATCACGTTGCAGATCGCCCGGCTGGGCCGGAACCGGTCCAGCAGATGGGCTTGCATCGCCTCCAGGCTGCTGCCGGGCGGCCCGGACGGCAGACGCCAATCGGGACGGCCGTTGATCGGAGCGTTGGCCGGGTAGCTGCTGGGCTCCAGGTTCTCCCGCTCCAGGCCACGGCGCAGGACGTGTTCCCGCCAGTAGTCGTCAAGATACGGCAGCAACACGCGCGTGTTCGGGACGGCCGGATGGATGTCGCAGTCGATGGCGCCGTGAAGAAAATCCGAGGCAGGACGATCCATGGACGATGTTTTCGCCTTCGCTTGGTGGCTACTCGAGGGTAGGCGATGCGCTAATCCCTGTAAACGATCGCCCGTCATCGGCGGTTTCGTTTGACTGTCCGCATTGAACGGAAAACAATTTTGCAACGAGTTTGTCGCACGCGTAAGGCTCTAATTTGCTGAGATAAGCTTAATGCGGGAACCTTTCTTGGGCGCCTCCCCCTTGACGATCAATAACCGAACGGTTATGGATTTGCATGCAGTCTCGGCCGGACGTTCTGTTCAAGACCCTCTCCGATCCCACTCGTAGAGCGATCTTCGAGCGGCTGACGCCGCGATGGAGAACTGACTGTCCATGCGCTCACCGGACATTCCGGCGTGTCGCAACCGGCTGTCTCCAAGCATCTCGGCGTGCTTAAGCTCGCTGGACTCGTTCGTGACCGACGTGACGGGCGTGAGACACACTACAGTGCCGACCCGGAAGGGTTAGCGCCGTTGATCGATTGGATGAAGCTCTACGGAACTTTCTGGCTCGATCGGATTTATCGTCTCGAGTCGCTGTTGAACAGGATGGATCAATGACCGAAGCCACCAACCCAACGCGTTCCGTCGTCATTGAACGGGACTTGCCCCATCCGCCGGAGAAAATTTGGCGGGCCCTCACGCAGGATCATTTGATCGAGGAGTGGCTCATGAAGAACGACTTCAAGCCTGTCGTGGGCCACCATTTCAATCTTCGCGCGGATTGGGGGGCTGTCGACTGCCAGGTCATGGCAGTCGAGACGAACAAAACACTGTCTTATACATGGGCGGCCTATGGTCTGGAGAGTGTCGTGACTTGGACTCTCACACCGACGAGCACCGGGACCCACCTGCGGATGGAGCAGTCGGGCTTCCGACCGGACCAACAGCAGGCCTATCAGGGCGCCCAGGGCGGCTGGCAGCGATTCTTCGTGGGCCTGGAGCAGGTCCTGGCGCGAACAGAATGAAGTGTGCCTGCATAAATCTTGAACTTTGGCGATGAGAGCATGAAAAATCCGGACTCGAGCCAAGGCCTGTCAGCATCAGAGCTCATTTCGAAACGAATTTCTGAACTTGGGGACTGGCGTGGGGAAACTCTCGGCAGAATGCGCAAGCTTGTGAAGGAAGCGGTTCCGGACGTCGTTGAGGAATGGAAGTGGAGAGGCACCCCGGTCTGGTCGCACGACGGCATCGTCTGCACTGGCAAATCCTACAAGAAAGTCGTGAAGCTTACGTTTGCCAAAGGCGCATCTCTGCAGGATCCGGCCGGTCTCTTCAACTCAAGTCTCGACGGAAACGTACGCCGCGCAATCGACATCCACGAAGGAGAAGAGGTTGACGAGTCCGCCTTCAAGGCGCTCGTTCGCCAAGCGGCTGCGCTCAACAGTTCTGGCAAGTCGAAAGCTTCAAAGAAAGCGACGTCGTAAGAATGTATTTGGGATTAAGCGTTTGCCTTACACAATCTTTAGTCGGGCGAGGCCCGGAGCTATTTTTTTTCTCCAGGCTTCGTAGGGTTCCCAGCGTATCTGTTACGGCACTGCTCCTCCAACAGCCGTCATCCGGACCAAACCGACCTCCCCCGGTTTCCGTCTCAACCTCGCAGTGCAAACTTCGGATTAAATCTTCCGGATCAGCTCTGCCCAGCGATCGAGGATCGGCAGCACCTTGTCGTCCTTGGCCGACGGCAGGAAGGCCACGACGCGATTGATACCCTTGTCGCGATAGCGCTTCAGCGCGTCCAGGTCTTCAGGCGGCATCATCAGGTCGATCTTGCACGACTCAGGATCGCGGCCTGCGTCCTTCACCATCGCCCGGAATTTGGCAATGATTTCATCTGTAAGTTCCATGCCCACCGGCGCCCAGGCGTCGCCATAGCGGGCGGCACGCCGTGCCGCGTGCGGAAATCCGCCGCCGACGAGAATCGGCGGATATGGCTTCTGCACCGGCTTCGGCCATGCGAAGATCGGATCGAAATTGACGAATTCGCCGTGATACTCGGCCTTCTCCTTGGTCCAGATCTCCTTCATCGCTTCGATGCGCTCACGCACCAGCTTGGCCCGGGTGTCGAACACAGTGCCGTGGTTCTCCATCTCGTCCTGGTTCCAGCCGATGCCGATGCCGAACAGGAAGCGCCCATCGGACACCTGGTCGATCGAGACCACCTCCTTAGCGGTCTGGATCGGGTCACGCTGGTTCAACAGGCAGATGCCGGTGCCCACCTTCAGCGTCTTCGTCGCCACAGCTGCCGCCGTCAGTGTCACGAACGGGTCCAAAGCATGGTAGTATTCCTTCGGCAGCTCGCCCCCCGCCGGATAGGGCGTGCGGCGCGAGGCCGGGATGTGCGAGTGCTCGGGGGTCCAAAACGACTCGAACCCGCGGGCCTCAAGGGCCCGAGCCAGGTCCACCGGCTTCATCGAATAATCGGTGAGGAACATCAAGGCGCCGAAATGCATGATCGGTCTCCATTTGAGGCTGACAGCCCGCGGTGGCAAAAGAAGAAGTCTTCTCCCCAACCCACCTTTAGCTGGCGGCGGGCAATTTTGCCATATGCCGCGCTGAATGCCCTATGTCCAGAATGGCCAGCCCAATGCGGCACCGGGAGGTAAATGCTTCATGGGGGTATGCTCCGACCTAGACTATTGGTCTAGCGATGCTGAATGCGGGAACGCGAGGCCAGCGACGGTAGCCTAGGCGGCGACGCATGTGTGATCCAATATTCAGCGGATCAGACGGAGGCGGACATCATGAGCGAAACCCAGCCCTCGCGCCCGGACGAGGTCGAAACCGTCATCCTTCCGCGTGCCCATGACCTCGGTGGCTTCGAGGTACGCCGTGCACTGCCGGCCAAAGAGAAGCAGATGATTGGCCCGTTCATCTTTTTCGATCAGATGGGACCCGGCGAGTTCCTCACCGGCAAAGGTCTCGACGTGCGGCCACATCCTCACATCGGCCTGGCCACCGTCACCTACCTGTTTGACGGCTCGATCCTGCACCGCGACAGCCTGGGCACCCAGCTTCCCATCGTGCCCGGTGACGTGAACTGGATGACCGCCGGAAGCGGCATCGCCCACTCAGAACGCACGGATGCGAAGCTTCGGACCCACAGCAACAGCCTGTTCGGGATCCAGTCCTGGGTGGCGCTGCCGAAGCCGATGGAGGAAACGTCGCCGGCCTTTGCCCACCACGCCGCTGACTCGCTGCCTGTTCTCGCCGACGGCGGCGTGCGCTTGCGCCTGATTGCCGGCGATGGCTGGGGCCTGAGATCGCCAGTCGAGACGTATGGGGCGCTGTTCTACGCCGACGCCACTTTGCAGCCGGGGGCTGTGCTGCCGCTGCCGGATGACCACGAGGAACGTGGTGCCTACGTCGTGCAAGGCTCTATCGACGTCGCCGGGACGCCATTCGGGGCGGGCCATATGTTGCTGTTTCGTCGGGGCGACCGCCTGGCGCTGCACGCCGGACCCAACGGTGCCCGGCTGTTGCTGTTGGGTGGCGCGGTGATGGACGGCCCGCGCCACCTCTTCTGGAACTTCGTTTCGTCGTCGCGCGAGCGGATCGAGCAAGCCAAGGCAGACTGGAAGGCCGGCCGTTTCGGTGCCGTGGCCGGCGACGAACGCGAATTTATCCCGCTACCGGGGGGCTGACGGCGGGAAGAATGGCCAAGAAACGGCAAAAGATATGGATGAAGGCGCCTCCGCGCCCTGTCCGCCCGGACCCGGCCGAGCAACAGGCGATCGTTGCAGCGTGCGAAGCCTTCATCGCCACGGTTCTAAAGCCGCGTTTCCTACCTGAAGTCAGACCCACCGCGTTCAACTACCCGATCGATATTCGGGGCGAGTGGAGGGCCGGACGCTATCGCTTTATCCAACGCTACCGCTCTGGGATGGAACATAATTCCGGTGACGAATTCGATGCTCCTTTCATGCGTCTCGATCACATGGGGCCCGACCGGTTCGACATCTACTGGATGCGGCACACCGGCCAATGGTGGCCGGTTCATAAAGGCCTGACACTAGCGGCATCGCTTCGCATGATGGAGGACAACCCAATCCTGCATCCAGTCTGAAAAAGCCCTGGCGCTCGCCTTGCCTCACCATGATCGGGACCCTGGACCATTTCAGCCTGACCGTGGGGCCGAAGATGGTTGGTCTTTTATTAGATTGGTCATTCATGGATTTCGGCGCCAGTTGACACCTCGCAAAAATCACTAGAATTTAGGTCTCATCCACATTGCTAACGACGAGGCTTCATCCAGAAGCCCTAACGTTACGATGAGATCGAGCCGAATGCACGCGCAGAGCATCGACGGAAAGACCGTCAGGCCGAGATGAATGCCATAGTCGTCACCGCCCTGAAGCGTCCTTATACCTTCGTTGTACTCGCGATCCTGATTCTATTGTTCGGCGTGATGTCGGTGTTCAAGACGCCGACGGATATCTTCCCTCCCATAAAAATTCCGGTCGTGGCGGCGGTCTGGAGCTACAACGGGCTGATGCCCTCGGACATGTCGGGCCGTGTGGTTTATTATTATGAGCGGGCCCTGACCACGACGGTCGGTAACATCGAGCATATCGAGAGCCAGTCGCTTTACGGCAGCGGCATCGTCAAGATCTTCTTCCAGCCCGGAACCGACGTGGCGGCCGCGCAGGCGCAGGTCACGGCCACCTCGCAGACCGTGATCAAGCAGCTTCCGGCCGGAATCACGCCGCCAAATATCCTGGTGTTCGACGCGTCATCGGTCCCGGTGCTCGACCTGCAGGTGGCCGCAGACAACATGACGCCTTCCGACATCTATAACCTAGCGTCCAACCTGATCCGGCCCGCCTTGGTGTCGGTGCCGGGCGTCGCGATACCAGCACCCTACGGCGGCACGCAGGCGGACGTTGAGGTCGACCTCGACCAGACCAAATTGCTGGAGCACGGTCTGTCTGCCACCGATGTGGGCCACGCATTGGGGACCCAGAACATCGTGCTGCCGGCGGGCGATCAGAAGATCGGTCCTATCGATTTCCTGGTCGCGACCAATGCGACGCCCATTGCTATCGACAGCTTCAACAACCTGCCGATCAAGCAGGTCGGCAACGCGGTGGTCTATTTGCGCGACGTGGCCTACGTCCATCGCGGCGGTCCGCCGCAGCAGAACATCGTGCTGGTGAAAGGGCAGCAGTCCATCCTGCTGCAAATCCTGAAAAGCGGCGATGCCTCCACGCTGGCCGTCGTCAGCGGGGTGCGGGCCAAGCTTCCCGCACTGCTCAAGACCCTGCCGCCCGGCGTGACGATTACCCCGCTCAACGATGCCTCCAGCTTCGTGCGCGCCTCGATCGCGGACGTGGTGCAGGAGATGGTGACCGCCGCATTCCTCGCCGGCATCACCGTGCTGCTGTTCGTCGGAAGTTGGCGCTCGACCTTGATCGTCGCCACCTCCATTCCTCTTTCGATCCTAAGCTCGATCCTCGTTCTGTCCTGGCTCGGCCAGACGATCAACGTGATGACGCTGGGCGGCCTTGCTCTTGCCGTCGGCATCCTGGTCGATGATGCCACCGTGATGATCGAGAACATCAATACGCACCTGGAGGAGGCGGACGCAGACGGTAAGCATAAGGGGCTGGAGCGCGCGATCATCGACGCCGCAAATCAGATCGTCGTGCCGACATTTGTATCTACGCTTTGCATTTGCATCGTCTGGCTGCCGCTGCTTCAACTCGGCGGGGTGGCAGGCTATCTGTTCTTGCCGCTTGCCGAGGCGATCATCTTCGCGATGATTGCCTCGTTCATCCTGTCGCGCACGCTGACCCCGACCATGGCCGCCTGGCTGCTGCGTGGTCAGGTGGCAGCGCAGCAAAAGCCGGCGCCCAAACATCCAGGCTTTTTCGCGCGATTCCAGGCGGGGTTCGAGGCTCGCTTCGAACGGTTCCGGGAGCGCTACCGCGCCATCCTCGAGGGCCTAGCTGCGCGCGCCAAGTTGTTCATAGCCCTGTATCTGTTCGGGGCGCTGGCGTCTCTTCTGCTGTTGCTCTTCGCCGGTCAGGATTTCTTCCCCAGCATTAAATCCGGGGAGATCGATCTGCACATGCGCGCACCGATCGGCACTCGGATCGAGGAGGCGGGCAAGATTTCCGTGCTGGTGGAGCAGCAGATCCGCGATCTGCTGCTCGGCCACGTGGTGGGCACGCTGATCAACTGCGGCCTGCCCGTCAGTGGCATCAATCAGGCTTATAGCAACACCGGCACGGTCGGCAGCCAGGACTGCGACATCACGATCTCGCTCGACAATCAGACTGCACCTGTCGAGCGCTATCGCCGGATCCTCCGTGCCGGCTTGACGGAGCGCTTTCCCGGCACGGATTTCAGTTTCCTGCCGGGCGATATTACAGCGAAGATCCTGAATTTCGGCCTACCCTCGCCGATCGACGTGCAAGTCAGCGGTCGTGATCTCGACACCAATTTTGCCTATGCCACGGAACTGACGGCGCGACTGAAGCAGATCGCCGGCACCGCCGATGTGCGCATCCAACAGGTTATGGGCCAGCCGACTCTGTTGCTCGCCTCGCGGCGCAGCTTCGCCTTGGGGACAGGCCTGACAGAGTCGGATATCGCCGACAACACCCTGGCAGTTTTGTCGGGAAGCGGTCAGGTCGCACCGACCTACTGGCTCGATGTTTCCAGCGGCATCTCGCATCTGGTCAATGTCCAGACACCGCAGAATCAGCTCACCAGTATTAACGACCTCGAAAACATCACGGTCGACAAGGGTGACGGAAATCCGACCAACGTTCAGCCGCAACTCGTGGGCGGTCTCTCCGTGCTGACGCAGACAGGTACGCCGGGGCTGGTCTCCCATTACGACATCATTCCGGTGATCGACATTTACGCTAATGTGGAGGGACGTGATCTCGGCGCGGTCAGTAACGAGGTCGCGCGTGTCATCAAGGACATGGAATCCACTCTGCCGCACGGGGCAACCGTCACCATCAATGGCCAGTCGACGACCATGCATTCGGCCTACGCCCAGCTACTTGCCGGCCTGGCCTTGTCGATCGTGCTGATCTACCTGGTGATTGTCGTCAACTTCCAGTCATGGCTCGACCCGTTCATAATCATCACTGCGCTGCCGGCGGCCCTGGGCGGAATTTCCTGGATCCTTTTCCTTACGCACACGACGCTGTCCGTCCCGGCGCTGACTGGGGCAATCATGTGTATGGGGACCGCGACCGCAAACACCATCCTGGTGGTGGCCTTTGCACGTGATCATCTGCTGGAGTACGGCAACCCGAAGGCTGCGGCGATCGAGGCGGGGTTTGCGCGGATCCGGCCGGTTCTGATGACGGCCCTGGCCATGATCGTCGGCATGGTGCCGATGTCGTTCAGCAACACGCAGAATGCCCCGCTCGGTCGCGCGGTGATCGGCGGCCTGCTTGTCGCGACGGTCACAACCTTGCTGTTCGTGCCCTGCGTCTTCGCCATCCTGCATGGCGGCAAATCAAGCAAGCTAGAGCCGCCGCTTGAGGGAGAGCCCGTATGATCAACACGGAGGCGAAGGCGGCGCCCCGGTATCGAGGCGGGGTTTTGCTGCTCATCGGGGTAGTGGTTGCCCTCGGACTCGCCGGCTACGGCATCTGGTCCCGTAGCGAGACGGTCGCTGGCCTGAAACAGACGGCGGAGGACACAGCGCTACCCCGGGTCCAGCTGATATCGCCCAAACCGGGTCCGTCGCAGCGCACGCTGACCCTGCCGGGCAACATGGACGCCTGGTATGCGGCGTCGATCTACGCTCAGGTCAACGGCTATGTGTCCCACTGGTACAAGGACTACGGCGCGCAAGTAAAGTCGGGCGAGGTCCTTGCGACCATCGATACCCCCAGCCTGGATGCGCAATTCGCGGCTTCCAAGGCAAGCCTCGCCGTGGTGGAGGCTCGTTACAAGCTGGCCGAGATCACGGCCAAACGCTATGCGGCGCTGTCTGGGACGCAGGCGGTGTCACAGCAGGATGTGGACGTGAAGACGGCGGAAGCAGCCGAGCAGAAGGCGCAGGTCGCCGCCGCCGAGCAAGAGGTCGCGCGCTACCAGGCTTTGATTGCGTTCAAGCAACTGACTGCGCCGTTCGACGGCGTGGTGACCTCCCGGCGCACCAATGTCGGTGAATACGTCAATGCCGCGGGAGGGGACGCGACAATTCGCGGCGCGGCGCCGCTGTTCGAGGTGGCGGACATTCACGCGATGCGGATCTTCGTGTCCGTTCCGCAGGAGTATTCCGACGTCCTGAAACCGGGCCTGACCGCAACACTGACGCTACCGCAGGACCCGGACAAGCATATCCCGGCGCAGGTTCTGACCTCGGCCAATTCAGTCTCTACGGCAACGCGCACGGTCGTCACGGAACTGACGGTGGACAACGCCAACCGCGATTTCTGGCCGGGGTCTTACGTGAGTGTCCATTTTACGTTTCCAAGCGATCCAAACATATTGATTGTTCCGGAACAGGCACTGTTGTTCCGCGCCCAGGGGATGCAGGCGGCAGTGGTGAACGACCAGAATCGAGTCCACCTGCAGGACGTCGTGCTAGGACACAACCTCAATACCGACGTCCAGATCGTTTCCGGACTTAAGCTAACCGACAAGATCGTTGCGAGCCCCTCGCTGGGTCTGCTCGAGGGGCAGCAGGTCAAGGTCGTGGAGCCGGTCCCAGGCTATCAGCCAGGTCGCGGCAATACGCCGGTCTCCCCGCTGCCGGAACCCCCTTCGGGGCCGATTATACCTGGCGCGTCGCCGGCGCGCGCCGCGCAACCAACTGCAGCCAGGAAGCCGTCTGAGGCCGGCGCATCGACGGCCGCCGGCACGGATCCGGCTGCGCGGTCCAAGGAGGAGCCGAAGCCGGGCGCCGGACCTGTGCGGTGATGGAGTTTACTTCTGGACCGCGCCGCGCAAGGCCTCTCTTCAGCCGTGCCCTCGCTGCGCCGATCGTGGCGGCCCAGATCAGCGTTTGCGCCTGCGACCTCGCCCCGAAATATGAGCCACCGCAGTATGTCCTGCCGGCCGACTACCAGGGGTCCAAACCTTTCAAGCTCGCCCAGCCGCTGGACACAATGCAGCGCGCGCCATGGTGGGAGCGGTTCGGGGACCCTTTGCTCGACCAGTTGGAACGGCAGCTTACGGCGGAAAACCCGGATCTGGCTGCGTTTGCCGAGCAATACACCCAGGCCCGTGACCTTGCCGCGGAGGCGCGCTCCGGCCTGTTCCCGCAACTGACCGCCAGCGGGTTGGTGTCGGACAACAAGGAGTCGCAGTATCGGCTGTTTCATAATCCGCACAGCACATTTCAGACCGAAGAGGCCAGCAACGTTATCCAGGCCACGGCGTCGTGGGAGCCTGACTTCTGGAGCCAGATCCGCAACAAAACGCAGGCCCAGAAGCAGCTCGCTCAGGCCAGCGCCGCGACGCTGGCGGCTGCTCGGTTAAGCCTGCAGGCCGAGCTTGGCGAACGATTATATTTCACTGCGCGGACTGCGACGGCCAGACGGCGATCTATCGCGCATCGATCGCAAATTACGAGAAGGCGGTCCGGATCACCAAGGAGCGCTTGCAGGGCAGCATCGCTTCGGCCCTCGATGTTGCACGCTCCAAAAGTCAGTTGGCCTCGACGCAGGCGCTGCAGAGCGGCGTTCTTGGCAACCGTGCCGTTCTGCAGCATGCGATCGCTGTCCTGATCGGCACCAATCCGAGCAGCTTCTCGATCCCGGAGGATGAGCGGTCGCGACTGGTCCCGCCGGCCGTGCCGGTGGGCGTGCCGTCCGGCCTCCTGCAGCGCCGGCCGGACATTGCCAGCGCCGAGCGGCAGATGGCTGCTGCAAACGCCTCGATCGGTGTTTCGCGCGCGGCCTTCTACCCCAACATCACCCTCAGCGCGGCTGCCGGGTTCCAGGATAATGGGTTCAATCTCCTGAGCCTGCCCAATAGCCTTTGGTCGGTCGGCGCCGGCGCCGTGCTGCCTCTGTTCGAGGGTGGCCTGCGCCGGGCGGCGCTGCAGCGGAGCTGGTCCCAATATGCGCAAGCACGGGACAACTATCGCGCGCATGGTCCTGTCGGCATTCCAGGAAGTAGAGGACGGCCTGGCGCTGACTGTGCATCTGCGGACGCAGGCGCGACAGCAGGCCGAGGCAGTCGCCGAGGCTCGCACGGCCCAGAGCATTGCGATGCAGCTCTATGTCGGCGGCCTGACCAACTACCTCGATGTCGTGGTGGCACAGGAGACCGAACTGACGGCCCGCACCGTGCAGACTCAGGTCCAGGTCAGTCGTCTTCAGGCGTCGGTGGGCCTGGTCCGCGCGCTGGGCGGGGGCTGGAGCGCGGCTGATCTTCCCACCGAGGACGGGGTGCTGCCATTCGGGCCACTGGACATCCCTCGCAACGACCATCAGCCGCAGGTGGACGCCGCGAGGGAGGCGTCGAGACCGCCGCAGTAAGCAGGACGCGCTGGTCAGAAACCGGGCGCGGCGGCGGCCCCGGGTCTCGCCGAGCAGCAGACGATCGTCGCCGCCTCCGAAACCTTCATAGCGACGGCATCCGACCTGAAATACAGTCCGTGGCCGTCCTCCAATTGACTACCGTTGAGAAGGTATGGCGGCTAGGGGGTGATCGCCACCTTCAAAACGCCGTCGCGCTGATGGCTGAACAAGTCATAGGCCGCTTCGATATCGTCCAACTTGAAGCGATGGGTTACCATCGCCGTCAAATCCACGCGCCCGGATTGGATCACGTTGATCAGCCGGCGCATCCGTTCCTTGCCGCCTGGGCAAAGCGTGGTGACGATCCGATGATCGCCCAGACCGGCCGCGAACGCGCCGAGCGGTATCGTCAGGTCCGTAGAATAGACGCCGAGGCTGGACAGCGTCCCACCCGGCCGCAACACCCGAAGTGCAGATGCGAATGTGTTCTGCGTACCCAGCGCTTCGATCGCCACATCAACGCCGCGTCCGTTGGTCAGGCGCATGATTTCGGCGACCGGGTCGCCATCGTGGAAATTCACCGTCACATCAGCGCCGCACCGCCGCGACATCGCCAACCGACTGGCGATGCCGTCGACCCCGATGACCGTGGTCGCGCCGGCCAGCTTGGCGCCCGCGGTGGCGCATAGGCCGATCGGCCCCTGGGCAAACACCGCAACCACGTCACCGATGCGGATGCCGCCGCTCTCGGCCCCCGAGAAACCGGTGGACATGATGTCGGGGCACATCAGTACCTGCTCGTCTGTCAGCCCATCCGGCACGGGGCACAGATTCGCCATCGCGTCGGGAACCAGAACGAACTCCGCCTGGCAGCCATCGATCGTGTTGCCGAAGCGCCAGCCACCCATGGCCTGAAAACCGCTGCTATTGAACCCGCCATCCTGCGAGCCGTACCCGCACAAACACGCCGCCGAGTGGCCGCTGGGTGTGATCGCGCCGGCTATGACGCGCTGACCCTCCTTGAAGCCTTGCACTGCCGAACCGAGCTTTTCAATCACCCCGACTGGTTCGTGGCCGATGGTCAGTCCTCTGGCAACTGGATACTCGCCTTTGAGGATGTGGACGTCGGTGCCGCAGATCGTTGTTGTAGTGACTCGGACGAGTGCGTCGAGCGGCCCGACATCAGGGATCGGCTTGGTTTCCAGCACAATGCGGCCGGGTTCAATGAAAATGGCGGCCTTCATATGTGACATGCGATGCTCCGGTGGTTGAATAGCATCGGCATTGTGCATCCATGAGTTTTGTTGTGCTAGATAAATATAACTTAAAGTTGTAATTTGTGGAACGCGTGATAGTTCAGCCCTCGATCAGGGTCCTTGGTTGTGCCTAAGCGAAGCCGAAGGGAAACCCGGCCTCTCTTCGCGCGCAGGGGCGCACACTCGGGCCTGGACTTGCCGTCGCGCCGCCGTCCTGATGGAAGTTGGCGGATTCACGCCGGCAACGCCACACCGCTTGCCAGCACGATCATCGGGGTCATCATGAAGCCCGCAACGTTCCGCTTCCGCGGCGGTTTAAACCAAGAACTCGCTGCCTGACCGATGAGATCGCTCTTTGCCGCAGGATCGCGTCATGAACAGATTGTTGTTTTCCCGCCGCCTGGGTCCGCTTTGCCTGACGCAGACCTGCGGAGCATTCAACGACAACCTGGTGAAGAATGCGATGGTCGTCCTGGCCATCTTCAAACTGGGCGCGGGCGGAGCAGGCTTGGCGGCCTTGGCCGGTGCCCTGTTCATCGCTCCCTACGCCCTGTTGTCCGCGACCGCCGGTCAACTTGCGGATCGTTTCGATAAATCGCGCCTGATCCAAGCAACGAAAGCCGCCGAGGTCCTGCTGATGGGCCTGGCCGCCTACGCATTCATAGCCAGCAGTGTGCCGGGCTTGCTCGCCGTCCTGTTCGGCCTCGGCGTGCAGGCGACCATGTTCGGACCGCTGAAATACGGCATCCTGCCCGACCACTTGCGCGACGACGAACTCATCGCAGGGAACGGCCTGATCGAGGCCTCCACTTTCCTCGCTATCCTGGCCGGCACGGTCGCGGGCGGCGCGCTGGTGTTGATGAATGCCGGGCCGGCCATCGTCGGCGCGGCCGGCCTGGGCATTTCTCTGCTCGGACTGGGCGTCGCGTTCGGGATCCCTACCGCCCCGGCCGCCGACAATACCCTGCGCATCGGCTGGAACATCCTGCGCGAAACGGTCGAGGTGACCCGCCAGGCCGCCGCCAATCGGCCGGTCTGGCTATCGATTCTCGGCCTGAGTTGGTTCTGGGCCATAGGCGCCACCCTCCTATCCGAGTTTCCCACCATCGCCCGCGACGCGCTCGGTGCCGACGGCCACGTGGTGACCCTACTGCTGACCATGTTCGCAGTCGGCATCGGCGTCGGTTCGATGCTGTGCGCGCGTCTGCTGCACGGCGAGGTCAGCGCCCGCTACGTCCCGTTCGCCGCTTTCGGTATCACACTGTTCACCTGGGACTTCGCATCTACCGTGATCGGCGCGGGCGGCCTGCACCTCACCTCCGTCGCCGCCATTCTGGGTTCGCCGACCGGTTGGCACATGCTGGCCGATCTGCTGCTGCTGTCCGTCTGTGGCGGCCTCTATTCGGTGCCGCTCTACGCGATTGTGCAGGAGCGGTCGGAACCGTCCCACCGGGCGCGAATGATCGCGGCGAATAACATCGTTAATGCCGTGATGATGGTGCTGGGGGCGGGCTTCGTCGCCGGGTTCTCCGCGGCCGGCGTGTCGGCGCCGAGGGTGCTGCAGATCGCCGCGCTGGCGAACTTCGTGGTCGCGGTCTGGATCGTCCGCCTGTTGCCGCAAAACTTTTTCCGCTCGCTGTTCCAGTGGTATTTCCGGCTGTTCCACGCCGCGCGTGTCGAGGGTTTGGAGAACCTTCCTCCGGCCGGAGAGCGAGCGATCCTGGTCATCAACCATCTGTCGTTTCTGGATGGCTGTCTGGTGGCGGCGTTCGTGCCTGGGGATCTGGTTTTCGCGATCGGCACCGACCAGGCGCGTCGATTCTGGTTCCTGAAATACGTGCTCGACGTGTTCCCGATCGATCCGAACGCACCGATGGCGATCCGAGCAATGGTGAAGGCGGTGCGCGAGGGGCGGCGTCTGGCGATTTTCCCGGAGGGAAGGATCACGCTGACCGGGGCGCTGATGAAAATCTACGACGGTCCCGGCATGATCGCCGATCGCGCGGAGGCCGCCATCGTCCCTGTCCGGATCGAGGGTTTGCAGTTTCACAAAGTGTCCCGGATGCAGGGCAAGCTGCGGCTGCACTGGTTCCCGCCCGTGAGCCTGACGGTGCTGCCGTCGGAGCGGCTTAGTGTCCCGGCAGCACTGGTCGGACGGGCCCGGCGCGCGGCGTTGGGCCGCATCATGCAGGACATCATGACCAACGCCGCGTTCCGTCCGGAGCGCCTGCGGCACAGCCTGTTCGCGGCGCTGCTGGACGCCCGGGAGCATTACGACAGGGGTTTGCCGGTGGTCGCAGATATCGTTCCGAATGAAACTGGCGGCACGACGCTGACCGAACTGACATACCGCCGGCTAATCCTGGCCAGCGTGGTCCTGGGCCGGAAACTGGCGGCGTTTACTCGCCCCGGCGAGCATGTCGGGTGTCCTGCTGCCGAATGCGGTCGGGACGGTGGCCACTTTCTTCGCGCTGCAATCCCAGGCGCGCGTGCCGGCGATGATGAACTTCACCACCGGCGCCGACGGGATGCTTTCCTGCTGCGTAGCCGCTGGCATCGGAACGATCCTGACGTCCCGCCGCGCCGTGCAGAAGGGTAAACTGGACCAGCTTGGTGGCGGGCATCGCCGCGAAGGTTCGTGTTGTTTACCTGGAGGACGTGCGCGCCTCGATCAGCCTGCTGGACAAGTTGCAAGGAATGCTGGTCGCCCGTCGTGCGGAGAGGCTGCCAGGGGCCGGAATGGATCCCGCGTCTCCCGCGCTGGTGCTGTTCACCTCGGGTTCCGAGGGGACACCGAAGGCCGTGGTTCACAGCCATCGCGCGTTGCTGGCCAATTGCGCACAACTGCGGTCCGTCGTGGACTTCCACCCGTTGGACCGGGTGTTCAATGCGCTGCCGATGTTCCACGCCTTCGGCATGATCGCCACGCTGCTGCCGCTGATGTATGGCGTGCGGAACTTTCTCTATCCCTCGCCGCTGCACTACAAGCTGGTGCCCGAAACGGTTTACGCCGAGCAATCGACCATCATGTTCGGCACTGACACGTTTCTTACGGGCTACGCGCGCAAGGGCAATCCCCTGGACTTCCAGTCGCTGCGTTACATATTCGCCGGCGGGGAAGCGGTGCGCGCGGAAACGCGCGACGCGTACATGAGGCATTTCAAGAAGCCGATCTTCGAGGGCTACGGCGTGACCGAAACCGCACCGGTGCTGGCCCTGAGCACCTGGGCACACAGTCGGCAGGGCTCGGTCGGCCGCCTGCTGCCAGGCATCGAGGCTCGGCTGGAACCGGTGCCCGGCATCGCGGAGGGCGGTCGTCTTCTGGTGCGCGGCCCGAACGTGATGCTGGGATATCTGCGCGCCGAGGCGCCCGGGGTGCTGGAGCCTCCGCCGGGCGGGTGGTACGACACCGGCGATATCGTTACGATAGACGACGATGGCTTCATCGCGATCACGGGACGCGCCAAACGGTTTGCCAAGATCGGCGGCGAGATGGTCTCGCTCGCCGCGGCCGAGGCCCTGGCGATCCGGGTCTGGCCGGACGCCGTGCACGCGGTCATTGCGGTGCCGGATGCCAGGAAGGGCGAGAAACTGCTGCTGGTGACCACGCAACGAAATGCCGAACCGAGGGCGCTGCTCGCGGCCGCGCGGGAACGCGGGATCGCCGAGATCCAGGTGCCCCGGGATGTGATGGTGCTCGATAAAATGCCGATGTTGGGGGTTGGCAAGGTCGACTATCCGGCGGTCCAGCGCCTGACCAAATCGGCATCCGAACGGCCGGAGGCCGCGACAGTGGCCTGACGTGCGCCTCTTGACCGGGGTTGCGATGCGGTGGCCACTACGCTCCCTGCCGATCGAGACGAGACACCATGAGCGACCCGTACGCCCGCTACACCCGCCTGCGCTTCGACCGTCCGCATCCCAAGGTGCTGCGCATCACCATGGACAATGGCCGCATGAACACGGCCGACGATGCGATGCACGCCGAACTCGCCGATATCTGGCGGGATGTGGATCGCGACCCGTCGGTCAACGCGGTGGTGATCACCGGTGCCGGCAAGGTGTTCTCGGCCGGCGGCGACTTCGGCATGATCCAGCAGAATATTGACGATTTTTCTGCGCGGACGCGCCAGTGGAAGGAGGCGCGGGAGATCGTTTACAATGTGATCAACTGCTCCAAACCGGTGGTAAGCGCGATGCGCGGTGTCGCGGTCGGCGCCGGGCTGGTCTGCGGCATATTGGCGGACGTTTCGATTGCAACGAAGGACTGCCGCATCATTGACGGGCACACACGGTTGGGCGTCGCGGCGGGCGATCATGCCGCTATCATCTGGCCGTTGCTGTGCGGGCTGGCCAAGGCAAAGTATTATCTGCTGCTGTGCGAGCAGGTGCTGGGTGAAGAGGCGGAACGCATCGGCCTGATCAGTCTGGCGGTCGAGGACTCTGAACTCGATGCCAAAGCGGTCGAGATCGCCACACGCCTGGCCGAAGGCGCGCAGAGCGCCATTCGCTTCACCAAACACGCCCTGAACAACTGGCTGCGTCAGGCGGGTCCGACGTTCGATGCGTCGTTGGCGCTGGAGTTCCTCGGCTTCACGGGGCCTGAGGTGAAGGAAGGCCTTGGCGTCGCATCAGGAGAAGCGCAGGCCGGTGTTCCCACCCGGGTCGACGGTTTGAATGCGGGGGGTGTGCGGCAAGCAAGTAAGGTTTTACCACGGAGGACGATGGAGGACCACGAAGGGCCACGGCGAGGCCGACCATGACGTCGCGTAGCAGATGCGTCGTCGGCAACGATTCGGTTACTTCGCGGAAGGCCCTAACCTCCATCATTCCGGGCCTTCACCATGCGCAGTGGGTTGTAGGTGATGACCAGCGATCCGTCTTGTTTCCTGACGCGATTGAAGGTGCGCACCAGCCCGCGTCGAGGGCGGCTGGCACTGCGCCGGCTTTCAACGACCTCGCACTCGACGTGGATCGTATCGCCCGCGAAGGTCGGGGCCTTCACGTCGAGTTCCATGTTCAGGAAGGCGAAACCCGTGTGCTGCATTGTGGCGTGCACCAGCAGTCCCTCGGCGAAGGAATACACCATCGCGGCCGGAACGACGCGTTGCGCGATATCGCTTTCGGAGCGGAGGAATTCTGTGTTGGAGAACAGCACCTCGGTCATGCCCGTCACGCCGATGAAGGCGACCAGATCGGCCTCAGTCAGCGTGCGGCCAATGGTGCGGAATTTGCGGCCGACGGGCAGGTCCTCGAAGTACAACCCGAGCCCCAATACTTCGTAGCCGTCTATCTCGGTCATTTCGTTTCCCTCGCTACGACATCGTCAGGCCGCCGGAGACGCTGATCGTCTGGCCGGTGATGTAGGCGGCATCGTCGGACAGCAGGAAGGCGATGGTGCCGGGGTAGTCCTCGGGCTGGCCGATGCGCTTCAGCGGCACCGCCCGAGCGAGCGCCTCGCCGATCTTGCCGCTGTCAGGGGAGGCCGCGGTGAAGGCGCTAAACAGCGGCGTATCGGTCGGGCCGGGGCAGAGCACGTTCAGGGTTACGCCGTTGCGGGCCATTTCGCGCGCCATTGTCTTGGTGAAGGCGATGATGCCGCCTTTGCAGGCGGAATACACCGCCTCGCCTGACGATCCGACCCGGCCGGCGTCAGAGGACACGTTGACCACGCGGCCGAACCGGCGTCGGACCATGCCCGGCAGCACGACATGATGTAGGTGCAACGGTCCATACAGGTTGATGCGGATGATCTTATCCCACAGGTCCGGATCGGTCTCGAGGAAATACCGCATCACGTCCCAGCCGGCGATATTGGCGAGGAAATCGATTGGTCCGATGTCTTGCTCGAACCGGGCGACGGCGGCCTCAACGGCGGCGCGGTCGCTGATGTCGGTCGCGGCGGTCCATGCGCCGCCGTTGCAGAGTTCCGAAGTGTGGGCGGCGCCGGCGGTGTCGATGTCGAGAATACCGACGTGGCAGCCTTCCTCGGCCAAGCGGACGGCGGTGGCGCGGCCGATCCCGCTGGCGCCGCCGGTCAGCAGGACGTGGCGCCCTGAAAGTCCCCTCATCGACGATCCCCTGGGCGGTTCCAGCGCAACTATCGGCGGGTGGGAGATTGGGTCAACAGCCGGGTCACAGTGGGGTCCGATGTGCTCGCGCGGTTTCGAAAACCTTGCTTGCCTGTTCTTGGGTTTTCTGTAACGGTCTACTCACACTTCCGGCGGCGCCGCGCATGAAGCTGTTCATCTCCTACGGTCACGACGCGCATCAGGACTTCGTGCGCCGGATTAAGGGCGACCTGGAAAGCGGCGGCCATCCCTGTTGGATTGACAGCGAGCAGATCCACAAGCAGCCGGACTGGCGCCGTTCACTGATGGACGCGCTGCATGGCTGCGACTGGACGGTCGGGTTTCTGTCGCGCCATTCGATGCGGCCGGGCAGCGTCACGCCGCAGGAACTGGCGATCGCCAACGATTTGAAAGCTGGCTGCCTCACCACGGTGTTGCTGGAACCGCTCGACGGCTGGCAGGTGCCGGTCGCGGTTGGCCACGCCCAATGGGTGGATATGAGCGATTATGTCGCGCAGCAGCACGACCCGGTTTGGTACGGCGCCAAGGTTCGGGAAATCCGCGAGCGCCTGAGCCCGGCGTTGGCCGAACGCTACAAGACGGAAATCGATACCCTGCACGACTGGCTGGACCCCGTCCCGCAGCATGCCGACATCGCGCGCCACTTGGATGGCTTCGTCGGCCGCGAGTGGCTAGTGGACATCCTGGACGACTGGCGGCTGGGACGTACCGATGCGCGGCTGTTCTGGCTGACCGGCCTGCCGGGCACCGGGAAGACTGCGTTCTCCGCCTGGATCACGGCCATGCATCGCGGCAACGTGGTCGGGTTGAACCTGTGCCGCTGGGATTTGCGGGAGCGGTGCGACGCTGCTCGGGTGGTCCGCACGCTGGCCTGGCTCGTCGCCCGACGGGCGCAGGATTACCGCGCCCAGTTGCTGCGCCTGATGCACCGGGTTGATCGGGAGGCGCTGGATAGGTTGGATGCACCGACACTATTCGACCGTCTGCTGGTGCAGCCGCTGACCCATTGCTTCGACGGCGGCCGCACCTCGGACAGGCTGCTGCTGGTGGTGGACGGCCTGGACGAGGCGGTGGCCAACCACGGGGCAGACGACCCCCACACCATACTCGGCCTGCTGCACCGCCACGGGCCTTTGCTGCCGCCCTGGGTCGGGCTGCTGGTGACCAGCCGGCCGGAGCAGCCGGCGAGCACTGCGTTTGACGGAATCCCAATGCTGCGGATCGATGCGGATACCGCCAACAACCGCGCCGACCTCCGCCTGTATGCGCAAGGCTGGCTCGGTGCCACCGGCCGCTCGGAGCAAGAGGTTGAGGGCCTGATCGACGCCATCGACGCCCGCGCTGACGGCAGTTTCATCTATCTGCGCAAATTGCGGGAGGCGCATGAGAATTGGAGCCTGAAGCTCGACAAGGACGCGATGCCGTTCGGGTTGAACGGATTGTACGATGAGTGGTTCACCCGCCAGTTCCCTGATCTCAAGGCCTACCGCGACCGCGTCGCTCCGCTGCTGGCGCTGATCGTCGCCGCTGACACGCCGGTGCCTGACGCGGTGCTGGACGAGGCGATGGCCGAAACGGTCCCCGGCTGGGACGAGGTCGCCTCGGCGGCGGTGCTGCAATCGCTCGGCAGCCTGTTCGAGCGGCGTGGCGACGGCTGGGCGCCGTTTCATAAAAGCGTGCGCGACTGGCTGACCGACCGGGACACCAAGGCTCGCCATCGGGTGGCGGAGACTGCTGGGCGGAGCCGTCTGGCGTCGCTGTTGTGGCGGCATTTCGTCACGGCGGCGGTCGATCCGGCGGCGTCGCTGTCTCCCTTCCTGTTACGCGAGTTTCCCGCTCAGGCCGCGCGCCAGACCCGAGCGACCAGAGCGGCCTGGGTAATGGAGGCCAGCAACTGGAACCCGCTGCAAGCCCGGTGCGTGGCCACGATCATTTTTTTCCGCGAGCGCCGATTCTGGGCCGCCATGCTGGCCTGGTGCGGCCTGTCCGACCTGCTCGCCCACGAAGCGGAGGAACCGGGCTGGTGGCTGCGAATGTGGGCTGCTGTCGAACGGGGCGATGTGTTGCGGCTGCTCGGCCGAACGGCCGAGGCCTCCGACGCCTACCGCAGCAACCTGAAGTTTGCCCGGCACCTCGCCGATGCCGAACCCGACAATCCGGGGTGGCAGCGGGAACTGTTCGCGGCCCTGAGCCGGATCGGCGACACTTTGCAGGCACAGGGGAACCTGACCGAGGCCGCCGCGGCCTATCGTTCTGGTATCGAAAAAATTGGGAAGGTGGCCGCCGGCCACCCGGAACGGCCGGACTGGCAGCGCGATCTCTCCATCAGCCACGAGCGCATCGGCAACGTGCTGCAACGACAGGGCGATCTCAACGCCGCTCTACAGGCCTTCCGCAACAGCATGACCATCCGCCAGAAACTCGCCGCCGCCGATCCAAATAACGCCGAATGGCAGCGCGATCTGCTCGCATCAGCCACGAGCGCATCGGCGACGTGCTGCAACGACAGGGCGATCTCAACGCCGCTCTACAGGCCTTCCGCAACAGCATGACCATCGGCCAGAAACTCGCCGCCGCCGATCCAAATAACGCCGAATGGCAGCGCGATCTGTCGTTCGGCCACACCGCCCTTGGGGACCTTCTGACAAAGCTAGGGGATCGGGAGGCGGCGCTGGCTGCCTATCGCGCCGGTTTGGCTATCGATGAGCGGCTTGCAGCGGCGGATCTGCAGAACGCGCAGTGGCAGCGGGACCTGTTGATCAGTCTGGTACAAATCGCGGGGTGGCTGCTGCAAGCCGGCGATCGCGAGGCTGCGTGTCCGATGGCGCGACGGGTGGACGTGCAGGCACGGCTGCTGGCCGAGCGCTTCCCACAGGACCGCCAGCGTGACGACTACCTTCGTTGGGGCGCGGATCTGCTCGCCCAGGCGTGTGGTCCGGCGGCATGATCCATCGCCAAGACGGGCTCGGTCAACTCGATCCGAGCGCTGCGCTGGCGTCGCAGACGCTGGGTGCAGCGTTGGCCGGGGTGGCAACGCTTATGCTGGAGGATCTGGAGGGGTGGGCGCGGCTTTTTCGCGGCAAGGTGCTGGACGCGTGACGCCGTCGCCGCTCGGGGAAAAGGCCCAACCATTGCTTTCCCCCTGGCCCGAACGCAACCATTTCAGCGCGGTCAGTCTCCGCAGTGGATCTGGCGCTGGGCAGCTATTGCCGCACATAGGCCCGACGCCGACCCGGTCAATCGCGGGTGGGTGCGTGGTTCAGATCCAGGGGGCGGGGACGAAGAAGCGGCCGCCGACGGTTTTCAGCGCGTTATTGTCGCTCGCCATTGCCGCCGAGCGCAGCGCGCGCAGCAGATTTCCTGCGACGGTGGACCGCCAGAACCAGGTATCGACCTGCATCGGCGAGGGCTTCGGGCCGGCCGCCTGGGCTGCCTCGCCGTACAGCGCCTTGATGTCGTCGCACAGAAACCGGACCGACAACGCGGTGGTCTCCAGTTGCGGCACGACCGGCAGTCCGCCGCCCAGGACCTCGGCCACGAAGTCGGGCCACGCCGCCGGTTCCTGGAAACTCAACCCGACCGAGGTCCGGCCGAACCGTGCCTGCGCCGATCGCCAGAGTGGCAGCATTGCCGCCAGTTCCGCGGCAAAGGCGGCGCGCCATGCCTCGGGGCTGTCGAACAAGCCCGCCTTGGTTCCCGCCGGGGGCTCCCAGCCTGGGGTGTCCGACAGCCCCGGCGGATCGTCCGGAAAGTCGTCCAGGATGACCGGACCGTCGGTCCGCTCCAGCAGGCTCAGTGCGTGCCGAAGGACGCGAAGCTGGAAGCCGGGATCCTCGGGCTCGCCCACCGGACGGCCAAGCGGCGCGGCGGTCCACAGGGCGCGTGGCGGCCGGGTTCTCTCCGCCTGCGCCCGCACGCCAGCCAGCGCCACGGTGGCGAAGCCTTTTTCCTCCAGGTGGTGGGCCAGCGCGCACACGGCGCGCGTGCAGAGCGGTCAGACAGGGCTGAGCAGGACGGAGTCGATCCGTTCCTGCCGCAGTTGCCCCGCTATTTGTTCGACCGCCTCGCCCATCGCCGCCGGGTCGGTGGATCCCAACACGGTGTAATGGGTGTCGGCTACGCCGCCGATCTCTCCCGCCGCGGCGAGGTCCCTAAGCCGGTCGATCGGAAACACCACGTTGATGTCGCGCTGCCAGCCGCTGCGGTCGAAGTTGATCGACACGTGGCTGATCAGCAGGTCGCCGGGCGGGGTGTCGGCGGCAACGAACCGGCATTCGCCGGAGCCGAACGGAAACGGCTTGTCGCCGCGCCGGATCAGCGCCGCCGAAGACAGGATCGCCACGCGTCGCTGCGCGAGCGGCGGTCCGGAGACGAACGGTGTCGTCTCGAACGTGGGACACGGCAGGTTCACCACCACGTCGCGGGTCGGTTGGGGGATGTCTTCGGGGCGTGCCATGAGGGAACCGTGGCACACCGAGCGGTGTGGCGCAAGGGTGCGAATGCTTAATGGTTACTCTTGCTGCCGATGACGAGCACCGGCTCCAACGCTGCCCAGTCGAATGCCACGCCGTGCCCTGGGCGATCCGGTGCCAGCGCTTTCCCCTCGGCGATCGTGATCGGCTGCTCGATATACCGGTCGAGCCCGAAGCCATGCACCTCCAGATACGACCGGTTCGGCACCGCCGCGAGCAGATGCACCGTCAGATCATGCGCCCCGTGCGAGGTCAGCGGCAGATTGAACGCCTCTGCGAGATGCGCGACCTTCATGAACACCGTGACTCCGCCGCAATTGGTCACATCCGGCTCCGGGAACGTTACGCCGCCGGCCGAGATCATCTGGGTGAATTCATGCAGCGTGTGCAGGTTTTCTCCGGTTGCGATCGGCACCCCGCCCTGCTGCACGATCCTGGCGTGACCGGCGACGTCGTCGGGGATCGTCGGTTCCTCCAGCCACGTCAAGTTACTGTCGCGGAACGCTCGGGCGGCGGCGATCGATTGGTCTACGGTCCAGCGCATGTTGGCATCCGCCATCAGCGGGAAATCATCCCCCAAATGCTCGCGCATCGCCCGCACCCTGGCGCGGTCCTCCGACAGGCGCGGACGCCCCACCTTCATCTTGATCGCCCGGAAGCCCTTGGCGAGGTTGTCGTCGGTCTGCTTCAGCAACGCTTCCAGGGTGAACTCCAGATCGATCCCGCCGGCGTAGCAGGGGACCTTGGGATCGAACCCGCCCAGCATCCGCCACAGCGGCACACCCAGACGCCGCGCCTTCAGATCGTGCAGCGCGATATCGCAGGCCGACACCGCCATACTGACGGAGCCGCCACGCCCGCCGTAGTGCAGCTTCCACCACATCCGGGCCCACAGCGCCTCGATCTGATCCGCGTCGGCACCCAACAGCACCGGCCGCAGACCTTGGTCGATCAGAGCGTGCACCGCTGCCCCTCCGGCCCCGGTGGTATAAGTGTAGCCGACGCCCTCCGCGCCATCGCTGTCACGGAGCCGCACCGTGACCAGCTCGAAGTGCGTCATCGTGCCATGGGTCGAGTTCGGACAGCGGCACGGGAAGTTCGATGCGGTACAGCGCGGTATCGAGCGTGGCGATGGGCACGGGCGGAGTCCTCCGTTTGATTTTCTCCCAAGCCTGCCCCACACAACGGGTCCGCGTCCATGGCTGCTTGCCTCGGCGGCGCTGCCCGGCCGGCATTCTTGCCAATGTGGTTTGGAACTGCCAAACGCGCGGACCCTGATGGAAACTCGCCAGCCATTTCTCGCTTACCGAGACCGGATCGGCGTCGCCTCCGAGATCGGCTTCCTCCGCCGCCAGTATATCGGCTTCACTCATCTGCACCCGATCTGGACCGGGCGAACCGTGCTGTCGGATGCGCGGCAGGTCGGCGACCACATCCTACGCCTCGGCGGCAATGGTCCACTCGGTCCGCTCCATCGGTTGCTGTTCCGTTATTTTGGGCGCGTGCCGCCGATGCCGCCCGTCGCTCCTGTCCTGCACGCCCAGTTCGCCCGCGGCGGCGCCCTTGCGTTGCCGATCGCCCAGGCCCTCGGGTTGCGCCTTGTCGTCACCCTCCACGGCGGCGATGTCAGCAAAGAAAAGAATTGGCGCGGCACTGTCCTGGCTCAGCGCTGGCCGGCGCTGGTCCGGAGAACCACAAGCTTTGTCTGTGTCTCGGCCGCGGTGGCGGAGATCGCCGCGGCCCGACGCGTGCCGGCCGGCAAATTGATCGTGCTGCCGATCGGTGTCGAGGTCCCGGGTCGGCCACCCGCGCGCAATCCCACCACCCATCTATTCGTCGGCCGTTTCGTGGAGAAGAAAGGCATCACCGTCCTTGCTGACGCGATGCGCCTTCTGCGAGCCCAGGGCGATGAAACCCCTCTGACGTGCGTCGGCGACGGCCCGCTGCGCCCGATCCTGGAAACTTTGGCGCGCGACATGCGCGGCATCACGCTGACCGGCTGGCTACCCCCTGACGCCGTGCGCGAGCGCATGACCCAGGCTGTCTCCCTGGTCGTTCCTAGCATCATTGCCGCCGGCGGCGACGCCGAGGGCCTGCCCAGCGTCATCCCCGAAGCCATGGCACAGGCCTGCCCGGTCATCGGGTCGAACCTGGGTGGCATTGCCGAGGCGATCGTTCACAACCACACCGGTCTGCTGGTCCCGCCCAACGACCCTGCGGCGCTGGCCGACGCCATGCACCGGATCATCGGCGACATCACGTTAGGCCCCGCAGGCTTCGCGCACGCGACCACCACGCTGAATGCCCATATCCAATCAAAGCGCCTGGAGACCGTGCTCCAATCCGGGCCCTCGACGTGACTGAACCAAAACGGTGGCTGACCACGCGCTACCCGACTTCGCACGCTTCGACGCCTAGAATTGAAGCGGTTTCGCAAAGACATCATTGACATCAGAGACTAGCCTATCGTTAAACCGCTTGCCGTGCGGTTATTTTCTGAGAAGTAATGACTAACGAGCGAGATATGAGTCGATCTAGGAATGACTTTCGCATGGGCGCCCTGGAGCGGCAAAGGCCGCTTCGTGACGACGGCACGGGACGCAGACGACTTATATCAGCGGCCCTTGGGAGGGACCCAAAGGCGTTCTCTTGCCGTCATGGCCGGGCTTGTTCCGGCCATCCACGGTTTGCGGGTCGATCCGGCCGAAGTCGTGGATGCCAGCCTGCGCTGGCATGACGGGGACCATGCGCCCAAAAGTCGGTTTCAACGGCGGTTGGTACCAATCATCCGCCATCCGCGATGGTTCGATCGTTTCAGGAAGGTGTAGACCATGACGCGCTCGATTATCCACTTGACGCTAGTGGCGCTCGTTATCGCGACCAGCGCGCATGCCCGAACGCTGGAGGTCGGTGAGAACAAGGAGTTCAAAATGCCGTCCGCCGCCGCCGCGATCGCGCAAGATGGTGACCATGTGGAGATCCAACCGGGCGAGTATTTCGACTGCGTGGTCTGGAGCGCAAACAAACTGGTGGTGGAGGGAATCGGCGACCCGGACAAGGTGATCGTCACCGACAAGACCTGCCAGGGCAAGGCCCTGTTCGTTACTGTCGGCGAGGGCATCACGATCCGCAACCTTACCCTGACCCGAGCGCGGGTGCCGGATGGCAATGGGGCCGGCATCCGGGGCGAGGGCAAAAATCTCGTGGTGGACCGCGTCCACTTCGTTGACAATCAAAATGGTATTCTATCCGGCACCGTGGGCGGGTCCATGATCGTCCGGAACAGCGTGTTCGACCGCAACGGTGCTTGCAACAGCGCGTGCGCTCACGGCCTATACGTCGGCAATCTGGACTTGCTGCAGGTCGAACAGACCCGCTTCATCGGCACGAAGCGAGGCCATCACATCAAGTCTCGCGCCCTCCGCACGGAGGTTGACCGGCTGCACGATCCAGGATGGTCCGGACGGAACCGCGAGCTACGAAATCGAAATCCCGAACGGCGGTTCTGTGATGGTGCGCGGCAACACGGTCGAAAAGGGCCCCAAGGCGGAGAACCACTCGGGGGTCATTGTGATCGGCGTCGAGGGTGTGACGCATCCGACGCGGGAGATCACCGTGGAGAATAATACGTTCCGGAATGACGGCCCCTGGGAGACCATATTCGTCAACAACCAGACCGCCACCGAAGCGCTGTTGCGCGGCAACCAACTTTCCGGCCCGGTGAACCCGTTGCGAGGCGATGGGCATGTGGTCGCCAGTCGCTGAGCAGCATGCATCGCTACCTTCTGCTGCCCCTGGTTCTCCTCTCCGGTGCAGCGGCCGCGAGGACACTGTCCGTCGGACCGAATCAACCGTTCCTGCTTCCGTCTGCCGCCGCCCACGCCGCGCAGGATGGCGACACCGTCCTGATTGAGCCCGGAGAATATTACGATTGTGCCGTGTGGACGCAGAACCACCTGGTCATTGCCGGCGCCCGGCCGGGCGTTGTGATCACGGATACGACTTGCCAGGAAAAAGCTCTGTTTGTGGTAACGGGTGACGACACCACAATCCGCGATTTGACCCTGGCGCGAGCGCGCGTACCTGACCGCAACGGCGCGGGGATCCGGGAGGAAGGCCAGGGCTTGCTCCTGCGGCGCGTCCAATTCGCGGACAACCAGGTGGCTCTGCTCGACGGCTCTGCGGGTGCGGGTGAGATCACCATTTCCGACTGCGGCTTCGAAGGTGGCGGCAGCGGCGGCGAACGTCCCACGTTCGCGGTGCTCGTCGATGCCGTGAAGCTGTTGCGGATCGAAGGTTCGACCTTCAAGCACGTGAAGGGCGGCCAGATAGGCACCTCGGCGGCTCGAACGGAACTTTCCGGCAATCAGATCGAGACGGGAACGGGCGAGGAGCCCGCGGTGGCGATTTTGAGCGCGAGCGGTCATTTGGTAATGGAGGACAACAACCTCTCCATTGGTCCGCACTCACCCGGCTTAAACGCTGCGGTGCTGGTCACGGGGCAGGACTCTCCGGAGTTGCGGCGTAATCGGTTGCGGAACGGCACAGGCCGGCCGGCAACCTTACTTCTTGCTTGGACCGGCGCTTACCCCTTGCTGGAGGGCAATCTGGTCGAGCCAGGCGACGCGGAGCTATCTACCACCGGAGTATGGCAGTACCGCGCCTCCGCCTTGTACCACGGCACGAAGAACGGGGTGCGCGCTGCTGCGGGGCAGGTGAAGCGCGTCCTGTTGGAACTGCTGGACCGATGATAGGCCGTTTCGCCGCTGCCGTGGCGGTCCTGACCATTCCGCTCGGGGCCACTCCAGAGTTGGCCGCGCCGGCGACGGTTGCTCCGTTCGCCGAATTCGAGGTCATTATGTGGCAGGACCATTCCCCAGCGGAAATGGCCGGGCTGTCACGGCTCGGCTTCACCGGGGTCAAGCTGACGGGCACAGGTGGCCGGATCGACTCGTCCAAATTGGTTGCGGACCAGGCAGCGGGCCTGCCGTGGTATGTGGAGAACATCGCAACCGACTTCTTTTCACCATACCATCGCTACACGCCAGGAAAGCCCGTGAACTGGTTGTTCGATGCGACAAAGGCACGTCTTTGGGCCGATCCGGCTGATACCTCGGTTTTTGTTCGCGAGCCCAGCCTATCCGACCCCATCTGGCTCGCTTCAATACGCACTCGGTTGGACGCCGTAGTGCGGGGGCAATCACAATACCGCCCCTTATTCTACAACCTGGCCGACGAGGCCGGGATCGGCGATTTGGCGGCTGCCTGGGACGCTGACGTCGCCCCGGCATCCCTGGCCGCGATGCGGACGTGGCTGCGCACTCAATATCCGGACCTAGCAGTGTTGAACCAGCAATGGGGCTCCGATTTTCCCGACTGGGACGCCGTGACGCCCGAGTTGACGGATACCGCCCTTCGCCGAACCGATGACAACTACTCCGCCTGGGCCGACTTCAAGGCCTGGATGGACGTGGCTTTCGCTCGCGCGGTCCAGGCCGGGACCGAGGCCGTGCATCGGCCGATCCGACCGCGCTGGCCGGGTTGGAAGGCGGGCAGATCCCCGGCTGGGGCGGCTATGACTACAGCCTCCTCGCGCCGGCTGTGGACGTTATGGAAATCTACGACGAAGGCAATGCGGTTGAACTCGCGCGAGCCTTTCACCCAAACCTTGTCTCGTTGCGCACCAGCTTCGGCACCGGCCCGCGCGAGGTTCACGCGGCGTGGCGGCACCTGCTCCGCGGCGGACGCGGGATGATCGTGTGGGACGAGCGGAACGACGTGGTGCAGGCCGACGGCGAGCCAGGTCCTCGTGGACTGGAAATCCAAGCTCTGGTGACTGCGATGCGGGTCGTCGCACCTGAGTTGATGGCAAGCGAACCGGCATTTGATCCGGTGGACGTGCTGTATTCCCAGGCCAGTTTCCGCACGCGTTGGATGCTCGACCAGCGGGGGCGCGGCGCTGCATGGTCAAACAGGGACGCCGCCCGCGAATACGAAGACAATGCTTGGCGAGCGTCTCGCCAGCAGGTGCTGCAACGCTTGAGCGAGATCGGCATTCAGCCGCGCCTGTTGTCCTCCGCTATGGTAGAGGCCGGCGCATTGCGGCACGACGGCTCGCGTGCGTTGATCCTGCCGCACGCTATCGCACTTTCCCAGGCAGAGGCTGACGAAATCAGGGCCTTCGCTCGTCGCGGGGGAACCGTCCTGGCCGATACCGAGCCCGGTTTGTTCGATCAGCACAGCCGTCGGCTGCCGGCGCCATTACTGGCGGGTATCGCCGCGTTGCCCGACGCGATGATGCTGGACGCCGGCGAGACCAGCTCCGAAACGCTCGCGGCGTTCGGGGCCCTGTTGCGAAACGCCGGCGTTCCGCCACGAGCGGACCTGCGCGGGCCCGATGGGCAGACCGCTAACGGGATTGACGCCGTTTGGTTACGTCACGGTGACACTACGATCCTGGCACTGCAGGCGGTTGCGCCGTGGGGCGCGCCCGCCCGGATCGAGGTTCGGTTACCCTTGCCCGCCATGGTCGAAGATATGCGCATCCCAGGCCGAAGCCTACAGGCGGAACGGATCGTGGTTGATCTGGACCCAATCGACGCCCACCATCCTGCGCCTTGGACGCTGATCGGAAGACGCGAACACCCCTCGCCGCAAGCCGAACTCCAGCAACGCCATCATTACGTTATCGAACTCGTCATGGAAGTTGTGTTAATTCGGCTTCTGAATTGGCCGGGGCCCGAACGGGAGTTTCTCTGGCGATGCGCATTCTGTTCCACCATCGCATCGCATCGCGAGATGGCCAGGCTGTCCATATCGAGGAACTGATCGCCGCCCTTCGACGGCAGGGGCATGAGACGATCTTGGTTGGCCCACCAAGCTTCATGTCGACGGGCTTCGGCGGATCTAATCCGCTCGTGGACCGTATCAAACGATCGTTTCCAGGTGCCCTCTATGAACTTTCAGAAATTGGCTACAACGCCAAGGCCTTCCTGCGCCTGCGCGCGGCCGTGCGCGCCCACCGTCCAGATATCATCTATGAACGGTTTAGCTTGTTCCTCCTCGCCGGCTTGTGGATGCATCGTCTCTCCGGTATTCCAATGTTGCTGGAAGTGAACTCGCCGCTCTACGAAGAACGGACAAAGAATGACGGACTGCGCCTACGCCACCTAGGCCGGTGGGCGCAGCGTTTACTATGGAACCATGTTGACCACATCCTGCCGGTCACTCACGTGATGGCCCGCATTGTGACCGATTACGGGGTGCGCCCGTCGTCCATCACCGTCATCCCGAATGGGATCGACCCGGAGCGATTCCCCGCCAATACTGACGTCGGCTCGGCCAAGGCGGCTCTTGGCCTGCCGCCGCGCCTGATCCTGGGCTTCACCGGCTTTATTCGCGGCTGGAACGCTGTCCATCGATTAATCGACTTTGTAGCCTTGCACTATGCGCGGTTTGACTTGCATGTTCTTGTGGTGGGTGACGGCCCGGCCCGCAACTCCCTGCAGGAGTATGCAGGCGAGAGAGGGGTGGCTGACCGACTGACCATCGCCGGCGTCGTCCAGCGCGACCACGTGGCGCGCTATGTTGCCGCGTTTGATATCGCCGTCCTGCCGGGACTTACCTCCTACTCCTCGCCGCTCAAGCTGTTCGAGTACCTGCAGCTTGGTCGAGCCATCGTTGCTCCCGACACCGAGAACATATGCGAGGTCTTGACGCATGGACGCGACGCTCTTCTGTTTGATCCAGCTGAAGAGGGCGCTTTGGAAAAGGCTCTGCTGCGCCTGTGCGCCGACGCAACGTTGCGCGCGGAACTTGGTTGTTCAGCCCGCCAGACCATCTCCTCGAAATCCTTGACCTGGAGCAGTAATGCCAAACGCGTCGTGGCGGTCGCTGAGGCTGTCATCGAACGAGGTCGCGGATCGTCTTTGTAGTATTCCCACGCGGTCGCGACAGCCGCGACGTGCCGCAGCCGGAGTTTCGAAATCCATTCATGTTGCGTTAAGCTCCCGCACGGACAATCCAAGGATCGATCATGGAATATCGTCGTCTGGGTGGCAGCGGCCTGAAGGTTTCCGAAATCTGCCTCGGCACGATGACCTTTGGCCACGGCACCGACGCCGCCGAGGCCGAGCGCATCGTGCATACCTCGTTGGATGCTGGCGTCAATTTCTTCGACACCGCCGACGGCTACAGCGGCGGCGTTTCCGAAACGATGCTCGGCCGTGCCCTCGGGTCGCGGCGGCGCGACGCGGTGATCGCGACGAAGGTGTTCAACGCGATGGGATCGGGCCCAAATGATTCGGGCATGTCCCGCGTTCACATCATGAATGCCGTCGAGGACAGCCTGCGCCGCCTCGGCACCGACTACATCGATCTCTACTACATCCATCACGTCGATGTTCAGACGCCTCTCGAAGAGATGCTGAGAGCGTTCGACGATCTCGTACGCCAGGGCAAGGTCCGCTACACCGCTTGCAGCAACTACGAGGCCTGGCGGCTGATGGAAGCCGTTTGGCTCAGCGACAGTAAAGGCCTTGCCCGGTTCGCCGCGTACCAGCCGCAATACAGCCTGGTGGTCCGGGACATCGAGGAAGAGCTGGTTCCCGCTTGTGCCCTGAAAGGACTTGGCATGGTGGTGTGGTCGCCGCTCGCTGGCGGATATCTGTCGGGCAAATACCAGCCCGGCGAACAAAGCATAGCCGGCTCACGTTCGTCCGAAAATTGGGCTTTCCCGACACGGTTTTTCCATCCCGATCATCAAGCGATACTGGCCGAACTGCTTGCTGTCGCTCGCGGCATTGGGCGCAGTCCGGCGCAAGTCGCGATACGTTGGGTGGTTGAACAGCCAATGGTTGCCAGCGCCATTGTCGGTGCCAGAACCGCACAGCAACTCTCCGACACGCTCGGCGCAACTGGCTGGGAATTACCCGAACAGGCACGCGAGCGGCTCGAGAAGGTTTCGGCCCTGCCGCGTCGCTATCCCCGCGCGATGGAAGAAACGATGGCGGAACGGCGTGACCAGGCAGTGCGCATGCCGGCTTCAGCACGATAGGTAGCAAAGCCCCTCCGAGAAAGCGTTGAGGCTGCGGTACCTTCTCACCCACTACTATGCGTAGGCTCGAATGGACGCCGACTTGCTGAAGCCCTTCACCAATCTGGTAGTAGGTCCGTTTGAATTTCGGCTTCCGAACCGAAGCCGCCCCCCGTAGCCGCACCCCCACCGACCGAGATTGGCCGAAAGCAGAACAGCCGCTTTGGGCTGGGACAGGTGAAATGCAGTCACTCGTCCCGCTTTCTTTCTAATTGGGCCGCGGCGAAGAAGCTCCTGGGTATCTGGCCTGCTATTGGCGTGACAACGTCGTCAAACAGGCTTGGCTAGCCGCGGGTCGTAAAGCCATCTACGTAGTTTGACAGCGATAATTCGCGCGCTATCGGCGTGGGCTGGGTTGACGAGGACATTGAACTCCTCTTGCACTATCACCGAGGGGATCACGAGGATTGCCGAGGTTCCCGAACGCGCCCAAGTTGTACCGAACTGGATGCTCACTAGGCCTGCGGGTTCGGCCTCCCATCCGACAGGCAGACCGCTGGGAGTCTCTGCCTGCGCGTTGACCCAGACATCATCCGGGATCGTCACCTCGACCAAATAGCGGTTTAGCGGCAGGCCACCGGCGTTCGAATGGACAACTGTTTCCAAGCACGCGAGGGCGCGCGTCTCTGAGGTGTATACGACCGAGATGCCGACTTCATTCCAACGGCCGCCAGTTGCCTTCGCACCAGCTCCTGAAAGGTCGTCAGATTGATAAGCCGGCGTATCCGTCGCGATCCGCCAAACCGTCTTACTCAAGAGTAAGCACCGCTTTGCAGCTTCGCGAGCGCGGAGGATACCAGGCCCTGACCCTCCATGGTGTCGACTAGATCAGCCGGGCGCGCGCCTCCCAACGCAGGCAAGGGCTCTGTAAGCCATCGTGCCATCCACGCGCCGGCGTCGAAGTCTGCGGGATTACCGGATTCCTGTATCATTGCCTCCAGTTGGCCCACCAACTTCGCGAAGCCGACAATGCGTTCGCTTTCTTCGCGCGACAAAGTATCGCCCTGCTTCGCCTTTTTGTTGACGGTGGCCGTGGACAAATTAAGCGCCTTGAAGCCGACGCCCTGTCCAATAGGCAGCTCGATGAAAAGACGCTTCGCCTCCGCGGCAGGAATGCCCTGTTTAATCAGGTCGATGCGTTCAAGCGGCGACGCGCGATACACGCTTAAGTACGAAAGCTTCAAGGCCTTGTTTTTTGCCACTACGTTGGATGCTGTCTTGCTTTTAGACGCCGCTGTGAGCGCCATCTTGCGCTTTGGCTCCGTTACGGGGGCGGTCTTGCCCTTGGCCAACCCAGGAAGGGAAGCCTTGCGCTTGGCTACAGCCTCAGCTCTGCGCTTAGCCATCCCTATGGGAGTAGCCTGATGAGAGGATTTTGGGTT
>CAWHWH010000055.1:0-235000 GCA_963832865.1 uncultured Pseudomonadota bacterium
CTTGCAGTAAGGTTAGAAAATTGACGTAGCCAACCTGCGACTGGCGTCGCGTCAGGTCGAGCGTCACCCGCGCCGCGCGTTCCGACGCCACCGCCGCCTTCAGTGCGTCCGCGTCGGACAACAAAGCATGCAGGGTATCGGCAACATTTTGAAACGCCGAAATAACGGTGCTACGATATTGCGCCGCGGACTGGACAAGGGCCTCGTCAGCGGCGCGCTTCTTGTGCAGCAGCGCGCCGCCATCAAACACCGTCTGCGTCGCGCTGCCCACCAGGCTCCAGAAATAGGTGCCGAGCCCGAACATGGCGCCAAGGCTGTTCGCCTGCGTTCCGATAAAGGGGGTCAGGGTGATCTGCGGCAGCATGTCGTCGACCGCGACGCCGACACTGGCATTCGTCGAATGCATCTGCTCCTCGGCGGCGCGGATATCCCGACATGCTGGCCGCCTTCCTGTTCGGACAGCTTGAGAACATGGAGAAGATCACCGCACGGCGCATTCTCGCGGTGTTTCATTACGTGCCGCTCGTTCTGGTTCCTGCATCGAAATCGCTGTATCGTCAGCCTGGTCCGCCGCTTCGCACCCGATGGGCGGTTCCTCGATATTGGCGGTGGCAACGGCTACGTGGCGCGGGGCCTGGTCGCTGCAGGGATCGGCTGCGCGCTGCTGGAGCCAGGTATCGACGGCGCCCTGGCAGCGCATGCCCGGGGTATTGACCCGGCCACCTGACAGGGAACGGTGTTGGGCTTATAAAAGCCTCAGAAACCGGACACCGGACGAGGACGCGCGGAATGAAGGTCAAGGCATTCGTGTTCGACGCTTACGGCACCCTGTACGATGTCCAGTCCATCTCCCACGTTATCAACGCCGCTTTTCCAGGTCACGGTGAATACATCACGCAGGTCTGGCGCCTGAAGCAGTTGGAATACAGCTGGCTCCGGTCTCTAATGGGCCGCTACGAGGATTTTCTGACCGTTAGTCGCGAATCGCTCGACTATACCCTCGGGACGCTGGGCTTGGCGGCCGGGGAGGCGTTGATCGGCCGTCTCGTCGACGCGTACGACAATCTGTCCCCCTATCCGGAGGCAGCGGAAGCGCTGGCAGCTTTGAAAAACTACCGCCGCGCAATTCTGTCCAACGGCAGCCCCGGCATGCTGGATGCTCTGGTGCGGAACACCGGTTTGGACAGCTATCTGGATGCCGTGATCAGCGTCGACACGAACAAGGTCTTCAAGCCTGATCCCCGTGCCTACGAACTCGTCCCGGCGCGGCTGAATGTGCGTCCGGAGGAGGTCGTCTTCGTCTCCTCCAACGGTTTCGACGTCGCTGGCGCCCGAAGCTTCGGTTTCAAGGTCGCCCGGATCGAGCGCGTCACCCCGGCCGCGTTGCGCGGCGAGCTTCTCAGCGGCGAGAATATCGGACCGGCCGCAATATACCGTGCGTTGCGGACACAGACCGAGACCCTGGGCTTGCGCGCGCACGCCGTGGTGGACACGCTGCTGGAGCTGCCGGGGCTCGTGGAAACGTTCGAACACTGAACCGATGGCCATCGGCTGGTCGTCGTTGTAGAAAACTATAACCGCACTACTGGGACACCTGGTCGGTCGCCGAGGCGCAGGCAACATACGGCAAGCTGATTGCCAAGGCTTGGATGAGCGGCCTGCAAACCGTCACACCGAATGGCTTACAGCGGCCGTTGTAGCGTCGGCGGAGAACGCAACCGAAAGTGGCGCCGGACCGGCAATCTCGCGACATTCTTCCTTCCCCGCTGAGCGGCTCCGGTTTGGACACTGCCGACCACCCGACATCGATCCGTGAATTTTCTTCTGGACACCAACCTCGTCTCGTAGTGGACGAAACGACGGCCGAACGCCGGGGTCGTCCGCTGGCTCGCGGGGCGGACGAGGACCGGATCTTGATCAGCTCTGTAACGACGAGGGACCTGCCCGTCGCGTGCCGACCAGAGGTCTCGCCTAAACAATCCTGGCGCCACGGCTAATCCGCTATACCACCGCGGCAGGCACCAGAACCTCCCGCGCCGGCGTGAAACGCAGCCCCAGCGCCTGCGCAACCGCTCGGTGGGTCACTCGTCCGGCGTCGATATTCAATCCCTCCGCCAGATGCGGGTCATCCAGCATCGCTTGCCGCCACCCCTTGCCGGCGAGCGCCAGCACGAACGGCAACGTAGCATTGGTCAGTGCGTAGGTTGATGTCTTAGCTACTGCCCCCGGCATGTTCGTCACGCAGTAATGCACCACCCCATCCACCACATACGTGGGATCCGAGTGCGTCGTCGGCCGGCTGGTCTCGAAGCACCCGCCCTGGTCGATCGCGATATCCACCAGCACCGACCCCGAACGCATCCGCTGCACCATCGCCCGGGTAACTAGCTTCGGCGCCGCTGCGCCAGGCACCAGCACGGCGCCAATCACCAGATCTGCGGCCAGCACCGCCTGCTCGATAGCAGCGGTGGTGGCGAACAAAGTCATGGCCCGAGGCCCAAACTGCAAATCCAGTTCCTTCAACCGGGTCAGGGATTTGTCGATGATCGTAACACTGGCCTCCAAGCCCACAGCCATTCGCGCGGCGTTCGTGCCAGACACCCCACCGCCGAGCACTACCACCTTGGCCGGGGGTACGCCGGGGACGCCACCCAACAGAATGCCGGCACCTCCCTGCTCGCGCTCCAGGCAATGTGCGCCGACCTGGACAGACATGCGGCCGGCCACTTCACTCATCGGTGCCAGCAGCGGCAGGCTCCCCGCGCGGTCAGTCACGGTCTCATAAGCGATGCAGGTAGCCCCGGAGTTGATCAGCCCCTGCGTTTGCGCCTTGTCGGCCGCGAGGTGCAGGTAGGTAAACAGGATCTGCCCCCTGCGCAGCAGAGCGATTTCCGCCGCCTGAGGCTCCTTCACCTTTACGATCAGGTCGGCCGCTTCGAACACCTCTGCCGCGGCGCCGACAATCAAGGCGCCAGCCGACCGATAGGCTTCATCGTCCGACCCGATGCCGGCGCCGGCGTTGTGCTCGACCGCGACATCATGCCCACCCTGAACCAGCTCCCGAACCCCCGCCGGGGTCAGCCCGACCCGGTATTCGTGGGCCTTGATCTCCTTCGGGACGCCGATCTTCACGAGCATACTCCTGCGAGGGTCCAGCCGCCGGCTCGCCGAACAGCCGGCAACCCGTCCGCGGCTGAATTATCACGATACGAACCCAGGAAGCGATCTAATTAGTTCGCTTCCTCACGCCCAAAGGCGCTGCTGGCCTCGGATAATCGTCGGACGAGGGTCATTCCGACGGGAGGGCGAAGGCCGAGCATCTGGACGAAATCTCGCCCTGCGTTGAACAACCATTTCGGACGGTCTTCGGTCCGGTGAAGTAAGGAGAGAGCACGCCGCTTTCCACGTTCCGCAACGGGAATACCGGACGTCGGATTGCCCGAATGGGCGCGAGCACTGAGCTCTAGAAAGCACAATGCGAACAAATAATAACCGTCCCGGACCCTCACCTGAGATCGACGTGCGACTTAGGCAGCGTGCCGATCATCGGTACCGACTCCGCCGCGACCCAGACATCGAGACAGCCGGCCCTGCCCCGCTTATAAACCATGATCCCGTCGAATAACGCGATCGGCCGGTAGCGCGACCAGGCTCGCGCAAACGCGGGATCAGCGGCGCTGAGGATACTGATATATTTCGTGGTCTCCCGTGTATCCACCACCGCGACGTCAGGGCAACCGGCGAGGAAATCATGCGCCACCCATCGAGCGATCGGCCACTCGAGGTCAGCCGACGGATCGAACCGCGCACGCCAGACTTCTCCCTTCAGCGCCCACATCGAATCAAATCGCGACGTCCAAGTCACCCCGGTCTCATTCACCACCGGAAAACCCAAAGCTATCCACTCCGAGAATGCGACATACGTCCGGGCATGTTCGTCGCGCAGGATCCGCTCCAGCCGGTCCACCACTGTCGGCGTCAGCTCGACGGCCTGCGTCGCCTCCGGCTCCATCCGCTCGACAGAGGAAACCCCGAACACCGTGACCGCGACACAGGCGGCGAGCAACGGCCAACGGACCCGCCAGCGGCGTTGCACGAGTTCAGTCGCGATCCACAGCAGCAGCGCCAGCACGGTCGTCACGATCGCCGGCAGGCGATGATAGTACCAATTCTTGCCGTCAGCGAAACAGATCACCGTGGCGGTCGCGGCGAACACTGTCAGCGTGAGCATCAACCCCTGGTCGAACAGGCGCCGTCGGCGCAGCCACAGGAGACCAACCGCGACCGCCTCCCCAACCAGCAGAACAGTGCTGTCCGAAAGCAGGGTAACGAACGATGCATCGGTGGCGCCATAGAGCGCCAGCGCCATCGGAACGTCCCGCTCGAGATAGGCTGGGCAGACCATCGCGACGAGACCGGCATACCCCAACAGCGCCATTCCCGCGGCAAGCGGCATCGCGCGCCACGGTCGGAGACCACGCGCCAATGCGAGACATTCCAACACCACGAATACGGCCGCATAGCCAGGCTTCAGAGCACACCCCAGCCCGGCGAGCACCCCGGCCGCGACCGAGGAGACGCTCGGCGCCGGTCTTCCATCCAAAGAACGCGCGAACAGCGCCAGATAAGGCAGAAACGCCGCCACCAACAGATGCTCCCGCTGTCCCAGGTCGACCGCCGGGAGTATCAGCAGGGCGGTGCCGACCACGGCAAACACCGGCGGCGTCTGAGCAAAAATCCCGCCCTGCGTTCGTAGCAGACTGGCCGACCACCACGCGCACGCCAGCACGAAGGCAATGAACATCGGCATGACCACCAACCGCGTGTCGACGTTCAACCATTGAGCGATCTCCGACGGGACAGCCGAAATCCAGATGATCAACGGCGGATTGACCTCCACCACGTCGATGTAGAGTTCGCGTCCCGCCATCCAACGCCGCGCCACGTACATTAGCCAGGCGATATCGTCCTTCAGCGGTGAGCGCAGCGTCAGAAACAGCACAACACTGACTACGACAAGCAGCAGCGTCAGGCTGATGGCAGACACCATCAGCCCGCGACGCTCGGCGGCCGGGAGGAGCGTCCGGCTGGGAGAGTATGTCATTGTGGTTCGGTCTAAGGCTTCTGGCTGTGAATCGCGCGATTATCGCGCGCTTTGTTCCCACATCGTTAAAGCCTAGCCAAGTGTCCTAATGATGGCGGTGACCAACCGAACTACTTATGCGTCCAGCAGCGCAGCGATCTGCCGGGCTACCTGCGTCTGCGAGTAAGGCTTCTCGATGAAGCGGGTGCGCGATATCGGGTCCACAGGCAAATTCCGGCCGCCATTGTACCCCGAGGTCAGCAGGACCGGCACCGACGGATAATGCGACTGAAACCATTCCGCCAACCCGAACCCATCCATTTTGCCCGGCATGCGAATATCGCTGAACACCAGACTGACCGGCCCTTCGGTCCTCATCGTCGCGATCGCCTCCGACGCGTCGGCGGCTTCCAGCACGTTATAACCACAATCGCGCAAATATTCGGCGATCGGCATTCGCACCATCGTTTCGTCCTCAACAACGAGGACCGTATGTATGTCTTGGTGCTCCACCGGATCAGATTCTCTTGACAATGACACCGTATTCATAGGCGGCATGTAATGCGCCTGGGTCCGCGATATGTGCCGCTACGCGGCAATTTCTCGTGATGCCGTGGTATTAACGTGCTGCGTCGCGGTCCGCCGGATTGAAACGGGTCCGTGTCATATCATCCAAAGCGTGCTGTTCGCGCCGGTTCGCATCCTCTTCGTCCGACAACGCGCGTTCAGCGATCAGCGTTTCTACCGCCTCGGCCGCCGTCTGAGCCGCGACGACCGCGATGCGCGCCGCCTTCAGACCGGGCCCGGGCCGCCGTCAAGGCCGCCTCAGCCGAAACACGCTCCGCTTCAGCCACGCCAGAACGGCGCACAAACATGTCCAAGAACTGATGCGGTTCTTCAACCGTCTGATGCGCCGCTCTGTCGCGCCGCGCCTGCTCAACGATTGCCTCAAGCGCATCCACTGCCTGCGCCTCAGTCGCTAGACATGCGCCAAGGGCAAAGCGGGCCTCTTCGACAGACCGCCGCCGGACGGATCGCAGGATACGGATCGAATTAGCCGCCATTCAAGCCGTCCTGGGGCAGACCTTCCAAAGGCGAAAGACGAGAACCATCCCGGGGCAAACCGCTCAACGCTCGGTCCAGGCGTTCGAACAACTCCAGAAATCCGGAACGATCGCCCTTCGACTGCCGCAGGAATTCGTCGATCAGCGGTGTCAGCCGCAACGCCTCATCCACCGCCGGATCAGTCCCGGCTCGATACGCCCCGAGGCGGACCATATCCGCCATATCGCCCTGCAGCGCTAAGATGCGCCGCGCCCGGCCCACCGTCTCGGTTTGCGGCGCGTCGAGGCACGAGGCAGCGAGCCGGGATAACGATCGCAGCACGTCTATTGCAGGATAGCGACCCGCTTCGGCTATCTTGCGGTCCATGACGATGTGTCCGTCGAGGATGCCACGTACCGCGTCTGCCACCGGCTCGTTGTGGTCATCCCCCTCAACCAAGACGGTAAACAGCCCGGTGATATGCCCAGGGGGTCGGTCCGACCGGACCAGCCCCGGCCCGGCGCGTTCCAGCAGGCGCGGCAGTTCAGCGAAGACGCTGGGCGGATAACCCCGCGTCGCCGGCGGCTCCCCAAGCGATAAACCGATCTCTCGCAGCGCCAGGCAGAATCGTGTCACGCTGTCCATTAGCAACAGGACCGACAGTCCCTGGTCGCGAAAATGCTCGGCGACGGTCATCGCCGTATAGGCGCACTGGCGGCGCATCAACGGTGGCGAATCCGACGTCGCCACGACCACCACCGAATGCGCCATTCCGTCCGGTCCCAGATCGGTCTCGATGAACTCCCGGACTTCCCGCCCCCGCTCCCCGACCAGGGCCAGGACCACGACATCACATTCCGTGCCGAGCGTCAGCATCGACAGCAATGTCGACTTGCCGACACCGGAGCCTGCGAACAGACCGAGCCGCTGGCCCTGCCGGCAGGTTGCAAAGCAGTTGAGCGCGCGAACGCCCAGATCGATGCGCGGCCCGAGCCGTGCGCGCAAAGTGGCCTCCGGCGGGGCGTTTCGGCTCCGGCGTCCGGTTGCCCCCCCGAACAGGATACCCTTGCTGTCAAGTGGTTTCGCCAACGGGTCGATCACTCGGCCCAGCCAGGACGAGGCGACATCCAGCATACCATGTTGGGCGTCCAGCAATCGTGCGCGCGATCCGTGCGCCACACCGTCCAGCGAACCGTAAGCCATCGCTTGCACCGCGGCGTCCCGAAATCCGATCACTTCCGCCAAAACGCAGCGCTGATCGCGCGTATGAAGCTGCAATCCGTCCCCGGTTGCCGCCAGTCCGCTTAGTCCCTCCACCTCGACGACGAGCCCCAGTAAATTCGTTACTGTTCCGCTAATATGCGCCGGCTCAACCCGCCTGAATCGCGCCTTACAGGCATCCACTCGTTCTACGAGACTACCACCTCTCATTGGGATTAATTTGTCCATAATTTAGTAACGTTCTGCATTCATTCGTATGTTAGGAGGCTCTTCTGCCGGTAATTCGTAAAAATTACACTAACACGTTGAAAATCACGTAGCCAATAACACGCCATGGTGGTATATATTTCTTACGGTCTGTTAAGGAGAGAGCTGCATGCGTGTCCTGCTGGTGGAAGAAGACCTGATCGCTGCCCGCGGCATAACGCTTATGCTAAAAGCCGCGGGCGCTGTGGTGGACCAGACTGACAGCGGTGAAGACGCGCTAGAGCTGTTACGGCACTATGAATATGACGTTGTGCTGCTCGATCTCGCTCTGCCTGACATCGAAGGGTTTGAGGTCGTGCGCCGGATGCGCCTCGCCCGAAATGACACCCCCGTCCTCATCCTATCCGGCATCACCTTGCCTCAGGCTCGGGTGAAGGCGCTCAGCCTCGGCGCTGACGATTTCATCATCAAGCCGTATGACAAGGCGGAGTTGCTGGCCCGGATGCAAGCAGTGGTTCGCCGCAGCAAGGGGTTCAGCCAACCAACCGTCCGCCTCGGCCGCCTGGAACTCAATCTGGACAGCCGAGAAGTCGCAATCGATGGCCGTGACATCCACCTGACCGGTAAGGAATATTCGATCCTGGAGCTCTTGGTTCTACGTAAAGGCATGGTACTAACCAAGGAAGCATTCCTGAACCATCTTTATGGCGGGATGGATGAACCTGAAGTTAAAATCATTGATGTTTTCGTATGTAAACTGAGAAAAAAGCTCGCCCGGGCGGGCGCCGAAGGAATAATCGGGACGATCTGGGGCCGTGGCTATATGATCCGCGAACCCGCGGCCGAGCAAGCTTTTTCAGCCGGGTACGAGCCGCTCCGCGTCCCCAGGTTGTCGCCCGCCGCCTGAGAACTTCAAAGGTTCACGTTCCTGCAAGGAACGCCCCGGCGAAGGCGCCGAACCTTGGTCCGCGACGCCGGATATCGCGAAGTCCCTGAAACCGTTACTTCGGCCGCCGCGTCGGTGGCTTCGCTGTCACAATCGTTGCTTTCCCGGCTGGTTTCGTCGCCGCCTTGACCTCCCCCGCCTCAATCTCCCGCGCTCCATCCTTCGGTGCCCTCGGCAAAGTCCGTCTCGACGCCTCGAATCCCTCCCATGGATCGGCCCTCAGCTTTCCCAACCGTCCTGGCACCGTCTTAAGCGTGAAAGCCTGCAAATCCAGCCTCGGCGTAACCTCCTTCCATGCCAGCGGCGTCGCCACGCCGGCCCCCGGACGGGCGCGCGGACAGAACGAGGCGACCGCAGTGGATCCTAATCCGTTACGTAGCCAGTCGATCAGGATCCGCCCACGGCGATCGGCGATCTTGACGTGTGCGAGATACTTCTCCGGATTTGCCTCGCTGACTGTCTCCGCGAAGGACCGGCAGAAGGCGCGGACCGGGTCCCAGGACTGCTCTGGCACCAGCGGAACGACGACATGCAGGCCCTTGCCGCCGCTGGTGCGGCAGAACGAGGAAAGGCCGATCGCCTCCAGCTTGTCGCGCATGTCCAGTGCAGCGGCTACGATATCCGCCACCTTCACACCCTCACCGGGATCGAGGTCGAAGACAAGCTGATCGGGGTGCAGCGGGTCCGCTTCTGTCGAGCCCCAGACATGCAGCTCGATGGCCGACATTTGGGCCAGCGCGACCAGACCCTGCAACCCGTCTATCGCCAGATACGGGGCCTTGTCCGCCGCGCCGTCACGCACACCCTCCGGCATCGTCCCGTGGCCGTGCTTTTGGAAGAAGTGCTCACCCTCGATGCCTGAAGGGCAGCGCACCACCGCCAGCGGACGGTGTGCCAGGCCGGGCAGAGCGTGATCGGCCACCGTCCGCCAGTATTCCGCCAGGTCGTGCTTGGTAATACCAGGCCATAGCGCCCGATCGGGATGGGTCAGGATGATCCCCTCGATGGTCTCGTTGCGGGCGCGCGGCGCCTTGGCGGTGACGATCTTACTACTGGGGCGGGGTGCCGCAGGTGGGTCAGGTTCTCGCTTGGCTGGCACGGCGATGATGGGTCCTTTCTTCTTCGCAGACCCGATATAGTCTTTCGGGGTGACGGCGCGGCGCAAGGCCTCCGGGTCGGCTGGGTCGCGCACGACATCCTTTGGCGCCGTGTCCTCGCGCAACCCCAGGAACACCGCGTGCCGCACCCGGCCAGCGCCGGACCATGTAGGGAACGAGGTCTCGGCCACCAGTTCCGGATTCACCCAGTGGATGGTGCGCTCGAGGTCCTCGCCTGCCAACATCAGGTCCCGCGGCGGGGTGGTGCCCAACCCATCGAGCCGATCGCGCAGCATCATCAGCGACTCATCGGAGAAGCCGGTGCCGACGCCGCCTGCGTAGTGCAGCCTTCCCTGAGGATCGTAGTACCCCAAATGCAGGGCGCCTAGCCCGGTGCGGCTACCGGCGGGTTCGGTCCACCCGATGACCAAAAATTCCTCACGGCCGCTGCACTTGACCTTCAGCCAGCCGTGTCCTCGGCCTGGGATATATGGGGCGTCGGCCCTTTTGCAGATGATACCTTCCAACTTCATCTCGCAGGCGGCCTGCAGCATTTGGGTGGCGTCGCCCTCGTCGTGCTCGCTGAAGCGCAGCATCCCGCGCCAGGTGTTGAGGCCCTTCAGCCGATCCTTGCGGTCACGCAGGCCGCAACTCCGCAGATCCCAACCGTCGAGGTAAAGCAGGTCGAACAGGTAGAGCACCAAGGTCTCGTCGCGGCCGTTGGACAGGGCGCCCTGCAAGGCAGGAAAGCTGGAGATGCCGTCCTTGTTGAGCGCCACCAATTCGCCGTCCACTATCGCCGAATCGACGCGAAGCTGGCCTACCGCCTTCGCTACCGCCGGCAACCTGTCGGTCCAATCGTTGCCGTTGCGCGTCAAGATCCGCACCTTGCCGCGGTCGAGGGACGCCAGCAGCCGGTAGCCATCGAACTTGATCTCGGTCACCCAGCCGGCCTCCTTCGGCGGAGCTTCGGCCACGGCGGCGAGCTGAGGGGCCTGCTTGTCAGGCAGTTTGCCTTTGACCGCACCAGCGATGGTCAGGTCGTTCGAGGCGCCGCCTGGCTTCTCCGGCGCTGGGATCGCCGCCTCCAGCGCCTCGGCGTTGGCGCCCGGCCTCTCATCCGCATCGTGGCCCTTGATCAACAGCCAATTATCCTGGCGGCTGCGTTGTTCGGGCTTGGGCTTTAGCCGCACGAGAGTGAATTTGCCGTGCAGGCGCTTGCCGGACAGGACAAATTTGATTTCTCCGTCGCGAAGGCCTTTGTCTGGATCAATAAGAGGTTCCCAAGTGCCCCGGTCCCAAGTCTCCACGGTGCCGGCGCCGTAATTACCGTCAGGAATTGTACCCTCGAAGTCGGCGTAGTCCAGCGGATGGTCCTCGACGTGAACCGCAATTCGCTTGTCGGCGGGGTCTAGCGACGGCCCTTTGCGGACCGCCCAGCTCCAGAGCACGTGGTTGTGCTCCAGGCGAAAGTCCCAGTGCAAACCGGCTCGGCGAGCTTTGTGCTTTTGCACCACGAATACCGGCGCCCGCATGGTTGACTGCGCACCCTGACCCTGCCCGCCCTTTCCGGGCGTCGGTTCGCTCGTCCCGGTGAAGTCGCGTTTTGCGCGATACGCTTCGATCGTGAAGTCCTGCGAGGTTGCATCGCGGGAAGATGCGGCGGAGCGGGCCATTCGCGTACCTTCGGGCATGATGAACCGAAACGGTGCATCGTCGGAGCCGGTTCCGCCAGGATCAAATATTGCGCGTTTTCGAACGTGTCGCTAACCTGCCCAAATCATGGGCAACTGTCGTTCACACATCACACCCTCTGCCCTAGGATCAGTCGATCTGAAATCTCTTGATCTAGGCTTCGGTGTCCGCATCGAGACACCCGTCATTCTTGCACCGATGTCCGGTGTTACGGATTTGCCGTTTCGCCGGACCGCCAAGCACTTGGGCGCTGGGATGGTGGTGTCGGAGATGATCGCCTCTTGGGCGATGATCCGGGAAAACCAGAAGACTCTCGGGATGGCCGAAATCGACGGCTGCGGCGGGGTGTCGGCGGTACAATTGGCCGGTTGCGACCCGGCGGCGATGGCCGAAGCGGCGCGCCTGGCGGTGGATAAGGGCGCCCACATGATCGACATCAATTTCGGCTGCCCGGTGAAGAAAGTAGCGGTCGGACAGGCCGCGGGTTCCGCGCTGATGCGCGATGAAATGGCCGCGGCGGCAATCTTGGGGGCGACCGTCAGAGCGGTCTCCGTACCGGTTACGCTGAAGATGCGAATGGGCTGGGACCACGCCAACCTGAATGCGCCGCGGCTGGCTCGGATTGCGCAGGACGCAGGCATTCGTATGGTCACAATCCATGGTCGCACGCGTCAGCAATTCTACACCGGCATCGCCGATTGGGCGTTTGTGCGGCATGTGAAGCAAGCGATCAGTATCCCGGTCATTGTCAACGGCGACATTCTCACCGAGGACGACGCCGCGGCCGCTCTCGCGCTATCGGGCGCTGATGGCGTGATGATCGGGCGCGGCTGCTACGGCCGGCCGTGGTTCCCGGCTCAGGCGGCGCACTACCTCCGCTCCGGCGAGCGGCTGCCGGAGCCATCCTTGGCCCGGCAGAAAATCATCCTGCTGGAGCACTATCATGCGATGCTTAGCCAATTCGGCTCCGGCCCGGGCGTCCGCCTCGCCCGCAAACATCTGTCCTGGTACTCACGAGGACTACCGGGTTCGGCGGAATTCCGGGCAACAATGAACCGGTTGCCGGATGTCAATACCGTGATCCGGTTGATCGACCGGTTCTATGACCCGTTGATTGCACGCGGGTTCACGCGGTGCGGAGGTGAGCCGTCGGGAAACCCGGACGATCACAATTTGGACCATATCGACAGTAATATGAAGGCCGAAGCAGCATGAGTGCGGTCGTATCCCGGGCCTCGCGGCTTTTGACAGGACGTGGACGGGCTGCCGAGGCGACCGCGAAGTTGGCCGATTCCTCCGCGATACTGGGTGCATTGCCGGTGCCGGTCATCCTGCTCGACGTGGAAAACCGGTTTCGACATGTTAACCATGCGGCCGAGCAGTTTCTCGGGATCTCGGCCGCCTGGCTGACCCAGCATCGGCTGCCCGATCTGCTGCCGCCCGACAATCCGCTGTTTCTTCTGATCGAGCAGGTGCGCCGCACCGAAGCCACGATCTCCGACCATGACCTGAATCTTGAAAGTCCACGCCTGCACAAGCGCGGGATTACGGTTCAGGGTTCGCCGCTGACTGAGGAACCCGGAGCCGTGCTCCTCGTGATGCAGGATGCATCAGCCGCTCGGGCGCTCGACCGCCAGTTGGCATTTCGCGGCGCTGCCCGCAGCGTGACAGGAATGGCGGCGATCTTGGCACATGAGGTGAAGAACCCGCTATCAGGCATCCGAGGCGCGGCGCAATTGTTGGAAATCAGTGTCGGTCCGGCCGACCGTGAGTTGGCGGTACTAATCCGCGACGAGGCCGACCGCATCCGCGATCTGGTGGACCGGATGGAGGCGTTCGGGGAAAAGCCGATCGCCCGCACCGCTGTGAACATTCACCGTGTCTTGGAGCACGTCCGAAGGCTGGCTCAGTCCGGCTTCGCCGCCCATATACGCTTTCAAGAACTCTATGATCCGTCGTTGCCGCCGGTTTGGGCCAATCGTGACCAACTGGTTCAGGTGGTGTTAAACTTGGTCAAGAACGCCTCCGAGGCAGTGACGCAGGAAGGCATCCGCCATCCCGAAATCATCCTAGCCACCGGCTTTCAGCACGGCATGCGCGTCGCTATTCCCGGCAGCACCGAGCGGATGGATTTGCCGTTGTTCGTTGCCGTACGCGACAATGGTCATGGCATCCCGGAGGACATCCGCCCGCATTTATTCGAACCGTTCGTCACGTCGAAAAACACCGGCAGCGGCCTCGGTCTTTCCCTGGTTGCCAAAATCGTCGGCGACCACGGCGGCTTGATCGAAGTCGATAGCCGTCCCGGTCGCACCGAATTCCGCTTGCACTTGCCCGTCGTGACGGAGAAAGACGCCGACCAATGACCTTGCCCACCGTGTTGATCGCCGACGACGACCGCTCCATCCGAACCGTGCTCACGCAGGCGTTGGGTCGCTCCGGCTATCAGGTGCGGAGTACCGGCAACGCTGCCACCCTCTGGCGCTGGGTGGAGGATGGGGAAGGAGACCTGGTGATCACCGACGTGGTGATGCCAGACGAAAACGGCCTGGACCTGATCCCCAGAATCAAGCGCATCCGGCCCGAACTGCGCGTGGTGGTCATGAGCGCGCAGTCAACGCTGATGACTGCGGTCAAAGCCACACAGCGCGGTGCCTTCGAGTATCTGCCCAAGCCGTTCGATTTGCGCGAATTGCTGGCGGTGGTTGGCCGTGCCTTGGCGGCGCCGTCTGAGCCGACCTTCAGCCCGCCGGAGGCTAAGGATACCGATGAACGCCTGCCGCTGATCGGCCGCAGCCCCGCGATGCAGGAGATTTACCGCACCATCGCCCGCCTCACCACGGCGGATCTTACGGTGATGATCAACGGTGAATCGGGCACTGGCAAGGAGTTGGTGGCCCGGGCGCTGCACGATTACGGGAAACGACGGGCGGGCTCGTTCGTTGCAATCAACATGGCGGCTATCCCGCGCGAACTCATTGAAAGCGAACTCTTTGGGCATGAGCGTGGCGCGTTCACCGGCGCCACCAACAGATCACAGGGGCGGTTCGAGCAGGCCAATGGGGGCACGCTGTTCTTGGACGAAATCGGCGACATGCCGCCCGAAGCGCAGACACGGCTGCTGCGCGTGCTGCAGGAGGGCGAGTTCACGAGCGTCGGTGGGCGTCAGCCGATCAAGGCGAACGTCCGCATCATCGCCGCTACCCATCGCGATTTGCGCTCTGCGATCCGGCAAGGCCAATTCCGAGAAGATTTATTCTATCGCTTGAATGTGGTTCCGATCCGCCTGCCGCCGCTGCGCGAGCGCGTCGAGGACATCGCTTTGCTGGCGCGGCATTTCCTGGAACGCGCTCGTGAAGACGGTTTGCCGGCCAAGAGCCTCGACCAGGGGGCGGTTGACCGACTGAAGCAATATGCCTGGCCTGGCAACGTACGCGAACTGGAAAATCTGATGCGCCGGCTCGCTGCGTTGTGCCCGGATGAAGTCATTGGTGCCGAGGTGATTGACTCAGAACTCGCCGATCCGCCGCCCGCAGCAGGACCGGCGGCGTCCGCCCCGGACAGCAATGGCCCGGAAACCTTGTCGAGTGCGGTGGAGCGACACATCAAGGAGTTCCTGGCCGCGCACAACGACGGTATGGGCGTCACCGATGTCTATGACAAGATCATCGCTGAGGTGGAACGACCTCTCATTAGGCTGACGCTCGCGGCCACCCGCGGCAATCAGATCAAGGCCGCGTCAATGCTGGGCCTGAACCGCAACACATTGCGCAAGAAGATCCGGGATTTGGAAATTCCCGTAGTACGAGGCCTGATGTAATGATTTCGTGCGGTCTCATGGTCGGGAGCGCGAACGACGGAAGCCGGCCCGGCCTGCAGGAGGGCGCCAAGACAGTGGTGATCATTGCTGGCTTGTCGCGCGCGGGACGAAACACCCGATGGCGGCCGATATGAACTTCTCGACCCGAAGGGCCGACCTTAATCCTAAGCTCGCGCGCGACGTCATCTCGGAACCGCGATCATCCTTCGCGGGTCGGCTGGGTGACACAATGCTAGGCAAGGGCGTCACATTGGCGCTGACCGCATTGGCGCTGCTTGTCGGTTTGGCCACGTTCATCATCCTCGCCCGCGGCTCGCCGCTCGGTTGGCGGCCGGGGGTCGGGGTCGGGCTGGTGCTCGCGAATTTGTCGGTGTTGCTACTGCTAGGAGCGGTCCTCGCGGGACGCCTGACGCGCGTCTGGGTGGAGCGGAGGCGCGGTTCGGCGGGGTCTCGGCTGCATGTGCGGCTGGTCTTCCTGTTTAGTGGCGTGGCCGTCGCGCCCACCATCGTCGTCGCCTGTTTCGCAGTGGCGTTTTTTCATTTTGGTATCCAATCTTGGTTCAACGATCCAGTCCGCGAATCGCTGTCGGAATCGCTGCAGGTCTCGCGCGGCTATCTGGACGAACATCGCAACAACATCCGCGCGGTTGCGCTCGAGATGGCGAACGATCTGGCGCGCGCGGGGCGGTTTTTGTCAGCCGATCCGACGGTATTTGCCGAGGTCCTCGATACTCAGACGACATTGCGTGGCCTGACCGAGGCCGTGATCTATGAACCGACCACTGGGCAGGTTCTGGCGGCGGCCGGTATCTTCGTGGGCCTGGGCGTCGAGGCACCGCCGCAGTCCGTGACCGAACAGGCAATGAGCGGCGACGTGGCGGTGCTGAATGCCGGTGACGGAACGCGCGTTAGGGCGGTCGTGCGCCTGGAATCGACGCCGGCGCTGATGCTGATGATCGGGCGGCCGATCGACCCGACCATTTTGGGCTATATGCAGCGCACCGAGCAGGCGGTCTCGGCGTATCAACGGCTGGATGAAAACCGGTCCTGGCTGCAGATCGCGTTCGCCTGGATATTTGCTATTGTGGCATTGCTGGTGCTGCTCGCGGCAGGTTTGATCGGCCTGATCATGGCCAACCAGATCGCCCGTCCTGTTGGCATGCTCATCAGTGCGGCGGAACGGGTGCGCAGCGGTGACCTGACGGTGCGGGTGCAGGAACCGGCGACCGGTGACGAATTGGCTGGTCTTTCAAGAGCGTTCAATCGGATGACCGGGCAGTTGGCGGCTCAGCGCTCTGAATTGATGGATGCCTATAGTCAAATCGATGAGCGCCGCCGGTTCACCGAGACCGTGCTAGCAGGCGTCTCGGCGGGGGTGATCGGGCTGGATTCGCTGGGGCGGATCGAGTTGCCCAACCGGACTGCTGACGAGTTGCTGGGATTGGACTTGCTGGCGGCGACCGGGCATCTGCTGGAAGAGATCGTGCCTGAATTTGCCACGCTTTTCGGAGAGGTCGCCGCGAACCCCGATCGGGCGCGGACGGCCGAGATCCAGACCGGACCGCCCAATCACCGTCGCATCTTACTGGTGCGGATCGGTGCCGAATTATCGGGCGCACGCACCGACGGCTTCGTGGTCACGTTCGACGATATCACGGAATTGCAGTCGGCCCAGCGTAAGGCCGCGTGGGCCGACGTCGCCCGCCGTATCGCCCACGAAATCAAAAATCCACTGACTCCGATCCAATTGTCTGCGGAACGACTGAAGCGGCGCTTCGCCAAGGAAATACAGTCTGATCCAGAAACGTTTGCCCAATGTGCTGATACCATCATCCGCCATGTCGGCGATATCGGACGGATGGTCGATGAGTTCTCGGCATTCGCGCGGATGCCGCAGCCGGTTATTAAGCCCGAGGACGTCGGCCGCATCGCGCGAGAGACTTTGGTGCTGCAAAAGACGGCACGTCCAGGCATCGAATGGATTACTGACATTCCGGAACGCGGACCTGTGGTGCCGTGCGACAGACGGATGCTGCGTCAGGCGCTGACGAATTTGTTGCAAAATGCAGCCGATGCCGTGGCGATGCGCGACGGCGCTGGTCACATCACGCTGACGGTGCAAGATCTGCCGAACGAAGCTCGTATCATCGTTGGCGACGATGGAGTCGGACTGCCGAAGGAAGAGCGTACGCGACTGACCGAACCATACGTCACGCATAAGCCGAAGGGAACCGGATTGGGACTGGCGATTGTGAAAAAGATCATGGAAGACCATGGCGGGGCGCTGACTTTGGGAGATCAGCCAAGCGGACCTGGCGCGGTCGCCAGCCTGATGCTGCCGCGGGTGCTGGTCATCGCCCAAGAGGCAGCATCGTTCGGTGGCGGAATGACACAGGTGCCCCATGGCGCATGAAATCCTCATCGTCGATGACGAACCTGATATCAGGCTGCTGATCGAAGGAACCCTGCGGGACGAAGGATACGAGACCCGTGGCGCCGGCGACGCCGAGCAGGCAATCGCGGCGTTTCGCTCGCGCCGGCCTTCGCTGGTGATCCTGGACGTCTGGCTGCAAGGTTCGCGCATGGACGGGATCGGCATTCTCGAGACGTTGCAAAGCGAGGAGCCCCATGTACCGGTGGTAATGATTTCCGGCCATGGTACGATCGAGATGGCGGTCGGCGCGATTCAGCACGGCGCCTATGACTTCATCGAAAAGCCGTTCCAAACCGACCGCCTGCTGCTCGTCGTGCGACGTGCCCTGGAAGCAGCGGCGCTGGCGCGCGAGAACGCCGAGTTGCGGTTACGCGCCGGACCGGAGGCAACGCTGACCGGAGAATCGGCGCTGATCGCTCAGTTGCGGTCCCAGGTCGAGCGGGTCGCGCCAACAGGATCCAGGGTGATGATCTCAGGCCCCGCAGGCTCCGGCAAGGAAGTGGTCGCTCGGGTGATCCACTCGCGGTCTCGCCGGTCGACCGGACCGTTCGTCGTGATGAACTGCGCGACGCTCAATCCAGGACGTTTTGAGGAAGAATTGTTCGGGATGGAGGCCGGCGGCGATCCGATGGCGCATCCTCGTCGCGCAGGTGTGTTGGAGCGCGCGCATGGCGGGACGCTGCTATTGGACGAGGTCTCCGACATGCCGCTGGAGACTCAGGGCAAGATCGTGCGGGCGTTGCAGGATCAGACGTTTGAGCGGCTGGGCGGATCGGCGCGGGTGAAGGTGGATGTGCGGGTGTTGTCCACCACAAACCGCGACCTCCAGACGGAAATCGCTACCGGGCGGTTCCGCGAAGATTTGTATTACCGGCTGGCGGTCGTTCCCGTCCGAGTACCGGCCCTGCGCGAGCGGCGGGAAGATGTGCCGATCCTGGCACAATATTTCATTGAGCGATCGGCAGAAAGCTCGGGGATCCCGGTAAGAGCACTGTCTGCGGATACGCTGGCGGCGCTGCAGGCATACGACTGGCCGGGAAACGTTCGCCAACTAAGGAATTTGATGGATTGGCTGCTGATCATGGCGCCTGGGGCGGCGGGGGACCCTATCCGGGCGGATATGCTGCCGCCGGAGATCGGGTCGCGCGCGCCGGCTTTGCTGAATATCGACCCGACCGCCGATATCATGTCGCTGCCGCTGCGTGACGCCAGGGATCTGTTTGAAACACAGTACCTGCACGCTCAATTACTGCGTTTCGGCGGGAACATTTCTCGGACCGCCCAGTTTGTAGGGATGGAGCGATCGGCGTTGCACCGAAAGCTGAAGCAGCTTGGGGTGAATTCGGACGAGAGGGTCGGAGGGTAGACCGCAAAGAGAATATCCGACAAAGAAATAATATCCAGAGTCCCTATCTGTGCGGGTTCTCAAAAGGGGTCATTGCAATCGATCCCACGCCAAGGTCAACGACCTGCAGAGCTTGCGAATTGTCCGTTCGCGTCCATGCTCTGCAGCCAAGTCAGCAGCGGGCGCCATAGCAACGCCTCCGATCGAGCACCCGCCGCCATGCCGATGTGGCCAGCAGCGGGTTGGTGCAGCAAAGCGCGTGGGATCAGCTTGGCGAGCGGCCGCGCTGACTCGGGCGGCACGATCGTGTCGCGTCCCGGCACCACAACGAAAGTGGGCGTCGCGATCGCACTCGGATCGACCGGTAGCCCGGCAATCCGCCATTTACCCCGGCCAGGGGCGTTCTCGCCGTACCAGTCGCGCAGGCAGGCACGCGCTACGTCTGCCGCGAGCGGCACGCCATCGTTCAGCCAGTCCTCCAGGGCCACGAACAACCGGGCGCGCTCGCTGTCTGGCGGCAGGCGGGCGAAGCCCCGATATTTGTCGGCAACGCTCCACGGATCGAGCAGCGCAAACAACGATTGCAGCAAATCGACCGGGAGCGCGTGGTTGAAAGCCAATGCTGGTTCCAACAGCGGCAGGGTTTCCGCCGCCTGCATCGCCCGGTTCCCCTCGGGCGCATGAAAATCCCAAGGCGCCGCAAGCAGGGCGAGGCCACTGATTAGGTCCGGCCGCCGCTGCGCCGCCGCTACCGCCAGGGTTCCCCCCATGCAATACCCGGCCAGCACGGGCGGAGTGCCGGCCAAACGCGCAGCCGCGGCCATCGCGCGCTCCATGCGGCCTGCGACGTAGTCCGTCAGGCTGAAACAACGTTCGATTTCCTCCGGCCAGCCCCAATCGAGCAGCAATGGGCGCACACCGTGCCCGGCCAGCCAGCGCAGCATCGAATAGCCCTCCGCCAGATCAAGCACGTAGGCTCGGTTGATCAGACTGGGGACGAACAGAACCGGCCGGCCCGCAGGTGGCCCATAGTCGAGCAGCCGCGTGTTTCCCTCCGACCAGACCGCGGGCGGGTCGATCAGGTCGCGGCGCCACGGGTGTCTCCGGTAGGCCGCGATGCCCTCGATCAGTGCCGCATCTTGGCGTAAAGTCTCGGCTAATACTGCAGCGGAAAACTCACGTTCGTGGTTTCCGTCCCGGACGGCGCTTTGGATGGACTGGAGGATCGCCTCCACGCTCGAGGTCAGCCAGTCGGCGTTCCAGAGCGGCGACGTCGCGCGCGAGACGCTCGATCTTAGCATCGCGAGCGTCAGATGCAGCATGAGCGGGCGCGGCCCGCGGCGCATCAGCGGTCCTGGCATGTCGGTCCGTTCTATCATGCGGATCAGCGGCAGGATTGCCGGGCCGTTGCGAGGGGGCCCCGCGCGGCAGGCCGCGAAGCATCGCGGACATGGTCCCGGCCCAAAACGCCATCACGGTCTGCCACGATTCGCGCATTTCCGGATCGGCCGCCATCGCAGATAGCTCGCTCTGCCACAGAGTGATCCAGTCTTGCGCCAATTTGCGGGGATCGGACGGTTCCCCCGTGGGGCCGGCACCTGATTCGGCCCCACCCAAATCGGGATCGTCCCGGCCCTCGGCACCTCGTTCGCCCGAATCGTGTCCGGTGTCGTCGAAATCGGCGCCCACCATCATGCCGCATTCTTCCTCCTCGCGCCGGACCACGGGCGCGGTGGACGGCGGCGAAATCGTTAAACCGGCGCGCGCCCATGCGGATCAGCGATGAATTCACCCTATCGCAAGTGCGAAATACGCGGTAGGGAGAGCGAGTAGCTACGAGGTATGCATGGCTGTGCCCGTCGAGACGCTTTCGGACAAGACAAGCGGCGAGAAGCCTCCGGTCGTGGTTAAAAAGTACGCCAACCGGCGACTCTATAATACCGAGAGCTCCAGCTATATCACGCTCGACAACCTTGCCGAAATGGTGCGCCTGGGCCGCGACTTTGTTGTTTACGACGCCAAAAGTGGCGATGACATAACACGCGCCGTGCTGACCCAGATCATCGTCGAGGAAGAGGGGAAGGGCCAGAATTTGCTCCCCACCAACTTCCTACGCCAGTTGATCGGACTTTATGGCGGCTCAATGCAAGGGCTGGTTCCGAAATATCTCGAACATGCCATGACCTCGTTCGCTCAGCAGCAGGAGCAGATGCGAACGGCGATGCAGAAAACAATGGGCACACTGTTCCCGTTCGGCAACATCGAGGAAGTCGGCCGGCAGAACATGGCCATGATGGAACGCGCGTTCAGCTTGTTCACGCCGTTTTACCGTGGCGCGGAACCCACCAATCCGTCGGATGAGCATGGATCAGAGATCGAGGCGCTTCGGTTGGAAATCGAGCGGCTGCGGCGGGAACTGGAAATCGCGAAGAAGAAGTAGGCCCACTGAAGTGCCTCGCTAAGCTCTTCGATGCGCTCGCTATGGCGTAGTAACGCCTTTCGCCGCCGCGATGAAATGGCCGATCAACCTTGGATCCTTCACCCCCTTCCGGCTCTCTACGCCCGAGGACACATCGACCGCCGCCGCCCCGGTCTCTCTGATCGCGCCGGCGACGTTTTCCGGCGTCAGGCCCCCGGCCAAGATCCAGGGCGCAGGAGCAGCCCACCCGCGTAGAACCGACCAATCGAACGTTCTTGCGTTCCCTCCCGGCCGATCCGCTCCGGCGGGCGGCTTGGCTTCCAGCAGCAGCCGGTCCGCTTCCAGCCTATCCGAGGGAAGGTCGGCGGCACTGCTGATCCCTAGGGAGCGCCAAATCGGCAAGCCAAATCGTGCCTTGATCGCAGCCAGATCGGCCGGCGCCCCATAGAGTTGCAGGATGTCCAGCTTCGCGATCTCCAGGACTTGCGCGATCGCCGCCTCGGTCGGGTCCACGAACAGGCCGACGCGTGGCGGACCTCCGCCTATTCGGCCCGACAGCGTGGCAGCGGTCAGGGGTGTCACATAGCGCGGGGAGGGCGGAAAGAACACGAATCCCACCCAGTCGGCACCGGCTTCGACCGCGGTATCGAAAGCGATGGGGTCATTGATGCCGCAGACTTTTACCTGGGTCATCGAATATCGGCGGCGATGTCCGCTGCCGCCATACCGGGGTCGCGGGCGCCGGTGATCGGACGGCCAACAACAATCCAGTCAGCGCCTGCCGCGATCGCCGCCGCCGGGGTCATCGTACGGGCTTGGTCGCCGGAAGCTACTCCTTCCGGGCGAATTCCAGGCACGACCAGCTTGACAGCCGGACCCAGTGCCTGACGGAGCATGGCGACCTCCAACGGACTACAGACCAGCCCGTCGGCTCCGGCCTCGATGGCGAGCCGGGCCAGCCTCATAACCTGTTCCGCCGGCGTCGCGGCAACGCCCACAGCGACCAGATCGGTCTGATCGAGGCTGGTCAGCACGGTCACCGCCAGAATCATCGGCCGGTCGGTCGCCGCAGCGCCCGCGGCCTGATGCGCTGCGCGGATCATCGCTGAACCGCCGGATGCATGTATCGTCAGCATCCTCGGCCTCAACGGCAGCACCGCTCGCACTCCACCGGCCACCGTATTGGGGATGTCATGTAGCTTTAGGTCCAGGAAGATCGGCGCGCCGGCGATCGCCTTGAAGCCCTCCGCGCCGTTCGCCAGGAAAAATTCGAGGCCCACCTTCAGCAAACCCGCAGATGGCGCAACGGCCTCCGCCCAGACACGGGCTTGGTTTGCATCCGCCGTGTCCAGCGCGACGATCAACTTGTTACCTGACGACATCAGGCCGCCGGAGGCAGCGAAATTGATGTGCCGGTACCGGCTTTCAGTGCTTCGATCTGAGCTTCAAGCAGACGCACGGCACGTTCGGCTCGTCGCGCCCGCAGTCGCTGCGAAAGTTCGGACATCCACACCATCATTGCGCCAAGCAGGAACGCGACCGCCATTGCGATCAGTATGGCGAGCGACAGGTGCACCTCCAGGCTATAATCCGTCGGCCAGATACCAAGCCTGACCATCTCGGTGTTCGAGAGCGCGAACAACACCAGCGGCAGGCACACGACGAAGGTGACGATCAAGAACAGCATGAGCGGCGGGAACCCTCTTAGGCCGATTTGCGCTCCCTCGCTCGGGGAATCTTGCCCGAATTCACCCGCAGCCGCAGCTCTTTTCCGGCCTTGAAGAAGGGAACAGATTTTTCATCCACCGAAACGGAGGCGCCCGTCCTTGGGTTGCGACCGGTGCGAGCATCACGATGCTTGACCGTGAAGGCGCCGAAGCCTCGCAACTCCACTCGCTCTCCGCGGGCAAGCGCGAACGTTATTTCTTCGAAGATCGTGGCGACGATGGTCTCTACATCCTGGCCGCGCAAATGCGAATTAGCCGCCGCCAGCTCCGCGATCAGTTCAGATTTTGTCAAGGCTTCCCCCGGGGTCAGCTTCCGGGACGTTGCCAGATGGCCCAGGCGCCGTCAATACTAAGGCTTTGTGAAATCAGCGTTTTCCAAACGCCCTCGACCATCACGCCAAGCTGACCGGAAAACGCGCGGCTGGCGAAGCCATGGTCGGGGAGATCCTGGACCGGGAGATCGGCGGGTACTCCCTTTGCCGACGTCAACCAATCCTTGGCTTCCGGTTCGCCGCCGATCGCATCGACCAAGCCAAGCCCAAGCGCCTGGCGTCCCGTATAGGCGCGTCCGTCGGCCAGCGACCTAACTTTGGCAACGTCCATGTGACGGCCAGCAGCGACCATTTCGACAAATTGGTCGTACATGTCGTTGACCAGGCCCTGCATGACCTCTTGCCCCGCAGGCGACAATGGCCGCACCAGGCTCGGTTCATCTTTTAGTGGGCCCGAGCGGATCACTTCCGCCGTGATCCCGAGTTTGCCAAGCAGACCAGAGAATTCGCCGGTTTCGAGCAGGACGCCGATCGAACCGGTCAAGGTGGCCTCACGGGCGAAAATCCGGTTGGCGGGCGTTGCGATCATATAGCCGGCCGAGGCCGCAAGGCCCCCCATCGTCACCACCACCGGCTTTTTCGCGGCAACGCGCGCAATCGCATCGTGCAGGGTCTCGCCCCCGGCAACGCTGCCGCCAGGACTGTCGATCGACACGATCATCGCCTTGATGGAACCGTTGTCAGCCACCGAATCGATCGCTTCGGTCACCTTGCGGTCCTCCGTGATCAGGCCGTTGACCGACACGCGAGCGATGTGGGCTCCTGTGGGCGAGATACCCGCGCCGCGCAATCCGGCCAGCGCAGCGATGACGAGGGCGACAACTGAAAACACCCGCCAGAAAACCAAGCGGCGCTTGAGGCGCCGCCGGTCAAGGAGCAGGTCCGTTTCCAGCGACATGTTCGATGTCCTTGGCGCTGGCAGTCGTTGGGGCTTAGTTGTCTTGAGCGGCCTGGTTGCGGCGACGGATTGCGGCCCCTAGGATGTCGCCCAGAGAGGCACCAGAGTCGGACGAACCGAATTCGGCCATCGCCTGCTTTTCTTCCTCGACTTCCTTACCCTTGATGGTCAGCGTCAGCTTTCGCGACTGACGATCAACGGCGGTGATCTTGGCATCGACCTTTTCACCTACGGCGAAGCGGTCAGGGCGTTGATCGCCTTTGTCCCTCGCAAGCTCGGCACGGCGGATGAACCCGGTCAGCACGTCGTTGACCTTGACCTCGATGCCGTTGGCTTGAACCGCGCTCACGATGCAGGTTACGACATCGCCCTTGTGGACGGTGTCGAGGATGGTTGCCGCCGGATCATCGCTCATCTGCTTGATGCCGAGGCTGATGCGTTCCTTCTCGACATCGACGTCGAGCACCTTTGCCTTGACGGTCTGGCCCTTCTCGTAGCCGGCCATCGCGGCTTCCCCGGCTTCGTCCCATGACAAGTCGGACATGTGAATCATGCCGTCGATATCCGGGGACAGGCCGATGAACAGCCCGAACTCAGTGATGTTGCGAATCTCACCCTCGACCTCGGAGCCGATCGGATGCTCCTCGACGAACTGCTCCCACGGGTTGCGCTGCACCTGCTTGAGGCCCAGCGAAATGCGCCGCTTGGAACTGTCAACGTCGAGCACCATGACGTCGACTTCCTGGCTGGTGGAGACGATCTTGCCAGGATGGACATTCTTTTTCGTCCAGGACATCTCGGACACATGCACGAGGCCCTCGACCCCTGGCTCCAACTCCACGAAGGCGCCGTAGTCGGTGATGTTGGTAACGCGGCCGGAGTATTTCGCGCCCGGCGGATACTTCGCGGCGACACCCTCCCACGGGTCGGCTTCCAACTGCTTCATGCCCAGGCTGATGCGTTGGGTGTCGGAGTTGAAGCGGATCACCTGGACCTTGACCTGCTGACCAATGGTCAGGGCTTCGGAAGGGTGGTTGATGCGGCGCCAGGCGATGTCCGTGACGTGCAGCAGACCATCGACGCCGCCAAGGTCAACGAACGCCCCGTAGTCCGTGATATTCTTCACCACACCGTCCAGGATCATGCCCTCCTTGAGGCCCTGGATTAGTTCACTACGCTGCTCGGCGCGGGTTTCTTCCAGAACCGCACGGCGGGAGACGACGATGTTGCCCCGCGCCCGGTCCATCTTCAAGATCTGGAACGGCTGCGGCGTGCCCATCAGCGGGCCTACGTCTCGCACCGGCCGAATATCGACCTGGCTGCCCGGAAGGAAGGCGACCGCGCCTCCGAGATCGACTGTAAAGCCGCCCTTGACCCGGCCGTAAATGGTGCCGTCGACGCGCTTCTGCGCCTCGAACGCCTTTTCGAGATTGGTCCACGCCTCTTCCCGGCGGGCCTTCTCACGCGACAGGATGATCGCGCCGTCGCGGTCTTCATACCGTTCGACATAAAGTTCAATCATATCACCGGGCTTGACGTCCGGCTTGGCGCCAGGAGGGCCGAATTCCTTAAGGGCAACGCGGCCCTCGGACTTCAGGCCGACATCGACGACGGCGAATTCGTCGGTCAGACGAACAACTCGACCCGTTACCACGGATCCGTCGAAGCCGGTGTCGCTGCCGAGTGTCTCGTCGAGGAGGGAAGCGAAGTCTTCTCCTCGGAAGTGGTCTTGTGCGGGCTCTTGCGTGCGCGCGGTGGCGGATGCTGCCATGTGTGACGTTTTTTCCGTTACGGATAGCCGGGCCGTGCCCGGCGGTTGCCGTGATATGCGCGTTTCATGTTGGAAACACGTCTTGCCCGCGTCAGAATAGCCGCGGGCCAAGTTGAACCAATGACCGCGGCTGTAAGGCCGCATTAGGCCGGGTGTGAAATAGAGATTTCGGGAGAGGAGTCAAGGGTGGATGACTGCGTCGATGCTTTGGCCGTTGCGACTGGCGTTGTCTCGGAGGTTCGGCGGAGGACGTATTCTGGCGGCTCAGCAGGTGAAGCCTCTATTCGATCGGGAAGGTGATCAATCGGTAAAGCTTGGAATATTCCTCAAGCTGCTGAGCTGCCCCAAGCTCTGGTGCATCCGAGATGGTCTGACAGGTCGCCCACAGCAGGTAGTGGTCAATCGTGAGCTTGTCCACGCCGGGGTATTTCCGCCGCAGCTCACGCCGCCGGGTGTCCACCAGTTTTCGCAGATCGACACTTGGTGACGCTTGCCGGATGATGGTAACGTTGCCATCGGCGTCGCTTTTGATTTGGTCCGCGACGTCAACGGGGGAGACTTCCGGTTGTTCTCCGCAGGGCAGCTTTGCTGCCGAAGGCCTCGAACCCCCCATTAAGACTGCCGCGAAAACAATTATGCCAATCGACGGCAACGGCCACCGGAGCTCTTTGGCACTCTGTACCCATGACATCGGCGGTTCCACTTACCGGCGTGGCCGGCCTCTCTCATCAAGATATTCGCCAACGGCCGCATTGATCGGCAATTCGCTTCGCTCAAAAAACATTCTAGCGATGGACCGTCCTTCAATCAATGGCCAACATGTGGGTAGTGTCGCTATAGCTGGGCAGAAGCGCTTCGGGTGGGGGCCGGGGCCTAGTCGGGGCACCCGTGAATCAAAGCGCTTGCGAACCGCTCAACGGGTGGTAGCTTCACGGGGAAAGCGGGCGACCCAACCGTCAAGGCCTCCGAGGGACTGCGATAGGGCCCGCCCCAAGATGACGCGGGTATCCCTTCGGCATACGGCGGTGGCTGTTCGTGACTAATGTGCCTTTCAACGGGAGTGAACGATATGACCGACACAACGAAACTGACGCGCGCCGGCGTGTCGCGACGGTATGTACTCAAAGCGGCCGCAGGGGCCGCCGGGGTCGCCATCGGGTCGGGCGCGATCCGCGGCTTCCCAACGATCTGGGCGCAAAACCTCAAGGACATTAAACTTTTGCACGTCGGCCAATCGTACTCGGCGATCAAGGAAATCGGCATTCAGGCCACCAAGGACCTTGGCTTCACTATCGAAATCCAGGTCGTGGACGCCAACACCCAACTCAACCGCCTGTTCACCCAGCCCAAGACGATCGACATCAACGACATGGAATCGTTCGATATGATTCGCTTGCAGGGCAAGAAGGTGCTGGCCCCGATCCCGACCGCCAAGTACAAACTCTACGACAAAATCGTCCCGATCTTCACCAAAGGTGACTATCCCGACGGGCGCAAGGTCTCGACCCAGGGCGTCTCGCCATTTTCGGTGCAGTACTGGGCCGACAAGGATGGCACCAAGCTCGCCAAGCAGGCCACCGATTGGATGACCGGCATCCCCATGGTCTACAACGCCGACACGCTCGGCATCCGCCCCGACCTGATCGGTCGCAAGGTCACCGAGTGGAAGGAACTGCTCAACCCCGAGTTCAAGGGTAAGGCCGCGCTGGTGGATGCTCCCTCTATCGGCATTATGGACGTGGCGATGGCGCTCGAATCCCGTGGCGACCTGAAATACGGCAACAAGGGCAACATGACCCGCGCCGAGATCGACAAGACTATCGACATCATGACAGGGTTCAAGAAGTCCGGTCATTTCCGCGCGTTCTGGACCAATTTCGACCAGTCGGTGAACCTGATGGCCTCAGGCGAGGTGGTTATCCAGTCGATGTGGTCGCCCGCCGTCACTGCCGTGCGCAGCCGTAACATCGACTGCTATTATGCGCCGCTAAAGGAAGGCTACCGGGGCTGGTCGAGCCTGCTGTCGCCGATGGCACATCTGACCGGGCTTAAGGCCGACGCCGCTATGGAATACCTCAACTGGTACAATTCCGGCTGGCAAGGCGGCTTCATCGCCAAACAAGGCTACTACAGCGCGGTGCCGGAGACGGCGAAGAACTTCATGACCGCCGGATGAGTGGGCCTACTGGTATGAAGGCAAGCCAGCCGCGGCCGACATCATGGACCCGTACGGTCATCTGATGGAGAAGAAGGGCGTAACCCGAGACGGCGGCTCGTTCTGGGACCGGATGGGCAATATCGCCTGCTGGAACACGCTGATGGATGAGGACAAATACCTCACCAAGCGCTGGAACGAGTTCGTCGGCGCCTGATCCGACCGAGGCGCGGGCGGCGTTAGGCAACCCGCCCCGCTTTCGCCACAACCCTGCGTGGGAAACCATGAAGCTGCCGCCAACTTTCGTCTCCTGGCTGCAGGTCGGCCCGACGACGCTGATCCTGCTGTTCTTTTTCGTGGTGCCGATGCTGGTGGTGATCGCCGTCAGCTTCTTCGACTACGAGAATGCGCAGATCGTCGAAACGTTCATCGTCGACAACTATCGCGACGTTTTCACCTCAACCGTAACGCTGGAGCAGTACGCCAAGTCGCTGAAGTTTGCCGCCATCGTTTGGGCACTGACCCTGATCATCGGCTTCAACGTATCCTATTTCCTGGTCTTCCACGTCCGCAGCGTGCTCTGGCAGATCGGATTGTTTCTGCTGTGTACGGTGCCATTCTGGACCTCCAACATTATTCGCATGATCTCCTGGCTACCGGTCCTGGGCAAGAACGGCATCGTCAACCAAGCTTTGGCCAAGCTTGGCCTGATCCACGCGCCCCTGGAATTCCTGCTTTATTCAGATTTCGCAGTCGTGGTCGGATACGTCCACCTGTTCACGCTATTCATGGTGGTGCCGCTCTTCAACTCGATGGCACGCATCGATCGCAGCCTGCTGGAGGCTGCGCGCGACGCCGGCGCCGGACGGTTCCGCGTCGTGTGGGAGATCGTGCTGCCGCTATCCAAGACCGGCATTGCCCTCGGCTCGATCTTCGTCGTGACCCAGGTGATGGGCGACTTCTTCGTCGTCAAGGTAATGAGCGGTGGCCAGAGCACATCGGTGGTGTCGGCGCTGTACAATCAGGTCTCGGCGATGCAATATCCGCCCGCCGCCGCCAGCGCGGTGCTGCTGCTGATCATCGTGACCCTCATGGTCGCAGCCATCCTGCGGGTCGTTGATGTCCGCAAACAACTCGCCACCTAAAGGGAGAGCCACGGCATGGCGCAACATGATGCCGGATCACGTCCGTGGACGTTCTGGTTCTTCGCCGCTTTTTTCGTCCTGTTCGTGATCTTCCTCTACGGCCCGATGTTCGTTGTCTATATTCTGTCGTTCCAGGGCGAGGACGGCGGACTGACGTTCCCGCTGGCGGGTGTCTCGACCCACTGGTTCCACGAACTGATTGATCCGAACGCCCGCTCCGGCGACATCGCCGGTGCCTTCCAGCGTTCGATCGGCCTTGGCGTCGTGGTGTCGCTGCTAACCGTGGTGCTATCGGTCGCCGCGGGACTGGGGTTCCGCCGCAGCTTCATGGGATCGGCAATCATTTTCTACATCGCGATCGCCAGCCTCATCATGCCCGGCCTCTTCGTTGGTCTCGGGATCAACGTGTTGTTCAACGAGCTCGGCTGGGTGACCGACTGGACCACCTCGGGGCTCGGTGCACAGCTGACCTGGACCTTGCCGTTCGGGCTGCTGATCATGTTCGCCGTGCTTGGCCGCTTCAATCGCGCCTACGAAGAAGCCGCCAAGGATCTCGGCGCGACAGCATGGCAGCGGATGCGCGAAGTCACATTGCCCATTCTACTGCCCGGCATCATTGGCGTCGCACTGTTCGGCTTCACGCTGTCCTACGATGAATTTCCCCGCACCGTGCTGACCTCGGGCAGCGAGAATACGCTGCCGATCGAGATCTGGACGATGACCACGAACGTCACCTCGCCAGCGTTATATGCCGTCGGCACGGTCACCACCGTCGTCTCGTTTGTCGTCATCGGCAGCGCCCTCGGCTCGATCGCCCTCATCCAACGCCGCCGCCGAGCCTCGCGCGGCGAGCCCAGTTGACTCGCGCGGAACCCTGCATGATCTCCCCCCCGACCACCGGCAACGGCCGCATCGACTTAGTGAGCATCACCAAACGCTTCCGCGACACGACTGCTGTTGCCGATCTCAGCCTGACCATCGATCACGGCACCTATTGCTGCCTGCTCGGTCCGAGCGGCTGCGGCAAAACGACGATTTTGCGCATGATCGCGGGACACGAGAGCCCGACCTCAGGTGACGTGCGCATCGGCGGCCAATCAGTGCTGGGGCTGGACCCGGTGCAGCGGGGCACCGCGATGATGTTCCAGAGCTACGCGCTGTTCCCGCACCGCAGCGTGTTGGACAACGTCAGTTTCGCGCTGAAGATGCGCGGCGCCAGTCGCGAGGCGCGCTCCGCCACGGCGCGCGAGTTGCTCGCCAAGGTGCACATGGAACGCTTCGCCAACCGCCTGCCGGCGGAACTGTCGGGAGGCCAGCAGCAACGGGTGGCGTTGGCCCGGGCGCTGATCACCAATCCGAGGGTGCTGCTGCTCGACGAACCGCTTTCGGCGCTGGACGAGTATCTTCGTCTGCGAATGCGCGGTGAATTGCGAAGGGTGCAGAAGGAACTCGGCATCACTTTCATCCACGTCACCCACACCCAGTTGGAGGCGATTGCGGTCGCCGACGTGGTGGTGGTGATGACGCAGGGCCGCATCGAACAGGCGGCGAGCGCCCGCGACATCTATATCGCCCCCCGCAGCGCCTACGTCGCACGCTTTATAGGCGGCCAGAACGTGCTGACCGGCGTGCTTGACAGTGTCACCGACCCCTGGTCGCTGGTTGCCGGCGCCGACGGCTCTCGCGTGCAGTTCCCGCTCGGCGCCATCCGCCCCGCTCCGGGTTCGGCGCTGTTCGCCGCCATCCGTCGCGACCGAGTCATGCTCACCAAGGACGCCACCACCCGACCCGGCGACGAAATCAACGCCGCCGTCGGCGTTGTCCACGCCATCGAGAACCAGGGCAGCTACGTCAAGGTTACCCTTGATCTCTCCAATGACGAGGAGTTTGTCGCACACCTTCCCGACGCCGAGTTTTTCCGTGATCCGATCGATATCGGCGACCGCGTGGTGGCGCGTTGGGATCCGCATGACCTACATCTGCTGGAGGACGGCAGCGGCGGCCACGAGTTCGCCCCTGCCGACAAGGATGTGGCGCTGATGTAGCAAGGACCAGAGTGTGTGGTCCGTAACGGGTCGTCCCACATCATTTTGTGGGAGTCCGACGGATTAAGTGGATTTGATTAGATCTCCTGGCGGCGCGCAGAGGGAGCGGTTGATACCTGACGGGCCCTAAGCGGCGGTGCCCAGATAGGCTCGAATCACATCCGGATTCTGCTGGACCTCCTCCGGTCGGCCGTCGGCGATCTTGCGGCCGAAATTCACCACCACAACCTTGTCGGACACCGACATCACCAAGCTCATGTGATGCTCGACCAACAACACCGTCACGCCCTGGACATCGCGCACCCGGCGGATCTGGCCTTCCAGCGTATGCACCTCTTCGTGGTTCAGGCCGGCGGCCGGTTCGTCCAACAACAGCAGCTTTGGTTCGGCGGCCAGCGCACGGGCGAGCTCCACGCGCTTGCGAATCGGAAACGGCAGGCCGTGGGCGATGCGATCGGTGAAGGCGGTCAAGTTCATGAACTCGATCAGGTCCATGGCCTTTTTCCGCACCGCTTTTTCCTCGCGGCCCACCGCCGGCAACCGAAATGCGTTTTCTACGAAGCCGGCGCTGGTGCGGCTATGACGGCCGACCATCACGTTCTGCAGCACCGTCAGCCGGTCGAACAGCGCGACGTTCTGGAAGGTGCGGCCGATTCCGATCATCGGGATCTTATGGCGGCGCACGGACAGGACCGACTGGCCCTCAAAGATGATTTCTCCAGTGCTAGGTTGGTAGAGCCGGCTGAGGCAATTGAACAATGTGGTCTTGCCGGCACCATTAGGGCCGATCAGCCCGGCGATCTGCCCCGGCATAACGTCGAAGCTAACGTCATCGAGCGCGACCACGCCCCCGAAGCGGAGCGTGACACCTCGTACCGACAAAAGCGGTGTCGATTGGCTCGACATTGAGTGTACGGTTCCTTCCGGCGACGGGCGTGAATGGTTTGCGCGCCGACGGATCACAGTGCGCAAGGTCGACGCCAAGTGCAAGCGGCGGTCTGGGGTTTGACCACCATCGGACCATCAGCCACAAAACACGCCGGAGGCACTACCATGAAGCTGCACCCATTCGGGCCCTTGTTTCCCGTTTCGACACTCACTCTCGGCGGAGGCGGCCTGGGCATGCTCTGGGGCCCGACGACGTTCGAGGAATGTGTCGCCACGGTCCATGCCGCGGTTGCAGCCGGGATCAACCTGCTGGATCTGGCGCCGCGTTACGGCGACGGACAGGCGGAACGCGTGGTCGGCGAGGCGTTCGGCGGCCGTCTGCCTCGGGGGGTGCATGTCACCAGCAAGTGCAACCTCGGCAACCCCGAGCCGGAGCGGGTGTACCCGGTTCTGCGCCAATCCATCGAGACTAGCCTGCGGCTGTTGCAGCGGGACAAGCTCGATATTTTCTTCCTGCACTCGAATTTGGTCGCCGACAAACATCCGATGTGGAACGCGCGGGATGTCAGCCGCCTGACCTCCCGGTCGCTATTCCGGTCTCACGTCCGGCCAGCGTTCGAGCGGCTTAAGACCGATGGGCTGATCAGCGCCTGGGGGCTGACCGGGATCGGGCATCCGGACGCGATCATCGAGGCGCTGGCCGAGGATCCCAAGCCCGCCGCGGTACAGTGCATCGCAAACCTGCTGGACTCGCCCGGCGGCCTGAAGTTCTTCGACGGCCCAGCCAAGCCGCGCGCGGTAATGGCCGCCGCTCGGGCGAACGGGGTCGGCGTCATGGGCATCCGCGCCGTTCAGGCCGGCGCTCTGACCGCGGCGATCGATCGTGTGTTGCCGCCGGATCATCCCGAGGTGCTGGACTATGGCCTGGCCCACGGGTTCCGATCGCTGTGCGCGGACCTCGGCGAAGACCCGGCCATCGTGGCGCACCGCTACGCGCTCGGACTGTCGATCGACACATTGGTTCTGGGCGTCAAGAATCGCGCGGAACTCGCTGCGTGCGTCGCGGCCGCTGAAGCGGGTCCACTGCCGCCCGAGCTTGTTGCCCGGATCGATGCGAGCGTGGCGAGAGGATGATAAGCCGATTGCAAGGAGCGATAGCGGCTCGGTCGTTTGCCGAGGTCAGCACCGGGCTGATCCGATGTATCGGATCCCGTTGTACTTCCCTCTTCATTTCTGGCCAGCGGTGACTGAAGTGCCTGATGTGTCGGCTTTCCCGGGCCTGCCGGCTTGACCCCGGCCGCGCGCATCGCGGCCGCGATCGATCTGCTTGAGGTCATTGAAGGCGCGGTGAAACGCCCCGCTGACGCCGTGGCCAACGATTTTTTTCGGTCTCGGCGCTACATCGGCTCCGGTGACCGGCGCGCTGTGTCGGATCGCGTCTGGAGTGTGTTGCGCACCCGCCGGCGCCTCGGTTGGTGGCTGGGCGATGCCAGCCAATCGTCGCGCCTGCTCGTAGCGGCGTCACTGCTGTTGGAGGGGTGGGCGAAGGCCGGTGTAGCCCAGGCATTCTCCGGTGGGCAGTTCGCGGCGGAGCCACTGTCGGGGAGGGAAAATGCAGTGCTGTCGCGCATCGCTGGGCACACGCTGAACCACCCGACGATGCCCGAGGCGGTGCGGCTGGAAGTTCCGGACTGGCTGCTGCCTCGGCTGGCGTCGCGGTTCGGCCCCAGCCTGATGGCTGAGATGTCGGCGCTGTCCGAACCGGCGCCGCTCGACATGCGAGTGAACCTGTTGAAAGGCGACCGCGACCAGGCTCGTGCCGCGCTTGCCGCCGAAGGGTGGGAAACCGAGGCTGACGAAGCTGTCGCCATGGGGCCTGCGCATCGATGGCCGACGCCCGGTCACCAGCGGGGCGGCCTTCCAGTCCGGACTGATCGAGATTCAGGACGAAGGCAGCCAATTGGTTGCCGCTCTGGTCGGCGCCATGCCCGGCATGCGCGTGGTGGACTGGTGCGCCGGTGCGGGCGGCAAGACCCTTGCTTTGGCCGGGGCAATGGAGAATCGCGGGCAGATCGTTGCGTGCGACGTTTCCGCGGCTCGATTAGACAGCGCTGTGACCCGGCTGCGCCGCGCCGGCGTGCATAATGTCGAGCGTCACCTGCTGGAAGCCGGCGACAAGTGGCTGAAACGGCGCGCCGGCGCGTTCGATCGGGTGCTAGTCGACGCCCCCTGCACCGGCACTGGCACTTGGCGCCGAAACCCGGATGCTCGGCTACGGTTGAAGGACGTTGATCTTACGGAACTGCTCCTCAAGCAGGCGCGCATCCTCGATTCCGCTCAAAGCCTAGTTCGCAAAGGCGGGCGTTTGGTCTACGCTACGTGCTCTCTGCTAGAAGAGGAAAACGAGGCTCAGGTGTCTGGCTTTTTGCTTCGCCATCCGGCGTTCCGTATCATACCGCTGGCTCAGGCCTGGCCGCTGGAGCCGCCACCGCCGAACAGCGGCGATTTCCTTTGGCTCACGCCGGCGCGCCATGGAACCGATGGGTTCTTCACCGCCGTTCTGGAGCGAGTCGCTTGATTTCGCTTCGAAAGGCTCGGGTTGCGGATGCCATCGCGATCGGTGCCGTGCATGTCGCGGCGTGGCGGAGCACCTACCCGGGGATACTGCCGGACACGTTTCTCGCGCGCATGTCGGTGTCGCGGCAGGCGGCGTTTTATGATGCGGCGATCCGGGGCGGCACGGGAGTCACGGTGGCGACGGCTTCGGGGGCGGACGTGCCGGCAGGAAGCGTGCCGCGGATCATCGGGTTCACCACTGCGGGACGGGCGCGGAACGCCGATATTGGCGGCAGACGTCTGGCCGAGGGAGAGGTTGAGACGCTTTATGTGCTGGACGATTGGCGGGAACGCGGCGTCGGCCGGCGCCTGATGCGTGCGGCCGGGGCCCATTTGGTGGATATCGGCTGCAAGTCCGCCTACCTTTGGGTGCTGCGCGATAACCCAAGCCGGTGGTTTTACCAGCGTCTGGGTGGCAGGCCAGTAGCTGAACAGACCATAAGGATCGCCGGCCAGTCGGTCGCTCAGGTGGCGTTCGCGTGGAATCCGATCGAGCTGTTGCTTACGGCTTCGCCGCAGGCTTCTTAACGGGCTCGTCCTACGCACATAGGCGGTGAAGGTCAGCATGGCGATATTGTCAGGCACCACCACTTGCCGACCGCGCTGATGCCAACCGGCGCTATCGCAAACCAGCGGAGCCCGAGCTCCGGCGTTAGTCGCTTATCGCCGCGCTCTTGGCACGTTTTTGCATCGAAAAATCCCATCAGATCATAGCCGGAATGATAGTTGCCCCGGTCAGTCGTTCCGCGGCGGCGGTTGGCCGCACGTCCGGCTTTGGTCAGATAGTAGCGGTATGCATCTCAAGACCGCACGAGCCTACCAGATACGGCTCGCCTTTCAGGACCTATAGGAGGGGCAGACATCGAGCGTAGAGACGCCTTCACGGCGGGGGACGATGGCACCATCTTGCGGTCGTGCTTCGTCTTATCCGCCTCACGGTCACTGACTTTCGCAGCTACGCCGCGCTGACATGGCGGCCGGCTGCGCGGATCAGCGTGCTGTACGGGCCGAATGGCAGCGGCAAGACCAACCTGTTGGAGGCGCTTTCGCTGCTGGTTCCCGGCCGCGGCCTGCGCGGCGCGCGCAACGCCGACCTGCCGCGCCAAGGCGGCCCGGGCGCGTGGGCGGTTGCCGCTCGGTTGCACACGGCCGAGGGCGAGACGACGCTCGGCACGGGCTACGAGCCCGACGCGGACCGCCGCGTGTTCCGCCTGGATGGCGCCCCCCCGCGCGGTCAGGCCGACATCGCGCGTCTGGTAGCCGCCGTCTGGCTGACTCCGCAGATGGACCGACTGTTTCAAGATGGTCTGTCCGGCCGGCGCCGCTTCCTCGACCGACTAGTCTGGGCACTCGAGCCTGGTCATGCTCGCGAGATGGCGGCACATGACACCGCCGTGCACAGCCGCAACCGTCTGCTCGCGGAGGGCTGCCAGGACGCGTCCTGGCTGGCTGGGCTGGAGGACTCCATCGCGCGCCACGCTGTCGCCGCGTCGGCCGCGCGTCTGGACCTGGTGACTCAGCTGAACGCCCAGGTCGAGGCGAATATGGGCCCGTTTCCTCCGGCCAGCATCGGCTTGGCCTGCCCGATCGCCGAACGCTTGCAAACCGAGCCCGCGCTGGTGGTTGAGGATTGGGTTCGCAGGGAGTTGGCGGTCAACCGTGCGCGCGATGCGGCGGCCGGAACGTGTGCCCTGGGCGCGCACCGGACGGACATGCGGCTGACCGATGTCAATAGCGGCACACCGGCGGCACTGGCCAGCACCGGGCAACAGAAGGCGTTGCTGATCGGGGTGATCCTGGCGCATGCCGGCCTGATCGCCCGCGCGAGAGGCTTCGCGCCACTGCTACTTCTCGACGAGCCGTCGGTTCATCTGGACGTGGGCCGGCGCCAGGCGCTATGGAGCGTGCTGTTATCGTTGCCGGCCCAGACCGTTATCACCGGCACCGATGTCGAAACGTTCCTGCCGCTCACGGAGCACGCCGAGGCGTTCGCCCTGCATGATAGCCTGCTTCGCCCGGACGGGCGATTTCTTCGCTCCGGGACCGCAGCTTCCCCTGTCCTCCAGCCCCGCTAGATGTTATATATCTCCCGCTAGATGTTATATATCTAGAGTATCCCACCAACCGAATGGAGTCGTTCCCCGGCATGTCTGACAACGCCGCGCCGCCCCCTGATTCTGACCCCGATGCGTATGATGCCGCCTCAATCTCGGTGCTCAAAGGCCTCGATGCCGTGCGCCGCCGCCCGGGGATGTATATCGGGGACACCGACGACGGCTCCGGCCTGCATCACATGGCGTTCGAGATTATCGATAATGCGGTAGACGAGGTGCAAGCTGGGTTCGCTTCGCACGTCGAACTGACGCTGAACGGTGACGGCAGCGTGACCGTGCGCGACGACGGACGGGGCATTCCCACCGACATCCATGTCGAGGAGGGCGTGTCCGCAGCCGAGGTCGTGCTAACGCGACTGCATGCGGGGGGCAAGTTCAACCAGAACTCTTACAAAGTGTCCGGCGGCCTGCATGGGGTCGGCGCCGCGGTGGTGAACGCGCTGTCGGAGTGGATGGAGGTGCGCATCTGGCGCCTCGGGCAGGAGCATCGTATCCGTTTCCAGCACGGCGAACCGGATGGCCCGCTGGAAATTATAGGACCGGCTGATCGCGGGAGCGGCACCGAAGTAACGTTTAAGGCCAGTCCGGGGACGTTTACCAAGACCGAGTACGACTACACGCTGCTGGAGCGGCGGCTGCGGGAGCTTGCGTTCCTGAACTCCGGCATGACCGTGGTGCTGCGCGATGAGCGTCACGCGCCAGCGGTGGAAAGCGTGATGCGCTATGACGGCGGACTAGTCGCTTTCGTGGAATGGCTCGACCGTTCCAAGAACGCGGTCTTCACGCCGCCGATCAGCTTGCGCACCACGGCCGATCAGTTGGGGATCCGGGCCGAGTTCGCGTTGTCATGGAATGATAGTTTTCATGAAACGATGCTGTGCTTCACGAACAACATTCCGCAACGCGACGGTGGTTCCCACCTCGCCGGCTTCCGTCAGGCGCTGACGCGGGTGGTGACGAAATATGCGCAGAGCATGGGGAAGAAAGATTCCCTGGAGCTCGTCGGCGAGGACATGCGTGAGGGCATGACCGCAGTGCTGTCGGTTAAGGTGCCCGACCCGAAATTTTCGTCGCAGACCAAGGACAAGCTGGTGTCGTCCGAAGTGCAGCCGGTGGTGCAGGCGGCGGTCGCCGATGCCGTGTCGCATTGGTTCGAGACGCATCCGAAAGAGGCCAAGGGTATCATCCAAAAGGTGATGGACGCGGCCGCGGCGCGTGAGGCTGCCAGGAAGGCCCGTGAACTGACCAGGCGAAAGGGCGTGCTGGACGTTTCGACACTGCCCGGCAAGCTGGCGGATTGCCAGGAACGCGACCCCGCCAAGTGCGAGATCTTCATCGTCGAGGGTGACAGCGCGGGCGGATCGGCCAAACAGGGCCGCGACCGCAAGTTCCAAGCGATCCTGCCGTTGAAGGGCAAGATCCTGAACGTCGAGCGGGCCAGGTTCGACCGGATGCTGGGCAGTCAGGAGATCGGGACGCTGATCACGGCGTTGGGTACTGGGATTGGGCCGGGGGCGGTCGAGCAAGGCGGGTTCGACGCTGGAAAATTGCGGTATCATCGTATTGTCATCATGACGGACGCGGATGTGGACGGATCGCACATCCGGACGCTGCTGCTGACGTTCTTCTTCCGCCAAATGCGCGAGCTGATCGAGCGCGGGCATCTGTATATCGCTCAGCCGCCGCTGTATCGCGCCAAACGCGGCAACGATGAGCGGTATCTTAAGGACGATAACGCGCTGGAATCGTTCCTGCTTGACAAGGCTTTGGCGGATGCGCGGTTGACCTACGCCAATGGCGACGTACACGAGAAGGAAGACCTGCGGCGTGAGGTCAACCTGCTGCGGGAGGCGTCGCATAACCTGAAACGGCTGTCCTCGGTCATCCCGGTTGCGCTGCTGGAGCAGGCGGCGATAGCTGGCGTGCTGACCCCCGACGCGGTGCGCGCGACGGCCGCCGCGCCGGACTTCGCCACGCGGTTGAACGCGGTGTCGCTGCCGACGGAGCAAGGCTGGGTGGTCAGCGCGGATAATGGGCTCACGCTGTCTCGAACCGTGCGCGGGGTGGCTGAACGGTACGCTTTGGAACCCTCCGCCCTGCGCAGCGCCGAGGCACGGTGGCTAGCTGAACGGGCGACAGTGCTGGCTCAGCGGTTCAGTGTACCGGCGCGGCTGAAACTGGATACGCAGGAACCGACGGTGGCGGGTCCCGCGACGGCGTACGACCGGATCATCGCACATGGCCGGCGCGGGCTTTCGGTGCAGCGGTTCAAGGGGTTGGGGGAAATGAACCCTGATCAGTTGTGGCAGACTACTCTGGACCCATCGGTGCGGACGCTGTTGCAGGTGAAAGTCGGAGATTCCGAGGATGCGGCCGAGGTGTTCAGCACCCTGATGGGCGATGTAGTGGAGCCTAGGCGGGACTTTATCGTGGGCAACGCGCTGAAGGTTGCGAATTTAGACGTTTAAGCGGTGATCGCTGAGGATGTAGGAATAGCCATAGTTTTGCACTAGGAGCCATAGATTTTCACTGTAACGACGAAGTCGGGCGGTAGGTTATTGAGCCGCCCTGCTGGCATCATATAGGTATCGGCTCTAATAAGCGATTTTTCATTTCGGCGTGAAGCAGGAGGTCGCTTACCACTGGGTTCGCGTAGGCCTGCTCCCGACGGTCGATGTTGTCATCGATCGCCGGAACGCACGCCGGGTTCAACTTGAGGAATTGAATAAGTTCGACGCTACCTAAATCACCGGCGTCAAGCTCGCCGCTTCGATTGGCAGTCGCTCTCAGCGATATAGCTCGGAGCACGTCAGAGAACCGGCCTGGCGCCGGTATCGGGGCCAGGCATCGATGGCGCCCGGCAATTTCTGTTCCCGCGGGCTGATGCGGCAGGTGACGTTGACAGACGCCGTGATTGACAAGGGAACGACAGCCCTTTCCCGGGCATTTGACTCGGTGCGGACGGATGTGGGCTTCCGCGGCCGGACACCCACGCATGGGAGTTTGCGGTCATTTCTGGAGGATCCACGCGTTCAGCAACAAATGGCCGCGCAAGATTTCAATATGCCTGAATGCCCGAGACCAACCGAGCCGCCAAAGGTCTGGTCGATGAAGGTCACACCAAGCAAGCTACCGGCGGTCGAACCAGATAGGCATCGAGCGCGTCGTAATCGGTTGGTCGGTGTCTGTCGCGGCCCGTCCCGGGCTGATCGGCCTACGAGGGCACCGGCACGACCTAAATCGGCAGCGTCGTCGTCCTATAAAGCCCTCTCGAAAATGCACGGCGTAACCACAAAACAATGTGCCAAAGCTGGATCTTGTGAGAATGGAGGGCCGGACGTCGGTGTCCTGGCTGGGAACTGGGTACCCTATCCATAGCGGCTAGAGTGGGCCCACTCGCCTCGCCCTCGCCCTGAAGGATGCGGTCGTCGAGTTCGTCGACCATGCTGTCATGAGCGTAGGCAAGCACCCAAAGCGCGTCGCCAACGACGCGGGCAATCACGAGGTGGCGCGCCGAGCGGATGCGATCCGCTTTGAGAATGGAGGGGAGACTGTGCCGGATATGGTAGTGGATGCGACCATCTATAATCTCGACACCGTGCCGCCTGGGTGCCTCTGCCAAATCGATAACTGCCTGGGCCAGCAGAAGATCATAGCGGTCACGCACCGCTTCCCCGAATTGCTCCCCGCCCCATACCCAGATCTCGTCCGCCTGCCGCGTCGCGGAATCGGTGAATAACACCCGGAGCACGATTACTCCGCGGCGCGAGGACGGCGGGCGGCGCGGTTCCGGATATGAGCGCGCACGTGGGCGGGTGTGGTAAGCTCAACGTAGCGCCCTGCTGCGATATCGGCCTCACCTCTGTCCGCCAACTTGCGGAGATAGTCGAGATGTCCCTGCTCGCGCCTAATGTCGTCCTGGTAGCGCCGCAGCGCCTCGCGCACCACCTCGCTGCTGCTGACGTGGCGCCCGGATTTGACCTGCTCGTCGACAAACGAGCCGAGTTCGTCTGTCAAGCTGAAGTTCCTTCCCACATTAGCCATGGCCTCCACCTCCCTGCCAACGAGTTAGCTAGTCTGTCAGTTTCTGATAACCCTGTCTATCATTGCTAGTCGAGCGTCGACGCCAGGCGCGCCACCGTCCGGACGGCGCTCACCCAGACCGGACCAAGGTTCCTACGAGAGACACCGAGCTCGCGGCTGGCGTCAGCCAAATTCGCCGAACCCATCAATCATCTCAAGGACATCCTCGAGGTGTCGAAGCAGGCGCATGCTAGGATGCCGAGCGGCAACAAACAGAAGACAGGAGGAAATCAATGACAATGTCTCGCCGTTCGATCGCTGCATCGGGCCTTGGTAGCGCGGTCATGCTTGCCGCGCCTAGGATCGTCTTGCCCGCGCCAGCCGCGGATGAGCAGACGCCCGCCGAGGCGGTTGAGGCCTTTCGTCAGGCGATGCTGGCCGGCGATCATGCCGCATTCGACGCGCTTTGTACCGCGCAACTGAGCTATGGTCGCTCGACCCGCGCGATTCAGACAAAGGAAGGATTCATCGACGCCGCTGCCAGCGGGAAGCTCAAATGGAAGACGCTCGAATTGCCAACGTGAGAAACACGGTGGCAGGCCCGAACGCGATCTCCCGCTTCACATTCAACCGCGAGGCGGAGATCGACGACAAGCTCGCGCCTGTAAGCATCGGCGCACTAATGGTGCGGCAGAAACAGGGAGATGCCTGGAAGCTGCTTCACGACAAGGGTTCAAGGGTTGGAGGATTCAACCAGTCCGGAGGCTTGGCTGGCGGCGGAGTAATGAAAATCCGGGATTGTTCCCGGAATGTCGACCGGACGAAGCCGAATAAACTTGGACCGATAATGTTGTGCCCCGGTTGCGGGGAGTGGCAGATGCTGCATTGCGACCTGAAGACGCGCGCGCCCGGCGCTGCATCCCGTGCGTGGGCGGCTCCGGCGTGTCCGCAATACAATGCAAGCATCCCGTCAAGAAATGAGTGTCGCATGCGTAAGGACCTCACTGCGGGCTCCGGTTCCGCTGTCCGGATACCGGTTGCTGTCAGGGCTGTGGACGCAATCGGCGGGGCCTTATTCCGTCGCGCGAAAATTTTTCCGGCAATGGACGCCTTGTGCCTGCGGGTGTAGTCGGGGCCAGCCGCGATTGAGCGCGGGTTAAACTGATCGAGAACAGGAGGAAGTGCCGTCATGCCGACAACCGTAAAGGACATGCTTGCTGCGGCCCGAGCCGCGGTGCCTACGATCTCGCCTGGGGAGGCGGCTTCTTTGGTGAAGACCGCCGACGCCGTGATCGTCGATGTGCGAGACGGAACGGAGGTGGCAGCCAGCGGGAAGATCAAAGGCGCACTGGCGATTTCTCGTGGGCTGCTTGAATTCAAGGCCGATCCCGACCTGCCGACCCATGAACCGGCGCTGCGGAAGGATCGTCCTGTGATACTTTACTGCGCCTCGGGTGGACGCGCCGCACTTGCTGGCAAGATGCTCCTCGACCTGGGATTTACCGATGTGCGCAATGGCGGCGGGTTCAAGGAACTGGCTGGTGCCGGTCTGCCGACGGAGCCAGCTTGACTTAGGCCTTGGAACAGGGTGGTTCAGACGGGTCACCGCGCAGATTCGGCGAAACTGGAGCCATGAGACGCGTTCGTGCTGGCAGCATCGTCGCAAGTTTTCGACGGGCAGCCACGGTCAGTGCGCCCTATGATGCCTAGGTCAAATCGGCGTTACTGGTCTTCAGAAAATGCCGGCCGCCAAGCCACCGGCCAGGACCGCACCCAAGTCTCGGCAACGATCGAGATCGGCTGACGAGATGTTTTTCGGCGCCAGGATCGTCTCCGGCGTTTGCGCATACGTGCAAACGATGACAGGGTCCGCGACCGCACGCAGGCGCCAGCCGGTAGTGATGCGAGCAATTTGTCGAGCAGCATTCTCGCCATCGCTGCCAGCGCAGATCAGGGTGGCGTACGGGCGCCCATTGATGCGATCAAAGGCTGGGTAGTACGTGCGGTCGAAGAAATCCTTCATACGCCCGGCCATGGCAGCGAGGTTCTCAGGCGTCGCGAAAATGTAGCCGTCGGCAGCCAGAACATCGTCAGTTTCGGCATCCGCGGCAGTCAGCAGCCGCACCGTGACCTCTGGTTCGGAAGCCGCTCCAGCCGCCGCCGCTTTGGCCATCTGGCGAGTGCCGCCGGTCAGCGAATGGAAGACGATCAGGAGGGTCTTCAAGGCTGGCCCCTTGGTATCCGATATTCGATGGCCCAGCGCCGGCCGGTGGGGATAGGTGCGATTTGCTGATCAGTCCGAGGGTGGCGGAATTATAGCTACTCGCCCCAGCGCAGGAACAAACCGACGTCGCCCGGCTTGCCCTGCGGAAAATCAAGCACCTGCGCCGAGAGATTGAAACCGTGCGGTCGGAGCGTGGCATTCCACCGTTGGTAAATCTCCGCCGCTTCGCCGCGCAGGGTGTCCGGCCATGTGTCATTTGGCGGATTATTGATTGCTCGAGAATCATCCGTACAAAGCTCGCTAGGAAAGCGCAGCAACAGATATTGCTTCTCACCATGTCCGGCGGCCTTCTGGGCTTGGTGAATCAGTTCACCCCAGTCAGAATCGCTGATCTTCGTTTTGATCATCTCCTCGACCTGTTCGTGCCGATGTTCCGCGGCCGCCGTTTTCAGATCTTCTATGTGTTGGGTTTGGGCATCCTTGAACGCCCGCTCAGATCCCCGGAAAGATTCGGCGGATTGGACGTCGGCCGACGGCTTCGACGGATCGTGTACTGGTTGTTGCATTTTTCTCTCCTATGAGGTCGAGCGGCAATAAGAGTATCACCACCGCGCCTCCTTGAAGAGGCCGATGTTGGGGTTGCCCAATAAGCCGGCGCTCTCCGTTCGTCGCGTGTGGCCCCGCGAGACCAGCCCTGCACCATCGCCCCCTTGCGCAGGAGCCATACCCGACAGCCAACCGTAATAACTATCAGGAGGGTTTTCTGGACGAAAAGGCTCCGATGGGGCGCCGGCGGGTGACGGCACTGACAATCGCCAACGTCACCAGGTTCAACATCAGCGCGACGATACCAACGTTCAGGTCGCGCAGAGCCTCTGGCAAGAACGGGAACAGCAGGGATATGGTGGTGTGCGTTAGGCTGGTCGCCGCGACTGTCGCGACGCCCACACATATACTGGCGAAAGCGCCTGCCTTGGTGACCGGGTTATGCGGCAGCAAGCTGGCGACTAGTGCCGGAAACAGCTGGGTCACAAAGCTGTAGCCCATCAACAGCAGGGCGACGATCGTGGTGCCCCCGCGCAGGGTGAACAACACCGACACGAACGCCAGGACTGGAACCAGCGCCTTGGCAAGGCGGGCGATGATCGCGTCCGGCGCCTCGGGTCGGAAATATCGGAAAATGTTGTTCGCAAGGAGGGTTGTCGAGGCTATCAGGATCATCGACCCTGGTACGATGGCAGTAAGCACGCCGGCCGCGCCGATCACCCCAACGAACCAAGGGTCAAAGGTCTGCACGGAGAGGCGGAGCAATGACAAATCTATGTCGGCCCCTTTCAGGCCCGGAACCTGCAGGATCGCAGCGAAGCCCGCAAAGAACACGAACAGCAGGATGAGCTGATACAGCGGCAGCATCGCGGCGTTGCGGCGGAAGGTTCGCTCCTCCTTCGCGGTGTAAAGCGAGCCGAACGTGTGCGGCCACATGTAAAATCCTAGCGCGGTCAGCAGCACCGTGGAATCGAACCATGCCAGGCTTTCGCCCTGCGCCGGCAGCGCCAGGAAGTTGGGTTTTGCTGTCTGGATCGCCGCGAACATCGCGCCGTAGCCGCCGTAGTAGTGCAGCGGCAGGTAAATGCCCAAGAATAGCACGACGGCAAGGATAGTGGTGTCCTTGACCACCGCTGTCCAGGCGGATCCGTGGATGCCGGACACCGTGACGTAGGCCGTCACGACGCCGGCGCCGATCCAGATCGCGGCGATGGGAGAAATCGCGCCGTAAGCCGCCGTATCGACGATGATACCCAAACCCTTGAGCTGCAGCACCAGATAGGGAACCAATGCGACGATGCCGACCACCGCAACCAGGACGCCCAACGCGGGACTGTCATACTTGCGCGCGAAGAAATCCGGCTGAGTGATCAGCCGGTGTTCCTTGGCGTAACGCCAGATCGGTGGCAGTAGCCAATACGACAGCACATACGCCAGGCAGCCATAGGACAGGATGTAGAAGGCCGGCGCGCCATGCCCATAGGCGAAACCGCTGCCACCGAGGAAGGTGAACGTTGTGTAGATTTCGCCAGCCATCAACACGAAGACCAGGATCGTGCCGAAGCCCCGGCCGCCGACCGTCCACTGCTCCAGGTCCATGTTTTTACCGTGCCTAGCGCGCAACCCCAGCAGAAGTACCGCGGCGACGGTGACGGAAATGATCGTAAGGGCGGCGGTCATCTTGGGCCCCGTGGCACTTCGCGGTTGGCAGGGTCCAGCAGATAGATGATCGCCATGATGACCGCGGTGAGGACGATCCACAGGACGATCCACGCCAGTAGCAGTGGCATACCCAGGATCAAGGGCTCGACACGGTTAAAGTACGGCGTACCGACCAGAACGCCCAGGAATGGCATCAGGGCCAACCATTTCACCAATGCCATAGCCTCTCCCCTGTGTCTTCGACCTAATGTGTCGGGATTGGCCGCGGTTGCTTGGGTCGAAGGCGGTGAAAACGCCTGGAGACCTCAGTCCAGCCTTCGGGCAACCTGATCCCGCCGCTAACGTTTCCAGAGTTACTATACTCTAGGAGATGCCCATGAGCGAGAGCGATCGCGCCAACACAAGTCCGGACGAATTGGCGTACGCAAACCCACCTCGGCGCAGCGGAGAGGCTGGCTCGCAGGAGAGCCAGAGCAGAGGCAAGTCGCCGTCTGATTTGGATATTGTTGCTGAGCTCGGTGATGAGCCGGGTGGACCTGCTTGATCATCACTGAGGGCTAGTCAACGCCAAGAACTATGCGCATAATATTACTTTTACGTAATGTTGTTGCGAACAGTCCGCCGGCCCCTTTCATTACCTCGACCGGTCGCTACCCGCCCCGGGCAATCCGCATTGACCCTGAGCGGAGCACAAGCCCCATGCTCACTCATACTTCACGTTCCCGATTCGATGTGTTCGGAGCGGTTCGCGGGCTACAAAAAATATCCATCCGAAGTAAGATGACCGATGCCAGCCTGACCAGAGCTTGTGCAGAGGAGGAGGATAGATCGGATGCCAGGACGCCTGATCCCTACACTCGCCGCGGCATGTTTGCTCTACAGCTATCAGCCCTCGCTTCGGGCCGCCCCTCCCCCGGGCGCCGATCCCGATCTGGCGCCCTGGTTCAAAAGCCTTCGCCAGCCCGAGACCAACCTGTCCTGTTGCGATCGCTCCGACTGCCGGACGGTTCGATATCGGATCGTTGATGGCCATTTCCAGGCGTTTATCGGCGAAGAGTTCGCGCGTTGGCAGAATCCGCCCTATGCCTGGGTTGACGTCCCCGAGAACAGCGTTCTGCACCGCTTAGACAACCCCACCGGTGAAGGCGTCGCTTGCTGGGCCGGTTCCAAGATCATCTGTTTCATCGAAGGAACGGGCGCCTGATGCCTGTAGAGTCAGTGGTGGGGTCGAAGATATCGACGCCCCTCAGTCGCACGACGCACGACCCATCGGGGCCGCGATCGAGGCCGATGTCGGGTTCACCGAACACGGTGAACAGGTTTCCGCCGCCGGCCTTGTAGGCGTCGGCGGCGTGCAGTTCCTGGCTCATGCGGGCCTTCAGCACGGTCAGGCGGCCGAAATTCATCGTCGAGTCGCCGACCTGGGGGTCGAAAGCGAAGCCGCAGATGACCAGGGCGTCGGCCCAGTCCCGACACTCCCGCACGGCCTGGCGCACCAGGTCCTGGCCGACGGTGCCGTATTCCGGGCCGATGACGATGGCGGCGCGGCGTTGCTGGCCGGCTTCCTCGTAGACGCCCTCAGCCGCGACATGGCCTTGGCCGGGCCATGGGCGGATGGTGGCGAAGGTCATGCGCTCGTTCTTCTTGGTGTTCTGGACGCCGGCCTTGAGCAGGTTGTCGATCACGACGGTAACGAAATCGTCGCCGGCGGAGGCCTCGGTCATGAGGCGGAGCGGGCGGTGTTGGGGCAGTTCGCCGGCTTCGTTGGCGATGGCGTCGAGCAGGGCGGGGTCATCGTCGCCGGGCAGCGGCAGGACGCGGTGCGGGGAGAGGCTTTCGACGGTGAAAGGTCCGGTGACGCGGACGGCGTTGCGCTTCTGGTAGGGGCGGTCGTGCAGGTATTCGATGTCGGCGTTGCGGGCGATGGAGGCATCCATTTCTTTCTGTCGGGCGCGTCGGGTTTGCCAGAATTCGGCATGGGGCGCGGCGGCGGTCGCTGGCCCTTTGTCTGGTAAGGTGCGGGGGATTTCCCATTCCTGGTGAGTGGTGCCGAGGGCGGTGTTCAGCGCGGTTCGGGTGGCGTCGAGTTGGGGTTGCCACTTGTCGTGGATCAGGTCGATTTCGGCGTTGTTGGCAATGGATTTGAGGGTGACGTGGGGGACGCGCTCCAGGACGAAGCCCTGGCGGACGTCGCTACGGAACGGGCCATCGGGGGAGGGGCGGGCGGTCAGTTCGGCTTCTTTCGTCGCGCCGTCGGGACTGTCGCGCAGGAGGTAGGGTGGGTGTCGGCCGGCCATCAGGCGCGTGCGGGCGAGTGCGAGGGCGACGCGGGAGGTGTCGATGGTGATCCAGCGGCGGCCCCATTGTTCGGCCACAGCGGCAGTGGTGCCTGAGCCGCACGTGGGGTCTAGGACGAGGTCGCCGGGGTCGGTAGTCATCAGGAGGCAACGTTCCACGACGCTTACATTTGTCTGGACTATGTAGACCTTGTCCGCTCCAAAGCCGGATGTGACCGTGTCCGTCCACAGATTATTAACTGCGAATACGGGAAAATCCTCGAGATATCTGATGTAGCAGAGGGTGCTGCCTGCTAGTTCAAGTCGGTTTGCTTGGCGCAGGCGAACTATCCCCTCTTGGCCAGTCTTCCAGAAGCCACGCGCAGGCGTAATGGTCCTGCCGTTTATTTCGATCGGAAAGTCGCCCGGCGGCCGTTGACTTGTCATGTTATCTATACGGAATATTCTGCCGGCGCAGGAGCCGGTCGCATCTAGATCTTTGGCGCTCAGCGCACGTCGCGTTCCGTCCGGAAGTTCGACTCGTCCATACTGGGTCGCGCCGACTCCACCGAGCGCCTTGCGTAGATAAGGTTGTCTATATTTAACGGCCGATATATCACGCGCAAACCAAAGAAGGTAGTCCACGGTGTTGCCGATTAGGTCGCTACTTGCGCCTGTTGTCTTGGAAACAACAATCTCCGAAACAAAATTCGTGGGTCCAAATATTTCGTCCATAACAGCTCGAACGCGATGAACATTCTCGTCCCCGATCTGGACAAAGATGCTGCCACTGGCTGCCAGAAGATCTCGTGCGAGAGCAAATCGATCGCGTAAGTACGACAAGTAGCTATTTATCCCATCTTTCCACGTATCCCGGAAGGCCGCGATCTGCTCCGGCTCCCGACTAATGCCCTCCGCCTTACCTTCCCTGACCTCCCGCGTCCGCGTGCTCGGCTGCCAATTGCTCGCAAATCGAATTCCATAGGGCGGGTCTAGGTAGATCATCTGCACCTGACCCTTCAGCCCCTCTTTTTCCGCCAACGAGTTCATCACCAGCAGCGAATCCCCCAGGATCATCCGGTTCGACCAGTTCTCGGCGTGCTGGTAGAAATCCAGCCGCATCTCCGGGTCCTCGATCCGGTCGAAATCGCCGAACAGATCCGCCTGCGGATCGCAGCCGCGCACCTGCCGCCGCAGATCGCGGATCAGCGCCTCCGGCTTCACCTTCTCCTGGATATAGATTGGCACCGTATCGACCGACAGCGGCGCGCTGTCTTGCTCGTCCTTGCCGCGCCAGACCAGTTGCGGATCGAGGTCCGGGTTGCGAGGGTATAGACGGGGCTTGGCGTTCTCCTCCTCCTGCCGCATCAGGCCGGAAGTTTCCGCAGTCGGAATGTTCGCGCGCGTAACATCCTCGGGATGGAGCAATGTCTCGACCGAGGTCTCAGCCCTAGCTGTCGTGTCACGCGCGCCCCCTGACCATCCCGTTTCCTCACAGTGAGGTGAACGATACGGGCCCGTCGTGACTACGGCAAGTACGCCTTTCGAAACGGATGGGGAGGGCCGCTCGGTATCCGGTCCAGCAGGACCCGTGGATGGCAGCCTTCGCCGACCATGACGGGCTGGAATGAGGCAGCTGCCAGAGACGGTCGGCGGTAGCGGCTCTGCCTAGTTTATGCCGCCTTCGCGACCGCTCGTTTGGATATGACGCCGATCAGGTGCGCCCGGTATTCGGCGCTGGCGTGGATATCGCCGTTCAAGCCGTCGGCTGGCGTGACGATCGCCGCGATCGCGTCGGGTGAGAAGTTTGCCGACAGCGCCTTCTCCATTTCGGTGTGGCGAAACACGCCGCCCTGGCTGGCGCCAGTGATCGCGAGGCGCACGCCGGAAGGGAATTTCGCCACGAACACGCCGACGATCGCATATCGCGATGCGGGATTGCGGAACTTCTCGTAGGCGGATTTCTGCGGGATCGGCAGTTCGATCGAGGTGATGATCTCGCCCTGCTCCAGCGCCGTGGTGAACATGCCCTGGAAGAAGTCGTCCGCGGCGATGGTCCGGCGGTCAGTCTTGATCGTGCCTCCAAGCGCCAGCAGCGCGCTCGGGTAGCAGGCGGCGGGGTCGTTGTTTGCCAGTGAGCCGCCCATGGTGCCGCGATGGCGCACGGCCTCGTCGCCGATCAGCGACGCCTGATGCTGCAGGCCGGGGATTTTCGCCTTGATCTCCGGGCTGCTGGCGATGGCCGCGTGGGTGGTCATCGCGCCGATGGTGACTTTGTCGCCGGAAACGGTGATGCCGGTAAGACCCAGCTTCGCGAGGTCGACCACGGTGGATGGCTTGTTGAGACGCTGTTTCAGCACCGGGATGAAGGTCTGGCCGCCGGCGAGCGCCTTGGCATCGATGTCGGCGGACAAGGTCTTGACCGCATCCGCCAGGCTGCCGGGCTTTTCATATGCGAAATCGTACATCTTGATATTCCCTTGAACGGGCCGCTGTTCGCGGCGATCGACTATTCCGCGGCCATGCGTGGTTGGGCGGCCTGGATGATGGACCAGATTTTCCCCGCGGTCGCCGGCATGTCCAGATGCCGCACACCATAGTCTTTCAACGCATCGACCACCGCGTTTATCACGGCGGGCGGAGAGCCGATGGCGCCGACCTCGCCGCAGCCTTTGGAACCGAGCGGGTTGTGGGTGCACATGGTGTTTTCGGTGGCAACGGACAGGTTGGGGATGTCGTTCGCCCGGGGCATCGTATAGTCCATGTAGGAGCCGGACAGAAGCTGGCCGTCGGCATCGTAGCTGCAGGCTTCCAACAGCGCCTGGCCGATGCCCTGGGCGACGCCGCCCTGCACCTGGCCCTCGACGATCATCGGGTTGATCACCCGGCCGACGTCATCGACCGCGACGAAATTGACCATCTCCACGACGCCGGTTTCGGGGTCGATCTCGACCTCGGCGACGTGGCAGCCACCGGGAAAGGTGAAGTTCTTCGGGTCGTAGAAGGCGGTTTCATCGAGGCCGGGTTCCAGTTCCTCGATCGGGTAGTTGTGCGGCACGTAGGCGGCGAGCGAGATGTCGGTCAGGGTCTTCGACTTGTCGGTGCCGGCAACGGTGAAGGTGTTGTCCTTGAACTCGATGTCCTGGACCGAGGCTTCCATCAGATGGGCGGCTATCTTCTTGCCCTTGGCGATCACCTTGTCCATGGCTTTGACCATCGCCGATCCGCCCACCGGGAGGCTGCGGCTGCCGTAGGTGCCCATGCCGAATGGGATCTTGGCGGTGTCGCCATGCACGACCTCGATCTGATCCATCGGAACACCGAGTTGGCTAACGACGAGCTGGGCGAAGGTCGTTTCATGGCCCTGGCCGTGGCTGTGGGTGCCGGTGAAGACGGTGACGCTGCCGGTGGGATGGACGCGGATTTCCGCGACCTCGTATAGGCCGGCGCGGGCGCCGAGCGAGCCGACCACCGCCGATGGGGCGATGCCGCAGGCTTCGACGTAAGTGGAGATGCCGATGCCGCGCAGCTTGCCGCGAGCCTTGGCCTCCGCTCGCCGGGCTTCGAAACCGTCCCAATCGGCGTTTTTCAGGCCGACCTTCAGGGTTGTCTGATAGTCGCCGCTGTCGTATTGCAGCGCGACTGGGGTCTGATAGGGGAACGCATCGACGGGGATGAAATTTTTCCGCCGCAGCTCGATCCTGTCGATACCGGTGTCATGCGCGATGACATCGACCATGCGCTCGAGCAGGAAGGTGGCCTCCGGGCGGCCGGCGCCGCGGTAGGCGTCCACCGGGACAGTGTTGGTGAAGACCGCCTTGACGTTGCAGTAGATCACCGGGGTTTTGTAGACGCCGGCGAGCAGCGTGGCATAGAGGTAGGTGGGTACCGCGGGCCCGAAGGTGGACAGGTAGGCGCCCATATTCGCGAGCGTGTTGATGCGCAGGCCAAGAAAGTGGCCCTCGTTGTCGATCGCCATCTCGGCGGTAGTGACGTGGTCGCGGCCGTGCGCGTCGGACATGAAGCTTTCACTGCGCTCGCAGGTCCATTTCACTGGGCGTCGGAGCTTGCCGGCGGCCCAGGTGACGATGGCTTCTTCGGCGTAATGGTATATCTTGGAGCCGAAGCCTCCGCCGACGTCGGGGGCGACGACACGCAGCTTGTTCTCTGGGATGTGCAGCACGAACGCGCCCATCAGCAGGCGGATCACGTGCGGGTTCTGGCTGGTGGTATAGAGGGTGAAATCGCCCGACGATGTGTCGAAGTCGCCGAGCGCGACGCGGGGCTCCATGGCGTTCGGAATCAACCGGTTGTTGGTCAGGTCGAGTTTAACCACCTTGGCGGCGTTAGCGAACACGCCGTCGATCACGGCCTTGTCGCCGATCACCCAGTCGTAGCAGATGTTGCCGGCGACGCCGTCATGCACCTCGGGTGCGCCGGGCGCGACGGCATCGGTGAGGTTGGCGACGGCCGGGAGGTCAGTGTAGTCGATTTCGAGCAGCTCGGCGGCGCTTTTGGCCTGCTGCTTGGTTTCCGCGATCACCACGGCGACCGGATCGCCGACGTGGCGCGCCTTACCGGTGGCGATCACCGGATGCGGCGGTTCGGCCATCGGCGAGCCATCCTGGTTGTGGATTTGCCAGCCGCAGGGCAGGCCGCCGATGCCTTCAGCCGCCATGTCGGCGCCGACGAAGACCTTGACCACGCCCGGCGCCGCCGACGCCGCCGCGATGTCGATCCCGTTGATCGCGGCGTGCGGCCGGTCGGAGCGCTTGATGAAGGCGTGGAGTTGGCCTGGCCGGTTGATGTCGTCGGTGTAGTTGCCTTTGCCGCTAAGGAACCGGACGTCTTCCTTGCGGCGAACGGATGCGCCTATGCCTTCGAAGCCCATGGTCGTTACCTCCGGTTTTTCTTTTCTAGGGCGTTTATTCGGCCGCTTTGGCGTGCATCAACGGATGAGCGGCGGCGATGGCCTTGACGATGTTGTGGTAACCGGTGCAGCGGCAGAGGTTACCTTCGAGGCCTTCGCGGATTTCCTTCTCGGTCAGGCCGTCGGGATGTGAGTGCACCAGATCGACGGCGGTCATGACCATCCCGGGGGTACAGAAGCCGCATTGGAGCGCGTGATGCTCGCGGAACATCTCCTGCATCGGGTGCAGGGTGCCGTCGGCGGCGGCAAGGCCCTCGATCGTCAGGACGCTGGTACCGTCCGCCTGGAGCGCAAGCTGGGTGCAGGATTTCACCGAGATCCCATCGATATGGACCACGCAGGCGCCGCATTGGCTGGTATCGCAGCCGACATGGGTGCCGGTGAGACCGAGCTTCTCGCGCAGCAGTTCGACAAGCAGGGTTCGTCCTTCGACTTCTACCGTATGCTGCTTGCCGTTGACCGTCAGGGTTACCTGAGGCATCGCACTCCCTTTCGTTGTTCGGCGTCGACACGTTGGAACGCCAGAGGCTCAGCCGGCATGGCCTGCGCCCTTGGACGATCCCGTTAGCGGGAGTTTGGCCGTTCCTGCTGTGCGAGGTCAAGCGGGGGCGAGGTCAAGCGGGGGCGAGGTCAAAGCGGGGGCCAAGTCAAGCGGGGGGCGAGGTCAAGCGGGGTGTGCAGTCGGTCACGGACTGCTCACATCCAGTATTGCCAGATCCGCGCCTTCCACTCGTCGACGTGCTCGCCGATCGAGCGGTGTTCCCACCTGGAAAGATCAATCTCACGGGAAACGGCCATAAACTGGCGCATCACGGCCTCGACCTGAGCGGCGGTGTTGTGGCCCAGGATGACGGCGTCCACCTCATTGTTGAACACGACGCTGCGGCGATCGAGGTTGGACGATCCAACGACAGTCCAGTTATCGTCCACGACAGCCAACTTGGCGTGCACCACGGCGTCCCGCATTTCATAAATATGGGCGCCGGCTTCCAGCAGGTCGCCGTAGGCGGCGCGGGCGGCATAGACCGCGCTCTCCACATCACTGAACGCTGGTGCGATGATCCGTACGTCCAGTCCCGCCCGAGCGATTTTGGCCAGTTCCTCGCGTTCCTGGTGCGGTGGCACGAAATAGCCGCTGCACAGCCAGACGCGCTGTCGGGCGGCTTTCATCGCAGTGATAAGGGAGGCGTAGAACAGGGGCTCCTTGTCTCCGGGCGAGCTGCCGATGATGCGTATTGTCTGAACGCCTTGGCGGGGCAGCGGCGGGTAATAGTCCGCGGGGTCAGCAGCCGGCGCCTTCTGGTCTCGCCAGGTGCCGAAAAACAGCTTCTGCAGTTCAGCCACGGCGGGGCCTTCGATGCGCAGCGCGGTGTCACGCCAATATGCTTTGCGGGTGTTGCCGTCCGGCGGGATTCCGGCGCTGGGCGGGTTTTCGTAGGCGATGTCGAGGTTGACGCCGCCGGTGAAGCCGATCCGGCCGTCTATGACGGCGATCTTGCGGTGGTCGCGGTCGTTCGGCGACCAGCCGATCTTGACGGCGAATGGACTGAGCGGATTGTACTCCAACACTTTAGCTCCGGCCTGCCGCATGGCTTCGAAGAAGGCGCGTGGCGTGTCTCGGGAGCCGAAGGCGTCGTATATCATGTTGACCTTCACGCCGACGCGCAACCGATCGGTCAGCAGGTCTGACAGATGCACACCGTTGGATTGGACATCAGCAAGAATGAAATACTCCAGGTTGATGCTGTTCTGAGCTCGCGCGATGGCTTCGAAGATGGCCTGGAAAGCCTCCGTTCCGCTGGACAGCAGCGTGACCTGGTTACCGAACACGATTGGACTGGCCGACAGGGCACGCTGAAGGTCGTATTGCTGTTGCAAGGAGTCAGTGTCGTCGATTTGGTCGAGGTTGGGCTTGGTGCCCCTGGCTGCCAGACCAACATCGTCCGGCGTCAAGCCAGCAATATCCGGGACCGCCGCGCACCGGCTAAGCACCCCGGCGACGGCGATCGCAGTAAATGTCCGGCGGTTGATCCGGTTGGTAAGCGAAAACGACAAAGACGGCTCCGATCGGTGGCGCCGCGCGCGTGAATGTTGCATACGAAGGGGTCTTAGGATGGCTGGGAACCAATTTGCGTCAAGGGTGGCTTTTTGTTTCGATATAGGACGCTCTGGACGCCGATGAATGCCGCTCGGTCACGGCGGGGCAGACTGTTGCGGCAAGTTTTGGAAGAAGAAGCTCTTGTCGAAACCACAACCCTAGAAGGTAAATTCTATCATCATACCCGCTTGTGCTTATTTTTAAATGTTCGTATGCAACTGAAAATGGTATCATGCAGAGTTTGCCGTTTTTTGGAGCCCTGGGAACGTGCAGACACAATGAAACGCGCGAGGCAGCGCGATAATCCGCTGGAAAACAAAAGGTCGGCAGACAATTATGGCGTTGTGCTGCGCTACCGCTTTCCGTGATAGTTCGTTTTTCGGCAAGCAGTGCATTGGATGTGCTACATATCTTGCATGAGGGCGTGGCGGTCGACGCGCTGGTGACCGACTTGGGCATCCGGGGTGATGCGGGAGATGGGCGCGATCAACGTCTGGCCTCCAGAATCTTCCGAGCGGTTTGGCAGACAAGTTGGCTCTCATTGCGGCAATCGATGGCCGCGCAAAACCGATCCGCAGCGACCGGCCGATAGCGCCTCTTGCCGCTTCCGGGAAATGCTGCCGTATGAACGAAACCTCTAGATGCCGGCCTTTGCGCATGAAATTCCCGCTGCTATGGTTCTGGCTCCGCGGTCGCTGAGATACGGCGGGAACAGGAGGCACCACCGTGGAAATTCGTGGGCTGGGCTATATGGGTGTGGGCGCGTCGGACCTGTCGGATTGGACGACATTCGCCACTGACTGGCTTGGCATGCAAATGATCGAGCGCGGCAACACGGCTCGCGCCTTTCGGATGGATGATCGCGCGCAAAGGCTGGTGGTTGATCGCTCGCTGGCGGACGGCGACCGCTATTTCGGCTTTGAGGTTACCGACGCGGCCGCGTTGCAGTCCCTTGCCGGGAAACTGGAGGCCGCGGGCGTTGCGGTCCGGCTTGAGGCAAAGTCCTTGGCGGATCAGCGCTTCGTCAGGGAACTGATCAGCTTCGACGATCCCGGCGGCAATCACCTTGAGGCGTTTTACGGCGCCGCCGTCGCGGACCAACCGTTCCGGCCTGGTCGGTCGATCTCCGGCTTTCGGACCGGCGCGCTGGGCATGGGGCACGTGGTGTTCCACGTCAAGAACATCGACGATCTGCTGGGCTTCTACCGGGATGTGCTGGGGTTCGCGGTCACCGACTATATCACCACGCCATTCCGCGCTTACTTCATGCATATCAACCCGCGGCACCATTCGGTGGCGCTGATCGAGACCGGGAAGCAGGATCTCCACCACCTGATGGTCGAGTTATTCTCGCTGGACGATGTTGGCCAAGGCTACGACATTGCCTTGGGCGATCCGGAGAAGATCGCCACAACCCTGGGCCGGCACCCCAACGACGCTGTTACTTCCTATTACCTTCGCTCGCCGGGCGGGTTCATGCTGGAGTATGGGTGGGGCGGCAAGGACGTGACGCCGGGCAACTGGACGCCAACGGAGGTAACTGTTGGGCCAAGCCTCTGGGGGCACGATCGGGCATGGCTGCCGCCGGAGCAATTCCAGCAGGCACGCGATATGCGACTGAAGGCAGCGGCTGACGGCAAGCGACAACCGGTGCACGTGATCGACGGCAACTACGTCCGCCAAAATGGTGTTTGTCCCTGGTGGGACGCGGCCACCGGCCGCGGATGAGCAGACAGATCATTCTCAGCCCGCACAGTCAGGCACGGTCCGAACACGTGGTCCGGAGCTGATTTTCTGTCCGAACAAATCGTGCTTCCAATTGTCCCCGCCAGCGGCCTGCATCGACAACCAATGCAAAGTTAGCGGTACTGACCCGCCAGAGTGCGCTCAAGCTGACTGGTCAGGGCGCGTCAGCTCATTATTTCACGAGCAACTTTATTAGCCCGACTGAGATCGGCATCATCGGGGCTGTGAGTAAAGATTGCTTGTCTGGATAAATATTCGAAGATGAGAGGATTGCCAGGAGCGGCCTCCTCGATCATTCTAAACTAGGTCAGACAAGTCGTAGAGGTCGAGAGTTTCAGTTGGTGATAGCAATAGTTCATCGGAACGTGGAATGAATTCCTGTGAGTTGGAGTTTAGGGCGGCGGAGCGGCCCGTAGTTTTTCTTTTTCCCGGCCTCAGTGGAGATGACAAAGAAATATCGCTGCTTCGAAGTGGATGCTCGTTCGTCGCTTCGCTTTGTGCTGATCCAGCCTCCTAACTGGAGCGAAATAGACTATGGCCTTGTTAACCTTGATGGCCTTGTATCGCATTGTGTAGCACAAATCGAGGTTGGCGCGCCGCGTGGCCCGATTCTGCTCGCTGGTTACTCCTTTGGTGGCCACGTGGCGTTGGCTGTGGCTTCCGCTTTGGAAGCCTCCGGCCGGCGCGTCGGATGTTTGGCTCTACTTGATACGACCGCGGTGCCACCGATTTAAGAGTCTCCTATTTCGGTCGCCCGGCCGATTCGGCGGCTCGCCTTCGCGATCCGGACGGGTGCCATCGGCCGTGAAGTGGGGCGCATCGCCGGCGCGATTATAATCCGATTGCGGAATAAACGGCTGTCACGCTTTTTGCACAAATTACCGGCTGTCGGACTGACCTCGGATATGGAGGAACGGCTCAGGGTCTCAATCACCCTCAGTTTCAATCTTCCCATTCTTGAGGAACTCTTGAATCGGATGGGGAAATCCGATGAAGCCGTCATTTTTCCAGCGGTCCTATTTCGGTGTGTCGAGCAGGCGCCCGGGGCGACCGCCGACCTCGGGTGGGGCCGGCATCTGGCGCGATTGCAGGTCGTTCCGATTCTTGGCGATCATGTCAGCCTCACGGACGAACCGAATCTCCAGTCCCTGTGTGATGCTTTTTATTCCGTAATGAGTGACATCTCGATGAAGATCGATGAACCTGCTGTTTAGAGCGTTCAGAGCCCGACTGGCCCAGTCAAGCTGACGTCGCGCCCCGCTACCGCAGCGCGACGGACAGGGTCCCTTGGTCTCCCTACCTTGGCAGCGTGCTCGCGCCCATCAGGGCGACGTCCACCGCGCGGGCGCACTGACGGCCTTCGCGGATGGCCCACACGACCAGGGATTGGCCGCGGCGCATATCGCCGGCAGCAAACAGGCGGTCGCGGGAGGTCTGGTATTGGACGGTGTTGGCGAGGACATTGCCTCGCTGGTCAAGCTCGACGCCGGCCTGATCGAGCAGGGCGCCACGTCGAGGACCTAGAAAGCCCATCGCCAGGAGGACCAGATCGGCCTTCATCTGGAATTCGCTGCCAGGAATTTCCTTCATGGTCATGCGGCCGTCCGGGGTGCGTTCCCAATCAACCCTGACGCAGTCGAGAGCGGTGACCTTGCCGTCCTTGCCGACGGCGTGCTTGGTCAGCACGGACCAGTCGCGTTCCACGCCTTCATCATGGGCGTGGGAGGACCGCAGTTTGATCGGCCAGTCCGGCCAGATCATCGCTTTGTTTTCCTTGACCGGCGGCTTGGGCATGATCTCGATTTGGATAATGGAAGCGGCGCCTTGGCGGGCGGAGGTGCCAATACAGTCCGAGCCGGTATCGCCGCCACCGACGACGATGACGTGCTTGCCTTTGGCGCTGATCGTGCCGATGGGGGCGGCGATGGCTTCCTCGTCGCCTGCGCCGCGCTTGTTCTGCTGGGTCAGGAAATCCATTGCATAGTGGATGCCGTCGAGATCACGACCAGTAACGTCAAGGTTGCGCGGCCACTCGGCGCCGCCGCTCAGGACGACGGCCTGGTAGTCTGACAGCAACTGGTCGATCGTCACGTCCGCGCCGACCTCGGTATTGGGGCGGAACGTGACCCCCTCGGCGAACATCTGGTCGATGCGGCGGTCGATCAGGTGCTTTTCCATCTTGAAGTCGGGGATGCCGTAGCGGAGCAAGCCGCCGATTCGGTCCTGCCTTTCAATCAGCGTGACGGCATGGCCGGCGCGGGCGAGTTGCTGGGCACAGGCCATGCCCGCCGGGCCGGAGCCCACGACCGCGACGGTCTTGCCAGTCTTCACCGTTGGCGGAATCGGTTTGATCCAGCCTTCTTCCCACCCGCGGTCGACGATGGCGCATTCGATGGTCTTGATCGTTACTGGGTTGTCGTCGATGTTCAGGGTGCAGGAAGCCTCGCACGGGGCGGGACAGATGCGGCCGGTGAACTCCGGGAAATTGTTGGTGGAGTGCAGGTTGATCGAGGCCTGCTCCCACTGCTCTCGATAGACCAGGCTGTTCCAATCCGGGATCTGATTGTTGACCGGACAGCCGTTGTGACAGAACGGAATACCGCAGTCCATACAGCGCGCGGCCTGGCCGTTCAGTTCTTCGGGCGGCAGTGGCTTGACGAATTCCTTGAAGTATTTAACCCGAGCCTCGGGCTTGTCGTAAGCGCGGTCGTGACGGTCGATCTCCAGGAATCCGGTAATCTTACCCATAATCGTCTCCAGACTATTCGGTCGCGGCGACCGCCGCCCGGACGCTCGTGCAAGTCGCTCGCCAGGTCGTTTCCCGGATCAAGTCCGAGAACCGCGATGACAACAACATGGAACGCCCGCTATTCGGCGGCGACGGTAGCGGTGGCAGCGGCTTCGGCTTTCAGTTCCAGCAGCGCCTGTTTGTAGTCGCGCGGCACGACCTTGACGAAGCGCGACAGGGCGGTTTCCCAATCATCCAGAAGTGCCCTCGCCCGGTCACTGCCTGTGAAGAGAAGATGCCGCTCGACCAGGATCCGCAGCCGTTCGGCGTCGAAGCGCAGCGGATCGCCCATGCCACTGTCGTCAACGCTGGCAGACCGCTGCCGCGGCCGGCCGGGCTCCTCGGCCAGGCCGAGTTCGGCGACACCGACTTTTTCGAACTCCACGCCCGCCATGTTGCATAGTTTTCCGAACCGTCCGTTCTTCGTCGTAGACGTAGGCGATGCCGCCCGACATGCCGGCAGCGAAGTTGCGGCCGGTAGTGCCTAGCACGACGACCACGCCGCCGGTCATGTATTCGCAGCCGTGGTCGCCGCAGCCTTCCACCACCGCGATGGCACCGGAGTTACGGACGGCGAAGCGCTCGCCGGCAACGCCCTGGAAGTAGGCTTCACCGGCTATGGCGCCGTAGAGCACGGTGTTGCCGACGATGATGTTCTCCATCGGGTCGCGCTTGGCGACGGGCGGCTGACGGACGACGACGCGACCGCCGGAGAGGCCCTTGCCGACATAATCGTTGGCGTCGCCGGTGAGGTAGAGCGACACGCCGCGCGACAGGAACGCGGCGAAGCTCTGGCCTGCGGTTCCGGTAAGATGGACCGCGATAGTGTCTTCCGGCAGGCCGACGTGGCCATATTTGCGGGCCACCTCGCCAGACAACATGGCGCCAACGGCACGGTTGACGTTGCGGATGGGATGCTGCAGCCGCACCGGCGTTCCGGATGCCAGCGCATCCGCGGCTTCCCGGACCAGCACCTGATCCAGGGCCTTATCCAGATGGTGGTTCTGGGACTCGCTGTGATGGATGCCGATGCCGGGCTTCAGTTCAGGCTGATACAGGATCCTGCTGAGATCGACGCCGTGCGCTTTCCAGTGCTCGATCGCCTTGCGGGTATCCAGCTTGCCGACCTGTCCGATCATCTCATTGAAGGTGCGGAAGCCGAGTTGCGCCATCAGTTCGCGGACTTCCTCGGCGATAAAGAAGAAGAAATTGATGACATGTTCGGGGGTGCCGGTGAAGCGTTTGCGCAGGACGGGGTCCTGGGTCGCGACGCCGACGGGGCAGGTATTCAGGTGGCACTTGCGCATCATGATGCAGCCGGCGGCGATCAGCGGCGCGGTGGCGAAGCCGAACTCGTCGGCCCCGAGCAGCGCGCCGACGACGACGTCGCGGCCGGTGCGGAGGCCGCCGTCGACCTGGACTGCTATGCGGCTGCGCAGGCCGTTCAGCACCAGGGTCTGCTGGGTTTCGGCGAGGCCGATTTCCCAGGGGGAGCCGGCATGGGTCAGCGACGTGAGCGGGCTGGCGCCGGTGCCACCCTCGTAGCCGGCGATGGTCACGTGGTCCGCCCGCGCTTTCGAGACGCCGGCGGCGACGGTGCCGACACCGACCTCGGCGACTAGCTTAACCGAGATGCGCGCCCTGGAATTGGCGTTCTTCAGGTCGTGGATGAGCTGGGCCAAGTCCTCAATGGAATAGATGTCGTGGTGCGGCGGCGGGGATATCAGGCCGACGCCCGGTGTGGAATGGCGGACGCGGGCGATGTTCTTGTCCACCTTGTGGCCTGGAAGCTGACCACCCTCACCGGGTTTGGCACCCTGCGCCATCTTGATCTGGAGGTCGTCGGCGTTGACCAGATATTCCGTCGTCACGCCAAAGCGGCCAGACGCAACCTGCTTGATGGCCGAGCGCTCGGAATCGCCGTTCGGCAGGGGCTTGTAGCGATCGGATTCTTCGCCGCCCTCGCCGGTGTTGGACTTTCCGCCGATGCGGTTCATGGCGATGGCGAGCGTGGTGTGCGCCTCACGTGATATGGAGCCGAAGCTCATCGCCCCGGTGGCGAAACGCTTCACGATCTCCTTCGCCGGCTCGACCTCGTCCAGCGGGATCGGCGTCGGGACGCGGCGGAACTCCATGAGGCCGCGAATTGTCAGCAGGCGTTCGCTCTGGTCGTTGATCGTGCGGGTGAAGGCATGGAATTCGGCGGGGAGGTTGCCGCGGACGGCATGCTGGAGCTTGGAGATTGTTTCCGGCGTCCAGGCATGTGCCTCGCCACGCAGGCGGAAGGCGTAGTCGCCGCCGACGTCGAGCATGTCCTGGTAGATCGGGTTGTCGCCATAGGCGGCCTTGTGGCGCGCGACAGCCTCCTGGGCGATTTCGGCGAAACCGACGCCTTCAATGGTGGTGGCGGTGCCGGTGAAGCACCTGTCCACGAACGCCTGGGTCAGTCCGACGGCGTCGAAAATCTGCGCGCCGCAATAGGACTGATAGGTGGAGATGCCCATCTTGGACATCACCTTCATGATCCCCTTGCCGACCGCCTTGAGGTAGTTCTTCTTTACCTCGGCGGCGGTTTTTTTCATCTTCAACTGGACGCGGAGCTGCTCCAGCGTTTCAAAGGCGAGGTACGGGTTGATCGCTTCCGCGCCGTAGCCGGCGAGGACGCAGAAATGATGCACCTCCCGCGCTTCTCCGGTCTCCACGACGATGCCGGTGCTCATGCGCAGGCCCTGACGGATCAGGTGGTTGTGCACCGCCGCGGTGGCCAACAGCGAGGGGATGGGGATGCGGTTTTCGCCGGCTTCGCGGTCCGACAGGATCAAGATCGTGTAATCCGCCAGCACTGCCTCGGTCGCTGCCTGGCAAATTCCGAAAATGGCTTTTTCCATCCCGTCGGCGCCTTCGCTGGCGGGCCACGTGATGTCGATCGTCTGAGTGCGGAAGGCACCTCCTGCGATGTTGTCGATGTCGCGGATCTTCTCCAGGTCGGTATTGGTCAAGATAGGCTGCGCCACTTCCAGGCGCAGGTAGTTGCCGGCGTGGTGTCCGAGCAGGTTGGGGCGGGGGCCGATAATGGAGACGAGCGACATCACCAGTTCCTCGCGGATCGGATCGATCGGCGGGTTGGTGACCTGTGCGAAGTTTTGCTTGAAGTAGTTGAACAGCAGCTTGGGCTTGTCAGACAACACCGCGAGCGGCGTGTCGGTACCCATCGAGCCAACCGGATCGTCGCCGTTCGCTGCCATCGGCTCCAGGAAGAACTGGAGGTCCTCCTGGGTGTAACCGAAGGCCTGTTGGCTGTACAGCAAAGCCTCGGTGTCGTTCGGGGTGGCCGAAGCACGGAACTCATCGCTTTCCGGCAGTTCTTCCAGCTTGTACTGGGTCTGCTTCAGCCATTCCGCATAGGGATGCTCACGCGCGAGCTTCTGCTTGATTTCCTCGTCGTCGATGATGCGGCCTTCTTCGAGGTCGATCAACAGCATCCTGCCGGGCTGGAGACGCCATTTGCGGGCGATTTTTTCCTCCGGCACCGGCAACACGCCGGCTTCGGAAGCCATGATCACGTAGTCGTCGTCGGTCATGACGTAGCGCGCCGGCCTCAGCCCATTGCGGTCGAGGGTGGCGCCGATCTGGCGGCCGTCGGTGAAAGCGATGGCCGCGGGTCCGTCCCACGGCTCCATCAGCGCGGCGTAGTATTCGTAGAAGGCTTTGCGTTCCGGATCCATCAGCGGGTCGTGCGCCCATGCTTCCGGGATCAGCATCATCATCGCATGGGCCAGCGAATAGCCCCCGGCCACCAGGATTTCGAGCGCGTTGTCGATGCAGGCGGTGTCCGACTGGCCGTGCGGGATGATCGGCCACATCTTGTTCAGGTCTGGGCCGATGAGGTCGGATTCCATCGACCGGCGGCGGGCATACATCCAGTTGACGTTGCCGCGGACGGTGTTGATCTCGCCGTTGTGGGCCAGGAAGCGGTACGGGTGGGCGAGTTTCCAGGACGGGAAGGTGTTAGTGGAGAAGCGCTGGTGCACCATGGCGAGCGCCGAGGTCGTCAGGTGATTTCGGAGGTCGTGGTAGAAACTGCCGACCTGGGTCGCCAGCAACAGCCCCTTGTATACCACCGTCCTGGTAGAGAAGGACGGCATATAGGTTTGCGTGACGCCGGGAATATTGCCCTTTTCCGCCAGCGCGCGGAGATTGTTGAGGATCTGCTTGCGGATGGCCAGGATCTTGCGCTCGAAAGCGTTCTGGTCGCGGATCGACAGGCTGGAGGCGACGATCGCCTGGCTGATCACCGGCATGGTTTCGATAACGGTCTTGCCGAGACCGGTCAGGTCGGTCGGCACCTCGCGCCAGCCGACCATGGATTGGCCTTCCTTCGCGACGACCTGCTCGAAGTGCTGGATGACATATTCACGCGCGGTGGCGTCGCGGGGAAGGAAGCACATGGCGACGGCGTAACGGCCGACCGCGGGCAGTGACTTGCCGTGCACGCGTGCCCAATCGTTGAGCAGGGCGTCGGGAAGCTGAATCAGGATGCCCGCGCCGTCGCCAACCAGCGGATCGGCGCCGACCGCGCCACGGTGATCGAGGTTCTCCAGGATTTTGAGGCCCTGGGAGATGATATCATGAGATTTTCTGACCCTTGATGTTCACGACGAAGCCAACGCCGCACGCATCGTGCTCATTGTTCGGATCGTAAAGACCTTGTCTCAGAACCTCTTGCATTGGCCGCAACTTTCCTTGGCGTAACTAACTGCCGTGAGGGATGCGCGATTTACGCGCAAAAATCCTTTTTGCCCGCTGATTGAGCAAATGGCAATGATCCTGCCGCACCGCAGCGTAGGCAATTGCCGCGTGGGCGGCAAGCGGGGCCGAAAGAGTGGGGCAAGATTTCCGGCTTAAGGCGCGATCCTTTCCCTTGCTGCTCTGCCGTGCGATGGTAGGGACATTCGCAATCGCAACGGGAGGACCAGGATGATTACCCTGTACGGTATGGGCAGCCCCAACGTCGTGAAGATCTATATCGCGCTGGAGGAACTGGCGCTGCCCTACACGGTGCAGCCGGTGGATGTCTTCTCGGGAAAGCAGTTCGACGACGCCTTCCTGAAGCTCAATCCGAACGCCAAGGTGCCGGTCATCGTTGATCTGGATGGACCAGGGGGCAGACCGTACACGTGTTTCGAGTCAGGCGCGATTTTGCTCTATCTGGCGGAAAAGACCGGCAGGCTGTTGCCGAAGGACACCGCGACGAAGTTCGACGCGATTCAGTGGCTGATGACTCAAATGTCGACGGTGGGGCCAATGTTTGGCCAATACGTGCATTTTTTGCGCTTTGCGCCGCCGGGCAACGATTACTCGAAGAGCCGCTATCTGACACAGGCGGTTCGGGTGTCCGAGGTCATTGAACAGCGACTGGCGACGGTGCCTTATCTGGCGGGATCGGACTATTCGGTGGCTGACATCGCCACATTCCCCTGGCTGCGCGGTATCCCGATGTTTATCGGGGCGGAGGCCATGGCGAAATTGCCGAATGTCGCGCGGTGGGTGAAGGCGATTGATGAGCGCCCGGCGGTGAAGAAGGCTTTGGCGGAGGTCGATGCTGTCCGAGCACGTACGACGATGTTCGACAAGGCTGAGCCTGCAGCGCTGGACAAGATGTTCGGACGCGGAGAGTACGCGGCCGCCTGAGGGTGCGGGGTGAAGGGCCACCTGTGCGACCGCAACAGGTGGCCCGGCCCAGGCTCTGGCGGTGTCTAGTAGTGGTAGTATCCGCCGTGGCCACCGAAGATCAGGAATAGAACCACGATCACGACGATCAAGGTCAGCCCTCCGCCGTAATGCGCGCCACCGTAGTAGCCGGAGCGGTAGCCGTAATACCCCCCGCCGCCGAACAGCAGGAACAGGATCACTATCAGTAGTATCAGGCCCATGGTATTTGCCTTTCGCTTTTCGATCGCAGCTACGTTGTGACGAAGCGCGGTTCCGGCGTGTCGGTTTTGTGGCAATCTGGCGGCAGGGTTGGTGCGCCGGTAAAAATCGCGGCATGACCGCTCCGGTGGCTCGTGCCGCTTGGCATCCCGAAAGTCTTGCCGACCGTTTGCCGTTCCTCCGTCGACGCGCGGCTTTGACCCGAGCGGTCCGGGGTTTCTTTCTGGACGGCGGCTATCTTGAGGTTGAGACGCCTTACGCAGTGCCGGCGCCGGGGGAGGAGGTGCATCTGCGCGCGTTTGAAACGGCGCGTCACCACCCTGACGGGACGAGCGAGCGGTTGTGGCTGCATACCAGTCCGGAGTTCGCGATGAAGCGGCTGCTGGTCGCGGGAGCGGGCTCGATTTTCCAATTCGCTCGGGTATGGCGCAACGGCGAGGGCAGCGCGCTTCATGCGCCTGAGTTCACGATGCTGGAATGGTACCGGCCCGGCGCCGGGATGGACGCGTTGATTGAGGAGGTTTCGAGTCTGTTGCGGTCGGTGCTGCCGCCGGTGGTTTGCTGCCGGGGAGTTACCTCGGACCTGTCTCGGTTCGAGCGTCTGACGGTGGCGGAGGCGTTTGCTCGCTATGCCGGTGTCGATCTGCTGGCGATCGGTGAGGATGCTGGGGGGCTGGCCGCCGCGTCGGGTGTGCGGCTGCGCGAGGGGGAAACGTGGGAGGATTTGTTTTTTCGCTTGCTGCTGGAGCGGGTGGAGCCTCGGCTAGGACGGGAGCATCCGACGTTTCTGACGCATTGGCCGGCGGCGCAGGCGGCTTTGGCGCGCCGGGACCCGGCGGATCCTCGAGTGGCGGAGCGGTTCGAGCTGTTCGTCTGTGGCATCGAACTGGCGAACGCGTTCGTTGAGTTGACTGATCCGGTGGAGCAACGCGCCCGGTTCGTCGCCGAGCGGGAACGACGGCATGCGATGGCTGGGCCGGATTGGCCGATGGATGAGGATTTTCTCGCGGCGCTGGCGTTCGGGATGCCGGAGAGTGCCGGGATCGCACTGGGGTTTGACCGGTTGGCGATGATCGCCTCGGGAGCCGACCGTATCGGGCAGGTGTTATGGCTGCCGCTGGCTGATCTCTTATGATGCGGGCATGGCATCCGGAGCGCGCGGAGGAATGGTGGGGTGGTAAAGGAGTTCAGCCCGCGGGGGATGGTTGTGGGTTCCTCTGGTCGGTAGTGGTAACTTGCCCAATGGAGACTGTCATGGGCGATCTTTACGAAGACGACTTCCTGCTTTGGAGCGAAAGCCAGGCGACCCTGCTGCGTCGCCTGGCCGCGGGTGAGCGCGTCAATGACCGCGATCTGGACTGGGCCAATCTAGGCGAGGAGATCGAGGCCGTGGGACGGGGCGAATGGCGGGCTTTTGAGTCGCTGCTGACACAGGCCATTGTCCACCGGCTGAAACAGGAATGCTGGCCGGATTCGGGCGAGGTTCCGCACTGGCACAGCGAGGAAATCCGCTTCCGGCAGGAGGCGGCCGATGCGTTCTCGGCTTCCATGCGGCCGCGGGTTGACTTGGGGCGGATCAACCGGCGGGCCGTGCAGCGTCTGCCCGCGACGATCGATGGCGTGCCACCGAGGCAAGTGCCGGACCTTCTTGGTGTGACGCTGGACGAATGGCTCAGCGTGGACTGAGTCCCTCGGCCGCCGCGGGGTTTGGTCCGCGGGCGGCGAGGGTTTCGAACCTTGTCCCATCGTCAGATCCCGGCGGCGTGGCAGCAAGCCAGCCCGGTGAAGGGCGGCTCGGCTTTCACTGGCCGTGTGAATTCAACGCGTATCATAACTTCACCCAAGGATTCCTCAGCCTGCGGCTCTGCGACGATGCCCGGATACAAAACATCCCCTAGCGGAGCCATAACGCGAGTATTTTTCGGCAGCCCTTTGATGTCGTGCACTGGTTCTTCTCCACCTCAGACGGTGGATTGTGTCGCCGTGTCGGTTACCAGACAAAGGGAGCATGAACCACATGCTCACCGTGATTGGTCTCATTGGTTGCGTTTCGCTGCTCTATGCCACCGCCGGCCAGGCCTGGGGGACAGCCTTTCTTGCTGTCATGGCTTTCGTAGAGTTTCCCGCAGCCGAAATGCGTGCGACGGCCCTCATGCTGAACATTGTCGCGGCTGGTTATGCGACATGGCGATTGCACCGAAGGGCGGCTATTGACCTCAAGATTTTGCTGCCGTTGACCGTGCCATCACTTCTGGCGGCTTTCCTCGGCGGGCTGCTCGTTCTCGGCGGCGATGTTTACTTCATCCTGACGGGCGTGTTGCTGATCGCCGCCGCTGTGCTGACGGTGTTTAAGCGGACAGCCGATAATGTTGATGGGCATCCAGTTCGGCGTGGCGCAGCCACCGCCGTCGGAGCCGGAGCGGGCTTTATCTCGGGATTGACGGGCGTTGGCGGCGGCGTGTTTATGACCCCGCTGCTGATTGCATTTGGCTGGGCGTCACCCAGACGAGCGGCCCAGCTTTCACCACCCTTTATCCTCTGCAACTCGGTTCTGGGACTGGCGGGAGTCCTGCTCGCTGGACAGAGACTGGCTCCGGGCAGTGCCCTCTACGCGGTCGGTGCACTTGCCGGAGCGGCCATCGGCACGATCATCGGCTCGCGTTGGATGTCAGAGCGTGGGACGCGATATGTCCTTGCGGCCATTCTGCTGTTCGCTGGAATCCGGCTGCTATTCCGATAGGGGTGGTTGACATAACTCCATGTTTCCATTAGTTTGGAAACATGGAGAAAATAAAAGCGATAGCCGCTCTCGCGGCGCTCGCTCAAGACACACGGCTCGATGTGTTCCGGATGCTGGTGCAGGCCGGTGCCGAGGGATTACCGGCGGGACAAATCGGTGAACGGCTCGACCTGCCTTCGGCAACGCTGTCGTTTCATCTGAACCAACTCCGCCATGCGGGGCTTGTGACGTTCCGGCGCGAAGGGCGGTCGCTGATCTACGTCGCCGAATATGAGGCCATGAACGGCTTGCTGGCCTACCTGACCGAGAACTGTTGTCAGGGCGATGCCTCGGCCTGCGGCGTCGGCGTCTGCGATGGCGCAACGATTGTCAAAACTAAGAAAGGAAGGATCGTCCAATGAAGCGCATGCATATTCATGTCGGTGTGAAAAACCTCGATGAAAGCGTCAGTTTTTACAGCGCCTTGTTTGGCGCTAAACCCGCCAAACTCAAGCCTGACTATGCAAAATGGATGCTGGAAGACCCGAACCTGAATTTCGCGATCTCAACGCGGTCGGGGAAAACCGGCCTCGATCACATGGGCCTGCAAGTTGACGATGCGGGCGAACTGGCCGCGCTACGCGACCACATGTCAGCCGCGAACATCTCCACCCATAGCGACGGCGAGACGACCTGTTGCTACGCGAAGTCGGAAAAATCATGGGTGGAAGACCCGGACGGCATTGCTTGGGAAGCCTACCACACGATGGAAGACGCGCAGCTTTACATGGGCGGCGATGCCACTGCCGATGCCGCCTGCTGCACACCGGAAACGCCGCAAGGCGTGTGCTGTGATCCGAAACCGGAACTGGCGGCGGCTGCGTCCTGCTGCGGGTAAGGAACGGTGCCATGACACGCCCACCTTTCAACGTCCTGTTTCTCTGCACCGGTAATTCAGCCCGCAGCGTCTTGGCGGAATCCCTGCTGAACCATTGGGGGCAAGATCGCTTCCGGGGTTTCAGCGCAGGCAGTTTCCCCAAGGGTGCGATTCATCCTTTCGCTCTCAAGCTGCTGCGTTCTCTCGATCTGCCGACCGAAGACTTACACAGCAAAAGCTGGAACGAGTTCGTCAAGCCCGGCGCACCCGTGATGGATTTTGTGTTTACCGTCTGCGATCAGGCGGCGGGTGAGGTCTGCCCGGTCTGGCCGGGGCAACCGATCACCGCGCATTGGGGGATGCCCGATCCGGCTGCCGTTGATGGCTCCGATGTCGAACAGTGGCAGGCGTTCCGCGAGACGTTCCGGGGGCTGGAAAACCGGATCAAAATATTTGTTGCGCTGCCTGTTGCCTCACTGGATCGCATGTCGCTTGCGCGTCAGGTCGAAGCGATCGGCCGGATGCGGCCCGATGACGCCGAAGATCGCGCGTCATGAGTGTCACGATTTACCACAACCCCGCTTGCGGCACCTCCCGCAACGTTGTCGCCCTCATTCGCAACAGCGGCGAGGAACCCAAGATCATCGAATATCTCAAAACGCCGCCGACACGCGGCGAGCTGGTGAGCCTGATTGAGCGCATGGACGTTTCGGTGCGAGATGTGCTGCGCCGGAAAGGCACACCTTACGATGCACTGGGCCTCGACATCCGTCCCTCACGGATGACGCGCTGATCGACGCCATAATGGCGCATCCAACCCTTATCAATCGTCCGATTGTTGTCACCGATAACAACGTGAAGCTCTGCCGCCCATCCGAAGCTGTGCTGACATTCTCCCTCAACCGCAGCGCGGCCCGTTCGCCAAGGAAGATGGCGAAGCGGTCATTGACGTGCTCGGCAACCGTATAGCGAGGCTAACGCCATGAGTGACGCTGCAATCGTTGCGCCGGGCAAAGCGCCTGCAATGGGAACATTCGAGCGCTACCTGACGCTATGGGTTGCGCTCTGCATCATCGTCGGCATCGCCCTCGGGCAGACTGTGCCGGGTGTGTTTCATGCGCTCGGCGCGGCAACCGTGGCGCAAGTCAACCTGCCGGTCGCCGTGCTGGTCTGGCTAATGATTATCCCTATGCTTCTGAAAATTGACCTCGCTGCCCTTGGGCAAGTGAAGGAACATTGGCGCGGGATTGCCGCCACCGTCGGCATTAACTGGCTGGTCAAGCCGTTTTCCATGGCGTTGCTCGGCTGGCTGTTCATCGCGCATCTGTTCCGGCCCTATCTGCCTGCCGATCAGATTGACGGCTATATCGCCGGGCTGATCCTGCTGGCGGCGGCTCCCTGCACAGCAATGGTGTTCGTCTGGTCAAACCTCGTGGATGGCGAGCCACACTTCACGCTGTCGCAAGTGGCGCTCAACGACACGATCATGGTCTTTGCCTTCGCGCCGCTCGTGGCGCTCCTGCTCGGTCTGTCCTCGATCACAGTGCCATGGGACACGCTGATTTTGTCAGTGGTTCTCTACATCGTCGTCCCGGTGATCGTGGCGCAGCTTTGGCGGCGGGGGCTGCTGGCAAAGGGCGGACAGGCGGCGCTTGGGCGGACTCTGCGAACGCTCGCACCGCTATCGCTCTCGGCGCTCCTGCTGACGCTCGTGCTGCTGTTCGGCCTGCAAGGCGAACAGATCATGCGCCAGCCGGTCGTCATCGTAATGCTGGCGGTGCCGATCATCATACAGGTCTATTTCAACGCGGGGCTTGCCTACTGGATTAACCGCAAGCTCGGTGTCGAATGGTGCGTGGCCGGACCTTCGGCCCTGATCGGGGCCAGCAACTTCTTCGAGCTTGCCGTGGCAACCGCGATCGCCCTGTTTGGTTTCCAATCGGGCGCGGCGCTTTCAACCGTCGTCGGTGTGCTGGTTGAAGTGCCGGTCATGCTCTCGGTCGTGCAAATCGTCCGGCGCTCAAAGGGCTGGTATGAGCGGGGGCAAGCGACATGAGACGGCAAGACCCGTTCTGGCGTGTCTGAAACGACCGGGTTTCGGAGGCGGCGAAGTGTCGTCGTGTCTACAATCGGCATTACACAGACGCTCGCTTGGGGATCGACCTACTATCTTCCGGCTGTGATGGCCGATCCGATCTGCGAGAGCCTTCATCTTTCCCGGTCGTGGTTCTTCGGTATCTTCTCTTGCTCCCTTTTGCTGTCGGGACTGCTTGGTCCTGCTGCCGGTCGGATGATCGACCGGCATGGCGGTCGTGACGTGCTGGCCTGTACAAATCTGGTGTTTGCGGCAGGCTTGGTGCTGTTGGCGACGGCTCCCGGCTTCGCCGCTCTGTCGTTGGCGTGGGTGGTGATAGGCATTGGCATGGGCTTCGGTCTCTATGAAGCAGCCTTCGCGACCGTCGCCGCTCTTTACGGCAGCGATGCGCGCAATGCGATCACCGGCATTACGTTGTTCGCCGGTTTTGCCAGCACGGTTGGCTGGCCTGCAAGCTCCCTGTTCATGGATGCCGTTGGATGGCGTGGGGCCTGCCTGATCTGGGCAGCGGTTCATTTGGTCGTCGGGTTGCCGCTGAATTGATTTCTGGTGCCGAAAGCATTTTCCCCTGTTGTCGAAGCTGTGACCGGCGGAGCGCCGTCCTCCGTGCCTTGGACAATGATCGTGCTGTCGGTCGTCTTTGCCGTCAGTTGGTTCGTGGCAACGGCGATGGCGGCGCATCTGCCCCGCTTGCTGGAAGCGCTCGGCGCAACACCTGCTGCCGCTGTGACAGCCGCCGCTTTGGTCGGCCCGGCTCAGGTTGGAGCACGGCTAATCGAGTTCAGCTTTATGCGCCGCGTGTCGCCTCTCGTCTCAGCCCGGCTGGCAATCGCACTACATCCGATAGCCGCAGCGTTACTGGCGATCATTGGTGCGCCCGCTGCCGTGCTGTTCACGCTGCTGCATGGCGGCGGAAACGGAATGATGACCATCGCACGCGGCACCGTGCCGCTCGCCCTGTTCGGTGCAGCAGGCTACGGCCTGCGGACGGGATTACTCGCGGCACCAGCCCGGATTTTGCAGGGTGGCGCACCGTTGCTGTTTAGCCTGGTGCTCGATCACGGCGGGCCTTACGAGGCGCTGCTGGTATCGGGAACACTCACAAGTGCGGCCTTTCTAGCATTGTTGTTCGTGGGTGCGTCTCGTCCTAAAGCCGCATAACGGCGCTTAAGACTCCGTTACGCCAGCCGCCATTTTATGGGGGCGCGGGCGGTGGGGGTGGTGCCGCCGGCACACGCTTGAATCAATGCGCCGGTTATCCGCTTTCCTCGATGTCCGGCCCGCCGCGGAGACGGTGCCGCGCTTCGGCCATCGGCAAATCGAGGTCAAGACCGCGCTAAAGCGCGATGAGCGGCATCAACTTCGTCACGATATAATCTTCATGATCTTCGTCGATGATGGTGGAATTGTCTTGCATGGCTCGCCCTCCGCTGTGGGCCGCCAGCGCCCTACTTCACCGTCACCACCCGCAGCGCATTCGTCGTTCCGGAAAGACCGAATGGGACGCCGGCAGTGACCACGATTTCGGCGCCGTGCTCGGCGAAGCCCTCGATCAGCGCCACCCGCGCGGCGCGGGTCACCGCCTCGCCCAACGAATGCACGTCCGGCGTCACGACCGCGTGTACGCCCCAGACGACGGCCATGATTTGCGCGGTCCTGACGTTAGGCGTCAGGCCGATCACCGGCGCGCCAGGGCGTTCGCGGGCAACGCGGAGTGCGGTGCTGCCGGACGCGGTGAATGCAACGATCGCCTTCGCCCCGATGGTTTGGCTCACCTGAGTGGCGGCCGCGGCGATGGCGTCCGCGGCATTCTTCTCGGGCGGCACGCGCTGTGCATCGATCATCTCGCGCCAGCCGGCGTCCAGTTCCACTCGGGCGACGATGCGGTCCATCATGTTGACGGCCTCGTAGGGAAACTGGCCGGCGGCGGTCTCGCCCGACAGCATCACCGCGTCGGCGCCGTCGAACACCGCGGTGGCGACGTCGGAGGCCTCGGCGCGGGTTGGGGCGGGGGCGCTGATCATGCTTTCCAGCATCTGCGTGGCGACGACGACCGGTTTGCCCAGGGAGCGTGACAGCCGCACGATCCGCTTTTGTGCCAGCGGCACTTCCTCCGGGGGAAGTTCGACGCCGAGATCGCCGCGCGCGACCATCACTGCGTCCGTCAGGGCCAGGATCTCGTGCAGGTTATCGAGTGCCTGCGGCTTTTCCAGCTTCACCATGACCCAGGCGCGGCCGTCGATCAGACGTTTGGCCTCGAGGACGTCCTCGGGGCGCTGGACGAAGGACAGGCCGATGTAGTTGGCGCCGTGGGAGACGGCGAACTCGAGGTCCTCGCGATCCTTGACCGTCAGCGCGGGAATCGGCAGGACGACGTCGGGGACGTTGACGCCCTTGCGGTCCGAAAGAGGCCCCCCGACGACGACCTCGGTTTCCAGGGCATCGGCGCGCTTGTGCACCACGCGGAGGCGGAGTTTGCCGTCGTCCAGCAGCAGCGAGGAGCCAATCGCAGCGGCGCTGATGATCTCGGGGTGCGGCAGGTTGACACGCAGCGAGTCTCCGGGCGTGGCGTTGAGGTCGAGGCGGAATGTATGACCGGTTTGCAGATGGACGCGGCCACCGCCGAAGCGCCCGACGCGGAGTTTCGGACCCTGCACGTCGGCCAAGATGCCGATCGGGCGGTCGAATTTCTCTTCCAGTTCGCGGATCATGGCGAAGCGGGCGGCGTGGTCCGGGTGCGTGCCGTGGGAGAAATTCAGCCGAAACACGTCGGCGCCGGCTTGGAACAGGCGGGTCATGGTCTCTAGCGTCGAACTGGCGGGGCCGAGCGTGGCGATTATTTTGGTGCGACGGCGACGGTGGATCTTGGGGCGGAGTGCCATGAGCGTTCCTTTATAGGAGTTGCGCCGGTTCACGCGTTGTGATCCGCGGCCTGGCGCGACGAATTCTGTGTTGTGTGGCGAGAGGTTTGGCCCTGGCGCGACCTGTTCTGGTGTTTGCCTCGATGATTGGCGTGGCTCAACCTGCGGTCCTCGCGACGTTGTTCCAGTGGTTGCAACGATGATCCGCGGGAGCCGGAGAGGGCCTCGCGCGATCATATTCTAGGCAATGAGAATTGCCCTGATATCGTTAACATTGGTGAGCGTAGGGCCGGTAATGATCAAGTCCCCGATCGCCTTGAAGAAGCCGTGGCTGTCATGCGACGCCAGGGCCGCGCGTGCATCGATGCCTCGGGCGCGTGCACGGGAGAGCGTATCGGGTGTGAGCAGCGCGCCGGCGATTTCATCCATGCCGTCAACCCCGTCGGTGTCGCCGGCGACGGCCCAGATACCGGGTGCGCTGTCGAGGGCGATGGCAAGACCGAGCAGGAAGGTGGTGTTGCGGCCGCCATTGCCGGTGGAGGTGGCGGACATGGTAACGGTGGTTTCGCCGCCGGACAGCAAGAGGGCAGGGGCACGCAACGGCTGGCCGTGAGCGCGGACGGAGCGTGCGATGCCTGCCATGACGGAACCCATTTGGGCGGCGTCGCCTTCCAGGGCGTCACCTAGGATCAGCGGGGAAAGACCCAAAGCGTTAGCTCTGGCCGCCATCGATTCCAGCGCCATCATGGGCGTGGCGATCATGCGAAAGTCTATGTTTGTGAGGCTGCCGGGTTTCGGCGTTTCGTCGGCGTCCTGGTCAAGGCGAGCGGCGACGGCTGGTGGCAGCGTGATGCCGTATCGGGCGATCAGGGCGCGGACCTCCGCGAAAGTCGTGGCGTCGGGGACGGTGGGGCCGGAGCCGATAACGGCGGGGTCGTCCCCTGGAACGTCGCTGATTGCCAGGGTCACGACGCGGGCGGGTGCGGCGGCGGCGGCGAGGCGGCCGCCTTTGATCGCCGACAGATGCTTCCGGACTGCATTCATCTCGGTGATGTTGGCGCCGCAAGCCAATAGCGCGCGGTTGACGGCCTGTTTGTCGGCCAGCGTCAGGCCGGGGACCGGGGCGGCGAGCAGGGCGGAGGCGCCGCCAGACATTAGCGCGATGACGAGGTCGTCCTCGGTGAGGTTCTTGACGCGCTCGAGGAGTTTTTTGGCGCCGCGCTCGCTGTTTTCATCGGGAACGGGATGGGAGGCCTCGATGACCTCAATCCGGCGGGTTGGGACGGCGTGGCCGTAGCGCGTGACGACGGTGCCCTCGAGCGGGACATCGGGCCAGGCGTCTTCCAAGGTTGCGGCCATGACGGCGGCGGATTTACCACCTCCGACCACGATGCAACGGCCGCTTGTTGGTTTGGGGGGCAGATGGCGGGCCAGCATGATCCGTGGATTTGCCGCCTCGATGGCCGTGTCGAACAGGGTGCGCAAGGCCGCGCGGGCGGATTTGTCGTTCCAGGGAGATGCCTGGGGCATCGACGGTTTCCTCTCTTTTTCCGGTGCGGGCAGTATGGCGAACCCGGGCGGGGCGCGCCATCTCTGGTAGAGATGAGGCAGGAGGAGAGATTTATGTCGGCACCCGAACTCGATTCAGCGACACGAACTGAACTGGAGGCCGCGGCGTTCCGCCGGCTGGTCGGGCATCTGCGCGAACGCACCGACGTGCAGAATATCGATCTGATGAATCTGGCGGGGTTTTGCCGGAATTGCCTGAGCCGGTGGTACCGCGAAGAAGCCGCGGACAAGGGGATCGCGATCGCCGACCCGGATGCTCGGGAGATCGTCTATGGGATGCCGTATAAGGAGTGGCAGGCGAAATATCAGGTTGAGGCCTCGGCGGATCAGAAAGCGGCGTTCGGGAAGACCAATCCGGGGCACTGATGAGCGGGGATTAGGTAGGCTTCCCCTTCGGGCAGCGTGACAAAGGCTGCGGTGATGGGGCGGATTTTTTCCGCTCTGCGGAAGACTGCAAATCGAGCGCAGGCACGGGTCATTTGGTTCAGATGTCGCAAGTCTACCGGTCAGTGCTGTACGCCGAGGTTGGGGAACGACGGCAAGCCAATGAGGGGCGTGACACGCATCCTTTGATCAGGGGACAGCGCGTCAATTGCCCCTGCGAGGTTGGTGGCGTTTTCCATTGACCACGGAGCCCCCTAAAGCTATCCCGCCGGCCCTGCCTTTGCGGAGTTCGAGACCATGGCCGAACCGGTTGACGATGACCAAATCAAGTCGGTGGGCCGGGGCGATCGAATGCCCAGAGGAAGGGCGCATGGCGCTATGCCTTGCCGGCCGGCTGGGCGATAAGTGCGCCGAAAAGCCAAATTATCTCAGCACCATCGATGAGTTCGCTACCTGTGGCTTGAGAGCGTGCCAAACGCCTCTTTGCGGCGTTTGGTGTGGCTGGTGAACGACGGAACGGGGGAAAACATGAGTGACGTGGCAGAAAAACCGGTTGAGAGTCGCGCCCGACAGGCCAAAAACGATGACGCTCGGGAGACCGGCGGAATTGCCGCCGATCGGTTACGCAGCCTGATCGAACGAATCGAGCGACTCGAGGAGGAGCGCAAGGCGCTAGGGAGCGACATCAAAGATATTTACGCCGAGGCCAAAAGTGCAGGCTTCGATGTCAAGGTTCTTCGGCAACTGATCAGCATCCGGCGGAAGGAGCCGGCGGAGGTCGAGGAGCAGGAATCGCTGCTCGATATTTATCGTCGCGCGCTGGGGATGTAGCCCTGTCTGGTCGAGGCGATACAGGGCGATATCCTGCGTGGGCGGTTACCGAAGATATGCCTCGCTGGCGTAACGCCGCATCATCCGTTGGCTGTTGAAGTAGCAGCCTATGTGGCCGATGCTTTGTTTCATCATCGTGCGCCATTGAGCCGTCTCTGAGTAGAACAGCGGCAGGACCACTTGTTCCAATTTGTCGTAGAGCAAGCCTGCGTGGCCGCCCGCGGATCGGGCATCGTCCTCAGTTCCGATCGACCAGCCGGTTACGCCTTCGACGCAAGCCTCGATCCACCAGCCGTCCAGAACGCTCAGGTTGAGCACGCCGTTGACAGCCGCCTTCATGCCGCTGGTTCCGGACGCTTCCATCGGCGGCAGCGGCGTATTTACCCAGACATCCACGCCGCTGACCATCGCCTGGGCGATCTTCATGTCATAATTCGGTAGAAATACGCAGGTGATTCGGCCGCGGAGTTCACGGGCCAGTTGGAGCAGCCTGTGGATGGCCTCCTTCCCTTCCTGGTCCTTCGGATGCGCCTTGCCTGCCAGGATGATCTGAACTGGATGCCGGGACGCAATGGCGGCCAGCCGTTCGACATCGGAGAACAGCAGGAGAGGCCGCTTATAGCCGGTCATGCGCCTGGCGAAGCCAAGTGTCGCGATAGCAGGGTCCAACGTCACGCCCGTCCTCTGCCCCACCTCGTTCACGAGCTCGGTTTTAGCCGACGTGTGGCAGTTCCAGACCTCATTGTCCGAAAGTTGCAGCGCGCGAACCAGGATTTCCGGTTCGTGGTTCCAGTGCGGCCAGTTGGCGGTGAACAGGCGCGCGAAGGAGGAATGTGTCCAAAGCCCGACATGAACGCCGTTGGTGACTGCGTGAACGCGATACCCCGGAAACATCTGGCGTGTCGTTTCGGCATGGCGGCGGGCGACACCATTGATATAGCCGGCCAGGTTGAGCGCGAGCTGCGTCATGTTCAGCTGCTCCGGACCAGCCAGCTTTTTGAGCTCGTTTATCTCCACCAAACCAGGAACCAGGCTTTCGAACGCATCGTAAGAAAACCTGTCGTGGCCGGCCTCGACGGGGGTGTGGGTGGTGAAGACGCAGCGTTCACGCACCTTGGCGAGATCAAAAAGCGGCTCGCCTGGTCGGACATCATCGGACGGAACGCGATACCTATTGAGTAGATCGAGGGTTAGGAACGCCGCATGTCCCTCATTGAGATGATAGATATGGGTGTGAAAACCGAGTGCCCGCAGCAGCCGGATGCCGCCGAGGCCTAGGATAAGTTCCTGCTTCAGTCTGTAATTCTCACCGTCGCCATAGAGATGGTGGGTCAGTTTGCGATCCTCGAGGTCGTTTTGATCAAGATCTGAATCGAGCAAAAGGATCGGGATCTCGTGCCCGAGCGGGCTGGTGTGAACATAGAGCCAGGGCCGTACCCAGATTGGCCTTGGCGCGACCGGCAGCGCCACCATCGCGCCAAGCGGCAAGCAGAATTTCTCGAGATCCCACCAGTCCGGTTGCTCGGTCTGGCGGTCGTCGGGGTCAATGACCTGGCGGAAACATCCAGCGTGGCTCACGAGCGTGACAAAGACGATGGGAATCTCAAGATCGGCGCAAGATCGCACCGTGTCTCCGGACAGCACGCCGAGGCCGCCCGAATAGGTATGCATCTCCGGTTGGATGGCGATCTCCATGGAGAAGTAGGCGATGTGAGTTCGTTCGAGAAAGCGGTCGAGCCGGCGGGTCATCGCGATTTCTTTCAAGCTGGGCCGCAGGATTTCGATAATGCGGCAAACGTGAAGCGATTTAGCAATACGAGAAGATCCGGCCGTCGGCCGGCACAGGCGCTTAATCCGACGCTCGGGCTCGGCGCATGATATATGCTTGCAATTACCTAACGTATTTGCAATGAACAGCGTGCGGGCGCTAGTCGTAGACTCGGACGAACGATGCGGCATTGATCTAGGTCAAGGGCGATCCTCAGGCCGCGGCGAAGAAATGGGCGGATCGCTTGTCGAAATCGAGCTGTTACCGCCTTGTTTCGAACATCTTGGTACCAAGGCTGCCGGAGCGATCGAACCAATTGACGCAGATCAATGCGGCAATCGATTTCCCCAGTGTAGGTCTCACTATTGGGCCGACAGGGGTTTCAAAAAACGGCTGAGTGTCCTGATCGGCTCGAAGCGGACAGGAGGGTAACATGAGCCATGATGTGCGAGCGTCTCTCGGGCACGAAAGGGAATCGGCCTTCGCAACCGCCACTAAATATATCACCCAGGTTGGACGAGACAATAGCGGCGGACCAGTGGGCGACGATTTGCGCGAGATCGAGGCGGGTGCGGGGGTCGACAATTCTCCCGACGATGACCTCGCTCGATTGGCGCGCTTGGCTATCGAGCGAACCGCGTTCCTCGCTGCTGGCAAAGTGCGACCGGCCGTTAGAAACGGCTGGCTGATCCTCGTAGGCGAAGTCGAGAGGCCTATTCAGAAGCGGATGGCCGAAGACGCGGTTAGAGACCTGGATGGTATTCGGGGTGTGAGCAACAACATTCTCATCGAGAGCGATGCTTTGGCCCAGCGGGTCGGCCGGAAGATCGATGAGGCGTTCGTCCGCAGCGCACTGTTCAGCGCTCATCACATCTCGATCACGGCTAGCGATCACAAGATCATTCTGTCCGGCTGCGTGCGCTCCTTGGTGGAAAGTGAGGAGGCCGAGATGGCAGCGTGGGCGGTGCCCGGGGTTGCTCAGGTGGTTAACCGGCTTCGGGCGACGGCGTGACGGGACCTTTTCAGAGGGGGTAATCGGTCGCCAGCCGTCGCTTCCAAAGAAGTGCCGACTGCGTGCCTTCAGGGGCGCAGACGCGGCACTGATGAGGCGCTGCCGCCGGCTTTCGAAGCAGCGACTCGGACCCTGAACAGAAGCACAATCCGGGATGCGGTCCTGCCGCGGTGGCAGGCTTGACTTTCTGATATGTGCAAGACCGCAGACAGGACATCATCGAGGCCGAGACTCGCGACTCTGCGGGAACATGGCTATGTGGGGTTCACCCAGCCTCGGGTAGCGACGCGCGCAGGCCTTCGGCAGAGCCACCTGACCTACTACTATCCAACCCGCGCCGATTTTTTTGCGGCCGTTGGTCGAGCTGCGATCGACGGTCAGTTGGCGGCGGATGCAGTGTTGGACGGATCATCGCCTGACAATTGCGGGCGCGCTCGCAAAAGTCATCGTTCGGCACGAGAACACCAGGATCTTGATGGCACTCGCGCAAGCGGCCGACCAGGCGCCGGGACTGCGCGCCCTCTTCTGCGAATTGGCCGACGGTATTGTGCAACTGCCCTCCGCTTCCTGGATGTTCTCGATCCCGAGGCGAGCGAAGCCGATGCCCGGCTGCTGCACAGCCTCTTGGTCGGGCTGGCTGTCCTGGATCTTGCGACCGGACGACCAGACGGTGAGCGTCGCGCTGCCGCTGTCCTGACAACGGCGCTCGCGATGATTGCAAACGGCGACCGGCAAGAACTGCCGGCTCCGCTATGCGTTCTCAAACCTTGTTAACTCGGAGGACGTATATCGTGAAACCCGTTCTAATTGTGGGTGCCGGGCCTGTCGGAATGACCATGGCCTCGGAGTTGGCGCGATATGGGGTGGCCGTTCGCATTGTCGACAAGGCTGCGCAGCGCACCGACAAATCCAAGGCGCTTGTGGTGTGGAGCAGAACCCTGGAGCTACTGGACCGAGGGGGTGGATCGGCACCGTTCGTCGATGCCGGTTTTAAGGTCGGTGCGGTCAACATCATCACCGGTGATAAGACGATCGGCCACGCCAGCATGGCGAGCGTGAAGAGCCCCTATCCCTACGCGCTGATGCTCCCGCAGTCTGAGACCGAACGGCTGCTTGAGGAGCGCCTTCGCGATCTGGGCGTCGTGGTCGAACGTCAGGTGGAACTCACGACCTTCAATAGCGGCGACGATGGCGTCAGTGCCGTCCTGCGGCACGCCGACGGGCGCGAAGAAAACGTGTCGGCGGATTGGCTGATCGGGTGCGACGGAGCCCACAGCGCCGTGCGCCATGGTGTCGGCGCCATCTTTTCGGGGGAGACGCTGGACAGCGACTGGATGCTGGCCGATGTTCACATGCGCGGCTATCCTTGCCCCGACACCGAGACCTCGGTCTATTGGCATCACGATGGTGTCTTCGTCATCTTCCCGATCTTGCCAGGCCGATATCGGGTTGTCGCTGACTTGCCACCCTCGGGCGCCGAACATCCACCGACGCCTACGCTGGAGCAGGTCCAGGCGATCATCGACACGCGGGGGCCGTCCGGCTTGGTCGCTTACGATCCGGTCTGGCTTTCGGGATTCAGGATCAACGACCGCAAGGTCTCAAACTATCGCTCGGGCCATATTTTCATTGCCGGCGACGCGGCGCACGTCCACAGCCCGGCCGGCGGGCAGGGCATGAATACCGGTATGCAGGACGCATTCAACCTGGCCTGGAAGCTGGCGTTGGTGGTCCGGGGGACATGCGATGAGCGTCTGCTCGACAGTTACAGTCCTGAGCGTAGCAAAGTCGGTGACAAGGTGCTTAAGGACGCCGAGCGGCTAACCAACGTTGGCACGATGAGGAACCCGGTCGCGCAGACGGTGCGCAACCTGGTCGCCCAGGTGATGCTTGGCTTGGCTGCGGTCCAGCGCGAACTCGCCGACACCATGACGGAGGTCTCGATCGGCTATCCCGACAGCCCGCTCAACGGTCCCAGGCTGCAAGGCAGCACCGGACCCAAGCCAGGTGAGCGTGTCATCCCCGTGGTCGATCAGGTTCCGGCGGGAGCGGGCGGCACGCCGCGGTTTGCCTTGTTCGCCGAGCCGACTGCTGCCACCACCGATCTGATCCGCAGATTTGCGGGATTAATCAACTCCGATGTCCGCCCGCCCCTGCAGGCTGGCGGGATTTGGCTAGCTCGACCCGACGGATATGTTGCTTGTTCTTCCAGCGATCCGGAGGTCATTGCAAGTTACCTCGACGGCATCGTGCGGTCGGGAGCCGCTGCGGCCCGACCGTAAGGCGACGCCCAACAATCAGCGCTGCAGGGTGGGACACTGGGCGAGATGGTGTAGTTCCACTCGGGATGGAACGCATCGCCCTTGATATTGTTGCTTGCCATCTCGTCGTCGCTGACCTTGATCTCCTTGGGGTAAATGCGACTGTCGAGTTCGCATGTCATGATCAAACCGGTCTTGGTGGTCGTCGAGGCGACCAGTTCCACCACCGCGAACCGGTCAGCGGTGTGCCGCGCCGGGACGGCCGTCACCGATTTCGCAGCACGTTATTCCATTTTGGTCGCCTCGCGTCATGATTCATTTTTTGTAGGGTGCCATGATCTGGGCGTCCTCGCTGTCGGGGGCGGGGGGTGCAGCGACGGTTGTTCCCGCGCCGAGCAGCGCCGCGGCGAGCAGGGTGCTTCCAAAGGATTTCAACTTTCGGCGAAAGGCTTCGTCGATCCACAGGGCAAAGGAGCGCTGCATTTTACCTGGCGCCACTCCCTCGGTCGCGGCGCTGCTCTGTTGGCTCAGATGGCAAGAGACCCATTCCACCTTCTGCACCCTGCAAGATCGACCCACTCCGTTCGCCAGACACGTGGAAACTTGACAGGCGCCGCCAGCGTCCCAAGCCAAATTCGGAAACGCGTCGCCGCAGCCAACGACCGGCGATCAACGCAGGCTCGAGAGCTGCCGCCCGGGATGGCAGAAAATGCTGTACTCGAATGTCCCAATGCCATACTGCCGCTTGCCTCACGCCGGGTCGCGTCGGTCCCTCTTTCTATCTTGTTATCCCTTTAAGTCTAGATAAATAAAGTGGGGCATATTCACGAAATGTAGATCCGAAAATACAAGTAAAATGTTCCCGAATATGAGGGATAAGTTTCCGCTTATCTGGATCCGATCTTTCCTGAGCTGCCTATCGCGGCGAGTCCTTGTCGAACTTCGAATTTCGGCTTGGCCCTTTTGGTCGCTGCGCGCCTTGACGCGGTGATCTCACTCGCACAGGTGAATTTGCTTACATTCGTCCAGAACAGAAGAACGCGTTCGGACCACTCGGAGATATTCCCGAGATAGCGGGTCACCTCTTCCCCTGTATTACTGAGCCAGCCAGCCACAAACCGGAGGAGCGGCGAAATCAGTCATGAAACAACGGAGGTTTCAGGACCATCCATGAACGGGTTCAATCCGAGCGCTGGGGCGCGGCGCCATTTCGACACACTCGTCTGATACCGCGGCAAACAGGACAGTTCGACAACGCCCGCTCTCCCGTAGTGCGGTCGTGATTGAGCTCGACGTGGCCAATCTTCATTGACCTGACAGCGGTCGGTCGGGACGGGAGCGGCCCGCGGCTGTGTCGTGCTGATCTAACGAGACAGCGTTGTGGTGACCGAAGCCCGCGCAAGTTCCCGATTATCGACCAAATCCCCCCGAGCGATCGCCCGTCCGCAATAGGCAACGCATCGATGGGCGTCTCTTACGCGGATGACAACGCGCGACGACGGAGGAACGGTCCTGTCATCTATTTCGAACAGTCCTTCAGTTCGGTGTCGGATATGGAAAAGGCATAGGCCTTTCCAGTCTCGAGCGTGACGTTTTTCACGACGCAAGTGTGACCTTCTGCGTCTGTAAGCTTGACATCGTAGCGTCCGGCGGCCAGCCCAATGAGGCTGAGACGTTCATCTGGATCGACACTCCCATCCGGGTCGTTGGCGCACTGGTCGGGACCCCATTTCGTCGTGCCCGCGGGGGCCAGGAACAGTTTGGTGATCTTCGTTCCCGTCAAATTCCAGAACAGCAGGCGGCCCGCCGACCAAGCGTCGATCGGCAGCACAAGCCACACCAGGAAGAAGAAGATAAATCTATGTTTACTCATCGAGCTTCCCCTGAGCGGAATTGATCCGCGCGTTTGCGGTTGCGCTGACGCTCGGCGCTTATACTTTGGGATCCGTCTCCCGATCAAAATGTGATGCGCACGCCGGCGAAGCCCCCGACCGGAGCCGCAGGGCTGTACGCCCGCGGGTTCGTTGCATTCGGCGCTTGCGCTAGGAAAACCCCCGTGGTCCGCGAAAACGTGCCGAAGGTGTAGTATTTCTCATTGGTGACATTTTCGACCGAAGCAAATAGCTGGACGTGCGGCGTGACCTGATAGCTGCTGCTCAGATTCAACGTGAAGAAGGCAGGCAGCTGGGGCGTCAGATTCGCTTCGTCACCGACGAGGAACTGGCCGCTCTGCGCGAGAAGGACGCCGCCAAGCGTCCACTGGTCGGTGACGTGGTAGGTCAGCCCTAGCTTGCCCTGATACGCTGGAACCCCCGGCAGGCGATCCCCAGAGTTGATGGTGATGTTGCCGTTGGCGTCGGCGGCCGGGTTGCTGCCGGCGGCCTCCACGAAACCGCTTTGGTAGGTCGCGTCGGTATAGGTGAAGGCGGCGTATGCCGACCAACGCGGCGTTTTGTATTCCAGCCCGGCGTCAACCCCCTGGCGGCGCGTCTGGCCGACATTGGTGAAGAACGCCCGGTTCAGCGTTACGCTGTTGACGAAGATGATGTCGTCGTCAAGGTTGCTGCGGTAGAGGCCGAGATTGTAGTTCAGGCGGTCATCGTCATCGAGATGCACGGTGCCGCGCAGCCCGGCCTCGATGGTGTGCGCGACCACTTGCTTCAGGTTGGGATCGCCGACGAAGAAGTTGGCCAAGCTGCACGAATCATTCGGGCCGGCGCAGGAAAGTTCGGCCGGCGTTGGCGCGCGGTTCGCGTCGGCGTAACCGGCATAGGCCGTCAGCCACGGCGTCACCTTGTAGGTCACCCCGCCTGCGGGATTGAAGTGGGAATAGTAGTGATTCCCGGTGAGATCGCCGCCGTTCTGGTCATCGAGGTTGATTTCGGCGGCGTTGAACCGGCCCGAGGCGGTCAGCGCCAGGCGGTCGGTCAGGTTGAGGGTGTCGGTGAAGAACACGCCGTAATACGCATCGCTGACCCCCACCCGAACCGGCACGTTGCTGCCTGGCTCGTCGATGATCACACCGGGGCCGACGAATACACGGCTGAGAGGGGTGATCCCGCCGATGAAGGACTCGCCCGAGAACTCGGTCTGCGCACCGTCGAAGCTAAGGCCGCCGACCAGATGGTTGCTAAAGCCGAATATCGTCTGCGTATCGGTTACCTGGACCGAGGCGCCGTAGCCGTTGGTGTTGGTGCTCTGGTTGTCCAACTCCGAATAGGAGAACGGACTCGGACCGGCGAACGCCAGGATCGGGCCGCCCCCCAGCGTCGTGCTGGGGCCAGAACCGGCGCATAGCAGTCCCGAACCGTCGTCGCATGGCGTGTCGTTCGCAGCGTTGCCGTTGGTCACCTTCTGCACCAGATTGTTGTAGTAGGTGGCGGCCTGGATCGACACCGTGTCGCTGACGGCCAGGCTGCCGGACAGGCTCACCTGCGTGAAGCGGTTGCTGATCAGGTTGGGGGCGGTGAACTGGGCAGCGGGGTCGGCGGACAGCAGTTCCACCGGCGATGTCCCCGGCCCGTTCAGCACCGAGTTGCCGAACATTGCGTTGAGATGCAGTTCGCCAGCGTTGCCGCGCCAGCCGACATCGCCATAGAAATTCTGAATGGTGGTGGACTGCAGGTCGCGCCAGCCCTCCTGGGACACCCCGCTCGCCGCGAAATAGGTTGAAGTATTGCCGCTCTGCTTGCCGTACTGGAAGTCGCCCCCGTAAGTGTCGAACGAACCACCGTGAAAGCTGATCTCGCTGCCCTGATAGGTGAAGCCGTTCTTGAGCTGCACATTCAGCGCGCCGCCGAGGGCGTTCAGGCCGAACACCGGGTTCGATCCGACCAGGTTCATCTGGTCGATCGCCACATCAGGGATCAGGTCGAAATTGACCGTGTCGCCGAAAGCCGAGTTGAAGCGGACGCCGTTGACGTAGACAGCGAGCCCCTGCGGCGTTCCTTGCAGCGCCGATGCCTGGAACCCGTGGTAGAACAAGGTCGGCTGATAGGGGTTGCCCGAGGCTGAATCGAGGTTGACGCCGCCGACCTGCTCGTTGAGTGCCCGCGTTACATCCGGCGTAATTAAAGTGCCGCCGCGCGTGAGATCGTTGCCCTTTAGCACGTTGGTTTCGGCCGGCACGGTGTCGCGGGCGACACCGGAGCCGACCAGCGGGGAGGGCGCGATGATGTCAACCGGCGGCAATGTGACTGACACCGGTTCCGCTGTATCGGAGGGGGCCGGTTGTGCCCGAACGGAGACGCAAGGCAGCACGAGGAAGCCCGCCAAGCCGACCAACCAGCCCAAGTCGTGGAACGTCTCGATCCTGGTATGTGTTGCCATCGGTGACGCTCCCGAACCTCTAATTGATTGGCGAGGATATTATTGTCCGGTTGCTCTCAGCCCGACCATGGCAAATCTTCCCGACCTCATCGGGATTATTTCCCGATTTTCGAGAAACGACAGAATTTCGATAACAAGTCTGTGTAAAGGGATACTCACGCATAGCCCAAGCCGTGTAACGACAGGAGTCACTCTGTGGTCCTGGCGTCGTTCATCAACGGTCGAGAGAGCGGAGGAAGTGTGAGGATCCTGCTCGTCGACGACCATACCATCGTCCGTTCCGGGTTGCGCCGGCTCTTGGCGGCGCTGCCGGAGGTGCAGATCAGTGAGGCCGCGACGGGGCAGGAGGCCCTGACCTTGACGCGCGCCGAGCAGCCGACTTTGACCGTGCTTGATCTCAACCTGCCCGGGCTGGGCGGATTGGAGCTGCTGCGGCGGTTACTCGTCGAGCACCCCGATGGCAGGGTCGTCTTATTGAGCATGCATGCTCAGTCGCTCTACGCCGCTCGAGCGCTGCGCGCGGGGGCTGCCGGCTATCTCAGCAAGAATGCCTCGCCTGAAGAGTTGCTCGAAGCGGTGCGACGGGTGATCGAGGGTGGAAGCTACGTTGAAGCCGAGATCGCACAGGAGTTGGCGTTACGCACGTCGAAGACCGGCGACCCGATCGACCACTTGAGCGAACGCGATCTGGAGATCATGCGCCTGCTTGGCGACGGTCAAAGCCTGTCGGGTATCGCCGCTGCACTCGGGGTCACCTACAAGACGATTGCCAACTCTTGCAGTCAGATCAAGGCGAAGCTCGGCGTGGCACGGACCGTCGATCTGGTTCGGCTATCGATCGAAAAAGGCCTAGCCTGAAAGCGTTCACGCCACCCCGCCACGGTCGGCCCCATCACCAAGAGGCTCGTGGCCTAACGCAGACGATCAATACGCCAAAAGCGACACAAGCGCGCGGCCTTGATCGGTCGAGAGTTCAGTTGGGTCGAGCGTTCCATCGTGATCCTGGTCGGCCGCTTTGAACATTTTCTCGACCAACGCCAGGAATTCGACTTTGTCGAGAGTTTGGTCCTTGTCTTTGTCTGCTTTTTTCACCGCGTTTGGGCTGATAATGCCGGTCAGTTCGTTCACGTCGAGCGTGCCTTCCTTGTCGGTGTCCAAGGCATCAAATTTCGCCGACGCTGCCGCCTTGGCTTCGGCTAGGCTAACAGAACCGTCGTGGTCAGTATCCACTTTGGATAGGACGAGACTGTCATCTTTCGGAGTTGCATCGGGCGCTCCAAAAGCAGGCATGAACCCTGCGGCCATCACCGTCGCGAGCAAAAATGCTGCCCTTGCAACACGATTTGTCATGATTGTCTCCAGTGTGTTTTGACGCCGGTAGATCTTGGACCTGATGCAAAACTCGCCAATCTCCTCAATACCATTTGTTACCGCTGTCCAGATCGCTCATTACCGTGAACTATGCTCGTGGCAATCAAGTCTGACTATGGCAATTTCTCCCGAAATTATCGGGAAGAATTCCCGAATTCTCATTCAGCACCGGATTCCGGATAACATCTTTGAGTGCTGGGCATTCTCGGGTACGTTCTTCGCCTCAGGCTGATCATGCCCACGACGCCGAAGCCTGCTCATCATTCTTTGGGACCGGGGGCCGCTTGTGGTGCGGAGTAGTGCATTTTTTGCGGCACGAAGCGGTGAATCGTATCGCGCGGTAAGACCTATTCGCGAGAGGTTCCGCAGCTGGAAGTCGATCCCGTGAGCTAACAACAGTCGCGCGTCGAGAATCGCGGTTCTAACGATACGATGAGAGAAAGGATCTGCACCGTGGAGACAGGAAGCTCACCAAGGAGAAATTGGCACGTCGGCCATGCCTCGCGCTGGGCGGCAGCGCTCCTATTGCTAGCCACGGCCGATAGACACAACGCCGGCGCCCAGACGACAACAACGTCGGGACCGATTTCTATTGAATTAAATAAGTTGGAACCACTTCCCGCCCCCACTGCCACGCCAGGAAACGCCGGTGAGGTTGTTGCCGGATGTCGCGTCTACGTTGTTGTCACCAAGCCTGACCCCGAACCGATCGCACAATTGCGGCTCGACCTCATCCTATTTGGTGCAGACGGCGTCATAGCCCGGCGCGTCGCCTTCGATCTCGCACCCCTGGCCCCGCACAAGACGGCCGTTCCATTGCGGAGATGAGGCGATCGCTCGCCAGCCGCTGGGGGTCCGCAACCGACATCAAGGCAAGAAACAGTCGGCCGATAACCTCACCGAGGGAGGTCAGCCAACCACGGGGCTCAACAACATTTGAGCGAGTGAGCGGCGCGAGTTTCGCACGCCGCTCACGCTACACGCTCCGGCACGCAGTGTTGGGCTAGACCGTCAACGGGTCTTGCTCGGGTCGTCGGCCGGGTTGACGTAGACGATCGCGAACGGACCGTCGCCGTGCACTTGCACGACGCTCTCGGCGGTAGCCCACGCATAGTGGTTCATGCCGGCCGGCATCGAGACGAAGCCGCCGGGTGCGAAGCTCTGGCCCTTGTCCACATCGAGCTTGTCGCCCATGCCCGCGTGAAAGCTGCCGGAGATGACAGTTACGTTTTCGGTCGTCGGATGATGATGCGCCGGAATCTGGTAATTCGCGGGCATTTTGAGGCGGACAACATACGGGCCTTCCTTGAACGGATTGCCCGCAAGTACGGCGATCATCGCGCCCTTCGGGAAGCTCGGAGGCACCGGCCCCCATTTTACGGCATCAGGCCCGGCGACAAGTTCCATCGCGGGACTTTCAGCCCGTGCGGCGAGCGGGACGGCGAGCAGCACAGCAAGTATGACGATCGCAGAACGCATTGTGTCCTCCTTCTCTCTTTGCGGAGTGCCGAAAGGCAGCACCCGAACCCAGATTGTCCTGTCAGGCTGCCTTGCCCTGCGCCAAAGCGTGCACGTCTGCCGTGGTCAGCGCGTGGCCGCCAATTCCCCAGTCCCCGCTTTCCACTTCCTCGATCACGCACCAGGTGACGCTGCGCATGCTCTCGCCCTCGATCGCGACCATCGCGTCGGTCAGCTTGCTGATCATCTCGCTTTTCTGCTGCTTGCTGAACACATCCTTGATGACGCGAACCTGAATGAGCGGCATTGCATTCCTCCTTGTGTGCCGATGGGATTGCTGTTTGAGCGCCTCGGTGAAGCTGACCTTGCCCGGTCGCTGGCTTGACACCCACGGCATCCTGCCAAACACTTGGATGCACAGTAATAGACAGTTTTAATGTCAGCTGCGGTCACTGTACTGGTTCTGGAACCGGGCCAGTCCAAGGCATCGCAGGAGCCCACATGCTGTCTTTGAGTGTCAGCCATAGCAGCCGCCAGCCGCTCGCCGAGCAGATCGTCGCGGGCGTGAAGCGGCAAATCGAGGATCGGCACCTGCGGCCGGGCAGCAAGCTGCCGTCGATCCGCAGTTTTGCCGAGGCCTACGGCGTCAGCCGCTTCACGGTGGTCGAGGCATACGATCGGCTGGTGGCAATGGGCTATCTGCAATCACGCCGCGGTGCCGGTTTCTACACCTCGGCCGCGCCGGCCGCGACGCATACCGTGCCGTCCGACACCCACAAGCGCAACGAGCAACTCGTCTGGCTGATCCGCCGGCTGCTGGAGGCGGACGACCATACCGTGCTCGCCGGCGGTCCGTGGCTGCCGAACTCATGGCTCGACGAAGGCGGCATCCGCCAGAGCCTCAACGTGCTCGCCCGCAAGAATGGCGCTCATCTGCTCGAATACGGACATCCGTTCGGGTACCTGCCATTGCGCGAGCATCTCGCGCTGATGCTGGGCGGGCTTGGAATTACCGCGCATGCAGGCCAGATCCTGCTGACGCAGGGAACCAGCCAGGCGCTTGAACTCGTTACCCGTTACCTGTTGAGGCCCGGCGACGCGGCGCTAGTAGATGACCCAGGCTACTATAACATGTTCGGCAATCTGCGCCTGCAAGGCGTGAACATGCTGGCGGTGCCGCGAAAGCCCGACGGACCGGACCTCGCCACCCTCGAAACGCTGGCTGCGGCACACCGGCCAAAAGCGTATTTCACCCAGTCAGTGATGCAAAATCCGACCGGAACCGATATGAGCCCGCATGTCGGGTTCAAGGTGTTGCAGGCCGCAGAACGCCACAACTTCACAGTAGTCGAGGACGACGTCTTCTGCGATCTGCAGGTGAAACCGACGCCGAGGCTGGCCACGCTCGACCAGTTGAACCGCGTGATCTACGTGCGAAGCTTTTCCAAGACGCTGTCAGGAAGCCTGCGCGTCGGCTTCGTCGCCTGCCATCAGGACACCGCCAACCAACTCGCCGACATGAAAATGCTGACCAGCATCACCACGTCGCAGTTCACCGAGCGGTTGATCTACCTGATGCTGGTGGATGGGCACTACCGCAAGTATCTGTCGCGCCTGCACGAACGGCTCGGTGCGGCTCGGCTGGATGTCGTGCGCGACTTCGAGCGCATCGGACTGGAATTGTTCGTTGAGCCCACGGACGGCATGTTCGTCTGGGCACGCTTCCCGCATATCGAGGACTCGCTGACGCTGGCGGAAACGGCTGAGCATACGAGGCCTGATGCTCGCGCCGGGCACGGTGTTTCGCCCACATCTGGAGCGATCGCCATGGATGCGGTTCAACGTTGCCGTCTGCGAAGCGCCGCGTGTGCAGGATCTGTTGGAGCGACTGGCGTCGAGCAGCGCGGCGTAACGCTGGCCCGCGGGCAGAGATCGGCTGTTCGGTGATCGACGGCCTTCTTACCCAGTTTGCGGAAGGGGGCGTGACCGGTCTTGCTCATTGACATACAAACTTGCCGAGCAAGATCGCCATCCTCCGGCCGCATAGGACCGTCCATGATCCCCGGTGAACTCTTTCCCGAACCAGGCGACGTCGAGCTCAACGCCGGCCTGCCCCGCTCGGTTTTGACCGTGGCCAACACCGGGGACCGGCCGATCCAGGTCGGCAGCCATTACCACTTCGCCGAGACCAACGCCGCCCTGTCGTTCGACCGCGGGGTTGCCAAGGGCCAACGCCTGGACATCGCCGCGGGCACTGCCGTCCGCTTCGAGCCTGGGCAAACCCGCGAAGTCACTCTGGTGCCTTACAGAGGCGGCCGAACGGTCTTTGGGTTCCGCGGCGAGGTCATGGGAGCGATCGACTGATGGCCCGTATCACGCGTGCCGCATACGCGGACATGTTCGGTCCGACCACCGGGGACCGCGTTCGCCTGGCCGACACCGACTTGATCGTCGAAGTGGAGAACGACCTCACCACCTATGGCGAGGAAGTAAAGTTCGGCGGCGGCAAAGTGATCCGCGACGGCATGGGTCAGTCGCAGCACTCCCAGGCTCAGGGCGCGGTCGACACCGTCATTACCAACGCGCTGATCATCGACCATTGGGGGATCGTCAAGGCCGACGTGGCGCTCACCAACGGCCGCATCGCCAAGATCGGCAAGGCCGGCAATCCGGACGTCCAACCCGGCGTCGATATCATTATTGGCCCGGGCACGGAGATCATCGCCGGCGAAGGAAAAATCCTGACCGCCGGAGGGATAGACTCCCACATCCACTTTATCTGCCCGCAACAGGTCGATGACGCGATCGCATCAGGTATAACAACATTGGTCGGCGGTGGAACGGGTCCCGCGACGGGCACCGCGGCGACCACCTGCACGCCGGGGCCATGGCACCTCGCGCGCATGCTGCAGGCCGCCGAAGGTCTGCCGGTCAACATCGCCTTCGCCGGCAAGGGCAACGCGTCCCAGCCGCAGGCACTGGAAGAGATGCTCCGCGCCGGGGCGAGTTGCCTCAAGCTGCATGAGGATTGGGGAACCACCCCGGCGGCGATCGACAACTGTCTGGCCGTGGCGGATCGTTTCGACGTTCAGGTCATGATCCACACCGACACGCTGAACGAGTCGGGCTTCGTCGAGGATACCATTGCCGCGTTCAAGGGCCGCACTATTCACGCCTTCCACACCGAGGGCGCCGGCGGCGGCCATGCCCCCGACATTATCAAGGTCGCCGGCCTGCCCAACGTACTGCCCAGCAGCACCAACCCCACGCGCCCCTACACGGCCAATACGCTGGACGAACATCTGGACATGCTGATGGTTTGCCATCATCTGGACAGCTCGATCCCCGAGGACGTTGCGTTCGCGGAAAGCCGCATCCGCAAGGAAACCATCGCAGCCGAGGACATCCTGCACGACCTGGGCGCGCTGTCGATGATGTCGTCCGACAGCCAGGCGATGGGCCGGGTCGGCGAAGTCATCATCCGCACCTGGCAGACCGCGCACAAGATGAAGACTCAGCGGGGAGCGCTGGCGGGTGATACCGAACGAAACGACAATGCTCGGGTCAAGCGCTATATTTCGAAGTACACCATCAACCCGGCGATCGCTCAGGGTTTTTCGAGCGAAATAGGATCGGTCGCGGTGGGCAAGCTGGCGGACCTTGTGCTGTGGTCACCGGCATTCTTCGGGGTGAAACCCGACCTGGTCATCAAGGGTGGTTCGATTGCCTGCGCCCCGATGGGCGATCCGAATGCTTCAATCCCAACTCCGCAACCCGTGCACTACCGCCCGATGTTCGGCGCGATGGGCCGGGCGATGGCTGCAAGCTGCATCACCTTTGTTTCGGCGGCGGCAATCGAGGCCGGGATCGGTAAGGCGCTCGGGCTGGAGCGCCGGTTGGTTGCGGTGTCGAATACGCGTGGCGGGATCGGCAAGAAGGCGATGATCCACAACGACGCGACCCCGGACATCGAGGTCGACGCCGAAACGTATGAGGTCCGGGCGGACGGTGTTCTGCTGACCTGTGAACCGGCGACGATCTTGCCGATGGCACAGCGGTATTTTTTGTTTTGATGCCACTCGCCATGATCGGAATCAGCACGATCGTGCCGGCAGGAACCTGGGATCCGAAGCTAGAGATCGACTACGTGCTGATCGACTACGACAGCCGCTTCCGCCGACGTATCGTCCTGACAACGGTATCCGGCGCCGAGGTGCTGATCGATTTGGCCGAGGCGGTCCGTCTGCGGGATGGCGACGGCCTCGTTACCGCCTCTGGCGGGGTGATTTGCGTTCGCGCGCAACCCGAACCGTTGCTTGAGATTCACGCCCACGACGAAGGAGAACTCGTCCGCATCGCCTGGCACCTCGGCAACCGCCATCTGCCGGTGCAACTGCTCGGCGACTCGCATCCGCATCCGATCCGACCACGTCATCAAGGCGATGGTCGAGGGACTTGGCGGTCATGTCGATGCGATTGAAGCCGCGTTCGATCCGGAGGCCGGTGCTTATGCGGGTGGCGGCCACCGTCACTCCCACGGCGGCGATGCCTGAGGGCGCAGGCTGGCGATCCGCGACTTGCGGTGACGAAATGGAGGCGCCGCGTGCTTTGCTCCGCCTGATGGCATGGCTGTCCCCAGCCTTTCCGACCGGCGCATTTGCCTACTCCCACGGTTTGGAGTGGGCGGTTGAATCCGGTGACGTATACAACGAAACCAGTCTTGCCGCTTGGCTGACCGACATCGTCACCGTTGGTAGTGGCCGGAGCGACACAATTCTGCTGCGCCACGGCCATCGCGCTGCCGCCGAACCGGCCGCGCTGAGGGAAATTGCGGATCTCGCCTACGCGTCGGGTGCCAGCCGCGAACGGCAAAGCGAATCGCTTGATCAGGGGAAGGCGTTCATGCTTGCCGCCGTCGCATGGGGGCTTCCGCATGCGCCCGAGCGCATACCGTATCCGGTCGCGGTAGGGGCCGTTGCCGGGGCACATCGGATTTCCGAAAACGCCACCGCGGCCGCGTTTCTGCAAGCTTTTACCACCAACCTTATCTCGGCGGCGGTTCGCCTGGTGCCGCTGGGTCAGACCGCCGGCCTGCGGGTTCTTGCGGCTCTCGAGTCCACCATTCTTTGCACTGCCGAAGAAACGAAAACGGCTACCCTCGACGACCTCGGCGGTTGTGCATTCCGATCCGATCTTGCCGCCATGCGGCACGAAACCCAGTACACAAGGCTGTTCCGCTCATGAGCCCATCGCCCCATGGTCCCCTCCGTGTGGGGGTTGGCGGTCCTGTTGGTACCGGTAAGACCGCACTGATGGACGCCTTGTGCAGACACTTTCGCGATGACTACGAGATCGCAGCTATCACCAACGACATCTATACACAGGAGGACGCCGAATTCCTGACCCGAGCCGGATCGCTGCCGGTCGAGCGTATTCTTGGTATCGAAACCGGCGGCTGCCCGCACACCGCGATCCGCGAGGACGCTTCGATCAACCTCGCCGGGGTCGCCGAGTTACGGCGGCGGTTTCCCGATCTCGATCTGATCCTGATCGAATCCGGCGGTGACAACCTCGCTGCGACCTTCAGCCCGGAGCTGGCGGATCTGACGATCTACGTGATCGACGTTTCCGCCGGCGATAAAATCCCCCGCAAAGGGGGCCCAGGTATCACCCGCAGCGACCTTTTAGTCATCAACAAGATCGACCTTGCCCCGTATGTTGGAGCCAGTCTGGAAATCATGGACCGCGATGCGAAGAAGATGCGCGGTGAAAGGCCGTTCGTGTTCGCCAACGTCCGCGCCGGGAAGGGTGTCGCCGACATTGCTGCGTTCATCGAGAAACAAGGCGGCCTGAGCCTGGAGCATGACGTTCCGCCTGACCCGATGACGCTCTAGCCAAACTCGGCCTGTTGTCCGACACTACCCGGGACCTAAGGGGAGGACAAAACATGGCTGACGACCGACGCTCGCAAGGCAGGGCAATGCGCCGCAAACTGATGGGCGATGCTTACGCGGATAAGGTCGACACCAGCGTTTACCAGCATCCGATCATGGAGAAATTCGCCGCCTACACCCAGGAGGCGATATTCGGCATCCTGTGGAACCGCCCCGGCCTGGATCTCAAAACCCGCGCCCTGATCTGCGTCATCTCCGACGCCGCCCAAGGTCGCGACCCCGAACTGAAGTTGCATCTCCGTTTCGCTCGCAACCAAGGCTGGACCGAGGATGAACTCTCCGAAGCACTGCTGCATATGGCGGGCTATGTCGGCGCACCCCTGGTCCGCGAAGCGCTGCTGACGGCAATTGAGACATTCAAGGAGATGGCCGCCGAAGATGCGTGACCTCAAGGGTAAGACCGCAATCGTAACGGGCGCTGCATCGGGCATCGGTCTGGGCATCGCCAAGGCGCTTGCCCATGCCGGCGCCAACATCGTGCTGGCTGACCTGCGCCCCGGGCCGCTAGAGGTTGCGCGGGCCGAGATCGAAACGATCGGCGTTGCAACCTTGGCCGTAACGACCGACGTGTCGGACCCGGCTTCCGTCGCGGCGGCGGGTGATGCCGCGTTGAAAGCCTTCGGCGCGCTGCACATCGCCATCAACAACGCCGGCGTTGCGATGCACGGGACTGCCGTCGAGAAGGTTGCGCTTGAAGAATGGGAGTGGGTGATCGGCGTCAACGTCAAGGGCGTGATCAACGGGATCCGCACCTTCGTGCCGATGATCCGGGCCCACGGCGGACCAGGCCATGTCGTCAATACCGGATCGGTCTCCAGCCTGTTCGTGCGCGACGGGCGCAATCAGGGGGCCTATGCGATGACCAAGTACGCCGTGCTGGCATTGTCCGAGGCGCTGGAACAGGAACTGGCCGGCACCGGCATCGGGGTATCGATCCTCTGCCCTGGCGGCGTGGACACCTCGATCTTCGACTCTGCAGCGACCCGTCCCGACCGCTTCGGCGGCAGCTACCGGCGCCCCGAACAGGAGGCTATGAAATCGGCTTTCGCGACCGGCGTTCTCGCCCCGGAAACGGTCGGGCGCCGCGTTGTCCAGGCTATCCGGGACGACGAATTCTATATCCTGACCCACACCCATGAGCGGAAAGCGATCACCGCCCGCTTCGATCGAATCGCCGCCGCGTTCGATCGAGCTGATGCAGTCATGCCGGGCATATCATAGATCCAGGGCCTCCTGGGCGGCTGCCGGCCGGCTGCGCGGCGCGCCACCTGGAGCTCCACTCTGGGCGGCCCCTGGCTGGGCGGCTCCCTGGGCCACGGCATCCACTTCGCCGTCGCCGAAACGTAGCCGTAGCCGGCCACCGGGTTTGACCGAGGCGGCACTGGTCACCGGCACTCCAGCCGGCGTCGTTACCAGTACATAACCCCGCTGCAACAACGCGAGCGGCGACCCTGCGTCCAACCTCGGCCCGAGCCCTGCAAGATGTGCGCGCGCCTCCCGCAGAGCCGATCGCAACGGAGCTTCCGACACCCGTCCCGTCACCCGCTCGGCGCGACTCCGCAGAGAGCTCAGTGCCCGATGGATGGCGCCGCCGAGCCGCTGGGACGCGATCTGCAGTCCTGACCGGCGCGCGGCCACCAGGCCCGGAGCGGACAGGCGCAACCGCAATCCCCGGTCCCGCACCGCCTCCCGGCCGGCAGAGGTGAGGCTGCGTGGATCCGGCAGCCGCCGCTCGATCGCGGTCAGCACGACCCGGCGCCGGGCAACCAGCGACGGAAGCGCCATCAGCGCGCGTTCCGCCCGGTCATCCAGACGCTGGCGAGCGGACCCCAGCAACGCCGGAAGGTCGGGGATGCCACGCTCCACACGAGAAAGTCGCAGTCGGCTCTCCTGCGCGAACCGATTTAGCGCACTGATCAGCCGTGAGCTCTTGTGCGCCAGATCCGCCACCAGATCGGCGCGCGCCGGGATCGCCATCTCCGCTGCCGCGGTCGGAGTCGGCGCGCGGCGATCTGACACGAAATCGATCAATGTCGTATCCGTTTCATGCCCGACCGCGGAGATCAGCGGAATCCGGCATGCCGCCGCCGCGCGGATAACGATCTCCTCGTTGAAGGCCATCAGGTCTTCCAGGCTTCCGCCGCCGCGCGCCACGATCAGCACGTCGGGACGCGGGATCGATCCACCCGCCGGCATCGCGTCAAAACCAGCAATAGCCGCGGCGATGCGCTCCGCGGCTCCTTCACCCTGCACCGGCACCGGCCACACCAGGATCGTTCGAGGAAACCGGCGGGCGATGGTGATCTTGATATCCTGGATTACCGCGCCGCGCTCGCTGGTAACCACCCCAATTACCTTGGGCAACCCGGGCAACGTGCGCTTGCGGCTGGTGTCGAAGAGACCCTCGGTCGCCAGCCGCTGGCGGATCATCTCGATTCGCGCCAGCAGTGCGCCGACACCGGCGTATTCCATGCGCTCGATGATCAGCTGGTAGGACGATCGTTCCCCAAATGCGGATATGCGTCCGGTGGCGATTACCTCGGTGCCGTTCTCGGGAACCATTCCCAGTCGGGGGACCGTGCTCTTCCACACGATTCCGCTGATTTTCGCCCCCTCGTCTTTCAGCGACAGGTAGATGTGTCCTGAGGGAAAGCGCTTCACCTCGGTCAGCTCGCCGCGCACCCGCACCCGCCCGAAGGTGGTTTCCAGCGTGCGTTTCACGGCTCCGGAGATCTCGGAAACGGTATATTCCGGCAAATTCGAAATCGGGGAGGTGCGTGGGTCGTCCATCGCTGTAGCCTATGCTACGCCGAGGGCGCGGGAAACGCTGGACAGGAGACAACGATGCAGGTTCTGGCATGGCGGGTTCTGGCATGAAGGTGCTGGTCGTTGGATCCGGCGGGCGGGAGCACGCGTTGTGTTGGGCCATCGCCAACAGTCCGCTGCTGACGAAGCTGTATTGCGCGCCAGGCAACCCCGGCATCGCCGCCGTCGCGGAATGTGTGAACATCGACGTCCTCGAAATTCCTGCCCTGGTCGGCTTCGCCCAGGATAACGCCATCGACCTTGTGGTACCGGGACCGGAGGCACCTCTGGTCGCCGGGCTGACCGATGCGATGGAGGCTGCCGGCATACCCTGCTGCGGTCCGACCAAAGCCGCCGCTCAGCTTGAGGGCAGCAAAACCTTCGCCAAGGAGATCGCCAACGCCGCCAGCATCGCAACGGCGCTGTGGGAACGCTTTGAAGACGCCGACGCAGCGCGCGCTTTCGTCCGCAAACGAGGTGCCCCGATCGTCGTTAAAGCCGACGGTCTGGCGGGCGGCAAAGGCGTCACCGTAGCCAGGACGGTGGACGAGGCCGTGGCCGCGATCGACGCCATCATGGACCGGAAAATCTTCGGCGAGTCTGGCGCCGCTGTCGTGATCGAGGAATGTCTTGAAGGCGAGGAAGTTTCCCTGTTCTTCCTGTGCGACAGGGAGGACGCGCTGTTGCTGGGTTCCGTAAAGGACCACAAGCGTGTCGGTGATGGCGATACCGGTCCGAACACCGGCGGCATGGGCGCCTACGCTCCGGTCCGCAACTTCCCGCCCAAACTGGAGCTAGCGTGCCGGGAGATGATCATCCGCCCAGCTCTGCGTGAGATGGTCAGGCGGCGCACCCCGTTTCGCGGCATTCTTTTTGCCGGTCTGATGCTGACCAACGAAGGTGCGAAACTGATTGAATTCAACGTTCGGTTCGGCGACCCGGAGTGCCAGGTTCTGCTCGCCCGCTTGAAGTCGGACCTGCTGCCCGCCCTGCAAGCCGCCTGTGACGGCGAATTACGTGCCTTCGACCTGCGCCGGAGCGACGAGGCCGCGGTCGCTGTGGTGATGGCCGCTCGGGGCTATCCGGACGCGCCGGAGCGCGGTTCGATCATCCGAGGCCTCGACGACGCCGCGGCCAGCCCGGGCGTGACGGTGTTCCACGCCGGCACGGAAACCGGACCGGACGGGGCGATCCTGGCCGCGGGCGGGCGCGTGCTGACCATCTGCGCCACAGCGGCTGACGTCGGTCAGGCTCGGGACCTCGCGTACGCGGGCGTCGACGCCGTCGTCTGGCCCGAGGGCTTCTGCCGCCGGGACATCGCGGCGCACGCTTAATGAGCGCCGATTGATGAGCGCCGATGGGGCACCGCGCGGGGACCGGATCGCCAAGTGGCTGTCCCGAGCAGGCGTGGCCAGCCGGCGGGATGTGGAACGGTTGCTGGCGGAGGGCGTGATCAAACTGAACGGCAGGACCGTTTCCCACCCCGCGACTTTTGTTTCGGCTGGCGACGTTGTGCAGATCAACGGCCGGGTGGTGGATAAGCCGGACCGGACGCGGGTGTGGCGCTACCACAAACCGGAAGGATTGGTGACGACGCACAGAGATCCGGAGGGGCGGCCGACGGTGTTCGAGAAATTGAAACATCAACTGCCGCGGGTTGTCAGTGTGGGCCGGCTCGACCTGACCAGCGAAGGCCTGCTGCTGCTGACCAACGACGGCGGTTTGGCGCGCCAACTCGAACTGCCGTCAACCGGATGGCTGCGACGCTATCGCGTGCGGGTGTTCGGCGTTCCGAACGAGGGGGCGCTGAAATCCCTGGCGCGCGGCGTGACGGTTGATGGCGTGCGCTATGGTCCGATCGAGGCGGGAGTCGACGCCAGGAAGGGCGACAACACCTGGCTGACAATCAGTCTGCGTGAGGGCCGCAACCGGGAAGTCCGCCGGGTCATGGCGCATCTGGGCCTGTCGGTGTCCCGTCTTATTCGTGTCGCGTATGGGCCGTTCCAACTGGGCACGCTCGAACGTGGCGGCATCGAGGAAATTCCCGCCAGGGTGTTGCGCGAGCAACTGCCGGCGGATGCCGGGGCGCCTCCGCCGTTGCCACGCCGCCGCTAGGATGCGGATCGTGGCCGGAGCCTGGCGCGGCCGGACGCTGGTCGCGCCGCCGGGACAGGGGACTCGCCCGACCGCTGACCGGGTACGTCAGGCGCTGTTCGATATGCTGATGCACGCGGAATGGGGTGGACGTGGGCTGATCGAGGGCGCGGCGGTGCTGGATGTTTTTGCCGGCACGGGCGCGCTGGGGTTGGAGGCTTTGTCACGGGGGGCGGCGTCTGCGTGCTTTATCGAATCGGATCCTGTGTCGCTGCGGGCGCTGCGGGCGAATATCGCCGCGTGTAGGGCAATAGACCACACGGAGGTGTTGGCGGCCGATGTGCTGACGGGTGCGGTTGGGCGGTCGAGCAGTCCCGCCGGCGTCGTTTTTCTTGACCCGCCCTATGGCCTAAATCTTGCCCCTCGGGCGCTGGCTCAGCTTCGGGACGCTGGCCGGATTGCACCGCACGCGCTGATTGTCGTGGAAACAGGTCGCGATGAGGCCTGGGTCCCGGATCAGCCCTTGCTGGCCGAGCGCCACTATGGCGCTGCTCGGATCGTTGTTTTTTGCGAGGCTTAACTTGTCAAGTTGGCGTTACGCCTACCCCAGATCGTGCTGATGGGTGAAGCGGTGGTTCGTTTGCGTCATGGAGACGGAGACGAACCTGGTCGGGGCGACCACGAGGCCAGAGAGCGCACATACGAGCGCTCAGGATGGAGAGCGCGCATCAAGATGCAACACGCCGCCGCGGAGCAGGCCGCACATCTAGCTTCACAGCAAAGAGCGGCTGCGGTTGCCATCGAGCAGCAGCTTATTGCTGGAGCGGTGGCTATTGAGCAACAGAGAGCTAAGATTCAAAACAGAGTACTTGATGAAGCGGTGGCGCATAAGAAGCGAGATCAGGATTACGAAGATCAACTTCGGACAGTACAAGTTGGGCAAGCCAAACTCCAATTGCTGGACGAGCAGCAGAGAAACTCTTAATTCGTTGGTGCCATCTATTCAGGGCAGCGATAATTTTGGCTGGGTCCTTTGTTCATCCGAACGGTCGTGGGTCGGGGTTGGTCTCGGCCAGGAAGCGGCTGATCGCGGCCTGAGGTTCGACAATGGAGCAAAACACCCCTCGTTTGAGCCTCCGCTTGGTCTGCTTGGCGAAAAGCCCTTCGATGGCCTTCAGTGAGAAAGCGGATAAACTTCTGATGCCGATGGCGTTGCATGCAGCGACCGATGACCGTGCCGTGGTCGTGGTGCCGCAGCGGGCCTTCTTCATGGGCAAGCCCGGTTGGATCCGGTCAAGCGCTGAATTTGGCTTTTCTCATCAATCGACAGGACAACGGCATGCGCCGGCGGAGCGACGTAAAGTCCGACGATGGCGAGCAGTTGGCGGCAAACCTCGGATCGTTGGACAGTTTAAACTGGCGTACCCGGTGTGGCTGCAAACCATGCTTGCGCCAGATGCGCTATAAATCGGATGCAAACGTAAGATTATGTCCACTAGCTAGGATACTTAGACCATGATCGTTTGGGGTTGATCCAACCTTCGGCGTACGATGATAGTCTAATATTATAACGATGGTCTAATATTATAACCTGCGAAACCTCCAAACTACAGGAACTCGGGGCCCGTCAGGCATTAGCCGCTCCGTCTGAGCGATTCTTGATGGTGCAGTTCCAGCCCCCGTGAAAATCTACTCGCACGATGTTTACCGCGGCCGGTTCCTCGTCCGAAACGACGACACCCTTGGGATAAAGAGGAAGATCTGATATCCGCGTGTCGGGTTAGGTTCGCTGGCTACAAGCGCCCCAAGGCAATTCGCTTCATTGGTGTTGATGAACTCCCGCGCAGCACCACCGGCAGGATTCAGCGGCACGAGTTGGAGAAGTGGCTCAGCCATGGCGAACAACAATTCAAACCAGTTTACGCGAGGGCCATCCGGGCTGTAAGCGAGCAGCCAGGTCGAGCGCGCCGCTCGCTTCGGAAAATGGCGTGCCGCTGGGCACAGTTCACGCCTCTCTCGCTCGAGCCGCCCGCACAGGTCCCGCCAACCCATGAAAGTCAGTCTATGACAGCTCGCCAATTGCCAGTCTGCCGCGTCGATCACGCCGGGAAGCTCAACGCCTGCATTTTCGACGTTGACGGCGTTCTGCTCGCATCACCGCATGAGCGTGCCTGGCGCGAGGCATTACAGGGGTTTGCCGATCCCGATCAATTCACGACGGCGATCTATCAGGCCAATGTTGCCGGCAAGCCGAGGTTCGACGGCGCGCGCGCGGCACTTGTCGCGCTAGGTGTCCCGGACGCCGAGCGGCAGGCCGTGACTTACGCGGACCGCAAGCAGAAACGGCTAGAGGAGTTGATTGAGGAAGGCAGCGTCGAGGCCTTCCCGGACGCGCTCCGCTTCGTTCAGGCGGTGGCGGAATTGGGTTTGCCGATGGCTGTCGCTTCGTCTTCTAAAAACGCCAACGGAATGATGCGGCCGATCCGACTCGCCTCCGGCCAGAGCCTGCTCGATGTCTTTGGCGCCAATGTCTGCGGGCGTGACCTGCCGCACGGCAAACCCGACCCGTCGATTTTTCTTCTGGCCGCCGCGGAGTTGCTCGCCGATCCTCTGCACTGCTTCGTTGCCGAAGACGCGCCTGTCGGCATCGAGGCTGCCCGAGCGGGCAACATGACCGGACTTGGTGTTGCTCGACACGACGATGCAGCGCTCCTTGTGGCGGCGGGAGCAAATCTCGTGGTAACCAGCCTGGATGAAGTCGCGGTCGACGCCTTGGCTGACGGGCGGCTGGGCCGGCGGTTGCCATGAGCGGACCACGGACAATGGAAGACATACTCCGACCGACGTCTGATCCCGCGTGGATTCTTGCCGCGGACGGCTACGATCCGCTTCGCGAGACAAGTGTGGAAGCGCGCTTCTCGATCAGCAATGGTTTCCTCGGCGTAAGGGGTGCGCGGTCGACGACCCGCGGATCGCACTCTGCCGCTCCCGCGAGGACCTACGTGGCTGGGCTATTTGATACGACTGATGCCAAAGGCGCTCCACCAGGGCTTGTTCCCGCCGCAGATTGGGTACCGACCCGCATCCTGCTGCCGGCCGGTCCTCTAGTCTACCACCCGGGTGAAGTATCGTCGCGTCGCATAATACTCGATATCAAGCGAGGTGCTTTACTTACCGCCGGGCACTTCACGGAATCGCCCGATTTGAGCCTTCAAGTCCACACCTTGCGCCTGGTGTCGCTGGACGATCGCGGGCTCGGACTGCAACTGATCCAGCTAGAGATCGAGCACGGCGAAGTCGATCTCACGTTTGAAGCATCGTTCGAAGGGATGCACCTCGGACTCGTCACGGAAACAATCGGTCAAGGTATCGGCGTGTGGCACACACGGCATTCGGGGAAAGGCCTGGCGATCGCGACAGCACCGTCGCTGCAGGTCGACGGCGAGGATCTTTCGCCAACAGCGCTCGGGGACCTCGCATACTCCTGGACCTGGAAAACGCGCCCTGGACAAATCGTGTGTTTCCAGCGCCTTGTCGCCATCGTTCGCAGTGACAGCTTAAATGCAGATCTGGCTGGGGAAGCTCGGAAGAAACTCGGTCTAGCCCGGCATATTGGTTGGCGCGGCGTGGTGGCGGCGCATGAGGCCGCCTGGGCGACACGTTGGCGGTGCAGCGACGTCTCGGTCGAGGGTGACCCGGACGCACAACTCGCCTTACGATTTGCTGTTTACCACCTCAACAGCGCAGCCAACCCTGGAGACGAGCGTGTCTCGATCGGTGCTCGGGCTTTGACCGGCGACGATTATCATGGACACGTCTTCTGGGACACTGAGATTTTTTTGCTGCCGTTTTATTCCTTGACCTGGCCCGAAGCAGCTAGAGCCCTGCTGATGTATCGCTTTCACACACTTGATGGCGGACGGGCAAAAGCCGCTGGAATGGGTTGGCGCGGCGCGCTCTACGCCTGGGAATCCACGGATACCGGCGTCGAGATGACGCCGGATCAGGTGATTGGGCCAGATAACAAGGTCATAGACGTCCTCTGCGGCAAGCAGGAGCAGCACATCAGCGCGGACGTTGCTTATGCGGTCTGGCAGTATTGGCGGGCGACCGGGGATGACGGCTTTATGCTCGAAGCGGGTGCCGAGATCATGCTCGAAACCGCCCGGTTCTGGTCCAGCCGCGCGCAACTGGAGGCGGACGGCTACCATCACATCCGCGGCGTGATCGGACCGGACGAATACCACGAACATATCGACGACAATGCCTATACGAACGTCATGGCAAGTTGGAATATCCGGCGTGCCTTGGATGTAGCGGCATTGCTGCAGGAGCGTTGGCCCGAACGTTGGAACGTTCTGTCGCGTCACCTCGGATTGGAGGCGACCGAACTGCAGCAGTGGCTGACCGTGGCGCAAACGCTGGCGACCGGTCGCGACCCTAAGACCGGCTTGTTCGAGCAATTTTCAGGCTACTTCGACCTTGAGTACATAAACCTGGCAGACTACGCGGGCCGCTCGGTACCGATGGATATTGTGCTCGGGCGAGAGCGAACACAAAAAACGCAGGTGGTAAAACAGTCCGATGTCGTGGCACTGCTGGCGTTGCTGCCTGAAGAGTTCGCACCCGGCAAGGCGGCGGAAAATTTCCGGTTCTACGAGCCTCGCTGCAGCCACGGCAGCTCCCTAAGCCCCGCGATGCACGGGCTCGTTGCCGCTCGGCTGGGCGATGCCGAGATGGCGTTAGGTTTTTTCCGACGGACCGCTGATATCGATCTCGGAAATACCCACGTGGGGACCGGCGGAGGCGTTCATATTGCGGCCCTGGGCGGGATCTGGATGTTGGCGGTTTTTGGCTTCGCGGGGTTGTCACTGCGCGACGACGGGATAGCAATTGACCCCGTTCTGCCGATGGCTTGGCAAGGTCTTTCGTTCAGCGTCCAGTGGCGCCAGCGCAGGCTTAAATTCAACATAAACAGACAGGTAATTGAAGCGACAGTTGAAGCGGGCGATCCGATGGTCGTGGCTATCAGTGGCGAGCCGCACGAGGTCCGTCGCGGCGACGCACTACGGGTCTCGAACGTCGGATTTGCAAAGCCACCCGGTTAGCGTTGTAGGATTGTTGCCCCGGCATATCGGGCGGCGTCGCCGAGTTGCTCCTCGATTCGAATAAGCTGGTTGTATTTTGCGTTGCGGTCGCTGCGCGCCAGGCTGCCTGTCTTGATCTGGCCGCAGTTGGTGGCCACCGCGAGGTCCGCAATGGTCGAAATCCTCAGTCTCGCCCGAGCGGTGACTCATGACGGCTCGCCAGCCGGCGCGATGGGCGATTTCAACGGTCTCCAGCGTTTCCGATAGAGTGCCGATCTGGTTGACCTTGACCAGAACGGCGTTGGCGGAACCTTCCTTGATCCCGCGACGCAGGCGTTCCGGATTGGTGACAAAAAGGTCGTCGCCGACAATCTGGATTTTCTTGCCCAGCGTCGCGGTGAGATGCTTCCAGGTCTCCCAGTCGTCCTCGGCGCAGCCATCCTCGAGCGAGACGATCGGATAGCGGCTGATCAGTTCGGCGTAGTAGCGGACAATGCCTTCGCCATCCAGCACTTTGCCTTCGCCTTCAAGATGGTATTTCCCGTCCTTGAAGAACTCGCTGGAGGCCGGGTCGAGGGCGAAGGTGATGTCCTCGCCGATCCGGTAGCCGGCCTTCTCGACCGCCTTGGAAATGAAACTGAGGGCTTCATCGGCCGATTTCAGGTTGGGAGCGAACCCGCCTTCGTCGCCGACATTGGTGTTGTGGCCGGCATCGTGCAGGCCCTTCTTCAGCGCCTGCAGCACTTCGGAGCCCATCCGCACGGCGTCGGCCACCGTCGGGGCCGAGATCGGCTGGATCATGAACTCCTGGATATCGATCGGATTGTCGGCATGCTTGCCGCCGTTGACGATGTTCATCATGGGCACGGGAAGGGTGCGGGCATAGGCGCCACCGATATAGCGATACAGCGGTTGACCCAGATCGGACGCAGCGGCCTTGGCCGTGGCCAGTGAGACCCCGAGGATCGCGTTGGCGCCGAGCCGAGCCTTGTTGGGCGTGCCGTCCAGGTCGATCATGATATTATCGATGACCACCTGCTCGGTTGCCTCGAAGCCGCTGACGGCGTCCAGAATTTCTCCCTCCACGTTGGCGACCGCCGTGAGCACGCCCTTGCCGCCGAAGCGGGATTTGTCGCCGTCGCGCAGTTCGACAGCCTCGTGCGCGCCGGTGGACGCCCCGGATGGCACCGCGACGCGGCCCATGGCACCGGACTCAAGGATGACATCCACTTCGATTGTTGGAGTTCCGCGGCTGTCGAGGATTTCACGGGCGGTGATGTCGGCGATAGCGGCCATTTTTCGCGCCTCCGATCTGTGAAGGGGCGCTGCCTACCACCTTCGAACGGATGTTGGTAGCCCGGTCCGCGTTGGATTTGCTGATGGGATCGTTCCCCAGCTCTAGACGCGGCCCCACCAGCGGCTTGAGGATCGTCCCCGAGCGTGCGGTAATTTTATGCCCAACTCAGCAGGTCAGACACCGGGGGTGGGCCAATATTCGTCAGCATAGGTGGGCCAAATTCATTTTCACAGCTACACAGAGATGCGCGTCGGGCGGTCAATCGAGGTGCCTCGGATTGAGCCCGGCATAGGCGACCATCTCGCCAATCCCATGCAGCACTTCTGGCTCTGGCATCTCCACCAGCAGCGAGGCGGCACGCGTCTCGCTGACACCGACGCCGCTAAGCAATAGGTGGTGTCTGCGGTGCAGCTCGTCGGCCTTGTCGACTGCCTGGATCTGCGCGGTTGATCGTCGCGGCGGCCAGGCCGGGCTGGTCGCGATGCTGTCTGCGAGGCCGCTCCCCATGCGGTTTTTCCAATTCGCCTGGTTGTTGACGATGCCGGTGCGTAAAGACGATAAAGTTCTGCAGCGACTTGGCTGCTCCCCAACCCTGTGGATTTGCCCGAGATTGATGCGCATATCCGGACCGGACGTACAAGTCTCAAATTCTGAATTACATGGCTTGGTTTGAGACGCGCCTAACGATCTGACTGTCCGTTATCATTGGATTGAAGTGGCGGATAGGGGAAACACGGGTTAAGCGGCCTTCTTTACCCGCTTGGCCTTGTTCCCGCGGGATTGGTTCGGCACGTTACCCGCTTTGGCGCGCTCCAATACCAAGCGCGCGTAGTCATCCAGATCCCCCTCGAACGGCACCACCTTGCCGTCAGCAGCCAACCACAACCTGTCGGCAACCAGATCCATCAACGACCGGTCATGGGTGATCAGGATCACTGCCCCACGGTAGTCGTTCAGCGCATCCAGCAGGGCGCGGCGGCTGTCGATATCCAGATGGTTTGTCGGCTCGTCCAGGATCAGGAGATGTGGCGCGCCCATCGCCACCAGGTTCAGCAGCAACCGTGCGCGCTCCCCGCCCGACAGGTTTTCTACAGTGGTGGATTGCTTATCGAAACCAATGCCGAAGCCTGCCAGCCGAGACCGGTGAGACGTTTCGCCATCACCCGGCCGCTCACGGCGGATGATGTCCAGCGGCGTGTCGGCGGGGTTGAGCGCCTCTATTTGATGTTGGTGGAACCAGCCGACCTTGATCCGCCGCTCCCGCTGCATATGCCCGGACAGCAGCCCAAGTACACCCGCCGCCATCTTGGCAAAGGTCGATTTGCCGGCACCGTTCACCCCCAGCAACCCTATCCGGTCATCAACATCCAGCCGCAAATTCAAATCGCGGAGCACTGGATCCGCGCCGTAACCCACCGACGCCGCCTCCCACCGAATCAACGGCGGCGCCAGCGGCCGGGTCGGGGAGGGCAGGGTGAACGGCGCCACCCGCTCCTCGATTGTCATGGATACCGGCTCCATCTTGGCAAGTCGTTTCATCCGAGACTGTGCCTGTGTCGCTTTGCTGGCCTTCGCTCGGAAGCGATCGACGAAGCTCTGCAGATGTGCTCGCTCCGCCGCCTGCTTCGCAGCGAATGCCGACAGTAAACGCGCCTTCTCTGCTCGGCGTTTTTCGAAATCGTCATACCCACCGGTATACAGCTCCAGCTTGCCCTGATGCAGATGTAGAATGGCATCGACCGAGTTATTGAGCAGCTCCCGGTCGTGGCTGATGATAATCGCCGCGTTCGGATACTTGCGAAGCCGCGCCTCGAGCCAGAGCGCACCTTCGAGGTCGAGGTAGTTGGTCGGTTCGTCCAACAACAGCAGATCGGGTTCGGCGAATAGCGCCGCCGCCAACGCCACCCGCATCCGCCATCCGCCGGAGAACTCGGACATCGGCCGGGAAAGATCGGAGGCAGAGAAACCGAGGCCAGCCAGGATTTCGCTCGCACGGGCTGGGGCGCGATCAGCGTCGATCTCGGCAAGACGAGCGTATATATCGGCGATCCGTTCCGGTTCAGCGACCTCTAGTTCCTTTTGCAACGTGTCCCGCTGCTCGTCCGCCGCCAGGATGGTATCCAGCAGACTGAACGGCGTGGCGGGATGTTCCTGATCCACACTGGCGATCCGTGCCCCCCGCGGAAGCAGGAAGTCGCCCTGATCTGGCGCGAGTTCGCCTTGGATCAGCCTGAACAGGGTGGTTTTGCCGACGCCGTTGCGTCCGACCAGTCCGACTTTGGCGTTTGAGGGCACCAAGACGCTGGCATGGTCAAAGAAGCGCCGTCCCCATGCGTTGAACACAAGGTCATCAATCTCAAGCATGGTCCGCCGTTCGGTGTAGAGGGGAGATGTTGCGCCCTCTCTACCCGTTGCCAGCCACTTATGCGAGCGATGCTTGCGGTTACCCGGCCCGCGTTCAGGCCGGTCCCAGCCGCCCCGCGGCCACGAAGCCAGGGAGCGAGACGAACATACTCAAGGCGTCAGACCGGTCTCCCTCTCCGCGTCCACTCGCGAAGCCCTCAACGCGGCTACCCGTGCCAGACGATTGGCGCAATTGCGGAACTTGCCGTCGACGCACTGGATCTCCCCGCACTCCAGGCACGCAGAAAGCTCGTCCGGCACGTTGGCGACGATGTGCCTGTCGCAAAACCGCCACAGCCAATCAAACACGACTGCCTCCCCCTTCCCTGATTTGGACGACACTCCGCTCCGAAGGAGGGGAGTGATCAATGATCTCGATCAACCGATGTGATGTCGAACCGGCTTCCACACGCGCCAGTGGCGCCCTAATCTGCGAGGTTGTTCGCATCGGCCGGTCGCGGTTGTCCAAGGCATTGCGAAAAAGTTCCATTCGCGGCCGCCCGGGCATTCGCCGAAGGTGCGCACGCCGGCGCCGTGCATCGGGTCGGTAGCGTTGAGCGCAAATGAATGACACAAGGGACCAAGCCGCATCCTCAACTATTCCGGCCGGCTCAGCCTTCGACACATTCCAGCCACCTCGGCGGCCGGGCGCGGCACGCTGAATAAGAATCCCCGCGCTTCACCGCAGCTTCCGTTCTGCAACTGCCTGAATTGCTCTTCGGTCTCGACCCCCTCAGCGAGGTTGACATTCCAGAGGTCTTGCGAAGGTCAGTAATCGCCTTGATGATCGCGGCGTCGTTCCTATCAGGGCCAAGGCTCGGATGAACGATTGATCGATCTCGACTTTGCTAAGGGGAAAACGTCGTAAATAGCTGAGCGACAAATACCCAGTTCCAAAGTCGTCCATTGCGATACCAGCATCGAGATCCCTGAGCTGGCGCAAAACCGTGAGAACCGCCTCGGCGTCGGTAATCAGGACCGTTTCGGTGATCTCCAGTTCAAAGCCGGACCGGTGCCAGGCCTGACGCGAGCCGCTATCATGCGCTGTTCGCCGCTCGCCACAGTCGGAGATCTGCACGCGACCGAATCGGTTTCACCAGCAAAGCTCCAATCCGTCAGTTGGACAATCAACACTTGGTCATAAGAGTAACGAGCAGCGTGATGCTCAACGTCGACCGTGGATCGCGTTGCGTTGCGTTGACCTTTTGATGGCATTCACCTTCTTGTTGCTTGTGCCAGAGTCCGTACTCGGTAACAAATACTTGAGCAGAGGCTCCGTCTGACAGATCGCGCTGACATTGTCGATATCGATGTTGATCCCCTCGCCGAGCGGGCGCGGCGGCGCAACACTTTGCTGCATATTGGCCTGCCGCTGGGCGGTGTCGGCCTGATCATCGGGTTCCTGCTTGGCATCGCCATCTATGCCGATCACGCCAACCGCGCCGGCGTCCTCGGCTTGTCGAATACGCTGCTGCGCAGCACGCAGGAGCGCATCGCGATGCAGGTCTCGGCCTATCTCGAACCCGCTTCCAACGCCATTTTGCTCGCCCACACCACACTCGGCCGCGGTGGCGCAACGGATCGCGCAGAAGAGGCGTATGTCTTCGCCGCCTCCGTGCTGGAGCACACACCGCAGATCGCCAATGTCCTGTTCGCCGACGCCGTCGGCAACTTCATGCTGGTCACCCGTGCCGCTGATGGTCCGCGTGGCGGTACCGAAACCAAACGCATCCTGATGCAGCCATCGGGCAGAAACGTGGAGTGGATCACGCGGGACAGCGCCGGCAAGGTCACCGCGCGCCGGCAGGACCCCAAGGACGATTTCGATCCCCGCACCCGACCCTGGTTCACCGGCGCGCGTAGCGCCGATACTGTATTCTGGAGTGGGGTCTATGTCTTCTTCTCCGCGCGGGCACCCGGCGTCACTGCCGCCGTGCACGGCCCCGACGCCAACCCTGATGTGGTCGGTGCGGACATCCGGCTCGACGAACTTTCCCACTTTCTGGGCAGCCTCTCGATTGGGCAAACCGGTCGCGCCTACATCGTTGCGAAGAACGGGGAAATGATCGCCGGTCCCGATCCGACGCGCATCCTGCAAAACCGCGACGGCCAGATGGTGCCTGCCAACATCGAGGGGATCGGTGACCCCGATCTCGTCGCGACCTGGGATCACTTTCGTGCGCAGGGCCCAGGAAACCGCGTTATCGAGGTTGGTGACCGCCGCTTGATTTCCATTGTCACGCCGCTCGCCAACAATGGGCAAGATTGGCTGTTGCTGATCACCGTGCCGGAGGCTGAATTCAGTGGCTTCCTTACCGCCAATTCGCGCCGCGCCGCGTTTTTGTCGCTCATCGTAGTGGCGCTTGCAGTGGGGTTGGCGACGCTCTTGGTGCGCCAGGGGCTACGCGCCGACCGGGCCGCCCGCGCGGTTGCCGAACGGTCGTCGGCCGTGCAGCAACAGAGCGCTGCTTTTGCCAGATTGGCCTCCGAGGCCGGAATGTTTGACGCCGCGGGCACGCCGCCCAAGGCGCTGACGGAGACGCTCGCCGAAGCCACCGGCGCCAGACGAGCCGGGGTTTGGCGGCTGGCGGGCCACGGGCAGATATTGCGTTGCGACGACAGCTTCGAACCAGCAACCGCGGGTCACGTTGCCGGGCTCCAGTTGTCTCGCCAGGAGGTGCCGGCGCTGTTCGAAGCAATGACGGCAGGTGAGGAGGTCGACGCACCGGACGCTAGCCGCGACCGGCGGACCGTGGCGCTGCATGGATCGGTGATGGCGCCCCTCGGAACAACCGGAATGTTTGCCGTTCCGATCAGGCAAGCAGAACGTGCGATTGGCATGGTGATGCTGGAGGACGCACGTCTCGACTCTGCCGCACGCGATTTCGCCCGCGCCTGCGCCACGCTGGTGGGTCTCGCAACACCTGCGGAAGCGTCGGCGCCACCCGTGGGCCCCGCCAACCTCACCGTTTCCAAACCGGAACCGCAGGCGGATGAACTTGGTCTCGATCCGGCGTTGACGGCCCACGATACCCCGGGGGATCTCCTGCCCCAAGCCGTTGTGCTGGTGCTGACCCTGCGCAGCGCCGCCGCTGTGGCGCTGACAAACCAGATCGTCTGTGCCGTACAAGAGATCGCCGCCGCCCACTCAATCCCTTACGTTAAAATGCTCGGCACCACGATTGTCGCCGCCGCCGGGTATGCCACCGAGCAGTCAGATGGCGTGGCGGATGCTGCGCTGCGTCTGGCCGACGTCGCCATTGCGCTGCGTGAGCGGTGCGCCGCGTTGTTCGACGCCGACGACGGACGGGGCGCGTTCGGCCTCGGATTGGATGTTGGGCCGGTTGTCGGTGCTAAGCTGGGGGATCCACCCGAACTCTTTAACCTGTGGGGGGAGGTGATCCATGGAGCCGAGGCACTGGCTGCCTCCGCCCCCGCCGAAGCGATCCAGACCAGCGAACGGGCCTATCTGCTGTTGCGTCAGGGTTTCCTCTTTCGCCCCCGCGGCCTGTTCTATCGCCCGCACACCGGCGAGGCGCGCAGCTTCGTCCTGGCGGGTCGGGCATGAGTATGCTCGGCATCATCGGAGCGGAGGTGCGAGGACGCTCGTCGTACATGCTACAACTCGCGGCCCTGTTCTGGGGCGTGGTCCGAGAGGCGGTGCTTCCATCCACCTGGCGGCGCTCCACGCGCGCGGGGTTCCGCGCTACCCTCACACGCACGGTCGGCGGTTCGCTCGGCACTATCGCCGCAACTGCGTTCATCGTCGGTCTGGGCCTCGTGTTCGAAGCGCTCTACTGGCTGCGAACCGCTGGGGAGGAGGAGGAGATCGGCCGCATCCTGGTCATCGTCCTGTTCCGCGAAATCACGCCGCTTCTGGTTGGTATCATCCTACTCGGGCGCGCCGGCACCGCGGCCGTCGCCGAACTGGGCATGATGACTGCGCAAGGCGAGATCCTCATCCTGCGTGCCGAGGGCATCGACATCTTCGATTATCTTGTGTTGCCGCGTGCCGTATCCTTCGCATTGAGTGCCTTCACCTTGGGCGTGGTGTTCGTCACGTTGTCCTTGATCAGCGGCTTCGCGACCGGCCGACTCGCGGGCGCGGTGAATACATCGATCTTCACCTTCCTAAACAATGTGCTGCGCGCAATGACCGCGCGTGATCTGGCGGTTTTCCCAGCCAAACTGCTGCTCATCGGATTGGTTGTGGCCTTGAGCAGCTGCCTCACCGGACTTGGTGCCCAGGAGGGTGATACGCCGTCCAGCCTGCTCCCCCGCGGTTTCACACGGGGCGTCACAGGCATCATGGCGGTGACCCTGCTGCTGAGTGCCGCTCTATGACGCCTACCCTGACACTCGAGGCGGCACGTGGTTCGGGGGAACGCATGCCGCTTGCCGCGCTCGATCTAACACTGTCAGAAGGTGATTTCGCCGTGATCGAGGTCCCGGGATCGCGCCGCGGTGCGGCATTTGCCGATCTCTGTTCTGGCCTCGCGCCGCTGACCGCCGGCACTGTTCGCTTCCTGGGCCGCGACTGGGACCGCACGCCTCGGCGTCATGCCGACGCGTTGCGCGGCCGTATCGGCCGACTGTTCCACCTACCGCTGCACCCCGACACCCAAGACGTCGCAAACCGACTGCTTTTGGCGCGGCTGCACCACTCGCTCAAGCCCGAGGCAGCGCTGCGTGCGGAAGGCGCCACCCTGGCTCAGCGTTTCGGGCTGCCAGGTCTTCCCGCCGGCCCCGCTCGTTATTTGACCGAGCTCGATCTGCTACGCGCGGCCTGTGTGCGCGCATTCCTCGGCCAGCCACGGCTAGTGATCCTGGAACTGCCGGGAACCGCGCAGCAGGACGATCTGCTCCCGGCGCTTCTGGAGGTTGGTGCCGAAGCGCGCGGCCAAGGCGTGGCGGTGATGTGGCTGGCAGGGCCTGGCCCGGCGATGCGCGACCGGTCCGTTCGCCCCACGCATCGGCTGCGGTTGAGCGATGTCGAACTGGCCCCAATGCGCATGCCGGGGCGGGCAGCATGAGGATCCTGCGAAATTCCGACGAGTGGGTCGGCCTGCTGGTGCTGGTTAGCATCGGTCTGTTCGTCGTTGCGGTGCTGCAGGCCGGCCTTTTGAGCGACTGGTTCCGCTCGACTGCGAAGTTGCGGATCATGCTGCCCGAGACCGGTAGCCAGGGCCTGTCTGCCGGCGCCGACATCCAGTTGCTGGGCACGCGAGTGGGTACCATTCGTCGTGTCGTGGTCGACCCAAGTCAACGCATGTATGCCGAAGGGGAGTTGGAGGAGCAGGCGACAGGTTTCATTCGCCGCGACAGCAAGGCGGTGGTGAGAAAGCAGTTTGGGGTGGCCGGCGCGGCGTTTCTCGATATCTCGCGCGGCAAGGGTGCGCAGCTTGACTGGAATTACGCTGTAATCGATGCGGCAACGGAGCGTGACCCGACGGAAAATATCGGGGCCATGATCGATCAGGTGAAGCAGAAGGTGTTCCCGATCCTGGACGACGTTGGGCGGGCAACTCATGTCCTCGCGGACACGGCGGAAGGTATGTCCCAGGGCCACGGCGATATCGGTCGATTGCTGAAGAACGAGGATCTGACGAATCAGCTGTCACAGACGCTGGTCAATCTGAAAGCCGCGACCGAACAACTCAATGCCACGCTCTCGGACGTCAAGGGCGTTACGGCGACGGTCAGCGGTCCCGAGGGCGTGCCCGCCTTGCTGCATCGCGCCGACGCCGCGCTTGAATCGACCCAAAAGGCGACGCACGATCTGGCGAGTGCGACGCCGCGACTGCCGGCCATCACGCGCGATCTGGGAGCAACCGCGGCGGGCCTGCCGGCGCTGTTGACCCAGGCGCAGGAGGCCGCGGCGCAGTTGGAGAAGGCGCTAGATCAATTGCGCCACACCTGGCCGTTGTCCGGTTCGGCTGCACCTGAGCCTCGGCGTCTGTCGCCTGCAGAGGTTCGGCCATGAGGTGGGGGATCGTCGTTCTGATGCTGCTGGCCGGTTGTTCGTCCAAACCCAAGACCGTTCCGGAGGACCCAACGCTCGCTCGGTTCGACCACGCCGGCGACATCGCTTACAGTTTGGATAAACCGGATCAGGCGGTGGCGGAATACCGTGCCGCACTGGCGCGTGCGCGAACGCGCGACGATGCCGCTGCAATCGCCGATGCCGGCTTCAATCTGGCAACGGCCCAGATTCGCGCGGGGCAGCCGCGCGACGCCATGCGAACCGCCCAGGCGCTGCAGGTGGAACTGAAACGGCGCGGCATCGTTGATCCGCAGTTCGACCTGATTTCGGCGATCGCGCTGTTCAGGCTGCACGACCGTTCGGCGTCCGACCAGGCGGCCGCGGAGCTGACCGCCAGCAAGGACCCCACGTTGGCTAATGCCGCCTGGTTCCTACGGGGTCTGATCGCGGATGAGCGTCATGACCGGCCGGGCCTGGAAAAAGCCGCTGCGTCGCTGACCGCGGCGGCCAATCCGGCTGATGTGGCCGAGCTGCAATCGCGGCTATCGCACAGCGCGGCTTTGGCGCTTCATGCTGCCGATCTGCGGCGGGATCGGCTGGACTATCGGGGAATGGCGCGCGCACTGGCGCTGGCCGCTCAATTCACCCCCAACGCCCCGGAAGCGGCGGACCTCTATCTGCGGGCCGGGCGCAGCGCGGCGGCCCAGGGCGATGCCACGGATGCGCGAACCTGGCTCGCCGACGCTCGCGACGAGGCTAAGGACACCGCTCTGCGTAAGGACGCAGACCAGGCGTTGCGTGATCTGCCCTCCCACTGACTTCTACCTACGGGATTCTGAGATTTGACTTATGTTCAAAGGTCGTGGCGACAGTAAAACCTGCGGCCATGCTTTCGAATTGTCCCCATCCGGCCCGCATGGTCTTGGGGCCAGGCGGTTTATAGTAGCAATTCCAGCCACCAAGTCTGGCAATGATCCAGGCCAACCAGGCCAGAGAATGCGGCGGATGGGGGTTTTTCTGGCGTTCGGTCTTGCCCTCCAGCGTCGCGCCAATGGCTTCGGCCGCAGACAGCGAGGCGGCATCGATCACGTCGGTTGCCGGTCTCGGACTGCCGTTGCGCGCATCGACCAACTGCATCGTTCGACACGCCGTCGCCAGGCCGACCACGGCCAGCTTGAATAGCCGCTGAGCCTCATGCATCTGGGTCTCTTCCAGCCGCATCCCGTCGCTTTTCAGGGCACGAAACACCTCCTCGATGCGCCAGCGCAGGCGATATAGCCGCACGATCTCGCACGCCGCCTCGGCGTCGCCAACCTCGAGGCTGGTCAACAGACGCCAGTGCAGCGGCTCTTGGTTCGCCGGAGGATTGATCTCACGCGCCTCCACCAGGGTCATCGCCACCGTCTCCGGGTCGGTTTTGGCAGAGCCATGACGCGGCCGCTTGAGGATAACCGGGCCGGCTCGCAGGGCGACCGTGGCGATCCGACCGGGATCGCCCACCCGGCGCGGTGCCACCTTGACCAGCATTTGCGTCAGTTCGGGCCACGCCGCCGGGCTGGTGAACAGCGACGCGTCTCCGGCCGGCCCCTGCTGCGCGCCTGCGGTCAGCCGATCCTGCGCCGCGCGAACGATCAGATCGACGCCAGCCGCCCGACGGGCGAAGCAACTGTAAATGTCGCTCTCGCGGTCGCCGACCACCACCACAGACGCCGCATCCGTCAACAGGGCGCCGGCTCGTTCGACCCCTCGCAGCCAGCGCATGCTCTCCTTGTCCTCAATCGCCCGCTGGCGCCGCGGCGCCGCTTCGATGGCGTCCTCACGGGTCCAGATTTGCGCGTCCAGCAGGCCGAGAACAGCCTCCGTCTCGCTGTCGATGGCGACCAGGGGATGGATGAAAAAACCTGCCGAAACCCCATCGCCGGCCGCGCCAAGCCCGCACCGATTGGCCGCGCGGCCGGCGAAATTGATCTCGGTGGTGTCCTGGGCGACGACAATGCGCCGGCCTGCCGTCGCCGATTGCGTGCGCCCCGCCAGGGTTGCCAGCATCTCCTGGCAGGTCACCGACGGCGCCGACAGAAAACGATGGATCGCCAGTTCGCCGGCACGCGTCGCACCGAGCTTGCGGATCACCAGCGAACCGGTCGCGGTGACCCGTTCGATCAACTCGGTGCCGACCGCCGCGCGTCGTGCGTCGCCGAAATAACCCAGTGCCCCAGCCTGTTCCACCATGATAACCCGCCTTTCCCGACGGGATCACAGAATCGAGATAGCAACCGATTCGCTAGTCAAATGTGAGAATACGGTAGCTCCGGCGAGGTCCGCAGTTCCAACAAGGTCGAGGACGATATCGCCTGCTGGTTTATCGACACCGACTATGACGGCGACAGTTTCTTCGTCCGCCACGCCTATTTCCTGGGCGGCAAGGACCCGTACGAGAAACTGAAGGCCGCACTTCGCGCAGATATCGATCTCGACGCCTGGGCCACCCTCTACCGCTCCGAAAGCCGCCCGTTCCCGGCACCGAAATCGAACCAGGTCGCGGTGAAGGTGATCAACCACTACGGCGATGAGGCGATGAAGGTGTTCCGCGTAACATGATGGCGCCGGTCACCGCCCGGGCGAACAAAATGGAACCGTGGATGAACGCAGATGAACGCGGATAAGCAAGCCGCAGCGGCGGCAAGGCCGTGGCCGCGCAAGTTCCGGTCGGCAAACCAATGATCCGCATTCATCTGCGGTTAAAACACCTTCGATCGGTGAAACCGTGACAACCATTGTCATCGACAATCCAATCCTGAACAGCCCGTTTGCCGAACCCGCCCGGCACTGGCTGCTGGACGAACAGGGCATCCCGAATGGGGCAGTCGGCCAGGGTCGCCGCCGCAGCGAGTTCGTCGTGCCGGTCCCGCCGCCGCGGCACCAGACCCAGGCCACGCTGGATCTCGACGACGAGTACGGCAAACGTAAACCCAACGACGCCGTCAACGAAATTCGCGCCCGTGTCGCGATCTGGCGCAAGGCGGGGCGCCCAGGCGTCATCCCGGTAACGCGGCGCCTGCTTCAGCACTGGGATTCCAAGGAACGCACACGGCGGCTGTTCTTCTGCCAGATCGAGGCTGCCGAGACCGCAATCTGGTTGTCCGAAATTGCTCCCCGCACCGACAATGAACGGCTGCAGGCAATGAATCCAGAACTACCGCGGATCGCGCTCAAGCTCGCGACCGGTGCGGGCAAAACTACCGTGATGGCCATGCTGATCGCGTGGCAAACCCTGAACACCGCGCGCAACTCAACCCGCTTTACTGATCGTTTCTTGATCGTCGCCCCCGGCATCACCGTTCGCGACCGGCTGCGCGTTCTGCTGCCGGCGGACCCAAACAATACCTACATCCTCCACGGTATCGTCCCACTGGATTTGCGCGACAGGCTGCAGCGGGCACGCATCGTCATAACCAATTATCACGCGTTCAAAGCGCGCGAGACGATGCAGGCGCCGAAGCTGGTAAAGGGCATCCTGGGCGGACGTGACGGCCCGATCGTCACCCCCGAAACGGAAGGCCTGATAATCCAGCGTGTCTGCAAGGACCTGCTGGGTGGAAAGCGCATCATGGTGGTGAACGATGAAGCGCATCATTGCTACCGCGCCAAGGCCGACGCCACGAAGCTGGACGCCGAAACCCGCTCCGCGGTCAAGAAAGACAACGACGCCGCCCGCTTATGGATCAGTGGACTGGAGGCGCTACAGCGTGTCGCCAAGGTTCCCGTCCAGCTTTACGATCTATCTGCGACACCGTTCTATCTGCGTGGCTCCGGAGAGCCGGAAGGCACCTTGTTTCCCTGGGTCGTGTCCGATTTCTCCCTGATCGACGCAATCGAGTGCGGCATCGTCAAAGTGCCGCGCGTTCCTGTACAGGACGTGCCGGGCGCCGACCTGCCGATCTATCGGCACGTTTACCGGTATATCCAGGAACATGGCGACGTGAAGCTGCCGCGCGCCGGGCGGGGAAAGCAGACGACAGATCTCGACCCGGAACGGTTGCCAAGCCAACTCACGGGCGCGCTGCAGGCACTGTATGGTCACTATGAAAAAGTCTTCGCTGAATGGCGCGATGGCAGGGGCGCCACGCCGCCGGTCTTTATCGTCGTCTGCAACAACACCGCGACGTCCAAACTCGTGTTCGACTGGATCGCTGGATATGAAAAGAACGTCAGCGGACCTAACGACACCGAACAGAAGGTTTGGGTTCCCGGCAAGCTGCCGCTGTTTCCAACGTGGAGGACCGCGGCCCCGGCGACCGGGCCATGGCGCGGCGCCCAGTCACGCTGCTGATTGATAGCGAGGAGTTGGAAAGCGGCGAAGCGCTTTCATCCGATTTCCGCAAGCTCGCCGGCCCGGAGATCGAGGCATTCAAGTCCGACCTGCGCCTGCGTGGGAAACATGCCGAGGCGGAGGCACTCGCCGATGCAGACCTGCTGCGCGAGGTCATGAACACCGTCGGGCAGGTTGGCCGGCTAGGCGAGCAAATCCGCTGCGTGGTGTCCGTATCGATGCTGACCGAGGGATGGGATGCCCGCACCGTCAAGCACGTTCTCGGGGTCCGTGCCTTTGGCACGCAGCTTCTCTGTGAGCAAGTGATCGGACGAGCCCTGCGCCGCGTGTCTACGATCCGGTTGGCCAGGACGACGCGGGCAATCCAATGTTCGAGCCGGAATATGCCGACGTGCTCGGTATCCCATTCTCCTTCATCCCCGCAAACTCGGCGCCGGACTACAAGCCGCCCAAGAAACAAACCCGGGTCGAAGCCGTCGATGGGCGGGAGGGTCAGGAAATTAGCTTCCCGCGCGTGCTGGGCTATCGCGTGGTGATGCCGCCGGGACGGCTGAGTGCGACGTTCTCGGCCGAAAGCCACATGACGATAGACCCCACCATGGCGCCGGCCGAGGCCATCAACGCCCCGGTGGCCGGCGAGGAAGTTCGTTTGTCACTCGACGATCTCCGAACGGTGCGAGCATCGACCATTGCCTTTCATCTGGCCGGGCGCACCCTCGATCGATGGTTTCGCGACGCCGACAGCAACGCGAAGCCGTGGCTGTTTCCGTCGTTATTGTCGATCACCCGGCGTTGGATGGATCAGTGCCTGCACGTCGCTCCTGGCGCCCACGCTGCCTATCTGATCTGGCCCTCCGTCGGCGACAAGGCCGTGGGCGCCATCTACCGCGCCTGTCTGGAAGCGGACGATCAAGAGACAACACTGCGCCCAATTCTTGATCCCTACAATCCATTTGGTAGCAGCCGCCATATCGGGTTCAACACGACCAAGACCAACTTTTGGAGGCCGAGCGCTGCACGCTGCCAAGTCAACCTGATCGTTTGCGACGGCGACTGGGAGGCCGCCACCGCGCAAATCCTCGACGACCATCCGGCGGTGCTGCGCTACGTCAAGAACGATCATCTCGGTTTCGAGGTGCCTTACGAATACGCGGGTCGGGAACATCGTTACCGTCCAGATTTCATCGTCGTTGTAAACGACGGACGCGGCCGGGAGGATCCCCTTCATCTCGTTCTTGAAGTGAAAGGCGAACATGATGGGATGGACGACGCCAAGCACGACACGATGCGCCGGCTTTGGGTGCCTGCCGTGAACGCCGATGGCCGCTTCAAACGCTGGGGTTTCCTCCCGCTCGACGGTCCGTATGAAGCGGGCCGCCAAATCGACCAATATCTCGCAACCCGCGACATATTGGTTGAAGGGTAGCGCCAATCAGAAATCTTGGGCGAGGTGGACGCCGTCCCTACAACCGCAGCGACGAAGTCGCATAAAATAAATCCAGCACAACCGACAACCCTATACTGGTCAGCGTCAGTCTATCGCCCGCTCGCAGAATCTCCGGCTCCGTCGGCCAGTTCCCGTCCGGCAGACGTCGTAGCAGCTCCGCCTCGATCCGCGTGCTCCGTACCGCGAGGATCTCCGCCACGGTCGGAATCGTCGTGTACGCCCACACATTCCGCCAAGTCGCACCCTCATTGCTCGGTGACAGAATCTCCACCAGCAGCACCGGATCCGGAACCACCAATTCGGCCGAGGGCGGCGAACACGTGACACCCAAATCGGGAATTCGGAAATTACGGTTGGAACTCAGCCGCGGAACAACCCCCGGGGTGACGATCAGCCGGCAGCCCGGGCGCGCGTCACGCAGGTGGTTGGCGATCCGGCGACCGATTTCCCCCTGCAACGCGCCATGGTTCTGCGAACCCGGCGCCATCGCGACAGGCTCGCCATCGACAAGCTCCCACAACCGGCCGGACTCGTCGCCGGAGTCCCAGCTCAGGAACTCATCGACGGTCATGCGGGACGGAACAAACTCGCGAACTGCAACCATGTAGTAACCCTAGCACCCGCCGCCGCGGAAGTCTCGCGACAACGACCCGCCGTGCGGACAACATTGCATCCCGCTGCTCCTGCACGGTCGCCTACGGGCTCCAGTGGGAACCGGCCATCTCCATCAGTCCTTCTTCCTCGTCCGGCACACCTTCCGCGAGCCGGGCGGCGGCAACGAACGGAAGCCACCTGCGAATCTTCTCCACGCCTTCGCCACTGACCCCGGCATAAGTTTCGACGTAGGCCGCCGCGACCTCCGGGGCCACGTGCCTGATCAGCACAAACGAACGACAAACGTCAGCAGCGGGATCACCCCGCGTCGCGTCCGGCCAGTCAACGAGAATCTCGCCACCAGGCGGCCCCAGTATGTTCAGAGGGTGGAAATCGCCGTGGCACAGACGCTCGCCCTCCGGCATCGACCCAAGCTGTTCCAACAGAACATCTCGCCGAGCCTCGCCGAGGATCGTTGCCCGCCTGATGTTGCTTGCGATCCTCGCCTTCAGGCTACCAAGTTCCGTTCCCGGATGGCCATGCACGCGGGAATGCAAGCGTGCCATCGCCTTCAGGTAGTCGGGCACGCGTTCGGGCTGTGCACGCATGACGTCCGCAAAGGCAGGCCCCTCAGCGCGAGTCATGACCACGCCCCACCGATCACCGACCTGCCGCACGCCCAGGACCTGGGGAACCGGCAATCCAAGCATCTCCGCCACCGCCAAAGCCGCGGCTTCCCGGAACGCCGATCGTTTTGGCACGCCGGAGCGGTAAAGCTTCATAACCGCCGTTCCACACTCAAACACCTCCGCCACTTTGCCCGAGCCGAGGACACGGCCCAACGCCGGATCAGTCATGATCGTTGCCCCCACCCTTGACCGCCCTCGCGCCCACCCGTGCCTAAATCTGCCGCTCCAGCGCCGCGAGATACCCCCGGTTATGCGTCGGTGACAGATGCACCTCGTTCATCACCAGATGCTTCGGCAGACACGCGATATACCGGATCAGATCGCCGCAATCCGCCGATTGCACCATGCGCGCCCGCGCCTCCGGCCCCACCGGGTTCGGCCGCTGGTCGAGGATCGGCGTCGCCACCTCCCCCGGCAGAAACACCGTCGAGCGGATGCCGTGAACGCACTCCTGCATGTTCAGTCCATGGCTCATCGCCACGATCCCATGCTTGGCCACCGTATAGATCGGCCCGCTGAGCCCGCCGATGAACCGTCCCGCCATCGAGGCCGTATGGATCAGCAACCCATCCTTCTGCTCGCGCATGAACGGCAAAGCGACCGTGACACAGTACAAAGCGCCTGTCAGATTGCCCTGAAGCAGCGTATCGATGCTCTCCGGCGTCAACTTGTCCCAGTGGCGCTCGACAATATTGACGCCCGCGTTATTCACCAGGATATCCAGCCGACCCAAGGTCGAGCGTATAAAATCTCCGACCTTGCGAACCTCATCGGCCTTGGTCAGGTCGGCGGGTTGCACATGCGCGCCACCTGTCTGGTTGATGCGGCGGGCCACATCTTCCAACGGGCCCAACCGCCGTCCGGTCAGAACGATGGTCGCGCCCGCCTCAGCCAACGCCAGCGCCGCCGCTTCCCCGATCCCGCTACCAGCGCCCGTCACCCACGCGACCTTCCCGGTCAGACCGATCATGATATATCACTCCCCGTCACCCAACCCTCGGACCTACCAGCCGCGACGAGGAATGCAAGCCGTCGCGAAGTGCGATAAGCTGCCCCCGTCAACGCAAATCATTTCGGGGCCAGACATGCTGGATCACGTCACCATCGGCGTAACCGACGTAGAACGCTCCAAGTCCTTCTACGATCAGGCGCTAGGCCCCCTCGGCATCAGCCGCTTGCACGCCCAGGCCGGAACATTCGCCGGCTACGGCTCCGACGGTAAAGCCTACTTCTGGATCGGCCTCAAAGACACGCCCCAGACCGGCGCCCATATCGCCTTCGCCACGCCAGACAGATCCGTGGTCGACGCCTTCCACGCCGCCGCGCTCAAGGCTGGTGGCAAGGACAATGGCCCACCAGGTCTCCGCCCCCAGTACCACCCCAATTACTACGGTGCCTTCGTCCTCGATCCGGACGGCCACAACATCGAAGCCGTCTGCCACGAGCCTCCCGCTTGACCGTCGATGCCCTTGATTCCGTCCCGCTTCGACTGGGTCGAAACCATCCACCTTCTGACATTCTGATGAACCAGGCCTGTCCGGGATGCAATCCTGATCCGCGTATCCCATATGAAGCCCATGACAACATACGCAATCGTTCCCAACGCAGACGGCACTGGCTTCAACATCAGCATCGCTGGCAGCGACGGCGCGCGCCAGACAATGCTCGGTTTTGAGTCCGAAGCCGAAGCTGAAGCATGGATTGCCCAGGACAGACGCCGGAGCGAGCTACCCGTCCGGCGGGTAGACCACCTCATCCGCCTCAGCGTACGGATAATCGCTCAGCCCCACGCCGAAATCGATCCCCATTTTCCAAGCACGCGCGCTGTAAGACGGTCGTCTGCGGCAGCTCGAAATCTCCCGATCGGGCACTCGGCTTGGCAGAACGCCCCGACGGCGGCAAATCCATCACCATTCCGGTGCCGCATTCCCCCGGACCTGCTTGCGGCCTAGCCGTCGGCAGCTACGATCCTCCCAAGACATGGAGGATGCGCCCAGATGATTGATCTGTCGCCGCTTGTGGCCGCTCCCGGGCCGCGGTCCCTAGCCTACTTTGATCCGGCCTTCCCGGACCGCTCCCTTGTTCTCCATGCCGCTCGGCCGCGCGACTGGCACCCCGGTCTGCCCGTCGTTTTCGTCCACCATGGGGTCACCCGCAACGGCCCGGATTACCGTGACTACTGGCTGCCGCATGTCGATGCCGGCGCTATGCTGGCGATCGCCATCGAGTTCCCCGAGGCCAGCTTTCCGGAGTATCTCTGGTACAACTTCGGCAATCTCCACACCAAAGATGGCACCCCTAACCCCCGCGAGCGCTGGACCTTCGGCATCGACACGCGCCTGTTCGCCGCCCTCCGTGTGCAAGGCATCACAACCACCTCCCGGTACGGCCTGTTCGGCCACTCCGCCGGCGGCCAATATGTTCACCGCATGCTGTCCTTCGGCTACCGCGAGCACGTCGCCGTCGCGGTCAGCGCCAACGCCGGCACCTACGCGATGCCTGATTTGAGCATCGACTGGCCCTGGGGCCTTGGTGCCACCGAGCTTACCCCAGATCGACCTGCCCGCGCTGCTTGGCTTCCCCCTCACCATCATGGCCGGCACCGAGGACAACAAGACCACAGGCCGTTTTTTCCCCAGCGGGAATAAATCAATGAGACAAGGCCCGCATCGCCACGCCCGTGCCCACACTTACCTGGCGGTCGGGCGGAAAGCTGCGTCCGAGCACGGCGTCCCCCTGGCCTGGCGAGTGATCGACGTTCCCGACGTCGGCCACGACGGCCGCCGCATGTCCGACGCCGCCGCTCCCCTTATCGCCGAAGCTCTCCGACGCGCCGCGCCTATCCGCTTGGATTGATACCGCATCACGGCCTAACCTATCCGCCGAACGATTCGGGAAAAGCCGCTTGAAACGACGCAATGTGCTGAAATCTGCGGCCGCGATCCCGGCAGCCCTCGCTGCCCCACGGATCGCCCGCGCGGACGGACCCAGAACCGTCAATTTCGCCCCCCAGGCCGACCTGGCATCCCTTGATCCGGTCTGGACCACCGCCGACGTCACGCGCAACTACGCCCTCGCGGTCTTCGACACGCTGTATGCCTACGACGCCCAGTTCCAGGTGCAGCCACAGATGGTTGACGGCCATCGCATCGACGACGACGGCAAAACCTGGGAACTGACGCTGCGCGACGGATTGACCTTCCACGACGGCCAGAAGGTCCTCGCCCGCGACTGCGCCGCCAGCATCCAGCGCTTCGGCAAGCGCAATTCGTTCGGCCAGGCGCTGATGTCGCGGGTCGATGAAATCACCGCGCCGTCCGACACCGTCATCCGCTTCCGTCTCAAAAAGCCCTTTCCGCTGCTGCGCTCGGCCCTCGCGGAGGTCTATTGCGCCATCATGCCTATGCACCTGGCGCAAACCGACCCCATGCAGCAGATCCCCGAGGCGATCGGCAGCGGTCCCTTCAAATTCATCGTCGGTGAGCGAATCCCCGGCTCCCGCGTCGTATTCGCCAAAAACGAAGCGTACGTCCCGCGTAAGGACGGCACCCCCAGCTTCAACGCCGGACCAAAGATCGTGAACGTCGATCGAGTCGTCTGGAACTTCATCCCAGATTCAGCCACGGCCTCCGCCGCGCTGCAGCAGGGCGAGATCGACTGGTGGGAAAACCCTGCTCTCGACCTGCTGCCACAGATAAAATCCTACAAAGGCATCACCGTCACCGTCAAAGACCGCACCGGAGAGCTCGGATGTCTGCGGTTCAATCACCTGCATCCGCCCTTCAACAACCCTGCGATCCGCCGCGTGGTGGTCGCCGCGATGGACCAGAAGGAGGTCATGGAGGGTGTCGCCGGCGCCGAACCGTCACTTTACAGAACCGATATCGGCCTGTTCGCTCCTGGAACGCCCATGGCGAACACCGCCGGCGTCGAAATCACCCGCGGCCCTAAGGATTATGTTAAATTGAAGCAGGATCTGGCGGCGGCCGGCTACAATGGCGAAAAGATCGTTGTTCTGGCAGCCTCCAACTTTCCCACCATCTGGGCCGAGGCGCAGGTCGCCACTGATACCCTCTCCAAGATCGGCTTCACTATTGATTTTCAGGCGATGGACTGGGGATCTGTGGTCCATCGGCGCGCCAGCCGCGAACCGATCGACAAGGGTGGCTGGAATATCTTCTACACGTTCCTGGGCGGCTTCGGCAATATCTCGCCCGCGCCGAACATCGCCATCCGGGGCAACGGCACAGCGGCCTGGTTCGGCTGGCCCACCAACGAAAAGATCGAGGAACTTTACAGTGCCTGGTTCGATGCATCGGATCAGGCCGCTCAAAAACGGCTTTGCGAAGCCATGCAGATTGCGTTCTGGCAGAATCCAACCTACGCACCACTCGGCATGTATGAGCAGCCCACGGCATATCATGACTATATGCACGACGTGCCTGACGGCTGGCCGCAATTTTATGGATTGAAGAAGGTTACTTAGCGTTCGATGACGCTCTTGAGCAGGATTCCTCTGAACACGACGCTGGCCGTCCGCGACCTTCATTTCGCTCCCAGCGTGGTGTCACCATTCGCCGACGACATGGCCCGCCGACTGGTCCGCCTCAGCATCGGTCCCCTGCTCGAAATCGCCGCCGACACCGGGGTTCTCACCCAGGCAATGGCCTCGACGCTGTCCGCCGGCCTGATCATGATAGCCACCGATCCTGACGCGGACAGGGTCGAACACGCGTCGGCCAAGCCCGGTATGTCACGCGTCACCTGGCAACAGGCAGATCCCCGCGCGTTGCCGTTCCAGGACGGGACCTTCGGCATCGTCGTCTGCCATCTCGGCGTCGCGGCAATGCCTGACCGGGTTGGTGTTTTCCGGGAAGCCCGTCGCGTCACTAAACCGATCGGCTGGTTTGTCTTCAGCGTCTTTGGCACCATCCACCACAACCCAATCGCCGATTGCCTACAAACCGCGCTGGACGAATTCTTCCCCGCCGATCCGCCCCAATTCCTCGCGAACAGTGTGCATGGATACGCCGACAATGAAATGATCGATGACGATCTCACGACCGCTGGTTTCACCGACGCCATCTACACGACGGTCGAACTGCCGTTCGCCGCGGCATCGGCCCACGACGTCGCCACCGGCTACTGCCTCGGCACCCCCCTACGATCAGACCTGGAGGCACGAACCTCCGGCAACATCAAACCCGTACTCGAGGCCGCCGCGATGGCCCTACGTAAGCGCTTCGGCTCCGGCGCCATCATGACCACCATGCGCGCGCATATCATCTCCGCCGCGGGATGAGCCGGGTCGCCGTGATCGGCGGCGGTGTGGTCGGTCTCGCCGCCGCCATCGAGTTGCTGCGCGATGGCCACGCTGTGACAATCATCGAACCCGGCACCCCCGGCGGCGAGCAGGCGGCCAGCTACGGCAACGGCACGCTGCTCAACCCCAGTTCGGTCATCCCGGTGTCAGCACCGGGCTTGTGGAGAAAACTCCCCGCATACCTGATGCACCCGCTTGGTCCGCTGACCATCCGCTGGTCCTATCTGCCGCGTCTGCTGCCCTGGCTGAGGCGCTTCCTGCAGGCCGGCTCGAACGCCGCCAAGGTCGCCGCCACCGCCCGAGCCTTGGCCCCGCTGCTCGCGAACGCCCCCGCCCTGCACCGCAAACTGGCCGAGGAAGCCGGCGTTGGTGATCTGATCACCCGACAGGGCGTGCTGTTCGCTTTCCCCGACCGCGCCGATTTCGCCGCGGAATCCCTGTCCTGGAGCCTGCGCCGCGACAACGGGACGAAATGGCTGGAACTAAACGAAGACGAACTTCGCCAGCGTGAACCCTCGCTGCACCGCCGCTATAAATTCGCAGTCCTGGTGGAGGAAAACGGCCAATGCCGCGATCCTGGTGCCTACGTCGCCGCCCTCGCCCGCCACGCGGCGGCACTGGGTGCGGAGATTCTCCAGACCGGCGCGACCGGCTTCCGAATCGAGGCTGGCCGGCTACGCGCCGTAACCACCCGCGACGGCGAACGCGTCTGCGACAAGGCGGTCATCGCTGCCGGCGCGTGGTCGAAACAACTCGCCCGCTCCGCAGGTGATCGTGTCTTTCTGGAAACGGAACGCGGATACCATGTGGTGATATCCGATCCCGGTGTGGAACCACGTTACCCGCTGATGCCGAGCGACGGAAAGATGGCATGTGTCATGACGCCGGCAGGGCTGCGACTGGCGGGACAGGTGGAACTCGCTGGCCTGGACGCCGCACCGAACTGGCAGCGCGCCGAGGTGCTGCTGAAATTCGCCCGCGAGATCTTTCCGCAACTCCCGGCAGATCTGCCCCCGGAACGTCTCAAGCTGTGGATGGGCCACCGGCCGTCGACGCCGGACGGTCTGCCGGTCCTCGGTCTCGCGTCCGGCTGTTCCGATATCATCCACGCGTTCGGGCACGGGCACGTCGGACTAACGGCCGCGGCAGCGACCGGGAAGGTCGCCGCCGATCTGATGGCCGGGCGCCCTCCGCAATTCGATCTGACACCCTATTCGGCGACGCGGTTCCGATAGCCGAAACCATTCGGCATATGGACTGCGTCACATCGATGGCGCTTATGCCGGCGCGGACCAAGTGCCGGCCGGTCCATTCGACAGCGCACATTGCGATGGACGAAACTTGACGGTTGGCTTGTACCGTGGCGCCCGTGGCTGCCGCACATAGTTCCTGAAGCCAGACATCGCCATTAAAAATGCTACTTCGATGAACAGGTCATTTGCCTTGGTCCCCAGCGAATTCGAACTGGAGTCAATGATCAGCGCCGACACCATCAGCAGCCATCCATTCAACCCACCCCCATAGCGGGCAATGTGCAAAAGGAAGGCGCCAAATATTATCACAAAGACAACGAACCCAATCGCGCCTAAATTGAGGCACAGCAACAGCCAAAAATTTTCGATGTCCTCGCTTGCATCAAGACCAATTTGATATTTCAGGGCTTCTAAATCGGCCAGCGGTACTCCAAACAACCAGTTCTTGAGACTCATATAGTCCAAAACCATCCACTGCGTGACGCGCACCTGCGCGCTGTCGTCAAAATATAGCGTGTCGATAATGCGATCAGCGATCGTGGTTTGAGTAACGACAATGACGATCAGCAGCGGCACGATGATTGCAGCCGCCATGATACCCATCGCAAAATCCAGTCGCAAATTGCGCCGGATGATGCCCATTGTTAGTACGTAAAATACCATTATGGTAGAGAATAACCCGGTGACGCCTAGTGCTGTGCGGCCGCCGAACGCCAACAGACCAACAAGCAATAGCCCGATCACCGGACCAGCGAAGATAACCCGGATCTGCATGGAATATAGCAAAAAAAACGCCATCGAAGTGATGAGTGAGGCGCCAAGCGGATGGCCATAAAATGCATTGGCCCGAAAATCCTCAGTCTCAAGAGCTGCCAAGCCGTTGCTACCATCGGTTGCGTCGGCGACAAACGGAAACCAATTGTTCTGGGTCACACTTTCCCACAAGCCAATCAGCACATTTACAATCACAAGAGCTATCAGAAGCTTGGCCAACCACCGTTTCTGTTTGTCGGTTGCGGATTCCAGCAACAAAGCCAGCAGCGCGGCTGACCAGAAACTATCAAAATAAAACGCCGCTCCGTTTATTCCGTTGAAGTAGACAGTGTACAACGCCAACAAAGGGACGCCGAACACGAACAGCAACAGACGGGGTGAGTTGCGGCACCGCTTATGGAAAGGCACCACGCCCTTCAGCAAAGCGTAGACGGCGCACAGCAAAACGAGCACCGATGCCGGATGCACCCGCATATTGACACCGATGCCCATCGTTCGGAGCACGTTGCCCGTTAGGAAAAATTGTAACAGGATGGCGAACACGCTAAGCCAGAACAGCACGTCCGCTGTTCGCTGGTGCCTGGTATCGTGTTTCGAAGGATCTGTTTCAGACCGCACAGTGGAGGGTTCGAGATTGCGGTGTCGAACTACGATCGCAGACCCTCTGACTGAAGGCGTCGCCATCCCTATGCCCTGCGGTTGATGTACAAGGGGTGAGGCGCCCTGCGGCGCTTGTCGTATTTAACGTGCTTGAGGAGGGTTGCCGCAAAAAGCAGCGGCACAGCGAAGACCGGCGGGGTCAGCGTCCGTGATTGTTGTGTTCCCATCTAATTGTACAACTTTTCGTTCTGGAATCGTATGGTCGAATGTCCCATTAACGGTCCAGGAATAGTTATGATATTCAATTGTTCGGGAAGTGCATCGCGCCCCCTCCGACGCAAATTTAGGATCGCTTAACCCCTCGGGTGTGGTGGGCTTATCGGGGGGCACAACACCGCAACACCGCGAAGCCCCGACGCGACGCCGCGAAACTTGCCCCCAGCTGACCGGCCGGCGCAGCGACTACATCCGGATGCGGCAGAAAACCGCGTCCCCACCGCCGGTATGAGAGGCGTCTCGTCCCCAAATCCAAAACGCGCTCCCCGGCACGGAGATCCGCTGGTGACAAGCGAGCCCACCCGATCTCAGCCCCAGCGACGGGGCCGCCAAACCCGCACGACACGGTCGCTACCCACAACCCGGCCGCTAACCGCGCCCAATGGACGCGGTCACGGCACCCGCCTCAGCTTCGGCTAAAGCTTCACCTCACTGATCTGTATCACAGGCTGAACGTTACTGTAATTCGGAATGTCTCCCATGAGTGTAGCCGCATGAGGCGCCATGGCCGCCTGAAAATCAGCCACCGAACTCGAATAGAAAATGCCCCATCGCGACATAGGTCGGCGGTGCTCCGGGGGTGCCCCCAGCAAGTCCTTGTTCGATCGTCATCCCCTTGCAGGCCGCGCCGAATTTGTCCTGAGCCATCGGCATATGCCTCGTCAAATAGTAGTTCATGTCGAACTTGGTGCTCTCCCCGGCGGGATACATCACGCTCACTTTGATCACCGTTATTCCCCCTGTTTAGGCTGCTCGTCCATCGGCAGCACGACCAGGAGTATTAGACGCGATGCTCCCAGGCGCGTAGCAGGACGTCCCTGAAAACGACCCTGCCTGCATCAATATTACGCGCGGCCACGCCATTGTGGGCCGGCAGCGGGGCGGGCAACCGTCCCGACGCGTCTAACCCTTCCCCTCGCCGATCGCCGGCAGATCGTCGGTCATTCCGGCCAGCACCTCGGCCACATGCCGGACATGCACTCGATGTCCCTCCCGCTGTAATCGCCCGGCTATGTTCAGCAGACACCCCAAATCGCCTGCCAGCACTGCCTCGGCGCCCGTCGCCACGATATCCTTGGTCTTGTCAGAAACCATCCGCACCGAGATTTCCGGATACTTCACGCAGAACGTCCCCCCGAATCCACAGCAGATCTCCGGTTCGGTCATCTCCACCACGCTCACCCCAGCCGCCGCCAGTAGATCCCGAGGCTGCTGCTTGATCCCCAATTCCCGCAACCCCGAGCAACTGTCGTGATAGGTAACCCGCCCGCGGAACGGCGCCGCTCGGGTATCCCGCACCCCCAGCACATCGGTCAGGAAACTAACCAGTTCATACACCCGGGACGCCATCGCGTCGGCCACCGCGCGCTGATTGGGATCATCATCAAACAGATGCGGCAGGTGATGCTTCAGCATCCCCGCGCAGGACCCCGACGGCACGACGACATAATCATACCCCCGGAACGCCTCCACGATCCCCACCGCCAAATCGCGGGCCGTCCGCCGGTCCCCCGAGTTATACGCCGGCTGGCCGCAACAAGTCTGCGCCCGAGGCACCTCCACCTGGCACCCCGCCCGCTCGAGCAACCGGATGGCCGCAAAGCCTACTGACGGCCGGTGCAGATCGACCAGGCAGGTTACGAACAGCGCTACCCGCGGCTTGGTCCCGGTCATCGGATAATTCCCCCGCCCCATCCATTGTTGTCATGGTGGCTGGAGGCCCACCATCCATGGTTTACCGAAACCGCGTCACGGCCGTTGGCGGCCGCCGGCCTTCACTCACGTGCCAATCAAAACGCCCGACCCGCTACCCGTCACCCGCTACGCGCGGCGACCAAACGCCAGGTCGGATCTTGCTGCGACAGATCACGCTCAAACGTCCACAGGTCGGTGATCTCCGTCACCGCGTCCGTGCCCGTCAATGGCCGGCCATCCCTGTCCTGGGTGTAGCTCACCTGGTCGGACACGATCCGCGCGGTCACCTGACCGACCTGGCCTTTCAGTCCTGCCGAGTCGATACTGAGATGCTGCATCGCTTTGATCTCGGATACTTGTCTCTCGCCGGACTTCTCGCGCGCGCTGATCGCCTGCTCGAACGCCTTGTAGGTCTCATCGCCCAGCAACGGTCTCAGCGCCGCCCGATCACCCGCAGCGAACGCTGCGACTATCATCCTAAACGCCTGATCCGCGCCGGCCAAAAACCGCGCGACGTCGAAATTCCGGTCGATCTCTCGCATCTGAGCCAGTGCTTGCCCAGTAGCCGACGCCGCGTCCGGAACGGTCTGCGCCGCGGCCGGCGCCGCCGCCTCCGCCCTGGCCTCGATGATCGGACCCGTCGCCGGGCGCAGAGGTGCTTGTTGCACCGGCGGCGCCGGCCGCTCGAAACCTGTCCGCTTGCCCAGAATGCTCCTCAGTCGCAGGACCAGAAACGCCGCGATCATCCCAAACAGCACCAGATCGATTGGAAAGCCGCTCGCACCCATGCCACACCCTCCTTGACGCCATACAGATAGGCGCGCTTCCGGCGTATAACAAACGAATCCGCGACCCGGTTCTCATTGGCTGCTTGCCGCCCGATCCCTGCCTCTGTATGGCCGTCGAATGATCCTGCTGCGCCACGGCCAAAGTGAGTTCAACCTACATTTCGGCGCCACCCGCCGTGATCCTGGCATTGTCGATCCCCGCCTCACCGAATTGGGCCACACCCAGGCACACGAGGCCGCCCAACAATTAGAGGGGCAGGGCATCGAGCGGATCATCGTCTCGCCCTACACAAGAGCCCTGCAAACAGCCCACCCAGTTGCCGCCGCGCTCAGTTTGCCGCTCACGGTCGATCCTATCGTGCGTGAGCGTTACGCCTTCGCCTGCGACATAGGTTCCCCTCGCCCGGCGCTGCAACGCGACTGGCCAGACCACGATTTCGGCCTGATCGAGGACGTCTGGTGGCCCGCCGAGGAAGAACCCGAAGACTCCATCGTTGATCGAGCCGCCCGCTTCCGCGCCGGCCTCGCCCATCGCCACGATTGGTCCCGTACCCTGGTCGTCAGTCATTGGGGCTTCATTCTCACCCTCACAGGCCAGAGCGTCGCCAACGGCCAATGGGTGCGTTGTGATCCAACCGAGCCCGCGCCAGAACGTCTGGTGTGGCGGGCCTAGCTCGCTGGCGCACGTGCCGATGGCCATCAGATCACAACCGTGCTACCCGCCGCGCCTTATCCGCGGCCCGAAGCCGGTGCCATTCTCGAAAACCCGGTGCCATTCTCGAAAACAAGGAGACGTTGATGTCCGAGACCACTCCTGCCCCGCAGCCGACAGGTCAGCCGGCCCAGCCGCTGGTGGTAAATATCCAATACGTGAAGGACCTGTCCTTCGAAGTGCCGGGGGCACCGCAAATCTATACCCAACTCCGCAGTCAGCCGCAGGTCAGCATCAACCTTGATGTGCAGGCCCGCCGCATCCAGGAGGGTCAAAACGTCTACGAGGTCGCGCTAATGATCCGCGCCGAGGCTCGCGACGGCACGCCCCAAGCCAACGGCCAGGCAACTACGCCTACCCCGACGGTATTTGTCGCTGAACTGACCTATGCCGGCGTCTTCACGCTGAACGGCCTCCCCGAAAACGCGATCGAGCCCGTCCTGCTGGTGGAATGCCCGCGCATCCTGTTCCCCTTCGCCCGCAACATCCTGGCCGACGTCACCCGCGACGGCGGCTTCCCCCCGGTGTTGCTGCAGCCTATCGACTTCGTCGCGCTATGGCAGTCCCGCCGCAATCAGGCCGGCGCTGGCCCCGCCGTTGCGTGACCCCTGACCCATCGGCCGAGCAAGCGACTCCGACCCAGCGTGGGTCGCGGGCAAGTTTGACTACTCTTGCTCAAACGCCTGGTCCGAAACATCCGAGGCGGGCGGCTCTCCGCCATCGGGCGCCACAACAATAGGCGGACTACCCGGCAGCCTGATCGCCTCATCCATCCGTCGCGCCTGCATCCCCGCCGCGAACAGATTGCATGCTCGGCTCCACATCTCGCCGATCGCGAACTCCGGCCAGTAGAGACCTTCCGGTAACCCACCCAGTTCCGCACGACTGCCCGGCCCGAGGAAAACCGCCACTATCACCGCCCCCGCCTGATCACGAAATTTGACCACGGCGGGCTGAATGGCCCGGTTTTCCACCGAGAGCGTGCCGCTCCCGGAGCCGCGGTGTTCCAGCAATTCCCCATTGAACGGCGTCGGCCCCGAATTGTAGCGGCAATAGGCCGACCGGGCCGCCCCAGCATCACCCGGCATGAGATGATTGGCACCGACGAAGCCAGTGCCCCGGTCATTGATCATCACCTCCAGCATAGCTGTCTTGCGGATCAGGCGAATCGCCTGCACCGAACTGAACGGCGGAAGCTCCACCAGCGCGACCATTTTGTCACGATCGGCGTCATGACGCCACAACACGGCCGGACTTCCCGCTGGCACGACGTAAAAGTTCGGATTTCCTGCCAGCCGCACCGGAGCCGGGCCATAGAGAACGGCTCGATGTTCGCTGGCCGAGAGCGGCTCAACCGTTGCCGCGTTCGGTTTGATCCCGGCATTCGCCACCGGCGAGGGTGCCGCGAGGCGACTCGTGATCTCATAGACACCCAGGAACAAACATGCGCCCAGTCCAGCCAAGGCTACGACCGGAAACCCCGAACGTGGTGGCGGCCGAGCCATCTTCGCGGACAGGTCATAGAAGGCCGGCTTGACGATGACCTCGGGTACGACCGTCTCCTCGGCCGCCTCGCGGGCCATGCGGTCGTAGGCGTCTCGCCGCTCCCGGTTGGACAGCACGTCGTAGGCCTGCTTCACCGCCACGAAGGCGGCGGTATCGCCGGTCCTTCGCACGTCGGGATGCAGCAGTCGCGCTTTCGCCCGGAACGCCGAGACAATGGATGCCTGGGGTGCCACCGGCTCCACACCGAGGCGGGCATAATAGCCTTGAGGATCCAGTTTGGGTCGGGATGGCAGCATGAAGATTAGATGCTAGGTCCGGCAGGAGGCGGCAAGGAATCCGTCTATAGCAGAACGATTCGGCATTCTCCGGTCAGTTTGGGGAGAGCGTGTGTCAAACGGTCAAGCAAGCGCCCTCCGCTGGGCGGCGCTGGTCATACTGCTCGCGGGTGGGTTCATGCCACCGTTGGATTTCTTCATCGTTAATGTAGCCCTGTCGTCGATTCATGAGAGCCTGGGCGCGACGCCCGCCGAATTGCAACTTGTGATCTCGGGCTATGCCTGCGGCTACGGCGTTTTCTTGATTACCGGCGGCCGGTTGGGCGACCTCTACGGGCGGAAGCGCTGCTTCCTGATCGGGATGGCCGGGTTCTCGCTCGCCAGCCTCGGGTGCGGGATCGCAACCACCCCTACGCATCTGGTGATCGCCCGTATTGTCCAGGGATCAGCGGCCGCGGTGCTGTTGCCGCAAGTCCTCGGTTCCATCCGGGCCCTGTTCCAGAACGAGCGCGAGCTCGCTGGGGCTATGAGTGCCTACGGCATCATGATGGGCATGGCCGCCGCGATCGGGCAGTTCAGCGGCGGCGCGCTGATCCAGTGGAACCCGGCGGGCCTGGGATGGCGAGCGATCTTCCTGCTCACGCTGCCGGTCTGCGCGGTCACGCTGGTGCTGGGTTGGAAGGTCGTGCCGGAGACAGGTGGTGGCAGCTATGTCCGCCTCGATCTCGGCGGCGCGGCACTGATCTCCCTGGCACTCGCCGCCGTCGTCGTGCCGTTGTCCGAGGGCCGCGAGCAAGGCTGGCCGGGCTGGGTGTTCGCCGTATTGGCGAGCGTCCCATTGCTGATCGGGGCGTTCGTTTTGTACGAGGACCGATTGAGCCGTGCGGGCGGAATGCCGCTGGTGGATTTGCGGCTGCTGCGAATCCCCAGTTTTCGCCGTGGCGTGCTCGTGGCGGCGCTGTTCTTCTTCACCACCAGCTTTTATTTGCTATTTGGCCTGTATCAACAAGAAGGCCGGGGTATGGCGCCGCTGCAGGTCGGCTTCGCGATCGTTCCCTACGGACTGGGCCTGTTCATCGGGCCGCTGATCTCCGCGCCGCTGGTTACCCTGCGGCCGAAACTGCTGGCGATCGGCATGGGTGTCCAGGTGACCTTCTATGCGTTCATCGGTTTGCTGGTGGCCATGGGAATCACCGGAATCCCGCTCTCGGGGGCGGTATTCCTGGCCGGGCTGGGACAAGGTGTCGCCTTCCCCCGGTTGTTCGCCACCGTGCTAGGCGATGTGCCCCCGGCGCAGGCGGGAGTCGCCGCCGGCATCACCAACTCAGCCTTGCAGATCGGCGCGGCGGTCAGCGTTGCCGCCATCGGGTCACTGTTTTTCGTTGTTCTTGGCGGCCGAACGGGGGAGCGGGCGTACGCCCATGCCTTCGCGATCGCGCAATGGGCCGCGACGGCCGGACTGTTCCTCGCCATGTTGATCGCGATTCCGCCGCGCCGGGGGCGCCCGGTGTGATGGATGATCCTGGTGCATACTTGCGGCCAAGCAAGGTGAATGAGTATGGAGCGTCGCATGCGAACCAATCGGTCCAACCCGAGCCGAATCGGCTCCTTTTCACTGGGGTGTGCTCTGGTCCTTCTGGGTGGCTGCGCCACTGGCGATCTAACTCGTACGTTCGGCCTGACCCGGGATTCCCCGGACGAATACACCGTGACGACGCGCGCGCCCCTGTCCATGCCGCCGGACTACAATTTGCGTCCACCCCGGCCTGGCGCCCCGCGTCCGCAGGAACAAAGCGAGCGGGACCAAGCCGCGGCAGCGTTGGTGCCGCAGTTGGCCTTGGGCTCGCCCCAGGGCGACGCCAGTCCAGGTCAGGCTGCGCTACTGCAGGAGACAGGGCCAGCCGCGCCGCCCGACATCCGGGCGAAGGTTGACCAGGAAGCGAACCAGGCGAAGGCGGATGAAGGCTTCATCAACAACCTCCTGTATTGGCGCAAACCGGCGATGCAGAATGTTCAGGTGGATCCACAGAAGGAGTCGCAGCGCTTGAAGGAGAATTCGGCGCTTGGGACAGGGCCGGACGTCGGCGACACGCCGATTATCCAGCAAAAGAAAGAAGGCTGGTTCACCCACCTGTTTTCCTGGATCTAATGGCAGGGCGCGCTGTCGGCAGGCGATTGCGGTCGAAACTCGCATACGCGGGCGGCCGGTCCGGCTCGGTCGTGGGACACTAAACGGAGGAGAATGGCGACAGCGGCTTTCGTTCGATTCTCCGCCATTTCAGCACGGATACAGAACGAAGACTAATGCCAGCCGCCCTTGAACCCGACTCTCCCCCGGTTCACAAACTGTGCGAAGTACAAGGCATGCGCAGAGGCCTGGAACTTCTTTGTAGAGGACCAATCGGCACCAGTGACTGGGCAACGGTCAATCTTTAAGGCCGCTGGTATAAGAGGTTGCCGGTGCCTGATCATCGGACCTCGGAGAGGCCATGTGCGCCCCCGCCGGCCCAGGCTTTTGTCGCTGAAATCGAACGATTTCCGGTTATCCGCAACAACTACGTACAAGCAATATTATCCAACAACCTCACCGTTCCCAACCGCGCCGCCGCGATCAACCGCGCGCCCGGCAAAACAGCATCGATTGGCACCAAATCCAACCCGCCTACCAGCGCAAGGTAATCCACCGGCAAGCCGCCGCGCCCCAGCGCCTCCCGAGCGCTCTGCAGCGTCTCCGCCACAGGCGCACCGCCGACTAATGCCCGCGCTGTCCTTTGCAGCGTTGCATACAAGCGTGGCGCAACCGCGCGCTCTGCCGGTGTCAGGAACCGGTTGCGCGACGACATCGCCAGCCCATCGGCCTCGCGCACCGTCTCCACCCCCACGATCTCCAGCGGCAGCAGCAGATCGGAGACCATCCGCTTCACCACCTGCAATTGCTGCCAGTCCTTCTCTCCGAAATAGGTCCGGTCCGGCCGAACCTGACCGAACAGCTTGGCGCACACTGTCGCCACCCCGCGGAAGTGCCCAGGCCTGGCATCGCCCTCCCACCGCTCCGCCGGGCCGCCGACGACCACCGTCGTCGCCTCGCCGGGGGGATACATCGTTGCGACATCCGGCAGCCAAACCAGAGCGCAGCCTGCTGCCTCCAGCGCCGCCAGGTCATCCGCCTCTTCTCGCGGATACAGCGACAGATCCTCGTTCGGCCCGAACTGTAGCGGATTGACAAAGATCGAGGCCACCGCTGCCGCCCCGGACGCGATCGCCCTCCGCACCAACGTAAGGTGTCCGGCATGCAACGCCCCCATCGTCGCCACCAGCGCCAACGCGTCGGCGGTGGAGCGAAAGCGGACACAGGCAGCTTGCAAATCGGGCAAAGTACGAGCGATCAACATGTGGCGGACCTTGGTCTAGACCGCGCCCACCGGCAATGCCTCAAACCGCGGGCGCCAACCGCCACATAACTTTGGAACCAGCCCGCCCAATTAACCGGCGTTCCCGAAGCACAGCCGAGCAGCCCGGTCCTGTCGACGAGAACGCCCAATGTGAGACTACAACGGCTCCGTATCCAGCGCATACCCCGCCGTCCGCACCGTCCGCACCACGTCCATTTCATTCGTGCCATTGATCGACTTGCGCAAGCGGCGGATATGCACATCAACGGTGCGCGGCTCGACATGAATGTCCGGCCCCCATACCGCGTCCAGCAACTCCTCGCGGGAGAACACCCGCCGGGGATGCTGCATGAAAAATTCCAGCAACCGGAACTCGGTCGGGCCCAGATGCACCCGGCGGTCGTTGCGGCTGACACGGTGCGACGATAGGTCCATCTCGATGTCGTGGAAAATCAGCGGCCCCTTCATCGGCACCGCGTTGGATCGGCGCAACAGCGCTCGGATCCGCGCCAGCAGAGACTCGATGCTGAACGGTTTGGTGATGTAATCATCAGCGCCGGTATTCAGACCGCGCACCGCGTCCTGGTCTTCGGTCCGCGCCGTCACCATGATCACCGGCAAGTCGCGGGTCGCGGGCTTGCGGCGGATCTGCCGGCAGACCTCGATCCCCGACATCACCGGCAGCATCCAGTCCAGCAGCACGAGATCGGGTTGCGCCTCCGAAATCCGGGTCAGAGCCTCCTCCCCGTCGCCCGCTTCCTCGACCCGGAAACCCTGCTTCTCCAGGTTGTAGCGAAGCATCGTGGCGAGCGCCGCCTCGTCCTCCACCACCAGCACAAGCGGCTTAGGCAGGCTGGACATACTGTCGAGCATTGTTTATTCTCCGCTTATTCCTTGATCCGAACAACAGCATAGGCGGATGTATCGCCCTTTGGCCGAACATCCGGGATCACCTCACCCTCGACAGCGTAATAGACCGTCTCGGCGATGTTCGTCGCGTGGTCGCCGATCCGCTCCAGATTCTTGGCGATGAACAGCAGATGCGTGCACGGCGTGATGTTGCGCGGATCTTCCATCATGTAAGTAATGAGCTCGCGAAACAGCGCGTTGTAGATATCATCCACCACCCGATCCGACCGCCAGACCTCGATCGCCTTGGCCGAGTCGTTGTTGCCGAGTGCGTCGATGATCGATTTCAATTGCTCCTGCACCAGCGTCGCCATGTGGGCCAGTCCGGCAAGCGAATACGGCAGATTATACTGCCCCAGAACGACGCTGCGCTTGGCGACATTGGCGGCATAGTCGCCGATTCGCTCCAGATCTCCAGTGATCTTCAGGGCTGCAACGACTCGCCGCAGATCGCTTGCCATCGGCTGGCGCAGCGCCAGCATGCGTATCACGAACTGCTCGATCTCGCGTTCCAGGGCATCGACCTTGGGGTCTTCTTCCACCACCCGCATCGCCACGACACTGTCGCGATCCAGGATCGCCTCGGCCGCCATGGCGACCTGACTTTCCACGATCCCACCCATGTCGGTCAGCATGTCGCGCAGCCGCTTCAAATCACTATCGAAGCTCTTGACCAGGTGTTCGGTCGAATCCGACATCGCTACGGCCCTTCCTTACTCAGCCGAACCGGCCGGTAACGTATTCCTGTGTGCGCTTTTGCTTCGGCGAAGTAAAGATCTGCGCCGCCGGCGCACATTCCACCATCTCGCCGAGGTAGAAGAATGCCACCTGATCTGCGCAGCGCGCCGCCTGCTGCATGTTGTGAGTAACGATCGCGATCGTGAAATCATGCTTCAATTCGTCGATCAGCTCCTCGATTTTCAACGTGCTGATCGGGTCGAGCGCGCTGGTCGGTTCGTCCAGCAGGATCACTTCCGGCCGCACTGCGATGGTCCGCGCGATGCACAGACGCTGCTGCTGGCCGCCGGACAGGCCCAGAGCGGAGGTTTGCAGCCGATCCTTGACCTCGCCCCACAGCGCCGCTCGTGTCAGCGACCATTCCACACGTTCTTCCATCGCCGAGCGAGACAGCCGCTCATGCAGCTTCACCCCAAAAGCGATGTTTTCGAAAACCGTCATTGGGAACGGCGTCGGCTTCTGGAAAACCATGCCGATGCTGGCGCGCAACGCGTTCACATCGACATTCGAGTCGATGATATTCATGCCTTCCATCATAACCTCGCCGGTGGCCCGCTGACCCGGATACAGGTCGTACATCCGGTTCAGCACCCGCAGCAAAGTCGATTTGCCGCAGCCCGAGGGGCCGATCATGCCGGTCACCTGCCGATCGGGCAGATCCAGTTTGATCCCCTTCAGCGCGCGATGGTCGCCGTAAAAGAAATCGAGGTTGTCGATCGAGATCCGCGCCTTGTTCATCGCCGCCGAAGCGCGCGCCTGAACGCCACCGAAGCTGGCGCTCGAACTCGTTGCCGGTTGCGTGCTCATGTCCATGTCTGCCTCAGTTTCCTCGGCGAAGCACCAGGCGCGCCGCGATGTTGATGGCCAGAACGCCAAACGTAATCAGCAATGCGCCGACCCAGGCGAGTTGCACCCAGTCCTCGAACGCCGAACCCGCGTATTGATAGATGGTTACCGGGAGACTGGCCATTGGCTTGTCCAGCCCGAGTGACCAGTTGAGGTTGCCCAGGCTGGTGAACAGCAGCGGCGCGGTCTCGCCGGCGATGCGGGCCACCGCGAGCAATATACCCGTCGCGATCCCCTGCCTTACCGCTCGATAGCACACCAAAACGATCATCTTCCACTTCGGCGCGCCCAGGGCAATCACCGCCTCGCGCAGCGTCGAAGGGATCAGTCGCAGCATATCCTCAGTCGTACGGACGACGATCGGGATGACGATCACAGCCAGCGCGAGGCAGCCGGCGATCCCGCTGAAGCCGCCGAACGGGTAAACCGCGATCTCGTACACGAACAGGCCGACCAGAATGGACGGCGCCGACAGCAGCACGTCGGACACGAACCGAACCGCATCGCCAATCACCGACCCCTGCGAATATTCCGCGAGGTAGGTGCCGACCATCAACCCGACCGGCGTGCCGATGGCCGCCCCCAGCAGGGTCTGAATGAGGCTCCCGATAATCGCGTTCAGCAGCCCACCGTGGGAGCCTGGGGGCAAGGTGGACGTGGTGAACACCGATAGCGACAGCCCGCCCACGCCGCGATACAGCAGGGTGAACAGGATCGAGGCGAGCAACGCCAGACCGATCACGGTGGCCACGACACACAGCACCTTGACGACGCTGTTGGCAATGTGTCGGCGGCGGCCCAACGAGCGCGAAACCGCCAAGTCCCGGGCCGGCCCGGGAGCCGTTGTCGCGCTCATGCCTTTAACCGCGGTCGGAGCAGCAGTCGCGAGATCGCCAGTACGATGAATGAAATCACGAACAGAATGAAGCCAAGGGCCAGCAGCGAGGATAATTTCAGGCTCCCTGTCTGGCTCTCTGGGAACTCCAGCGCCACCAGTGAGGCGATGGTATTTCCCGGCCCGAACAGCGACGAGGTAATCCGGTTCGTGTTGCCGATGACGAAGGTCACCGCCATCGTCTCGCCCAACGCTCGCCCCAGGCCCAGCATGATGCCACCCACCACGGAGGTCCGCGTATACGGAATGACGATCGAGCGCATCACTTCCCACGTCGTGCAGCCCACGCCGTAAGCCGATTCCTTGAACACCTGCGGCACCGTCTCGAACACGTCACGCATGGTGGCGGCAATGAACGGGATGATCATGACGGCGAGGATCAGCGCGGCAGTGAGGATCCCCGTGCCAAACGGTGGTCCGCTGAACAGAAAGCCGATCCCCGGAAGGTCTCCGAGGTTGTCGATCAGCGTGGGCTGGATGTACTGCGCCATGATTGGGACAACGACGAAAAAGCCCCACATGCCGTAAATGATCGAGGGCACCGCCGCCAGCAACTCGATGGCGGTGCTGACCGGGCCGCGGAACCACTGGGGGGCCACTTCGGTCAGGTAGAACGCAATGCCGAACGCCAGCGGCACGGCCAGCAGCAGCGCTAGAATAGAGGTCACGACAGTGCCGAAAATAGGCACCGCCGCGCCGTAGATATGCTGTACCGGGTCCCAGTCGTCCGAGATCAGGAAGCCGAACCCGAACGCATGGAACGCCTTCAATCCGCCCAGGAACAGCACCACGATGATGGCGCCGAGCAAGACGAGCACAAACAGGCCGGAACTTCGAGCCACCAAAGCGAAAATGATGTCGCCTACGCTGACGCCCGGTTTGGAAGGTCTTGTGTGAGCGCTGACGGCCTGCTGCACGATGCTATCCTGACGCGGTTTGAGCTTAGTCCCCTACGAAATGGGGGCCGACGTCAACGCGGGCTCCCGGGTTCCAGCTCAATGGTTCGGTCACTGGGGCTCGGCTTGGTAGATCGGCTTGCCGTCCGGCCCCAGGATGTTGGCATGCCAAGCGGTACGCACCGCGGCCTTTACGGTCTCCGGCAGCGGGATGTATTCCAGGTCGGTGGCCGCCGCGTCGCCGTTCTTGTACGCCCAATCGAAGAACTTCATCACCGTGGCGGATCGCGCCGGATCGGAAGGATTCTTCGGCAGCAAGATGAAGGTGGCCGACTCGATAGGCCAGCTCTTTTCGCCCGGCTGATCGAGTAGGTTGACCGCGAAATTCTTTGCGCCAGCCCAATCGCCACTCGCCGCCGCCGCTTGGAACGCCTCCATCGTGGGGCTGACGAAATGGCCGGCCTTGTTACGCAATTGTACCGTAACCAGGTGGTTCTGGCTCGCGTAGGCATATTCGACATAGCCGATGCCGCCGCGAGTGTTGCGGACCGTGGCCGCGACACCGTCATTGCCCTTGGCACCTGCCCCGGCCGGCCATTTCACGCTGGTGCTCGCACCCACCTTCTCCTTCCACGTCGGGCTGACCGCGGAGAGGTACGACGTATACACATAGGTCGTACCCGAGCCGTCCGCACGATACACCGGTGCGATCGCGAGGTTCGGCAAAGTGACGCCTTGATTGGCCTCGGTCACCTTCGGGTCGTTCCACTTGGTGATCTTGCCTTCGTAGATGTCGGCCACAAGCTCACCCGTCAGCTTGACTTGGTTGGTCTCGATGCCCGGGACGTTGATGATCACGACGACCGAACCCATGACCGTCGGGAATTGCAGCAGCTTTCCCGATTCGAGCTTCTCCGGGGCCATTGGTGCGTCGGAGGCGCCGAAGTCCACGGTGCGCTGAAGAATTTGATTCTGCCCGCCACCGGACCCGATGGCCTGGTAGTTCAATTCGATCCCGGCGGCGGCCTTCGCCATCTCGCCCCATTTGCTGTAAATCGGCGCTGGGAAGGTCGCCCCCGCACCGGTGATCTGCTCCGCTTGCGCGGCTATGCTAAACGCGACCAGGCTAATGGCCACGACCGTCACGACGAATTTCATACTGCTGCCTCCTCGGGCGCCTTCAGACCGCTTGGCTGGACCCTAGGCAGGAAAGGTGAATCGGATATTGCAGTTTTATGACAGTTCGATGACAGTGAGCGTGCACCCTGATTACCGGGGGGCGCCATCAAGTCCTGGTCGCTGGTCTATCGCAAGCCGGATGATGCCAGCCTCAAACAGCGAGCTGCTCTGAGGCCGTTCGCGAGCGTCGAAAGTTGGCAACTGCCTTCAAAGCGCTACCGCCCACTGTCCACGCTATAGAATTCCGCCTCTTGGACAACCGGGACCACCGGATCGCCCGTCAGCCCTGCGCGATTCCGGGCCGAAAACATCGGCCCACGGGCGGCCCGGAGGGGCGCGAATTGTCCGAAGCCAAAGCGGCCCGGAATGTCGTCGTAAATCGCCTCCATGCCGCCGCGCATGAAGTACGCCTCGTGCCAGAAGCCGGTTCCGCCCGAGGACCGAAGGAAGTCTCGCCACCATTCCCGATGCGGCGTGTATCAAAGTCGCGCCAATATTGACGCACGCCAAGAAGTTCTCATGGAGTAGCAGGCCGTCCGGCTTTTGTTTACGGAATTCTTGATCTGCGGACCCAATCCAAGTAGCCGCTTGATGCCAGCCCAGCCGTTGACTCGCATCCCGAGATAAATGACCACCAGATCGGGAAACGCGGAGAGATCGACTGTTTGTCGCGCCACCCTACCCATCACAATCTCCAGCTGCCTCGGAGGAGGCTATGCTATGCCGAACTCCGGCATTCCAACCAGCCGCTCTTTGAATACCGCACTCACTGGACCATGCTGTACTGCAATCGAGAGTTCCAGGGTTTCCGTGACAGGCCGGACCTCGGCCTTGCCCGTCGCGGACCCTAGCCAGAAGAGCGCCACGATGGTGGCAGTCTTCCAACCGGGTATGAAGTCGCTGCTGTCGGGGCGGCGGGAACGAGTAAGGCGTCGGTGACCGAACGGACCCTCAGAAGTGCTCAACTGGAACGGCAAACACGTAACCGACCCCTCGCTCCGTCTGGATCACGCGAGGCGCGCTAGGATCGCGCTCCAGCTTGCGTCGCAGGCGTAGAATCTGCACGTCGATACTGCGGTCGAAGACATCCTCATGTACCCGGGTCGCCTGCAGCAAGTGTTCGCGGCTGAGTGGACGCTGAGGTGCATCTAGAAATGCAACAAGTAACCCGTACTCGCCCTTGGTCAGTGTGACCACAGCGCCCTGTGGATCAGTCAGCCGTCGGGCCCTCCGGTCGAGCTGCCAGCCGGAGAAGCGCCAAAGGCCGCGCTCGGCGTCACGCGCCGGAACGGTACGTCCGGCATCGAACCGCCGCAGCACCGCGCGGACGCGCGCGAGCAATTCGCGCAGAATAAAAGGCTTTGTCAGATAGTCGTCGGCGCCAAGCTCGAGCCCGACCACTCGATCAATCTCATCGCGGCGGTGACCGGTAATAATAATGACCGGCACGGGGGAGCTCGCGCGGATCTCACGCAACAGGTCCAAGCCATCCTCCTGGCCGAGCCGAAGGTCGAGGATGACGAGGTTCACCTCGGCTATGCCAAGTTGACGGACCATCTCCTGGCGGCTGGAAGCCACCAGGGTCCGGATGTTATTCTCCGCAAAGTAGCTTACAATCATTCGCTGCAAGGCTGGATCGTCCTCGACGACGAGGACGCACACCTGGCGATCACGGCTCTTGGGAAGGCCTGGATCAGCGGACGATGTCTCATCCATATCACCTCGCTCCCTCTTTAATGCCGCCGGCGGCAAGCATGCGCATGTCCGGGGGCGGGATCGCGCGCCTCTTGCTGGTGCTGATCTTCGTCGACACCACCGCAACGGCGGCCGCGCCACCGCCGCCGGCTCCCGGGCCTGGCGACGGTCCGGAACCAATCACGCCGATCCCCGCGCCGCCTGCCCAGGACCCGCTCCGGCTGGCCCTTGGGGAGCAGCTATTCCAGGACACCCGACTATCGGGCGATAATACACGCAGCTGCGCGAATTGTCATGACCTGACGTCGAACGGCGCGAGCGCCAACGCGCACGATGTGACATCCGAAGGCCGGCCGCTGGCGCTCAACACGCCCACGGTCTTCAATGCAACATTGAGCTTCAAGTTGAATTGGGAAGGAAATGTTGGCGATCTTGAGGACCAGACAGAGCGAATATTGGCTAATCCCGAAATTATGGCGTCAAATCTAGATGCGGTCTTAACTAAATTGCGAGCCGATCCGCAGATGGTGAAGCAGTTCCGCGACGCGTACGGACGCGCACCCGATCGCGCAGCGTTATTGGACGCCATTGCCACCTACGAGCGATCACTTCTGACCCCAGACAGCCGCTTCGACCTTTGGCTCAATGGCGACGCCAGCGCGATCACACAGGAGGAGCTAGCCGGTTACCGGCTGTTCAAGGGCTTAGGCTGCATTTCGTGCCACCAAGGCGTCAACGTGGGAGGCAACATGTACCAACGGCATGGTATCTTCCATCCGCTCGCCGCTCCGCTGCCCGAGCTGCTGCGCGTCCCCAGCCTTCGCAACGTGGCAGCCACACCGCCCTATTTCCATGACGGCAGCGCTACCACGCTCCGACAGGCCGTAAAGGCGATGGGTTTTGCGCAGCTCGACCGCGTGCTGACCGCATCGCAAATCACCGCCATTGTTGCCTTCCTGAACACCCTCACGGGCGTCTACCGGGGCGCTCCGGTCAAGCCGGCAGCCGGACCGCAAGGAGTGGCGCAATGAGGCTATCATCGCTTGCCGTCGGCGTGATGCTGGGGATCGTGCTGCTTACCTGGCTGCTGCTGCGAGGCATCGGAAACGATGGAATGCGGTATGAACAAGCACTTCAGGCGTTCAATGAATTCGCGTTCGCGGAAGCCTCCCTCCACCGTGACGTGCTCCAGGCACGTGCTGGCCTTCTCCTCAATTACGACGCCTTTAGCGCGTCGGCAGCGGCGATGAAGAATGCTGTCACCCAGCTGCGGTCCCTCGCCCAGACAGAGGGCCTCAACAGCGGGCCAGTCGATCGTTTGGCTTCGAGCGTCGTCAAGCAGGTGGAACTCACGGAGCAGTTCAAGAGCAGCAACGCACTCCTGCAGAACTCGTTGTCCTATGTCGGCCTGCTGAGTACCGATCCGACATTCGGCGACCAGGATGCGCAGCTCATGCGTGCAGCGGACGCTTTGGCGGCGGCGATTCTGCATCTGACACGCGACACCTCACCCGAAGCCATCCAGGCACTCGAGGGACGCATCGAGCAGTTCGCACCGCAAGCGCCCACCGTCGGGCCGGATGCGGAGGCGGCGCAGGCACTGCTTGCTCATGCCCGTTTGCTATCTCAGGTTCTGCCTGCGGTTGACAGGACGTTGGAAGCCCTCGTCTTTATGCCGAACCGACAGTCTTTCGACGAAACGCGAGCATTGTTTTCCTCCCGGCGGGCTGCTGTCGAAGCGACGGCATGGCGCTTCAGGTTATTGCTATACTTGGCCTCGCTACTGCTGCTCGTTGCGCTCGTGCGCCTCGGCTTCGGACTGCGTGCCCGGGCTTTGGCGCTGCGACGTCAAGCGGCGTTCGAGCATGTCATAGCCCGGAACTCGACTCGGCTGATCAATTGCCCGCTTGGAGAAACCGCGGCACGGCTGAAGCAAGTGCTCAGCGAGCTCGGCCAGGCCATCGGCGTGGATCGTGCCTATGTGGTAATAGGGGAAAACCCTACTGAAGTGCATACTTGGTCTGTGGCGGGAACGACGTATCCGCCAGGCTGGCCGGATCGGGCGCTGGCACTGTCGACGCGGCAGGATGCTGTCAAACTGGATATTGTGGCAGTGCGAGATACCGCCGATCTGCCGCCAGGCGAAGCTAAGGACGTGCTCGCGGCTGTCGGTGCACGCGGGTGGGCCTGCGTGCCACTCGTCCGGCCGGGCCGAGTCCGAGGCATTTTGGGGTTCGATACCTCTCAACCGGCATGGCGGGTGGTTTTCCCCCTGCCTGTGGTGCGACTTGCCGGCGACGCGGTAGCCAGTGCTATAGAGCGCGAGGCCCTGGAGCGCGACAGACAGAAACTTGCGACGCGATTGGAGCGGGCGCGCCGCATGCAAATCGTCGGAACGCTGGCAAGTGGCATTGCGCACAACTTCAACAACATCATCGCCGCCATCGCCGGCTATTCGGAGATGGCCGAATCAGAACTCACACCTGGAACCAAACCGGCAAGGTATGTCGATGAAATTCAACAGGCCGCGGCGCGCGGGCGCGACCTTATCGACAATATTCTCACGTTCGGCCGACGGCATGACGCGCCGGTCCAGACCGTGCCGGTGCGCGCGTTGTTCGAAGAGTCGGCCTCGCTGCTGCGTCCGTTGCTGCCTTCCGCCGTCGACCTCATCATCGAGGACGTCGCAGGCGACATCGCCATATCCGGCGAACCGGCGCAACTACAACAGATCATCCTCAACCTGTGCAGCAACGCAGCGCACGCGATTGCCGGCAACGGATGCATTCGCGTGACCGCGCAGCAGATGGACGAGGCATCTCCTGTCTCTTTGAGCCATGGGCAGCTCGCGCCTGGCCGCTACGTGTGTTTGGCGGTGAGCGATACCGGGTGCGGATTCGATGAGAGTGTGGCTCAACAATTGTTCGAGCCGTTCTTCACGACGCGCTCTGCGGGTACCGGATTGGGCCTCGCGACCGTGCTCGAGATTGTCCGCGAGCATGGTGGGGCCCTGAACGTGCAAAGCCGACCAGGACACGGAAGTCGTTTCGAGGCGTGGCTGCCGGCGGCGCCCCCAGACAGCACCGACATAACCCAGCCGGCATCGCGGCCACTTGGGCAAGGCGAGACGGTGCTCGTCGTCGAGAACGACCGGGACCGGCTGCTTCAGAACGAGGAGATGTTAGCGGCACTTGGGTACGAGCCGGTCGGGTTTGAGCGCCCGGCCGACGCGATCTCAGCGTGTCGTTCGGCGCCCGAGCGGTTTGATATTGTTGTGATCAGTGATGGGTCCGCAACCTGGCCTGACCTTGGTTTGGCGCATGCGCTGCACGAACTCCTGCCACGGCAGCCGATCCTGCTTGCCACCGCCTCCGCCAGCGATGTCAGCATCGGTGCATTGGCGGACGCTGGCATCGTCGAAATCCTGCGTCGGCCTCTAGTCAGCTGTGATCTCGCCACGGCGCTGGCGCGTTGCCTTCGTCCGCGCGCTGCGTCACATGACCAAGCGCCGACGCTTACCCTTGGGCTGCGGGTACTCGAAGAGTGAGCCCCAAGCAACCCTGCGGTTGGATACCAAACCGGGTACAGGCACCCGCTCCGGCACTGGTTGTGTAAAGCTCGGCGTCAAGCCGCAGGCGGGTGTTCATCGTCACCCGTGGCCGCACGCCACAGATCGATTGCGGCGAAAGCTGGCTTCGCCGACGCCGATGATGCGCCGGTGCGGCAGTCACAGCGCCGCTTGGATCAGGACCTGCCTTGCCCTCGCCACCACACGACATTTTCGGCTGGACTGTCCCTAACGCGACGGGAAGTGCACGTGAGGGATCGGCCAGATTGCGACGCCGTTCGGATTTAAAGATCGCTGCCCTACAGCCAATCCAGTTTCAGCTGCAGGGCGACCCATCTTGGCGCTGGAATGGTCTGCTCCAACAATCGATCGACGTTTACTCAAGAAGAAGTGCATCCCCACATGACCTACAACTCAGATCAGCGGTGTATTGGGCGGCAGATCCAGCAGCAGGCGACCGTACATTTCCTGATTGGTCTGCAAATTCGAGAAGCCATGCATGTTGATCGCGTGGACGTCCCGCCACGCACGCTGGGTCGGGTTCGACTCGCCGATTCCCGAACCGCCGGACGCAAGATACAGCGTCTCGACTGCTTCCAGGCACTGGCGCACCGCGTGGGCGCAATCCATTCGGACGCGGGCACGTTTCAAAAATTCCATCTCCTCGCCACGCTCGGCCGCCGTCTCGATGACATCGGCGCAATAGTGCAGCAGCAGCCGCGCGACATCGATCTTGGTGCGCGCCTCGGCGACCTGGAGGTGGGTGACTGGCATATCGATCTGCTTTTCGTGCATTGTATAGGCGACTTCCTTGCCGGCGAGCCTTGTTGTGAAGCTTTCATACGCGAGTTCTGCCGCCCCAAGCGCGGCGGGAGTAATCGCCAGCGCCAGCACCGGCACCGCCGCGGACCGATAAAGCGTTCCGTCGTGCAGTTCGACGCCAGGCGAGTGACCCTGGATTGCGGCAGGTAGAGACAGGAAGCGATGCTTCGGCACGAACGCGTCCTGAGCAACGATGCTGCAACTGCCGGTGCCGCGCAGCCCGGACACGTTCCAGTCGTCCTTGACGGTAACCTGTTCCGTCCCGACAAGCAGATCGCCCTCGTCGATCGCCTCGCCGCTGGCATCCTCGACGACAGCGCCAAGGAATATCCATTGCGAATGTTCGCACCCCGAGGCGAAGGGCCAGAATCCATTGAGCACAAAGCCGCCGTCAACCGCGCGAGCCTTGCCGCGCGGCGCGATGACCGCAGAGACGATGGCATCCGGGTCGGTGCCGAAGCTGTCCTGCTGGGCCGCCTCCGGGAATAGGCCCATCAGCCAGCTGTGCGCATGGAAGATGCCGGCGCACCACGCGGTCGAAGTACATCCACGGCCTAGTTCCGCAACCACGTCGATATGGGTGCGAAGCGACATCTGATAGCCGCCATAGCGGTGCGACTGCAGCACCTTCAGAAGCCCCGCATGACGCAACGCGATGATGTTGGCGTCGGGCACCTTGCGCAACCGATCCGCCTCTGCCGCGCGCTCGCGCAGCACCGGCACCAGCGCCCGAGCGCGTCCGACCATCTCCTGATGGCCGGCTGCGATTGTGCCTGTCGTCTGCTGAAACGTCCCTGTCATTGCTTCCTCCTCCCCCGATCAGCCGCCGGTTACAATGCGTTCACAATCGCTCAAGGGCCGAAAGCACATCCTTCTGAAGATGTATGTTGGCGTCGAACAAACGTCGCCGCCCTAAAGATAATCCAGTTTCAGCTGCAGGGCGACCCATCTTGGCCCGGGAACGGTCTGCGCCTTCGTCAGCACAAGCATCACGACAAACTTGCGGTTTTGAGCCCGCGCGGCGTCGATCATCGATTGCACAGTCTCCGGACTGTCAACCGGCTGATCCCAAACGCGCAAGATGATGTCACCGCTGTGCAGTCCACGGCTGGCGGGATCCGAATTCGGCAGGACGCTTGTGATCAGCACGCCGGCCATACCGTCCTCCAGGCCCATGTTGGCCTTGCTCGCTGCCGGGATGGCCGACAGCGACAGACCCAAGTCCCGCGGAATGACCAGATCCGGCCTCTTGACCTGGAGTGGCGCGTCCTCCTTGTCCCACTGACTGCGTGGCCACTCTTTGGTTGCGACCGAGAGGCTGCGTTCCTGGCCACCGCGAGAGACCACCAAAGTAATCGTGTCCCCGGCATGCGTCTCGGCGATGGCACGCAGCAAGGCACGTTCATCACTGGGAGACTTGCCATCGACACGAAGGATGATATCGCCGATCTGCAAACCTGCTTGCTGCGCCGGTCCGCCTGGTATCACCCAGGATACAACTGATCCCTCGGGGCGAATAAGCCCCATGCCTTGCGCCAATTCAAGCGTGACCTGCTGCACCTTAACGCCGATCCAGGCCGGACGGATCTCATCATGGCTCAGCAGACGGTTTACGACAAAGCGTGCGCTGCTGGACGGCAGCGCAAAGCCGAGCCCCACCGAGCCCGAGGTCGGGGAGATAAGGTCGGAGTCCACGCCGACGACGCCCCCTTTCATGTCGAATAGCGGGCCTCCCGAATTGCCGTGATTGATGGCGGCGTCTGTCTGAATGAGGTCGTCGTAGGGAGAGTTCTGGATGTCCCGGTTCAGTGCGCTGACGATGCCGGATGTCACCGTCGTCCCCAGACCAAAAGGATTACCGGCGGCGAAGACCTGATCGCCGACGCGAAGTGCGTCGCTGTCGCCCCAATGCGCGGCCGACAGTAGCTTGTCTGCTGACACCTTTACCAATGCCAGGTCCGCGACGCGCGAGGCGTTGAAAACGCTGCCCGGCAGTGTCGATCCGTCCTGAAAGGTTACCTCAATATCGAACGCGTTTTCGACCGCGTGATAGTTGGTGACGATCACGCCGGCCGGGTCGATCACGAAGCCTGAGGCCACGAAGTTCTTGATCAGCGGACTGTCGGGTGCAAGCGGAACGCCAGCCGCCGCGGTCGGCGCCGGGCTTGGCTGTTCCAGCTTTGGCTGTTCCAGCTTCCGGACCGAGATGTTGACGACCGTGGGCAGCACTTGGGCCAAGATGCGGGGCATGTCAGATGCGGTTCCGACCCCGTGAGCCGCCGTGCCCGCTAGCACGGCAACCACGATCATTCTCACGGCCCGTTCAAGGATCTTCGATATTCCCATTTTGGCCATTGTGATGGTTACCTTTTACAGGACCACAACAAAACAGGTCACATAGATGAAGAAGGCGGGCGCCTATGCTACATTGGCTCCCGTCGACTAGCGATATTACCGGCTGGAACATTTGGTCAAGGAGAAAGCCTCCGCAACTGACGAAGACTTAGTCGTCCCCAACCGCGCGCAATTTCTCCGATGGATCCTCGCTCGGGATGTTGATGCCGCCACCGCGCCGGGCCGCGAGGGCGTTTGGCGTGCCCTCGCCAGCGACCACCGAACGGCCATAGGCAGCAATGGGCGGAATCGCATTCGGCGCGAGCGGACGCATCCACTTCTTCCGCTTCAGCGCCGCCTCGATATACGGCGCAAGCTCCGCCTGTTTCCGAGCGTCGCGTTCGGCCTGATCGGCTTTCATCACCGGCATCACCTCGGCGGCGAACAGCTCGAGCGAGGCGATGATGTCTTCGTGCGTGTTGCGCCCTGCCTGCTGGATGAAGATCACCTGATCGACGCCGGCGTCCTGATACTGCCGCAGCCGGTCGATCAACTGCGCCGGCGTGCCGATCCCGTTGCCGACCGCTTGCGGCATCGCGTCGCGCCCCCGCTCGAACCGCTCCCACACATTCGTCACGCCCGGGGTGTGCTCGCCATAGACGTAGTGGTGGCCGAGCGCGAAACCGAAGAACTGGAAGCCCTCGCCGCCGCGCCGGATCGCCTCCGCCTCGTCATGATGCACCGAGAAGCCGGTCGCCATCGCGATGTTGGCGTTCACCGCGTGGCCGATCGGCACGCATTCCTCGGACTTGATAATTTCATAGTATTCGCCGGCCCATTTCGCTGCCTCGACGGGATCGACGAAGGCGAAGGCAAGCGCGCCCACCCCGTTGCGCGCGGCAACGTGGATCGTCTCCTTGTTCGAGCAGGCCAGCCAGAGCGGCGGATGCGGCTTCTGCAGCGACTTGGGAATGACGTTGCGAGCGGGCATCGAGAAGAACTCGCCCTGGTAGCCCGGGTACGGCGTCATCGCCATCATGTTGGCGCTCTGCTCGGTCGCCTCCGCCCACATCAGCTTCTTCTGCGCGGCGTCGACGTTGAAGCCTTCCAGCTCCGCGCGCGACGCCGAGGACCCGGTGCCCCATTCCGCTCGGCCGGAGGAGACAAGGTCGAGCATCGCGATCCGTTCCGCCACGTGCGCCGGCGGGTTATAGCCCGGCGGCGACAGCACGACCCCATGACCGACATGGATCTGCCTGGTGCGCCCAGCGGCGGCCGCCAGGAACACCTCCGGGGCAGAGTTGTGCGAATACTCCTCAAGGAAATGGTGCTCGTTGGCCCAGACGTAGTCGAAGCCGAGACGGTCAGCGACCTCCACCTCCGCAAGCGCGTCCTGAACCAGCCGGTGCTCGGACTCTGCCTGCCACGGGCGTGGCAATTGCAGCTCATAAATCAGGCCGAACCTCATAGCGTTATCTCCTGCGCTTCGTCTGGGCGTCCTACCGATCAGTAGCGAAGGCACGGTGGGACGTCTAGGCGTCCTAGGTCAGCCTGGCCGGGAAACACTCGAGATTTCGGAGTTCTTCCGCACCCTGTTAAGGTCGCACACCAAGCCGGGCCCAAGGCGGTGCCCGCCGACTGAATACGACGTGTTGTGGATGCGGGTTGCGCAATGCAGTGAAAGGTGGCGAGCATGGGAAGGCTTGACGGAAAGGTCGCAGCGGTGACCGGCGGGGCATCCGGGATCGGCGAGGCGACCGTCAGGCGTTTCGTCGCCGAGGGCGCGAGCGTGGCATTCTGCGATCGGGACGGCGAGCGCGGCCAGCGCGTCGCGGCCGAACTCGAGACCGCCGGCGCCAAGGTCGCTTTCACGCAGGCTGACGTCGGTACCGAGGCCGCATGCCTCGCTTTCGTCAACGGGGCCGCGCAGAAATTTGGACGCCTCGATATCCTCATCAACAACGCCGGCATTCGAAAATACGAGAAGGTCGACGAGGCGAGTGCGGAAAGCTGGAACGAGATCCTCGATGTCAACCTGAAGAGCTTCGCCTTCTGCGCCAAGGCGGCGGTTCCCCTGATGCGCCGCAACAAGGGGGGCGCCATCGTCAACCTCGCTTCCGTACGGTCGGTCGTCGCAGGCGGCGGTAACCTGCTTTACGACACCACCAAGGCCGCGATCGCGGGCCTGACGCGGGGGCTGGCCGCCGACCACTCGGCGGAGGGTATTCGTGTCAACGCCGTTGGCCCTGGCCCGATCTTCACGCCGTTCCATCAGCGCCGCATCGCTGCCGCCGGCGAAACCGTTGAGCAGTATAACGCGAAGGCCGCACAAGGCACCATGCTGAAGCGCCCAGGCACGGCCGAGGAGGTCGCTGCCGCGATCCTGTTTTTGGCCTCCGACGATGCCTCCTACGTCACCGGCATCCTGCTGTTCGTGGACGGCGGTATGACGGCGCTGTGAGGATATTCAGCCGGCGCTCACAGTCCGAAACGCGCCCCAACCGCCTATGTCGCCCGCGGCGAAGCGCGGCCTGCCCACAAGCGGCTTTGCGCAATTGGCGATCAACACCGGCGAGCCACCGGCCGGTTGATACAGGTCCGTCCTGGATCAAATTAGGCCGGCCTCGAATGAAGAAGGCTCAATGTCCGGTTTCCCTCTATCCTTTCGCGGAGGAGCCCCTCGGCACGGACTTCGCGTTCGTGAGCTCGATCCATGTCGGTGCGTGATCGCTGGCCTTGTCCCATCCGCGCACATCGCGGTCGACCCCCGCCGCCTTGAGGCGCTGCGCAACGGCGGGGCTGAGCAGGAGATGATCGATGCGCAGGCCGGCGTCGCGCCCGTAGGCATTCCGGAAATAATCCCAGAACGTATAGATGCGCTCATCCGGATGCAGTTTTCGCAGCGCATCGGTCCAGCCCTGCCCAAGCAGACTTCGATAGGCTTCGCGGACTTCCGGGCGGAACAGTGCGTCGTCTACCCACCGCTCCGGCTTGTAAACGTCGAGATCGGTCGGCATGACGTTGTAATCGCCCGCCAGCACCACGGGCGCCCCGCTGGCGAGAAGCCCCTTGGCGTGGGTGGCGAGCCGCTCGAACCAGCGCAGCTTGAAATCAAACTTCGGACCGGGCGCCGGATTGCCGTTCGGCAGATAAAGGCAGCCCACCAGCAGACCTTTGACCGCCGCCTCGATATAGCGGCTGTGAGTGTCGTCAGGATCGCCAGGCAGGCCGCGCTGTGTCTCAACAGGATCGACCCCGCGCGCCAGGATGGCGACCCCGTTCCAGCTCTTCTGGCCTTGCCAGATCGCGCCATAGCCGGCATCGCTGATCGGACCCAACGGGAACTTCTCCTGCGACGCCTTCAGTTCCTGCAGGCAGACGATGTCAGGCGCCGCTTCGTCGAGCCAGCGCAGCAAAACCGGCAGCCTGCCGTTGACACCATTGACGTTGAAGGTGGCGAGCTTCACGGCGCCCCGATATGAGCCAGGATATTGACCAGCTTACCGAACGGATCGCGCACATAGAAGCGGCGCACGCCCCAGGGCTCGTCGACCGGTCCGTATTCGATCGGAAAGCCAGCCGCCCGCATGGCGTCCAACGCCGCGGCGACATCATCCACCTCGATCGAAAGATCGGGAACGGGCGTTCCAGAACCACCTTCGCTCGCGATGCTGACCTGAACCGTCATCCACTGGTTTGAGCCGTAGGTGGCGATCCAGCCAAGGTCCATCATGACTTCAAGGCCGAGCACGTCGTGATAGAAGCCTTTCGCCGCGGCGACGTCGGGTGTGGCGATGTTGCTGGTGATCCGCCTGACCTTCACTTCGCCCGCTCTCCCATGCGCCGCGCCCTCTCTTGGAGGGGAGGTTCAACGCCAAAAACACTTCGCCCGCCGCACTCGTGCGAACGCGCGCGTTCCTCGACAAATAACGCCTCCACCGAAGGCCCCGACACGTGTCTCTCCAGTCGGCGCGCCTGTTCGTCCAGGCGCTTGATCGCGGCGAGCTCCTCGGATTGGCCAAGTTTGGCTTTCTGCACGGCGGTCTTCAGTACGTCGATGGTGCGATCATAAACCGTCAGCGGCACAGGATAGGGGTGCCGGTCCTTACCGCCATGGGCGATCGAAAATCGCGCGGGGTCGCTGAAGCGGTACGGAGCGCCATGGACCACCTCCGCCACCTGGGCCAGCGCGCGAACGGTTCGGGCACCAACGCCGGGGACGAGCAGAAGCGCCGAGAAATCCTGCGGGCCGCAATCAGCGGCGGCCGCCAGATTAGCATGCAAGCGCCTAGAGACTATGTCCTCGGGCCTGACATCGTGATGAGCAGGCATGACCAGATGCGGCAGCATCGGCTCCGCCGGGGCGTGTTCGACGCCGCTCCCCTCCAGCTTGGCGAGGTGCCGCTCGATCCCGTCCGGTCCAAGCTCGCCAAGAACATCGAGCTGCCGCTGTCGCGAGGCCTCCGCGCGCCGATCGGTCAAATTGACGATCACACCCTGCTCGACGCCGTCAATCGCGGCGTGCGGCGCATCGACAAAACTCTGCAAGCCTTCGGAAAGCCAGTGATAGCGCCGGGCCTGGCGGAGATCGCCGTTCATGCCCTGCTGGACCACGACCCAGTGTCCGTCATCGGTGACGATGAAGCCGTGCAGATACAGGTCGAACCCATCCTGCACCGCCGCGCTGTCAACTTTGGCGACAAGCCGGCTTGCCGTGGCGAGCGCGGCGCCATCAAGCCCGACCCGATCGCCGATCGCCACCAGTTCATGCGGCGTCTGGCGCGAGTGATTGCCGCGTCCGCCGCAGACATGGATGCCGAGCTCCGCGGATATCGGCGTCAGGCCACGCTTCAGCGCGCCGATAACGCTCGTGGTGATGCCGGAGGAATGCCAGTCCATACCCATCACCGCGCCGAACGACTGGAACCAGAAGGGATGCGCCAGCCGGCGCAGCATCTCGTCGCGGCCGTATTCGAGGACGATCGCCTCGGTGATCACCGCGCCAAGCCGCGTCATCCGATCGCCCAGCCATTTCGGCACATGCCCGCCATGGAGTGGAAGGTCGGCGCTGCCCGCTCGCCGTCCCATTCACCCCGCCCCCATCGCGGCGACGCGCGGAGCGGCGTGGTTGGCGGTCGCCGGCCCGCGCCGATGCTTCGTAAAGCAGCCCGGCGATGACAGCGACGAGGGGACGGGGGTCGTCATGAGCTTTGTAAGATCTTAAAGGCTCATGCCGTCAATCGGGAAATCGCGCCGTTGTGGACGTTGCTCCGCGCGATCTCGCGATGCTTTCCTTCCCCGCGGCGCGGCGCTGCCGAGGCTGGGCTTACTGAGACGGAGTGAACCTCAGCTTGCGTCCCATCTTCACGCCGCGAGCCTTCAGCCGCCCAAGTCACGTGGTGGTGTCGGCCTATGTGTCGCCGAGGAAGCGACACCCGGCCTTCTTGCCGCTGATCGCCGCGAGCTGACCTTCGGAAGGTCAGCTTCAACGCGATGCGGTCAACAGGCGCCGAACGGCAGCTTTTGCGATTGGACGCCAATGCGGAGAAACGACCCCTAGCGAACATATCGCGAACACCTGACTCAGGCAGGCAATAGGGCGCGAGCGCACCAGCGCGATAAGGTCATTACTAACCAAGTTAACTTGGTTTGCAAGGACTTTCACCACGAACCACCTAACCGCCGTCTCAACAGAAGGAGCGTTTCATGGCCTGGACTATACCGACGGATGTGGAGATCGCGGTGCTGATCGCCACGCGTATCAATGTCGAGCGCACGGGCGTTGGCATCGTTGTGGGCCTGATCGACAACGACGGCCGTCGCGAGGTGATGGCGTGAGCCGCGGCGTCGCCGATCCGGGGCGGGCGGCTTCGGACATCATGGACACGATACCCAACAACCAGGATCCGCTGCTACACCTGGCCAGCGCCGACCACCTGAATGCCATCCTGGAAAAGGCTGGTGTGCTGGGTAACCGGCATGTGCACGACGTCAGCATCATCAGTGACCGCCCGACACTGATGTCGCGGATTATCCGGTTGCGACTGACATATGATGGCCCGGCAAACGCCTTGCCGGGCAGTCTGATTGTGAAGACCGGCCGTCCTGAGCAACCGGGAAACGAGTGGTCGGGCGGTCACAAGCAAGTCGCCTTCTACCGTGACGTGGCTCCGTCCCTTCCACCCGGCCTAGTGCCACGCTGTTTCGACGCGCATCATGCCGACGCCGCAACCCCTTGGCATCTCGTTCTGGAAGACCTGACAGATACCCACGTACTGCCAACGGAGTGGCCGTTGCCTCCGTCTGAAGCACAGTGCCGGACGATCATAGGATCACTCGGGCATTTCCATGCGGCGTGGTGGGAAGACCCGCGGCTGGGCGTCACGGTCGGAGCACGGCTCGACGATGCGGCCGTGGACCGGATCATCCGGCTGCTGGTCGGACATTTCGCCGTGTTCGCAGACCGCCTTGGCGACGAACTCTCAGGCGAGCGGCGCGCGTTCTACGAAAGACTGATAGCAGCAGCACCGCGGTTGCTTCGCAACGCCGTGAACGTCACGCTCGGACATGGTGACGCCCATGTGTGGAACTGCTTCCTTCCCCGGAATGGAAGCAACGACGTGCGGTGGTTCGATTGGGACAACTGGGGCATCCGCCGTCCGACCGGCGATCTGGCCTACATGATGGCCGTCCACTGGTATCCGGAACGTCGGCAGAGGCTGGAACGAGCGTTGCTCGACCATTACCATACAGTCCTGCTGGAAAATGACGTCCGGAACTACAACCGCACCGACCTGCAGGAAGACTATCGCCGGTCCGTGCTCTGGCACACGGCCACGCCCGTGTTCCAGGCGGGACTGGAGCTTCCACCTTTGGTCTGGTGGAACAACTTTCAACGCATCACGGCGGCGGTGGACGATCTGGGATGTCGCGAGGTGCTTGACTGAGTTCAAAGGCAAGCCGCATGCGAAATCCTCATCAGGTCCTCAATGTTCTGTTTTGAACAAATCGTCTGGTCACCCCTTCAAGGAGTGATCCTGCTACTGTCGAAGCCCGGTGGCCGCCGCTGGGGTGACCACTGCGCCAAGCCGCGTTATCCGATCGCCGAGCCATTTGGATAGATGCCCGCCGTGGAGTGGAAGGTCGGTGCTGCCCGCTCGCCGTCCCATCACCCGCCCCTCGTGGCGACAGACCCCATAAGACCGGAAATCGCCGGAGCCAAGCTGGAAGGGATCGCCGGTGACAGCGTGGGATCGCGCCACGAAATGGTTTGATGGATCGGAGGCACGGCAAACAGAACGACAACCGAGATCGTCGCCGAAGGATTATGCCTTGCCGAAAATATCAACACGGGCTCTTATCGAGTAAGTGGAGCCACCGATGACCGTTCAGCAGGTTACCGAACACAATACGCTCCAACCGTCGCCCGTGACGCGGGCCAGCGGTGCGCAAGTGTATGATGGCACTGTGTTCCTTAGCTACGCCCGCGCCGATGATGAACCGCCTCCCAATGATCCGACTACGCGAGGCTGGGTAACGTATTTCTGGCAGCACTTGCGATGGGCGATTTCGGACGAGGGCGTATCCCAGGCAAAGCTTTGGCGAGACCGGTATGAGATTGAGCCGGCGGAACGATTCACCGATAAGATTGAAGCAGCCCTTCGAGAATCCAGTCTGCTGGTTCCGGTGCTTTCAAGAAACTGGGTGACGCGGGAATGGTGTCTCAAAGAACTCGCGCGCTTCGAGGAGTTAAGGCCAGAAGATGCGGACAAAAGAGTCGTCCTGATCAAAAAATCTGATCCACCCGAGGACGCAATACCAGAACTCCTCCGTAATCGCGAAGGCTACAAGTTTTTTGTCAAAGATCCGACCGGCGACATCCAGTATTTCTATTGGCAAGGTTTAGAGGACAAAAAAGCATACTTTGATCTTATTAGGAAGATCGCGAGGTGGATCGCCGAACAGCTGATTTCGCGGACTGACAGGGGGCCGGATCCCAAGCCCGACCTCGCGCCCCAGCGTCGTGCCATCTTCGTCGCGGCCCCCGCGGATGAACTCCGAGACGCATGGCAAAGGCTGGTCAACGATCTAGAAAAATCTGGTTTCGCGGTGACTCCAGCGGAGGGGCGCCTCCCCGACTCCGCCTCGAGGGCCGAGGCAGAAATACGCGCCGGTCTCGCCAACGCGGAGATGTCTGTGCATTTTCTGGGCGAAAGCGAGGGGGTCAAACCCGAGAGAAGTGCTGACGGCATCGTCCGGCTTCAGCTGCGGCTTGCACGGGAACATGCTTTGGCTTCGACCGCGTTCCGCCGCGTTCTCTGGGCCCCCAAGTGGACGCCGGAGCACCGCGACAAGAAACGGGATCCTTTCGAAGTGATCGCCCGCTTTGGCGACCTGCAACCAAACGAGGAGATTTACGCAGAGGAAGTCACTGATCTGTCCCAGTGGCTGCGCGACAAACTCACTCCCCGCGCCCCCGCAACCGCGACGTTGCCGAGCCTACCCGAAATTTGGGTAGCGGGCACGGCCGCGCCGGATGACGACCTGATTGGCGGTCTGGCGAATTTCGTTCAGGCCTGCGGACTGCGCGTGCAACCGATCTTCGCGGGGGATCCCGCGCCGACGACAAAACTCCCGGGCGGCGCGCTGTCGCTCGTGCTCTGGAATTCGGCAGAGTTGGCCGCGATCGACGCAGCGTTGTCGGCAGTGCGTGCCCAGACCGATCGGGTCGTCGTCTTGCGGCTGCCGGGGGGCGATGAGCGCGCCAAGGCGCGCTTCTTCCGCACCGGCGTCACGGTGGAGCGCATCGACGCTGTGCCGGCGGACCGGGCGGCCACCCGAAAACTATTGGCGCGGCTCGAAATCCTCCCCTTGGCGGCGGGCGAACAGCCATGAGCGCCGCTGCTGAACATGCACGAGCACCCTTTGTAGGCTTAAGGCCGTTTGATATCGGCGATGCCGCATGGTTTTTCGGCCGCGACCGGGAAGCGGCCGCCCTGACGCGCAAGTTGCAGGCAGCGCGCTTCACGGCTGTCGTCGGGCCCTCGGGCTCCGGAAAATCGTCAGTTGTCCGCGCCGGCGTCATACCGCTGCTGCAGGACCGCGGCTGGCAGCAAATCGTCACCAAGCCGGGTTCCGCGCCCCTGTCGCAACTTGCGCGCGAGCTGGCGGCCAGCGTCGACGAAGATCGATTGGCCGACGCGCGACGCTTCCGGTTTGACGCGATGCTGCGCGCGTCGGCGTTTGGACTGGCGGAAATCGTCGATACGCTGGACACTGCGGCGCCGCGGATCCTGCTGGTCGTCGACCAGTTCGAGGAGCTGTTCCGTTACGGTGAAGAAGCGTCCGGCGCGGCGCGGGCCGGCATGCGCGAGGAGGCGCGAGCCTTCGTCGAGCTGCTGCTCGCCGCGACCGAGGCGCCCGAAGGGCAGCTGCATGTCTGCGTCACCATGCGCTCCGATTACTTCGGCAGCTGCGCCGCCTACACGGGTCTGTCGGAGGCGGTCAGTGCCTCGCAGTTTCTGGTCCCGCTGCCGCTCCGGGGGCAGCTTGAAGAAGCCATCCGCGGACCGATCGCGAAGGCAGGTGGCCTGATCGAGGAGGCGCTCGTCCAGCGGCTATTGGTCGACGTCGAAGAGCAAGCCGACCAGTTGCCGCTGCTGCAGCATGCGCTTCGGCGCCTATGGGAAGAGGCGTCGGGAAGCCCGCCGACGTTACGAGTGGCCGATTATGTGACCGTCGGACGGGTCGCCGGGTCGATCGACCGCAAGGCCGAGACCGTGTTGGAGGCGCTGGCGAAAGCGAATCGGGTCGACCCTCCGGTGCTAGAGCGGGTGATGAAGGCGCTCACCGACCTCGATGAGCGCGACCGAGCAACTCGGCGTCCGCAGAAACGCAGCGAGCTGTTGGCACTGCTGCTGGACACCAAATCAGGGGGTCACGACAAGAGCAGGTACCCAGCTTCACGTTACATGGGAAAGCGAGCTGTTGGCGCTGCTGCTGGACACCAAATCCGTGGGTCACGACAAGAGCTGTCACCCAGATTCACGCTACATGGGAATCAGAGGCCGATCGTGCAGCGACGGCCGCTTCGCTTAACCGGGTGCTTGAGCGCCTGCGAGCAGAGGATACCAGCTTCGTCCGGGTCGGTGAGGGCGAGGATCCCGAGATCGACATTGGGCACGAAGCTCTGATTCGTAGCTGGACCCGGCTCGCGGGTCCTGGCCGCGATTTCAAGACCGGCTGGCTTCGCGAAGAGCGCGAAGATGGCGACCGATGGCGCGATTACCTGCGCCGCGCTGCCGCAAGCGCCCGTTTGTCCATCCCTGATCAGCTCCGTTTGGCGCGATGGCTCAGACGCCGGTCGATCGGCGAAGTCTGGAGTTAGCGGTACGGCGACCGCTGGAACGAGATCCGCCAACTGAGGGGGCGAAGTTTGCGCCTCAGTTCTGCCTTGACCGCCGCCGTAATGGCTCTCTTTTTGGGTGGATCTTATTACTTTGCCCGCCTCTACGCTACTTCGACCGAGGCGTCACTTGAAGCGTTGCAGAGCGCTCGCTTAGGCTCTCTCTCGCTGGCTGACCGGGCTACGCTCGCCTCCAAGGAAGGCAACGCGCGCCTCGGTGCGTTGCTCGCGAGGGCCGCCCTGCCGCCTAGCCGACGCTTGGAGGATCCTCTCTATGTCGCACAGGCTAGGGCAGCGCTGGCCAATGCCCTGGAGTGGCCGATCGAGATCCGTAGGCTGAAGGGCCATACCGAGGTGGTCTTCGGCGTTGCCTTCTCGCCGGACGGCAAGCGCATCGTCTCCGCGTCCGACGACAAGACGCTCCGCCTGTGGGACGCCGCCACCGGGCAGCCGATCGGTGCGCCCCTGCAGGGCCATACCGCAGGGGTCCTCGGCGTTGCCTTCTCGCCGGACGGCAAGCGCATCGTCTCCGCGTCCGCGGACAAGACGCTGCGGCTGTGGGACGCCGCCACCGGGCAGCCGATCGGTGCGCCGCTGCAGGGCCATACCGAGGCCGTTTCCGGCGTCGCCTTCTCGCCGGACGGCAAGCGCTGGTCTCCGCGTCCTGGGACAAGACGCTGCGGCTCTGGGACGCCGCCACCGGGCAGCCGATCGGTCCGCCGCTCCAGGGCCATACCCAGAAGGTCCTCGGCGTCGCCTTCTCGCCGGACGGCAAGCGCATCGTCTCCGCGTCCGACGACACGACGGTGCGGCTCTGGGACGCCGCCACCGGGCGCCGCTCGGTCAGCCGCTCCAGGGCCATACCGAGGCCGTTTCCGGCGTTGCCTTCTCGCCGGACGGCAAGCGCGTCGTCTCCGCGTCCGACGACACAGACGGTGCGGCTCTGGGACGCCGCCACCGGGCGCCGATCCGTGCGCCGCTCCAGGGCCATACCGAGGCCGGTCACGGCGTCGCCTTCTCGCCGGACGGCAAGCGGGTCGTGTCGGCGTCCGACGACAAGACGGTCCGGCTCTGGGACGCGGCCACGGGCGCCGCTCGGTCAGACGCTCAAGGGCCATACGGAGGCGGTCCTCGCCGTCGCCTTCTCGCCGGACGGCAAGCGTCGTCTCCGCATCCGCGGACAAGACGGTCCGGCTCTGGGACGCGGCCACGGGCGCCGCTCCGTGCGCCGCTCAAGGGCCATACCGAGGCCGGTCTACCGGCGTCGCCTTCTCGCCGGACGGCAAGCGGGTGGCGTCGGCATCGGACGACAAGACGGTCCGGCTCTGGGACGCCGCGACGGGCGCCGCTCTGCAGACGCTCGAGGGCCATACCGACTGCGGTCAACGCCGTCGCCTTCTCGCCGGACGGCAAGCTGGTCGCGTCGGCGCTCGGACGACAAGACGGTCCGGCTCTGGGACGCGGCGACGGGGGCGCCGCCTGCAGACGCTCGAGGGCCATTCGAGGTCGGGTCAGCTCGGTCGCCTTCTCGCCGGACGGCAAGCTGGTCGCGTCGGCATCGGACGACAAGACGGTCCGGCTCTGGGACGCGGCCACGGGGCGCCGCTCGGTGCAGACGCTCGAGGGCCATTCACGAGTGCGGTCAACGTCCGTCGCCTTCTCGCCGGACGGCAAGCTGGTCGCGTCGGCATCGGACGACAAGACGGTCCGGCTCTGGGACGCGGCGACGGGCGCCGCTCGCTGCAGACGCTCGAGGGCCATACCGACTGCGGTCAGCGGCGGTCGCCTTCTCGCCGGACGGCAAGCTGGTCGCGTCGGCGCTCGGACGACAAGACGGTCCGGCTCTGGGACGCGGCCACCGGGCAGCCGCTCGGTGCAGACGCTCGAGGGCCATACCGAGGTCGGTCAGCGGCGGTCGCCTTCTCGCCGGACGGCAAGCGGGTCGTCGTCAGCGTCGGACGACAAGACGGTCCGGCTCTGGGACGCGGCCACCGGGCGCCGCTCCGTGCGCCGCTCGAGGGCCATACCGAGGCGGTCATCGCCGTCGCCTTCTCGCCGGACGGCACGCGCATCGTCTCCGCGTCCTGGGACAAGACGGTGCGGCTGTGGGACGCCGTCACCGGGCAGCCGATCGGTGCGCCCCTGCAGGGCCATACCGAGGTGGTCATCGGCATTCCCTTCTCGCCGGACGGCAAGCGCATCGTCTCCGCGTCCGAGGACAAGACGCTGCGCCTGTGGGACGCCGGTACCGATTCCCTTGATGCTCTCGCAGGTGCCGCGGATCGCCTCTGCCCCTTGAGCCGAGACGAGCAGTTAGATCACGGCCTGTTCGATCCATTGTTTCCGCCGAAGTCCGCTAAATGGACCGTCGCTCAGAAGCAAGCCTGCGGGCTCGATCCGAAGGCAGTTCCATAATGCAAGGAGGCGGACGTGCCGTGATTTTCCTGGCTGGAGCTGCCCAGGTTTTCTGGCTGACCGATTGTAAGAATCGACGATGTCCGAGATCTCTGAAATAGGCGAAGCGGGTTCGGGCAATGCCGGATAGTGCCAATCTCGGTAAATCCCCCGGGGAGGGGATCGTTTTCTACGATTTGCAATTCCGGCGATGCTGCCGAAAACTTCGCGTGGCGTGAATTTCCTGATTAGTGACCAGTCGCCGCCAAAGCGCACCTCAAACCGACGCCGACGGCTGCCTATCCCACCGCCGCTGTCCGAGCATTTTCACGTTATGTTCTTGACATCGCCCTCAACCAGCGCTAGAACAAATGCACAACTGCACACCGGACCGACCCATGGCTCGCCCGACCCAACTCGTTTCTTGAAACGATCATCGCGTTCCTGCTGCCGTACTTCATCGGACGCCTCCAGGGACAAGCACGAAGCCCGGTCCGAAATCCTCGACACCCTGGCCTCCTACGACACCCGCACCAGAGCGGAAATGCTGCAGGCAGCTCACATCATCGCCTTCGGCATGACCACCCTAGACGTCCTCGCCGAGGCCAAAACCACCGAAATGTCACCATCCATGCGCCTCCGTTACCGCGGCTGCGCCAACAACCTCAATCGCTCCGCCCTGCAGACCGAAAAGGCGCTGGACCAGCGTCTCGCCCGCGAACTCCCACCCGACCCCGCTGAAATGGCGGAGCCCGTGGACGACATGCGCCAGGCCGAGATAATGGCGGCCATTCAGGAGCACAAAGCGAAGGTTGACGCCCAGCGCCCCCGCGCGCACCCCGCCGCCGCCCCGCACGCGGCCACAACTGCAGCGCCGGACCAGACGTGGAACCCCGAACTCTGGGCCACCGCAATGATCAACTCGTTGCAGCAACCGACTGGTCCGGTCCAACCCTCTCCGATAGTCAATGACGCGGCTACTCCAGAATCATAAGACATACGGGACCGATTCGCTCACGCGAACGCCATAGTCCAAAAGTCCTCAGGTGGGCAGCTAGTCTCACCAATTGGCAGCCACACCCTAAATGCCTTGCGATCGGAATTGAACGTGTCTGCGACCCAATCCGATTTGTTCGACCGATCTGGTCTACCCGGCCTGGCGCAGGCCGAGGCGATCGTGACGTCAAACGAAGAACTAGCGTTGATCGCCTCCATCGACGCGGTAGAGCTGTCCCCGTTCCGCTTCCACGGATGGCTCGGGAAACGCCTGACGGCCTCCTATGGCTGGCGCTACGACTTCGACACCGGAAGCTTCGGCCCTGCCGATCCGATCCCCAATTGGCTGCTGCCGCTGCGCGAGAAGGCTGCTGCGTTTGCCTGCCTCGATCCGCACGAGTTGGTACAGTCCTTGGTGATCCGCTACGATCCGGGCGCCGGGATCGGCTGGCATCGCGATCGGCCCGTCTTCGACCATGTCATCGGCGTTTCGCTCGGCGCGCCGGCAACGATGCGGTTCCGCCACCGCAGACCCGGCGGCTTTGATCGGGCGACCGCACTGCTCCCGCCTCGATCCATCTACCATCTCACCGGCGAAGCTCGGCACGAATGGGAGCACAGCATCGCGGCGATGGAAATGACACGCTGGTCGGTCACCTTCCGCAGCCTGTCGAAAAAAGCTTGATCCCCAAGGCAAGACGACCGCCCCGGCTCCAACCGGATGGCCCCGCGAACCAGATATTCCCGGACTCGCCATACCTCCCCCGGCGCCCGGCCCGGTCGGGATATTCGCGAACCAACCCATACCTGCTATCCAAGCATCCGCACCGATCGTCTCACCTGAGGATACGGCTGCGGAAGCTGCTCGGCCTGCCTGCTGCGTGCCCAGGGACTGGGGCGTTGGGTGGACTCCGGCAGTGCGCTGTCAGTTCGAGGAGACGATCTTTCCTCACCGGAGATTTTGTTGATGAAGGCACTTATCGCACTCGCTGTGCTCGCACCCAGCCTGATCATCTCATGCGCGTGGGCGGCGCAGCCAATCACACTTCATGTCAGAACCGCCGGCGATCTGGCCGAACTGTGCGGCGCCAATCCGAGAGAGCCAGCAGCGGACGCGAAAATCAACTATTGCCACGGCTTCGCCCAGGGGGTGGTCGATCTCGAGCTACAACACACCGGCGATAAGAAACTATTCTGCTTCCCGTCTCCGTCCCCCAGCCGAAGCGCCACGCTGGGCGAGTTCGTCGACTGGGTCCGAGCGCTGCCCGAACATCGCAGCTTGCCGGCGACGGAGGGGCTGTTCAAATTTCTGGCCGAGCGATATCCCTGCAAGTAAGTCGGCTAAATGCCGAATTTTATAGTATTTATTCAGGAACCATGACCGACACACTTGTCGTCACCTTCCCGGTGCGGCCTCCCGAGCGCGCGGTCATTGCCGACGCGATCGGCAGCGCCGCTCGGGTGGTCTACCTCGCCGACCTAAACGAAGCTGACCGGGCCGCCGCCTTGAATACGGCGTCCGCGATCCTGGCCCGCGATACCGGCCGGGAATTGCGTGACGGCGAAGCGCAACTCGTTCGCTCGGCGCGGCTGATCCAGTTCATCTCCGCCGGCATTGATTTCGTGCCACTGAGCGCTCTTCCCGCCGGCGTCCCCATAGCCAGCAACGGGGGTGCCTACGCCAAACCCATGGCGGAGCACGGTTTAGCGATGACGCTCGCCGCCGCCAAGCGTCTGCTCGCCGAGCATGCGGCGCTTGCTCGGGGCGAGTTCAATCAGCAGACACGGAATAGGACCCTCGCCGGCAAGGTCTGCGGCATCTTGGGTTTTGGCGGCATTGGGGTCGCCATCGCTAGGTTGATGCAGGCGATGGGAATGCGTATCCACGCGATCAATCGCCGCGGTCAATCCGAGGAACCAACCCACTGGATCGGTCCAGTCTCGGCGCTGGACACTCTGCTGGCCGAGGCCGACGTTCTGGTCGTTTGCACGCCACTGACACCGGCCACCAAGGAGCTAATCGGTGCCCGCGAGCTGTCGTTGATGAAGCCGGATGCTATCCTCGTGAACCTCGCACGCGGCGAGATCATCGATGAAGCGGCCCTGTTTTCGCATCTCCAGACGCATCCGGATTTCTTCGCGTGCCTCGACGCCTGGTGGGTGGAGCCGGTCCGCCATGGCACCTTCCGGATGGATCACCCGTTCCTGTCGCTACCGAACGTCCTGGGCTCGCCGCACAATTCAGCCTCGGTTTCCGGCATGACAGAAGCCGGGCTGCGACGAGCCATCACCAATATCCGGCGGGCGCTGGCGGGTGAAGAACCGCATTACGTGCTCCGGCCAGACGACCGGATGAGCTAAAGTGGATTGCCCCGTCCGATTCCCGGGCCAGACGCGAAGCGGGCCGCGCTCAATAGTGGATTTCATATTCGAACTGCCAACGCGGCGTGAACTTCGGCACATTATTGGTCAGGCCAACCAGAAAACCGGCGTTCCATTCCAGTGTGCCGGGCCCGATATCAAATACCTTGCCGAACAGTTGTGGGCCGATCCGGTTGTCTTGATCGTTCCAATTCGAGAATCGTCCGATTCTGCCCGGTTGGCTATAGTACTGGAACCCAGGCTCGACGATGAAGTGATCGCCAAAGCGCATCGTCAGCCCGTCTACCCGCGTCTCCCAGGCCCAGAGAAATTGCGTCCCCGCCGCAGCGTTGTGGCCGACATCCTTTTCAAAGAAGAGGTTGATCGTGTTGCTCAACCCCCAGAAATCCTTGCGCAATACGGGACCGAGGGTGATCTCGTTGGGATTGCCCTTCAGCGTTGAGAGACCGTATTCCGCAAAGAACCCTACATCTAGCCAATATTCGCCGCGTTGAGTAAACTGAAACAAGTTTTCCGATGTAAGCTGGTTAAAGTACAGGTTTTGCCCCGGCCCAGCCTCTCGCTCGAATTCGAATTCCAATTCCGTTTGCCACCAGCGCGTGACACCGTATTCAATCTCTGCCGTATAGCTCTGCTCACTGCTGCGATCCGCATGCGGATCAAATCCCGCATCGCCGACGGTCTCCAACGCCACCTCACCGAAATTGACATCCGGCAGCCAAACCTTGAAGTCGGCCCTCGCAGTGCGGCCGGCGAGCATAGCGGCAAGGGCGACGGGCGTTATCGTCCAGATCCTCATCGTGGCAACCCCAAAATTGGGAAGCGCGTTCCTGGCCGGATCAGGATGTCGCTTGGCGCCCCCGACCTGATGGCTCGGCGCGGAAGACCCACATCAGCGAGCCGATTACGAGCAACGTTGCGACGTAGAAAACGATCTGAATCCCGGCCGGCCGAGCGGTATAGCCAATCAATACATGCGCGAGTTGTCCGACCAGGCTGTTCTCCGTCAGGATGACAGAGGTGTCCCAGCGATCGTTGCCGAGCGAGGGAAGCATATCTGCAGCCGCCAGGAAGGCCGCGCCCTGCGACGCCATCCCGGCGGCCAGCAGCAGGATCAGCCACGAGGTTGTGCTGAAGAGATACCGCAATGGGATCTTAAGCAGACCGAAGTAAATTGCCGCACCGGCGATGGCGCCTGCAACGACACCCAATGCACCGCCGGTAACCATGCCAATTCGGCTACTGCCGCCGGCGATCGCGATGCCATAGAGAAACAGGACGACCTCCGAGCCTTCGCGCAGCACCGCGATGCCGCAAACCAGCGCCAGAGCGTAGAGCGGCCGCGAGCCCGCGCGTACCTCCTTGCCGATGCGCGTAGATTCAGCAGCCAGTTCACGGCCGTGCCGGCTCATCCAGATGTTGTGCCAGCCCAGCATACAGACAGCCGCGAATAGGATGCTGGCGTTGAACAGTTCCTGCCCGACACCCTGAACAGCGTCGGCGATCTCGCTGGCGAAACCCGCCACGACGATCGCGCCTAACACACCGGCCCCACAACCGCCGGTGATCCACAACCCGCGACGGGGCACCCCTCGGCTTGCCGCCAGGACGATGCCGACGACCAGCCCGGCTTCCAGCACCTCGCGAAAGACGATGATAAGGGTGGCAAGCATCGATAAGTCCTATTTCGCGACGAGATGACCACGATTTTTGGGATGGAAGTCGTCGAAGAACTCATAGCTACCGGGGTCAAGCGGACCGACGAAGACTGAGATTTCCTGGCCGGGGGCAACGGTCTTCTCACGGTGGAATTCGGTGCTCTCGAACTCCGACATCGACGAAGTCCTGATTGCGCACGATCAGCTTTAACTTTGTGCCGGCTGGCACAGGAACCTCGCTCGGTATGAACCTGCCGTCCTTGATCGCAATGGAAATCTCGGTATCGGCTGCCCGCGCAGACAAATCAGCACCCATCACCAGAGATGCCGCGCACACGATAGCGCAAGTCCATTGTCGCGATGTCATTATCCAAACCTCCGACATGAGAATGCATCGCATTCGTATGATCCGTCAACCCCGCTCTCGCACCGACCTGCTCGCGTCGATCATCCGTTAGACCGCCGCGCTGCAGCTGTGCCGTCGCGCGGCAACGGGGTAGCCATCCAGGACTGCTTAACGAATGGCAAGATGGCGAGTACTAACACCTTTGCCGGTCAGCGGCGTACTCTACTCGGCGATCTAGCCGGCGGCTTGCACCAACCGGGCAAACGCCAGCAACTGCGATGCTTCGACGTCGGAAACGGCGACGTAGGAAAGGCCGCCCATGCGCCATTCGACGATGTTGAACCCGTCCCGCTTGTCCTGACGGGGCGGCGAATTGGCGCGCTCGTCCGATACAAAAGCGAACAGATTGATAATATGTTTATCGCGGTGGTACACGATGGCGGCGGCGCGATGGCCGTCGACATAATCGAGGCGCCCGCCGGCCAGCGGATACCCCTCGGCGGAGAGATCCTTGACCACCGGAGACAGGTCCAGGCGCGCGGACAGCCATGGCTTGACCGTGTGCTGATCGCTGGTGGGCACATCCATCAGGTGGTCAGCCATCAACGACCGGACATGATCGGCGACGACATCGCGTCACCAGCGGATCGGGCTCGGGGGTCAGGCGTGTCACCGCCAATGTCAGCGCGACGCCGGCGAGGCCGCCCGCCATTGCCGCTCCGGCAAAGCCGAACTGGAACGGCCGGCGGCGGACCACGGGGGGCGCCTCACGCGGCAGGGCGGACCCGATCCGCATAGCCAATGCCGGAGGCGCGCGATGGACCGTCAGGTTGGTGCGCAGCGCCGACTGCGTTGTCTGCATCGCCTCCAGTTGCGCTAGACAGGACGGGCAGCGTGCGATGTGTCGCCCTAGCAAGAACCGGCGAACCGGGCCGATCTGGCGGTCCGCGTAAGCGGGTAGCAGGCGCTGGACGCGTTCGTGTGTCATAGCTTCTTCTCGTTGTCGGCCCACGCCTTGCGCAGCGCCAATCTGGCTCGGGACAGGCGCGACATCACGGTACCGGCAGGGGTAGCCGTCACCGCGGCTATATCCTTGTAGGAAAGGTCCTCGATCTCCCGCAGGATCAGAACTTCGCGGTACTCCGCTGGCAGTTGGCTCACCAGGGTGTTGAGAGTTTCACTGTCGACGCGGTCCAGCAGCATCGCCTCGGCGCTTGGCGCCGTATCCGCCCAATCCATGTCGACCGGAGCGGGCTGGAATAGTTGGCGGTTGGAGCGATTGTCCTTCAGCCAATCGAGAAAACTATTGCGCACGATGGTCAGCAGCCAAACCCGGAAATTGTCGCCGCGAAATGCATCGAGGTAGCGAAACGCGCGCAGGTAAGCGTCCTGGACCACGTCTTCGGCGTCGGCGGTGTTGCCAGTCAGCCAGCGGGCGAGGTTGAACGCCGCATCCAGATGCGGCATCGCCAGCAGTTCGAAACGTCGGGTTCGGGCGTCGGTCGCCATAGCCTCCATCCGGTGCAAAGCGATGATCATATACTGGCAGCGCGAGCGCTTTATTCCCGGTCAAAATTGTTTTTTCCAGCGGGAATAATAGCCGGCCGCTCCCGGTATTGCGGTCAGAGTAACCTGGAGCACAATCACATGAGCATCGAGACATACAACCCCGACCGGCGCGGATTCCTGAAGTGCATGACCTGGGCCGGCAGTGCCATGGTCTGGACCGTCGCCGGCGGCATCCCGCGGGCGCGCATCATCGGGCAGGCCGAGGCGGCGGAAACCGGCTTCAGTTTCGCGCAGGTCAGTGACAGTCATTTAGGCTTCAACAAGCCGGTGAATACAAATGTCGCTGGCACCTTCCAGGAGGCACTGGGTCATGTGACCTCGATGGAAGACAAACCCGCCTTCTTGATCCACACTGGCGATATTACTCATCTTTCCACTGCCGAGCAGTTCGATACTGGCGTGCAGTTGCTGGGTGCGACGAATCTACAGGTCTATACCGTGCCCGGTGAGCACGATATCCTGGAAGACAACGGCAAGAGCTATCTCAATCATTATGGCAAGGGGACGCATGGCGACGGCTGGTACAGCTTCAATGCCCACGGCGTGCACTTCATCGGTCTGGTCAATGTCGTCAACCTGCAGGGCAATGGACTGGGCGACCTCGGGCAGGCGCAATTGGAATGGCTGGAAAACGACGTGAAGGGTCTGTCCGCCAGCACGCCGATCGTGGTGTTCGCGCATGTGCCGCTCTGGATCGTTTACCAGGACTGGGGCTGGGGCACCAAGGATGGCGGGCAGGCGCTGACCTATCTGAAGCGATTCGGATCCGTCACCGTATTGAATGGCCACATCCATCAGGTGATGCAGAAGGTCGAGGGCCATGTCGCGTTCCACACGGCGCGCTCGACGGCGTTTCCGCAGGGCGTGCCTGGGGTCGCCAAAGGTCCCGGCCCGGCGCCGGTGCCGCCCGGGGAATTGAAGAACTTCCTGGGCACGACTCAGGTCAGCCTGGTGACGACCAAGTCGCCGCTGGCCATCGTCGATACACCTCTGGCCAGTTGAAGGAGAGGCTCCTATGCAAACACTGTTGCAACGCGGGCTTCTGCTCGCGTGCCTGATCGTTCCGGCAGCGGCGCGGTCAGATGACGCGGCCCAAATTAAGATTGACAACTTCACGTTTGGGCCTGCGAAGTTGGTCGTCGCCAAAGGCACGGCGGTGACCTGGACCAACCAGGACGATATACCGCACAGTATCGTTCTGACTGCGCTTGGCGTGCGATCAAAGGCACTCGATACAGACAAGACTTTTACTTATCAGTTCGATAAGGCCGGGACGTTCGCCTACATGTGTGGCCTGCATCCGACGATGCACGGCACGGTCGTCGTGAAGTAGCACAGGCAAATCCGTGACACAGCTTTTCGGCGGTCGACAAGGTCGCTGGGCGGCCGGACTACCACTCCGGCCGCCGCATTTTCGTCGCCGGGCCGCTACTTAGAGGAACTGACCTGCATCACGTCGCCAAATATTTCCCATGTCTGGCCATTGAATTTCGCCATGCGCAATTGCTTGAGCGGCTGAAAGTCGGTGGGCGTTGTGTTCAGTGTTATTCCCGGCAGCAGCATTGGGAGGGCAAGCGCGTGAAGTTGCTCGGCTTGTGCCATGATGTTTGGGCGACTGAGATTGTCTCCACACTGCTTCAACACTTCTACGAGCATTTGCGCCTGGGTGTAGCCGTAGACGATGTTCAAATCGGCGATATCCCCATCGGGATAGTATTTCTGCATCCATGCCAGCCAATCCCGGTACCCTGGGTCATCATGCCACCGCGGATCGTTTGGGTCCTTCAAGGCGACGACCGAGATAATGCCAGTCGATTTGTCGAGACCCGCGGGCTTTAGGACGGCAGCGACCGAAGACGATACGGAGTTGAGAAAGTGCACGGGCTTCCACCCGATGTCGTAGACTTTGCGAATTGCTTGCGCGGCGAATTTCGCGCCGGATACGTCATAGAACACGTCAGCCCCTGACCCCTGCAAGGTGACGATCTGTGAATCGACAGTGGGATCGCTGACCTCGTAGGTTGCCTCTGCAACGATCATTGTCGCGGCCTTGTCGCCGAGTCCCTCGCGCAGACCCTGTTCGTAGTCCTTGCCGTAGTCGTCGTTCTGGTAGAGCACCGCGATCCTGCCGTTTGGATGGTGCTGCAGAATGTATTGGCCGTAGATGTGCCCCTCAGCGCGATAACTGCCCAAACCGCCCATCGTCCAGGGAAAATGCTGCGGGTCGTTGAACTTGCTGGCGAACGTCGAGATAAACAGCTGCGGTATCTTGCGGTCGTTCAGATATCTTTGGATTGCCGTGTTGGTGGGCGTACCCAGCGCTTTGCCAAATAAACGCAACGTGGTCTTCCTCGACGAGCCGCCGGGTCTGCTCAACCGTTTTCGGCGGGGAATAGGCGTCGTCGAGGCTTATCAGATTGATCTTGCGGCCGTTCACGCCGCCCTGCTCGTTTATCATCTTGAAATACGCGGACTCGGCCTTGCCAACCGCACTGTAAGGCGACGCTGGCCCACTGTAGGGCATGGTTTGGCCTAGCTTGATCTCGGTATCGGTAACGCCAGGGGCGTAATTCTTCTGTGCGATTGCGCCGGGTGCGGCAACCCCCAGCAGTATAAGGGCCAGACCAAGCGCCGTCACCAGCCTTCGCTGTGGCGCGCCGATTTTCGTGCGTTTCATGGCGTCCTCCCCTCGACTTGCGAAAATGCAAGGCCGTGATGCGATTTCATGTTTTACGCGGCACGATTTGACTCTATGCTCGTTGGCCAAAAAACCAAAGAACAAAGAGATTAGGCCAATCCGGCAGGGGACGTGTGGCCGGACCCGGTCCTGGCCACTCCTGGCCACACGGGGAGTCGCTAAGTCGAATAGTCCGAGAATGCCACGCCGGAGAAGCGCGCCCGATAGTCCGTGCGTACGTTCACCAAGGCGACCATACCCTCATCGACCTTCTTCTGCGCGCGCTCCAGCGCTGGGCGGATATCCTCCACTTTCGTGATGTATTCGCCGTAGCCGCCCAAAGCCTCGCAGATCTTGTCGTACCGCGTGTAACCAAGGTCGCGGCCCGGCTTCTCGCGCTTCGGATCACCGGTCCAACCGCCGTTCAGGCTGATTACCACCAGAATGGGGATCTTGTGACGGATGGCGGTGTCCAGTTCCATCGCGTTCAAGCCCATCGAGCCGTCACCGTGTACCACGATTACCTGCTTATCCGGACAGGCAACCTTCGCGCCGACGCCGAACGGCAGTCCGACTCCCATGGTGCCGAACGGACCCGAGTTCAGCCGATGCCCCGGCGAGAACGTTGGGATGGTCAGGCGCCCGTAATTCAGCGTCTCCTGGCCATCCACGCAGAGAATGGCATCACGTTTGGCAAAGTCGCGCACCGCTTCCAACATGCGGACGGGATGGATGTCGCCGTCCTCTTGCAGTTTATTGGCCCCGGCGGAGGACCGCTTGGCGACCTCGCCATCGGCTAGTTGCTTGCGCCAACCGGCGTATTTGTCGGGATTGATCCGGCCCTTGATGCCTTGCAGCAGCTGACCGAGCACCGCCTTGCAGTCACCGACAATAGGGATATCGACGTAGCGAGCGGCGGCACCGATCTCGGTCGGATCGATATCAATACGCGCAATTTTTGCCGCGGGTCCGAAGCGCGGCGGGCTCGCATGGCCGATGATGTAGTTCATACGGGTGCCAAGTACGACGATCAGATCGGCTTCCTTGAACGCGCCGGAACGCATCGACAGGAAGGAATACGGATGGTCATCTGGCACCACGCCGCGGCCCTGCGGGGTGGTGTAGAACGGGACGCCGGCAGCTTCGACGAAGGCCTGCATTTCCGCCCACGCTCGCGACCAGATCACGCCGGAGCCTGATACGATCAGCGGATTCTTTGCCTCGGCCAGCGCGCCGATCAGCGCGTCGACCTGACGCGGGTCGCCCATCGGGCGGCTGTCCAGGATCGGGCGGCCGGCGAACGACCAGTCGACCAGGTTCTCGTCGATCTTCTGGTAGAGCATGTCGCCGGGGCAATCGAGATACACCGGGCCTGGCTTGCCGAGGATCGCTTTCTGCAGCCCGAAGTTGATCTGTTGCGGGATGCGCTTCAGATTGATCAACCGATCGACGTATTTGCAGCAGCCGCGCATCAACTCGACTTGGTCGATTTCCTGGAACACCTGACGGCCGAACTGGCTGAGCGGGCTCGATCCGCCTAGAGCAACGACCGGGCAACAGTCAACAAGCGCATTGGCCATACCGGTGATCAGGTTCGTCACGCCAGGACCGGAGGCAGCCATGCAGACCGACGGCACTTGCTTCAGGCGGCTGTAGGCCTGGCACATGAATGCCGCGGCCTGCTCGTGGCGGACGTCGATCATGCGGATGCCTTCCTTGATGCAGGTCGCTTCCGCAAGCAGCATCGGGCCGCCCATGATGTAGAAGAGATCGGTGATCCCTTCCTTTTGCAAGCATCGGGCGATGATTTCCGAGCCGGTCAGTTCCGCCATTTTATTTTCTCCCTTGATTAGCCGATGATGCTTTCGTTGCGCAGACCGCTCACCTTATCCGCGTCGAGCCCGAGCCAATTGGTCAGTACGTCGTGGTTGTTTGCTCCAAGTAATGGTGCGGGCTTCACCGGCGGCGGGCTGCCGGAGAAGCGAACCGGCCACCCGACCATCTTGAACGGCCCGACCACCGGATGGTCAATGGTTTGCATGATGCCGCGCTGTTCGAAGGTCGGATCGTTGGTCAGTTCCATTGTATCGAGCACCGCGCCGGCTGGAATTCCGGCGGCACCGATGATCTCCATTGCTTCGTGCTTGGTGTGCAGGCGGGTCCAGGCGGCGATCATTTCGTTGACTTCGGCGGCGCGTTCGGACCGGGCCGCGGGTGTGTCGTAGCGGGGGTCGCCGATGAGGTCCTCCCGGCCGATCACCGCGAGCAGGCGGCGCCAGTGTTCCGGGTTGGCACGCGAAGTATAGACATAGACATAATCATTCAGGCCGCCGCCTTTGCTTGGGAAGGTGCCCATTGGTGGATTTCCGCCCGAGACGCTGCTGTCGGCAGCACGCGGCGCGGCCTTGCCGGTGCGGGCCTGATAGGAAAATGCGATACGCATGTAGTGCAGCATAGCATCCTGCATCGCGACTTGCAGATGGTCCCCCTGCCCTGTCGCTTTGCGGCGATACAGCGCGCCGAGGATCGAGATCGACAGCAGCATCCCGGTGCCGGTGTCGCCCAGCGACGGGCCGGGCTTCAGCGGGCGGCCATCACGTTCGCCGGTGGTGCTCATGATGCCGCTGCAGGCCTGGGCGATCATGTCGAAGGCGAGATTTTTCTCGTACGGGCTGCCCTCGCCAAACCCTTTGACCTGGCAATAGATGATCGACGGATTCAGGGCACGAATGACATCGGCACCGAGGCCTAGGCGCTCGATCGCGCCGGGCGCGAAATTCTCCACCAACACGTCGGCCTTGGCGGCGAGATCTTTGACCAGTTGCAGACCTTGGGGGTCCTTCAGGTTGACGGTGACGGATTTCTTGTTGGCGTTGAAATTGAGGAAATACGGATCGTCCTGGCCCGGCTTGCCGCCAAGCGAGCGGCCGGGATCGCCGCCTTTGGGATTTTCGACCTTCACAACTTCGGCGCCAAGCCAGGCGAGGGTTTCGGTGCAGGATGGCCCAGCCTCGAACTGGGTCATGTCCAGGACGCGAACACCGGCGAGGCAGTCACTCCCGAAGCCGTTTGCGCCGCCGAACCCGTTTGTTGTCATGAGCGGTTTCCCCATCCTGGTCGTCCTGCAGGAACGCTAGGACGAAATATCCGGAAAGGGTAGCCCCTCGGCTGGTATCGGAGACGCAACGGGCGCGAATTGGCGGCCCCGGGCCGCGAGGGGGCGTGCCGACTGATGCGGATCCAGTCGCGTTGTCGGAGGAAACGATCCGGAGCTGCGGCGGATCCGGTCCGGAAGCCGGTAACGCCGACCGTGGGGCTGCAAACACCGAGGTTAGAGCTCTCGCTGGTGTTCTGGTCGCGATGCCGCGCTTTCCATGTCGTCGCGATCTTTCGGGGCTGATAGAGAGCTCTCCCTAAAGAACATTACCCGTCCAGTGGAGGCCTTTCTACTGCGGCTTGAGCCGGAGACCACCGAACCGAGACTGCTTTCGCCCGCCCCGCTTCCACGCATGAGTGTCAGAACGACAAAGCCCCCGCGACTTTCTGTCATGGTAGCACCACTGCGGAGTTTGGGCGCTCCAGAAGAGCATCAGCACCTGGTGGAAGGGATCTCCGAGGATTTTACCACTGATCTGTCACAGCTTCCTGGAATCTTCGTAGTTAGCGACACAGAAGCCTTGCAACGCGTCGGTCATTCCGTCAGTCCGAGAGACCTCGCGACCGAACTCGGCGTGACCTACTTAATTCAAGGCAGCGTTCGAGCAACTGCAGTCCAGGTAAGGGTGACCGTACAGTTGATCAGTGCGGAATCCGGTGCTTATCTATGGGCGCAACGGTTCGACGTTGATCTCGGCAGTACCCCCGATGCCCCTAAAGAAATCACCGGCCGTTTGGTGCGTACTCTTTCTTTGAAGCTCATCGAGGATGTGAACCGTCGCATCGAGGCCTTGCCGCCGCCGGATTGGACCCCCGATGATCTTGTCATGCGGGGACGGGCCTTTTATTACCGGCCATTATCAGCCGCAAATCGACAAGAAGCGATGAAGTGCTTTGAGCAAGCGCTCGAGGGCGACCCTGATTCAGTCGATGCCAGGATGTGGATTGCCTTTGTGCTGATCGCCAATGTCGCGGATGGCTGGAGCCGGTCTGCTGGGCAAGATTTGGACCGCGCTGAGCAGTTGCTTCTCGATGTTCGCCACATCGACGGCGACTTTTCCTATGCTCGCGCATGGATGGGGACTCTTCGCCGGCTGCAAGGCCGTTTGGACGAATCACAGATCGAATTCGAGACCGCGTTAGCGCTCGCTCCGGATCATGCCGTCGTAATCAGTCAACTGGGGCTGACGCTGGCGTATCTTGGGCAACCGGAAGCAGCGGTTCCTCTCATCGAGAGGAGTATACGCCTGGCCCCGCATGACCCGGGCACGCCGGTAAGCTACCTTTTGCTGGGCGGGTGTCACCTGTTGCTGGACCATGTCGAAGAGGCCGTAATTTGGCTTAAGAAGTCTCTGGCAGGAAATCCCAGGCTTTACTATACTCATTTGTTCCTTGCCGCCACGCTGGGTCTGATGGGCGAATTGGCCGAAGCCGCCGCCGCCTTGCAGCGGGCTATCGACATCCGACCCGATATGGGCTCACTATCAACCCTGCGTGCGTTGCCTTATCATACCAATCCCCAGTTCATCGCGCTTTTTGAGAAGACGATTTGCAGTGGTCTTCGGCGCGCTGGCCTGCCAGACGAATAGATGAGCACTTCGCATCGCGCAGTCAGGCCTATAGGGGGCGGCAATGGCGCCGCCCCCTGCCAGTCACTTCAGCGCAAAGATTCCAACAGTGTCACCGAAGTTCCAGCCCCGCTCCTTCATGAGCACGTTGTTGCCGTTGGCAGCATTGCCGCCCGACGCAACGGCGATATACTGCTTACCGTTGACCCGGTAGGTGATCGGCGGCGCGTTGACACCCGACCCGAGGTTGAAGTGCCACAGCTTCTCGCCGGTTTTCGCATTGAAGGCGTTGAAGTCTCCGTTCATTTCGCCCGAGAATACGAGATTGCCCGCAGTCGCCAACACTCCGCCAACCATTGGTGCGTCCGACTTGTACTGCCAGGTAATCTTGCCGGTATCCGGATCAATGGCGGAAAGATTGCCGGTCGGAGGAATGGCACCGTCAACGTGCGCCTTGTGCTTGTCCGCCCCCGGTTCGCCAAGCTCCATTGGTCCGTCCGGCGTGATCGGCTGCAGCACTCCACCGAGCCGGAGGTGGCCCTTCACGGTGTCCTCGTCGGTTGCGGCGCTGTATTCCCAGGATTTATTGGTGCCCTGGACGTAAAACAGATGCGTGTCCGGCGAGTATGCCTCGGGCGACCATTCGTTGCCGCCTTGCGCACCGGGATAGATGTTGACGTAACCGGTCGTCGGCGGGGCGGTCCCCATCGTCTCGCTCTGCTCGACGAACGGCTCCGATTTCCGGATCAGTTTGCCATCGTCCCGGTTGACGATGAAGACCTGTCCCTCTTTGCCCGCTTCAGCAGCGGCGGCGATTTCCTTGCCATTCTGGTCTTTGACGTTCAGCAACACGACGGGTGCATCGGCGTCATAATCCCAGACGTCATGCGGGACCTGCTGGTTCCACCATGCGAGCTTGCCCGTCTTCGCGTGGATCGCAACGATCGAGTCAGTATAGGCATTGTCGCCCTTCCGCTCGTCACCGTAATTGTCGGGGTTCGGATTGCCGGTGGCGAAAATGATCAATCCCCGCTCCGGGTCTATGGCGGGCGTGTTCCACATCGAACCGCCGCCGGTTTTGTAGGACTCACCGCTCCAGGTGTCGCCGCCGGGCTCGCCTGGCGCTGCCGTGGTATAGAAGCGCCACATTTCCTTGCCGCTATTGACGTCGTATGCACCGACGAAATTCCGCGTCGGGAACTCGGCGCCCGAGGTGCCGATGATCACCATGCCATCATAGACCTGCGGTGCCACCGTGAGGGAGAACGCCTCGCGCGGATCGCCGATTTTCGTCGTCCACTCGACCTTGCCGTCTTTGGCATTGAGAGCGACCAACTCACCGTTCAGTTGTCCGAGGAAGACCTTGCCGTCAGCGACCGCCACGCCGCGGCTCTCGGGGCCGCAGCAGAGTTGTGTATAGCCGAGATCGGGTGCGTACGACCACAGTTGCTTTCCGGTCACTGCGTTATACGCAAGTACATGATCGTATGGGGTCGAAACGAACATGATGCCGTCATAGACAAGCGGACTGTTTTCGAAGCTGCCCACCACGCCGGTTTGCAGGATAGCCACCGGCTGCAGGTTCTTGACATTGTCTGCGGTGATGTCTTTGACGGGAGAGAACCGCTGATTTTCATAAGTTCGCCCGTACAGCAGCCAGTTGTCCTGATCCTGGTCCGCCTTCAGGCGCTGCTGATCGGTGATGTTACCGTTGACCGATTCGCTCGGGGGCTTTGTCTGAGCCGACGCGAACGTGGCGCCTGCCGCCAAGTATAGCACCGAAGCCATAACCCCGGTGCTTAACAAGCTAGCCTTCCATTTGTTCATTTTCGATCCTCCGTTTGACTGCTCTCTTGCGGTTTGCCGGTCGGCTCTATCTTGATCCGCTTCAACTCATGGTCGTCGTCGGTGAGTTGTCTCGGGCCGGCCGGATAGCCGTTCACCTTCAAAATATAGGCCAGGACGTCTAAATACTGGGTCTTACTTAGACTGCCCGGTGCATTCTTCGGCATTTGCCTGGATATGGTCTTGTAGAGAAATCCGGCGGTCAGTTCCTGATACTGGGACACACTCAGGAACTGCTCGCCCGCGAGTGCCGGTCCGACCTTACCCTCCAACTTGTCGCCATGGCAAATCGCGCACTGGCTAGCGAATACTGTCTTGCCCGGCGTCGGCCTGGGCATCGGTGTAGTAGCTGCCTACAGCCTGCGCGCTGGCGGCCGAGCCAATTCCCGCGATCAGCGACAGCAGGCTTAGAAGAAATGCCGCCAATGGGGACGCCTTGGTGTGCGCCAAATTTTGATAAAATCGCTTATTATTACGGATACTGGCGCCCGACCGGCTGGAGCGGCTAGCCCACTCGACAGACGAAGCGTCAGCCGGTCGACAGACTTCAGCGGCAGCGTCGTGCTCCACTTCCATCGTGTGATGTTTCCTCAATCTTTCTTGCGCTTATCAGCGACGCGGCGATCCTTCGTACCTGGTTGGAAGCTTGTTGCCGTAGGTCGGGCCTTTCAACCTTCTAATGTTTCACTATGGCGTGATACCAAAGGTAGGATGGCCGACGCCTCAGCCACCGCATGCAGACCACGCACATGTCTGGGCTGTCGGATTTTTCCGGCGCTGGCACTCTGCGCGGCGTTGCCCAACAAATGTGCTTCATAAGTAGTGACTTCTGTCACTACGCCGGTATCAATCAACCGACCAAGCGAATGGATGCGTTTTCATCCGCCCGTTAGGCGAGGCGCGATGACCATTCCAGGATCACTCGCGGCCATCGTGCCCGGACAAGGCTCGGTCCAGATAGTACGCGGCACTGATCAGGGCGAGATGGGTGAATGCCTGGGGGAAATTTCCAAGATGTTCGCCGGCGGGGCCAAGCTCCTCGGCGAATAGTCCAAGATGGTTGGCGTAGCCCAGCATCTTTTCGAACAGGAAACGTGCCTGCGCCAGATCGCCAGCGCGCGCTAAGCATTCCACGTACCAGAAGCTGCACATATTGAACGTGCCTTCACCGCCGAACAGGCCATCCGTCCCCTGCTCGGTGGAGTAGCGAAACACCAGGCTGTCGTCCACGAGTTGCTCGCCGACCGCTTTCAAGGTTGACAGCCAGCGGGGATCGGTCGGGCTGATAAACCGCACCAGCGGCATCAACAGGCAAGAAGCGTCGAGCGCTGTGCTTCCCTTGCTCTGCACGAACGCTTCCTGATTGGGATCCCAGAACTCTGTATGGATCTCGTTATAGATGGCGTCGCGCACTTCCAACCAGTGCACCATCGGAGCAGGCAGGGAGCGCTTGCGCGAGAGACGGATCGCACGATCCAACGCCACCCAGCACATTAACCTCGAGTGCAGAAAGTGCCGGCGACCGCCGCGGACTTCCCAAATACTCTCGTCCGGGCGCTGCCAGTTCTCGGTCAGCCAGTTGGTCGAGCGGATGATACCTTGCCACGCCCGCCAGGATACTTGTTCGCCATGCTTGTCCGATAGATAGATGGCGTCCATCAGCTCGCCGTAAATATCGAGCTGCAATTGTTCAAGGGCGGCATTGCCGACCCGAACCGGCGATGAAGCCTGATAACCGCGTAGGTGCAGCAACTCGGTTTCCACCAGCTCCTCGTGGCCGTCGACCCCGTACATCAAGCGCAATGAGCCGTCTGGTCCACACTCGGTTTCCCGATCACTCAGCCAGCGCATGAAGGCATTGGCTTCCTCGGTGTGACCGAGCCGCAGGAATGCGTAGACTGTGAAGGCGGCGTCCCTGATCCAGGTGTAGCGGTAGTCCCAGTTGCGAACTCCGCCGATCTCCTCCGGCAGACCGAACGTCGCGGCCGCGACCATGGCGCCATGCTCCGCCGAGGTCAGCAGCTTGAGCGCCAGCGACGAGCGATTGACTATGTCACGCCAACGGCCGCGGTAGGTCGAGCGCGCGACCCATTGCCGCCAATAGTCCGAGACCTCCTTGAAAGCGGTGGTCACGTAGTCCGAAGCCGCCGCCGCACTTTCCACTCCGTGCGCCGCGTCCTCAAGGATGAAGGCAGCCAACTCGCCGGGCGCAAGCTCGAACTCGGCGGACGCCTCGCCATCCGCGACCCGCATCGGGACGCTCGCTCGTAGTCGAAGTGCGAGACCATCGGTGCCGCGCGAACGAAACACCACCGTGTCGCCCTCTTGGTAGAGGTCGTGCTCCGCCCGCGCGTAGTCGAATCGCGGGGCACACCGCATGCGGAATCGGAGGACTCCGCGCACCGCCTTGGCTCGTCGAATGAGCCGCTGCCCATTGTCGGGATCGCCAAGGGCGAAGAAATCCGACAGCTCCGCGACACTGTTGCGCGAGAGGAAGCGGGTGAGCAGGACGTTGGTGTCCGGCAGGTAGAGTTGCCGGCGCCGTGCGTCGTTGAGTTCGGGTGCCAGCTCGAACCGGCCTCCCCGCTCATCGTCGAGGATGGAGGCGAATACGCTTGGGCTGTCGAAGCGCGGCCAGCACAGGAAGTCTATGGCGCCATCGAGAGCCACGAGGGCCACGGTCCGGAGGTCACCTATGACGCCATGATTTTCGATCGGCTCGCCCATCAACCTCGCCTCTAAACGTGTCGGAGCCTCGTCGAAGCGTCAGCTAAGGCGGAGGTCGAAAGGATCTTATGACAGCAAGTCGAATTCGCTGGCAAAGAACCGGCGGGCAAGGCCCAGGCTCGGGGTGCCGCTGGCATCGCGGGCCGAACGGGAGCATATCAACCGCCCTTGGTGGCAGGCGAAGACGGCATGAAGTGGATTTTAATAGCGGTCCTGATGCTGATGGCGGCGCTTCCCGCTTGGGCGCTGGAAAGCGCTCCGGTCAGCAGCAAGCGGGCTATCGCGACGCTGGTGACCGACACCGACGCGATACAACCCGGCAAGCCGTTCCGGGTGGGATTGCGGTTGCGGATGGCGGATGGCTGGCACACCTACTGGAAAAACCCTGGCGATGCCGGCGTACCTCCGGACCTGACGATCGAGGGTGGCACGCAGTCGCCGATCGACTGGCCGACACCGCGACGCGTCGCCGAAGGGCCGGTGATGACCTATGCCTACACCGGTGAGGTGCTGTTACCCGTCACGGTCACCGCGGCTACAGGCACCATCAAGGCGCACGCCCAGTGGCTGGTCTGCAAGGATATCTGCGTGCCGGAGGAAGGAGATTTTTCGCTCACTTTGCCACTGGGGACGCCAGGACCGTCGGGTGAGGCCAGGCTATTCTCGGCGCATGACCGAACGGTGCCGCGCCATTCGCCCTGGACCGCTCGGATATCGCCCGATGGGACGCTGTTCGTGCAAGGACCGGAGCTTTCGGCAGCGACGGTCACCGACGCCTGGTTCATCCCCGGCCAGCCGGACCAGATCCAGGACGGCGCGGCGCAACCGCTGTCGGTGCGAGTTGGCGGGTTCACTCTGGCGCTGAAGACCGCAAAAGGATTCGACCCAGCGTCAAATCTGTCCGGCGTGTTGTCTGTGCGCGACCGCGCCGGCATGCAGACGGACGTGGCCGTCAGCGCGTTGCCTGGCCCACCGCCTTCACCGGCGATGCCGCCGCTGAGCCAGATTCTGGTGCTCGCGTTCCTGGGCGGCCTGATCCTGAACCTGATGCCGTGCGTGTTTCCGATCCTCGCGATGAAGGCCGTTGCGTTGGCGCGGCATGCCGGGCGAGGTCACGGCCATGCCGTGTCCTACACCGCCGGCGTGCTGGTGACGTTCGTAGCACTTGCCGTAATGTTGCTGGCGGCGAGGGCAGCGGGTACGGCCGCAGGGTGGGGCTTTCAATTCTCCTCCCCCATGTTTGTAGCGGGAATGACGTGGCTGCTGTTCGCGGTGGGGCTGAACCTGTCGGGCGTCTTCGAGGTCGGTGGAGGGCTGACCGGTGCCGGCGGCGGGCTTGCCGATCGGCACGGTGTGGCCGGCAGTTTCTTTACCGGTCTGCTCGCGGTTCTGGTGGCGACACCCTGTACGGCCCCGTTTATGGGCGTCGCGGTAGCGGCTGGGCTGGCCGCCCCGCCGGTCGTGACCGTGCTGGTGTTCGCGGTCATGGGACTGGGTTTATCCGCGCCCTATGTGGCCCTGGCTTCGATGCCCGGCCTCGCGCGATTGATGCCGCGGCCCGGGCGGTGGATGGAGATCCTAAAGCAGGCGCTGGCTTTCCCGATGTACGGCGGGGCTGCGTGGCTGGTCTGGGTGATCAGCCAGGAGGCGGGCCCCAGCGGCGTGCTTGGGGCGGTGGCTGGGTTGGTGCTGGTGGGGTTTGCCGGCTGGGTGTACGGCGTGACGCAGACGGCGACGGTCCAACCACGCCGGTTCGGGCAGGCCATGGCGGTCGTCGCGATTCTGGCGTCGCTCGCGGTGCTGTCCGGGATCACAGCAGTGCCGGTTGGCGCCGCGACCGAGGCCTCGGCGGAGGCTTTCACGCCGGAACGACTGGCAACGCTGCGTGCGGCCGGGAGGCCGGTCTTCGTCAACATGACGGCGGCGTGGTGCGTGACCTGCCTGCTGAACGAGCGGGTGGCGATCTCCACGGAGGCGGTGCAAAAGGCTTTCGCAAGGGATGACGTGGCTTATCTTAAGGGCGATTGGACCCGGCAGGACCCGGCAATCACTGCGTTCCTCCGCGAGCACGGGCGGGACGGCGTTCCATTGTATGTGTTTTTCCCGGCGCGAGGCGGTCAATTGGAGGTTCTGCCGCAGATCTTGACCGAGGGCACGGTTCTTAACGTGTTGGGAACATCGTAGGTCTGCCGTTAACCGGTTGTTTATATCTCTCGGTCACACTCCAGCGGTGTGATTTTGTCCGCGAGGTTCAATGGCCGCCTCTCTCTCATCCCACGATGTCGACCGGCTGATGTCGGAACCCTCACCCGATGTGCGCGCCGATCTGGCGGGAAAAATCGGCGCGGATCTTTCGCGTCATGCTTTGACGCCCACCGAGGTCAAGTTGGGACAGGATATCGTCCGCATCCTTGCGCGGGATATCGAGGAACGGGTCCGGGCCGCGCTGTCTCAAGGCTTGCGACACTCGCCGAACCTGCCGAGGGACGTCGCAAGAAAACTGGCGGAGGACGTTGAATCTGTCGCGTTTCCGATGCTGACGGATTCTCTCGCGTTGACCGACGAGGACCTGATCGAGATCGTTCGCAACGGCTCTTCCTCGAAACAAGAAGCGATCGCCAGCCGGCCAAATCTAACTGAGACGGTGACCAGCGCACTGATCGAGCACGCCGAAGAACCTGCGGTCATAGTATTGATGGGCAACAACAGCGCGGCCATCGCGGAGGACAAATTCGCCTATGCGCTCAACCGTTTTGACGGCAACGTTCGGATCAAGGAAGCGATGGTGCTGCGGGAAAAACTGCCGATCACCGTGGCTGAGCGGCTGGTTAACATGGTTTCGAAAGCGTTGCAGGCGCATTTGGTGGAGACGCACGATCTGGCGCCTAGAACCGCTGCTGACATCGTAATGAAGTCCCGCGAGCAGGAAATCATCCGCCTCAGCCTGGGCGCGTCCGAGGTCGAGTTGCGGCAAATGGTGGCACAGATGCAGCGCAACGGCAGGCTGACGCCCTCGTTGATTCTGCGGGCGGTGTGCACGGGCGACATCGGGTTCTTCGAGGCAGCGATGGCAGCGAAGGGCGACATATCGATAGAAAATGCGCAAATTCTGATTCATGATCCGAGCCGAAGGGGGTTGGAGGCGCTGTACCGGAAGGCTGCGATGCCGGACGAACTATACAGCACCATTAGGTCTGCCATCGACACAGTTGCGGAGGCAGGCTTCGATGGCGAACCTCGGGATCTGGAACGATTCCGCTCCCGGGTGATCACCCGGGTGCTGACGCTGGTGGAAACGGTCGATTCCGCCGACGCGGATTACCTGCTGGACAAGCTGACGGATGTGCTGCTGCATGCGCCGGCGGATGAAACCCAGTCCGGCCCTAGCGTCGAGCGCGCGTTGGCGGATTAATCTTGCCCAGCCTAGTATAACTTGCTTCACGAGGTGATCTAAATGCAATCGCGGCGGCGAGCGCCACGTTCGACACCTCAACGGGTATGCTGGCGTTCCTGGATGCGTCCAAAGACAATATCGGCAACATGGATTTCGCCGGCATGCCAGCGGGCTAGTTCTGGATCGCACGTCATCACCCGATATGGTCGCGGTCCATGATGTCGGCGCAAATGCGGCGCCGCAGGGTCCGAGAACCAATCTGTTTCGGTCAAATGGCCAGTGGAGATTTCCTGTGCATCGCTGGGTGGGGTAGTGCAGCCGGATTCATCGGCCGCCGATAAATTAACCATTCTGAAAGATTTCTCGGCGTAAGCGAAGCGCTCCCCGATCACGGAGCGGACTATGCCCACAAAGAACGACATCTTCGCTGGGGTCCTGCTTCCCGCAGTCGGCGGACTGGCCAGCACGTTGCTCGCGCTGACCGCGGCGCATGCGATAGCCAAGATGACGTATCTGACCACTTATATTGGCGACATCGTCTCGTTTATCCCGGCCACGAACCCGCCGGTCGAGGATGGCGTGCGCCTGATCGTGCATCGGCCGGGCCAGTTTGGCTGCATCCTGGACCTGGATGTTCTGCGTCAGTCCGGGGGCAGCCTGATCGTCGAGCGCCAGGTCAGTGAAGCGGTGGGACGATTTCAGGTGCACTGGGCCGGCGAGCGTACCGCCGCGGACACTGGCGATTGCGGCAAAAGTGCTGACCTGATTCTCGACTGGGAGCAATTGGATATTCTGGCTACGGGAGCCGGAGGCTATGGGGCCACCGAGAGCAAGCGCTTGCCGGTTAGGGTGGTTGAGAACCCTATCTAAGCGGCGGTTCTTGCAGGTCACTTCCTCGTCGCGATCCAATTCGGACGACGACTTTCCTCCTTAGCGTCTGCACTTTTCCTCATCAGTGGAATTCCTCGAAGTGCTTACGCGCCGGGATCTGTGGACCGGTAATTTGCGCGACCGCCAGCAGACAGGCAGGGTGGCATTGCAATTCGGCTCACTTGCGGCGAGCCTCGGTTGATCTGAATGTGCCCACCAAATGCAGGAGGCATGAGCCGATGGCCAACGTCGCAGCCGTTATCGTTGAGACCCTGAAGCAGGCGGGCATCAAGCGTATTTTTGGCGTCGTCGGGGACAGCCTTAATGGCCTGACCGAGGAACTCCGCCGCCAGAACGATATCGCCTGGGTGCATGTTCGCCACGAGGAGGTGGCAGCGTTCGCGGCCGCCGGCGAAGCCCAGATCACTGGTGAGTTGGCAGCCTGCGCCGGCTCCTGCGGCCCGGGCAATCTTCATCTCATTAACGGCTTATTCGATGCTCACCGGAGCCGCACACCGGTGCTTGCCATCGCAGCGCAGATACCCTCATCCGAGATTGGGGGCGGTTATTTCCAGGAGACCCATCCGCAGAACCTGTTCCGGGAGTGCAGCCACTACTGTGAACTGGTGTCTGATCCGAGCCAGCTGCCTTATGTGCTGGAGAACGCTATCAGGGCGGCTGTCGGCCTGCGTGGTGTCGCGGTGGTGGTTATCCCCGGGGATCTGGCAAGTGCGCCCGGCACCGCCACGCGCAGTCTCCTCACGGGCGGGGCTTTTGCCGCCTGCCCCGGTCGTCGTGCCCGCACCGGCTGAACTCGATGCGCTGGCGAGGCTTCTGAATGATGCCGGACGGGTAACCTTGTTCTGCGGGCGGGGCTGTGCCGGCGCTCATGCGCCAGCTCATGCAACTGGCCGAAACCCTGAAAAGCCCGATCGTGCATGCGCTCGGCGGCAAAGAATATGTCGAGTATGACAATCCATATGACGTCGGCATGACAGGGTTCATCGGCTTTTCATCCGGCTATGCCGCCATGCACAGTTGCGACGTTTTGCTGATGCTGGGCACCGATTTTCCTTACAAGCAATTCCTGCCGACGAAGGCGAAAATCGTGCAAGTGGATATTCGTCCCGAGAACCTTGGCCGCCGAGCGAAACTGGAACTTGGGATTGTGGGGGACGTCGGCGCGACGATCTCGGCGTTGCTGCCGAACCTGACGCCCAAAACGAATCGCGGGCACCTGGACGACGCCGTTGCACACTACAAGAAGGCGCGCCGCGGTCTCGATGAGCTGGCCGTCGGCACGCCGGGCCATAAGCTGATCCATCCGCAATACCTCGCCAAGGTGATCAGCGACGCGGCGTCCGACGACGCAGTGTTCACCTTCGACGTTGGCACGCCAACGGTTTGGGCGGCGCGGTATCTGCAGATGAACGGACGGCGGCGGATGGTGGGGTCGCTGGTGCATGGCTCCATGGCTAATGCCATGCCACAAGCGATCGGCATCCAGGCAGCGCAGCCCCAGCGGCAAGTAATTTCGCTTTCGGGGGATGGCGGCTTTACCATGCTGATGGGCGATCTGATCAGTCTGACGCAGCTGAAGTTGCCGGTGAAGGTCGTTATCTTCAATAATGGCGTGCTTGGCTTTGTTGCGCTGGAGATGAAGGCAGCGGGCTTTGTCGATACTCAGGTTGACCTGAAGAATCCTGACTTCGCCGCGATGGCGCGCGCCATGGACATCCACGCGCAACGAGTGGAAGACCCGGGCGAACTGCCGAATGCTGTGGCCGCTATGTTGGCGCATGATGGGCCGGCTCTGCTCGACGTCGTGACCGCCAAGCACGAGCTGTCTATGCCGCCAACGATAAGCCCAGAACAGGTCAAGGGATTTAGCTTGTGGGTGCTGCGCGCGGTGATGAGCGGGCGCGGTGATGAGGTGATCGACCTCGCTAAGACGAATCTGCTGCCGCGCTGAGCGCGACAGGTTTGGATGTCTGCGTTCAATGTGTTTGGCTGTCGGCAGTCGGTCTATACAGATGTACTGTCTGGCGGCTGAGTTTGACGCGCGAACGGGCAAGACGTCGGCATCAACCCACGTTGAGAAAAGGCCATGAAAAAGCGACTGCGAATCCGGAAACTCAATCTCATAAGAACGCATCTTCGCGGCGACTTCGGAATCCATCTTATGCGGTCGTGATGATGATTTTGGTCAGGCCGACTTAATGGAATCGATTTTATCCGGTCTTGATCACGAGCCGGGAGCGCGACTTGTCCTCTCTCGACGTTATGCCCACAGGCGTGTGGGCCGTCGTCGGTGACCGCACGATAAAGCGAGCCGAACCGCTGACGTTCGAGGGACGAAGGAGCAGCACTCTTGGAAGCGAGCGCGCGTTCCCCGGCATGAGCTTATCGTCCCCCCGAATTTCGGTCAGGCTGGTGATGCCGCGCCGGCCCACGTACGTTGGCTTCCGGGTGAAGCGTGGGTTGGTGAGACGGCGAGCCTGGGGAACGCATCGATTTTGGCTGTGCGGACTGGCCATGACGCCGATTGCGGGTTGGCAACCGTCATTGTCCGATGACGGCTTGTGGTTGGCAAGTTTGAGTTACTCAGAGCGATAGGAGTATCGGGTGAAAATGGCGGAGCACGGTGAATGGAATTGCAAGGGCGCAACCCTTAGTGACGTAAGTGCCGAGAAAGAATATGGAATTACCCGAGATTTCATCGTGGCTGGCATCCGAGCTGGAAGGCTTGAATACCGTGAAGGGGGTGGGGAAATCCGTATCTAAGGATTATTAGAAGTGAGCTTGAGCGATATATCGAAGAGACGCTCGGCAGAGATCAATTCTTGAAAAAGAAGGCCCCCACAGAATTGCGGGCTATCAACAAAGAACTCACAGAGATTAGGAAGCGGATAACGGAACTTGAGACAAGAAAGGCTGAACTCGAACGGGCGCTCAAGACATAGCATTGGTGCTTTCGACATCGTCCAAGGTGCTTGCCCTCGGGGCGCGCTTGACTCCTGCTGGCGCTATGTTCGCTGTGACCGGAGCAGATGCTGCCGCCATCCGGACCGCGTTTCACGAGGAGGGCGAGTTGTCGGCTGCGATTGAGTTGCGCCGGGAGTCACCGACAATGCGAAAGCGCGGGCCTGCGCTATAGCGGATTAGTTCGATGTTGCGGCTGATTTGCTTCACCGCATGTTCGTCATAGCGTGAAGTCTCCAGCAATGCAGATCAGGCGCGGCGCAGACCACTCCACCTTCGCTGCTTCTTCCTTGCCATAGCGTTCTAGGACGAGCCATTCGAAATCGCGGCGGTGATCCATGAGCCAATCGAGGTAAATTAATCCTTGATTAGTGACGTTCTCATTGGATGCCCGTTTGTATTCAATGATGACTGGGCAGAAATTCTCGTCCATGCCGAGCGTGTCTATTCGACCGTTGGTTGTGCGATGTTCAGAGGCGAGGAACCGTATCCCGAGAAGCCGGTCGAGATTGCGCTCAAAGAGAGTTTGGAGGGAGCGTTCGAGCGGAAGCGTTGCGCCTTGCAACTCGGAAACACCGTCGGATGACAGGCGAAAAAGCTTGAGGTCACTCATTACGGAACCTGTTGTCGTTCATTCGGCAGCCTTCGGCTCGGACTGGGTGCTATATCTTCTTCTCGCGTTTTCGTGAGGCCGTGTCAAAGCCGCATACCGTGCGCTCATGACAAGTCGGGGCCGCGCACGCACGGCCCCGGCCTTCAGTCAGCTTGCCAACCGGGCTAGTAACTCTATCGCATCGATCCAGACCGCATTCGCTCACGCAGCCAGCGCATCTGTGTGCGTGTCAGTGTTCAGGCGACTTGGTATAAGACCCTCGCACGTTTGCTTCCGGTCGACATGCCACGGCAGGACAGCCCGGCCTTAGATCCTTCGCGACCCCGGCCAGATATACCTTGGCTTGACTGTGCAGCTCCAGGAAACTCATCGCGCCCGGCTGCGCCAACGGATGCAGCCCCGTCACCCCCCATGCAGATCAACTCGACGATGTGGGCACCCAGTCCCCGATACGCTTCGAACTGAGATTCCGTGAAAAACTGGTTGGCCGTGGACTCATGTGGGAAAGCTCTCATGAGCGTTGGCATAGCCTTGGATATGAACCGGCTCGTTCCCGTGGTATCCGGGCTTGATATAGAGAATCCAGCCCTCGTCCGCCGAACCCGGGTAGGTGATGCGGCCCAGCGCGCAGTAGGCGGCCACTTTCGGAGGGGTTTGCCTCGCCGCCAAATCCATCGTTTCGAAGTCGATGCTGACGCCTAGGTCGATGTAAATCTTGCGCGCGGCGTTCGCCAGATCCTCGTAAGCGCATTTCGGATCGCAGCCCGCATCACTGACGACGATCCTGCGGCAGCGGCGCCGCACCATCTCGTACAGCCCCAGGTTCTCGAAGTGGCCGCCATCCGACAGATAGATCCACCGGCTGGTGTCTGTCGTCTGCCCCGCCAGTTCCTCCGCGAGCGGCACTGCGCTGAACGTCGGACCCTCCTTCTGATGGCTGGTGCCCGCCGGGTTACCAAGCCACCAGCCGAGACGGATGTTGAACAGCATCAGCAGGAAGCCGATCAGCGGCGAGGAGTGGTACCCCATATTCGGGCTCACCGCGGCGCCGGAAATCGCCATCGCGGTGCCGAGCGTGATCCCCCCGTCACGGTCCGCATACGACGCGGTCGGACGGTACCCGACATTCGGATTGCCGACGGCGCGAGGCGTCATTGAAAAGGCCTCGGCCTTGCGCTCCTGCCAGGCCAGATCCTTGGTCGCGAGCGTGTTCAACGTGATGTTGATCAGATGGAGCGGTTTCTCTTTCGGCAGTTGCGCCATCGGCAAATTGTCAGCCGCATCGAAACCGGTGAAGGCATCGGCCCTTCGCTTAGGGTAGCCTCGGGCGCGGGCCGACCCGAGAAACGCCCGCACCAGTCGATTCCGGTAGACCGCGTGTAGCGAAAAACGATTGACGTTAATAGCTAAGGACGTACCGAGACCGATGACCAAGAGGACGATGATCACCGCAAGGTCACGCAGCCACTGCTGTCCGATAGGCGACAGGCCGCTCCCAAGCCACAGGCATTTGACGCTAAGGACGGCCCTCAGCCACCCATCGAGCCAGGCTACCGCCATCGCCAGGAACACCGCAAAGACGAAACCCGCCGCGCTTACCTTTGCGTCGAGCGACAGGTAACCCTCGAGCTTCTCGATCTCCCCGGTTGCGCCCGTCTGCGAGCTGCCGCCAAACGCCAAAGCATAGACGCCGGAGAGGCCACCCACGAAAACCGAGGCTATCAAGACATAAATGTGCTCCAGGGCGCATGCGCCGAACAGCGCGACGCCGGCAATCAGCCCCCACGAAGCCGCGGCCGCGGCCAGCCAACCGTCCGCCCGTCCGAGCCATTCGCGATCCGTGTCCCCGCGGCGGGAGTAGCTGCGCAAACCGATATAAATCAATTCGCCGCCGAAGATCGCCAGTATGATCCAACTGACCCCAAGCACGGTCAGCAACGTGGCAGGCAGGGTCGCGTTGCCGGGCAGGCTGGGATTGTCGGGCGATGATCCCTCTGGCGTGAAGAACCGCAACATGGTGGCGAGCTGCATTCCAACGCCAAGCACCGCGCCGGTTGCCGCTCCCGTAACCACTAGCGCAACAGCATCCCAAAAGAGGCCTGACCGCGTCTGCGACCCGGGGACAAGTATTCTGCGGGCGGTTAGCAGACCGAGAACCGGACCCGCCGCGATCCACGCCAGGAGATAGCAGCCCGCTCCCGCTGCGGCCGTCCGCCAAAGCGCCGGCGGCGGGGCGAGGTCGGCATAGGCCGCCGCGTACGCTGTAAAGGCTGCCGCCGCGATCAGAATCGGCACCAGGCTTCCCAAGACGAACCCAAGGTCTCCAAGGGACACAAACCGCCAGCCGCAACATGGCTCAACCCGGGATGCGGACCGCCGGCCATAAGAAGCGACGGCCAGCCCGACCGTGGCGGCTGCCCCGCCAACCGGGATCAGCCAGTGGTCGACGTTCAGCTTGGGACCCCACTGGTGCATCCATTCGTTGCCATCTGCAAACAGTCGAGGAATAAACAAGACGCTCATGAACACCGGCAGGAACACGGACCAGTTGAGCACGATATTTCGGATGTACAATGCGACAACAGTCCAGGTATCGGCGGAGAGCAGTCCCAATTTAGGAGTAAGGTAGTTGCTGTCGGCACGTAATCCGCCGATCTCGAGCGCCTCCTTGCCAGATTTTGACTGCGTGCGGTCGATGTCCTGAAAGACGATGGCATCCGCGACGTGTGCCGGCAGACCGAACGTCTGGCGCGCACGGCAACGCCACGCTGACAGCCAGCTCCCGATGTAGCCGCCGCCGGACACGGTCGAGAGATAATCAAACTGGCCCATCAAGCGAAACCTCGCCAGGGCCTGAAGCACGCCGAGCGCGAATGCGGCGCTCCGGATGCCGCCACCGGATAGGCAGAGCGCGGCCAGGGGCACCCTCAACTTGTCTATTGACGCGCTGATCGCGTCCTCGTCCGCTCTAAGCGGAATCGTGCCGGGGCGCAGCCCGTCTGGCCCGTTGCCAAAATCGTCACCTTCCAACTCCTCACGGAAGATGGCTTCGAATGTTTTTGGATCATCCATGATCGACCCCGCCGTCGCGATAAAATACCGGCACGCCTGGAGGCTGACTTACCTTAGGCTACAACTTCCTCGGGCTACAACTTCATTTCGGTGAGCGTCGATTTATCAGCCTGTCCGGTTACATCAAGGTGATGCACCTTCTAATAATCGCTCAGTGCCTTTTTCGTCTCGCCCCCCAGCCGGCCATCGGAGTGCTGCGTCTGCTGGGAGCCGCCGGCGGGCCGCCCGGATCTGAAGCGCTGGAGGCACTGACAAGTCTGACGAGAAGAGTTCCGTACTGGCTCAGGATAACCGAATACGCATCCTGACCAAGAACACCGTTGGCGTAAGCCTGGCACGCCGCGTACAGGCCGTCACGAAGCGCCACGACACCAGCCCGTCCGGCCAGTTGGTTGATCGTCTCGGCGAACGTATAACCGGCCCCCGCCGAGATCGCCGGGCCGCTCGGGCGCGGCCACTGATCTGTTCCGCGGTGGCATACGCCGCGGCCCTTCTTTTTGTTCTGCAATCAGTCGCAACAGAGCGTCGTCACCCGCGCCACATTTCCCGAATATTCCCTAACATGGAGTTTTTCATCTCCGTAATCGACGGTTGCGCCAGGAATCGACCTATCCTGCCCCCACCTTTGCCTGCCGATTATGCCACGCCTCCATCAGTTGCAGCACCGTCGCCGCTGTCTCCTCGATCGAGCGCCGCGTTACATCGATCGTAGGCCAGCCGCGGCTGTTGCAGAACCGCCGAGCCCAGAGCAGTTCCGCCTTCACCGCGTCCTCGTCGACATATTCCGAACTGTCCGCTCGGATTGGCCCGGTCTGGCCGCCGCCGCCAATCAGCCGCAACCGGTGGCGGCGGATGTCGATCAAAGCCTCAGCCGCCAAGGTCAGCCCAATGACCGGGCACTTGACGTCCTCCAGGCCCGGCGGGATCGGCAGGTTCGGCACCAGCGGCACATTCGCCGCCTTGATGCCACGATTGGCCAGATAGAAGCAGGTCGGGGTCTTCGAACTGCGCGATACGCCGACCAGCACCACATCGGCTCCGGCGAGACCGGGCTGTGCCTGCCCGTCGTCGTGCGCCAGAACGTAGTGCATGGCATCGATGCGCGAGAAGTAATCCGCGTTCAGCACGTACTGCCGCCCCGGCCTGGCCTCCGCCTGCTGCCCGATGGCGTCCTGCAACGCGATGATGACCGGGTCCAGCACATTGACCACCTTGACGTTCAGCCTCTGGCAGGTGGTGTCCAACTCCAGCCGCAGCGCCCGATCGATCAGGGTCGACAGAACCGGCCCCGGTTCCGACTCGATCCCCTCCAGTACCCGATGAAGCTGGAAGCGCGTGCGGATCAGGCTCCACCGGTGGTGCATGATCTGCGCCGGCTCGAACTGCACCGTGGTCGCCCGGGCAATGGCGTTGAGCGTCTCACCGGTGGCGTCAGAGACCAGGTGCAAATTGATCCGTTGAATTCCCGCGGGCGTGTCCATGGCCGGAACCATACAAGGCATGGTGCTCAGCGGCGAGCGTTATCCATCACCACGACAACTCCTTGCGGGAGAACGGCCTTCGCACAAACGGCAGGGCAGGATCCGCCGCCTTCACCCGATTCGCGTCGCCACTGACCAGCACGACTGGGATCGACCGGATCAGCCGGCGCGATCGAACCTCAACAGCGGGTCGATGCCTTTCCAGCGTGTGCCGGCGTTATGATCAAGGACCCTTCGCGCCGGAGTACGGATAGATCAGATCACCGTCCTTCAGAGCGGGCGGATAAAGCACCACCTCGACTCTTTGGTTCTTGAACTGCTCGACGTCGTTGCCCTTCACGTTCTGGAATTGCACCTCCAACACCCGCGCATCGGTCCACTCGCCGCTCGGACCAAATGCGATATCGCCGGCCACCGTCTTGAACGTATGGCTGCGTAAGAAGTCGGCGAGTTTCTGCTGATCGAGACTCCCGACGCCCTCGACCGCCTGCTGCAGGACCTGCATGTCGGCATAGGCGAACGGCGGCAGGTAGAAGCCCAGGGCATCGACCCCGGCCGCGGCGGACTTCGCCTGGTACCGCGCCAGGAAGTCCATCGCCTCCGGCGTGTTGAACGGCGGCACCGGTTGCCAGACGTCGTAGTCGACGATGCCGTTCATCAATGGGCCAAGCTGGGTCTTGATCGCGGTTGACTGCAGTCCAACCATGCCGCCGCCGAACAGCTTCGCCTTCAGTCCGATCTCGCTCGCCGCCCGGATGATGCCCACGGTATCCGGCGGATAGGACGCGACGAATACCAGGTCCGGATTGGCCGCCTGAATGCCTCGCACGATCGGAGTGTAGTCATTGGTGGTCGGCGGATAGGACCGGTCATAGACGATCTTCAACCCAGCCGCCTTGGCCAGCACGCGCGCGCCCTCCAGCGCGTTATGGGGGAACTCCGCGTCGGCGCCGGTCAGAGCAAGCGTTGTCGGCTTTGGATTCTGCGCCATCGCCACCTCGAAGAAGCCTTTCGAAAAGGCTTGCTTCGGTTCCGGCCCACCCATCGGGGTGATGGAAAAGTAATTTGGGTAATTGAAATCGCTGTTCACCGCCAGGCCAAACAGCGCGAGGAACGCGCGATCATGCTGCATGATCACCGGCAGCGCGGGCGCGATCATGTTCGTTCCATACCCGCTGATCACCAGATCGACTTTGTCCACGTCGAGCAACTTCGTGTACAGCCCCGGAACGGTCGAGGGATTGGACTGGTCGTCGTAATACACCAGCTTCACCGGCCGGCCGAGCAAGCCGCCCTTGGCGTTGACCTCGCTTTCCCAGAGCTGCATCGCCAGCAGCGCTGACCGCCCGTTCGGTGCCAGTCCACCCGTCAGCGCCATGCCGAAACCGATGGTGATGGGCTGCGCGTCCGGTGCTGACGGTGCCGCGGTGGGCAGCACGATCGCAAGGAGCAGCGCCCAACGCCACGGCTTCAGATTGCGATACTTGAGCATAACCGGTTTCCTCCCGCTTGATTTCTTGCCGGCATCCTATGGCACGCGGACCGGCTGGCAAGCCCCGGGGTTTGGTCCTAAGCTGGCTAGTGGACACGATCCGACGGAAAGTGCCCGCCAGATTATATCCACTAGCCCTTGTTTTGGTGGGCCAATTCACCCGACCGCAAGGATGCTTCAGTCGGGGTCGGACCACTAGGACCTGTCAAACGGGAGGCCTCCACCATGCAGGACCTGGACGAATTCTCCGTCACCGATGAAGCGCTACAGCAGATGGCTGCGATCGAAAATCCACGGCTGAAGGAAATCTGCTATGCCGCCGTCAGGCACCTGCACGCCTTCGCCCGCGAGGTGAACCTGACCCCCGAGGAGTGGCTGCAGGGCATCCAATTCCTGACCGCCGTCGGCCAGAAATGCAGCCCGTTGCGGCAGGAGTTCATTCTACTATCGGACGTGCTGGGCCTGAGCGCCGTGGTCAACGCGCTGCATGACAGGAAGGCCCGCGAACTCGGGTCGCAGAGCAGCCTGCTGGGGCCGTTTTATCGCGAAGGCGTCGCGGTCATGCCGATGGGCACTCAGATCGTCGAACACCCGACCGCCGAGGAGATCGTCGTCTATGGTAAGGTCACCGACAACGACGGCTCGCCCCTGGCCAATGCGCTGATCCAGATCTGGCAGACCAGCGAACGCGGCCTGTACGACCTGCAGGAGCGCAACGGCGAATCGATGGATATGCGCGGCAACTTCCTGACCGGGGCTGACGGCAACTACTATTTCCGCACCGTCCGCCCGCTCGGCTACTCGATCCCGATGGATGGCCCGGTCGGCGAGATGGTGGTGAAGCAGAAGCGCCACGGCATGCGGCCGTCGCACATCCATGCCCTGATCGGCGCCGAGGGTCATCGCGAACTAGTCACCGCGCTGTATTTCGGGGATGACCCGAACATCGATTCCGACACGGTGTTCGGCGTCTCGCAGTCGCTCGTGGTGGATGCGCACGAAGATCCGGCCTCACCCGTCCCTGGCCTGCGCGCGGTGCACTACGATTTCCGGCTAGCCAAGGCCGCCCCCGGCGAAAGCGGCCGGGTCGGCGCCGATCCCTCGAAACTGATGAAGGCGGCGGAGTAATGCCGCGCCGGCTGGTCGATATCTCCTCGCCGCTGAAGGCGGGAATCCTCAGCGATCCGCCGCATATGCTGCCGCAGATCGAGTATATGGATCATCACCAGACCGCCCCGGCGATGGCCGAGTACATGGGCGTCCGGGTCGATCAGCTTCCGGACGGCGAATATGCGGCGGTCGAACGGGTGGAGATCAGCACCCACAACGGCACCCATATGGATGCTCCGTACCACTTCTTCTCCAGCATGAACCATGCGTTGAAGCCGGGAGGGGAGCCGTCCTGGCGGATCGACGACGTGCCGCTCGACTGGTGCTTCCAGCCAGGGGTCAAGCTGGACTTCCGTCATCTGCCGAATGGCTATGTCGCGACCCCCGGTGACGTCGAGGCGGAGTTGAAGCGGATCGGCCACGAGCTTCGGCCGTTGGAGATCGTGGTGACCAACACCGCGGCCGGCGCCCGCTACGGTCAGGACGATTTCGTCGATACCGGATCGGGGATGGGCAAGGCCGCGACGATGTGGCTGACCGAACGCGGCGTGCGGGTTGTCGGGACGGACGCGTGGAGTTGGGATGCACCGTTCTCCTTCACACGCGAGAAGGTGAAGGCCACGGGCGACGCCAGCCTGATCTGGGAAGGGCATCGCGCCGGCCGGGAGATTGGTTATTTTCAAATGGAAAAGCTTGGCAATCTCGCCAGCTTGCCGTCGCATGGCTTCGATATTGTTTGCTTCCCGGTAAAGGTACATCGGGCTTCGGCTGGCTGGACCCGAGCGGTGGCTATCTTCTGGGATTGAGGCCCCGGCGCCGCCCTGCGCAGAGAGACCCAGTCTGGCAGTAACCCCGGAACGCGGGGAAAGTCGCGCCCCGAGAGGCGCTGACAACGGTGGATGTCACAACCCACTGGCGCTCGACCGACCAAGCAGCCGCGCCTCGGGCATCGCCTCCTCGTTCTTCCGGTCCTCCCTCAATCTCTGTGATCGATACATCTTGCTGCGAGGCGGCGAATCGCCAGAGCAACATCAGCCTGACTGGAACAGTCGGGCTCGTGAAAACAATGAGCTGGAGCGCGCAGACCGTTCACGGTCAGCATGAACGCGCTCTAGCGGATATAATCCGAAGGATAGTGCCGCGAGATTATATCCGCTCAGCCCTTGTTTTGGTGGGCCGATTTACGCCGACCGCAAGGATGCTTCTGTCGGGATCGGACCACTAGCCATCCCGGCCGGAGAACGGAACTCGGACCCGGCTGCTACTAAGGAATTGAATTGAGCGCACGACCGCCGGGCTATCCCAAGCCGCGTTGTGTATACATGATCGTCAGACAAACGCCGCTACATAGAACCGGATGATGCTTACGGGCCACCCTGATCAAGGATAGCGATGTGGACAGACGTATTTTCTCTGGATTGATAATATGGGCCGGGCTTTCCTTTGTCTGGGTGCCCGCTCACGCGGTAGAAGGACCTGCCTCGGTACCACTCGATGGCGGCCCATTAGGCATGTTGGATTTTTCCGCCGGCGCCGATGGATATTTTTACCTGAGACTGACGTCGCGATTCGCGAACGTTGGCGCCAGCAGCTGGCGTCGAACTGAATAGTATCGTCGCTGTGGCTGGTAGCCTGGAAGTGCAGCTGGCGGCGGATTGCACTCGGTCCGCTTGGACCTAAGACCATGACGCTGGACGGGACATTCGAAACTTCGAAGTTTCTCACGTTGGACAAGTCTCCCGGTTGGAGGGTTTGAGTCGGCCTTCCATGGAATAACTCCGTCGGAATGGTGACCGCGGCATTCTTCGTAGGAAAACAGCAACAGCCATGGTGTGCAAATGGACCTCCATGGACCACTTGCTGGAACAGTGTCTTCGGCGACGGATATGACACCGGAGCTTAGGAACTATATCCAGTTTATCGGAACAGACAAATGACACCAGAAACGCCGTGCGTTTTATGCGGCATCCGTTGGACGTTACGGACCGAACACATTGCCTACGGCGAGGGCGGCATGAGCGGCGGCGGGGCGAACGGCAATGGCGGCCAAGGTAACGGGCCAACGTCAATTCACACATGTTGGGCGGCTGGTACATCTGGACTGCCAACGGCCTGTCTATCACGCCGCAGCTACAGTTCCAATGGACGGACCACCAGAGCAAATACGCCACTGAGTTCTCGGGCGGCGTCTCGGACGACATCCCAAAAACAACCAGCAATGCTGTCGCCGCGCTGTTTGGAAATTACAAATTCAGCGAGTCACCTTGGTCGATCGGAGGCTGGTTGGAGTATGCAACGAGTCACGGCTCGGGGCCACAGGACACGTGGTTTGTCGCACCTAACGCCGAACTGGTTGGTTTTGCCTTCGCACCGGCCTATCAATACAAGCAGCTCTTCGCCCGCCTGAATGTAGGTTACGTTCATTTGCTGAACAGCGGCACACCTTCAGCCGGTTACGGCGATCAGGGCACCGGCAAAAACCAAGTGATCTCTACGCTAGAATTCGCCCTGGTATACTAGTGGTTCATATCGGACGGAGAGTGCCGCCTGATTGAACCACTAGCCTTGATTTTGTGGGCCGATACCCGACCGCATAGGATGTTTCTGTCGGGATCGGACCACTAGAGCGCAATTAGGCTGACTGTAAACGGTCAGCGCGCTTCAGCTCATTGTCTTCACGAGCAACTTTATCCGCCTGACTGTTTCAGTCAGGCTGATGTTGCTGATTATCTACTCCTGAACGGCGCGCTTCACCCGCCAGGCCTTCATCTGCGCGATCTGCCTGGCCTGGGACTGAATAATGTTCGCCGCCAGGTGCCGGATTTCGGGATCTTTGCCATATTGAAGCTCAACCTTCGCCATATCGACGGCACCCTGGTTATGGGCGATCATCCCAGCAACGAAATCGCGGTCCGCGTCGCCGCCCATCGGGACCGCCATGCCGTGCATCATCTTCTGATCCGCTTCCTCGAACGCCTTAGAGGACGTGCTGCCGTCATCCGGCGTGGTAATCTGCATGCCGGGCGTTTGCGTACCAGGCGTCTGGGCGTCAGCTACCCCGGGCTTCTGGGCAACCGCGGGAACAGCCCACCACGCGACCAGAACCAAAATAGCCGCGATCTTCATTCCGAATCTCCTTCCACTAGCGCATGGTCCCGACGCGTGGCACGTCCCCGGCGCCTAAATCATGCGCTCTAGCAAAGAAGATAGACCGTATATAGTCCGCGCAGTCAGGTTCAAAATGATCCGGGACGAAATCATCCATCACAGCCTGACCGACCGCAGGCGCAGCGCATTCGCGATCACTGACACGGAGCTCAGTGACATCGCCAATGCCGCGACCACCGGACTGAGCAGGATTCCGAAAAGCGGGTAAAGAATGCCCGCTGCGATCGGAATTCCGATGATATTGTAGGCAAACGCGAAAGCCAGATTTTGCCGGATATTGCGCATCGTCATCCGGCTGAGGCTGCGCGCCCGGACAATACCCGCCAGATCGCCCTTCACCAGCGTTATCCCCGCGCTTTGCATCGCGACCTCAGTCCCGGTGCCCATCGCGATCCCAACCTGGGCGTCCGCCAGTGCGGGCGCATCGTTCACGCCATCACCCGCCATCGCCACGACCTTGCCGTCGGCCTTCAACTGCCTGACGATACGGTGCTTTTCATCCGGCAACATGTCGGCATGCACATCGTCGATCCCCAGCGTCCGAGCCACCGCCTCGGCGGTCGTCCGGTTGTCGCCCGTCAGCATCACGATATGGACGCCATCCCCCCGCAGAGCCTCGATCGCGGCCCGCGTCGTCGGCTTGATCGGATCGGCGATCCCGATAACGCCGGCAGCCCGTCCGTCCACCCCGACGAACAGCGCTGTCGCGCCATCCCGGCGCATGGCTTGGGCGGCGTCTTGCAGCTCACCCAGTGGCACCCCCCGGCAAGCCATCAGGTTGGCATTGCCCAGGACCACCAATCGGCCGCCAACCCTGCCGGTGACCCCCTTTCCGGTGACGGAGGCAAAGCCGGTCGCATCCGTCGTCGCGGCATTCGCCGCTCGCGCCGCCGCCAGGATGGCAGCCGCCAGAGGGTGCTCACTGGACCGCTCCAGGCTCGCGGCCAGTCCCAGCAGCTCCGTCTCGGACATCCCCGCCGCCGTAACAACCATGGTCACGCTCGGCTTGCCCTCAGTCAAAGTGCCGGTCTTGTCGATCACCAGGGTGTCGACCTTCTCCAGAGTCTCCAGCGCGTCCGCGGCTTTGATCAGGACGCCCACGCTGGCCCCCTTCCCCACTCCCACCCCGATCGACATCGGCGTGGCCAGTCCCAATGCGCACGGGCAAGCGATGATGACCACGGATACGGCTGAGATCAGCGCATACGAGAACGCTGGCGCAGGTCCAAAAACCAGCCAGCCGAAGAAATGCCAGGACCGCGACACCCAGCACCATCGGGACAAACCTTCCCGCGACGGCATCCGCAATCCGCTGGATCGGCGCACGGCTTCGTTGCGCCTCCGCGACCATGGCCACGATGCGGGCCAGCATGGTGTCCGACCCGACCCTCTCGGCGCGCATGACCAGCGAGCCGGTGCCATTGACCGTGCCCCCGATCACCCTGTCACCGGCTTGCTTCACTACCGGCATGGGCTCGCCCGTGACCAAGGCTTCGTCTACCGCGCTCTTTCCGTCCAGGACAATCCCATCCACCGGAATTCCGTCGCCGGGACGGATGCGCAGCCGGTCTCCGACCTTGATCCGATCAACCGGGATGTCCTCGTCATCATCCCCATCGCGCACGAGATGGGCTGTCTTCGGCGCCAGGTTCAGCAACGCTCGGATGGCGCCGCCGGTCTGTTCCCGAGCGCGCAGCTCCAGCACCTGCCCCAGCAGAACCAGCACGGTGATCACCGCCGCCGCCTCGAAATAGACCGCGACTGTCCCATCCATACCGCGGAAGCCCGGCGGGAAAAGGCCCGGCGCAAGGGCGGCGACAAGACTGTAGAGGTAGGCCGCTCCCGTCCCCAACGCGATCAGCGTGAACATGTTGAGGTTGCGACTAACCACCGAAGCCCATCCGCGCTGAAAGAACGGCCACCCCGCCCACAGCACAACCGGCGTGGACAGGACCAACTGGATCCAGACTGACGCCCGCGGCGGGACCAAATGGTGCAAGCCAAGCCATGGAATATGGCCACCCATCTCAAGGATGAACACCGGCAGCGCGAACAGAAGGCCGACCCAGAACCGCAGCGTCATGTCGCGCAGCTCATGGTTGGGCCCCGCCTCGGCTGATATTTCGACCGGTTCCAGGGCCATGCCGCAGATTGGGCAGTTCCCGGGTCCCTGCTGCCGGATTTGCGGGTGCATCGGGCAGGTGTACGTGGCGTCCGTCTTACCCGTCGTCGGCGTCTTGGGCCCGAGGTAGCCGACCGGGTCAGCCTCGAACTTCCGCTCGCAGCCGGCGGAGCAGAAGTGGAAGGTCATGCCCGCGTGTTCGAAACGGTGTTTGGACGTGGCCGGGTTCACCTGCATTCCGCACACCGGGTCGGTGACTGTTATCGCCTCCGCCTTGGGAACGCCGTCAGATGCATGACCATGGTCATGCCGATTTTCGTCCATTGATGAGCCTCACGGATAGTCGCCAATTCATGGATTAGGCCTCGGTGGGGACATGGGGTTTCCCACCATGGTAAGGTCAAGTACCATTTCAGCGGGTCTTGACCGACACCCGAAGGGAACCTTCATGAGGGTGCGAACAGGAGACCCCCCATGAACATCGGTGAGGCGGCCAGAGCCTCGGGCGTCAGCGCCAAGATGCTACGATATTACGAGAGCATCGGCCTCATCCCCAGCCCTGGACGAACCATGGCGGGCTATCGAACTTACACCGAGGCCGATGTCGCCACGCTGCGGTTCATCAGGCGTGCCCGCGACTTCGGGCTTCCGATGGCCCGGGTGAAGCTGCTGGTCGGGTTGTGGCAGGACACGAACCGGCCAAGCCGGGAGGTGAAGGACATTGCGATGCGCCAGATCGCGGATCTGGAAGCCAAGATCAACGAACTCGCCGCGATGAAGGATGCCCTCGCGGCATTGGCCGCGGCTTGTCACGGCGATAACCGGCCCGACTGTCCAATACTGAGCGATATGGCCGGCGCCCCACCGGCGCGCGCACCCCCAACACACGCCACGGAGATCTCCACTAGCTAACGTAGCGCTTCGCCCGCTGGCCCGTGGTGCAACGCTCTCGTTAGAACGCGGACACCCCGAAAGCTGGCATTACGACGCCAGATACCCGCCATCAACGTAAAGTTCTGCTCCCGTGATATACGACGCCTCGTCGGAAGCCAGGAACAGGATCGCGTTGGCGACCTCATCCACCTCGCCGGCTCGGCCCAGCGGCACCGTCTTCAGCATCCTCTCGCGGACCACGGGGTCCGCGGTGGCGCCGGAGGTCCGCATGGGCGGCATCAGCCCGGGATGGATCGAATTACAGCGGATCCTGTCCTTGCCGAACTGCACGGCCGTCGATTTGGTCATGATGCGCACCGCACCCTTCGCCGCATTGTAGCTCATGTGCACGAACGTCTGGCCGACGACGCCGGAAATGGATGACAGATTGACGATCGACCCGCCGCCGTTTCGCTGCATCTGTCGCACCGCCGCCGCAGTGCCAAGGAACACGCCGGTGCTGTTGACCGCCATCACCCGCTCCCACAGTCCGGAGTCCAGCATATCGTTGGTCGCGCTGCCGCTGATGCCGGCGTTGTTCACCAGAATGTCCAGCCGGCCGAACGCCGCGACGGTGGCGTCCACGACCTTCTTCCAACCGGCCTCGTCGGTTACGTTCAGCGCGATGAACATGGCCTTGCCGCCCGCTTCGTTTACCCCATCGGCGACAGCCTTGCCTTCTTCCTCCAGCATGTCGGCGATGACGACGCGGGCTCCCTCCTTGCCAAAACGCCTTGCCGTGGCGGCGCCCATACCAGACGCCGCACCCGAAATGATGGCGACCTTTCCCGTGAGACGCATGTCCGTTTCCTCCTTGGTGTTTGATTGATTCTGCCACCGTCGCGAGCGATTGGCTACCGGCCGGTATTGGCCTTTGCGAGCAACCTCGCTGCGCTGTTCCCGTCACTGGTCGGCCGTAGCTCAGACAAGTGGATCGACACAGCCCGGACGTTCGCCCATTCATGTCTAACCGGCAGCCTGATCGACGACCTCCTTGGGGGACGCGACAATCAGGTCGGCGCCGGCTTCCTGCAGTTCCGCCTGGCCGCCGTAGCCCCACAGAACGCCAATTGACCGAATGGCGTTGGCTCGCGCGGCGTGAATATCGTGCATGCGGTCGCCGACCATGGTGGTCCGCGCCGGGTCGTAGCCCTCGGCGCGGAGAATCTCTGCGAGCAAATCCTTTTTGTCGTCGAGTCCCCCGCCGGGCAGAGCGCCGTAAACGCGAGGCAAGTATTGGCGAAACCCCAAATAATCCACTACCCGTTCCGCGAAATCCCGCCGTTTCGACGTAGCGACACACAGGGTTCGGCCGGCCTCGCTCAGCGCGGCCAGCATCTCCGGAATCCCGGGAAATGCTGTGCATTCGTAGAGCCCAACGGTTGTGTAGCGGGCCCGGTAGGCCGCCAGGCCAAGGTCTATCCTGTTGTCATCGTATTTCGCCAAGAGCGTGCCGATCGATACAGCGATCGGCGGACCGACCGCCCAGGATAGGTCCCCGGACACCGCCGGGTCGTGGCCCAGTTCCAGCAGCATGTGGCGAAAGCAGGCCTCGATCCCCGGCCGGGAGTCCGCCAACGTGCCGTCCAGATCGAGCAGAACCGCCGCGGACGCCAAGCTCAAGCCACCTTGCCGAACAGGCCACCGTGCGCGCCAAGGTAGCTCAGGTGCGTGTCGGCATCGCCGTAAAGTTGGTCGATCATTGTCACACGCTTGAAGTAGTGCCCCACGGCATATTCATTCGTCATCCCGATACCGCCATGAAGCTGGATCGCCTCCTGCCCGACGTGACGGCCGGATCGGCCGATCTGCACCTTGGCCGCGGAGATCGCCTTCCGTCGCTCGATCGGGTTTTCCTCGGCGGCCATGACCGCGGCGAACATTGCCATGCTGCGGGCCTGCTCCACCGCGACCAGCATGTCCACGGAGCGGTGCTGCAGCACCTGGAAGGACCCGATTGGCCGGCCGAACTGCTTGCGGGTCTTGAGGTATTCCAGCGTCAGATCCTGCATCGATTGCATCGCACCGACCGCCTCGGCGCACAGGGCGGCGATGGCTTCGTCAACTACGTGCTCGATCAGCGGCAGGGCGTTGTCGCTGATCACGTCATCGGCGCTGACGCGGGCGTTGGACAGTGTCAGTTCCGCGGCCCGTTGACCGTCCTGCGTCGGGTAACCGCGCCTGGTCACCCCCGGAGTGGCCGGATCAACCAGGAACAGGCCGATGCCGTCGCGCCCGCGCCGGTCACCGGACAGGCGGGCGGTGACAAAGATCCTGTCGGCGGCGTCGCCATGGATCACCACGCTTTTGGCGCCATCAAGAACATAGCCGCCGCCGTCCTTGCGCGCGGTCGTGCTGACATCGGCGAGGTCGTAGCGGGAGTGCCGTTCGACGTGGGCGAACGCCAGCTTCAGCTTGCCGGCGGCCACCTTAGGCGCCAGCGCACCCAGCACCGACGCCGACGCCGCCCGTCGAAGCAGGCCGCCGCCCAGGATGACAGTCGCGAAAAAAGGTTCGAGCACCAGGCCGCGCCCGAATGCGTCCATCACGATCGCGGTTTCCACAGCGCCGCCGCCGAAGCCGCCTAAGGTTTCCTCGAAGGGCAGACCGAGCAGACCCATCTCGGTGATCTGGTCCCACATCGCGGCGCTGTAGCCGGCGGGTTCGCGCATGTATTTCTTGCGCTGCTCGAACTGGTATTGATCGGCGACCAGACGATCCACGCTGTCCTTAAGCAGGCGCTGGTCTTCGGAAAGATCGAAATCCATAACTACCTCTGATTAACTGGCGGCTGCCGCTAGACGATATAATCCGACGGATAGTGCCGCCAGATTATATCCACTAGCCCTTGTTCACCCGACCGCAAGGATGCTTCTGTCGGGATCGGACCACTAGGCCGGTGCCGCTCGGATGACGGACCGCAAGGCACGCCTTCCACCGTCCGGCCTCTCCGCGTTAGTTATTACAATCCAAGTATTGCCTTGGCGATGATGTTGCGTTGGATTTCATTCGATCCTCCGTAGATCGAGACCTTTCGATAGTTGAAGTACATCGGCGCGGCCTCCGTGGCGTAATCGGGGCCGACGATTGGCTCGTTCTTGCCCTCAAAGTCACGTTGGTACGGCATCACGTAGGGACCGACGACCTCCATCAGCAGTTCCGTCAGTTGCTGCTGAATAACCGACCCTTTCAACTTAAGGATCGAGGACGCGGGGTTCTGTCTTCCCTTCGCCAGCTTGCGTTCGTCCGACACGACCCGAAGCTGGGTCATTTCCAAGGCTTTCAGTTCGACCTCGACCGCTGCCAGTTTTTCTTGGAAGCGTGGAGTTTCCATCAGCGGCCGCTCGCCGGCGAATTCCAAACCGGCGAGTTCCTTGATCCGGGCGATCTTAGCCTTCGAGGCACCGACGCGGGCAATGCCGGTGCGCTCATTGCCAAGCAGGAATTTAGCGTAGTCCCAGCCTTTGTTTTCTTGGCCGACCAGGTTCTCGGCGGGGACTTCTACGTCGTCGAAAAACACTTCGTTGACCTCGTGACCGCCGTCGATGGTGACAATTGGGCGGACCGTTATGCCGGGCGTTTTCATATCGACCAGGATGAACGAAATTCCTTCCTGCGCCTTCGCGCCGGGATCAGTGCGGCATAGACAAAAAATCCAGTCGGCGTATTGCGCCAGTGTGGTCCATGTCTTCTGGCCGTTGATAATATACTTGTCGCCCTTCTTCTCCGCCTTGGTGCGCAGCGAGGCCAGATCAGACCCGGAGCCGGGTTCCGAGAACCCCTGGCACCAGAAGATGTCAACGTTGGCCGTCGCCGGCAGGAAGCGCTCCTTGAGCGCCTGACTACCGAATTGGGCGATGACGGGACCGACCATGGAGACGTTGAAGGCGATCGGCGCCGGGCAGTGCGCCTGCTGCATCTCGTCCTGGTAGAGATAGACCTGGATCGGCGTCCAATCCTGCCCGCCCCACTCGACCGGCCAGTTCACCGTGGCCCAGCCGCGCCGGTTGAGGATGCGCTGCGCGTTGATCATGTCGTCACGGGTGAGCCCCTCGCCTTCCGCAACCTTGGTGCGAATCGAATTCGGGATCTCGGTATGGAAGAAATGACGGGCTTCGTCGCGAAAGGCGATTTCCTCAGGCGTGAAATTCAGGTCCATTGGACGGCTCCCTGTTCCTGCCCTGGCTCGTTATACGCGCGGTGGACTGGCGTCAAACCCTCGCTCGACCCGTTCCCTTCAGGCTTTCGGGCAGGGGCAACGTAGAACAGCGGGTGTTAGCCCGGCCGCCATCGCCGACCTTGCGGGCGGCCGGGCTGAGTGCCAACACTCACATGACATCGGGAATATCTCCATGGACCAGACCCTTGACGCCCTGCTCGGTTTTGCCCCGGACCTTGACGCGCCGATCCCCTATATGCGTCGGACGCGGGAGTATTACGCGGCGATCGGCTACTCGACGCCGTATCGTTGGGCGCATTATCTGGCCGCCCCATTTGCTCCCGTTGCCAAGCCGCTGAGCCAATCGACGCTGACGATTGTCACAACGGCAGCGCCCTATCAGCCCGGCAAGGGCGATCAGGGGCCGAACGCGCCTTACAATGGTGGTGCCAAGTTCTATCAGGTCTATTCGGGCGATACCGCGCTCGACCACGATCTGCGCATTTCCCATATCGCCTACGATCGCACCCACACCACAGCGACCGACAGCAACACGTGGTTCCCGCTGCCGGCGATCCGCCGAGCGGCGGCGGCCGGGCGGATCGGGGCGGTGGCGCCACGCTTCCATGGAGCACCGACCAATCGCAGCCACCGCATCACGGTGGAAACCGACGCGCCGGAGATCTTGTCCCGCATCCGCCAGGACGGCGCCGATGTCGCCCTGGTCGTTCCGAACTGCCCGGTCTGCCATCAGACCAGCACGTTGGTCGCTCGGCATCTGGAGGCGAACGGCATCCCGACCGTGGTAATGGGCTGCGCCAAGGACATCGTAGAACACGCCGCCGCACCGCGTTTCCTGTTCAGCGATTTTCCCCTCGGCAACAGCGCCGGCAAGCCGCACGACATTGCATCGCAGGACCAAACGCTGGAGTTGGCGCTACGCCTGCTGGAATCGGCGCCCGGCGCGCGGACGACCATGCAGTCGCCGCTGCGCTGGAGCGTGGACGGCGAGTGGAAGCTGGATTACCTGAACCTGGAGCAGATCGGCGAAGCGGAACTGAAGCGGCTTCGGCAGGAGTTCGACCGGCAGAAGGAACTGGCTCGCGCCAACCGCGTGGTCGATGCCGCGTGAGTAGTTGCATGCACACGTCTGTTGCGGCGCGCGAGCCGTGCGATCAAGGGAAGAATTAGATCATTTTCGGCCTGTAGAGTCAGGCCTAAAATGGTCTAACGGCTCAGCCTCATGCCTCCCTTGTACGGCTAGCGCCAGTCCCGCCGAACAACTGGCCGAGCAGCCCGCTCAAGTCGGGAGTCTGGGCCGGGACTGCTCCGCCGGGGGTCGCATGGTCGACGACATGGGGCAATGCCTCGGCAAGAACGCCGCGAATTGCGTCCGGCGACGTGCCGGCCTGCTGTGCCCAACCGTCGATCTGCTGCTGCGAGAACACCTTCCCGATCTGGTCGCTTGAAACCGGAGCATTCTGCCCGGTTCCCACCCAAGACTGGACGGCCGGTCCAAGCCCCGCCGACTGGAATTTCGAAATAATCGCCGCTACGCCTTCTTTGTCGCCATCCTTGACCGCCAGCACCTGCTGTAGAATGCCAGCCATAGGGGAGCCTTGGCCCTGCTGGCCCCCGCTGCCCAGAACGCCTTGCAAGATCTGCCCCAAAAACCCACTCATGCCCACGCTCCTTGAATTGGTAAAGACCTGCGGAAATCAGATCGGCCGCGGGCCGCCCCGATCGTCGCGGTTGCGCACGACGAAGCGGTAAATCGCCAGAATGATCACCGCGCCGACCACCGACCCGATAAACCGCGCACCCTGATCGGCCTGATACCACCCAATCTGGCGGCCGAGCCAGGTCGCCACCAAAGACCCCGCAATTCCAAGGCAGATCGTGATGATAAAGCCGCCCGGGTCCCGGCCTGGCATGAGGAACTTGGCGACAGTGCCCGCGACGAAGCCGATGATGATAGCCCAAAGGAAAGCAAGCAACGGTAACCTCCGTGCTGCGTTGATCGGCTAAGCATGCAGCGTACCGGTTCGTAGCAGCCGAATTCCACGGGCGCATCACGAAATGCCCGACGCTACACCCAAGTCACGTCCATTTTACCAAATAAATCAAGATTATCGGAATGAGTTCTCTGATCAGCAACAGCCTATTCCGAGGCGGGCACAGAGAAAGTTAGGCGCGACCACTGTGCGCCGAGCCGATCAAGGCGCGACCCCCGGAGACACCTAACCGCCGAGGAGATACCGGCGAGCGGCGGTGTGCGGCCGGCGGCGGACCTTGGTCGCTCTATTTCAGCCGCATGACATCGCATCCTGGGACCAAACGTTGGAGTTGGCGCTTCGCCTGCCGGAAAGCCGGCCTGCCCGCCGAATCCAGGCAATTCATTACCAAACAGTAGTATTGACAATATCGTATCGTGATTGTAGTACTGCGGGGCGATCGGCTCGACCGCCCCGCGAAACCGGCTTAACTCCCAGCCGCCACCTTGTCTTGCGTTTTTGTCTCGAAATCACTTGCATCATGGCGCTCGTGCAACTGACTTGAAGGTTCACCGACGACCCGGTTGACCATGCGCCCACGCTGCACCGCCGGCCGCTTAAAAATCGCCTCGGCCCAACGCTGAACGTTCTTGTACTCCTGAACCTGTAGAAACTCGGCCGCCTCATAAAGCCAGCCCTTCACCAGTCCCCCGTACCAAGGCCAGACGGCGATATCAGCGATCGTGTAATCACTACCTGCCAGATAGGCGTTGTCCGCGAGCCGGCGGTCGAGCACGTCCAGTTGACGCTTCGCCTCCATCGCGAACCGATCAATGGCATATTCGATCTTGGTCGGTGCATAGGCGTAGAAGTGACCGAACCCGCCTCCCAGGTACGGCGCGCTGCCCATCTGCCAGAACAGCCACGACAGACATTCCGCGCGCGCACTCGCCTCGGTCGGCAGGAAAGCCCCAAACTTCTCCGCCAGATACAGTAGGATCGCGCCGGACTCGAAGATCCGGATCGGCTTGGGACCGCTGCGATCCAGCAGCGCCGGTATCTTGGAGTTGGGATTGATAGCCACGAAACCGCTACCGAACTGATCGCCCTCGCCGATCCTGATCAGCCACGCGTCATACTCCGCACCGCGGTGCCCGAGCGCCAACAGCTCCTCGAGCATCACTGTGACCTTCACACCGTTCGGCGTTGCGAGTGAATACAACTGAAACGGATGGCGGCCGACCGGCAGCTCTTTCTCTTGCGTGGACCCGGCGATCGGCCGGTTGATGTTTGCGAAGCGGCCGCCGTTGGCCTTGACCCAGGTCCAAACTTTGGGTGGTGTGTAATCAGACGACTCAGACATTTGCAAAACTCCAGGCGAAGCATGAGAGCGCAGCGCGCGCTCCGATGCTTACACCACATCGATAGAGATGCGAATGCCCGGCGCGTGGGTCAATAAATGACCACATGCTGGTGCAGAGCGGTCGCCGACCGCCTGCAGCATTTCAGAGCATGGGCCGTCCTCCCGTGACCGGTACGAGTGCTCCGGTCATGTAGCTTGCCTCATCGGACGCAAGCAGCACATAGGCGGGCGCGAGTTCGGCGGGCTGGCCGGCGCGTCCCAACGGGGTGTTCTGGCCGAACGTCTTGACCGCTTCCTCGGGCATCGTGGATGGGATCAGCGGGGTCCAGATCGGGCCGGGGGCGACGCAGTTCACGCGGATGCCCCTATCTGCCACCAACTGTGCCAGACCGGCGGTGAAATTGGCGATCGCGCCCTTGGTCGTGGCGTAGGCAAGCAGCGAGGGCGACGGGCTCTTGGCGTTGATCGATGTCGTGTTGACGATCGCCGCGCCCGGCTTCATGTGCGGGATCGCCGCCTTGCACAGGTAGAACTGCGAATAAATATTGGTGCGGAACGTGCGATCCCATTCCTCGGCGGTGATGTCCTCGATGCGCTCGTGGGTTCGTTGCATGGCCGCGTTATTGACCAGGATACTGAGCTGACCGAACTCGCTGATGGCGCGGTCAACGAGTGAGTTGCAGTGCTGTTCGGCAGCCACGTCGCCCGGGACGACGATCGCTTTGCGCCCGGCCTCCTCCACCCATCGGGCGGTTTCCTGCGCTTCCTCGTGTTCCTCCAAATAGGAAATCAGCACGTCTGCGCCTTCACGCGCAAAGGCGATGGCGACGGCGCGACCAATGCCGGAATCCGCACCCGTGATGATTGCAGCCTTCCCGGCGAGACGGCCGTAGCCGCGATAGGTTTGTTCACCATGATCAGGTTTGGGTGCCATCGGCTGCGTAAATCCGGGCGGGGACTGCTTCTGTTGCGGCTGCGGTGGCTGTGGATGATTCTGCGACATGCTGACCTCTTCAGGGTGTCGACGTGTTCAACAGGCGTGCGGCGGCCGCGTTCCCACCGCCCGCGATAACTTCCGGCTCTCGGCAGACCTTTCCAGCCAGGACAGGCGCCGAGCTCATCGATACTTCGACCCGCGCGACGAGGCGCGGGTCGAAGGTGGTGGTGAGGGTGGAGTGCCCAGCGTCCGCCCAAGCCCTCGGTTTTCGAAGTGGCGACCTCTATGCGAAGTCCGTCCAGATTGACAGAGGAACGATCCGCCCGCTCTTTGTGTGGCGGATTCCACCATGCTCGAAGGCGCAATCCGCAGCGGGAACGTTCCACAACGACGCGACGGTTCTCAGTGCCGCGATGTTTGCCTCACGGACTGCGCCTGCCACAGATGTTGCAGGTCCGGACGCGACGTCCATGATCTGGCGCACGGGTGAAGACCGCGCGTCGACTTCGAAGATGGTCAGGCGACTTCCACCGTCCGGTGCAATCAGAAGCCATCCGATCAGCGGCCCGTTTACCGCGGCCGGATTCGCTCGCACGGACGCCGAATTCGCGTGGGCTGAACGGCCGGTAAGCACCAGCGCGCCGGCATAGATCGCGCCGCTTTTGACAATGGTCCTCCGACGCAATGATGGAAAGCTCATCGCACCCTCAGCGGTTGGAAGCGGCATTGCTGTTAGGCACCTTGCCGGTCGGCGCCATTTCGTTTGACTGGTTGGACCGTCCGCCGTGTTCCTGCATCTCGTGCTGCAACGGGTCGGCTATATACTGGAACGTTGGCTCACGGTTCCACGGGCCCCGCTCATCCGCACCAGGCCCGGACGCGAGATTGAAGTACAGGTTCACCGTGTTGTCCGGCTTCAGGTTTCCGAACAGAGGCTCCTCGAGCGCATTCATCGAGCGCAGGGCCTCCATGAACATGTGGGTGTGGGATACTTCGCGGGTTGCGAGGTGCGTCAGAGCCTCCCGCGTCCCATCATCCGTGGTCATGGCAATCAATTGTTCGTACGTGTTCAGCGCGCCGGCCTCCGCGGCAATATTGGAGCGAAGGTCACGCACTGTGTGCCCTCCTTCATTCACGTAGCGCGCATCCCAGGTTAATCCTTTGGAATCGACGAGATGCGGGCCGGGGCCGCGAATCGCAAACAACGTACTCTGGAAAGCCTTATCCTGCAGATTCTGTGATGCCCGTTTGGTATGCTGTTCTATAAGCAATGCAATGACTTCCAAGTGACCGAGCTCTTCTGTCCCGATGTCTTGCAGCATATCCCGGATCGCGGGATCTTCGGTATGATACGACTGCGTCAAATAAGTCAGCGCGGCTGACAGTTCGCCGGTCGCCCCACCATATTGCTCAAGTAATTTTTCGGCGAACACTGGGTCCGGATTCTGCACCCGGACGTCGTGAATGAGAATGGATTTATGCAGGAACATGTCTTTACCTTTTGCGTGGTCTGGCGTGAACTTGCCGGTTGAAGCATCTCAGCAACGCCCCTGTGCCCATCGGGGTTGCTCTCAACTCCGGTTGAAGATCATGTCACAGGAGAGACCTGTCATTTCTGTGTTTTATCGAAGGCGGCTGGATATCGTTAGTGGCAACCTTGGAAGATGACGAACAGGCCGAAGTCGGCTTGGTTGGTCAGATGGTGGACGTGTCGCTTATCGCCGGTGTCGATACCGTCCTTAGAGACGCCCAGGTCCAGGCGAATGGCGTGCCCAGCAAATGGAGGGCGCCGCGTTCCGGCTCGCGCTGGAGCGACCGAGGTGCTGCGGAACCTAATGTTCCGTTACGATGTGGCTACGGGGGAGAGGACCAAGACCGCAGCCTGCAACGGACGCCACGCTTTGGAACAGCGGTTGGCCCTCTGGCTTCTAATGGCGCATGATCGCAGGGACAATGACGATCTGCCGCTCAGCTAGGATCCCTCGCCCGGTGAACGCTGACGATTGGACACCCGCGTTGCCTGCCGGACTTTACTTACGGTTCACTGCTACTTTCGGTTGACTGCTAGTTTTGTCTTCGTGCGGAACGATTAGGAACCGCGCTGGTCGCAATACGTTAGACGGGTGAGCAAACGGAGTTTAACATGCCGAAAAACGAAAACGGGTACGAGCAAGCGCGCGAGCTGACAGAAAAGGCGATGGATGCCTATGTTAAGCGTGATGACGCGAAGGGCGATAGACTGGTCGAGCAGGCAAAATCCGAAAACGAGCAGGCGGTGCGGGATGTCAACGACGAGCTGGAAGAAGATGCTGGTTCGGAGCATGACCCCGCAAAGTTAGGACAGGAAGACCGCCAGAAGCAGAAGTAGTACCTGAGGTGGCCCAATTCCGGTTTCGCTAACACAGTCTGGGGGGCGGTAATTCGGTTGGCGGCCAATTCCGGTTTCGCCAACACAGCCTGGAGGGCGGTAATTCGGTTGGCAACAACTGGCAGTCCGAGCCGGCAGGCGTTGCAAGTCTAAATGGGATGGTGGGGCTTCGGATGGAAAAGCAGGTCCGCTCGGAGCCTCATCCGGATAATTCGGTTCGCAGGCACGGAGGGGCCTACAACCCAAAGTTTCAGATCGACGGCGGGCTTAGTCCCGGGATGATAAACCTTCGCCTACCATAATGGCTGGAGGCAGCGGTGCCCACGTTTCCGGCCGGGTCATGATGCCGCCCCCGAGCACGCGATCCCCCGCGTAGAACACGCAAGCTTGACCCGGCGCCGGTAGCGCCGGTTCATCCAAAGTCACTGTGGTCACACCCGCCACGGTCTGCACCGTCGCCTCGCGCGGCGCCTCGCGTGCCCGCAACTTCACCGCGCAGCGCAGATCCTGCGCTGGTGCAGGAATCAGCCAGTTCACCTCCCGCAGCCGCACCGACCGGGTCCCTGTCCCACGCGGCCCGACGACGATACGCCGCCGTGCGGGTTCAGTGGCGATCACCACCTGCCGCTGCCCGTCCAGCATCGCCGCGTCGCCCAGCCGCTTGCCTTGCCCCACCGTGTAGCGCGCGATGCCATCATGTGAACCGACCACACGACCATCGGCGGTGACGATTTCACCCCGCTCTAGCGCGTCAGGCCGCAGCCGCGCGACCACATCGGTATAGGTGCCAGAGGGCACGAAACATATGTCCTGACTGTCGGGCTTTTCCGCGACGCCCAGACCGAGACGCCCCGCCACGTCGCGCACCGCGCGCTTGTCTGCCATGCAACCCAGCGGGAACAGGCACATTTCAAGCTGCGCCCGCGTCGTCGCGAACAGGAACCAGCTTTGATCGCGCGCCGGGTCGATTGCCCGGTGCATTTCCGGGCCATCCGGACCGTCGACCCGACGAACATAATGTCCGGTCGCCAGCCGCTCCGCTCCGAGATCGCGCGCCAGAGCCGACAGGTCGTCGAACTTTACCGTCTGGTTGCAGGTAATGCAGGGAACCGGCGTCTCGCCATTCGCGTAGGCGTCCGCGAAACCCGCGATCACCGACCGGGCAAAGCGTTGTTCCGCGTCGATCGTGTAGTGTGCGATCCCCAGCCGATCCGCCACCCGGCGCGCGTCGTGGATATCCTGCCCGGCACAGCAGGCACCCTTCCGCCCGGAGGCGGCGCCATGGTCATAAAGCTGCAGGGTGACGCCGACCACCTCGTGCCCCGCCTCGTGCATCAGGCCGGCGACGACACTGCTGTCCACGCCGCCGGACATCGCCACCAGAACGCGCATGCTCAGCTCCCCATGCTCAGCCCTGGGCGTTTCGGGTCGCCGCCGGCAGCTTTACGACCAGGCCGTCGAGTTCCTCGGTCATTACGATCTGACATCCCAACCGCGAGGTCTGGGTCAGCCCAAACGCCAGGTCCAGCATGTCCTCCTCGTCCTCGGTCGGACTTGCAAGCTTCTTGAACCAGGCCTTATCGACGATCACGTGGCAGGTGGAGCAGGCCAGCGAGCCCTCGCAGGCCCCTTCTATATCGACATCATGCTTGTGGGCGATCTCCAGCACCGACAAGCCGAGCGGCGCCTCAACCTCGCGCGGGTTGCCGTTGCGCTCAATGAAAGTCATTCGGGGCATGCAGATCAGGCCTTGGTTGTCAGCGGTGCGCCGCTGCACACGCGGCATGGGCCGCGGACAGGGATGCGGCGGCGTAGTCGATATCGGCGGGGGAGGTAAAGCGTCCAATTCCAATGCGCAAGGTTCGCTCGGCCTCGGCATCCGAAAGTCCCATCGCCCGCAATACATAGGAAGGCTCGACCGCCGCCGAAGAACACGCCGACCCGGTCGACACGCACAGATCCGGCAGCGCAGCCAACAGGTCCGACGCCGTTGCCCGCGGAAAGGTCAGGTTGAGGTTGCCGGGGATCCGTGCCTGAACGCTTCCGTTGACCCGAATGCCGGGAACGCCGTCGCGCAGGCGATCCAGCAGGCCGCCCCGCAAGCCGGCAACGCGTTCGGCCTCCGCCGCCATCTCCAATCCCGCCAGCCGGCAGGCCTCGCCCAGCCCCACGATCAGCGGTGCCGGCAATGTGCCGGACCGGAGGCCCCTCTCCTGCCCGCCACCGGAGAACAGCGGCGACAGCCGGACGCGTGGGCGGCGGCGGACAAACAGCGCGCCCACCCCTTTCGGTCCATATAGCTTGTGACCGCTGATGGAGGCCAGATCGACCTTCCAGCCGGCCAGATCGAGCGGTATCTTGCCCACCGCCTGCGCCAGGTCCGAGTGGATCAGCGCCCCCGCCTGCTTCGCGATTGACGCCAACCCGGCCAGGTTTTGGATCACGCCCGTCTCGTTGTTCACCGCCATGATGCTGACCAGCAGGGTCGGCGTCTGCAACGCATGCCGCAGCGTGTCGGGATCGAGCAGCCCATCAGACCCGACCGGCAGGAACACCGGCTCAAACCCCTCCGCCGCCAGGTCCGCGACGGATTCCAGGACGCATTTGTGCTCAGTGGCCACGGTGATAACCCGCCGGCGTGCATCGCCCATGCTGGCCGCGAACCGGGCGGCGCCCTTGATAGCGATGTTGTTTGATTCCGTGGCGCCGGAGGTGAAAATGATTTCCCTCCCCTCGGCGCCGATCAGTCTACCAACCTGGGCACGGGCCTCCTCGACGGCCGCTTCCGCCTTACGGCCCATCACGTGCTCCGCGCTGTTCGGGTTTCCGTAGTCGTCACAGAACCAGGGCAACATCGCCTCCAGCACGCGCGGGTCACACCGCGTGGTGGCCTGATTATCGAGATAAACGGGCGAGTTGGGGCGCGGTGGCAGTTCCATGCGACTGACTTAGGGTCAGGCAGCCCGCGAAGCCAGACCGGGACACAGCCGAGCAGCCACGCGTTGGTATGCGGCCTCGAAGGCGGTAATATCAAGTGTTGTCACGTTCCAAGGCAACGACACGCGGATCGCCTCGCCCGCCATGGCACCGAGGCCCATTGCCGACAGCACATGGCTGGTCTGCACCTTGCCCGAGCTGCAGGCCGCGCCGGCGCTGACCGCGATCTTCTCCAGATCGAGCGCGATCACCTGCACGCCGGCCGCGGCGCCCGGCAAAGCCAGGCAGGTCGTATTCGGCAAACGCCGCCCCGGATCACCGCAAATCACCGCGCCGCATAACAACGCGGCCCGTTCCGCGATATTCCGCATCTCGCCGACCGCACGCAGGTCGTCATCGAGGGCGGCCTCGGCCGCGGCGGCGAACCCGGCAATCAGCGCCACCGCGGATGTGCCGCCACGGCGTCCTCGTTCCTGTCCGCCGCCGCCGATCAAAGGGGCGGCGAACGGCGTGTCAGGCGCCAGCAGCAACGCACCCGCACCAGCCGGCCCACCCAGCTTGTGCGACGAGATCGCCATACTGTGCGCACCAAGACGATCGAGCCCAACCGGCATTCGCCCGGCCGCCTGGACCGCATCGACATGCAGCAATGCGCCGTGCCGGCGGCAGATTGCCGCGGCCTGCTCCACCGGCTGGATCACGCCGGTTTCGTTGTTCGCCAGCATCAGGCACACCAGCGAAGCAACGCCGTCGGCGAGGCATGCATCCAGCGCAGCCAAATCGATGACCCCGTCGCAGCCCACCGGCAGGACGCCGGCATCATCGGCCGCGGATCGGATGGCATCGTGCTCGATCGCACTCATGAGAATGCGGCGTCCACGCGACAGGGCGTGCATTGCCAGTGCATCCGCCTCAGTGCCGCCCGAGGTGAACACGAGATCCTGTGGACGGCCCCCGAAACAGCCGGCGATCACCTCGCGCCCATCCTCCATGATACGCCGGGCCGCCCGTCCCGCCCGATGCACCGAGGACGAGTTCCCGGTGACCTCGAATGCGCGCAGGACGGCTTCTCGTGCGGCGGGGCGAAGCGGTTGGGTGGCGTTGGCGTCCAGGTAATGCACTTTATTCACTGCGATCAGCCTTCTCACGCACTGAGGACGATCCGCAGACCACACTCCCGGCCGCCACTCGCGAAGTCGTTATGTCGAGCACGGTGATCCATCCAGCACAGGTGAGAGGGTGAAGGAGCGCGTTGAAAGGATTGGCATCCGGATAGAAATTACATGCGAAAGTATAACCAGATCTACTATACATATGCACGTACGGCATGGGGCGGCCGCCAACTTGGATGGACGCACAAAACCTCAGATTGTATCTGGCTTTGTTTCTCGCGGCAGAACATGTAAGCCATGCGACAATTCCATGATGAAAGACCGCTCCACATGTCCTATGATGCACTCACGCCTGTGGATAAGTGCTCCTGGGCGTCCGGCGCAGGCAGTGGACAAGCATGGAACAGGAGAGCGTAAAGTTGGACTTCATATGCCGTTTTAAAATAGCTGACCGCATCGCTCAACAATTGATGGTTTGATTCTGTGCCTCGAAACTGACATCAAGGGACATGCGTTCCTAAATGATAAACGGGATTGCAGTTGGCCATGCGGGGGATGCTGGCCAGCTAAATTTTCAGGCCCGGCGAGATGTCTGAAGCTGCGGTGGCTTCGGAACAGGCGTTGCCGGGGGGACAGGAAACAGGTTACGAATTGCCATGCCCGAGGTAATGTTCGCCGGTCCGGATGGACGGCTCGAAGGTCGCTATCATCATTCGAAGGAAGCCGGAGCGCCCGTGGCGCTGATATTGCACCCGCATCCGCTGCACGGCGGCACAATGAATAACCGAATTACCTATTCAATGTACCAAGCCTTTCAGAAGCTTGGCTGTTCCGTAATGCGGTTTAATTTCCGCGGCGTGGGCCGTAGTCAGGGCCGTTATGACGGCGGCATTGGGGAGATCGGCGATGCCGCGTCCGCGTTGGACTGGATGCAGGCGGTCAATCCTGGCCACGGCGGGTTGTGGATCGCTGGATACTCGTTTGGTGCGTTCATTGGCATGCAACTCCTCATGCGCCGCCCCGAGATTTCCGGGTGGGTCAGCGTAGCCCCGCCAGCTAACCACTACGACTTCGGCTTCCTGGCACCCTGCCCATGCGGTGGATTGATGCTGCACGGCGATGCGGATGAATTGGTGCCGGAACTTGCAGTCCGTAAATTGGTTGACAAACTGAATACGCAGAAAAACGTCCACGTGGATTACCGAGTGGTTCCCGACGCGGATCACGTTTTCGCGAGTGACGCTGACACTGTTGCTGATGCGATCGACGATTTTTGCGGCAAGGCGATCGCCCGCAAACAGATGGCGCTCGCTGCTGACTAGAACTCGCTGCCGAACATGGTCGAGCGGACCGAACAACCATAATTGCGGAGGGACGCGCACCACTGAGCGACATCCGCACGAGCGGCTGCACACGCCATGATGCACGCGTGGCTGATGGTGTCGAAAAAGCCCTTGATCTCGGCGTCCAGTACCCGGCGCGCCGCCCTATCCCCGATGCCCACCGCGAGCGCGTCAAGCACATCTTGCGCGTGCTGTCCGGGGTGATCCGTCCGCAAAACGCCGCCACCAGCCCGGCCCAGGATTCCCAAGGCCGGCGAAAGCTTTTTGGAGCGGCTAGGCAGCGATCAGACGACGGCGCCGTGCTGAGCATGTTTAACAAGTAGACCGGTATTCCGCTTGCCGAGAACACACGTCATGACCGACGTTTTTTCGTCCGGACATAAATCCGCTGAACCGCCCGCCGCGAGCAAGGCGTGCCGGGTGCATCGCTTCGGCCCGCCGGACGTCATCACGCTGGAGGACTTCCCGCCGCCCGCGCCCGGCGCGGGACAGGCGCTTGTCCGGGTCAAGGCCGCCGGCGTCGGGCCGTGGGACGCCTGGATCCGCGCCGGCAGGAGTGCCCTGCCGCAGCCCTTGCCGCTGACACTCGGCTCCGATCTGTCGGGCGTGGTGGCAGCGATCGGGCCGGGGGTGGCGCACGTTGCCCCGGGCGACCCGGTGTTCGGGGTAACCAACCCGCACTTCATAGGAAGCTATGCCGACTACGCCATCGCCAACGCCGGCATGATCGCGAAAAAGCCGGCAGCGCTTGGCGACGTCGAGGCTGCGTCGGTTCCGGTCGTCGCCGTCACGGCGTGGCAAGCGCTGTTCGACCAGGCACGAGTCACGCGTGGCCAGACTGTATTGGTGCACGGCGCGGCGGGAAATGTCGGCGCCTATGTCGTGCAACTGGCCCATCGGGCGGGGTTACGTGTCATCGCCACGGCGGGCGAAATGGATCTCGCTTATGTCCGCAACCTCGGCGCGGACGAAGTGCTGGATTTCCGTGCGACGCGGTTCGAGGAGGTTGTGCGCGACGTCGACGCTGTCATCGATCTGGTGGGCGGCGATGTGCAAGCCCGCTCCTACGCCGTGCTGAAGCTCGGCGGCGCGTTGATTTCAGCCGTATCGCCGCCCGATCAGGCCATCGCAGCTACGCACGGCATCAGGGCCGCCTTTTTCCTGGTGGACGTCACCACAGCGTGCCTCACGCAGATCGCCGCTTCGATCGAGACGGGCGCGCTCGTCGCAACGGTCGGCACCGTCTTGCCGCTCGCGGCGGCTCGGGTTGCGCACGAAATGCTCGAAGGCCAGCGCCCCCGGCCACGTGGCAAGATCGTTCTGAACGTTGCCGAGTAGGTAAGCCTGCCGGTCTCTGTCAGCGGGCTGTGATCGCCCGTCTGATACCAGCCGTACAATAAAGGCCGCCACAGTCATGGCCGGATTGTGGAAGTAACCGCTCCTCATCGTTTCGATACGCATCTGGTGCCCTCACCTTCACCGCGAGGCGCATCCCGCCCGTCGATATCGAACAGGCAAGAACACCTATCTGGGGATGCATACCGCAACCTGCTGAGTGAGCAGACGACGGCAATATGTTCGTACGCTTGCCGGCAGCGGGACGCCCACCGGTGCCGAAGCGGCATGCGCGACCGTCAGTTAGAACACGAGTGTGAGTTCGGGAGCGGGCGGAGGTCGCGTATCGGCAGGCGCTGGCGATATTGTTGGAGGATTGAGCGGGGACGAAGCGGCACGCCGGATGGCGCTTAACGTGGGTTCCCAGGCCGCCCGGAAGGCCCGCGCGGACCGTATCAGATGTTCGGCTTGACGCCCCCCAATCCCTGCAGGGGAACATATTTGCCCTTCAATGCAAAATCGATCACGGCGAGATCTCCCTGCGACCCCCTGATCAGCGCGGCATTCACGCTTTCATACCACGCCTGGTATTTCTGTTTGTCACGCCGTTCCCGCGATACCTCCCGGCTTAGATTGCGCGTCAGATATTCCGTGATGCCTTCCAGGATCTTCGGATTCTCGCCGCCCATCGAATAGAATTCGGGATAGAAATTGCCGTGTGATATATAATGGCAAAGTTCATGGCAGACTGTCGCGAACGTGGTATCCTCGTCCTTGTTGACATAAATGGTCCGCCCGGTATTGACGACCGCTGGTGAGCAAAAAGCCGGACAATTGAACGAACCGCACACCTCCTCATCGGCGTTGGCGATGGTGATCGTGTGCACGGTTCCGAACGCCTTCGAGTTTATGGCCGCGAAGAACGACCGATAATACTCGTCGAAGATCGGCCGATACTCATTCGCCGGCAGAATTTTGACAATGTCGCGCGCTGACCTGCCGCGGATCGCCGAGGCCACGCCGGAGGGGAGATATGAGCCATATGTCTTGAGCACGAGTTCAATGGCTCTCGTGGCGTCACCGTCGGTCACCGGCATGGTCGTGCTTCCCCCGGTTGTTCAAATACGGGCGACAGAGTACTTAAAACCTATGCGGTTTTGATGCGAATATGTCAAACAGACGATGAAACTGACCTCGAGAAATTTGCGTGACCGGACGGAGGCAGCCCGCGAGCCTAGGTCCGTGGACGACCGCCATTCGAGGCGCCGTTGAATTCTATCATCCTGTTGATATAACCTCGGGATACGTTGAGAAGTTTATCGCAGCACGATGCGGTCTTGTGACGACACTCTCCCTTGGGCAAATGCAGGGTATTATCCAGTTTCCTTCTTATCATGTGGCAGGAGCGGTGTTGCTTTTCTATGCCTTCGCTGGATTTCCCCGATGGATCGCCGGCGCCTGCGCTTATCGTCGAGACAGTGCTTGGTGCGTCCGCGATTTACGATTGGGGGCCATCATTTAGTTGATGTGCTTGCAGGAGCCGCCTTGGCGATCGCATCAATTGTTGTAGCTCGTTACATTAGCCGGTTTGAGCCTGCTTCACTGACCAAGGGTATCGAATTGTCCCGAAGATTTTCGACGTAACGTAAAGGTGGATGATCGGTGGGGGATGGACCACCACGATCGTCCCTCGAACAACGACCTAGGTCATGTCAGGTCAGGTCACGGTGGTCGGCCTGGAGGTGTGCCTGAACTAGAAGTTTTATCCACGCTCTCAACCGAATTCCCGACCACTCGGCGTTGACCACGCTCGGAACGGAGGGCTACTGTCCAGTAGCAACCGTTGAAGGAATGGCGAATGACCGAGACGCTCGTGATCCGTGGAGGCACCATCGTCGATGGCACCGGGGCGCCACGCTACGAAAGCGACGTTGCCATCGTTGGCGAAGAGATCGCAGCGATTGGCCGGGCGTTGCCCAAGGGCGACCGGGAAATCGACGCCCGTGGAAAGCTGGTCACGCCGGGCTTCGTCGACATCCACACCCACTACGACGCACAGGTGACCTGGGCCGATCGCGTCAGCCCATCCTCGTGGAATGGCGTAACCACCGTCCTGATCGGCAATTGCGGCGTCGGCTTCGCACCCTGCCGGCCGGACCAGCGCGATATGCTGGTCAAGCTGATGGAAGGCGTGGAGGACATCCCCGAGGTGGTGCTGACCGAAGGTCTACCCTGGAACTGGCAAACATTCCCCGAGTTTCTCGACGCGCTCGGCGCCCGCCGTTACGATATTGACGTGGCGACGCAGGTGCCGCACTCGGCGGTGCGCGTCTATGTCATGGGCGATCGGGGTGCCAACCGGGAAGCCGCGACCGAGGATGACCGCAACCGCATGGCCCAGCTTGTCGCTGAAGGTCTGCGGGCCGGCGCACTGGGGTTTGCCACCTCCCGCACCATCGCCCACAAGACCCTCGCCGGCGAACACATCCCGACATTGCGCGCGGCCGAGGCGGAGCTGGCAGCCATCGGTCAGGCGATGCGCGGCGTGGGCGCCGGTTGGATGCAGGTGATTTCGGATTTCGATGACCCCGAAACGGAGTTTGGCATCCTGCGCCGCGTGGCAGAGGGCTCCGGCAGGCCATTGACGTTCTCGCTGCTGCAACGTGAACAACGGCCCAAGCTATGGCGAGAGTTGCTCGACAAGGTAGCGGACGTAAACCGCGCTGGTTTCGATATGAAGGCTCAGGTCATGGGGCGCCCGATCGGCATCATGCTGGGTTTCGAGATCTCGCAGAACCCCTTTATCGGCCGGCCGAGTTGGCGGGAGATTAAGGATCTGCCGTTGGCCGAAAAGCTGGTCAGGTTGCGCACGCCGGAGTTCCGCGCCCGGCTGTTGGCGGAGAAGACCAACAACCCTATGGCAGAGCTACGCGTGAATATGTGGGATAAGATTTTCCCGCTGAATGATCCCCCCGATTACGAGCCGCCGCCGGAGGCAAGTGTCGCCGCCCGCGCCGCCCGCGAGGGTCGCGATCCGCAGGATGTGGTTTATGACATGCTGTTGGAAAATAACGGGCGCACAATCCTCTACCGTCCGATCATCAACTATGCGGACGGCACGCTCGATACGGTCAAGCTAATGTTGGAGGATCCGAACACGCTGATTGGTTTGGGCGACGGCGGGGCGCACGTCGGCATCATCTGCGATGCCAGCACGATGACGCACACCCTGACGCACTGGGCTCGCGACCGCACCCGCGGCGCTCGGTTGCCCATGGAATGGGTGGTGCGTCGCCTGAGCCTCGACAACGCCGCGGCGATCGGGCTGCATGATCGCGGGGTGCTGGCACCCGGGTTTAAAGCCGACATCAACGTGATCGACTTCGACCGCCTGATGATCCACGCGCCGGAGGTGCTCTATGACTTGCCGAGCGGCGGGCGCCGGCTGGTGCAGCGCACGGAGGGCTACGAGGCGACAATCGTGTCGGGTGTGCCGGTCTACAGGAATGGCGAAGCAACGAACGAATTGCCGGGCCGGCTGGTACGGGGGGCCAAGGCAAAGCGGGCAATGCCCATGGCCGCCGAATAGTCAAACGGAAGGCGGTTACAGTAAACCAGACGGCGAGCCGGGTCAGGCTTGGGTGGGGCAACAGGAGGATGGTTCACCATGCCGTTGACCGGGATGAGGGTGATTGAGGTCTGCTCCAACCTCGCGGGGCCGGTGACCGGGACCATCTTTGGTGATCTCGGCGCCGATGTAATCAAAGTAGAAAAGTCCAACGGCGGCGACGATGCACGTGGATGGGCGCCCTTTTGGAACGATCACGGCGCGCCGTTTCAGGCGATCAATCGCAACAAACGGTCCGTGGCGCTTGACTTCCGCAAGGCCGAGGACGTTGCCAAGCTCAAAAACCTGGTCGTGGATGCCGATATTTTCGTCCACAACATGCGGCCAGGCGCCGCCGAGGCTCTGGGGCTCTCCGGCCCTGAAATGCGTGCGCTTAATCCTCGGCTGATTTACTGCGCCATCGGTGCCTACGGCGAGCAGGGACCGTGGCGGGAACGCAGCGCTTACGACGGGCTCGCCCAGGCGCTGTCAGGCCAGATGAGCGGCAACGGTTTTCCGGATTCCGAACCGCTTCTCATTCCCGGGGGCGTGGTGGACAAGGGCGCGGGGATGTGGGCCGCCATCGCGACGCTGGGCGCCCTGGTGCGGCGCGCGCGAACGGGCGAAGGCGCAATCGTCGGGACCTCGCTGTTGGAAGCGTCGCTTTTCTGGCGCGATATCGGCTTTGCGCACTATCAGGCGACCGGGCAGACTCCACTCCCGGCGGGCAACACGTCCGTCAGTATCGTGCCTTATGGCGTGTTCCCGACCGGCGACGGCCCGGTCATGCTTGCCTGCGCCGGCGACGGTCTGTTCGCTGCCCTGGCTGCCGCGTTGGATCACAGCGAATGGCTGCAAGACGACCGGTTCGCGACCAATACCGCCCGGGTGGTGCACCGGGACATCGTGGTGCCTGCGATCGAGGACGTTCTGAAGACCAGATCTCGAGATCATTGGATTGAATTGCTGGGCAAAAGCCGGGTCCCATGCGCCCCCATCCTGACCGTCGCCGAGGCACACGCGCATCCGCAGGTGCAGGCGATCGGAATCTTCCAGTCAGCGCCCGGCGTAGACCGGCGGGTTGTCTCTGCGCCCTGGAGGATCGACGGCGTAAGGCCGCCCGTCCGGGTCGGGGCGCCCGCGCTCGGAGAAGATAATCATGCGGTTTTCGGCGAAATGACATGGCGTGAGCGGGAGGACTGAAGTCGGCGCAGCTATTACGGCGCAACGACGGCAAGAACCGTTTGCAGGTCCCAAAGTAAAGTGGCGGCATCGGAGGGATGTTCATGCTTTCACGTGAGGACAACGAAAGGCTGGTTCGGGTCGGCCAAGGCACCGCGATGGGAGAGTTGTTCCGGCTGTTTTGGATTCCGTTCTACCTCTCTAAAGACCTTGTCGCCGATGGTCAGCCGAAACGGATCAAGCTGCTCGGCGAAGATCTCGTGTTATTCCGGGACACCGAGAACATGGTGGGTCTGATCGCCAATGCCTGCGCCCACCGCGGAGCGCCAATGATGTTCGGCCGCAATGAGGCGTGCGGCATTCGGTGCGTCTACCATGGTTGGAAATATGATGTGACCGGCGCGGTGACCGACATGCCGGCCGAGCCGCCCACCAGCCGCTTGAAAGAGCGTGTCAGGATCAAGGCCTATCCCTGTCGGGAGCGAAATGGCGTCGTATGGACATACATGGGTCCGGAGCCTCGGAACGCGCCGCCGCTGCCTGAGATGGAATGGAATCTGGTTCCGTCCGAGCGCGTCGTCGTCACGCTTCGCGTGCAGGAGTGCAACTGGTTACAGGCCCTGGAAGGCGAACTCGACTCGGCTCATGCGCCCATCCTGCACGGCCGCATCGACGCCAAGGGTGCGATCAGCGACTGGATTGCGGCGCGCGATCTGCGGCCGATGTTCCAGTGTGAGCGCCAGGATTTTGGCGTCAGCATCGCGGCGCGGCGGCGTCTGGACAACGGGATGCTGTATTGGCGCGTCAACCAGTTCGTGATGCCGTTTTACTCACTGGTGCCCCCGCAGTCGAAATTCCCCGACCTGAGCGGCCACGCTTGGGTGCCGATGGATGACGAACACACGTTGTGCCTGATGTTTTCCTATCATCCGACGGAGCCGCTGCCGGATCGGACTCGGGCGCTTTTCCTTGAGGGCCACAATGGGCGCGAGAGCGGTCATCCAAGCCGAAACGCTTACGCACCAAAGAGCCCGGCGACGCCCTATGCGGAATTTTGGACCAAGTACAGTCCGGACTCAGGCTTTCTGTTTGACTATGAAAGCCAGAAGACAACATGGTTTTCTGGCCTGCCGGGTCTTTGGGTGCAGGACGCAGCGTGCCAGGCGGGGTTGGATCCGATCTATGACCGCAGCACGGAGCACCTGTGCTCCAGCGACGCGGGCATCGTAATGACGCGCAGATTGTTGCTGGATAGTATCGCGGAGTACGAGCAGCATCGCGTCAAGCCCGCGGGTGCCGACGATCCGGAGGTCTTCATGGTTCGCGCATTGTCATTGACATTACCCGATGGAACGGGATGGGCCGAGGCCGGTCGACTGTTCATGAAGGCGAGGCTCGGCAGCGGCTTCGGCTACCAGCTTTAGATCGTCTCTTTGTCGAGTGCTCAACTCGCGGCACAGGCCGTCGTGCCCCGCTGCCCCCAATCCGTCTTACTGGATTTGCATCCTCGCAAAGATCGGCTGCTATGATATGGCCACAACAGCGAGGGAAAAAACGGGATGAAATACGGCATTCATTTGCCTCACGCGGGCGAGCAGGCGACACCGGCGCTGATCCGCCGCCACGCCGAGCGCGCCGAGGATCTTGGCCTCGAGGATGTCTGGGTCAGCGAGCACATCATCGTGCCGCGCGATAAATTCCCCCGCTCACCCTTGTTCTTCGATCCCGTGCTGTCCCTCACCTGGGCTGCCGCGGTGACAACGCGAGTGAAGCTGGGAACCACCGTTCTGGTGTTGCCGATGCGCCATCCGCTGCCGTTGGCCAAGGAACTCGCCACGCTGCACAATTTCTCCGAGGGGCGGCTGATCCTGGGCGCTGGCTCCGGCTGGTTGAAGGAAGAGTTCGCGGCTCTGGGCGTCCCATTCGAGGAACGCGGCCGGCGGCTGGACGAAGGGATTGCGATGATGCGCGCGGTCTGGTCGGAGGACCCGGTGACGTTCGAAAGCCGCTATATCCCGGCTGTGATCGAGGGGTTGACGATGACCCCAATGCCGGTCAGCCGGATCCCGCTTTGGTTCGGCGGCAGCGCCGAGCCTGCGTTGAGGCGGACGATCAGGATCGGAGACGGATGGCACGGCAGCGGGCTTACGGCCGATCAGGCCGCGCCGATCGTGAAACGGTTGCGCGAGGCACGGCCGGGGGTGGATTTCACGATCTCCATGCGGGTGCAGTGGGATGGGACCGATCGCGGTGTATTACGAGCATTGGTCGATGACTATGCGGCGATTGGAGTGGAGCACCTGCTGATAGCGCCCCAGGACCGTAACGTGGACGATTGGGAGAAGGTAACCGACGGGGTCGGGGCTCTGGTGGCGTAGCGGGGCGTTCCTTCATTGCCTCCGGAAACACGCGTTGCCGAGACTGACACGAGCAGTTTCACTCTCGATCGGAGGCATGAAGACTTGCTGGTAACTATATGCGGGCTTTTATTATCTCTCCGACGCCGCGGGCGTAAAAATGAGAGCGTTTCTGGCTTTGTGGCGCGGCGCACGGCCCCACGGCGAGGACCCGCGGCTGACCGCCGCGCCGATGATGTCCGCCGGGGCGGCCGAAGCCAGCGTGCGCCCGGTTTCGTAATGACACGATCGCCTCAGTGCCGCTGCCACAGCCGGCAATACTCCTGGCTCGACTCCAGGTTCGGACCTGGCGTGTCGTCTGGTCCGATCACTTTTACCCAGCCATTCGGCCTGTCCGGTGTCGGCTGGTCGCCGCAACTGGTGTGGACCCAGTCCATGCCGGGCCCACCGCTGGCATAAGGCTTGCCGCAAAGTTCGAGACGATTGCCGGGCTGAATCTGAGACAACGGCGCGGGCACGCTCTCGCCCGCCTGATCGTAGCCGGAGGCAAACACGTCATCGATGGCAATGTCGTAGAACCGGCCGTCGTCGTCGCGCAGCCGGACATGCGTGTGAGACAACTCCACTCCTCGCCTGTCATGCCCAGGAGCAAAGCGCGGGCCGGAGGCGACTGTGCCGATCAGCAAGGTGCCCGCGTTGGATGCGCAGGCGTCCCGCTCGTCGGCCCAGGCCGGCTGCAGGACGACAAGAAAACCGGCGAGTCGAAGCAGCAGGTGGATCGAGGACATGGATGCTTCCGGTTGGACTGGCACAATCTGCTCGCTCCTGCCAATCCAATCAATATTCCAGAGCTGGACAGTCAGCGCGATCCAGAACCGGCTGTCCTGCCTGGAGCCACACTTTGATAGTCCGATCCACAGCTCCCGCCGATGACGACGATCGGGCAGGATCCAGTGGCCGGCACTGTGTGAGGGATGATATGGCGGGCGTTGTTGAAAGTTGTTGTGGAGCCAGTCTATGTCGTCAAACGCAAAGCGCCCTCAGCGTTTTGGCTGTGCCACGTAGATCGTCTGTCGGTTGGGTTCAACGGGTACTACGCCGCTTGCTTCGTTGCTTAGCGTGTTAGCCACAAATCCAGATGGAATTCTGTTTCGGCTCGGTTTGAGCTGATTTCGGCGCGCGATCGCTTTCTCGCGGAACTAAATTTACAGACGCGAAAATACCATCCGGACGGTGGCGAAGGCGGCTGTTATCATATTGATTTATAGATCGAATTTTGGTTGCGGGGATAGGATTTGAACCTATGACCTTCAGGTTATGAGCCTGACGAGCTACCGGGCTGCTCCACCCCGCGTGGGTGTATTTGGGTGGATTGGAGGACCTGGCGGCGACCTACTCTCCCGTGCCTTAAGACACAGTACCATGGGCGCTGGGGAATTTCACGGCCGAGTTCGGGATGGGATCGGGTGCAGGCTCCCCGCCAAAGCCACCAGGTCGTCCAATCCACCCTGGAGCCGGTTGTCAGGTTGCAGTCGCCGGTCGTCAACGACCGGGTGATGAACGGTTCTGGCTGTGTGTCGTGTGCTCGGCATGTGCGCCAGTCCGGCCATGCCACTCGACGACGGTGATCGGACGACTGTCATCCGGAGGCTGACCTCCTGACGGCGATCCGAGCCGTCAGGGCGATGCCAATTCCCTGGGGATGATTTCCATGCATGGTGTTTGTTATCGAGCCGCTCGGGCGATTAGGACCAGTTAGCTGAACGCGTTGCCGCGTGTATACATCTGGCCTATCGACGTGATGGTCTATCACGGCCCTGTAGGGTTTGACCCCTGGGAGATCTCGTTTAGAGGTAAGTTTCCCGCTTAGATGCTTTCAGCGGTTATCTTGTCCATACATAGCTACCCAGCGATGCCACGGGCGTGACAACTGGTGCACCAGAGGTATGTTCATCCCGGTCCTCTCGTACTAGGGACAAATCCTCGCAAATCTCCTTCACCCACGGCAGATAGGGACCGAACTGTCTCACGACGTTCTAAACCCAGCTCACGTACCACTTTAATCGGCGAACAGCCGAACCCTTGGGACCTGCTCCAGCCCCAGGATGTGATGAGCCGACATCGAGGTGCCAAACCTCCCCGTCGATGTGGACTCTTGGGGGAGATCAGCCTGTTATCCCTAGAGTACCTTTTATCCGTTGAGCGATGGCCCTTCCACGCGGGACCACCGGATCACTATGGCCGACTTTCGTCTCTGCTCGAGCTGTCACTCTCGCAGTCAGGCGGGCTTGTGCCATTGCACTCAGCAGCCGATGTCCGACCGGCCTGAGCCCACCATCGCGCGCCTCCGTTACTATTTGGGAGGCGACCGCCCCAGTCAAACTGCCCACCATGCAGGGTCCCGGACCGGGCTGACCGGTCGCGGTTAGACATCAGAAGAGCTCAGGGTGGTATTTCAAGGTTGGCTCCACCCAGGCTAGCGCCCAGGCTTCAAAGCCTCCCACCTATCCTACACAGCTCCCTCCTAATGCCACTGCAAAGCTGCAGTAAAGGTTCATAGGGTCTTTCCGTCTGACCGCGGGTACCCCGCATCTTCACGGGGAATTCAATTTCGCTGAGCCGATGCTGGAGACAGTGGGGAAGTCGTTACGCCATTCGTGCAGGTCGGAACTTACCCGACAAGGAATTTCGCTACCTTAGGACCGTTATAGTTACGGCCGCCGTTTACCGGGGCTTCAATTCGATGCTTGCACATCTCCTCTTAACCTTCCGGCACCGGGCAGGCGTCAGACCCTATACGTCGTCTCTCGACTTCGCAGAGCCCTGTGTTTTTACTAAACAGTCGCTACCCCCTGCTTTGTGCCACCCGCCACTGGTTGCCCAGCAACGGGTCTCGCTTATCCCGAAGTTACGCGAGCAATTTGCCTAGTTCCTTCAGCATCGTTCTCTCAAGCGCCTTGGTATGCTCTACCAGTCCACCTGTGTCGGTTTCGGGTACGGTCTATACGCTGGAGCTATTTCCCGGAACGGCGTGGCGGCATGGGCAATCCGATAAGCCCATACAACTTCGGCCATTCGTCACTTCCAGCAGGCCGGGGAATGTTAACCCCGTTCCCATCGACTACGGCTTTCGCCCTCGCCTTAGGGGCCGGCTCACCCTGCGCGGATTAACCTTGCGCAGGAACCCTTGGACTTTCGGCGACAGAGTTTCTCACTCTGTTTGTCGCTACTCATGTCAGCATTCGCACTTCCGATACCTCCACCACCCCTCACGGGTATGGCTTCGCAGGCTTACGGAACGCTCCGCTACCGAACAGTGGTCAGTTGTCAGTCGTCAGTTCTCAGACAGGCTGTCGCGTAAGCCGTGCAACATTCGGGCGATCTGCGACAGTTCGTCCTGCCACGCAAGCGATGTCTCGCGCTGAACGTAATTCAGATCGGCGGCATAATCACACCATAGCCTCGCCTCATCGGCCGATCCCATCGCCATCGAGAGATAGCGGCGGAACTCGGCATTCGAACCGGGCTGACGCCCGGCTCCCTCGACCATGAGGGCGCAAACCGATTTCGAGGACCGCCGCAACTGATCGGCGACCCCGCCATATTGCTCCACCCGAGGCCAACCCAGGCTGGCTCGGTGCAGCACCAGCGATAACCGGTAAGCGCGCTGAAACACCTTCAGATCGCGCGCATTTCCCGCCATCACTGCCTTCCTGTCTGCAAACTGACGACTGACAACTGACCACTGTTCCCACAGCTTCGGTACGTGGCTTGAGCCCCGTTACATCTTCGGCGCGGGATTTCTTGATTAGACCAGTGAGCTATTACGCTTTCTTTAAAGGATGGCTGCTTCTAAGCCAACCTCCTGGTTGTTTTGGAATTCCCACATCCTTTCCCACTTAGCCACGATTTGGGGACCTTAGCTGGTGGTCTGGGCTGTTTCCCTCTCGACGACGGACCTTAGCACCCGCCGTCTGTCTGCCACGCTATACTCCAGGGTATTCGGAGTTTGGTTAGGTTTGGTAAGTCTTTGGGACCCCCTAGCCCATCCAGTGCTCTACCCCCCTGGGTAAACACATGACGATCTACCTCAATAGATTTCGCGGAGAACCAGCTATTTCCGAGTTTGATTGGCCTTTCACCCCTAGCCACAGCTCATCCCCGACTTTTTCAACAGGCGTGGGTTCGGCCCTCCAGTGGGTGTTACCCCACCTTCAGCCTGGCCATGGCTAGATCACTCGGTTTCGGGTCTTCTGCCCGCGACTGAACGCCCTGTTCAGACTCGCTTTCGCTGCGCCTTCGCCTATCGGCTTAAGCTTGCCGCGAACAGAAACTCGCTGACCCATTATACAAAAGGTACACCGTCACGGCACCCGCACCCCCGCCTTTCGATGGGCATGCTCGGCCGCTCCGACTGCTTGTAGGCATCCGGTTTCAGGTCTCTTTCACTCCCCTTTAGGGGTGCTTTTCACCTTTCCCTCACGGTACTTGTTCGCTATCGGTCACCAGGGAGTATTTAGGCTTGGAGGGTGGTCCCCCCATGTTCAGACAGGATTTCACGTGTCCCGCCTTACTCAAGGATTGTCTGCGCTTTACGTATACGGGGCTATCACCCGCTTTGGCCGGACTTTCCAGACCGTTCTGCTTATCTTCAGACAACCACTGGCCTGTTCCGCGTTCGCTCGCCACTACTAGCGGAATCTCTGTTGATGTCTTTTCCTCCAGGTACTGAGATGTTTCAGTTCCCCGGGTTCGCCTCGTACACACTATGTATTCAGTGCACGATACCCTTGCGGGTGGGTTGCCCCATTCGGATATCCACGGATCAACGCCTGCTCGCGGCTCCCCGTGGCTTTTCGCAGCGTGCCACGTCCTTCATCGCCTCCTGGTGCCAAGGCATCCACCGAATGCCCTTCTTATACTCGATATTTGCGACGTGGCTCCGAAGAGCCGCGTCCACCATGCACAGAAACCATCCTCAGACGCAGTTGTCAGGGTTCAGTCGTCAGTTGTCAGAAGACAACTGCAGCACCGGACACGATCGACTGTTTGAGGACAGTCCTGGAAATATCTACTCCGCACACAACAGGATTCTCTCGAATCGCTCCTCCGTGGCCGCTTGCGCGAGCACCGCGAGAAATTCGACAAAATCGTTCACAACGCCTCTGAACCCTCGCCGCCGACCGTTGGGGCGCTATCCTCACAGACAGCAATTCCCGGTCAGACAATTCGATCGAACGACGCACCAGTTCTCAGGGGTCAGTTGTCAGGGATCAGAACCGGATCGACCGGCCAAACCCATGCACCAACACCTGCTGATGACGCGCCCAGAGACGCACCAGAACCTGATTCACACTTCCAAAGAACAACACGACTGCCAACCGGGCAACCGCACAAACGGCGTGACCACACCACCCAGGACGCTT
>CAWHWH010000055.1:237500-249810 GCA_963832865.1 uncultured Pseudomonadota bacterium
ATTTTTTCGGATGGCCCTAACACATTGAAAGTTCGACGAGACAAGCTCGTATCGCCATTGAGCGATCACACAAGGGAGCCATGTGACAGCCGCATGCTCACTTGCGCAGCGGTATCCGCGTTATGCGTCGAACCTGGGTGCAAGACCGAATGCACATCAGCTAGAGGATCCCGAACTCGCTTGGATTACGCACTGCTCCTATCTTCGTTTAAGTGCTCGAACCCAAATTCCGTCTCGGTCCGTCTCACTCCCGCGACGGGAGCAGCTGGAAATTGACATACCAAAGGGGGTCTCGCCATACTGACCGGTATCCAGAAACCGGAGGCCGGCGATGAAGCTGATGTGGTTCCACTTGATGCCTTATACGGAACTGCCGGACAACTTCCGGGAAGCCAATCCGTCCGTCTGGGTGGACATCCATTCCTCGTTGTTTGATCCAAAGCGCGCTCATCTAATGTACAACGACTTCATGGACGAACTGGAATACGCCGCCGAAGTCGGCTTCGACGCCATTTGCGTGAACGAGCACCACTCCAATGGCTACGGCTTGATGCCGTCGCCGAACCTGATTGCCGCCTCGCTGTCCCGCCGCACCACCGATACCGCAATCTGCGTGATGGGCAACTCGCTCGCGCTCTACAATCCTCCTACGCGCGTGGCTGAGGAATTCGCAATGATCGACTGCATTTCCGGTGGCCGGTTGATCGCCGGGTTTCCGGTCGGGACGCCGATGGACACGTGTTATGCCTACGGGACGAACCCAAGCCAGCTTCGCCAGCGGTACCATGAGGCGCATGACTTGGTGGTTCGTGCCTGGACCGAGAAGGACACCTTCGCCTTCAATGGCCGCTTCAACCAGCAGCGCTATGTGAACATCTGGCCGCGCCCCGTGCAGAACCCGCATCCCCCGATCTGGGTACCCGGCGGTGGCTCGGTGGAGACCTGGCGCTGGTGCGCCGAGATGAACTATGTTTACTGCTATCTGTCATACTACGGCTACAAGGCAGGCCGCGCCACGATGGATGGTTTTTGGCAAGAAATGGACCGGCTGGGCAAGGACAAGAACCCATACCAGGCGGGCTTCCTGCAATTCATCGGCGTCGGCGAATCGCGTCAGCACGCCTTCGACCTTTACGCCGAAGCGGCCGAGTACTTCTATGGCCGCTGCCTGCATGTCGATCCGAAATGGGCGACGCCTCCGGGCTATACCAGCGAGGGCAGCCAGCGCGCCGGCATCGAAAGCCAGATAAAACAAGCCGCAGACGCTGGCGTGCGCGGGAAATCCACTGGCGAGCGCTTCGCCTCCGTTGCCCGCGACATGGATGCAATCGTGGAGAAAGGCTACGTCATCGTCGGCTCGCCCGACGAGGTGGCCGAACAACTTCGGGAGGTGGCGACACAACTGAATGTCGGCCACCTGATGCTGCTGCTTCAATACGGCAACATGAGCAAGGACCTGACCCGGTACAATACCAAACTGTTTGCTGAACAGGTCATGCCGAAACTGAAAGGCGTCCACGCCGATTGGACCGACCATTGGTGGCCTCGCCCGATGGAAGCGCCCCAACGCGCCAAACTTTCCGCGTACCTGCCGAGACTGGCGGCCGAATAGTCATCAACGATCCCGGGAGCGAGACGTGAGCGAACTTCAGACGTTGACCATTGAAGTCAACGCTTTTCCAACGCGGATCTGGCGCAAGGGTAGTGGGCCGAAGATCGGGTTCCTGGCCGGATTTGGCGGCTTGCCGCGCTGGATGCCGTTCCTCGACGAACTGGCGAAATCGCGCACCGTGATCGTTCCCTCCCTTCCGGGTTTTCCGGGCGGCGACCGTGGGCACTCCGTGCTAGATTCGCATCTGGACTGGTTGCTCGCGGTCCGGGAGATCCTTGATCAAAGCGATCTCGCCGGTGCGGATCTGGCCGGCAGCTCGATCGGGGCATCATTGGCGGCCGAGGTCGCGGCCCTTTGGCCGGCGTCTGTGCGAAAAATGGCACTTATCGCGCCGTTTGGATTGTTCGACGAGAAGAACCCGCCAACCGATCCGTGGGCGCAGCGCTCGGACGCTGTCCCGGGACTGATGTGTGCCGATCCCGAAATCTGGAAGGCGATGAAGGCACCTCCCGAGGGTGCCAACTCGATCGAATGGCCGATCGAGCAGGTTCGCGCCAACGAGGCTGCCGCCCGCATCTTTTGGCCGCTAGGGAACACCCGGATCGAGAAACGTCTGCGCCTGATCAAGGCCCCCACTCTGCTGCTGTGGGGCGAGCAGGACAAAGTCATGCCCCGCGCCTATGCCGAGGTGTTCGCCAAAGGCATCAGCGGCGACACCACCACGCGGATTATCGCAGGTGCCGGCCATCTCGCCGAACTGGACAAGCCGGCTGAGGTAGCCGGAGAAATTTTGGCGTTTACCGGCTGATCCCTCATCGTCCCATTTGGGAGCGATAGCGACGTTGCGATGCACCGTCAGGAAGCCGCCCCCAGATAGCGCCGCCGCAGGTGCGTCTGAAACCCGAGCGGATCGAGCCGCCGGCCCGTTGCTCGCTCCAGGATTTCCTGGAAGCCAAAGCGGCTTCCGACGCTGTGTACGTGAACGCGAAGCCACGCCAGAAGCGGCCCAAGATCGCCTTGTCCGAACGCCTCGTCCAGGCCCGACAACTGCTCCCGCGCCGCGTCCATCAATTGCGCGGCCGCCATCGCGCCGAGCGTGTAGCTCGGGAAATAGCCAAACGCGCCTTCGTACCAGTGGATGTCCTGTAAGCACCCCTGCGCATCGTTCGGTGGGGTGATGCCAAGCAGAGAAGAAAGCCCGTCGTTCCATGCGCCAGGCAGGTCCGCGACCGTTAGGTCTCCTGCAATCATAGCTCTTTCCAGGCGGAAGCGCTGGATCACATGGGCCGGGTAGGTCAGTTCGTCGGCATCGACCCGAATGAAGCCGCGTTCGACTCGCCGCCAGAGCCGTCTCAGGTTTTCGAGCCGATAGGGTTCGGGCGCGCCGCCAAACGCTTTGTGCAGACGCCCCCCAAGCCAGCCCAGGAAGGCGTCGGAGCGGACGGCCTGCATTTCGACAATCAGCGATTGGCTTTCGTGCGTCGCCATTCCGGCCGCGTCACCGACCGGTTGGCGCGCATAGGCCGATGGTAAGCCGCGCTCATACAGCGCGTGACCGGTTTCATGCACCACCGCAAGAATGCCGGAGGCAAAGTCGTCCTCCAAGTAACGGGTGGTGATACGGACGTCCGACGGCGTCCCCCCGGAAAACGGATGCGCCGATTGATCGAGCCGCGCGTGGTCAAAATCCAACCCGAGGCGTTGGGCGATGTCGCGACAGAGCGCCTCCTGCGCCGCGACCGGAAACGGACCGGCCGGCCGGATCGGGGCTGGCTGCCTCGCCTGCCTCGCTTCAACCTCCGGCAGGGCGGTCGATAGGAATTCCTCGTAGGCGGAAAAGATCGGTGCGACGTCATCGGCGCCGATACCCGGCTGGTAGCCGTCCATCAGTGCATCGTAGGGGCGTAGGCCAAGGGCGGTTGCCAGGACGGCCGCCGCTTCCCTGGTCAGCCGCAACACCTCGGCCAGATGCGGTTCCACCAAGCTGAAATCACCATCGTGACGCGCCACGCGCCACACTTTCTCGCAGGCGGAATTCGCCTTCGCCTGCGCCTCCACCAAATCGGCCGGCAACGCCTTTGCACGGGCGAAGCCACGGCGCATTAGACTGAGATTTGCTGCCTCCCACGGATCCGTTGTCTCAGCTGCTGCAAGATCGGCTTCAACCTCTGGCGCGGTCAGATGGGCATGCCGCAGAACAGCCAGGACGGCGAGTTGGTCGCCGCGGGCTGCTCCGCCTCCCGACGGCATGAAAGTCGCGGCGTCCCACCCCAGCATGGAGGCGCACTCGCCGATAGTGGCGATAAGCTTGAAGCGGGCGGCGAGCCGGTCATAGGCGGATACATTTGTCACGACGGCTCTGCCTTTCGAACCCAAACACCAAATATGACGACCAAAGACGCCGCCAGCCCATACCAGGTGATAACATACGACAGGTGGTTGTTCGGCGGCCGTGGCAGGTGCTGCGCCGGAGCGGGATAAGCATCGGGCGACGACGGACCCAGGGCAACCAGGGTAAACGGCGCTGAAGCGGAAACGCCGACCGCGGCGCCAATCACCTGTGGATCGAGCGTATAGAACTGACGCGCTGCCTCGTCGTCCGTGGCGCTAAACCAGCCTCGTGTTTCTCGAGGTCGAACATAGCCGATAACGGTCACGACGGCGGCCGGGTCGTTGAGCGGAATTTCGCGCTTTTGCGGAACCCATCCGCGGTCCACGAGGATAGTGGGCGCTTCCTCCCGATCCAATGGAACGATCTGATAAAATCCCATCGTGGGTCCAGTCTGGGTATCGCGCACCTCGGCGCCGAATGCGGCGGCCTGATCGAAGCGGAAATGTCCGACCACTGATACTTTCGTGTAAGGCGCCGGATCCGTTTCCAGCGGCACGGCCGGCGCGGCTTCGGCCGCCGCAATCCGGGCCAGAATCCCCTCTTTCCATTGAAGCCGGTAAACTTGCCAGGTGCCTAACCCAAGTAGGACTACCAGCATGATCAGGGTGCTCAGGCCGGGGACCAGAATCCGGCGGTAGGCCGATGTCACAAACCCATCTCGGCGGCACGGGTGCGAAATTGTGCCGCGACGAGCGCGGCTTTCACCGGTCGCATGATGAGGACGGCGAGCGGCAGCGTCACCGCCGGCCATAGAATCGCGTGGACCCAAAGTGGAGGGTTGAAACGGAACTCGACCCAGAAGGCCAGACAGATGACGATGGCACCGAGCACCATGATGACGCCGACCGCGCCGGCATCACCCGTGTCGGACTTTCCGAAGTTGAGCCCACAGGTGGGACAAGCGGGCCGCAAGGTCAGCAGCCCGGTAAACAACTTGCCTTTGCCGCACCTTGGACAGCGGCACCTTAGGGACGCCTGAAGGATCGAGATTTCCGATTCGGCCACGGCGTCGGGACTACTCGCCCGCGATTTGACCCGCGCCGTACCAGTAGATGCAGACGAACAGGAACAGCCACACCACGTCGACGAAGTGCCAGTACCAAGCTGCCGCCTCGAAGCCGAAATGCCGCTCCGGCGTGAATTGGCCACCCCGCGCACGGAACCAGCAGACGGCCAGGAAGCAGGTTCCGATTATCACATGAAATCCGTGAAATCCCGTGGCCAGGAAGAACACGGACGGATAAACCCCGCCTCCGCTGAACGCGAACGGGGCGTGGGAATACTCGATCGCCTGACACAGCGTGAAGCTGAGGCCAAGAAGAATCGTCAGGCCAAGCCCGCGGACCAAGCCCTTCCGGTCACCTTCCAGCAGGCAGTGATGCGCCCAGGTCACTGTGGTTCCCGACAGCAGCAGGATCATGGTGTTCAGGAACGGCAGGTGAAAAGGATCGAACGTATGAATGGTGCTCGGCGGCCAAACCGTCTGTCCATTCCCCTGGGTTTCCGGAAATATAAGGAAGTTGAAATAGGACCAGAAGAAACCGACGAAGAACATGACCTCGCTGCCGATGAACAGGGTCATGCCGTAGCGCAGGCTAAGCTGCACGATCGGGCTATGGGCGCCGGGCGTGCGCGCCTCGCGTACCACGTCTCGCCACCAGAAGAACATCGTCGTCAGCACGGTGATCGCCCCAAGGACGAGGAGCACGTAGTTCCCGAAGTGCGCGGCCAGGACGATACCGAACAAAGTCATGAAGCCGCCGAGGGCTCCGATGATCGGCCAAGGGCTGGGATCAGGGAGATGATAGGGGTGCTTCAACCCGGAATCCGCAAGGACCGGCCCACCGTGCGCTTCGCTGCTCATGCCATACCCATACCAACACCGCCGGGGAAACCGCCCCGACCCGGCTGCCGCTTATTCGCCAAATCTCGAACCAATTCAAGATGGCGACGGGTGTTCCGCGCGGCGATTAATTCGGCTTCGACTTTTCTTCAAGCTCCGCCGCTGATATCGGCCCGACGTGCGGCCCCGCTTTGGCGAGGGCACCAGATTTCGCGGCATCATCCAACGAGCGGAAAAACGTATAGGACAGGGTAATCACCTTGACGTCCGCAGTGTTCGGATCGGTGCGGATAGCCGGATCGACCCAGAAGCTGACGGGAAACTCCATACTTTGCTTGGGCGATAGGGTCTGCTTGTTGAAACAAAAGCATGCGGTCTTGTGGAAGTATTTTCCGACCTTTTCCGGCGTGACGTTGTATAGCGCCATCCCGGTGACCGGCCGGCTGGATTTGTTGGCGGCGTGATAAAACGCGACCTGCTCGTCCCCTAGCTTCAGCGAAACCTCAACCTGATCCGGCGCGAATGTCCACGGCAAATCCGGGTTGATATCGGCGTTGAATTGTACCCGGATGGTCTCGCCGCTCGACCCGGGAGCGGTCGCCAACCCGATATTCGGTGTGCCGCCATAACCGGTTGCTGAACAAAACAGCCGATACAGTGGGATAGCAGCGAACGACATGCCAACCATGCCTAACATGACGGCAAAAAGCACGCCCGCGAGGAAGGTGTTGCGCCGGCCGCCGGCCATTCAGAAGTGCGCCATTTTGACGATCGTGATTGCGTAGAACAAAAGGCAAAGTCCGACCAATACGATCAGGATCGCCCAGCTTCGTCCACGCCGCCTGCGCGCCGCATCGGCACGGGGCGTGACAACTGGCACATCAGCTTCCTGGTCCATGTCCTAAAGCACCAGACGATCAAGGGCCAGCACGCCAAAGAGCGCAAATAGATACAGGACCGAATATTTGAACGCCCGCTTCGCTGGCATGTCGCGCGTGAGGCTGACACCGGTCTCGTCCTGCAGATCAGTCATCACGCGATAAACTCGCTCCAGAAACACCGCCCCCAGCAACCCTGCACCTATGCCGAAAAGTGGGCCGCTGAAGCCAACAAAGAATGGGACCAGCGACAACGGCACCAAAACGAGTGTGTATAGTAGGATCTGCCGCCTGGTCTCCTTCGCCCCAGCCACGACCGGCAGCATCGGCACCCCGGCGCGGCGGTAATCGTCATTCGCCCACAGCGCCAGCGACCAGAAATGCGGTGGCGTCCAGATGAACACGATCGCGAACAGCACCAGTGGGATCAGATCAACCGAGCCCGTTACGGCCGCCCAGCCGATAACCGGTGGGAAGGCTCCTGCCGCGCCGCCGATGACGATGTTCTGTGGCGTCCGTCGCTTCAGCCACGCGGTATAGACAAACACGTAAAAGCAGATTGACAGCGCCAGGATCAGGGCCGCCGGGAGATTGACCGCTAGTCCCATGACCAGCACAGACCCGACTGCCAGCGTGACACCGAAACCCAACGCCGGGCCCGGTTGAATTCGGCCGGCAGGGATAGGCCGATTCCGGGTCCGGCGCATGATCGCGTCGATATCCCGGTCGTACCACATGTTGATCGCCCCGCAGGCACCCGCCGCGACGGTGATGCACAGGATCGCGGTAAACGCCAACACCACATTCAGATGCCCGGGCGCCACCCATAGCCCGATTGCCCCGGTGAACACCACGAGCGTCAGCACCCGCGGCTTCAGCAAGGCAATCCAATCGCGATAATCCGCCTCCACGATCATGTCGCTTGCTGAAAGCGAGGCCATCACCTTCCTCTCGGTTATCGAAGGGATCGTGCCACTCACCGCTCAGGCAATCCGTGGCAATTCCAGATAGGTATGGAATGCGGGGGGCGACGTCTGCGTCCACTCGAGGGTCGTGGCGCCCTCACCCCAGTAGTTGTCGGCAACATGCTCCTTCGAGGTGAAGGTACGGAAGACAACATACAGGAACACCAGGAACGCGGCGCCGCCGATATAAGCCCCAATGGAGGAGACAAAGTTCCAACCGGCGAACGCGGCGGGGTAATCCGGATAGCGGCGCGGCATGCCCGACAGCCCCAGGAAATGCTGCGGGAAGAAGGTCAGGTTAACGCCGATGAACGTCATCCAGAAATGCACTTTGCCCCAGAACTCCGGGTACTGATGGCCGGACATCTTTCCGATCCAATAGTAGAAACCCGCGAAGATGGAGAACACCGCACCCAGCGACAGCACGTAGTGGAAGTGCGCCACGATATAATAGGTGTTGTGGATCACCTCATCGATGCCGGCATTGGCACATACAACCCCGGTTACCCCGCCTATCGTGAAGACGAACAGGAACCCGATCGCCCAGAGCATCGGCGTCTTGAACTCGACCGAACCTCCCCACATCGTGGCGATCCATGAGAACACCTTGATGCCGGTGGGAACCGCGATGACCAACGTCGCGCCCATGAAATAAGCCCGGGTGTCGACGTCCATGCCGGATATGAACATGTGGTGCGCCCACACGACGAAGCCGACCACGCCGATGCTCACCATAGCGTAGACCATGCCGAGGTAGCCGAAGATCGGCTTCTTGCTAAAGGTCGAGATCACGTGGCTGATGATGCCGAAGCCCGGCAGGATCATGATGTAGACTTCCGGATGGCCGAAGAACCAGAACAGATGCTGGAACAGTACCGGGTCGCCGCCTCCGGTCGGGTCGAAGAACGCGGTGCCGAAATTGCGGTCACAGATCAGCATGGTTATCGCGCCGGCCAGCACTGGCACCGCCAACACCAGCAGGAACGCCGTAACAAGCTCTGACCAGATGAACAGCGGCATCTTGTGCAGGGTCATGCCCGGCGCCCGCATGTTGAATATGGTGACGATGAAATTCATCGATCCAAGCAGCGAGCTGGCTCCGGCCAGATGCAGCGCGAACAGCGTGCAATCCATGCCCATGCCCGCTTCGTAGGTCGAATTCGATAGCGGCGGGTAGAGCGTCCAACCGGAACCCGACTCACCCATGAACAGCCCGATGCAGATCAGCACGAAAGCTGGCGGGAGTAGCCAGAAGCTGATGTTGTTCAGCCGCGGAAACGCCATATCCGGCGCCCCGATCATGAGCGGGATGAACCAGTTGCCGAAGCCGCCGATCAGCGCAGGCATGACCGAGAAGAAGATCATCAGCAGTCCGTGGCTGGTGATGATGGTGTTCCACTCCTGCCCCTCGGTCACGATGTGATTGTTAGGGAATTGTAACTGTGCGCGCATGATTTCGGACAGAATACCGCCGACTATCCCCCCGATCACCGCGAAGATCAGATAAAGAGTGCCGATGTCCTTGTGATTTGTACTAAAAAGCCAGCGTGTCACAAAGCCGGGCTTATGGTCATGGTCATGAGTGTGACCATGAGCGTGGTCATGGCCGTGGGTGTCAGAAAACGCAGACATCGTAGTTCTCCACTGATTCGCCGTCGGCTAAGCCGGCAATCCTTCGCGCTGGGACAGTCTCAAGCCACATCACTTCGATGCTATCTTGGGTAGGGCCGCTGCCGACGCGGACTTTTTCGCCGCTTCGATCCAGGTCTTGAAATCGGCCTCGGATACCGCCTTCACGGAAATTGGCATCCGGCTGTGATCCTGACCGCAAATCTGGTTGCACTGGCCGTAGAAGGTGCCGACCTGGTCAGCCTCCATCCAGGTTTCGATGGTGCGGCCCGGGATCGCATATCGCTGCACGCCAAACGCCGGAATGAAGAAGCTGTGAATCACATCGGTGCTGTTGGTCAGAATGCGAATCTTCTTGCCCACTGGAATGACGACCTGATTGTCCACATCGAGCAGGCGCAGTTGGCCGGGCTTCAGATCCTCATCGTGGATATAGCGGCTTTCGATATCGACGTTGCCCTGGTCGGGATAAGAAAACTCCCAATACCACTGATGGCCGGTGACTTTGATCGTCATGTCCGGGTCCGGCGTCCGATCCTGGTAGTAGATCAGGCGGAACGACGGGATGGCGATCACCACCAGGATCAGCACCGGAATCACCGTCCAGAGGATCTCAATAATTGTATTGTGGCTGGTTTGACTGGGTGTCGGATTCCGCTGGGCATTGTATCGGATAATGACCCAGATCAGCAGCCCAGCGACGAACAGGGTGATGAGGGTGATGATCACAAGCACCAGATCATGGAGTTCGATGATGCGATCCTTAATCGGACCGAACGACCGCTGCATCCCCATTTCCCAAGGCTGGGGTGCACCTACCACGCCTTGAGCCCAGGCGAATGGTGCCGCCGAAAGGCTGAAACCGAACCCCGCCATGACTGCCAGCAGCCATTTTTCCATCCGCATCGATTGACCACCCCAACTCGTCAGAACGCAGCGCGCCGTCGGTTGAGATCCGCCGCTGCCCCTGCCGCTCGCCTACCGGACCCAACCAACAAGATCAAGATGTCAGAGGACGACCAGTGGATATAATCCGACGGATAGTGCTGCCAGATTGTATCCACTAGCCCTTGTTCTGGCGCGCCAATTCACCCGACCGCAAGGGTGCTTCTGACAGGATCGGACCACTAGCGGGCTATCGCGAATTCAGCGGCCGGCCGGCGGCCCTAAACTCGCAGCCGAACCAGGGTAAAAACCCCGAAGGGTGGGATCGATTCCGCTTCGATCCGCTTCAGATCGTCAGCTGAAAAGATCGCGTCCATGGCGAAATCAGGGTGCCATCCGAGGGCCCGGGACGCCGGGGCCATCGCGCGCTCCAGCCACCACCTGGGACCTCTGGCCGCGGCAAAATGATTGACCAGGAGGATATCGCCGCCCGGCCGCACCAACCGGCGCATCTCGGCCAGCAAGCGCCGCGGATTGGGCACGACCGACGCCACGAACATACCCACCGCGATGTCGAAAGCGTGGTCATCAAAGGATGTCGCTTCGGCGTCCATCACATGCAGCGCCTGGACGTTGGTCAGTCCGTCCGCACGCGTACGCTCGCGCGCCTTCCGTAGCATTTCTTTGGAGAGATCGATGCCCGTGACGCGCTTGTCCGAGTTGTAATGTGGCAGGGCCAATCCTGTCCCCACACCGACTTCCAGCACATCGGTTCCCGGCAAGCGGTTTATCATGGAAACGGCGCGAAGCCGTCCTTTCGATGAGATACCGCCAAATACCGTGTCGTAGACCCCGGCCCAACGACGATACGCCTCGACGATCGACGCATGATCCAGCGCCGCCACCGGCACCAATCGACCCGCGCTGGCCGATGGATTTTGTTTCCGGAGAGTTTAAGTCATCCGCCGCCGAACGTCCTTCTGCCAACCGCCGTCGCAATTCGGGCGACCTGCCCAAGCGGAGATAAAGACGCCTTAGATTACGCAGGGTTGCGGCGCAAGCGGGGCACTAGCGCAAAAAACGCCGTGTTGTGCGTTCTCGTCAGTGTGTGTGTGGAAGGCTCGCGGTTAGACGCCGCGGCCTGAGCACCTGGCCCCGCCAACGATCCGCTGGGCTTGGCGGTGGTTTCTTCCATCGACGCGTCCTCGGGTTCGGCCATATTCTTTTTGAATGATTTGATGCCCTTGGCGAAGTCGCCCATCAATCCGCTGATCTTGTTGCCGCCGCCAAACAGCACAAGGATCACGGCCAGCACGACCAACCAATGCCAGATGCTGAAGCTACCCATACGTCCTCCACACCAATGCGACGAACCAGACGATCCGGGAATGATATTCGTTCTAACCCGGGCGAAGGGCTGTCCGCCTGTACTGAGCCATGACATGGCGCGAGTCGCCCATTGATGCAAGCACCGTTTAGCGGGCGCCCGGGGCAAGCTCGGGACGACCCGACCGATGGTAGGGATGACCCTGTGCGATCGCCTGGGCGCGATACAATTGTTCAGCCAGCATGGCGCGTACCATGAAATGCGGCCAGGTCATCAAGCCTAGCGAAAGCGCATAGTCCGCCCTGTCGAGCACAGCCGCGTCCAGGCCTTCGGCGCCCCCGATCAAGAAGCAGATAGGGCGCGCCAGGCGACTCCATTGACTCAATTGCGTCGAGAACCCCTCACTGTTCAAAGCCTGACCGCCCTGGTCGAGCGGAACGACGAACGCGCTGTTCGGCAACGCGGCCAGTAGCGCGGTGCCCTCCTTGCGCTTTATAATGGAGGGGCTTCCACGGCCTGTCGTCACCTCGACGACCGTCAGGCGGGGCCGCAGCCGGGTGTTATAGAGCTGGAACAACGCAGCTTCGGGTCCTTCGCGAAGCCGACCGACGGCAATTAGATGCATGGCGGAGGAACTTCACGCAACCGCGGGATCTCGTCTTGCAGAGCTCTTAGCCCCCGCGCTAAACAGCCGCTCCTGGTAAAACGGGCGCGTAGCTCAGCGGGAGAGCACCTCCCTGACACGGAGGGGGTCACAGGTTCAATCCCTGTCGCGCCCA
>CAWHWH010000056.1:0-37148 GCA_963832865.1 uncultured Pseudomonadota bacterium
CGAAACCACGGCAATTCCGCCGCGGCCGGCAGCGCGTGCCTCACTGGCCGCGAACAGGCGTCGGTCTCTTTCGTTGAGGAACGGTCCGAGTGCATTGTAGCGGGCCCGGATGGCATCTTGGTCGATCATGCGGCCAGACTGGACGCCAAGACACCCGATTCGCATCGACTTTTCCGGATTCGTCCGTTGCGTTGTTACCGCATTCCGGAGACTCTCTACCGAGTCGCTTGTTCTGGCTCAGGCCCTTAGGGGGCGCATAGCCGTAAGATCGATCAAAAAGGGCGGCCTTTTTGCCGTTGACAGCTGTGTGAGCTAATTCACACTCAGCCTCAGTTGAGCAGAGATAAGCTGCCGGTGCCATCATCAAGTGACAGCACTCAGGGGAGGCTTTGACGAAGTCCACATCGATCGGCCGGCAGGCTGTCGTGGTCGGTGCCGGCATGGGCGGCTTGCCGGCGGCGCGCGCCCTTGCCGATTACTTTGAACATGTCGTGGTGCTGGAGCGCGATCCCCTTCCGCTCGATGCATCCCACCGAACCGGGACCCCCCAGGCGCGGCACACTCATGGTCTTCTCAGCGGCGGACAGCGCGCGCTCAACGACCTCTTTCCCGGCTTTGCCCAGGACCTGGCCGCGGCCGGAGCGCTACCGTTGAGGTTCGCTCTCGACAATCGCCTTGAGCGACCGGGCTAGCCATGGCCAGCAGCCATAAAACCGGCGGCCGTCAGAAGGGCACGCCGAACAAAGCCACGGTTCGGCTCGCTGCGAAATTGGCCGAGGCGGCCGGACGGGCGACCGCCGGCCTATCACCTTCGGAAATCGCTTCCATGGTGCCGCTGGACGTCATGCAGTACGCGATGCGGCTTGCCCTACTTGCGGGGAGCAATCGGATCGACACGCGAAACGCCAGTGACTGGTGGATCGTCGCCACCAACAGCGCACACTCGCCGACCATCGCGTGTTGTCAGAGCCACCTGAATGCCGGCGGCCGGTGGTCATGTACGATGATGAGCGGGCTTACGCGTGAACTGCTGAAGTCAGGAAAACCCCTGGCGCGAGGCGTGGCGGCGACTGAGCTGCTTATGAGTTGATTTCGCGAAACCCCCTCTTGTTTATATATTCTTGTTGGGAGGATTCAACAAAATGGCAAGCGTTTCCGTCTCCGCCACCCAGTCCACCTCCGCTAGCGTGTCACAGACCTCCACAGCAACAAACAACGGGGCGGTCTCAACCACACTCGCCGATGGTTCCCTGTCTCTGAACGACCAGCTGACCGCATCAAGCCCGGCGACGACCGTAGGCACCAATCTGATGTCCCATTCCGGGTTCGTGGACACAACGACTAACCAACCGGTAGCCATAGCCGCGCAACAATATTCGGGTCCGGTGAGCGATGTTCAGGAACAGTTTGTCGATGTGACTCTTGACAATCTTAATATCAGCGTCAGCACGCCCAACTGGTTCATCCATAGCGGGAATGGCAATGATGCTCTTGCGGTCAGCAGCGGCACAAACGTTTTGGATGGTGGCACCGGCTCAAACTTCCTGACCGGCGGCAGCGGGACAGACACCTTTTTCGTCGACGACCGCAGTGCGACAGCAGATATCTGGAGCACGGTGAACAACTTCCATGCGGGTGATGCGGTTACGATCTGGGGCGTCACGCCATCCGACTTTACCCTGTCGTGGGCCGACGGACAGGGTGCCTCGGGCTACACGGGCCTGACGTTGCATGCGACTGCCGCCGGCAAGCCAACTGCATCTCTAACCTTAGCCGGCTTCACAAGTGCGGACCTGAATGACGGCCGTCTTTCGATCAGCTACGGCACTTCGGGCGGTAGTTCTTACATGTACCTACACGATAATAGCTGAATTCTCCCAGCGAGCCGCTATTATCAGCTGGCGCGATCGATCACCTCTACTCGGGATATCGCGCATTTTGAAGCCCTCGGCGCTGAAGTCGATCAAGCCGCCGTTTCCCGTTATAGTTAGGTTCATTCTGGCGGGACCACCACGCGGCATGGACTTCGGTCCGACATTCGCGGCGGAGAAGCTGACGGAGCATCATGGCTGCTCGATTTCGCATGAAACGCTGCGCGGCTGGATGATCGCCGATGGATTGTGGGTTGATCGCCGTCACCGGCTGGCCTTGCCGCATCAGCCGCGCCGGCGGCGGGACTGTCACGCGTCGTGCCTCCAATTCCTTTAGTGTAGCCAGCCCGATCACCTCGTAGCCGGCGCGGTCGGCAAACTCGATGAGGTCTCGTTCTTGACGGACACAGGACTGATCGGAGGTCGAGACCCGACAGTAGAGGGCTGCACGCTGTCCCAGTTGAACTCTCCCCGTTTGGCGGCCTGCAACGTAGTGTCCGCGAAGTATTCGCCGAAGAAGCACCCCGCCTGCTGCCGCTGCCCGACAACCCGGCGCCGCTGCTCGAACGCGTCGCGGTCGCGGTCGGCAAAACCCCCTATGTTCGCTTCGATCTGAACAACTACTCGGTACCGGTGGTCGCGCCCCGATCCGGTGCAGCTGAATCACGTTACGGGAACAGGGTTATGATGTCGCGCACCAAAGACAGGGAAAGAGCTTGAGCTAAGTCGTTTCCCGCCGCTCCGTTGGCCCGCAGCAACGTGGCAAGAATTTGCCCCTTATCTCGGAGTTCGCCGGCGTTACTAACCGCTCGATCGATTAAGGCGACGACTATCTCGTCTTGACGACTGAGAATGTCATCTATTTGCAACCACAGAATATCCGCCTCGGTGGAAGCAACCGCCGAACGCGTGATCCCATAGTATTGCGTATCCTCAAGAAACGCACTACTTGACGCTTGAACGCGTCGATCCAGATCGACAAGCTCTGTCGCGAGCACCGCGTGGTCCGCACATAGCTCTGCAATGCCGACGCTCTTGACCATCTGTACTTGCCTCTCTCACACGAACGGTCCCAAAGCAAATCCCTTGTCCTATATAGCTTACGGGGCTGGATGTCTCCAGTGCAATCAAATGGAACCGCCGCACTGGCGGCACACTCACGCTGATGTGAATATTTCGATGATCTTCGGATACTCGAATTGTTCACTTCGGGGTGTCACTTAAGTTTAACCATCACGTTTAAAGAACAACCAAAGTTGCAGACTTCGCCCAATTCAGCTCGTAACGACAACCCTCCGAGAGATCGCGTAATGGAACTGAGCAGTGGCATTAATTTAAGCCAATTCCGAGCGTGGTTATTCCGACACCGGTCTGAGCCATCGCAGGATAGTGAGTGGCCGCCCTCGACCCGCCACGCTATTTACTCGCCCGGGAAGGACAACGTCACATTCAATGTCGATCTTTGTTCTTTCTCAGGGCGCGTCATGATAGAAAACATCGCTCCCTGTTACTAAACCTCAAATGGAGCAACAGACAATGAACGACCTCATCCAGCTGACTGACGCTGAGATTGCTGGGGTTTCCGGCGGTATCCTTAACCAAAGCATTTCCATCTCCGCCACCCAGTCAAACGGCGCTACCGTGACCCAGACCGCCAATTCGACCAACAACGGGTCAGTCTCCGCGGCCTTGTCATCCAACGGTGGCGCCGGCGGCGCCCTCGGCGGTGCCGGCGGCGCCGGGGGCGGCGGTGGCTCGACCGTAGCCGCGTCAGGCTCTTCGTCAAGCAATTATTCGTCGGTGTTCCAGAAGAACTCCATCTCAGCGAGCAACCGCCAATCTTTCCATATCCACGTCTGATAACCTGATGTTGTGGCCGATCAGCTTTTGGGCTGATCGGCGATAACGCTTGCGTATCAGGATAAGGCGGTAATAAAGGGGGCTGGGCTGATGACTAGTCTCGTTGTCCTAACGGACTTCGAAGCCGCTCTTGTAGGTGGAGGTGTAATAACCCAGACGATCAGTGTAAGCGTGCTACAGCAGGATACTTCAACCGTTTCATCGACTGCAATCGCCACGAACGCCGGCCACTTGTCAGCGACGGTCGCAGGAACTAGGGTGATCCCGACTGTCGTTGGTGCAGCGTCCCGCAATGCCGCCGTGGTGTTGGCGGCCAACGAGGTTAAACTGCTGAACAGCCTTCGTCTTGGTCTACTATTAAGGCTTTAGTGAATGGCCGATAGTCCATCATAAGCGAGGGGCCAAGGGTCTCCCCGATCCAACAGTTGGGGAGCCCGCTGCTGACCCTATGCAACAACGGCGTGCTGACTGCGGCTAGAAGTAGGACAGGCTTTCTGACCGCTGCAGTAAACGCGCGAGTGTCCGAGGTATAGAGTGACAAGCGAACGCGCGATAAAACCGCTGTTCCGGCGGGAAGCCATTGAATTCCAACAGACTCAAAGGCAGTGGGGTGAAGTCGTGCTATTGCAGCCGATCTCCACCAAACTTCTGACGTGGTTTCTGGCGACTTCGGTAGCAGCCGTAATTGTCCTCTTGGCCTTCGTCGAGTACGCGCAGAAGGATACCGCGATTGGCTATCTGTCCCCCTCGGCTGGCACCGCTCAAGTCTCCGCTCCTTCACAGGGCGTCATTCGCGAGATATTTGTCAAGCAGGATGAGCAGGTTACCCAAGGTCAACCGCTGTTTCGAGTTGCCACCGACCAGCTTACAGGGGGCGGGGACGATGTTAACCAAGTAGCGCTCGGCATCTTGATGTCCCAGAAGGCCAGGGTCTCGCAGCAGGTCGCCGCTGAACAGAAGCGTTTGGACGCCGAGCAGCAACGGCTGAATGCATCACTGGGCAGTCTCTCAAACGAAATGACACTGCTCGACAGTCAGATTTCAATGCAGGACCAGCGAATCAAGCTCGGTCAGACGCTCCTCAAGGCGGCGACGTCACTTGCGGCCAAGGGCCTGGTCTCAGAGCCTGAGCGCGGGCACAGAGAACAGGCCTTGCTTGATGATACGCAGAGGCTGGCGTCCTTAGCCCAGCAGCAAGTCTCATTGCGAAACAAAATGGATGAGACGAAATCGTCGCTCGATCAACTTCCTACCGTGATGACGACGCAGCTGCAACCCATGCTGGGCGAATTGTCATCTCTCGAGCAGCGTATCGCTGAGATCAAAGGGCGGCAGGGCTATCTGGTGCGTGCACCGATTCCGGGCAGAGTTTCGTTGGTTCAGGTCAACGTCGGACAGTTGGTGGACCCGCGCCACATGAGCATGGAGATCGTGCCCTCGAATGCCAATCTGCAGGCAGTCTTGTTCGTCCCAGCGCGCGCGGCAGGGCTGATTGAGGTAGGGCAACGTGTGCGCTTGCTCTACGACGCGTTTCCATACCAAAAATACGGAACACACGGCGGTCGCATCATTGGCGTCTCGCATACCGCTCTCACGAGCGCCGACTTGTCTGGCCCAATTTCGTTGAAGGAGCCAGCGTACAAAGTCCTGGTGGCACTCGACGAAACCGCAATCAAGACTCACGACAAAAGGACAATCACTCTGCAGCCCGACACGTTGCTGCATGCTGACATCATCCTGGAGCAGCGTACGATCATGAGCTGGATCCTTCAACCTCTACTGAGCGCCAGGATATAGGTCATGCTTGAGGGCGCCCTGAACTTTAGCGGTCGACGTCGTTTGCCGGTCTACCTGCAAGCCGAGACGGCTGAATGCGGGCTTGCTTGCCTCGCCATGATCGCCTCGTACCATCGCCACAGGCTCGACCTCAATACCCTGCGCCGGCGCTTTCCCGTGTCCATGAAGGGGGTCACGCTCAAGGCACTCATGCAAATTGCTGAGCAGCTTGATCTGGCGTGCCGGCCACTTAAGTTCGACTTCGACAATATTCGGCAGCTACGTCTTCCGGCCATTGTGCACTGGGATCTGAACCATTTCGTCGTGTTAAAGGCCGTCACTTCCAAGGGCATTCTGGTTCACGACCCGGCTGTCGGCGAAAAATTCTTCCCAATGCCAGAGGCGTCGCGGCACCTGACTGGTGTCGCGGTTGAAATCACCCCGACCGATGCCTTTAGGCGCGCAGATAAATCGCAGGAAAAGACGGAGCGGCTGTCTCTGTCGGCGTTTTGGGGACATATTCAAGGTCTCGGCCCTGCTCTGCTGCAGATCCTTGTCCTTTCGGTGATCCTGGAGCTCTTCGTAATCGCTGGCCCCTATTACATGCAGCTGGCGATCGATGAGGTAATCGCGCGCGGCGACGCCAGTTTGCTGACCGCACTCGCGTTCGGCTTCGCGCTTCTGACAGTCATCGGCGTCGTTACCTCGGCCCTGCGCAGTGTCATCTTGCTCTTCGTCCAAAATACGCTATCCCTCCAAATGGGAGCCCGGCTATTCCATCATTTGCTGCGACTGCCACTCGACTTTTTCGAGAAGCGCCACATTGGCGACATTCTCTCACGCTTCGGCTCTCTCGGCCCGATCCGAAGCTTGCTCTCTGAAGGGTTAGTGGCTGCGATTATAGACGGGGCGATGGCCTTGGTCACGCTGGCGATGATCTTTTTCTACAGCGCCACATTAGCCATGGTGGTTATTATCGCGTTAAGCCTCTACATCATGCTGCGCCTGGCACTGTTCCGGACTTTTTGGTTGCGTAGTCAGGCTGTTATCCAGACCGGCGCAAAGGAGAATTCCACTTTTATAGAGACTGTCCGCGCCATACAAAGCTTGAAAATTTTCAATCGGGAGAGCGAGCGAGAGACCCAGTGGCTAAATCGGTATGCAGACTCAATCAATGCTGGTATCCGCATCGGCCGGACCCGCATCGCGTTTAAAACGGCAAACGACGCTATTTTCAGCCTGGAGAATATCATCACCGTTTATCTCGCAGCCCGCCTTGCCCTGGCGAATGAGCTGACCGTCGGTATGATCTTCGCCTTTATGGCGTTCAAGCACCAGTTCACCGACAAGGCGGTGATGCTGGTGGAGAAGGCACTGGAGTTGCGAATACTTAACCTGCATTTGGAGCGTATCTCCGACATTGCACTTAGCCCATTGGAACGTGGACACGATCGGCCACCGGACGAAGGCCGACGCGTTCAAGGCAAGATTGAGCTACGCAATGTATGCTTCCGGTATTCGGAGACTGACCCCTATATCTTAGAAGATATCAATATGTCGATCGACGCCGGCCAATTCGTTACCATCATGGGTCCTTCCGGTGGTGGCAAAACGACGCTGATCAAGATCATGCTCGGATTGTTGGAGCCGACCAGTGGAGAAGTGCTGATCGACGGCATTCCCATGAACACCCTCGGTGTACGCGCTTATCGCGAGAATGTCGGGGCGGTGATGCAGGACGATCAGTTACTGTCGGGCACTATCTCCGACAATATCTGTTTTTTTGACGCCAATTTTGATCACCAGCGGATGGTTGAATGCGCTCGGATGGCTGGGGTGGATGACGAGATTATGGATATGCCGATGGGGTACGGCAGCTTGATAGGTGACATGGGCAGCTCGCTTTCAGGCGGCCAGAAGCAACGGGTGCTACTGGCGCGGGCGCTCTATCGGCTACCCAAAATTCTCGTTCTGGACGAAGGAACGGCTCATCTCGATATCGATAAAGAGAAGGAAATCAATGAGCGTCTTCGGGCGCTGCCAATGACGCGAATTAGTGTCGCGCATCGTGCGGAAATCGCGGGCGGCGCTGATGCCATACTGCGGATCGGACATGCCCGCGAGGCATCCCTGAGATAAACGCGCGGTCGGTCAGCAACGTACAAGAAAGGGGCGGCGAGATAGGCAAGTCAAGCAGCAGCCCCCTACTCTAGGGAGAACGCCAGCTTCTCTGGAGAACTTAATATATGCTGGCGAAGATCAGGCCAATATGGCCAGATATGGCGACGGAGCTAATGCTATGAACAGTCTGATTGAACTGCGGGAACATGAGGTCCAGATGGTTGCCGGAGGCGGAATTGTCGGGAGTATCGCCGTGCAGACTAATGTCAACGTGAACCCCCAAGTCGCGATAGGTCTCGCGGTCCTCTCGCCGCACTCTTACGTGAGTGCCCATAATAACTCCTTTACCATTCAGCGGAATGTGGCCTTTTCCGTTTGATCTGGAGTGGGGTAAGGTGAGGCCTTACCCCACTCTCCAAATGCGGCGATTTTCATCCCGCAGCGCAGGAAGGTTGGCCATGAAAAGTGGTTCTAGCTCCTCGCCTTGGTCCGGATCATCGGTTCACATCACCAACACCGCGAGCAGCCAGGTCTCAGCAAGCTCGTTGGCGCGCGCTGGCGGAGGCGCTGGATATTCACATGGTACGACGAAGGTCATTGTAGACGCTGTGACGCTGGAAGCTAGCTACGCCTTGCAGTCCGGTCTCTTGAAAGTCGAACTTGAGGCATTTGATAGCGCCGATCCCAACGCCACGCGGATTCGCGACACCCTGCTTCTCGAGCCCAGAGAGTGCCGAACCATCTCGGTACACCGCGGGCTTGGCCGCTCGCCTCGCTGTTTCACGATCACCCGCGTTGGCGATGGATTACAGGTATCAGCGAACGGCAGCTAGTGCCCACGTCGTTTTCTGTATCAGAGCGCGGATTGCATCTCTTTCGCACCACACTTCAAGTTGGTGGTCGGCGGTCCGCCAGTAGCTTCGTCGGTAGAATGACGCCGTGTCGGTAAGTGCGTCCTTTATTCCGTCATAAGTGTCTGGCGCGGTATATAGGCGCGAGCCGTCAATGATCTTGCCGAAGGGGATATCGCCGGACCGCCGCAGTTCTACGGCCAGTCTGGCGACGGTACCGTCGTATTCGGCCTCGCTCTTATCGACGATGCCGGCAGCGCGATAAAAAAGATGGCGGGTTGTCATGCCGTTCCCGCCATTGGCGATGGCCATGAGGGCTTGGCGGATCACGTCAATCTCGGCCCCGGTCCGGCGGGACCGCCGCGGCTTTATGGGGCTAGTGGTATAAACAGCGGCGCTCATGCCGCGGCCTCGCGTAGCGCGGCAACTCGCTGAAAGAGGTAATCTGCGAAGTCTAGCTGATCGACGTCATCAGCCGCTTTTACGGCTTCGTCCTCCAGGACGCGGATCAGCCGGTGCAATTCTCGGGGCGTGACTTCGATCGTTACGATCGAGTGGGTCGGTAGAGAACGGGAAAAAAAGAACGACACAAAAACTGACTTACTAAAATGCAGCTCGCGCCAGCACTGTCTTGCCCGTCGACCGATTACTTAGGCAGCGGCTGGACGCGCTAAATCGACGAGTTCGATCGCATCATCGAGATCAACGCGATAGCGCCCTCCGGCATCCCGCTCGGCGGCTGACTTTCCATCAAGTACTTGTCGATAAAACCATCGGTAATTTGGGGCCGGCCGGCCCGTTTTACGGGCATAGGCTGACGCTACATCGGGCAAAGCAAGGGTTTTCGTCATCGTCGCAACTCCTGGCTGCTGGCTGATAGGAAATTACCAGGAGCGCAAATCGCTGCGGCTTGAGCTTCATCTCTCTCTCGCCTAATTTCGGGGCTGTCTGGGTCCCGGATCGAGCTATGGTCCTGGTCAAGGCTGGGCGCCGGTCCTTGTGGTAGGGGACCGGCGTTTTTCGCCGGCTTCCGCGGTGGTAGACGCAGAAGACGGATTGAAAATGGGGACGAGTGGTTTCAAGGGAAATGGCCTGTCTGGCGGCTCAAAGCCAAGTGCGAGCCACGTCTCCCGCCAGGGAATCGAGGTGCTGAGCTGTCTCGCAGTTTGTCGGTTTTGTATTACAACTTCCCCCAATATTAAAAATATCTTGGATGTGACTATAAATAAGGAGTTGATGATTGCGTGCCTGTCTTCGTCAACAGTCACGGCCGGATTAACAAAATACTCATCACTTTGGTTGTCGCTATGTTTTATAACAGCAACCCTTTGGTTGTGAGCGACGTTAAGGCCGATGATTTCTTCATGGAAATTCTCTCGCCCCGTTGCGGAACTTGCACTTTCCATCAAAAGAAAAAGCTGCTGCCCGAAGGTGGGCCCGGCTCCGTGCCGCGGAAGTGCCCAAAGCGCCCGAATTGCCTGTGGCGTTCGGATTTGTGCCCCCCCCGAGAGGCACGTGAGGAGCAGGATTGTAGCTTGGAGGGATTCGAGCTGCGGCGGGGCAATCCGCCCCGGCGGCCCACCTCTCGGCTTGCTCGGCAGCAGCCCGGCGGCGCGCGCGTACCGCACACGAAGTCGCAGATCCACCGCGTCAACGGCCGTGCGCTCGATTATCAGGTTCGTAGCCGAGTCGAGATCCATTTCGCAGTCTATACCGCTGTCTCCGCCTCTCCCGCAAGGCAAAAAACGAGTCTCGTAGTTTGGCCGTGAGACTGTCACGGCCGCTCTCTCGATTAGGGACCTAAAGCGACAGTTACCTCGCATCCGCATAGGAGGTCTCGGAAAAACCGTGCAGGAGGACGACCGGCGGACCCTTTATCGCGTGCGCACGTGGCTTGGCGGTATAGACCGGGGCGGCTCGATTTTTCGAGGACAATCGGGATAGGGGGGCATCTCACGATGCCGCCCCTCCCACACCACCGGGCATACGGGTCCGTACCACGGCGGTTCGGCGGATTAAGCGCTCACCAGCATCTCCATGGAAAACAGGCCATGATCCTTGAAGCGTTTGTTGGTGAAGGCGCGATGCATCGCGCTCGCCGAGCTCAGCCGCCAGGGTCCCTTTGGGCTGAAGATGGCCGCACTGGCCACTTTGTCGGAGACCCTGAGGCGGCGGAGTTCGCGATAACGGTTGCCGCGCGTCTTCCACTGAACCCAGACGACGCAACGCAGGCGCCGTCGTGTCCAGCCGTCCAGTGAGCCCAACTCGCGCCATTGGCTGAAGCCGAAGTAGCCGGCCCATCCCCGCAGTAGCGGGTTCAGGTCGGCAATCATCCGATCCAGGCTGACCCCGCGATGCCGACGGGTCAGCTCGCGCACCCGGTCCTTGAACCGGGCGACGGCCTTGTCGGCAATGCGTCGCCGCGGCTGCGGTTCGTCCGTGACGGTAAAGCCAAGGAACGAACGCTGCCACGGCCGGGCGACGGCACTCTTCTGCGCATTGACCTGGAGCTTGAGGCGTCCCTCGATGAAGCGGGTCAAGCTCGTCATGACCCGGTGGCCGGCCTTTTCGCTGCGGACGTAGATGTTACAGTCGTCCGCGTAGCGCACGAACCGGTGGCCACGACGTTCAAGTTCGCGATCCAGTTCGTCCAGCACGAGATTCGAGAGCAGCGGCGAGAGCGGGCCACCTTGCGGGGTCCCCTCCCGGCTGGTCTCGAACAGCCCATTGTTGAGCACCCCGGCTGTCAGGTAGCTCCGGATAAGCCGAAGCACCCGCCGGTCCGGGATACGCGCTGCCACCCGTGCCATGAGTTTGTCGTGATTAACTCGGTCGAAAAATTTCGCCAAGTCGATATCAACAACGAACCGATAGCCTTCGGTGACATAGGCTTGCGCCTGCGCCACCGCTTGCTGGGCAGAGCGTCCCGGCCGAAAGCCGTAGCTGTGCTCGCTGAACGTCGGGTCCCACAGCGGCTGCAGCCGCTGCAGCACCGCCTGCTGGATCACGCGGTCGATCGCGGTTGGAATGCCGAGGTCGCGTGTCCCGCCGGCCGGTTTCGGGATTTGCACCCGACGCACCGGTTGCGGCTGGTAGCGACCCTGGAGCAGTTGATCTTCGATCGCCGGCCAGCGCGTTTTGAGAAGTCCCGGAAGTTGTCGGACGGTGATGCCGTCGACGCCGGGGGCTCCCTTGTTGCGCACCACCGCACGCAACGCCGCTTCTATGTTCTCAGGGTCACAGATTGCCTCCATCAGAAATGTCGTGAATGCCGGGTTTTCGGGTTCGGACCTCGCCGCGATCACTTCGGCCTCTTGCACGGCCGGGCGCGGGGCTTCACCCCGGCCCGGCGTCGGCAAGTCCAACTCAAGTTGGGATGGCGGTCGCTTTGTGGTCATGAGACGTCCGAGCTACTTGCCCTTTCCTTCAACCCCTCGCGGGGACCGTTCGGGCCTTCGGCCGCCGAAGCGACCTACTACGCCCTCTGCTGACTTCTGCGCCGCGGTCAGGGCGCCTTGCGGCTCCCTCAGCCCATCGGGTTACCCCTGGGACACGACGCAGATCTCCTGGGGTAAGCCCCGCAGTCTTCCTCGCACACCCGCCGGATTTACAGTCCAGGCCCTTGATGGATATGGACTTCGCGACTTCCTGCCCGCTCGTCCGACCCGTGCTGCCTCATATCCGGTTGCTGTTCGTCAGGTCGCGATTTCGTTCCACGCTTCCTTCAGACGGTCCCTCGCGGTTCCGCCCTTGCGCTTCACTCGTGCTTCACCTCCATCAGGTTGCACAGGGGACTTTCACCCCCAGACTGCTGGACATGCCCAGCACACAGGCCGCGCGGGCCCGCCGCTTCGCGGCCGAGATGGCGCTGCAATCCTACGCGTTGCGTGCCGCGGCCGAGGGCGCCGCTCTCGCTTATGCCGAAAGTTACCAGCGAGACCTGGAAAGCTTACGAAGCGCCCATGCCTGCATCCGCCGGCGTCAGCCGCCGCGGCGCCGCGGTCGAGATGGCCGCATTCCAGACCGCCTAACCGATCGCGCAGGCGGGGCCGCGAGGCTCTGCCTGGTTTCGTTTTCTTTCCCACCATCTTTTATTGCGGGAGGAGCGCGACCGCGCGGCGACTTGTCAATATAACGCAACTATCGGACAGTGGCGTCGCGTATCGCCTCATCCAGGACTGCGCCCCGAGATCGCGGCGTGCTACGTTGTGTGCATGAGTAAGTTGCAAGATCGAATGATCGCCGGGTTCACAGCCGGCGAGCGGGACTACATTCGCCGCGAACTGGACATCTTCTTTTCGACATTGCCGAGCGTGGCCGAGGGCTTTCACCTCAAGACCTGGCGCAGTGGTCCTGACGCCGGCAAGCCGAAGCTGCCGCCGACGGCGAAGGGGTTGATCGCACGTGGCCTCATGCGGCTTGATAACGAGGGCCACTTTCCGCGGCTGTTCTTCACTGAGGCGGGCCTAACGGCCCTGCGCGCGATGATGACAGACCGCCGTCTCGTGGACCCGAAAAAGTTCGCCCATGTCCGACAGGAACTCGGCATCGATCCTAGTTCCGAGGACGAGGCGCGAGACTGAGACCGCCGTCTGGTCCAGACCAGTAGGACCACGGTCTGCTTTGCTTACCAACGCGAGAGCGCCGACTTGACGGAATCGATCTATGCGGACGGCGCATGGCACGGAATTCGAGAAATTCGCACCAGGGGGTGACTGCTCCCGACCCTGAGCTGCCGTTTGGCCTGTTGGCCAATGAAGCTGTTGTGGCGCTTACAGCGTAGATTGGCACCGGACTTGCGCACCGGCTAAGCTATTGATCCTGCTTTGCTGGCGGCGCGGCAACATCGGTTGTCATCCGAACAACGCCCACCGGAGAGTAACCAGATTGCAGCCATCCGCGTGCCAAGGAGCGGGCTCAGTCTGGTGACGAGGGCGGCCAGTCCAGCTTCAGGATCTTGGGAATGTGGTCGAGCCGAGTCTCGGGCTTGAGCCAGAAGCTGTCGTTGACGAAGCGCTGGAACAGGTCAGGCGGCAGCACCGTCGTCCGCGGCCGCCACTCGACACGCCCCCGGATCAGGTGCAGTCCCGGCTCGCCCAAGGCCGCATCGAAGGCGTCCGCCTCGTAGGCGACGTGCTCGAAGTCGTGGGCGAACGGCGGCAAACCCAGCAACTCGTAGAGCACGGCCACCGCGCGCTCCGGTGCCCGGCTCAGCGTCTCGTAGTCCACGAGGATCAGCCGGTCAGAGTGCGCCCCGAAGCAGGCCTCGCGCAGCGCGTCCAGTGCGTAGCCGACCATGCCATCGCTGCCCGCCACGCGGCTGGCGCGGGTGTAGACCGTGCCGCCTGGCTCGAAGCCGAATAGGCCCGACAGCTCGAACGGGTTTCGGCTTGTTTGACGCTCAATGCTGTCCATGATCCAGGACACCGGGCGCACGCAGCAGATCACCTTGGCTGCCGGGAACAGCTCGGCGAGAGCGGCCATGCGCGCGCACCAGAGACGGTTGGTGTCGAAGATCACTGTCGCCGGGTCAGCATTGTGGTAGTAGCCCGCGAACACGCCCCGCAGTAACGCCCAGCGCTGGGCCGCGTCGAGGAACACGGCACCCTCGTTACGCCGGCTCATGGCACCTTCCAGAGCCATGTAGAGTACGCCTACGGGGCTGGTCATGGCAGCGTGGAAGGCGGGGTTCTGGCGCAGGATGGCGGCGAGCAGGGTGGAGCCGGCGCGCGGCAGGCCCGAGATAAAATGGATCGTGTTCTCCATCCGCTGCTCCCCGATCCGTGGTGGTTCCGCCACTCCCTCGAGGACCAAAACTAAGCCGCCGAGAAGTCCGAAAATCGAAAGCCGTTCGCGCTATCCTTTATTGATTCTTTATTGGCTTTAACAGGCCGAGCGAGCACGATCGCACGACAACAGCGCGGGGGACCTCATGGCTACCTACACCTACACCAGCAAGATCGTCACATTCACGGCGCCCGCGACCGGGGTTTACGACCTTGTCGCCTACGGGCGCAAGGTGGAGGCGCAGGCGGCGGCTTGGGAGCGGAGATCGGCGGAGATCTCACGCTCACGGCGGGCGAGACGCTGCAGATCGCCGTGGGCGGCGTCGGGGCGGCCGACACTTTCGCCGCCGACGCCGGCGCCGGCGGAGGCGGCAGCTTCGTGGTCGGTCCGGGCAACGCGCCGCTGGTGATTGCTGGGGGGGTGGCGGTGGGGATGGCAGCCCCGGCGATGGTGGACAGACCGGTCCCGCCGGGGCCGTCGGCACCGGGCAGGGCGGTAGCGGCGGCAGCGGCGGCTACGGCGGCCAACCCAGCGGCGAAGCCGGCGCCGGCGGCGGCGGCTTCAAAGGCGCCGGCATTAGTGGCAATGGCTACTCGGGCGGCCAAGGGTTTCCGATCCTCACTGGGGGCACCGGATCCTTCGGTCCTCGGCGGCCGGGTCTGCTGGTTGAGGCGCGCCTCCAGCGCGGCGATGCTCTCATCTTGTGCGGCGATCCGCTGGTCCGCCAATGCCAGTCTGGCCGTCAGCGACGCAATCAGCGCGTCCATCGCGACCGGAAACAAGGTCGCAAACCCGTTCATCGCCGGATAGGCGATCAACCATACAATCAGGAAATGCCGCAGCGGCCAGCCGATCACGCGGAGATCAGTGCGAAACTCCGGCCAAGACAGATGGTGACCCCGGTGGTGCGGCCCCGAGACACCGGCATCGCCGCCGACCATCGGCCGTGGCGCTGGTTTGGAAGCCGCGCTACGGGGAGCGCCATGCGGAGCAGAGACAAAAGCCAGCGCTCCTGCTGCCAGAAGCGCCAAACCGGCGACGATTAAGCCTGCACCAGGGCGGCTACGAGCCAACAGCCCTGCGATAGCCAGGCCGATTACCTGACCGGCGCTGATATAGGCCTGTGCGGCTGAGAGGAACAGAAAAGTAGCATAAGGCGGATTGCTGCTGAGCGCTCATCGCGGCGCGCAATAAAGCTTTCCGTTGGTTGGCTGTGACGCAATCCTATTGCGCACCGATTCTTCGCAAAAGTCCTCGCAAAAGAGAGGGTTTCGCACATAAGTTTTGCGAGGCCTAAACCTCTGAAATGCCTGATGTGGACCGGACTTCGCAGAAGTTAGGACTTTCGCATACCTGCGGATTTCGCATAGCTCAGGTTGGTTTGGCTGTTCCGCACTTCGCACGGGACTTTTGGATGGCCTTATGCCGGTTTTCTGTTCCTCTCAGCCGCACAGGCCAATAACAGCGTTACGATAGGCAACGGAAACAGCAAGCTTTCCGGCGGGCAAAATGCAAACGTCATCGTCATGGGGAATGGCAACTCTTCAGTGTCGCTATCCGGGAACGATAATTCCGTCACTATCGGCAACGGCAACGGCGTTGTCACACTGGGCGGCAGCGGGAACACTGTGAGCCTCGGCAACGGCAACGAGTTTGTCACGACGGGCAGCGGCGGCAACAAAATTACCGTCGGTACTGGCAACAGCACGATCTCCCTGGGTGGGGGTGGCAATACGGTCACTGCCGGCAACGGGAATGACACTATTACCCTTGCCGGCAGCGGCAGCACCGTGACGCTTGGCAACGGCATCGATACCGTACACGGTGGCACCGGCGATACGATCCACCTCGCGACCACGACGCTGACCCTCTACGGGACTGACGAGATGGTGTTCATCGGCGCCAGCAACGCCACGGTCAACGATTTCTCGACCGGACTTGATTTAAAGATCGGGCCAACTGCCGGCGTTGATGTTCTCGCGCACTTCGCGTCCGACCCGAGCGGCGTGGTCGATCTGATCGGAGGCCTTGGGGGGTTCAAGACCACAGCGGCGGTGCTGACCGCGCTCAAGAGCGACGGCCACGGAGGGGACTCTGCTATCGTTTGGCTCCGGCAGCTCGTTTGATTTCACCGGCGTGGCGTCGTCGCAGCTGCACGCCTCGAACTTTCAAATCGGGTAAGAAGGGCTTTTCTGGCGCCAGGTGGCGCGCGTCCTGACGGTGCAGTCGTCGGTGTTTTGGCTGTTTCCAGCCTTGGCGCAACAATCGGTCGCGCTGTTGCGGCCGCTGGCGCGTTTTCCGAAACTGCCCTGTATGTCGGCATCCTCCTTCGGGGGCGAAATTCAGATTTCGGAATCTTCGTCGCCGATGTCATCATCACCATCCGCACCAGGCCGTTGCGGCGCTTGGGGTTCTTGCCCGGGCGGCGGATCGCCGAATTTTACAAACTGTATTCGTCCATCCCACCCGCCGCGCGGGAGCATGTCGGTGGACGCGAAGAAGTTGCCTTCGCCCACCGGCCTGAACCTGCCGCCATCTTTCCAGTACCATACACCCTCCCCTTTCTCATCCCGGTTTTGATGAAGAAATACGCTGTCTGCGTGAATGGAGTGCTGCCGGTCTTGTTGGTGTTGTCCGTCATGCAAAATCCTTTCTATGGCTGTGGAAAGTCATGATCCTGTTTGGCATTAAAATCACTGTCAGACCATTGCTCGTTATTTGCGTTGTCTTGCGATATCCATTGTCGGTTCGTGGACAGGTTTGTGGGGTCCAGTGTCCCCTCCCATGTGTCAGGTCAACGGTTCTCTACTCGTGGCACCCCCCTTCCCTCTGCCGGGTCCCGGCCAGCCCGGTTCCCCGTCTTCACTGGTACTATGAAGGCGCTACGGCTTCCCGCACACGCGTGCCCGGTCCCTTATGGTTTCGGTCGCAGGCCCCAAATGCGAGGCCTATCTCGACGCCTACATCGACGCCGCTGGTACCCGTATTTCATGGGGGTCATTATGCAGCGGACTTACGCAGCGGAAAAGCTTAATCTTTTCAGGGCTGTTTTTTGCTGCGTAATTCATGAATTCCGTGCCATGCCTGTCGCTCCCCGTTTGAAAAGTCACAAATTCTCCCCGTTAGAAATGTCACTCCGTGCAAAGTGGAAATGGCACCCCGCCGCGGCGGACATGCGTTGGCGCCTCACGGCACTCGGATTGCCGGAGGGATCGCCGGTGGTGCTCGTCCCGCACGCCGGGATGGGACTGATGCCGCTGCATGCCGCTTGGCGCATGACGGAATCGGGGCGGCGTGCATTTCTGGACGACTACACCATCACCTACGCGCCGAGCGTCTATGCGCTTCGGGTGAGCGGCGCCCGACAGGCGGAGCCGGGACGCGGTGGCGAGAGCCTGCTTGCTATCATCAACCCCACCGGCGATCCTCCATTTTCCGAGGTGGAGTACGAGAGCGTGGCGGCACAGTTCGACACCGCACGCCCCTTCGGATGGCGCTGCTGCACGTGCTTTCCGTCACCTAGGCCGGAAGACCACATCGTCATCGTCGAGACGCGGGGTTGGATTCTCATTGGACTCCCATGGACTCGCATAGATTCTCGCAAGCCCGTCGTCTCATTCTCCGACAGGCGGAAAGCACATCGGGCGATCGCCAACGCATACAGCACGGCGGGAATATGGTGGCGCTGATGACCCTTTGGGATATTAGAGTTCGATTTCGCCCGTAGGTGGTATATAACGCGGTCGACGGGGTCTGATGCGCCCCAAAAGTATGAGACTATTGATAGATCGGATCAATCACCATGATGGTCGGATGGTGTCGGCTGTCGGAACACGAGCGGCAGGCTGATCTGGACGGCCAGCGACGGCTACTGACGGCCTTCGGGTGCGAGAAGGTATTCGTGGGCACCTCGATGCTTAAGGGCCACCAGCCGGCACGTGATGCGTGCCTAGCGTTCATGCGCGAAGGCGACTGTCTGGTTGCCACCCGGCCCGACAGGCTCGTGCGGACCCCGACCGAGCTGCTCAGAATGGTAGATGCTCTGACGAAGCGGGGCATCGGTCTCGTGATTCTCAGCATGGGCGGTCCGATGTTGGATACTCGCGACCCCCGGTGCGCATCTGGTCCGCTGATGGTGGCGCTGCGTGGCATCGTGGCATGGGACAAGGCGATCCTGGCGGAACTGCATCGTGCCGGTATCCGACGCGGGCAGGCGGCGGGCAAATACACTGGGAGCAAGCCGAGCGTTCCGGTCGCCGCGGTTCGAGCGCTGGCGAGCGATGGCCTGCGTCCGACGGCGATCTCCCGCGTGCTCAAGATCAGCGTCAGCAGTGTCCGGCGCGCATTGCCGGCGGACTACCGGGTGACTCCCAAGCCGAAGCGCATACCCCGCGAGCCGATAGATGCCAGGACGATCCAGACGCTGTTGGCGGCGGGGGTGGGGCCGGCCCGGATCGCCGCGAGCCTCGGGTGCTCGAGGACTTCGGTCTATCGGTTATCGGCAACCGGCTGAGTTTTAAAGCCTCGGGCAGCCACGAATCGTCGACGGCTGCTTATTCAAACCGACCCACGCCAACACATCCGAGCCCCAGCGCTCCGAATGCTTCTGATCTGCTGGCGAAGTTGGTTCACGGTGTTGTCAGTGCTGGTGGTGGTCAGCTTGAATAACGGACCAGTCACCTCCAAGTATCCAGCGATTGAGTGGCCGCGCGTGTTGGGGGTTTCGCCAATGCGGCCAAATATCAAAACCCCTACTGACCGACGAAGCCGCCGCCAGTTAACCTTTCCTTCCCCCGGTTAACTGTCGACGGCGTTCCCTTCTCACTGACATGGTCCTTGATCTTGGCGTCGCGCCGATCCCATGACCCAGCAACAGCTGGCGAGCACGTGCCTGCGCAGTGTCCACCCTCGCGCTGTTCGAGGACATGGCGGTTACCCTGCCCGGCGGAGGTTGAAGTGTTGCAGCGAGTTCGGGTTCAGTTCGTCCGCCAAGACCTTGTGCTGGTCCGCAAGTCGGTAAAGCGTCGCACGCAGTTCGTGGCTGCCGATGTATGGTCGGGTCGTTTGGAGGCGCTGGCGCTTATTGATGGCGGCGACCAGGCCCAGGTATTCGATCATTTGGGCGTCGAGCGTCTCCAAACGCATGACATATCCGGCGCGGCGCACGTTATCTTCGACGGCGGTCAGGGCCTCACGGGCGCGCAGGCGCTTCTGCTCGGCGAGCCGAACAGTCTCCTCGGCGGCTGCGACCTCGGCCTTAGCGGCATCGTAAATCGGGCGCTTCCTCTCCAAATACTGCGTCCATTTGAGTCGCGCCATATCATCGCCGGGTAGCTCGGCGCCTGCCATCAGTCGATCGTCGATCCGCTCGAGGATTGCTTTGTGCTCGCTAATCAGACCCGCGATGGCGTCGGCAACTTTTTTCTTTTCCGTCAGGGTAGCGACCACCTGGTCCCGTTCCAGTCTGGCGCGCTGGTGGACCCGGGTGGCGGCCGCGATGCTTGCCAGGTCAACGGCCGGTGTTGGGATGGTGAGAGGCGGCAAAACGCTTTCGATCCGGGCGGCGATCGCGGCGACCTCCGTCAGGGCTTCGCGCTCGACCTGATCGTCTTCAGTCTGTTTAGTGGCCCGTACCTCGTCCTTGACTGCGCTGTCGTACTCGCGGCGAAGCGCGGCCAATTCCCCCTCGATCCCGGTCGTTGGCTGGCGTGCCAGCTCCGCGGCGTCGAGACGCTTCTGGCAATCCTCGATGGTCTCCAACTGCGCCCTCATCGCTGGAACGTCGTCGGCTGAAGCGAGCCAAACCATCCACGCTTGACGATCTCGGTCAGCGGCGGCCCCGGCGGGATCGCTTTGGCGATGACGAGCTCGTCAGCCGCGGGGGCGTTGAGCTCGACCTCGGCGTTCGCCGCTTGCGCCGGCGACAACGCACCTCTGGCGAGGCATTTGGGGAGAAGTTGGCGGCAGTCCTGGGCTTTCAGTGCAACCTGCAGCATTTCGAATTGGGCCATCGGCGTCAGATCTCCTGTCGGAACGAATCGGCGAGCCGATTTTAGAATCACGCGGTGCTGCCCGTCACTCCACGGGTTCGGGGGCCAGATCGAGGGAGATCGACAACAACCGATACCAGCACGGGAGATCATCCGCGGTGAATGTCGCGGCTTGGGCAAGGTGGCATGTCAATCGGCCCTTTAATCGCGGGCTGCTGTCAACGCCAATTTCATCAATGCTATTACATTTGTTGCTACTACATTTTGTTGCTCCGGTAGACAGTTCCTCGTTCTCCGTAGGGTCTCGCCCATGCCGATGTCCTCTCCATGCCGGGGTCAAGGTCCTTTCCGAGGTCTGCGCCCCATGAGTGTGTTCGGGGGGCGGGTGCCTCACTTGCGGGCAAACCGCAACTTTGGCTTTCTTGGCGCCGACCCGCTTCATCAGCCGAACATCCCACGACTTCAGGGCCGACCAACGATGGGTTCGATGCAGTAACACACTCGCCGCCTCGAACAGGTAGCTCCAGGCACCGACGGCTTGAGCTGATCGGAACCGCGTTGGATGATCGATCGCGGAACGCCAACGCCGTGATGACGCCTACACCCGGCACACTCACCAGCCGCCGGGTCGTTTCGTCAGCTCTGGCTGCTGCACGGATGCGCTTGTCGAGCACCACCTGCTGCGCCTCAACCTCCCTCATGCACCGCCAGCAAACCGTCGATGACCGAACGCAGTATATGCCCATCATCGACGAGCTGACGGACGCGAGTGCGGAACTGGCCGCCGATCGCCCGCGGGAACAAAAGACCGGCTTCCTTGAGCAGGCTCCGGACCTGGTTCTCGAGGTTCCGGCGGATGCTGACCAAGCGGGACCTGTGCGGGCCGCCTGGCTGTCGCTGCTTTTGACCCTGACCTCACGATACCAGCCGACCCGGACCAGTTCAGCGAGGCATCGGCATCATTGGGGTCGCTCCTGTTCATCCGGACGGACAGCGCCGTACGCGCATGACGTGCGTCACACACGACCGGCACGCACTTCGTCCACCGGCCCACGCTTCGAGCTCAACAAGACAGGGGTCAGCGACGTGACCGCGCTGGCCGGGTCGCATCACTGTAGAGGCCACCATCGGGCGGTACAAGCGCGTCATCGGATGGGCTACGATTTCGAAACGACCAGCGTCGCGCCACTAAGCTCCTGAGGTCACCGTCGCCGTGTATGTTATGAACCGCATGTTGGAGTTGGGTCGCCGCTCTCTATCCGTATTGCCTAAGTCGGATTGGGGGTCATCGCGACTCAATCGGCGATCTGTGCAACAACGCCCCTAAGTACTCGTCGGCCTGCAATGGGGGCCGAATTGAGCCCAGGCGGCTGCTAGGCGGCGGGCTCGTTCGCCAAATCCAAGCGCCGCTCGATCCGATCCAGCCGGTCGCCGAATTCTGTCCAGTCGCAGCATGGTCTGGCCGTAGTGCGACTGCTCGGTGGCGACGAGCCCTCCGACCTGGATCTCGAGCGTGGTGAGCCGCTGCCTAACCTCGCCGACGTCTGCCGAGAGACGGTCGAGTTTTACATTCACCCTGTCAAACTGCGCGCGGAGGTAGTCCAGGACTTCTGCCGCGTCCGCCATCAAAGGGTTCCGACGACGTGGGCGACGAGCCGACGGCGATCATCCCGGGGCAGAGAGAGGGCGAGATCGAGCGCCGCGTCAAACCCTCCGATATGGACGATGACAGAACCGGTCGGGAGCTGCTCCGCGGGTACGGGCAGCTTGCCAGCTTTCCACATGCGCCAGGCCGCCTTGTATGTCAGGCCGTTGGATTTTGCCCACGCGGAGAGTTCTCATCCCAGCGCCATACCAGAGATCGTCGAGGAATAAAAGGCCACAAAGACCTTTACCGGGGTCCGGCAACTGCGCAAGCTTGATGACAGGCGCGAGTCGTTGCCGCCGATTCGGAAAGACAGATGACGATTTTCGGCTCAAAGCGGCGGGAAGGAAATCATGAAGCCCATCCGGTTCGTACTGCCGGTATGTGAGCACGGTGAGAGATGGGCTTGGCGGATTTTTGTTCGTAAAGGTGACGTGCAACCAACGCAATCTCTCGCTGCCGCCGGCAATCTCATCACCGAAGCAACCGTTCGAGGATGGTTCCAACAGTTTGCGAGCCGGTGGCCGGAACCGCCTGATGGTGTTCAGTTGACGACATTTGTGCTCGCCCTAAATGTGCTGCGGGTGACCCGCTCGAAAAGCGTGGCCGAACTGCAGAACCAAACGCGAAAGCACGCCGAGACCGCCAAACGGATCGCAAAGATCAAGAGCGCGATCGACATACTTGTTAACGATCTTGAGCCCATGCTTGTTGCAGCCGCTCTCAAGATTTCTATACCCTACAGCAACGACCAGATACTCAACCTCGTGAGGCTCGTCCAGGCTGCGAAGGACGCCCAGGGGATTATCGTCGCCCCCAAGCCGCCCCACAAGGAAACACCCTGGCACGAGATGGCCCGGCTGATTGAGTGGCACCTCCATCAACTACTTGCCCCACTTCGTGGGTCGAAACCTGGCAACGATTTGAAGGGACCGCTGGTACGGGTGGTCAAGGCTGCAATAGCCGCGGTCGGGCACCTAAACGTCAGCGAGGACGCCATATCCAAAGCCCTGCAGCGGTCCGCTTCCGCTAGCTCCGCTGCCGAGACCGTCGAATGGGCGGAATCAAAGGGCTACGTCGCAGTAGGCTGACTTGCGGGGCGGACAATCCCTGGCCCTGATTTGTCCGCACAAATAGCAGGGACGTTGTGCGATGGATGTGCCCCGAAATACCGAGCCGTTGCTCGGCATCGGTGGGGACAACTTCATGGGTAAGATTGATTCCAGCTGTCGCGGATCGCGGGGTGCGAGTGTTGTTATCGAGCCGATTGCGGTGCGTATCTCCGACGCGCAGAGAGTTCAGCGGCCTTTCCCGCTCCGAGCTCTACCGTCGGGCCGGCCGCGGTGAGCTCATTCTGCTGAAATGCGGCAGCAGCACCTTGGTCGACGTGGCGTCTTTACGGGCTGTGCTGGCCTCGCTGCCTCGCGCAGCCATACGTACGCCGACTGTCACTTGAACATGGAGCGCCAGATTGAGATGTCGCGTCGGAAACCGGCGGTGGGCCGTAGGCCGGCCGGTCCGGACGGACGCAACGCCGCGTCGGGCAATTACGGGACAAAATACTCGGTCTCGCATCATCTTGCACGGGGGGCTCGCGCGATGACGACCTCGGCCCAGCTTATCCTATTCCCTGACCTGAGGCGCCATCTTCGTTCATGGGAGGGTTGCTGCCCAGCTTGCGATTATTCTGGCGCCTTCCTTGTCCAAGCCGGTCGCGACGATCGGCCACGGCTTTCCTGCCCGTGTTGCCGGCAGCGCCACACACTTGCAGACATGGAGGCTCGCGCGATCCAAAAGGATCGCCAGACTGAACAGCGCGACCAGGGTGGTATTGCTGGTGGAGGGAGTCAGCCGGCGGAGTTCCGCGTCTCGCGCGGCGGCCAACACACGCCTGACACCCTGGCAGATGCCTTGCTAACGCCCTGTATCCCCACTTGCATTGATTTATCGGCCGTTAAGATGGACGAGCGGGGCGAGCAGCTATCAGAAGCTCGGCCCACAGCGATCGCGGCGGACGCAGATGGGGCCGATGAGGCGGCCGTAAACGAGGGCAGACAGACGCCAGAAGTGAAGGAGGCCGTGGCTGATCGACGTGCCGACCCCAATAAGTTCAATAACCAACCCAACTCGGAATCTTGTAGGCCCGATAGCGCGTCCTCCGGTGCGGACGGGTTAACCGAAACCGACGAGAGCGCAATAGCCAGGCTTAAGACGCTTTCTCCGTTTGATTATGAGCGCGCACGGGAAGCGGAGGCCGAGCGGCTGGGTATTCGCGTCGGGGTGTTGGACAAGCTGGTAGCAAAATCCCGCCATGATGCAGTCGGAGGCAAACCGACATCCGGGCGCCCGATGTGCTTTAGGGACGTGGATTCGTGGCCCGAACCGGTAGACGCGGCGGGATTGCTGGATGAACTTGCCGACATGGTACTCCGGCACATCGTTTTGTCAAAAGCGGCCGCAACCGCGGTAGCCCTGTGGATCGCTCACACATGGGTCTTTGAGAAGTTCGCGCATTCCCCTCGGCTGACGATCACGTCCGCAACCAAGCGGTGCGGCAAATCTACCCTTTTGACTGTACTGGGGGCGACATGCCGCCGAACCCTGAAAGCCGACAACGTGAGCACGGCCGGGGTGTACCGCATCATTGAAGCCAACCACCCCACGTGCCTATTGATCGATGAATCGGACACCTTTCTGCGCCAGAATGATGAGTTGCGCGGCGTTCTGAACAGCGGTTTTGAACAATCAGGGCAAGTGATTCGCGTAGTCGAAATGAATCAGAATCACGTGCCCGTTGCATTCCAAACTTACTGCGCGGTGGCGTTAGCCGCGATCGGCGCAATTCCGGGTACGGTCGCGGATCGTGCGATTCCGGTCCGGCTGGATCGGAAGGCGGCAAATCAGCACGTTGAAAAACTTCGCGCCGTTGGCAATCGTCAGAAGCTCGCCAACTTGGAAAGGAAGCTGGCGAGGTGGTCGGCAGACGTCGCTTGCTCGCTTAATCTGACACCGTCCATCCCAGCCGCCCTCAACGATCGCGAGGGGGATATCTGCGTTGCCCTGTTGGCGATCGCGGACCATGCGGGGCCGGTCTGGGCATCCCGGGCCCGGGATGCTTTGCTGACCGTCTTTAGGGCTCGGAGAATCGACGAAGGGGACGCCGAAACCGGCCCGCTTCTGCTAGCCGATATTCGCATGATATTTCGCGGGCATTCTACCTCACGAGTGAGCAGCGAGGACCTTTGCAGGTCGCTGACTGATCTCGAGGACCGGCCCTGGCCAGAATGGCGCCATGGAAGGCCGATGTCCAAAACACAGCTGGCAGCGGCATTGCGACCATTTCGCATCTACCCAACCACCATACGGGAGGGTATTATTACAGCAAAAGGCTACCATCGCGAGGCCTTTGCTGATGCCTGGAACCGCTACTTGGATATCCCGATCCCCTCCAATCTGACAAAAGGCCACTCAGTGTCGTCACACCGTAACGTTGGCTATCATGACAGCGATTTTCTGAAGCCAGACTCCGTCATCGCGGACTCCTGTTACGGCCCAAGGAATCCCGAAAGGTGCGGCAAAAATCAATGACGTGACGGCGTGACGGCTAAAAGGCCTTAGTCGGCCACACAGCGGAACACGGACGAAGACAGGTCCTCCTGAGGACGAATCCGAGGCCATTTTGGGAGGGTTCTCATCGGGCTCTCCGAACAACCCATGACGCAGCCGGACGCGTGGCGGATGATCCGCCGCCGCGGGGTCGCGGTTGGCATATTTGCGCCGATCGGCAATCATTCGTTCCGTGCCACGGGCATCACCGCGTGTCCTTCCAATGGCGGTGCGCTCGAACACGCGCAGGAGATGGCGGCGCATGAAGTCCGCGCACTGCGAAGCTCGATGATCGAACGAAGGAACGACTGACGCAGGACGAGGTCGAGCGAATCAGGCTAGCGAGAATATACTCTCACGGATCATAACTCACAACGCTGCCCCCAAAGTCGAAGCTCATTCCTGAGAGCAATCCGGATGTGGCTCAGAACAGTCTTCTGTGCAATTATTGCATTAACCCTAATAGCGCGATCGGATGTCGCTAAAGGCGACCCAATACAGGATACGTTCTCGGTTTCGAACGACGCAACATTCGGGCCGATCCAGGCCACTTTGGATGAGCTGATCGCAAAGAATTCGAAAACGAGCACTAACCATGTCTGCGTAATCGGCCAGCAACTGACGATAATCGCAGACAAGCGTGGGTCTATTGGCGTGAAGGACACGCACTCATCCTTTGGGAGCCTCCCAGTGAGGGCGTCCGCGATCTTACATTGTCTCGACGCTATTTGCGATTGGAGCAAGACACGGTACCGGCGAACGATGAACGTCTCGCCACTAGCACCTACCTTGTGTCGCGGCGGTGGGCTCACGACATCATCGGCGAATGTGATACTCGCGGGGAGAAGTTTCTCATCGACAGAAAGCAAGCCAAAGCACTTTGGATGAAAGGGGCAGAGAAGCCGTGACCGTGGAGCTGCCAAAGAGAACGACTGAAGCCGGAGCAGTCGCGAGGCTGCTGATGGCCGAGGCATGGACCCATCTAATCCGCATTATTCGGCAGCCGACTCTTTGAAAAGTATGCAATGGATGAAGCTGATATTGCAGAACCGACTGGCAAACAACCCGGCGCAATTCTGGCACCGCACGCGAAAGACGTTATTGATATCATTAAGGCGCCGGGGCAGTTTGCGGGATTTCAACACTATCCTAATTACTCAGCTGATTTGGTGGAGCGACTGCAATCCATAATCAATATCGCAAATAACCCGAAGGACAAGCGATCCGGTGCTTACACCACCTTTTTCAAAACTGTCTAACTGTCGCGGGCGCGTCGCCGACTGCCGACCCGTCCGTTGCAGATGATCCCAAGAGTCTCGGGTTGTCTGCTTGGAGGCTCCAAGGCTCTGCTCCTCCTGGAGGAAAACGAAATATCAGGATTTGGCGGGCAATACGTTCTACAAGTTGCTGCCATAGGGGTCACTCAGCAAACGGACGACAGAGCACCGTTCAGACATGATGGTGGAATAGCCATTCGGGCTGTGCTCGTCCATCTACAACCGCGGGCCGGCACACGGGCAGGGCGGACGATAGCGCGATCGGAGCCCAGGAGGAGCAGATATCCTATGCCCGCAGGTTACACGCGTTATGTTACACTAAGGCAATGGGTGAGAGCGAACCTAAAACCAGCCGCCAGCTGACCGTCGTCCAACCCGCCAAGGAGTCGCCGGCCTCTGGTCATCGGCCGGCGCCATCAGCGCCTTGTTCTTGATATCGTCAAGCAGGACGCCATTCAGCAGCGAGACCACCTGGTCTTCTGGCTTTGCCAGGTCCTCTGCACTCAGTAGGTCCACGCCGCCGCTAGGATCAACCATCCTTGGGCGGACCACCCAGGTTTCATACAGCGACGGCAGGATGCAGCGAAGATTTTGCGGCGGGGCCTTTCCGGAGGTGTATGCGTCCTGCTTCTCGGCGTCGGTCAGGTTCCGTGGCCGAAAGCCCCGCGCGAGGGCGATGGCGCCGAGCGCGCCGGTGATGGCGCCGGCCGATGCTCCGGTGACCGCCTGCACGACAACCTTGTGCTGCGGGGTGTCCGGCTTTCCCCGCTCCTTTACCCACGTCGGTCGGCGAGAAACGGCGGGATTCGGCCAAACGCGCGGAACTCTCGTCAGATTTTATCCACTAGCGCCGGGGTTCATCCTCCCCCGCTGCCCCACTGCCCACTGCTTTATCCGTCTGGCTTAGGTGGCTTCAGTCCGGCCTAATTCGTGTGTCACGAACAATTCGGCAGCGGGAACCAGTGCGCCGCTTTCTATGGGTAGGGGTCTCCACTCGGTCGGTGCAGTCGGGTCGGGGACCCTGACTATGTGAACGTGAAACGTGGTGTAATGGACTGCGGAATCACCAGGGTAGGCATACTTAATGACGCCTCGGATAACAACAACGAAACCCACCATTAGTCCCTTATCAACCAACTCGTGACACTTTCTGCACCAAAAATCCCATCAGATCAGAGCCGGAATGAGAACGCTCTGGATCAGGTGGCAAAGCGCTGCTGTGGCACTTCGTCCAAGTCGGGTGAGATAGTACCGGTAGGTTCCGGCCACCCGCTTGATCACGCCGATGTCGCGCATCCTTCGAAGCTGGCGTGAGAGCCGAGGCGGGGAGATATGATCAAGCAGCGGCATCAGGTCGGCGCGCCGGATCCCGGCGATGTTGACCCGCGGGTCCTGCAAGGCGTGCAGCAGCGCGTTGTCGACAGGATCAAAGAAGTTGATCCCCTTGACGGTTTTGTCCTTGACCCAGCGCGGCTTGGTGAGCCGGTCGAGCGCACGCACCCCGACGGAGAAGTCGTCGAGGGCAGACAGATGTGCCAGGTAGCGGCGGTTACAGCTGAACAGTATCTCGCGCAGGTCAATCAGGCTGTAGATGCTTTTCTTGACAGGGGCGCGCTCGCGCGTGGGCGGGCCTTGCCGGTGTTCCACCTTCCGGTGGTGCTTGAAAAAGGACACGTCGTTGGTGGTGGTCTCGATGCGAAGTATCTGGCCGAACTTGTCGTAACATCTTGATCCGAGGCATCGCCGAAGCGATGCTTGATGCAGGTCCCCTCGATCCGGGTGGAGAACTGCGAGCCAAGCTCCTGCGCCAGTTGCGGAGTGATCTGGCGGCCGAGAAAGGTGGCGATCTGTTCGGCCTTCACACTCAGCACCGATTGCCGGGTGAGCTGTTCATAGAGCGGCCCGAGCGTGGCGACAGAACGGAACACCAGATCCGTGGCGTATTCCACTTGCATCAGGCTCCAGTGGTAGGTCTGCCCGAACACCTCGAGCACCGGACAGCATTGTCCGGCATACCGGTCGAGCACGCGGTGCAGCCGGTCCGGCGAGAACGCGTCAGCCAGTTCCTGGGCACGTTGCCAGTCGTCGATCCGCGCGAAGGCGTTGTCAGCCAGTGTGAAGCCAATGCCTTCCGCTGCCAGTCGCCGCGCCAGCCAGCTATGGCCGTTGCAGTAGAATTGCAGGCGGAACGGCGACCAAGTGGGAACCCGCAGATAGACCAAGCCGAGCTCGGCGTCCATGAAGTAGAAGTAATAGTGCAGGCACTTGCCGCTGTCCGGAAGCAGAAAGGTCTTGTGCGTCTGCTTGTCGTGCCATGGCTTGTAGGCGTCGCAGGCCTCCATCGCCGAGATGACATGCACCAGGCCGGGATGATCGCCACGCTGCGCCAACACCCTGGCAACGATCGCCTCCTTGCGGACGCGGCTCTTGGCGACATGCTCGATTGCGACCCCGGCTTCGGCGGCCAGCGATGCCGCCGCCTCGCGCACCTTGTCGCGGAGTGTCACGGCAAATTCCGGGTAGCCGAAAATACGGATCTGCCTCGCGTAGAGGAACCGGGTCATCCCGTCGGCGTAGCACACAGTGGGAAGCGTCCCCGGTTACAACAACCCGGTCGTAACAGGACAGCACCCCGGAAATCCGGTCGTCGTAGCGTTCTATCAGTGCGCTTGCCATGGCACCCTCGATTATCGAGGCGTCGTGAAAAGGCCAAATGTTACAGCCTCTTTCGGTTCCGGTTCATCCGGCTTAGGTTTTGGGTAATGCCTATCATTTGGCTTTTCTGGAGCCCATATGGGCGACGTTCACTCACCTCTTGCTGCGGAAAGATTACGCCGTGTGGCACCAAGGGTTCGGCGACGTCCTTTTTGATCTGTCCGGTTATGAACGGGTCTCGGCTCGTTGAACTCATATCCCAAGGATGAGCCGCTACCATTGCTCGATCAACGAAAGCCGGGAGTGTGCCGTTGTTCCGGATTTGCAGTGTCAAAGGGCCGGAAATCATTTCGTTGTCATCAACTGTCATGGGGCCAGCTATCTTTACATCTACGCTCACCCAAGCGCGTTGCATCGCAGAACTGAGATCACGCTGGCTCGCCATGATGCTCCGTTGCTCGTCCATAGCGACCGCGACATTCGCCATGGCCTGTGCACCACGGGCAGTTTCAGCAGCGTGCCTATTAGCAGCTACAACCGCGGCGTTTGCTGTCTCCACCGCTTTCTCACCGTCAGCGACTGCTTTTTTGGTGGTCCACCAGAGGAGCGCGGTAAAGACCCAAAGCACTGACGTGGATATCGCCACCCACCAGTCTGGCTTCGTGTACCAATCGCCTGCGGTTTCAGCCTCGGCGATCCCGATTCCGCTCACTGTCCCTACGCCGGCAAGTAGCAGGGCAATGCATATATTGCGAAGCGCGCATCCCATCTGGCGTCCTCTCTCCTCAGATCGGCAAATGCTTCGAGGATACCCTTGCCGCATCGAGTATATGTTTAAAAGATTGGAGTCATCATAGCTGTTGTCGGGTTCGTGCTAGGCATCGCAATCGTTGTGGGTCTGATCGCCCTTTACCTGCTCCCTTACATAATTGGCGCGAAACGCGGCATCGCCTCGACCACCGCTCTTTTTTGGGTCAATCTCCCGTTCGGCTGGACCATAATTGCTTGGTTTGCGCACATTTCTTTGGGCTGCTTGTGGCGCTACGAAGGCCGCTGATGCCTATTATCGGCTTATGCAGCAATATGCGCCCTGACCGGCCAGGACGGCCTTGATCATGCCCGCCGTGAGCTGCCAGCCCAAAGCCGTCCTGATGGCCCTGCAGGGCCGGGAAAAAGGGGCATTGGGTCCTGTTTGCCCCGCTCAGCGGCGAACGTGTAAAACACAGTGATGACATTGCACTTCGCTGGAATTGGAGTGTCCGGCGACTGCTCTGCCAAGAGTTTAGCTAGCTAGGGGCGACGTATATTTGCCTCAATGGGCAACGACTCCTTCAGCCTCGCGATAAGCAGGTCAGTCTTTCCGTGCTGATGAATTATTGAGGTTCCTCGAATCGGGGTCGGGCGGCATTTTGGGGCGCTGGGACCGGTAGGGGAAGCCTTACCCCTGCCGGTCGCAGCCCGCTTCCTGCCGTCCGTGGTGGAGGGCAGCGGGCTTCCGCGACGGGTCAATCATGAACGCAAGGAAAACGGACGATTTCCTGGCGATCATGCGGGGCCGGTTGGTGGCGATGAAATTCGGCAAGAAAACCCGTTGCGAAAATCATCGTCAGATCGCGCCGCGCGTTGGTTGCGACGAGGTCGTTGTACGGATACGCGGCCTGAGGATATTTGTACAACAATTTCATAAACGAGTGTGTGGGTGTGGAATTGAGATAGAAGTAGTACTCCTTTACGTCTTCTCCATGATTGCCCTCGCTGTTCGTCAATCCGAACATTCTCTCCTTGAGGATCGCGTCCCTGCCGTTCCAGAGAGCGACGGCAAAACACAGACGCTGCTGCTCGTCGCTGATGCCGGCGATACCATCTTCGCCCCAATGATAGGCACGCCGGGACAGCGAACATCGGTCGAGGGGTTCGACCGGCTCAGCGCGCACGCGCTGCGTGTCGGCTTTATCACCGAGGCCCTCCCGCGACTTCTGATATGCAAGTCACCGGTCTTGGATGCTTCACCGGTGGCTCCGATGATGCCGATTGGGTCCGCCGGTGCCGCTTCCGCGGCAGCCAAGCGTCCCTTGTTGGCCACGAAGACGGGTGGATTGAGACCTGCAGCCGGGGGCGAAAGTTGCCCACGGTTAACAGCCGATTGATACAGCTCCAGATAGCAGTCCGCCATACGCTCTACACTGAATCGCCTCTCGAATGTCTTGCGGATCCGGACCGGATCTGGCGATCAGATACAACGGTTCCAGCCTGGCACGCTTCTCTCGTTCGTTCGCCATCTGACGCCATTTGAAGTTTTTGGCGTCCTGCTTGAGAGCCGCCAACTCCGACAACGTGTCGTCGCGCACCAGCATCTGGGCGAGCGCCTGCCGTGCGGATTCGTCCAGCCTCTCCGCGAGCAGGCCTCCCAAACGCCCGCGCTCGGCGGACAACGCCTCGCTGATCAGCGTCTGCAATGTCGTGTGGCCGGGGCGGACAATCTTGTGCTCGTTGAGCCAGGCGATGAGTTCGGCGACGATGAACCCGGCGTGACATCGCGCCGCACGATTTGGGCGGCCTGTTGTGCGAGTTGCGTGAGGAAGTCCGCCGACCAGAGGCGGTAGCCGAACAACGCCGCGATCATTGTGCGCTGGGTATAGTGTTCGTGTTTGGTAATGGCTTGACGATGAAACGGCTGATCTTTGAAATAGCGGGTCAGGACGAAACGTACAATCGTCCTGTGCATCGTCCCAGCTGAAGCGGAAGAAAGCGTGCTTGGCCTTGAAGTAACCGATTTGCAGCGCACACCAGACCTGGGCGTGGAGGCCGGGACGGCTGGAAGCGAGAGCCAGTTCCGGTCCGGACAGCGACAGATAGGTCAGCCGCTGCCGATCATCGAAGTCGGGCAGCCCGTACAGGGCGAATTGCTCGGCGTCTGACAGGACGGTCAGGCGCTCGCTCTTGTCCGCCATCTGGTTTTGTAATCCCCGTCGAGCAAACTTTCCGTATAATAGGTGATAAACGGAAAGATCGGATTGTGCCATGAGCATCCAGGCGGGTTCCAGGCCCGTGGAGCATATCCCGCCAGCCATCGAAAACCGGAAAGTTCCCATTCGCAAGGCAAATGCCGTCTACCGCAGCCGGGAATATCTGTCAGACAGGGAGGTGACAGCGATGATCGCAGCGGCCGCCGCTGTCGGCCGGCATGGCACGCGCGGATGCCGCGTTGATTCTGATCGCCTACCGCCACGGCCTGCGCGTGTCGGAACTCGTGCAGTCTGCGCTGGGATCAGATCGACCTCCGCCAGGGGCTGCTGCATGTCACCCGGCTCAAGCACGGCATCGCTTCGGTTCACCCGTTGCGTGGACCGGAACTGCGAGCCCTGCGCCGCCTGCAGCGGGACTATCCGGATACAGCTTACGTGTTCGTCAGCGAGCGCAAGGCGCCGCTCACCGCCGATACGGTGCGGAAGATCGTCGGGCGGGCCGGACGGCGGGCCGGCATCGAGTTTCCGGTCCACCCGCACATGCTGCGCCACGCCACCGGCTACAAACTCGCCAACGACGGACAGGACACACGGGCGATCCAGCATTATCTGGGCCATCGCAACATCCAGCACACCACTCGATATACTGAATTGAAGCCCGACCACTTCAGCGCTCACGACAATTGACCCGCCTTTGCTCATCGGAATTGACCCACTGACTTGTTTCCTACTGGCTCTGTCTTGGTGAACGTCAGCGTGGTTGTCATCGACTGACTGGTTTGCCCAGGCTCGGCGCTTTTTGTGTGCGGAGACGCATCCATGGAGTGCCGGCGGTGCGCGGCATGCGACCGAGCATTCCGGCCGCGTGCGCAGGTTCCCCATCAACGTTATTGCACCCTGGCGGCCTGTCAGCGTGAGCGCCGGCGCCGCTGGCAGCAGAGCAAGCTACACAGTGACGCCGACTACCGCGCCAATCAGCGTCAGGCGCAGCGCACCTGGGCCGACAGTCATGGCGATTACTGGCGCGAATATCGGGCGAGCCATCCCGATTACACCGATCGCAACCGTCTTAAGCAGCGGCGACGCGACCGCGGCAGACGTGTGGCGCGTCTTGCAAAGATGGACGCGTCAACCCCGATAAATCCCATTCCATCAGGGACTTACCGTCTGCTGGCGGCGACCGGCGGTGATCTTGCAAAGAAGGCCGCGTGGACGGTCAAAATCACCGTGATTTCAAAGGACTACGCACTTGGCGGTGAGGCCGACGCGATCTTGCAAAGAGAGGACGTGATAGGGGCCGCCGGGTCAGCCTGCTAGCCATCGCGGCCATGGACAGCCGACGCCTGGATCTCGATTTGCATCGCCTGGAACTGCGCTTTGCCAGCAGCCGGCTGGTCGAACCGCGTGCCGTGGCGCGGATCGCTCATTCGATCGAGCGCTGCGGCCAGGTGGTTGCGTGCATTGTCGTGGCTGCCTCCGACGGCACTGGCGGCGAACGGCTGGTTCTGATCGATGGTTATCGGCGTGTCGCCGCTCTGCGTCGTCTCGGCCGTGACACTGCCCGCGTCGAGCAATGGACGTGCGATCTGACCGATGCGCTGCTGGGTCTGCTGGCGCGCACGCAAAACCGCCCATTCGCCAGCATTGAAGAGGCCTTGCTGATACGCGAGTTGATGCAGGGCCTGGGACTGTCGCAGCACGATCTGGCCCGCCGGTGCGGGCGTGACGTCAGTTGGGTCAGCCGGCGCCTGCAACTGCTGTCGGGATTGCCCGATGCGGCTTTGACCGCGATGCGCGATGGCAGGCTGTCGAGTTGGGCGGCCAGCCGGATTGTGGCCCCGTTGGCGCGCGCCAACACCGAGCATGCCGACCGGTTGTTGACCGCGCTGGCCGAGGCGCCGCTGTCGAGCCGCGAATTGCGCTGCTGGTTCGAGCATTACCAGAAGGCCTTTCGCTCCGCTCGCGACCATATGGTCAGCCGTCCGCGTCTGTTTATCGACGCGCTGCGCGAGACCGGCGAGCAGCGCGCCGGCGAACGTCTGCGCGACGGACCCGAAGGCGAATGCGCCGCTGACCTGCGGAGCATCGAGGCGATCCTCGCGCGCCTGCGCAAGCGTGTCGCGGCGCTGCGTCCGTTACCCCGGACGCTGATCGACGCCGCGCCCCGCCTGCGAGCAACCGTCGAAGCCCTGATCAGCGAAATCCAGCTGGAGGGCGCGCATGACCCCGACCGAGATCCGTAATGCCGTGTGCACCCTGCAGGCAAAAGGTCACAGCCTGCGCGAGATCAGCCGCAGCCTGGCGCTGTCACGCAATACCGTGCGGCGCATCCTGCGTCAGCCGAACCGAACCGCCGACGAAACAGCGCCTTGCGACGAGGCGACACTGGTCAGGTTGAAGACCGCCTTCGCGCGAGCCCGCGGCAACGTGGTCCGCGTCCAGGAACTGCTGGCCGACGACGGTCTCGCGGTGCGCTACAGCACCTTGACCCGTTGGGCCAGGGAAGCGGGCCTGCGCAGTCCGCCGCGGCGCGCCGGCGAATACGACTTCGCGCCCGGACAGGAGATGCAGCACGACACCTCGCCGCACCGCGTGCTGTTCGCCAAGACGGGGACGTCCGGCAAGATCGTCACCGTGCAGTGCGCCGGGCTGGTGCTGGCCTACTCGCGCCGGTTGTTCATTCAATACTATCCGCGGTTCACCCGCTTCGAGGCCAAAACGTTCTTGCTTGAGGCGGCTCGCTTCATGGATGGCGTCTGCCCGGTCTGTGTCATCGACAATACCAGCGTGCTGCTCGCCGCCGGCGCCGGGGCCGATGCCGTCATCGCCCCGGAGATGCTGGCTTTTGCCCGCACTCTTGGCTTTCGTTTCCGCGCCCACCGGGTCGGCCACCCCGACCGAAAAGGCCGGATCGAGCGCCCCTTTGCCTACGTCGAGAACAATTTCCTGGCCGCTCGTGACTTCGAGGACTTCGACGACCTCAATCGCCAGGCGCTCGCCTGGTGCCGCGACGTCGCCAATCACAAGCCAAAGCAGGCGCTTGGCATGTCGGCGGAAGCGGCCTACCTCATCGAGCGGCCGCACCTTGTGCCGCTGCCCGATGTCCTGCCGCCGGTTTACGAGTTGCTCGAACGCGTCGTTGATTTACACGGCTATGTCTCGGTCGATACCAACCGCTATTCCGTCCCCGAGCGCTTCGTCGGTCAGTCGGTTGCCGTCTACAAGACGCCCGCCGAGATCCGTGTCTGCCGCAAGGATATCACGATCGCCGTGCACCGGCGGCTGATCGGCGAGCGTGAGGCCAGGAACACGTTGCCCGGTCACCATGCCATCCCGGTTCGGCAGAACCGTGGCACGGCAGCCGAAGAGACCTTGCTGCGCGGGCATCACCCCAGTCTCGACCGTTACGTTGCCGCCCTCAAGCAGCGAAGCAACGGATGGGGCCGGCGGGCCCTGCGCCGTCTGATCGGCATGAAACGAACCTACCCACGCGGTCCGTTCCTCGCCGCCATCGAACAGGCCTTGCGGTACGGCCTGTTCGATCTCGGCCGCCTGGAGGCGCTGATCCTCAAACAGGTGGCCGGCGACTTCTTCGCGCTGGACGCCGGGGAGGATGGTGATGCGTGACAAACTGCGAGCGCTGATCGCGCAACTGCGCCTGCATGGCATCGCCGCGGCGCTCGATGCCGAGATCGAACGCGCCGAGCACGAGGCGATCGCCGCGCCGGAGTTGCTGTATCGGCTGCTCAGTCAGGAGGCCGCATCCCGTCAGGAACGCAGCCTCGCCTATCGTCTCCGACAAGCGCATCTGCCGTGGCGCTGGTCGCTCGAGACCTTCCCGTTCGACCGTCAGCCGGGTGTCAGCAAAGCGCAAATCCAGTCCCTTGCCGGGTTGGATTTTCTGCGCCGCGCCGACAATGTCCTGTTCATTGGCAAACCGGGTACCGGCAAAACCGGCCTGGCCATGGGGCTGCTGCGCGAGGCTTGTCTCAACGGCTACCGCGGCCGCTTCTACAATGCCCAAGTTCTGCTCGACGAACTTTATGCCTCGCTGGCAGATCGCACCACCACAAGGCTGCTGGCCCAGATGAGCCGCATGCGCCCGTTGGTAATTGACGAGCTCGGCTACCTGACGCTCAAGCCGGAGCAGGCCAACGCCTTCTTCCGGCTGATGGATCAGCGCTACAATCGCGTCTCGACAATCATCACGACAAACCTCGATCTGCCGGACTGGTACGGTCTGTTCGACAAGAAGTCTCTGGTCGACGCGCTGCTCGATCGGCTGCAGCATCATTGTATTACCATCCGTATCGACGGCCCATCATTACGCGCCCCAGAGCCGGCCTCCGCCGAGCCGCCGGCGTCCTCAGCCAGTCCGCCACGTCGCGCGGCCAAGGCAAACCCGCCGGTAACCGGCACCTCATAATCCTTCGGCCTTTGTCGCTACGCGATGCAGGCCCCCACCTGGTCCAAGTGTGACATGGCGTCAGTCGGCCCTCAATGACGCTGTGCGCCGCGCCTGCGGCGCGGTGGCCTAAAGGCCATCATTGAACGCCGGCTGACGCCATGTCTTGCGAAACTCAGGTCGGGACGGAGGAATGCTCCCGGCGATCGAACAAAGGAATAATTGCTTTAAGGGCAGGCCGAGCATCAGATGACTTGGCCCACTAACCACAAACCGGTGCGCGCTCGCTGGGTCACTTTCTATGAGCAGAAGTGGGTCCGTTCCCGTGAGCGGTGAGG
>CAWHWH010000057.1:0-284205 GCA_963832865.1 uncultured Pseudomonadota bacterium
AACTGTAGCGCGACACGACGGATGGCCGGTCAGCGACACGACGGATGGCCGGTCGCTGCGCGTCAATATGATGGCCTGACCGAGGCGAAGCGACAAGGAATTATTGCCGCCGCCCGGGGGCCCCAAGCGGTTCGGCATTGGCGCTATCGCCTACCTCGACGACCAGTGCGAGAGCACCCGTGGATTTGTGCATAACGCAAGCGCGTTACACACAACTCCACCGGCTCATCAGCAACAGCCAAGGAGACATTCATTTATAATATAAGGTAAGTATAGTGTAGGGTTGTAAGGGGGAGTATATCGCCGAGCCTCAGTGAAGGCCATGTTTTGACACGATCCACAGCTTCAATTCTTGGTGTCGTTCTTGCTGTCGCTGACACCCCTGGGTTTGCGTGAGCGCCGGGCAGGGGCGCAGAGAACTCGCCGCTGAATTTCGTCACGTAACGAAAGACAGAGGCGAGCGATTGCGTGCTTCCGTAGCGGCAAATCTAATCCGGTTCGTTCACGCCGTCTGGCTGTCGCTCTTGCTGTCGCTGACGCCCCTCGGCTTGCGTGGTGTCCGGGCGGCGGCGGCCCGGCGTCGATAGCTCTCGACGTTCATCTCGAAAATCGTCGAATGGTGCACCAGGCGATCGACAGCGGCGAGTGTCATTGCGGCATCCGGAAAGACGCTCGTCCATTCGCCAAATGGATGATTAGCCGTCACTATCAGGCTGCGCCGTTCGTAACGGGCAGCGATCAACTCGAACAAGACCGAGGTTTCTGCCTGATCCTTTCGCACATAGCAGAGGTCTTCGAGGATGAGCACGTGGTATTTGTCGAGCTTCTCGATGGCATTCTCCAGTGACAAAGCCTGACGCGCCTGTTGCAGACGCTGCACGAGATCGGTGGTTCGGGTGAACAACACGCGGTAGCCGTTCTCAATCAGGGCATGACCGAAGGCGGCGCTGAGATGCGATTTTCCCGAGCCGCTCGGGCCGAACAACAGGATCGTGCCACCACGGTCGATCCATCCGTCGCCAGTGGCGAGGGCAGCCACGTGGGCGCGGCTCAGCATCGGCACAGCGGTAAAATCGAAGCTGTCGAGCGTTTTGCCGGGTGGCAGCCGGGCCTCGAGCAGATGTCGCTGGATGCGTCGCTGATCGCGTTCGGCGAGCTCCAGCTCGGTGAGGGTGGCGAGCAACCGTGCCGCCGGCCAACCTTCACGATCGGCCCGCTCGGTGAAGCCCTGCCACATGGCGGCGATCATCGGCCAGCCGCAGTTCGCGCAGCAGTAACGGCAGCCGCGCGGTGTCGACTTTGATTATGTCGCCGGTGCTGTTGTTCATGCCGCAACCCCCAACGACAGCAGCACGTCATAGCTGGCGACCGACGGAAGGCTGACGACGATGTCGGGCATCGTTGCCAGCACGGGCGCGAACTTCGCCTGCAGCGCCGGCACGTCGATAACGCCGTTGCCTGCCTGCGGACCGGTCATCTGCTCGGTGAGTGCGACGGCGAGCTCGGCTTCGCAGCCGCGGTCATGCGCAAGCGCCAGAAGCGCCACCATCGATTTGCAGGCTCTTCGTGGGTCGCCGTCCGCCAACAGCTTCTCCCAGGCCAGCCGATAGGCCGGGCGTGGGAACAGCGCGTCACGATAGACCAGGTTGAGCAGCGCCATCGGCTTGCGGCGCAAGCTGTGGATAACATGGCGATAGTCGACGACGTGACCATGCCGTCCTTCGGTTTGGCTGCGGCCGCGGCACAAGGTCAGCGCCAGGCTCTGGCCGACGAAGCATTCCAGCCGCTCGTCGTAGATCCGCACCCGCATGCGAAAGCCGATTAGCCGCGACGGCACGGTGTAGAACACCTTGCGCAGCACGAAGCCGCTGCTCGAGGTCACGAACACTGTGGCCTCGTCATAATCAGTAGTTCGTCCCGGTGGCAGCGCTCGTAACGCGGCGCATTCCAGTTGCACCATCTTGCCGCGGCGGGCGTTGCGCCGGCCGATCAGGTTGGCGATCCAGGCGCGATAGGCATCGAGGCTCTCAAAATCGACGCTGCCACGAAGCAGCAGAGCCTGGGTCACACCGCGCTTGAGATGTCCGTGCTGAGTTTCGACGCTGCCGTTCTCATGCGCCACCCCGGTGTTGTTGCGAGTCGGCGTCATCTCGTAGTGGGCGCACAGCGCCTCGTAGCGACGCGTCTGGTCGATCCGGGCATCGTCATCGAGATTGCGGAACGCCGCAGAGAGGCTGTCAGAACGATGTTCGATGGGCACCCCGCCGAGCGACCAAAGGGCGTTCTGCAGGCCGACGGCAAGCGCGGTGAAACTTTCGCCGCCCAGCACCGGCTCGGCATGCTCCCAAGCCGAGTAAGCCAGCACGAAATGATACAGCCGATGATCCAGCGTTTGGCCAGCGATGCTGACGCCGGCGTCGGCCATGTCGGTGAAATCCGACAGCGCCTGCTGTCCCGGCACATGGTCCTGACGGAAGATCACCTCGCGATCGGCGCCGTGTTCGGCGCGCCAGGCCCGAACCCGACGCTCCAGGCTCCGACGCAGCCGGTCCCAGTCATGACCGGGATGACGCAGCTGCATCTCCTCGAGTAGGGCGACCGGTCGCAAACCGGGATGCGCCTCGAGCATCGGGCGGATCTCGCGGTCCCATAATCCATCAAACGGATCGGCAACGCGGCGACCACGAGTGGCGATTGGCGGCGCTGCCAAATGCCGATTGGCCTCCATACGGCGGGCGGTTCGCTCGCTGAACCCGGCCTTGGCTGCCGCGATGTGCTGAGGATGGTGCGGACGGAACTTCATGAACAACCTCTGTTGCTGGCTGGTGACGTGTCGTCCGGGCAATTCGGTTCTCGTCACGGTTGTTAAGAAACCGATATGGCCCGCACACGCCGCGGCCCGCACACGCAAGGCAAATGCCTACGTCGCCGGTCGGACTGAACTTACGGTCGGGCTAATTCACCCAACCATCGGCCCACTCCGACCGGCCATCCGTCGTGTCGCTGACCGGCCATCAGAGCTGTCGCGGAACACTTGCCCGACCAACCGCCGCCCAGGATCACAACGGACGGCATTCCGATAGCATAATCACCGTCCATTCTGTGGTGCCGACCTTGCGGCACCACGCCCCCGGAAATCCGACCGTTTGAGGGATGCTTCACCGCGAGTTGCGAAAGTCGGGCTAGGAAATCAACCTGGATGAGGTTGATCTCGAATTGCAAGAACCGTTGGAGGAGATCGATCCCGACGAGCAGGCAGACGAAATCGAAGGCGGCTCCCTCGAGCCCTGCAGAACTAGATCATAGCGTCAGCGCGCTTGGAAACGTTCTATCGGGCGTTTACAGATGAATAAGGGACAGTCAAACGGTCGTTTGCAAAGGTGGCCACCATTCGCCAAAGGCTCTTTATCTGGCTCTTGGGACCGGATTTGCGGCTCTTCTGGCCTGCGGAGACCATTACCGCGCCTTAGCGAGAAGCGCCACATCTCTGGAAGATCGGCCAGTTAGGCCAGATTTCGAGAAACCGAACCTCCCAAGTCTTGCCGCGGCAAGGCGGTTGGACGCATTAAGGCCCGCCAGCCCTTGCCGAAGAGACGAAGTTGCGGGCCTTAGCCAGCAGCTCAGTCACCTCCGTGTCTCCTAGCTGCGCAAATCGCTGATAGAACTTACCGACGGACCGCAAGTTTCGGGGCGTTGCCACCCAAACGATCTGGTCCGCCTCCTCACGCAATCGCTTCAGCGTGGCCTTTGAAGCCACCGGAACGGCGAGCACGATCCGCGCCGGCTGGCGACGGCGCGTGGCACGCAAAGCAGCGAGCATGGTTGCACCGGTCGCGATGCCGTCGTCAACTATGATCACCGTACGGCCGGCGACCTCTAACGGCGGACGATTACCGAGATAGACCTGGCGGCGGCGCTCGATCTCCCGAAGTACAGCGGCTTTCGATTCCTCAAAATACACTGGCGAGATGTCCAGACCAGCGGTGAACAGCGGATCGGTCACCAGTTCGGGATCCGCACCGTCGGCAATCGCTCCAATCGCCAGTTCTGCCTCGAATGGCGCACCGATCTTGCCGACCACCACAAGGTCGAGCGGCGCCGCCAAAACACGCGCGACCTCGAACCCGACCGACACCCCGCCGCGCGGGCGACCATCAACGGTACATCATACTGGCTGGTGACCGGCTCGAGGACGCCGGCCAACGCGTCTTTTTCCAACCAAAATTCGACGTAACTTGAGGCATCGCGCCACAGCGGGTAACCTGAGGATACGTGTAATAGGTTGCTACAGGGGCCAGCGAGGCTCATTTTGGCATTGTCTAGGAAGGTTCACCTTTGCGGACATCTAGGCGCTGGCTGCTAAGCATCTGGAATCATTAACGCAGCTTGCCACGATCGGCGGAGCCATTTATGGACACCCAACTGGGATCGCCGACTGCATTTCAAGCGGGGGGCGTCAGGGCCGCGATCCATCGATCGTAATAGCCTGTTTTGTCGCTGCTTTTTCCAGCCACCGTCGCTGTGACAACCTATTACACGTATCCTCAGGTTACCCGTTTTAAGCGCATCTTCATATTCCGGTAATGCAATCATGCTACTTCGTCCGCGGAGCGATATTATTTGAGCAGGTGAAAAGATGGAGAACCCGCAGACGGCGCGCTGGCGGATTGTATTGAACATCACCGGCCTGAACAGACCAATGGTTAGGGTGCTGGGGGCGGCGGCGATCGCGGGTGGCTTGGCGTGGGGCGTTTTCCTGTGGACACAGGGGATGCTGTGATCAGGCGCGATGGCCGCGGAGGGGCAACCTCAACCGCGACAACAGGACCTGCCCTTTATCGAGAAGATCACCGCCCGCTGCGATAAACGCGGTTCTCGCGCCTGAGGCAATTAGCTGGGCGATATTCAAGCCGGGATTGGCTTAACCCGATGTTCCGCCCTGCGGCCGCTTGTGCCGGCGCGGCAGGTCGCTGAGGGAGCCCACGGCCTTCTCCTGTTCATGACGATTCGCCGGTCTTTGCCCGAGCATGCGCGCGGCGGCGTCCTCCGCCTCGTCGATGTACGCCGCATGCCGGCGCGACGCTTCAAGCGCGCCGGCGCGGTTATAGTGCTTCAGCGCCACCGCCGGTGAGTGGGCCAGGATGCGCGACGGTGCCAAGCAGGTTCTTGCCGTCGACCAGCGCCTGGGTGGTGGTGAGGCCGGCCCGGAAGCGATGCGCTCCGAAGGCCACCCCGTACTGCGCCTTGGTTCGGCTCCGCATCATGAAGTCGATGCCCTTTTCCGACAACGGGCCGCCACCGCGGGCCACCCAGACGATAGTCATGGGTTTCGCCGCACAGCAGCTCCTGCCGCTCGACGGCGATGTAGCGTTCGACGATGGCCGCCACGCGCGCACCGAGCGGCAGTTCCAGGCTGGACCGGCCCCCCTTCATCAGGCCGGCATCGAAATACAGGTGCCAATGCGCGCCGACGCGGCGCAGATGGCGCAGCCGCATCCCGGTCCCGGCGCGCAACCGGGGTCCGCGCGAGGCCATGATCCCGATCAGGGCGGCGTCGCGGACCTGCCGCTGCCGCCGCGCCGGGTCTGGCAGACTGAGCGCTGCACGGAACAGGGTGTGCGCCCACAGTTCGGCATGCCGGGAATCCGGCACGAACCGCTCGCGGCGGTTCATGTTGCAACCGCTGGCGGATCGAGACGCCGCCCGGCTGGGTGATGAAGCTGAAGTCGCGGTCGGGATACATCAGCCGCAACGCGCCGTGCAGCGCCTCGAAGCGGGTGACCAGGGTATAGTCGGCGCAGCCGGACTGCACGAGGCGCTCATAGTAGTGGTCGAGCCGCGCCGGGGTCACCCGCTCAGCCGGGGTTTCGGCGGGGTCGAGCTGGTCCTGGCTTTGGAGGTGCCACAGAAACCCGGCGTAGGCTTCGGCATACATGCGGTAGGTGGCGGGACTGCGCCGGCGGTTTCGGCTGAACGGCCCCGGCCGCGGGTTGGATGCCGCGGTCCAGGCGGCGGCATCGGCCGCCGGCCAGTCGTTCGCTGGCGCGGCACTCGCGAATTTGAGGAAACGCTGTAAAGGAGTCAAACTTTGGCTGAGTTCAAAACGAGCCAAATATCAGCGCCACGCTACGACGTTGCGCTATCATTTGCTGGCGAAGACCGCGCTTACGTGGAACAAGTCGCTGCCGAGCTAAAAGCATCCCACATCAAGGTGTTTTATGATGGCTATGAGGAGACCTCGTTATGGGGTAAGGATTTATATACTCATCTAAGCGATGTTTATCAAAATCAAGCGTTATTTACAGTTATGTTCGTATCCCAGGCCTATGCGGACAAGGTCTGGACTAGCCACGAGGTAATTGCTCACCCCGCCCCAGCGACCGCGTCGCCGGGTCGTTTGGTTGACAGCACGAAGTGGACGGCATCGAGGACCGAAGCGCGGTTGGCCTTGGCGGTGCTGACGACAGAGCGGAAGGCGGCATAGGTTTCCGCCCCCCATTCGCAGCGGAACCCGTTGGTCACCTTTCGGAAGATCACGCTGGGCCGGAGATGCCGCTCGGAGATGTTATTGGTGTAAGGCACCGCGCGTTTGGTCACGAACACGAACAGATAGGCCCGGTTGGCGAGCATGCGCTTGTGCAGCTTGCGGCCTGCCTCACCCTGCGGGACCGCCGCCATGATGCGGTCGAGACGGCGATCGAGATCATAGAGATATTGCCTCAGGGTGGTGTCCTTCAGCGTCTCGCGCCGCCGTCCGATGGCAATGGCGCGCAGCAGCAACCAGCGGAACGGCGCGCTGAATGCGGTATCGCCGCATTCGATGGCGTATTTCGCGTCGCGCAGCAGATGCGCCAGGCAGACCTGCCACAGGACACCGTGGCCACGCTGGCTGCCAAGCATGTCGGAGACCCACACTTCTGGCTGGATTGCGCCGAACAGGGAGGTTACCACGGCCTTGCCACGGCTCGGCTGGATCACATGCAGCACCGCAAGAGTGCCGATGAAAACCCACTCCCACCAATTCTTGCCCTTGACCCGCACTGACGTCTCGTCCGAGCAGACCACCGGGCTGGCGAGCACGACTTTCTCGATCGTTGCCGTGGCGTTCAGCAAAGGCTGCCGCGCACGGGCCAGGATATTGCAGATGGCACCTTCACTGATTGTCAGCGAGAACAGTTCTTCCATCAACAACGACAGCCGTTCCATGCCGATGGCATGGGCATAATGCAGATACACCACCATCGCGGCGATCGATGGGCCGAACGGTGATCCGGGTTGCAGACCGGCTGGGGGCTGGGCGGTGACCCGCTCGCCGCAGCAGGCGCAGCGACCGCCGAACAGGCGGATCTGGGTCACATCCGGACGGACGGGTGGCAACTCGATACGCTCGTAGACCTGCTGTAGGGATTGCACCGCGTCGGGAAATACCGCCGCGCATTTCGGGCAGGTGGCCAACCGTTGGTCGATCGTGCGATCCGGGTTCGGATGCAGTGTCCGCCCGACGCCGGGGCGGCTTTTGCGAGGCGGGCGATCCGTGCCGGGGCCTGGCAGGTCCGGCTTCTGTCCTTGCGATGGGGGCTTCGAAGAGTTGCCGGGAGTCTTCGGCGGCTGGGTCTGCTGGTTGAGCCGCGCTTCCAGGGCGGCGATGCGGGCGTCCTGCGCGGCGATCCGTTGATCCGCCAATGCTAGCCTGGCAGTCAGCGCAGCGATCAGCGCGTCCTTCTCAGCATGGCTCAGTGCGGGCGTCGGGAGCAGAGGCACCCGTCGTGTAGACTTCGACTCGGGCGTTACCGTGTCAAGAAGTTTCTGACGCTGAACCGTCAAGCCAACTGGAAGCGGCCCCGTCTTCAGGAAGGAAAGGTTTAGCTAACGGGGGTGAGCAATTACCAAATTTCTTCCATGTTTGGCAAGTGATCCACAAATCGGGCGAGGAGCGACACGACCCCGGCGAGCCCTATGGGGAGATTTTTTTAACAAGTATGGAGGCTGCTACTCGAATGCAGAACGCCCTGACTGAACTCATGCGCTACTGCCGATCGGGCCTCCTGGAGCAATCCAGACCCATACGCACCCCGAAAATAGCGTCGGGGGTCGTCGAATGCCAGGCGACAGGGGGTAGGGACCGCATAACGCGGAGTTTACGTCAAGTCGGTGCTCGCTTCGTGAGCATGTCGGCATAACGTCAAGATATGGTATGTCGGCTCTTGCGCCGCATCCTGCCGCTGGATCGCGTGAGATGGGGTAATCGGTCGCCGGCCACTTCCCCGTTAGGCTCGCAACCGACCATCATTGGAACGGAGCGAACCATGCGCAAGGTTGTTGGCCTCGACATCTCTCTGCAGAAAACCGCTGTCTGCGTGCTGGACCATGACGGCCAGCTCGTCTGGCAGGGCAAGGTTGACAGCGAACCGGGTCCGCTCATCGAAAAGCTGCGGCTTTGGCACGACCGGATCGATGTGGTGGGGCTGGAAGCCTGTCCACTTTCAGAATGGCTACACCGGCACCTCGTCGCTGCCGGCTTTAAGGCCATCTGCGTCGAGACCCGCCACGCGCAGCGCTTTCTGTCCACTCGGCCAGTCAAGACTGACAAAAACGACGCTCGCGGGATCGCCGAAATGATGCGCATTGGCCATTACCGGCCAGTGCACGTGAAGTCCGTTGAGGCACAGCTCATCCGCACGACCCTGCAAGCGCGCCGACAGATCGTGGCGACGCTTCTACAGATTCAGGGCACAATTCGCGGCCTGCTACGGATGCACGGCCTCAAGGTGGGCGAGATTCACCGAAACCAGTTCGATAAGCGCGTGCGCGAGCTGCTGAAGGAGATGCCAACGCTGAATGTCGCCGTCGAGCCGTTGTTGCGTGTGCTGGAGCAGCTCGTCGCCGAACGGAAGGCAATGGACAAGCTCCTGGGCCAGGCCGCCCGGAAGGACAAGGTTTGCTTGCGGCTGATGACCATTCCCGGCGTCGGAGCAATTACCAGCCTCGCGTTCAGGGTGACGGTGGACGATCCGGCCCGCTTCGATTCATCAAAAGCCGTCGGTGCGCATATCGGCCTGACACCGAGGGTCTATCAATCCGGAGAAATCGATAGGTCCGGGCAAATCAGCAAGGCGGGCGATCATATGCTTCGCCATTTGCTTTATGAGGCGGCCTCGGCGCTGATGACACGCTGCCGCCAGCCGTCGAAGCTCCGCGCCTGGGGTGTGGCCATCGCTCGCCGACGCGGAGCCAAGCGCGCCCGCGTGGCGGTCGCACGCAAGCTCGCGGTGATCATGCACCGCATGTGGGTCTCCGGGAGCCAGTTCGAGACCGGAGTGGAGAGGACTAAGATGGTCGCCGCTTAGTCGGCACTAGCTTCCGCTCCACTCCGCCCGACCGCAACCTGGACGACGGGATCGGCCAGTCCGACACGCCCCCTGTGAACGCTCCTTCGAGCGGATCACGCGCAGTGAGATTGGACGGCCGAACCCTCGTATCCCATCCTGGGGCGGCAGCAATGCCAGACCCCGAACAGAAGCGCGATCCAGGAATGTGGTTCCTTGTCGTCCTGTGAGTAACGACCTGTCCCAAACTGCTGGACCGGCGCTGATACGAAGCCAAAGAAACACGGCGGGGGGAATTCCGCCACAGCCGTCGAACTGACCCCTGAACTATGTCGCGATCCAGAGGCGGTCCTGCCCGCGAACTGATTTTTTCGTTGACGCCGGAGTGTGGACGGCATGAACATCAACTGGTCGCGAGAATGCTTGGCCAAGGAAGTCGATCCTTCGTAGCCGCAGCGACGAGCCGACTACGACGATCGAAAGAAGCGCCGCTTACGTTCAGCGATTGAACTACTTCGAATAATGTTCGATTCAACAGGGAGAGTCGTTATGAGAACGGCAACCAACAGGTTAGGCTTTCTTTGCCTAGCTTTTTATTATCGCTCTTCTGGCCCCGTTTAGGAAACGCCTACGAGCATTTAGTGGTGAAGCAGGTTTTCACGCTTCCTTCGTTCACTACGGTTGGAGGCGATGTGCTCAAGGATGTCCACTTTGGCTATGAAATGTATGGGGAGCTGAACGCAGCCAAAGACAACGCTATCCTCATTCTTCCGTATTTTTCGGGCACGGGCCATGCCGCTGGCAAATTCGCGGAAACCGACCAGCAACCGGGTTATTGGGATAGCATCATTGGACCAGGCAAGCCGCTCGACACTGATCGATTTTGTATCATTGCTGGCGATGGACTGATCAACCAGACGATTAAGGACGGCCACACGGTGACGACGGGGCCGGCTTCCATTGATCCGAAGCACGGGCAAGCCCTATGGCATGAGGTTTCCCATATTGACGATCAGAGATTTGGTGAACGCCCAAAAAGCACTCGTCGATTCGCTGGCATCCAGAAGCTGCATGCTGTGATGGGCCTGTCGATGGGCGGGTTCCAGAGCTTTGAATGGGCGGCTGTTTTTCCTTGACTCCACCGACGAGTCATTCCCGTCGTGGGAGCGGCAGAAACAGGCGGCTACGCGATTGGGGGCCTGGACACTTGGGGCGCACCCATCAGGCTCGATCCAAAGTGGAATCAAGGTGACTATTACGGGAAGGCCGAGCCGATCGATGGGCTCGAGGTAGCGTTCAGGATCTTAGTCCATGGGGCCCAGCATTGGGGGAGCATATCAAAGACGGATGGTCGCAATGGGCGCAGGACGGTAAGGACCCAGCCAAAAGTTGGGACAACAGCTTTATGGCGGAGAAGACACTAGACGGTTTTGGGAAATTCCTTGCGCAAATCAATGATGCGAACTCGTTCCTTTACCAGGCCAAGGCGATCCAGTTGTTTGTAGCTGGCGACGGGCCGAACCAGTATGCAGGATTGGCAAAGGTAAAGGCCAAACTCCTTATCCTGCCTGCACAAACCGACCTATTGGTTTTTCCCCAATATTCGCAAGAGGCGGCTCAGCATCTTCGACAGCTTGGCAAGTCTGTTGAATACCATGAGATCCCCGGTGATGGCGGTCACGTCGACGGGATATACAACATGGCAGCCGTCGGAGATCTGGTCGGAAAATTTCTGAAGCAGTAGCGCAGTGACGGATTCGGGGGTGGCCCACGATTGGCCACCCCAGTTCGCTTTTGAGCGAGCGAGTTGCGGTCCAATCGGATTGCAAGTGAATGCGCGCCTTGACTTTTCCTCCCGATTACAGAAGGGGGCGTCACCCGCATGGACCGAGACACCGCCTGTTCGCGTGGCTCGGTGCGCACAGCGCATAGCACCCGACCCCGGCTTTTGCCGGGGGCACGCCCAAACCTGACAGCAATAGCTTCTATCCTACTGCGATCGGCGGCGGCCGAGTGGGTCGGCCCACCGGTTATCGCTCGGCAAATTCTGCATCCGATTTACGCGCCGGACCCATAGGCGTTCTCTTGCCGTAATGGCCGGGCTTGTTTCGGCCATCCACGGCTTGCGGGTCGATCCGGCCGAAGTCGTGGATGCCAGCCTGCGCTGGCATGACGGGGACCAGCTGGCATGACGGGGACCAGTTGGCATGGCGGGGACCATGCGCCCAAGAGTCAGTTTCAACGGCGGTTCGATATAAGTGCTTATCATTCTACCGGAACGGCGGCTCATCGAAGCTGCGCAGCTTGCGTGAATGCAGCGCACCGAGGTCGCCGCGCAACAGGTCCAGCGCGGCGATGCCAATCCGGAGATGCTCGCCGACCGCGCGCTGATAAAACGCGTTTGCCGTCCCGGGCAGCTTGATCTCACCATGCAGCGGCTTGTCGGAGACGCAGAGCAGAGTGCCGTAGGGCACCCGCAGCCGGTAGCCCTGCGCGGCCAGTGTTCCGCTCTCCATGTCGACGGCGATGGCACGCGACAGGTTGATGCGCCGCCGCTCTTGCGACCAGCGAAGTTCCCAGTTGCGGTCGTCGTATGACACCACGGTCCCGGTGCGCAGGCGCTGCTTCAGCGCCTCTCCCCATTCTCCGGTCACCCGAGCGGCGGCTTCTTGCAAGGCAACCTGCACCTCGGCCAGGGCGGGCACCGGCACTTCGGGGGGCACCAGGTCATCGAGGATGCGGTCGCGCCGAAGATAACCGTGCGCCAGCACATAATCGCCGATTGCCTGAGAGCCTCGCAAACCGCCGCAATGACCGATCATCAGCCAGCAATGCGGCCGCAACACCGCGAGGTGGTCGGTGATGTTCTTGGCATTCGAGGGGCCGACGCCGATGTTGACGATTGTCACGCCACCCTCGCCATCCGAGCGGGTAAGGTGATAGGCGGGCATCTGGAAGCGGTGCCAGGGGGCGGCGGAAAGCCGAACCTCGGCTGCGGCCGGGTCATCGCCGCGGTTGGCGATGGCACCACCGGGGCCGATCAGACGGTCATACGGGCTCGCGCTGTCGGCCAGTTGATCGAGTCCCCAACGCACGAATTGATCGATGTAGCGCTGGTAGTTGGTGAGCAGGATCCACGGCTGGATGTCACGCCAATCGGTGCCGGTGTAGTGCAGCAGGCGTCGCAGCGAGTAGTCGACGCGCACCGCATCGAATAGTGCGAGCGGGCAGAGGCTGCCCTTCCGCGGACGTCCACAGCCCGTCCGCCACCTCGTCACCGACGGCCGACAGCAAGGGCGTCGGGAAATGCCGTGCCAGTTCGGCCGGCGAGGGATCGCTTCGCGCGAGTTCGTCGCCACGATCGAGCACGTAGGGATAGGGCATTTCTTGGTCGCTGTGGCGCACCTGAATGCAGGCGCCATATTCCTCAACCAGCGGCCGCAACTGCTCGAGGAGGTATGGGCGGAAGAAGTCGGGCTGGGTCACCGTGGTGGCATAGACGCCGGGCGCCTGGAACTTGCCCCACGCCCGACGCGTCGCCGGGATTGGGCCGGTCGGCGACCAAACGAGCCGAAGTTCGGGATAGCGGAACCGCCCTCGCTCTTCGGGGTCAGGGGGCGCTCCACCGGCGGCGAAGCGCGCCAGCGAGTCGCGCTGAGCCTCGAACCGCCTCGCCTATGCATCGTCTCCAGCCGGTCCACGGCCTGGTCAGGCGAGAGCGCGGTGGGGCGTCCATCGGACATGGGTTCGGCGACCTTCATGGCGGCGTCCGACGGCCGCGGACGGTGACAGCAGATTTGTAGGAATGATCCATCCGCGCGCACGCTGCAAGAAAATGCGCGCTAGCATGATCGCGCTGGGCGGAACGTTCAAAGCGTGTGAATCATGCGATCAAACAAGAGGATAGAGCATTTACGACCTGCACAGTCAGGCTGAAAATGCTCTAATTTGCCGAAAACCGGGCGTTTGAATTTTAGAACGCTAACCCGTCGCGTCTTTGCGCCGTACTTTACGCCGCGCGGCGAGCGGCCAGAGCGGACGGGAGTTGGGTGATGGCCTGGTCGATCAGCCCGGAGTCGGCTTCGGCGGACAGGCCCTCGGCCAGGACCTGGCGCGCGGCCGTTGTCGCGACATCCACGGCGGCGAGCCGGACGTCATCGACAGCAGCCTTCTCGGCAGCGGCGATGCGGTCGATCGCCATTTGCTCGCGACGTTTGGCGGAGGCCTCAGCCTCTGCGGCTGCGGCGGCGGCTAGCCGGTCGGCCTCAGCGCGGGCACCTTCGATGAAGGCCTTGGCCTCGGTTAGTGCGTCGGCGCGCTGTTTTTCCGCGTCACGCAGCATGGCTTCGGCTTCGCGACGCAGCCGCGCGGCTTCCTCCAGTTCGGCCTTCACCGCCGCGGCCCGAGCATCCAGCATCGCCGGCCAGTGGGGTCCAGAGCTTCTTCCCGAACAGGACGAAGAACAGGATGAACGCGAGCACAACCCAGTTCCTGGGTTCGGCGAAGAAGCTAGCCTCGTGTTCCATCGTTGTCCGCTCCTGTCAGATCCCAGAGCGCGATTGACACGCCTGAAAGGTTCCGCTCGGCACGATCATGCCTAGTGGATATAATCCGACGGACAGTTCCGCCAGATATATCCACTAGCCCTTGTTTGGTGGGCCGATTCACCCAACCGCAAGGGTGCTTCTGTCGGGATCGGACCACTAGCCGATTCCGCGGGCGGTCAAAGCCGACCCGATGGCACTATCCAACCGGCCGGCATCGGGTTCTCTGCCGGTCAACCGTGTGACCACGGTCGCGGCGGTCTCCGTCGCCACTTGTCGAAGCGCGCTCATGGCCGAAGCGCGTGCCTGAGCGATCTGCGTTTCGGACTCCTGCAACTGCTTTTCCAGACGTGCATTCAGCACCTCGGCCTGAGCAGCGGCGGCCGTTTTGGCTTCGTCGAGCGCTGCGTTGATCGCTGCCTGAGATTCGGCGCGAGCCTTGGCGGTTGCCTCGTCGGCTTCCCTCATGCCGTCATCGGCCCTGGCCTTGGCCGCTCGGGCCTCGTCAAGATCCTTGGCGATCTTGGTTGCGCGCTCCTCCAGCACCGACGCCACCAGCGGCAAACCGGTTCGCGACAGCATGATGTATAGTACGACGAAGATGATCGCTCCCCAGACCACCTGACTGGTGGTGAGCGGGGTCTTGAAGTCCAGTTGTGGCATGCCTTCCGCCATCGCGGCGGTGGGCAGCGCCAACAGCGGCACGAGAGTGAGGCCTGGTCTCGTAAGCGAAAACATTCGGCGGAACAACTTCATGGGCGATGCCGAGCGCGAGGGGCGCGCGCCTTTTCAGACGAAGAGGATGATGAAGGCGATAACCAGCGCGTACAGCGCGACGGCTTCAGTCAGCGCGAATCCCAGGATGGCAAGGCCGAACACGCGGTCACGCGCCGCCGGATTGCGGGCCACACTGGTGACGAGCGACCCGAAGATCTGCCCGATACCGACGCCAACTCCAGCAAGAGCGATCACGGCAAGTCCAGCACCAATCATCTTGGCGGAATTGAGATCCATAGTCCGATTTCCTTTCGATCATCCGGTCACGGGGCCAACAAATCAGCCCGGCTGTTCAAGGTTGAGAGCGGTTCAGTGCAGGTGAACCGCATCATGCAAGTAGATGCACGTCAGCACCGCAAAGACGTAGGCCTGCAGGACGGCCACTAAAAGCTCGAATCCGATCAGGACCGTATTGAGCCCAAGCGAAAGCACCGCCGGGAGGTAACCAAGCCATCCCAGGCCGCCCAGCATGATGATGAAAGCGCCAAAGACCTCCAGCATCACGTGGCCGGCCATCATATTGGCGAACAGACGAACTGAAAGCGAGATGATGCGCGAGATGTAGGAGATCACCTCGATCACCACCAGCAGCGGGGCCAGAGCAATGGGGATGCCCTGCAGGCAGGAAATAGCTGAAGAAATGCAGCCCGTGCTCCTTCAACGCGACCGCGGTCACCAGGACGAACACCAACAACGACAGCGCCAGCGTCACCATGATGTGACTGGTGAATGTGAAGAACAGCGGGAACACGCCCAGCAGATTGCCGAACAGGATGAAGAAGAAAAGCGTGAACACGAACGGGAAGAATTTGCGTCCTTCAGGCCCGATACTGTCGACGCACATGGACATGATGAACTCGTAGCCAAGCTCCGCCGCCGCCTGCAGTCGGCCCGGCACCATCGCCCTGGGTTTCATGCCAACCCAGAGCAGGCCGAGAACCAGGAGACCAGACACCACCATCATCAGATTGGACTGGGTAAAATTCACCGAAGCGCCGATGGCACCAAGGGCTGGATGCAGCTGGAACTGTCCCAGTGCGTCGATACTGCTCGAACCTTCGGCCGCCACGCTGCCCGCTCCTACCCTCTATCCGACTTCTTTGGTGCGAACAGGCGCCAAAGGTTTGCCACGCCCGCCGCACCGCCCAGGGGCACGAACACTGCCGTCAGGATGGGTGTGGTGTGGAAAACCCGGTCCAGCCCGTAACCGATGGCAACCGCCACCACCAAGGCCGCAACCAATTCTACCCCAACCCGCGCGCCAATGCCCCACCCTGAACCGCCGAGCTGATCTTGATCACTCAAGGGTCGCTTCGGCGGGGCGTCGAGACCCTGCTTGCTTCGGGCGGCCTTCAGACGATCCTCAAACGAGGGGTCTGGGCCGCCGATATCCTGGCTCATGCTCGCTCCTGGCACACATTACGTGCCGGAAAGCGGGGGCTTGCTACCGAGGGGGGGGACAGGTGTCAAGAACGCGCGGGCGGTTTTCCGGCTGGAATGAATCACGACATTGCCGGAGGGTCATCGTGAGGTGGCGGCGTGGCCGAAGGGTCACTGTGAACTTCGTAGCGTGGAAAGAGGCTTGTGACATAGCCGGAGACCCAGTGCTGCCCGGAGAGACCAATCAGGACGACATCACCTCCCAACAGATCGGCATCGAGCTCGGGTCAGGCCAAGCATGACGACGGGATTTAGCGGTTTCCCTGACTTCTCGGTATAATGTGTGGACAGAGAGGAGTTCCCGTGCCGGACCCGTTTTCGCCCCGTCTCGACATTCTTCCTCCGTCGCAGCGCCGGCTGTGGGACGAATTTGTAGAAGTGCCGACGGAGTTCGTACTTTATGGGGGCACGGCAATCGCTTTGCATCTTGGTCACCGACGATCCGTTGATTTCGATTTTTTCGGCAACCGCCCGCTCGATCCGGACACCGTGACGCTTGCCATACCCTTTCTGGTGGGAGCCACGATTACGCAGCGACAGCCGAACACTCTGGGCTGCGTCGTCGATCGCGGCGGCCTGGTGAGGCTGTCGTTTTTCGGCGTTCCGGCGTTGCCTAGATTACGGCCGCCTCTGGTCGCGCCGGATAATGGCCTTCGGATTGCGTCGCTGCTCGATCTTGCCGGGACCAAGGCGTCCGTCGTCCAGATGCGTGCCGAGGCCAAAGATTATATCGACATCGATGCCATACTGACGGATGGGCGTATCGACTTGCCAACCGCGTTGGCGAGTGCGCGTGCTCTATATGGGGCGCAGTATAATCCCCAGATCACGCTGAAGGCGCTGTGCTATTTTGACGATGGAAATGTCGGGACGCTGCCAGACGAGACGAAGGGGAGGCTGTCACGGGCAGCCTCCGCGGTTGATCTCGAAAGGCTGCCGGTCATTGTCGCGGATGGTGCACAAGGTCCAGTTCTGTGACCCCGCTTCCTCTCAACGACGAAACCATGGCGTTGGCTGAGAGCCTGATCTGGTTTGAACCGCCTGCTGAGGCATTGGCCGATCCGATTCGTTTCGTCGCGTACGCCTTCGCGCGGGCTACGCATGAGCAGATGAAGGTGCTCGGGAAATACCTTTCGGGCGATGACCTGAGGGAGGCTCTCGACCATGCACCGCCAGGTATTATTGACCCGCGTTCGTGGGCCTACTGGAACGCACGCATGGGGCGGTTTCCCGCGCCTCCGCTGCCAGAGCGCCGGTTCGAGTGACGATGTGCTCCGGGCGAGCACGCGCCTCGAGTCACATCAAATTGGGCTTCAGGTTTGAAGTTGGCCACGACCAACGTTCCAGGCGCTAACGCATCTGCATCCCGTCGTGGCCGCTCATGGAGCCATTCGTCCCGCGGCCCAAACCGCGGACTTTCACGTCGACGGTGACGGGGGCGGAGTGTGCGAAGGTCAAGGTCAGCGGAAAGCTCTGACCCGCGGCAAGCGGCTTTTTCAGACCCATCAGCATGATATGCGTCCCGCCTGGCGCGAAGGTCACCATCTCATGCGCTGGGATTGGAACCGCCGCGACCGGACGCATTTTCATCACGCCGTTATCGTTGATCGTTTCATGCGGCTCGGCTTTGGCGGCAACAGGCGTGCTGACGCCGACCAGACTGTCGGGCTGGGTTCCGCCCATTAGCGTGACGTAGGCAGCACCGGCGGTGGCCGCGCCTGCTGACGCGCGTGCCCAGGCCTCATGAACCATGACGCCGTCGTCCGCGGCGAGCACAATGGCTGTTGGCGGGGCGGCATGGACGGATATGGTTAGGACGCACGCCGCGATCAAAGCCGCGAACACGGGTAATGGGCGATACGACATAAGCAAACCTATCTTACCGAAGGAGAACGCCGGAAGCGCCTGCCCGCGCGACCGCAAACCAATCAGGGGACCGACACCGTATCACGCATACCGCGCGGCGCGTATGTGGATTCGGACCACTGCGTCGAAGGCGTGACAGGACTCGCCTGTTTGCGATCAGGCGCAGGGGCGCTCGCAATGCGCCCCCTAGCGTCATGCGCGCTAGGACATGACGACTGGCCTCGGTTGAAGGTTCAGACGGTTGGTGCCATGTGTCCCGTCGAGGTCCACAACCAACAGGACAGGAAACATGTACTCTGACGTTTCGCTTTTCATCAACGGGACCTGGGGAGCGGCCACCGGCGGCCGCACCATCGACGTCGTCAATCCGGCCACCGGTGAGAAGATCGGCACGGTCTCGCACGCGTCGACCTCCGACCTCGACCGCGCCCTGGAAGCTGCCGACAAAGGTTTCCGGACCTGGCGAAAAGTGTCCGCCTTCGACCGCTCCAAGGTTATGCGCAAAGCCGCTGACATCCTGCGCGAGCGCGCGGACAGTGTCGCTCGTCTGCTGACCATGGAGCAGGGCAAGCCGCTGGCCGAAGCCAAGGGCGAAGTGCTGGCGGGCGCCGACGTGATCGACTGGTTCGCGGAGGAAGCTCGCCGCACCTACGGCCAAGTCATCCCAGCCCGCGCCGAGGGCGTGTATCAACTGGTGATCAAGGAGCCGGTCGGCCCGGTCGCGGCGTTCTCGCCGTGGAATTTCCCGATCAACCAGGTCGTGCGGAAATTGTCGTGTGCGCTGGCCGCGGGCTGCTCGATCATCGTGAAGGCGCCGGAAGAGACACCAGCCTCCCCCGCCGAATTAATCCGAGCCTTCGCGGACGCGGGGGTGCCGGCTGGGGTGGTCAACCTGGTGTTTGGCGTGCCCTCGGAGATTTCGGAGTATCTGATCCCGCATCCGGTCATTCGAAAGATTTCGTTTACCGGCTCGACCGTGGTGGGCAAGCAACTGGCCGCGATAGCTGGCGCACACATGAAGCGGGTAACGATGGAACTCGGCGGTCACGCTCCGGCCATCGTGTTCGACGATGCGGATATCGACGTCGCCAGCAAGCTGCTGGCGGGCGCGAAATACCGCAACGCCGGGCAGGTCTGCGTATCCCCAACCCGAATGCTGATCCAGGAGAAGGTTTACGAGCAGTTCGTCGATGGCTTCGTCGCCCATACGAAGAAGGTGAAAGTCGGCGATGGATTGGAAGCCGGCACGACCATGGGGCCGTTGGCGAATGCGCGCCGCATCACCGCGATGGAAACCTTCATCGGCGATGCCCAGCAGAAGGGTGCCACCGTTCGCACCGGCGGCAGCCGTATCGGCAACAAGGGCAACTTCTTCGAACCCACGGTGCTGACCGACGTGCCGACGGAAGCCCGGGTGATGAACGAGGAGCCGTTCGGTCCGCTCGCCATCATCTCGCCGTTCCGTGGTTTCGATGATGTGGTCGCCGAGGCAAATCGGCTGCCGTTCGGCCTCGCCTCGTACGCCTACACGCGTTCGGCGAAGACGGCGAATGCCATCGCGGCAGCGGTCGAGGCCGGCATGATGGCGATCAACCATCATGGCCTGGCACTTCCGGAGGTTCCTTTCGGCGGCGTGAAGGATTCCGGCTATGGCACGGAAGGTGGGTCGGAGGCGATCGAGGGCTATCTCAACACGAAGTTCGTGACGCAGGCCGGCCTGTAAGCGGAGCTCTTCCGGCCTGCGGTCGTCCCGCTGGCCGGGCTTCGCCTTGAGCGCGAGCCCGGCGAGGCGGGCGCGGGCGTGACTGTACAGGTCTGGCGCGGCCAACGCCGGAAGAGGGTTACATTAGACCCCGACCATCACGTCGGTAGCCTCAAATACGGCGAACGCGTCCCACTACGGACGGAAGGGTCTCGGAGCGAAGGCGTCCCCCGCTGCGACTTTGCGCGGTAAATGGCACCATGGTTTGCAACGCCATTTGGTACTTCGGCAGACCTCTTCTGGAACTTCGAGACGAAGAAACCTGATTTTGCGAAATCGATGGCGCGAAATGGCATGCAAGATCGTACCATATAATTTGCAAAGTCATGGTCACAGCTGTCATTTTAACGATTAGTAGGCGGGCTTTCGAACATTTTCTGGGGTAGCCCGCGGTTCTGTTGCAGCGTTTTGCACCGCCGACCCGCCAGCAGTCGAGGCGAGCGGCGGGGTCTGATAGATAATGCCCGAGCAGGCAGACACTGGTCGGTTACGCGCTGCCAACATTGGGAAAAGCTATGATTACGTCTTTAACGCGCAGACGCCTATTGGCTTCAGTTGGACTTTCGGCGACCGGTTCCGGCGTTTCCGCGGCGACGCTCGACGCGCCGAACGCAAGCGCTGTTCAGGCGCCGGAGGGCAAGCGCGTGACGCTGCTGCATTTCACCGATACGCACGCGCAACTCGAAACCCATCAGGACTATCTCCCCGGTGCGGACGACGAAATCCAGATGATGGGCGGCTACGCGCGCCTCAAGACCGCGATCGAGCGCGAGCGCGCCAATTGCAAAGACGCGTGCCTGCTGTTGGACGGAGGCGACGAATTTCAGGGGTCGGGACCAGCGGCCTGGTCCGAAGGCGAGGTAATTCTGCAGCCACTCAAGGCCTTCGGTAGCGACGTCTTCGTCCCTGGCAACTGGGACCCGGTCTATGGCCCTGAGCGCTTCAAGACCCTCATGGCGCAACTCGGCTGTCCGGTTGTGTGCTACAACTTTCACGACATCGCCAGCGGCCAACGGCTGTTCCCGGCCTCGGTCACCATCGTTCGGCAGGACGTGAAGACCGTGGTTCTCGGCGTGACCGACATCGGCGCCAGCAAACGCCAGTCGCCAGTCGAATTCCACGGCATGGACACGACGCGGATGGCGGGTCTGCGTGATTACGTCGCAGAAATCCGCGCGCGCGAAAATCCCGATCTCGTCGTCGCGCTCACCCATACCGGCTTGACGATGGCCCGGCAACTTGCACGCGAGGTGCCCGAAATCGATGTCGTCCTCTCCGGACATACCCACGAACGCACCTCCGCGCCGATTCTCGAAGCGGATGTCATCGTCGTCGAGGCTGGCTGTTTTGGATCCTTTCTTGGCCAACTCGACCTCGTCCTGAAGCCCGGCGGCGGCGTCGCGCATCACGAGTTTCGATTGATCCCGATCCTTGAGCAACGATATGCCGAAGACGCGCAGATGAAAGCCCTGGTCGACAGTTCTCTGGCGCCGCATCGGCAACGAATGGCCAACCAGATTGGGCGATCCGAAACCGTGCTGATGCGTTATGACCTCCTCGAAACGACAGCCGACGATTTCATTGCCGACGCGGTGCGTGAGACCGCTAAGACCGACATCGCCTTGACGAACGGGTTCCGGTTCGGTCCGCCGGTCCTCGCGGGTCAGGTCACGGATGCAGACTTGTGGAACCTGTTGCCGATGGATCTGCGGATGAAGAGTGGCTGGGTCACCGGTGAAGAACTCAGGGCCTATTTCGAAAACGAGCTCGAAACCGTATACTCGAAGAATCCATGGAAACACAATGGCGGTTGGGGCGCCCGCGCTTCCGGCCTGACCCTCACGTTCAAAGCGCTGGCGGATTACGGGCAACGCGTCGTCTCAATCAAGGTCAACGGCAAGGAGATTGAACCGGACGGCCGGTACTCGATCGCCGGGTGCGAACGGCCAGGGGAGGCCATCGACATGATCTGCCGGCACCCTGGCACTCACGAAGTAAAAGTGCTTGGGCAGTCGGTGCACGAGGCGCTCGCGCTTTATCTGAAAAGCCACCCCGTCATTGCGCCGCGTCGCGACGGCCGCGAAAGGGCGATCGATTTACCGGACATCGTCTTCAGCCAGGATGCGGTCCTCGCCGGCGGCGAACTGAGCAAAGCACCGACAACGCCCTTCGGCATCCCGCGAGGCTGACTGTGAACGACGGGCCAGACTTCGGCTTCCATGCGGGCCTCCGCGGAGGCGCCAAGCATCCGTTTGCTTAAGGACTGACCCGGAATGCATGCGGAACGGTCTTCCGAGTCATTTCAACGCGTTGGCCCGAGGCTGCTTGCTTCGCTTCCGTCGGTATCGCTCTACCGTCAACCCCGCGCGGCACGTTGCAGCGCCGTCAGATGCTTTTTGGCGGCGGCTTCGCACTCTGCTTCGATGGCGCGATAGCGGGTCACTACCGCCTGGCCCAACTCGGTCAGGCTCGCGCCACCACCACCGCTACCGCCGGCCGCTGTCTGCACCACCGGCGCGCCCAGGGTGGCGTTGAGATCCTCCACCAGTTCCCAGGTCCGCCGATACGAGATGTGCAACGCTCGGCCCGCCCCGGAAATCGACCCGGAGAGGGCGATCGCCTCCAGGACTGCGACCTTGCCTGGTCCGATGCGAGCGCCGGACGCGAGGTCCACGCGGATGCTCAGGCGGTTGGCCGCCTTGCCTGCTGCCGGCGATGATACCTTTGCCTGTGGCGGTGCCTTCGACGGTGCCATGGCGCACCGAAACACGCCGGGCGCCGAAGATCAATCGCCGAGAGGATCGGGCCCGCGCAAGGGCGGTTGCCGCTCTATCCGGATCAACATATCGTCGCGCCTAGGAGACCAACCCGATGAAGCGTCTAACCCTGATCTTAGTACTGTTTTGCGTCCCGCCCGGCTTGGCGGCGGAGGTCACCGATGCGACCGGGCGCAAGGTCACGATCCCCGACCGAATTGAGCACGTTCTGCCCGCCGGGCCACCCGCCTCGGTGTTGCTGGCAGCGATCGCACCTGGACAAATGCTCGGATTTGCCGGACCGATCAGCGAGGAGTTGAAGTTCGATCTGGCGCCGGCGGCGAAGGGCTTGCCCACGGTACCCCGACTGACTGGCCCACAGGACACCACGGCGGAGATTCAGGCGCTACACCCCGACCTGATTATCGACTACGGCACCGTCTCGCCGCGCTACAAGCAACTGGCGCAGGAGACCCAAAAAAAGACCGGTATCCCGACACTGTTGTTCGACGGTGCGCTGGATCAGATCCCAGCGGTCGCCCGCACCGTCGGGCAAATCCTGCATCAGCCGGAGCAGGCCGAAGCGATTGCCCGTGTCGCCGAGGCGATCCTGGCGTTGCCGATTCCGGAAGAAGCCCACCCAAGCGTCTATTATGCTCGCGGCGCCGACGGTCTGCAGGCAACCGCGCCAAACACCGACGTGACAGCGATCTTCGCCCGCCTGGGTTGGCGGGTTGTCGCACCGGACGGCACCGGCACCTTCCGGCCGACAACGGTCGAGGCGATCCGCACGCTCGATCCCGACGTCATCATCCTGGCGGACCCGGAGGCGAAGGATGTGCTCGCGAAGGCGCCTTGGTCCGGTCTGCGGGCCGTGCGCGACTCGCATGCCTATATCGCGCCGCGTGAGCCGTTCGGCTGGATCGAGGAACCGCCCTCGATCAATCGCCTGCTGGGTCTTGCGTGGCTACGTGGCGGTGATCCGCTCACTTTGGCCGCGTTGTTCAATGCCAGCGTCTATAACCACGTCCTGACGCCGGCGGAGCTTCTGGCGGTTGCGGGCACTACCCCATCGTTCAAACCCTGACCCTGCGAGGCTCCATGCGCTTCCTGCTGATTCTTCTGCTGGCCCTGGCCCCGCTCCAGGTCCGGGCCGAGGCGCTGACGGTATTCGCCGCCGCCAGCCTGACGGATGCGATGAAGCAAATCTCTGACGTGTGGGTCAAGGCCGGGCACGAGGCGCCGCGCCTTTCGTTCGCCTCCAGTTCCACGTTGGCCCGACAGATCGAGCAGGGCGCGCCGGTCAACGTCTTTGCTTCCGCGGACCAGCAATGGATGGACTACCTGGCCAAGAAAGACCTGATCGTCGCGGGCACGCGGAAGGACCTGCTGGGCAACGAACTCGTGCTGGTCGTGCCCTCGACAAATCCGGTCCATGTCGACATCGGGCCAAACTTCGACCTGGCCGCGATGCTAGGTTCCGACGGGCGGCTGAGCACTGGCGACCCGGCCCACGTGCCGGCCGGAATCTATGCCGAGCAGGCGCTGCGCAAGCTGGGGTTGTGGGACAAGATTGCCTCGCGCATCGCGCCGGCAGCAGACGTGCGGTCAGCCTTGCTGCAGGTTGAGCGAGGCGAGACACCGGCCGGCATTGTCTACTCCACCGATGCCGCGGCTTCGAAGGCGGTGTCGATTGCCGGTGTGTTCCCGGACAACAGCCACAACCCGATCACCTATCCGTTCGCGGTGATCAAGTCCGGCGACACACCGGACGCTCGAGCCTTCCTCACATTCCTGGCCACGCCGGCAGTGCGCGAGGTCTGGACGAGGAACGGTTTCAAGGTTGAGTAGTAACGGCCTCTGCCCACCTGACACCGACCATTTCGACGGCAAACCGCGCCATCTGAGCGCCGACATCGTCGATCGAGAGGCGACCGCCAGGTTGGTACCATGTGTAGGCCCAACTGACCATACCACCAATGGCGAGCGCGGCCACGCGGATGTCTGCGATGTGGAATTCACCGGCATTCACGCCTTCGTCCAACAGATCGCTCAGGACCCGATCGAAAGCCTTGCGCAGCGCGTTGATCTCGCCAAGGCCGGCTTCCGAGAGGCTCTTTTCTTCACGGAAATAAACCGCGATATTAGCCTGGCGCTGCAGCACAACCTTGGTGAAATTGACTACGCCGTTGAACAACCGCTCCGACGCGCTGCCATGCTGCTCCGCGGCGTCAGCGATAGCGGCGAGGGACTTCTCGATAGTAGGCCGGCAAATGGCTTCCAACAGTTCGACCTTGCTGCGGAAATGCGTGTAGATGAACGGCTTCGTTACCCCCAGCTTGCCGGCGATGTCGTCAAGGGTCGTGCCGCTGAAGCCGCGTTCGTAGAAGAGCTTGACCGCCTCCTCGAGAATGCGTTCCCGTTTGTAGGCTGATATTTCCTCACGCATGACGTCTGTACCAGAAGCCCCCGGCGGCAGCTAAGCAGAGTTTAGTCGTTTGGGCCACATTATCCGACGGCTTCATGTCCCATCGCCAGGAACTTCTCCCGGCGTTTGGCCCGCAGCGCGGGCCCGTCGATGCCACTCAGGCTGCTCAGTGCGTCCTGGACGGCGGCGCTGACCGCCTGCAGGGTCGAGGTTTTGTCGCGTTGCGCGCCGCCCAGAGGTTCCGGCACGATCTGGTCGATCAACTTCAGGCGCAAGAGATCCTCGGCGGTGAGGTGCAGCGCCTCAGCCGCTACAGGCGCCTGGGCGGGGTCGCGCCACAAGATGCTCGCGCAGCCTTCGGGAGAGATCACGGAATAGACCGCGTGCTCCAGCATCAGGATCCGGTCACCGGTCGCCAGCGCGATTGCGCCGCCGGAACCGCCCTCGCCAATGATGGTCGCGATGATCGGCACGGGGGCCTGCAGGCAGGCCTCGATGGAGCGGGCAATGGCTTCGGCCTGGCCACGGGCCTCCGCGTCAATGCCGGGGAATGCGCCTGATGTATCTACAAATGTCAGAACGGGCAGGCCGAAACGTCCCGCGAGTTCGACCAATCGACGGGCCTTGCGGTAGCCCTCCGGGCGCGCCATGCCAAAATTGTGCTTTACGCGCGATTCGGTATCCATGCCCTTTTCGGTGCCGAGCACCATGACAGGTTGGTCGTTGAACCGGCCGATACCGCCGAGAATCGCCGCATCGTCAGCGAAAGCACGATCACCGGCGAGCGGGGTGAAGTCGGTGATCAGACCGTCGATGTAATCCTGCGCCTTCGGACGGTCCGGATGCCGCGCGACCTGGGTCTTCTGCCACGGGGTGAGACGCGAATATGTCGTGCGCAATTGCCGGTCGGCAACCGTGGTGAGCCGGGCGACCTCGTCGGCGATGTTAATGCCATCGGGCTCCGACATGCGACGGAGCTCTTCGATCTTGCCTTCCAACTCGGCGATGGGTTTTTCGAAGTCGAGGAAATGACGCATGGGCCGGGGGCTTTAGCACACTTCGCGGGCGGGGGAAGACAAACCGGATGTTTCGCCGCGGTTGGCTTGGGGGGGTGGCGGCGTCTTCGATTGTTGCCGGGCCGTTTGACCTTGGAGCGATGTTTCGGACCGGCTGCTGTAGCAGGGACGCGATTGGTGTCCCCGATGTCGGTGGTCAGGCAACGGCGCTTTCCGGGCCTCGTTCTTCCTTTGTGTTGAGACGATAGAAGAGGCGACGAACGCGACTTTCTGCGTCCCTGGTGCGAGGACGTGTTGAGGGGGATGCGGATCAAAAAGCGATTGCCCCTAAGTGTTGACTCAGGGCGAAGGCGCCCAATTTCCTCGACTCGATGATGTAGCCCGGGCTACATTCTATGGCAGAGGGCGCAAGAGATGGCTGACGCTTCATTTTTTGGGACAATTGCATGAGCGAGGCTGCGATCCTTCCCAGCCTGTCCGATCGCACCGCCAGCGCTGGCGAAGCCGCCCTGAGCGGCGGCCGCATCAGCCTGCGCGGACTAATCCCGTTTATCGGTCCAGCGGTGGTTGCCTCCATCGCCTACATGGACCCGGGCAATTTCGCGACCAACATCCAAGCGGGCGCCCGGCATGGCTACATGCTGCTGTGGGTCGTACTGTTGGCGAACGCCATCGCCATGCTGTTCCAGGCGCTTTCAGCACGTCTGGGGATCGTTGCCGGGCACAGTCTGGCCGCGCTGTGCCGGACGCATTTCCCGCAGCCTCTGGTCATCGTGATGTGGTTGGCAAGCGAGGTCGCGGCGATGGCCACGGATCTTGCCGAATCGATCGGAGCCGCCATCGGCATCAGCGTGCTGTTTCATTTGCCGCTGTTGGTGGGGTTGCTGATCACCTTCGCCATCACTTTGGGGCTGCTGAGCTTCCAGTCCCGCGGCTTCCGCCCGATTGAACTGATCATCACCGGTTTCGTCGGCATCATCGGCTTGGCGTATCTGGTGGAACTGTTCATTGCACCCCCTGAGTGGGGCCAGTTCTTCTACCACTCTGTAGTACCGCAACTCACCGGAGCCGACAGTGTGACGCTGGCCGTCGGTATTGTCGGCGCCACGGTCATGCCGCACGCGATCTACCTGCACTCGGCCATGATGACGAACCGAGTAAAGGCATGCAACGAGGCGCAGCGGCGGCGACTGGTGAAATTCTCCAATCTGGAGGTGGTGATCGCGCTTAGTCTGGCCGGATTGGTCAACATGGCGATGGTGGCGATGGCGGCGACGATGTTCCATCAGGGCCACTCCGACGTGGGTGAGATTGAGACTGCCTACCATACGCTGCTGCCGCTGATGGGCGTGGTGGCGGCAGCGGCATTCATGGCCTCGCTGCTGGCGTCGGGGCTGTCCAGCTCAGTCGTCGGGACCATGGCGGGTCAGGTCATCATGCAGGATTTTGTCGGCTTCCGGATCCCGATGTGGATACGGCGCGTGGTCACGATGGTGCCGGCCGTTGTGGTTGTGGCGATGGGCGTGCAGGCGACAGATGCGCTCGTCTTGAGCCAGGTGGTGCTGAGCCTGGTGCTGCCGGTGCCGATGATCGCGCTTCTGGTGCTGATCCGCCGCCCGGAGGTGATGGCGGGGCTGGTGATCGGGCGCCCGATGCAGGCGCTGGCCGCGGCCGCAACGGTTGTCGTGCTGGGCCTGAATGGTATCCTGCTGTTGCAAAGTTTTTGAAATCCGGCAGACCGTAGGGCGGTAAACCAACATGTCCGGCCTGATGACCGAAAACCCTCTTCGCCCTGGTTCGGCCCTCCCTGAGGAACCGACGCAGGCCAGTCGCTTCGGCAAGGCGCGCTCCGCCCAATCCGGCGCGCTTCAGGAGGACTATGTCGAGCTGATCTCCGACCTTCTCACCAATGGCGGCGAGGCTCGGCCGACCGATATCGCCCGCCGGCTGGGTGTGGCGCACGCCACCGCGATCAAGACGATCGGGCGCCTGAAACGGGAAGGACTGGCGGTGGCCAAACCCTACCGCGGTGTATTCCTTACCGAGGCCGGCGAGAGTCTGGCCGCCAAGGTCCGGGCCCGGCACCGGGTGGTGGTCGATTTGCTGTTGGCGGTTGGGGTGCCGTTCGAGTCGGCCGAGGCGGATGCCGAGGGGATCGAGCATCACGTTTCGGACACGACCCTGGCGGCGTTTGCGAGATATCTGGCGCGGGGGTGAAGGCGGCCCGGGGGACCTTTCCTCGGGGCCATATGACTTATTGGCGCGCAGGCGGGATTCGTCTGGTCCGCGGCTGGCTAGGCGAGCCGAAGCGTCGTCTGCTTGCTGCCGAAGCGCATCTCGCGCCCGTATGCACGAAGTGATGACGCGGCCGGTTCGACATCGTGCACCGCTGAAGGCGGCCGAGGCTCCGCCCTACAACCGTATCAAGCAGGCCACCGTCCCGGCAGCCACCACCGCCAATGCCGCGGCCCAAACCGGATTGATCAACCGAGGCGCCGGCGTGTCCTTCGGCATCAATTTCACCCCAGTCACCATGGGTCGCACCAAATTCTGCCGCTTCAGAAACGCGTACCAAACGATAGCGAGCACATGCAGCACTATCGCGCCCTCGATCAGCTTGAAGTTTACCGAGTGGATGTGGCTCAACCAATCGCTCCGGTCCTTGCCGACCAGATGCATCAGCGGCCCCTCCGTATTGCCGTCGTCATTGGCGAACAGACCTGTCCCCGCCTGCACACCGATCAGCGCCAGCATCACCAGCACCATCCACCCGCCGGCGGCGTTGTGCCCGATTTCGCGGTCGGGCTCGGGTTGCCGCAAATGTGCCAGGTGGCGCCAGGCCGCCGAGGGGCTTCGAAGGAAACGCGCAAATCTGGCCGTGTCACTGCCGATGAAGCCCCAGACCACACGAAACAGCAGCAGCGTCAGGATCGTGCAACCACTCCGCACATGCCAGTCCATGTAATTGAGCTCCTGCGTCCCCCAGGAAAAGAAAATCAGGACCACGATCGCCCAATGGAACAGCCGCACCGGCAGGTCCCATACCTTGATCGGCCGCATTCGCCAGCACCTCCATATCGCACCGCACCATGCTCCGCATGGTCCCTGTTGCGTCGAGCCCAGGGATACGCTTCTCTCCGCTCCGACAAACCGGAGGCAGACGATGCGCGTCAGCGTGATGCAGATGAACCCCGGCGCGAACAAGTCAGAAAACATCGCCCAGGCTCGCCGCCTCATCGAGGACGCGGTCGAGCAAGACCGCCCCAATATCGTCAGCCTGCCCGAGGTCTGGGATTCCCTGGGCGGCGACCGCGCCACGCGCACGGCGAACGCGGAAGCGCTTCCGGCGCCAGGATCCAACGAACCCGCGGGCGAGGCCTATGAGTTCCTCCGCGAAACCGCGCGGCAATTGCGAGTCCACGTCCACGGCGGCTCGATCATTGAGCGAGGGCCCGAAAAACTCTTCAATACCACCGTGGTGTTCGACCCGGATGGGACCGAACTGGCGCGCTATCGCAAGATGCACCTGTTCGACATCGTAGCCCCGGATGGCACGGGATACCGCGAAAGCAACAGCTACGGCGCCGGCGACGAGGTCGTCACCTACCAGGCCGACGGGGTCAAAATCGGCTGCGCGATCTGCTATGATGTCCGCTTCCCTGACCTGTTCTGGAAGCTCCGTGAGCAGGGCGCCGAGGTCATCTTCCTCCCAAGTGCCTTTACGCTGGCCACCGGCAAGGACCACTGGGAAGCACTGATCCGCGGGCGGGCCATCGAGACCCAATGCTGGTTCGCCGCCCCGGCAACCTGGGGCAAGCACCTGGAGGGCAAGGGCGATCCACGCTTCACCTACGGCCATTCGATGATCGTCAATCCGTGGGGTCACCTCGTCGCCCAGGTGTCGGACGGCATCGGCTGGACCACGGCGCGTATCGACCAGGACCTGACCGCCAGGGTGCGCCGAGACATGCCTGTGCTGGACCACAGGAAGCGTGTTTGAGCGATCTTCCGCCCGGTCCTCCAATCGCGGAAGACCGAGCGGTCTTGGCCGGCCAGATCGCTTTCGTCGCAGCGCCGACGCCGATCGCAACGGAGGCCCGTGCTGAACTGGTCGCACGCTACGGCGATTGCTCGTTGCCCCAGGCAGTGGTTGTGGTTGCCCTAGGTGGCGACGGGTTCATGTTGGAAACCATCCACCAGGTGGTAACCCTCAACGTGCCGGTCTACGGCATGAACCGCGGCTCGGTCGGCTTTCTGATGAATAACTACAGCGAGGATGACCTGCCCGGCCGCCTGTCACGCGCCCAGGCGGCAGAGTTGCACCCCTTGCGCATGCACGCCGTCACCGCCACCGGCGCGGTGGAGGAGGCGCTGGCGTTCAACGAAGTCAGCCTGTTGCGCCAGTTGCGCCAGGCTTCGAAGATCCGCATCTCGGTGGACGGACGCGTGCGTCTCGAGGAACTTTCGTGCGACGGGGTGCTGATCTCTACTCCCGCCGGGTCAAGCGCCTACAATCTGTCGGCGCACGGTCCGATCATCCCGCTGTCGGCCAACCTGTTGCCGCTAACGCCGATCAGCGCCTTCCGCCCCAGGCGCTGGCGCGGAGCCTTGCTGCCGAGCACCGCGGACGTGCTGTTCGAAGTGCTAGAGGCGGACAAGCGCCCGACCGCGGCCGTCGCGGACTTCACCGAGGTCCGCGACGTGGTCTCAGTCGCTGTGAGCGAGGATCGATCCGTATCGGTTACCGTGCTGTTCGACCCCGATCGGGGGCTATCGGAACGTATAATCGCTGAGCAATTCACGGCTTAGCCGCTGTCTTCGCGGCACCCGCGACGATGGCAGGCAAAGCCTACCATCTACGTATTTGCCAGGATCAGCACAGCCTACCCGTGCAACTTGGCCGCGACCTCGGCCACCCGACGACCCTGATAGCGCGCCCCGCCCAGTTCTTTCTCCGACGGTTGACGCCTTCCATCGGTGCCGGCGATCGTCGTTGCTCCATACGGCGCACCGCCGACGATCTCGTCCAGGGTCATCTGCGCCGCGTACCCATAATCCATGCCAACGATCCAGTCACGTCTCGCGTCAAAGCCTCCGCCAGTCTCCAAGTGCCTCCACACCGGCCGCCCTGCGCAGCACGACAGCCTCCCGGAATCCAGCGCCATCGACGTGAAGCCTTCGGCATAGCCGCCGGTCCCCGGCTCCAAACATCAGCGCAGCGGTGCCCTCGGCGACGATAGCACTGAAGATAGCGAACATTCCCTCATGCGCCGGTACAGCAATCTCTTGGAGCTCCGCGCCCGCCGCCTGCATGCGCGCCAGCGTCTCGCGCACCGCGGAATCGGAGCACGATTGATTCGGCTACGCGTATCTATGCACGCGCGACACCTGGCACTTCACCAGCGAGGCGGGGGAGACACTGACGGTGCGCAACTCGGGGCGCCTGCGGGCGAACAACGTGAGGCTACCCTGCCCTCGGTTATCGCCGGGCCTGGCATTGCTGCGATGCCGGAATTCATCGTTCGCCCGGCGGTCGCCGACTGGCGGCTGGAGCGAATCCTGCCGCGCTGGAGCACAAGCGCGGCATAAGACAACTTCTGGTTGATCCACAGCTAGACCTTTTCCTATCGCGATGCGTTCATTCTCTTGGGAAGGACGAATAACGGTGGAGGCCAAAAAATTGACTCAGGAAGTGTTGCCGCCACGCCGTCTTGAACTGCTATTCGAAGCGCGGGCACGCGCGACCCCAGATGCCACCGCACTGATACACTGCGGTCAATCGATGACGTACGGGGAACTAGACCGGCGGTCAAACCAATTTGCCCATCATCTGCGAACCATGGCCGTTGGTCCGGAGGTGGCAGTTGCCGTCTGCGTTCGGCGTTCCATCCACATGGTTGTTGCGCTGTTCGGCATTCTGAAGGCCGGCGCTGCCTATGTACCGTTGGATCGGAAATATCCGCCGGAGCGTCTTGAGTACGTCACGCGAGACAGCGCTGCCTCGGTGCTGGTCACCCAGGGATCCGACGGTGACCAGTTTCCGTTTGCGGGCCAGACGCTTGATCTCGATCGCGATGCAGCGATCATCGCGGCAGCCCCCGAAGATCGCCCAAAACCTTTAGGAGACGCGGACAATCTCGCGTATATCATCTACACATCTGGATCGACCGGCACGCCAAAGGGCGTGATGCTCGCTCACACCGCGACACATCTGGTGGAATGGGCACGGCATACACTCTCCTCCGAGGATATCGCCCGCGTTGCCGCCACCACATCGCTGAGTTTCGACCCGTCGATCCTCGAGATTTTCGTGCCGCTTTGCCTCGGCGGCGCCGTCGTGATTAAGGCCAATGCTCTTGAGCCGTTCTCCGACGATGAAAACCCGACGATGCTTTTCGGCACACCCTCGGTTCTGTCACAACTTGCAAGCGAGGGGCAAATACCTGAAAGCGTCCGCGTCATAAATGTCGGTGGCGAGGTGGTGCGGAGCGCCCTGATCCGGGACCTCTACCGAGCGTCGAACGTCGAACGTATCTACAACCAGTACGGGCCGACCGAGGCGACGACCTGCACCACTGTCGCACTCGTGTCGCGTTTCGCAGACGAGCCTTTGCCGATCGGGCGGCCCATCGGTCTCGCGCGCGTGTATGTACTCGACGCCGAGGCCAGGCCGGTTTCCGCGGGTGCTCCGGGTGAAATTCATATCGCGGGACCGGTTCTGGCGCGTGGTTACCGCAATCAACCCGCGCTGACCGCCGAGAGCTTCGTCGATGACCCGTTCTATGGTGGCGGCGGCCGGATGTATCGCACGGGCGATCTGGGGCGATGGTCGGCGGCCGGTGAGCTGGAATTCCTTGGGCGCATCGACGATCAGGTCAAGCTGGCGGGGATCAGGGTCGAACCCGGCGAGGTCGAAGCTGCGGTGCTACGGTTACCGCATGTGCATCAGGCGGCCGTGATCGTCGAGAACAATGCGAGCGGGAATGCGCGCCTGAGAGCCTATGTTGGAACGAGCAAAGTTCTAGTGCCGTGCGAGCTGCGGGAGCAATTGAGTGCCTGGCTGCCCCAACACATGCTACCGGCCGAGTTTGTGTTCCTGGATCGCCTCCCACTTACCGTGTCGGGAAAGATAGATCGCCAGGCCTTGCGCCGATTTGAGCCGCTCCGGCCGGACGAACCGCCGCGCATCAATACCGCCCAGGGGATAGGGCAGCACCGTCGGCTGAGCCATGAGTGGCACGGTTTAGAGTCTAACTCCACCAGATCAGCTGTGGCCCGCGCAGTGAGGAATGCCTGGCGTCGCTCGCTGCCTCATGCCCCGCACAACCCCGACCTCACTTGGACCGAAGCTGGTGGTGACTCACTGGGGATGCTTTTGCTCCTGGCGAGGCTAGAACGGACGCTTGGACGCAAGCCTATGTTCGACGTCGTGTCAACCGACATGACGCAGTTGCAACTGACGCAAAGCCTAACGACCGATCGGGCCAAACGGCGATCGTGTGATTCCCCTGTAGTCTATCTCATCCCCGGCATTCTTGGAGATGAGCCGGCCCTGGCACATTTCCGCCGCGCCTTGAACGAAATACGGTTCGAAGTCATCGAGGCGCCGGAGCTCGACGCGACAGGTGACGTGCTCCGCAGCCTGCCGGAAACTGGCCGTTGGGTCGCGCAGGACATCGCCAGACGGCAACCGGAGGGGCTCGCCATTGTCGCAGGGTTCAGCTTCGGTGGCGCAGTTGCGCACGCCGCGGTGGCCCACCTACTAGCAGATGGCTTCGCAGTCGGGCTTCTGGTCATCCTCGACACCTATCTCCCCGATGGGCCGAAGGACGTGCCGGCATGGGACACGCCTGTTCATGGGAATGAACAGCGGGTTTCCGTGTTGCGGAAGTCGGTCAACAACGCGTGGCGCCTCTATCTGAAACGGCTGCTGCTTGCCTGGTGCCAAAACGACCGCCGACGGCGACTGCTGCTTCGGCTCGTGGCCTATCTTGGAAGCGTCGCTTTGGCCCGCACACGTCGCTCCCTGCTCTGGGGTTTCCGACGCGACGCGATTCGATCCTGGCAACCCTCCGCGTTGACGGTCCCGGCGATCGTCGCCGTAAGTCGTGAGTTCGGATCGCGAATACAGTCGAGATGGGCCAATATCACTCCGAACGCAACCTTCATCGAGCTTCCCTGCGCACATAAGGACGTTCTCCGTCCCGAGGCGCTCGCGATACTCAAGCCAGATTTGCTCAAGGCTCTTTACCGAAATCCGCACATGGATCGAACGACGTGATAAAGCGCGGCAGCAAAGCGTTTGCCGGCCGTGATCAAGGTGATCGCGGCTAACCGCAGGAACTTGCCAGACGCATCTTCGAATGGCGTTGCCCAGAATTGATTTACAATCGATGGCCTAGCCAAATCGCTTCCTGCAAAAAAATTACCGCTTTGATCAAACCAGCAAGAATTGCGTCCGAAATCGTCAGGACAGGATTTCACCTATGCAACCGAACTCGAAGCGTCCGGTCGTCACCGCGTCTCTCCGTAGCCACAAAATTCTGTTGTGACTGTTTGCGCAACCTGTGCCAGTGCTGATCGAACGCCGTGCGATACAGCGCGTCATTGCCCACTCTTTATGCATATGTTCTCAAAGCCCCGCCCTCTTGAACGCTCTTTGATCGCACGGGGAATACGTCGGTATATGCAATCTTATTGTTTCAGATGAAATCTAACCTAGAGCATGTCTTCGCGCCCGGTTCCACGTCAGTTGCCGGCGACGATCGTGACTCACCCACGCACGGCGCCCTGCGGGCGCTGGAGGACGTGGGGTGTCGATGTCCCATTCACCACGAGAAATGCCGCGACGCGCACTTGGTGTTCGACGAGGACGGTCGGAGGAGGGCCTGGTAGGCAACGGCGGGTTGCGGGTTGGGTGGGAGACGATAACCGCGGGCAGTAGCACGCCCGAGCCGGGTGAGTTTAAAACTATAACAATACGGACGACGCGGGCTGCGCCCGTGGCGAGGCCCGGATCACGGCACTCGCCAGGTTGTCGTAGCGCAGCAGGCGTTCGCCTCGAGGCCCTCCTCGCCTCTCAATAGCCGCGTTGGGCGTTATCCGCGTCGCTCGCCAGGTCGGCCAGCAGTTCAAAGAACTCATTGGACTGACCGATGAAGAGCCCGTCCTTGGTGAAGGCGTTGACGGTCGCCATCGCGCCTCCCGCTTGGTCCGAGGTCGGGCGGATGATCGAGACGGCCGGGAACTTCGGGCTCAGGAACGGGCACGGTTCCGGCATGATCAGGTTGGTCTGGAAGTCCTCGCTCGGCGCGGCATTGAGGTTCGGGAACACGAGTTTGGATATCGGGTCGGTCAAGGGTGCGAGGGGGGGCGAGACGGCATTGCCCGCTTTGTCATGCCAGGTTTGGAAGTGGGATGTCTCGGTCGGACCGATGCTGAGCAAGACTCGCAGCACTTCAAGATTGGTGACCTTCAGGGCCAGAATTGGGTAGAGGCTGCTGCCGCCTTGCTCGATGAAGCAGAAATGGAAGGCAGCGGTGTTGGCGATGGCCTGGATATGGCCTTGCGGCTTGAGGTCGTTATCCGTCGTCGGAATGGCGGGAAACTGCCCGCTGCTCAAACTCGGAATTGCCTGAGGAAATTTGAAACCGGGATTGAGATCGGGATTTTTAGCACTGCTGCGGTACCGGGTGTACCAGCTCGTGTCCACCGTGAGCTGCATCAGATTGGTGAGCCGGCCGATCTGGTTGGCTCCGGTGGCCTTACTGCTGGGCAGGGTGCGAAATTGGTCGAGGTTGACCTGGTCCGCACCTTTGGAAGCCAGATAGGCGTTCAGGAAGTCCCGGTGGGTGAACTCATCGTCGGTGTTGTCGTGGATGTACTGCGCCATGTCGCCATCAAGGTTATTGAGAGCGTCGGTGTAGGCCTTACTACCCCCGGTCGGCAGGCCGGGGATTTGGTTGTCCTGGACGCCGCCGAGTTCGGCGTATTGCAGCCACAGATCGGTTTCGATTGTTTCGACCGCGGCCAGGAATGTGAGGATAGCGATGTCGCCCTTGGTCACCTGGTCGGCCCATGCGGGAGAGCTTTTGGCCAGTAGCCCCAGGCCGATCGCGGCACCTCCAGCCGCCAAACCCCCGCCCTTGATGAACGCGCGCCGATTGCCGCTGACGCTGGGTTTTTCAACTTGATCTTGCATCGCTGTTTTCACTTGTTGCTGTTGTTGGTGAGCGTGTCGCCTCCATTGTTCAGCCTATGGCCCCGCAGCGGCAGCGACACGTCTGGATCGACGCCCCCCTGGCCGTTTTATTCCTCCAGCTATCGGTGATGTGAAGGTGGCGTGCGTCTGGCGCGATGAGGGGCGCGTGCTGCCAGACGGCTCATGACATCGCTATGGTATCGCGCACCGCCGGACGAATTGCCGGCGACCCATTCTTGGCATACCCCTTGCTTCATGCCACCGTGACTGAGGCGCCGAAATCATCGGCCGGCGGTGTGCAGCAGGAGCAAGAAAAATGGGCAAACGTCGAACAGCAGCCTTAGCCTCGATCGTGTGTGGTGCACTGGCCTGCGTTCCGCTGGTGTGGGCCGCGCCGGCGGCGGCGGACGACAAGCCACCGCTGAAGGTCGGCGTCCTGGAGGACCACTCTGGCGACATCGCCATCTTCACCATGCCAAAAGTGCACGGCGCCCACCTTGCCGTGGACGAGATCAACGCCGCCGGCGGCATCCTCGGCCGCAAGGTCGAGATCACCGAATATGACCCGCAATTCGACAATGCGAAGTTTCAGGAATTCGCCCGCCGTCTGATCGAGAAAGACAAGGTGGAGGTGATCTTCGGCGCCGCGACCAGCGCTTCGCGAGAGGCGATCCGGCCGATCATCGACAAGGACAACGCATTGCTGTTCTACGCCCAGCAGTACGAGGGCGGCGTGTGCGACGGCAACGTGATCGGCACCGGTGGCGTGCCGGAGCAGCAGTTCTCGACGCTCATACCGTACATGATGGAGAAATACGGCAAGAAGGTTTACATCATCGCGGCGGACTACAATTTCGGCCAGATTTCCACCGAGTGGACGAAGAAGCTGGTTACCGATGCCGGCGGTCAGATTCTGGGTGCGGAATTGATCCCACTTGGCGTCTCGCAGTTTGGCCAGACCATCCAGAACATTCAGAAGGCCAAACCCGACTGGCTGATGTCGCTGGTCGTCGGCAACTCGCAATCGGCCTTCTATGAACAGGCCGCCTCAGCCGGATTGCATATTCCAATGGGCAGTTCCATCACCATCGGTCTCGGCTTCGAGCATAAGCGGTTCAAGCCGCCGACGATGGAGGGCATGCACGTCGCCATCAACTGGTTCGAGGAAATTGATCGCCCCGCCGCCAAGGACTTCGTCAAGCGCTGGCACGCCAAGTATCCCGACGAGTTCTACATCAACGACATGGGCGAGAACGAATACTCTGCCGTCTACATGTACAAGAAGCTGGTCGAAATGGGCGGCTCGACCGATATCGCCAAGATCCGTGAGCAGATTGCCACTGGCAACGCCTGCATAGATGCACCGGAAGGTAAAATTTGCATCGACCCGAAATCCCAGCATGCCAGCCACCAGATGACACTGTTATCCGTGGCCGCGGACCATTCGGTCCACGTGGAAAAGACCTGGGACCGTGTGGATCCCTATTGGCTCGGTCAGATCGGCTGCGATTTGACCAAGGACGATCCGAAGGATCAATACACACCGAGTTATCTGCCGAATAAGTAAATCGGCGGAGCACCGATGACCACAATTGGCTTTCAGACGCTCGCTTTTGCGTACCAGGTAGCGGACGTGTTCGCCTTCCTGGTACTCGCGTCGAGCGGCCTCGCCATCATCTTCGGCATGATGGGCGTCATCAATATGGCGCATGGCGAGTTCATCACCTGCGGCGCCTATGTCACCACGGCGATGGCCCGCACCGGCGTGCCGTTGCCGTTGGCGATCCTGGTCGGCGCGCTCGCGGCCGGTGTGCTCGGCATCCTGCTCGAGCGCACCATCGTTTGCCGGTTCTACAATCGGCCGATCGACTCCCTGGTCGTCACCTGGGGAGTCAGCCTGATCTTCACGCAAGGCGCGCTGCTGGTGCTGGGTTCGGCATGGACGACGATAGGCACTCCGCTCGGCACCATATCCTTCGGCGACTATTCCTTTGCGATCTACCGCCTGGTCATGCTGGCCGTGGCATTAGGCGTTCTGCTGGGCATCTATCTGCTGTTTATGAAGACGCGGTTCGGCGTCCATGCCCGAGCGACGATCGAGAACCCGGCGATGGCTCGCTCGCTCGGGGTTCCCGTCGACCGGATCTACGCCCAGACATTCGGGATCGGCGCGGCGCTGGCCGGTCTCGCCGGCGGCATATACGCCCCAACCCTGACGCTGAGCCCGACTATGGGCACTACTTTCGTGGTCGAATCGTTTGTCACCGTCGTGGTGGGTGGGGCGGATGTGTTGATGGGCACCGCACCCGCGTCGGCGGTGCTTGCGATCATCCGCGCCGCCTGCACCGCCGCCTGGGGTCAGGTCTTCGGCCTGATCGGGCTGCTGGTCACCGTCTGCATCGTCATCCGGCTGCTGCCTGACGGCTTCAGCGGGTGGTTCATGCGGCGGCGCGCCTAAGTCTGGGAGAACTGGCATTGCGAGACCTGGCGGCGTTGCTGAATGGCCCGCAGACCATCGGCCGTGGTGTCGGCTTCTGGTCAGTGGCGGTCCTGGTGATGGTTCTGGCCGCGATCTATCCGCTGTACGCGGAGCCATTCGCCATCTGCCAACACCGCGTATTTCGGCGTCTGGGTCTTCATGGCGCTGGGGCTCGGCCTGCTCTGGGGCTATGGCGGAATGCTCAGCTTCGGACAGACAGCGTTTTTCGGTTTGGCGGGCTACGCTTACGGCGTCATCGCGATCAACCTCGGCGCTGCCCATTCCTATCCGCTTCTGGCGCTGGTTTGCGCGCTGGCGATCGGCACGGCGTTTGCGGCCCTGCTCGGCTACTTCATGATCTACGGCGGCATCAATGGCGTGTTCGTGGGCATCGTCACCTTGTCCGTCACCCTGGCTTTCGCCACGTTCATGAACCAGACCGCGGGACCCGAGTGGCGCATCGGCCGGGCGCGGCTGAACGGCTACAACGGAATGACGCGTATCCCCTCGCTGTCGGTCGACTGGTTCGACGGCCATCGCATCAAGTTCGACGGCGCCAACTTTTACTATCTTGTGCTCGTACTCCTTGTGGTGACGTATCTGGCGCTGCGCGTGCTGGTGAATTCCCGCTTCGGCAACGTTCTCGTCGCCAGCCGGGAGAATCCGGAGCGTGCCGAACTGCTCGGCTATGCCATTCGCCGCTATCAGCTTGCGGCGTTTGCGATCGGCGGGTTCCTGGCCTCCCTCAGCGGTGCGCTCTATGCCGCCTGGGGCAATTTCATCGTGCCCGCCTCGATGGCTTTGCCCGCGGCGGCTATGCCGATCATCTGGGTTGCGGTCGGCGGCCGGCAGGATGTGACGGCGACGCTGATCGGCACCTTCGTTGTGCTCTATGCTTTCCAGATGCTCACCGTGGTTAGCCAGCAATACGCGCTGATCGCGATCGGCGCCTTGCTGGTGGTAACGGTGCTGGTAGCGCCGGGCGGGTACGTGCTGTGGGTCGTGGATATGGTGGGCCGCTTGCGTCGCCGCTCCGTGGCCCCGCCGGACGCGGTGGAGATGCATCTCCGCGAGGAGGTGCGTCGTGGCTAGGGCGGAAACGAGCCGGTCTCGTGGCTAAGCTGCTTGAAACCCGGGGACTCACGAAACGCTTTGGCGGCGTCACGGCGATCGACAACCTAGATTTCAGCGTCGATCAGGGCGGCCTGCACTGCCTGATCGGCCCAAATGGCGCCGGTAAAAGCACCCTGTTCAAGCTGATCGTTGGCCGCATCACCCCTACCGAAGGCAGCATTTGGTTTCGCGATCGTGACATCACCGCCCTGCCGACTTCGGAGCGTATTCGTGCCGGCATCAGCATCAAGATGCAGGTGCCAGGGATCTTCCCGGAACTGCCGGTAGCGCAGAATCTGACCATCGCCCTGCAACGACATCACAGCCGGGCGGAAACGCGGCGAGAAGTGGACCGCCTGCTCGACTTCGCTGAGCTCGCCGGCGATGCGGCGAAGCCCGCGGGACAGTTGGCGCACGGCCAGAAGCAGTGGCTGGAGATCGCCATGGCGATCGGCCTGAACCCGGCGCTGCTGTTTCTGGACGAGCCCACCGCCGGCCTATCGCCGGAGGAGACGTTCAAGACCGGCGAGATGGTGCTGGCGCTACAGCGCGAGGGAATGACGATCCTGGTGGTCGAGCACGACATGGCGTTTGTGCGCCAGATTGCCGAACAGGTGACGGTCCTGCATTTCGGCAAGCTGTTCGCGGAAGGCTCGATCGACGAGATCACCGCCAACGAGGACGTGCAGTCGATCTATCTCGGCGTCAGCCACGATGCCGTCTGAAACGCTGCTGGAACTGACCGGCCTGCGCACCGGCTACGGCAGCTCGCCGATCCTGCAGGGGATCGACTTGAAGGTGCGCGCCGGCGAGATCGTCGCGGTCATCGGACGCAACGGTGTCGGCAAATCGACGTTGATGCGTTGTCTAATCGGACAGCTTCGTGTCTGGGCGGGTGCGATCCGTTTCGGCGGCGCGGACGTTTCATCGTTGTTGCCGGAACGACGAGCACGGCTCGGGTTCGGCTACATTCCGCAGGGGCGGGAAGTATTTGGGCGCATGACGGTTGAGGAGAATCTTCGTGTGGGCGAGATGGTCGGCTCACACGGGGAGAAGAAGCTGTATGAAATGGTTTACGAGTTCTTCCCTATTCTGGCGGAGCGGCGTGACCAAAAAGCCGGAACCATGAGCGGCGGACAGCAGCAGCAACTTGCCATCGGCCGCGCCATGATCGGGAATCCCAAGCTGCTGTTGCTTGACGAGCCTTCCGAAGGCATCCAGCCGTCAATCATCCTCGAGATCATGCGGGTGATCCGCCGGGTCAACACCGAGCTTGGCACGACTGTTTTGTTTGTCGAACAGAACCTGGACGTAATTCTGTCGCTCGCACAACGCTGCTACGTGATCGACAAGGGACGCATCATTGCTGAGCGGGACTCACACGAGTTGCAGGATCGAGAGTTGGCGAAGCGCGATCTGCAGATCTAAAACTGCTTTGTCGAAGATGGCACCGCCGGCCCTCGCGATCCGCAGCCCGGGGTTCTTCAAGCATCGATCCGTCATCCGACGGCGCATAACAACAGGAGGCCGCAAATGAATTTGTCCGATCTTCGGCTACGACGCCGGTTTCTGGGTAACGTTATCACCACCGCCGGCGTCGGACTGACGTCAGCGATGCTGTTCGCCACCCGGTCGCGGACCGTCCTGGCGGCCGATGCGCCCGGCAAGATGGCCGACACCAAGGGGATGAAAGTCGGCGTCGTTGTCGAGACCCTTTCGCACCCGCTCATCAAGTACTGGGGCGACGAGTGCGCGCGGCAAGGCGCCGGCTTCGGCATGGAGGTCAGCGTTCAGGATGGCGAACGGAACGTGCAAAAGCAGACCAGCGAGGTCGAGGCGTTCATCAGTCAGAACGTCAATCTCATCGTGCTGCAGGCAACCGACGCCGCCGGGCTTACGCCCGTCGTGCGCAAGGCTGAGAAGGCAGGCATTCCCGTCATCACTTTGAACCAGGATGTTGCCGGCGTTCACACCGGCTTCGTCGGGATGGGCCACTACACGATGGGCATTCAGGTCGCCGATGGAATGGCCGCCCAGTTGAACAAACAGGGCAACATCGTCGTCATCGAGGGCGTTCAGGGAACCGGAGCCAACATCCAGCGTATGGCCGGCTTCAAGGAAGCGCTGAAAAAATATCCCGACATGAAGATAGTTGCGGATCAAAGTGGGGCGTTCGATCGCAAGAAGGGCCATGATGTCTTTCAGACGATCCTGCAGGGTCAACCGAAGATTGACGGGGTCTTCGGCGTGAACGACGAGATGGCGATCGGCGCGGCTCAGGCGTCAGTCGAGGCAGGACGGCGCGGCACGATTAAGTTCTGGGGTGCCGACGGAGAACTCGATTTCTTCAAGGGCATCAAAAGCGGACTAGTTGACGGTGTTTCCGCGATAGCGGCGAATGCGGTGCCGGACACGGTGATGAATCTCGGGGCGTGGCTGCTGACCGCGGGTATCAAGGGCGGTCAGTTCGCGGGCCGCATCGAGCTTCCGCCCTATATCGTTACCAAGGACAATATCGACGAGGTGCCGTGGCCCGCCGCCTAGAGCAACATTACCCAGACTGGAACAGTCGAGCTGATAAAGTTGCTGGTGAAAACCATGAGCTGGAGCGGACGCTGAGCGTTTACGGTCAGCCTGAACGCGCTCTAGACCTCTTTACGCCGACGTCATGACAGACGGCGAAACGGCGAAACGGGCCGGCCCCACGGAAATTGCTCGAGCCGCCGTCACTTGCAGATCGCCTTGAGGCTGCGATTGGCCGAGCGCGAACTCAAGGTCTCGGGATCGCGCTGGTCGCGCTGATTGTCCTGTTTGCCGTCCGAGCGCCGGGCTTCGCGACGATGGACAATTTCGGCGACGCGCTGCGCGATCTCTCGATCTTGGGCATCCTCGCAATTGGAGAAACATTCGTCATCATCGGCGGCGGCATCGATCTTTCGGTTGGGTCGGTCTTGTTGCTCGCCGGCATCGTCTCGGATGACCTGATCCGGTTGGGCGAGGTGCACACCGCTATCGCCATTCCCATAGCGCTGGGCATCGGCTGCATCGCTGGCGCGATCAATGGGTTGCTGATAACCCGGTTGCGCATCTCCGCGTTTATTGTGACTCTTGCCTCCTTGTACATGTTTCGAGGCGCTGGACTATCGCTATACCGGACGGATGTGCAGAACCTGCAGGCCGCCATCATCTCCGACGAGAATTTTCTGATACTTGGCCAGAACGATGTTTTCGGCATCCCGGTATCCTTTATCATTTTCGCCGTCTTGCTGGGCCTCGGCACGTTCGTCCTGCGGCGCACGCGATTCGGGCTCCATCTTTATGCGCTCGGCGGCAGCGAACTGGCCGCGCGGCTGACGCGCATCCGGGTCGCGCGGATCCAGCTCAGCACCTATATCATCAGCGGCTTCTGTTCGGCTTTGGCCGGCATCATTCTCGCCTCGCGGCTGCAGACCGGGGCACCCGAAGCCGGTTCGGGCGAGGAGTTCGACGTCATCGCGGCCGTCATCATCGGCGGAGCAAGTCTGTTCGGCGGCCGCGGGACACTGTTCGGAACACTACTCGGGGCTGCGTTCATCACCGTGCTGGCCAAAGGTCAGACGCTGATCGGGATCCCGGCGAATTATCAGTCGTTCACCCGGGGGATCGTGATCCTGATCGCGGTCACGCTGGATTCGCTCAGTCAGCGCAGTATTGCCGCACCCCGCCGTCTGCGCTGGGCCAATATACTCAGTCCGCCGCCGCCCGACGCGCTGCCCGCGGTCGAGGTGCCACATGATGCTCCGCAGCGAAAGCCCGGCGTTCCCCCGGTGCTCGAGGCCGCCGGACTGCATAAGTCGTTCGTTGAAATTCGGGCTGTTGACGGCGTCGATTTCGCGGTTGGTGACGGCGAGGTGCATGCCATCGTCGGCGAAAACGGCGCGGGCAAGAGCACCCTCATCAAGATGCTGGCGGGCGCGCTCACGCCGGACAGTGGCGAGATCCGCATCGACGGCGCGCCCGTATCGCTGCCCAGCGTCGCCGCCGCGCAAGATCACGGTATCGCCGTCATCTATCAGGAACGTGCCGTCGTCCCCGAACTGACGGTGGCGCAAAACATCATGCTCGGTCACGAGCCGACATATCGACTGCCGGGCCTGATCGATCGCGGTGCGCAACGGCGCAAGGCCGAACAGATCTGGGCGCTACTCGGGCGTCCGGCATCTGTCGATACGATCGTTCGCGAGCTTGCCCCTTCGATCCAGCAACTCGTGGATATCGCCCGCGCGCTGGCATTCGAAGCGCGCGTCGTCATCATGGATGAGCCGACCGCGGCGCTGACGCATCAGGAAACCGTTCGCCTCTTTGAGATCATTCGCGACCTCAAACGCCGTGGAACCGCGGTAATTTATATTTCCCATGATCTGGAAGAGATTTTCGAAATTGCGGACCGCGTCACGGTTCTTCGTGACGGGCGGCTTGTTCGGACGCTGCCTGTTGCCGAAGTGACGCGACCGGCGCTGATCCGGATGATGATCGGTCGTGAAATCGACGAGAATGCGCGGCACGAAGCCGGCCGTGTCGAGCAAGAGATACTCTCGGTCAGCGAGATCAGGCGCGGAACCGAACTCGACGGCGTCAGCTTGACGGTGCGTGCCGGGGAATTGCTCGGTATCGCCGGGCTGGTCGGTTCTGGCCGGACGGAGCTGCTGCGTGCGATCTTCGGCGCGGATCCGATCGAGGACGGCGAGATGAAGCTGCTCGGCAAGGCGTACTCGCCACGCTCGCCAATGGACGCAGTCAAGCTGGGCGTCGGATTCGTGCCGGAAGATCGGAAAAGCCAGGGGCTGATCTCCGCGTTCACCATCAGCGAAAATCTGTCGCTGCCGAACTACGACCTCGTCTCGACTGCCCGCATCTGGCTCAGTGCCGCGCGCGAGCGACGCCTGGCGACGCGGATGGTGACCGAGTTGAAGATCGATCCGCCGGTCCCGCGCTGGCGGAGCAATCATCTCAGCGGCGGCAATCAGCAGAAAGTCGTGCTGGCCAAATGGTTGGCGAAAAAGCCGAAATTGCTGCTCGTGGACGAGCCGACGCATGGTGTGGATGTTGGCGCGCGGGAGGAGATTTATCGCGTGCTCGATGATCTTGCCAAAGCCGGCACAGGCGTGATCGTGGTGTCTTCCTACCTGCCGGAGGTGCTCCGGATCAGCGATCGCATCCTCGTTATGCGTGATGGACGGATCGTGCTGGAAGTCGGTCGCGCGGACGCCAGCGAGGAAGTGCTGCTCAATGCCGCCACCGGAGGCGAAGGGTGAGTCAAACAATCCAATCCAGCGCCCGTCTGCGTCAGGGTCGCTTGACGCCCGCAGCCGTGTTCGAGCGCTTTGGCTTTTACGCGGCGTTGTTGGTCCTCATCGCCGTTTTCGCGACCTTGTCGCCGGCGTTCCTGACGCTTCAGAACGGGATCAACATCCTGCAGCAGACCTCGACGATCGGCATCATGGCGATCGGCGAAACGCTGGTAATCCTGGCGGGCGGCATCGATGTCTCGGTCGGGTCGATCCTTGGCCTGGGCGGGATGATCTCGGCGATCGTCTTGCGCGACCTCGGCGTGGATCCGATGACGGCGATGGTTCGTTGGAACGCTCAGCGGGCTTGTCGTCGGGCTTTGAATGGCCTGCTGATCACCTGGCTTGGGATTGACCCTTTCATTACTACCCTGGCGATGCTCAGTGTGGTTCGTGGCGTGGTCTACATCGTATCGAACCAGTATAACGTGAATATTCCGGACAATTCGGGCTTCCTTGCGCTGGGGCGCGGGCATATCGGCATCATTCCGATTGCGGTGCTGATCTTCGCCGGGTTGTTCGTCGTGGCATGGCTGCTGGAACGGCGCACGACGATCGGGCGGTCGATCCATGCCTTGGGTGGCAATCAGGCCGCAGCGCGCCTGTGCGGTGTCCCGCTCGCAAACATCCGCACGGTGACCTACGCCATTTCCGGAGCCTGCGCGGCGCTTTCTGGAGTAATCCTGACCTCTCAGGTTGCCCTGGCGGTGCCTTATCAGGGCACCGGTTACGAGCTCGACGTCATCGCCGCGGTGGTCGTCGGAGGCGTCAGCCTGACCGGCGGCACCGGTAGTGTGCTTGTCGGCGCGCTTGGCTCGATATTTATCGGCGTGCTGCTGACGGGAATGGCGCTGGTTGACATATCGGCGATCTGGCAGATGGTTATTCGGGGGGTCGTCATAATCGCGGCCGTGGCACTTTACGGAATGGCTCGTAGCCGCAACGCGTGAAGACGCTGATATCGTGTGGAGGAAAGCGGTGGGCTAGGAAGGTTGAAGAATAGTCTTTCCCTCATAATGCGTTGCAGATGCTGGATAAATTGAACGCCAGCCCATTTCGTTAACATATAGATACGGCGCGCGAATAAGTTTCGATTTGTTGAGATAGGCCCGCAGCAAACAGTTTTTGGACGAAGACTGCGCATAATTCACTGGAGAGTCTTCACCGCGTAATCAACCATCCGCTGTGCGGCCGAAACTTACTGGCTGACGCCGACGCAACGATGTAGTGTGTCCGCGCTTGAAGCACAAGCCAAGGTTGCCATGGCCGACGAAAGCCAACTCGAGATACTGGAGCAGGGGGTTGATGTCTGGAACGATTGGCTCAGGCGCGCAGAGGAGGCAGGGAGCGTCTGGCCGGACTTGGCTTCCTCATTGAAAAATTGCGTTGCCAAAATCGCCCCGATGACATTACCTTATTAGGTAATCACGTCGCGTCCCTTGGACATCACCAGAGACATCCAGCCGATGACCACTTTCCGCAACCATTCGGCGGAAATCATGCGGCACCTCAAAGACACCAGGCGTCCAGTGATTTTGACCGTGAACGGCAAGGCGGCGGCGGTTGTGCAGGACGCCGAAGCCTACCAGCACCTGCTCGACCTCGCGGCGGAGGCCAACGCTGCCGAAGGCATTCGGCAGGGGCTTGAGGATCTGAGGAACGATCGCACTCGCCGGGCAAATGATGTGTTCGACGAAATCCGCACCAATAATGGCATACGGCGTTGACCTGACGGAGCGGGCGGCCCGAGACCTCAGACGCATCTACCTGACGATCAACGCAGAAGATGCCGCGCAGGCCCGCGCGTGGTTCAACGGGCTCGAGGAGGCAATTTCAAGCCTCGACGAACTCCCTGCCAGTGGCGCTTCGACTCCTGAAGACGGCAACCTCCGCCACCTGCTTTACGGACGCAAGCGGCATTGTTACCGGATCATCTACGCGATTGACGAGGGCAACCGCATCGTGACGGTGCTCCATATCCGTCACAGCGCTCGCGATGCATTCGTGCAGGAGGAAACGGATGACGATGCATAAGACCGCACGGACCCAGTTGTCCGCCACCGAAGGGGAAGCGTCCTGAGGTCTGCAAACTTCGGCCTTTAGTTGCGCACTAAGAAAGAACACAATTGGGGTGGACTGCCCGAGCAGACGGTCATAGTCTCGAATTTATGAAGCACATCGCGGTCCTCACGAGTGGTGGTGATGCCCCCGGCATGAATGCTGCCATACGCGCCGTCACACGCAGCGCGCTTGATCAAGGTATGACAGTCTATGGCGTGCTTCAGGGTTGGCAGGGCCTGGTCGACGGTCAGTTCCGGCAGCTCAGTGCGCGCGACGTGGGCGGCATCATTCAGGTCGGCGGCACGTTTCTCGGCAGTGCCAGGTCCGCGGAATTTCGCGAGGAAGGCGGCCGGACGAAGGCGCTTCGCAATCTCGCCCAACGCGGCATCGACGGCGTGGTGGTGATTGGCGGCAACGGGTCGCAGACTGGCTCGTATCTGCTCAGCCAGCTTGGGGTTGATGTGGTGGGCATCGCCTCCACTATCGACAACGACTTGTGCGGGACCGATGTCACGATCGGCTGTGACACTGCCATCAACGTCACGCTCGAGGCGATCGACCATCTCCGCACGACCGGCTCCTCACACAATCGTGCTTTTCTGGTTGAAACCATGGGAAGAGACTGCGGCTACCTCGCGATGATGGCCGGTCTCGCGGGCGGCGCGGAAGTCATCTCAACACCCGAGTTCGAGGTCTCCGCGAGGGAGATCGCCCAGCGCCTGCAAGCCGCATATCAACGCGGCAAGACCCATGCGATCGTGGTGATTGCCGAGGGCGTTAAGGAAAACGCCTCCAAAATTCTTGCTTTTTTCGAAGCAGATAAGAAAAGGACGGGTTTTGAGCTGCGAACAACCACGCTTGGGCACGTCGTGCGCGGCGCTCCGCCAAGCGCGTTTGATCGCCTGTTGGCGACAAGGTTGGGCGTAGGTGCCGTCAAGTCTCTGAGCAACAATGAGGCTGGTATACTGGTCGGCTTTCAGAACAACGAGGTGACGCGAACACCGCTCGCTGACGTCGTCGGACGAACCAAGCCGATGCACACAGAATTGCTGGAGCTCGCGCGTATCCTGGCGAAGTAATTCCGATCGACGCTGGCTTACCGGCGCACGCCGGTCGGCGCACAGAGCGGCAAAGGCCACGCTATTCCGCCGCCTGAGCGAAAGCCTCCAGCGGGGCGCACGTGCAAACCAAATTCCGGTCGCCATAGACATTGTCCACTCGCTTCACCGGCGGCCAGTATTTCGACGCTGCCACCCAAGGCAGTGGAAACGCCGCCTGTCCGCGCGAATAGGCATGCGTCCATACATCCGCCATGATTTCCCGCGCGGTATGAGGTGCATGCTTCAACGGATTGTCTGCCCGATCCAGCCGGCCTGTCGCCACGGAGGCGATCTCCGCCCGGATCGCGATCATAGCGTCACAGAAACGGTCCAATTCGGCCTTCGACTCGCTTTCGGTCGGCTCGATCATCAGTGTGCCGGCGACCGGCCAGGACATGGTTGGCGCGTGATAGCCGTAATCCTGCAGTCGTTTGGCGATATCCTCCACCTGCACACCCGCCTCAGCGGCGAAGCCGCGGCAGTCGATGATGCATTCGTGCGCCACCATCCCACCCGGCCCGGCGTACAAAATCGGATAGGCCCCCCGCAGCCGGTGAGCGATGTAGTTGGCGGATAGAATCGCGACCTTGGTAGCGCGCGCCAGGCCGGCGGCGCCCATCATGCGGATATAGGCGTACGAGATCGGCAGGATCAGCGCGCTACCGAACGGTGCCGCGGAGACCGGACCAATCCCTGTCGTCGGCCCAGCATCCGCTCGCAACGGGTGGTTGGGCAAAAACGGCGCCAGATGCGAGGCCACGCCGATCGGGCCGACCCCGGGACCTCCGCCGCCATGCGGAATACAGAATGTCTTGTGCAGGTTCAGATGGCAAACATCGGCGCCGATCGAAGCGGGCGAGGTGAGCCCGACCTGCGCGTTCATGTTGGCGCCATCCATGTAAACCTGGCCGCCGTTGCGGTGGATGACATCACAGATGTCGCGGATCGGCTGCTCGAAAACACCGTGCGTCGAGGGATAGGTGATCATCAATGCGGCCAGCCGGCCAGCATGTTTCTCCGCCTTCGCGCGCAAATCCGCCAGATCGACATTGCCCTCGCGGTCGCAACCGACAACCACGACCTTCAACCCCGCCATCGCCGCACTGGCGGGGTTGGTACCGTGCGCCGAGGATGGGATCAGGCACACGTCACGATGTTGCTCGCCACGCGATTCATGCCACGCCCGGATCACCAGCAGACCGGCATATTCGCCCTGAGAGCCGGCGTTCGGTTGGAGCGATACTTCTGCGAATCCAGTCACGGCGCAGAGCCAGGTGTTCAGCCGGTGGATCACGGTCAGATATCCCGTCGTCTGATCCGCAGGCGCGAAGGGATGCAAATCCGCGAACCCGGGCAGCGTGATCGCGATCATCTCGGCGGTGGCGTTCAGCTTCATCGTGCAAGACCCCAGCGGAATCATGCTGCGATTGAGCGCTATATCCTTGTCTTCCAGCCGTTTGAGATATCGCAGCATCTCGTGTTCGGCGTGATACTGATTGAAGGCGGCTTGTTGCAGAAATCCTGAACCCCGCAGCAGTTCGGGGGGCAGCGACGAAACAGCACCCGAAAGGCCCGAACCCAGCAGACCTGCCATAGCGACCAGATCATCGCGCGTAACCGTTTCGTCCAGCGCGATCCCGACGCCGGTTTCGTCGACACGCCGGAAATTGTAGCCAGCGGCGGCGGCGCGAGCGATCAGGTCGCCGCTATCCTCAACCACGATAGTGTCGAAGAACGAAGCATCGCGAACATGCAGGCCGGCGCGTAATGCGGCATCGGCCAGCATGCGCGCCTGCAGGGACACGCGCCGGGCGATCCGACGCAGCCCCTCCGGCCCGTGCCACACGGCATAGAACCCCGCTATCACGGCCAACAGCACCTGTGCGGTGCATATGTTGGAGGTGGCTTTCTCACGGCGGATGTGCTGCTCGCGCGTTTGTAGTGCGAGACGCATGGCCGGTTGGCCGGCGGCGTCCACAGACACGCCGACCAAGCGGCCGGGCATGGCGCGCTTGAACGCATCCTTGGTGGCAAAAAAACCAGCGTGCGGGCCACCGAAGCCCATTGGGACGCCGAAACGCTGGGCGGAACCGACGACGATATCGGCGCCCATCTCGCCGGGGGGAGTCAGCAGGGCCAGCGCCAGCAGATCGGTGGCGACAATAACCAGAGCGTCGGCTTCGTGCGCGGTAGCGATTTCCTCCGACAGGTCGCGTATCGCACCGGTTGTCCCGGGATATTGCAGCAACAGCGCAAACGGGTTGGCGGCGCCGATGGCGCCGAGATCGCCCGGCGCGACCGGGGCCAGGGTCAAACCCAGCGGCTTGGCTCGCGTGGCGAGGACGGCAAGCGTCTGAGGGTGGAGGTCTGTAGCGACCGCCAGGACATCGGATCTGGATTTGCTCAATGCGTGCGCCATGGCCATCGCCTCCGCGGCGGCGGTGGCCTCGTCGAGCAGGGACGCGTTGGCGATCTGCATGCCTGTCAACTCGCAGATCATCGTCTGGAAGTTCAGCAGCGCTTCAAGCCGGCCCTGTGCGATTTCAGCTTGGTAGGGCGTATAGGCCGTGTACCAGCCTGGATTTTCCAGCACGTTGCGCAGGATTACAGGTGGCGTGAAGGTGCCGTGGTAGCCCATTCCTATCAGGCTTTTCGCCGTCGCGTTCTGCGCCGCCAGGGCGCGCAGTTCGGCTATCACCGCGGCCTCATCGATGGGTGGCGGCAGGTCCAGCACGGTATTGGAACGGATCGCCGCGGGGATCGTCTTCCCCGCGACGTCGTCGAGGGTCGCGGCGCCGATGACGTGCAGCATCGCAGCCAGTTCGGCCTCGGACGGTCCGATATGGCGGCGAACGAAGCTGTCGCCCTCCTCCAGTTCCGCCAGTTCAGTCAGGGCATCCACGCTTACTTCGGCCAGCACATCCATGCTTACAAAGTCTCCAAGAATTCGTCGTAGGCGTCCTGATCCATCAACGTCTCGAACGAGTCGGTATCGTCGAGTTCAATCCGGAAGAACCAGCCTTCACCTTCCGCGTCACTGTTGACGATCGACGGGTCCTCGACGACGGTCTCGTTGACCTCCACGACCTTGCCTGCCAGCGGGGCGAAGACATCTGCCGCGGCTTTGACGCTCTCAACCACGGCGCAGGTTTCGCCTTCGGCAACGGCGCGCTCCAGCTCGGGCAGTTCGACGTGGACGAGGTCACCGAGCTGTTCCTGGGCGTGGTCGGTAATGCCGACGGTGGCGATGTCGCCGTCCAACAAGACCCATTCGTGGTCCTTGGTGTAACGCTTATCCGCACTCTTATCGGGCATTGGGGCGTTCCTTTCAGCGTATGTATCGGTGGGGGATGAAGGGGAGCGGCACGACAGCAGCTGGGAGTTGTTTGCCGCGGACGATGAGGACCAGCCGGGTGCCGTCGGCGGCGAGGTCTTTCCGGACATAGCCCATGGCGATCGGACCGTTTACCGAGGGACCAAAGCCGCCGGACGTGACAACCCCCGCCTCCGTTCCGTCTTCGGCCATGATCGTCGTTTGTGCTCGGGCTGGCGCGCGGCCGTCCGGACGGATGCCGACGCGACGGCGGATCGGACCGTTGTCAAGCTGGTCACGCATCACCAGGCCGCCGAGGAAATCCCAGTTCAGCTTGCGGCGTTTGCCGATCACCCAGGTCAGGCCGGCCTCGATCGGGCTGGTGAGTTCGTCCAGATCGTTACCGTAGAGGCAAAGCCCGGCCTCAAGGCGCAGCGAGTCGCGGGCGCCAAGTCCGATCGGGACGACTTCCGGCTGCCGGATCAGGATGTCGGCAAGGGCTTCCGCTTGGTTGGCGGGAACGGAAATTTCGAAGCCATCCTCGCCAGTGTATCCGGATCGGGAAACCAGGCAGTCAATCCCCTCAACCGTGGCGGCGGCGATGCTCATGAACGGCAGGGCGGCGGCGGCGGGCGACAGGCGTGCCATGACGGCGATGGCTTCGGGACCTTGCAGGGCCAGCAGCGCTCTGTCGTCCAGTTGAGCAAGCCCGGCGGCTTCCCCCAAATTGGTCGCGAGGTGGGTGAAGTCGACGTCCTTGCGGCTGGCGTTAACGACCAGGAACAGGCGATTTTGATCCAGGCGGGCGACCATCAGGTCGTCGATGATGCCTCCGGCCTCGTTGGTGAGCAGCGTGTAGCGCTGGCGGCCGGGTTTTAGGCTGGCCATATCACCAGGGACCAGCCGTTCGAGCGCCGCTGCGACATCGGGTCCAGTGAGCATGGCTTGGCCCATGTGCGAGACGTCGAACAGACCGGCGTGAGCACGTGTATGAAGATGCTCGGCGAGCACGCCTCCCTTGCAGCGTGAGGCGAGGGCGCCGCTCAGATCGTATTGCACCGGCATGGCATAGCCCGCGAACGCCACCATGCGGGCGCCGTGGCGGCGGTGCCAGGCGTCGAGCGGCGTCGTTTTTAGAGGCGTGGGGGTGGGGTCGTCTGGCAGAGCATTCTGAACCACACGTATCTCCGCGAACGGGGCCATCCACCGGCGGGATGCCGGCAGCGATGACCCCCCTCTGTCACGGTACCTGAGAGATTCGAGGATTGCGACCCCTTACTCCGTCGGTGCGGACCCCTCGCTTGCGCGCGATCCGGCTTTCCAGAGATCCCTGCCCGTCGCGGTCCGTTTGCCTGAGCGTTTCCGGGGGCCGGTTGCGCCTTCGGCGGCGGGATGTGGCCCGCACTCTCCCGCGGCGGGTGCCTGGGACAAGGCGGAGAATGCGCTTGTCGAGGGGTGGATGCCAAGTGATTTCGCGTCGATTCGCATCGCACTCTTCAGCGGAATGTTTGCGAAAGGGCGTGTGAACAATCAAGCCACTGCTTTGAGGACCATCGAACCCATCGCTTCATCGATCGCCGCGATCTGGTCGGGGGACAGCCGGAGTCCGAGCTTGCTACGCCGCCAAACGACATCGGCGGCAGTGCGCGCCCATTCCGCGCTGACCAGGTAGCGCAGTTCGGCCTCGGTGAGGTCAGCGCCAAATACCCTGCCAAGGTCAGCGCGGCATGTCGCATTACCGATCAATCGGTCGATCCGTGTGCCGTAGGCCCGTAACAGGCGCCGCAACGTCGGTGTGGGCACAAACGGATAGCGCGCCGCAGCGGCAGCCAGCTGATTTTCAAAGCCATCTGTGGGGAAGTCGCCACCTGGTAGCGGCTCGCGCCCGGTCCAGCCGGCGGCCTGGCCGGAAACCGCCGGCAGGTGAGGCAGCAGCATCGCCAACGACATCTCGGCCAGACGCCGATAGGTGGTGATCTTGCCGCCAAAGATTGAAAGCAGGGCAGGCGCGCCAGGCGGCGCATCAAGTTTTAGCACGTAGTCCCGGGTCGCCCGCTGCGGCGCGGACGTTCCGTCGTCGTAGAGCGGCCGCACGCCGGAGTATGACCAAACCACCATCTCGGGAGTCACGGGTTCGCGTAGATAGGCACTTGCCGACACGCAAAGGTAGGCGATCTCGGCTGCACTGGCCCGCACGTCGGCCGGATCGCCGATAAAGTCCTCGTCGGTCGTGCCGACCAGGGTGAAGTCACGCTCGTAGGGGATTAGAAAAAACACCCGGCCGTCTGCATTTTGAAAGATGTAGCAGCCATCATGGTCATACAGCCGTCGCACCACGATGTGGCTGCCCTTGACCAGACGAACAGGGGCGGCGGGCACGCTGGCGCGGATCACCGAACCGGCAACCTCGGCCACCCACGGCCCAGCTGCGTTGACCAGGGCCTTCGCTGTGATGATTCGACGCTGGCCGGTGGCACAATCGCTCAGCGTAAGAGTCCACTGGCCGTCTGACCGTTCCGCCGACACGCAGGCGGTGCGCGGTGCAATCGTCGCCCCGCGTTCGGCGGCATCGCGCGCGTTCAGCAGAACCAGACGGGAATCCTCCACCCAACAATCCGAATACGCGAACCCTCGGGTGAATTCAGGCTTGAGCGCCGCGCCGGCGAGGTCGTTTCGCAGGTTCAGCGTGCGCGTCGGCGGCAGGCGATTGCGACCTCCGAGGTGGTCGTAGATGAACAAGCCAAGTCGCAGCAGCCACATCGGACGCAGACGCTTGTGGTGCGGCAAGACAAAACGCAGCGGCCAGATGATGTGCGGCGCGATACCCCATAGGACTTCACGCTCAAGTAGCGCCTCGCGGACCAGACGAAATTCATGGTTTTCGAGGTAGCGCAACCCGCCATGGATCAGCTTGGTGGACGCACTGGAGGTTCCGGACCCCAAATCGCCCCGCTCGCACAGAAACACCCGCCAGCCGCGGCCGGCGGCGTCGCGGGCAATGCCGCAGCCGTTGATGCCTCCGCCGATGATGGCAAGGTCGTATTCGGGGCTGTCGCGGGCTTCATCCATCGGGCTGGTTTGATACCTCGCTGCATGCGCGTTTGGTTGCGCTTCCGGCATATACGCATCGTTTGTCGTGGTCGCGGGCGATTTTCGGCGATGCGTGCCTGAGGGGCAGGGATATGAGGGCGCCGTGGTCTGGTCTGGCGCCCCCAGCCATGGAAGGATAACGGCCGACGACTTGAGCAACGATGGTTGGGTGCGGTGTTATCAAGCCATTATCCCCGCCAAGCGCGAAGGGAACATCAATGTCCGACCTTTTGAGCCTCCCGTTGTTGGATCACGAACTGGAGAAGGACGAACTGGCGTGGATGAATTCTGTCTATCAAGACTTTGAGGCAGTCCGAGCTTCGTTCTCTGGGCGCGAAAGAGAATTCAATCCGAAGGAGGCCCTACGAGAGGTCCTCGGCCGGGAGGCGCACATTCTCCCAACCCCTATGAACCTGTCCGGCCCCGGTCCCTGGCCAAACGGCCGTAATCGCCAAGGCCGTCTGGTCGCCGCGGTGTTTTTGCCGAAGGTCGAGTTGCATAAACACGCCCGAAGCAGAACAGACCAGTTTCCGATGTATGTCGTCGGTGAAGCGGATGCGTTTTCGATCAGCAACGATGGACAACCCGTCCTGACCCCGGTATCCGGCGGCGACCACTACCACAATTCACCGGGTGCGCCACATGCGTTCGTACCGAAAGTCGGAAAGACGGTCCCCGAGAATTGGGAGATCGCTTTTATCGCGATAACACCTCGGAATCTGATGGAGGATACACAGGCGGTCTCCGAAGAGGTCAGGGCAGCTTATAAACGCGCGGTTGGAGTTGAAGCACCGTTGGGCATCTAACTGGCCCTGCGTCCATGACTAGCGCCGGGGGGAGCTATAGCCGCGTGACAGGAACGGAGTCATCATCCCGAGTCTGACGACGGAGGCACACATGGACGCGATCACGAAGAAGTGCGGCTGCCCACCGACATAGACGCTCAGCCGGTGGTCCGCGCCGCGGCTGCCATACGTCCGAAGCTCCGCGACTACAAAGATCAGGTGGAATTAGAGCAGCGGCTGCCGCCTGGGCTGGTGGAGGAATTTCGTGCGGCCGGATTCTACAGCCTGGTGATGCCCCGTTCGATGGGCGGCCTGCAGGCCGATCCGTTGACCTATCAGCGCGTCGTCGAACTGCTGGCGGAGGGTCTGGGCTCTGCCGGCTGGAACGTCGCCAACAATGGCGTCGGGCAGTTGATCACGCTGGGCTACCCGGACGAGGGCGTGCGGGAGATCTACGCGAACGGTGCCGACACGATCCTCGCCGGCACCGCGGTGCCGGGTGGCGGGACGGCGGTGCCGGTGGACGGCGGCTATCGTGTCACCGGCCGCTGGAGCTTCGGCAGCGGCTGCCAGGAGGCCGCCTGGATGACCGGCAGTTTCGCCATTCCGGATCGGGGTCCTGGATATTGGCGCGGAACGTTCGCCAAGCATGAGGTCACGGTCATTCCAGGAAGTTGGGAGGTCACCGGCATGCGCGGTACCGGCAGCTTCGACTGGACGGTCGAGGACCTGTTTGTCCCGGAACGCCGCGTCATGCCGCATGTCGGCGCGCCACTGGACAATCAGTGGGCACACTGGCCAGGCATCACCTACGCGATGCCGAGCTTCGCCTGGGTCGGGCCACACCACTGCTCTGTGTTGACCGGCATTGCCCGTGCGGGGATCGATGCGCTGATCGAGCTGGCGGGCGGAAAGGTGCCGCGTGGCCGCGCGAGTTCGGCACTGTTGTGCGACAGCGCTCAGGTGCAGGAGGCGGTGGGCCGGGCGGACTCAATGCTCAACGCCGGGCGGATTTACCGCGCCGCGACGATCCGCGAACTATGGGACACGATAGCGTCCGGCGAGGAGACCACGCTGGAGCAGCGTGCCCGGTGCCGTCTGGCCGCGACATTCGCCGCCGATTGCGCGCGCGATGCGATGGACCTGATGTACCGGCTGGGTGGCAGCACCTCGTTCAAGCAGGAAAGCCGCTTGGCGGAGTGCTGGCGCGACCTGCATGTCGTCGGGCAAACGGCCAACATCGCGCCCGAGTGGTATCCGCTCGGCGGACGGGTTCTTATGGGGATGGACCCGGGGCCCAGGCTGCGATGATGCTTTCGTCAAGTCTTGCTAGAGTATCGGTGCGCAATGCTGATGCCAGCAGCCAATCGTGACCTCGGCTCGGCCACTTCTATCTGCCCTTATCCCTTGATCTCGATCATTGCCTGCTTGAACGTATTGTGCAGGATCTCGCTATCGCTGGAATAGGCAAGCAACAACGCTCCTGCCTCTTTCCAATGACGCGCCTGCTCTTTGCTACTGCAAAGCATTGCACAAGTCTTGCCGTGTTTTTTGGCAGCCGCAAGAATTTGGTCTCGTTTCTCATCCAGCACGCGGGCCTGTTCGGGCAAGCCGAATACACCAAGATCCTGCGCCAGATCTGCTGGTCCGATCGTGAGTGCGTCGATCCCATCCATCGCGGCGATTTCGTCCAGATCGTTGAAGGCGGCGGCGGTTTCGAACATTACGGTGACGAACACCTGCTTGTTGGCGAAAGCCCGTCGCTCCGCGGCGCTCTCCGTCATGTCGTAATCGGTTCCCGGACTGTGCCCCGCGTTGCCGCGCCGGCCACTCGGCGCGTAGCGTGATGCGGCGACGATCTCGGCAGCGTGACGAGCGTTCTCGACCTGGGGGCAGTGCAGATTCCAGACGCCGACGTCAAGCAACCGCGTAATCCATTCTCTGTTGGCCGTCGGCGGACGCACGACGATCGGAAAATTCAGCCCGCGTGCCAGCAATGCCATGTCGGCGATCGTTTCGATCGACGGTGTGGAGTGCTCCATGTCCACCCGAGCAAAGTCGAGGCCGGCAGCTTTCAGCAAGGTCAGTATTGCGGGATTGCGAACCAGATTGACCCAGGTACCGATCTGCAGCTCCCCGCGGTCAACGCTCGCACGCAACGGATTGGCTTGCATTCTTGCCTCCCTGCCTTCGCGGCCTAGTTTCCGCCGAACTCGGCTGCCGGTCAAAAGCGGATCCGCTATCAATGAAACGGTTGGGTGCTGTCGAGCAGTCGCCTTCTCGTTTCCCGTTAGCCCAAGATCGATTGTGCATTCGGCGACATCCGGCAAGACCTGTCCTGACGTGGCGGTCTCTTCGTCCATGGCCTAGAATAGTCCTGGCCAAACGGATGGGATCGAACGCTGTGCCGTCGCAGATCGATATGAATACGCCTTGGATAGTGCTCGCCCTCGCGACCGTCCTGCTGGCGGTGACCTTCGTCGACGCGCGGCGGGACGCGACCCGGCCGCTGTGGCTCCGCCTCGTCATCCGACTGGTCACTTTCGGCGCCCTGACATGGCTGCTGCAGCGGTCCATTGGCCTTCCGACGGTAACCGCGACGTTCCCTTCGATGGGCATCCAGATCTGGGCGCAGGTGGCTGAGGTCGGCTGGTGGGTCCTGGGCGCGCGCGTCGCGGTCGGCATCCTGCGGCTGATCGTGGTGCTGGAAGGCCGTCCGCGGGAGACCCAGATCGTCGCGGATCTGCTGGCCGGCGCGATCTACACGGCGACTGCGCTCTCGGTGGTGAACTTCGTTTTCGAGGTCCCGATCGGCGGCCTGATCGCGACCTCGGGCGTCATCGCCATCGTCTTGGGCCTGGCCCTGCAGAGCACACTGTCGGACGTCTTCTCCGGCATCGCGATGGGGCTGGAGCACGCCTATAAGCCCGGTGACAGCCTGTGGGTGGAAGGCGGCATCGAGGGCCAGGTCGTACAGATCAGTTGGCGCTCCACACAGATCTCGACATTGCACAACAGCATCGCGGTCATCCCGAACAGCGTGATCGCCAGGTCGCGCCTGGAAAACCGCAGTGCGCCGACACCGACGCGCAGTGTGTCGCTGACGATCAGCATCGATGCAGCAGTGGACCCGCGTCGCTGCGTCGCCGCGCTGAAGGCGGCGGTTCAGGCCTGCCGCGTTCCCCTGGCGTCACCCAAGCCCGCGGTGAGTTGCACGGGGCTGCAGCGGGACGGAAATCTGTATCAGGTGCGCTTCACCGTCGGCACCAGCCGCGACATTGAGAGCGCCCGCACGGAAGCGTTCGAGTTGATCTATCGGCACTTGCGCCACGCCGGCATCGGCCTCGGTGCTCCGGGTATCGAGCCGCTGTCTGCGGCACCGATGCCGACACTCGCCGATCTGATGGCGGAGTCGGATCTGCTGGGCCCGCTGGCGCCAGATGAGCGTGGCGTGTTCGCCGAACATTTCGAAGCGGCGACCTACCAGACCGGTGAGATCCTGGTGCAGCAGAACGAACCGCCGGAGGCGATCTTCCTGATCGCCAGCGGCACGGTCGACGTAACCCGAACGGACGCGAACGGCACGCGTGTGCTGTTACGGGCCAGCCCGGCCGATAGCATCGCGGCGATGCCAATGATCTTGGGCCAGACGGCACTGTTCACCGCTACCGCAATGACGCCTGTCACGGCCTATCGTCTCGACAAAGCCTCGATCGCCGCGGTGATGCGGATCAGGCCAGAGCTGTCGAAAAGCCTGGAGGCTCAGGCGCGACGCGGCAGCGCCTGGATTCGCTGCGAGACAGAGGCCAACCTTGAGAGCGCCGGCGGCAGATCGGACGTGCTGCTCACCCGGCTGCGCAATTTCCTGCAACGGCTTAACGTCTGATGTCTTCTTCTCCTTGACCAGCATCAGGACATAACCCAGGGCGCGGCCGCGTTGACCAGCGAAAAGTTAGGGCATCGCGTTGCCATCGGTGCTGTTTCGGGTTCCAATACCGGCTCGCGGCGCCCCTGGGTCCAACGAAAAACTGCGTGCGTCATGCGCGATATAGTTCTCGAGAGGACGCGCGAGGAATTACAGGCGCCTAGCGAAGCGGAGTTTCACTGCTCATGATCGTCAACGTTGAAATCAAGCACCGCTCCCCGTTTGTCGGTGGGGCTTCCTTCGGTGAGGTGGGTGCGTATGAGCGCATCGATGGCGTAGTGGCCGGCCTGTTGGATCCGGCGCATCCGCGCAACCGGGGCATTGCGCTCCTGGACCAGGCGCCCGTGAATGCGGATGGGTTGGTGGCGTATCGGTCCGATTTTGTCTTGCTGCGGCCGGTGGATGCGGCGATGGGCAACGGGCGGCTGCTCTATGAGGTGAACAACCGCGGGCGGATTATGCTGTTCGCCAATCTATGCGCGGGGGCGGCCGGTAACCAGCCGGAAACCCCCCAGGATCTCGGTAACGCGCTGCCGCTGCGGTTAGGATTTTCCTTGCTCTGGACCGGATGGGATCCAGCGGCGCCGAAATCGACCGGCCTATCGCTGGATGTACCGGTTATCGAGGGCGTCACCAAACCGATCCGGGAAGAATTCGTTTCTGGAACGCGGCTCGGCGTGCATGAGGCGTTCAAGCTGGCTTACGAGGCAGTGGGTGCGGCCAACCTGACAATAAGGCGCACGCAGATGGCGCCACGAACTCCTCTACCTTCCGAGATGGTGGATAGCCGGACGGTGCGCCCTCTGACGCCAATCGAGACCGGGTCGATTTACGAAGTGCGGTATCAGGCGACAAAGCCTCGGGTGCTAGGGATCGGGCACGCGGCGACGCGAGACGCGGTCAGTTACTTTCGGCATCATGACGCGGACCTGATCGGGCGGCCGGTCGAGCACACCTTGGCTTTCGGGATTTCCCAGGCCGGTCGTTACTTGCGGGACCACATCGCGCAAGGCTTCAATGGTGATGAAGATGGACGCCGGGTGTTTGACGGCGTGTTCACCCATGTGGCCGGCATCGGCAGGATTTTCTTCAACACACCATTCGGGCAGCCGTTCCGTACGCGGACCTGGCATGAAGATCATGACTTTCCCGAAGTGGAATTTCCGCATTCCTCCGCGTCGATGGACGATCCGGTCACCGGCCGCAGTGGAGCGCTGATGCGCGGGGACGCGACCGATCCGTTGCTGATCGAGACCAACACCTCGACCGAGTATTGGCAGAAAGGAGCTTCCCTGCTGCACACCGATCCGCTCGGCACCCGGGATGTCGCGCTGCCGGCGAATGTGCGGGCGTATCTGCTGTCGGGGACGCAGCATGCCGGCAAGGCGGCGATGCCCACGGACAACGGACCATGCGCCAACCCCCGGAACTGGCACGATCCAATGCCAGCCGTTCGAGCGCTGCTGGTGGCGCTGGATGAATGGGTTGCCCGGGGGCGAACGCCGCCGGACAGCCGCTTGCCCCGGATCGATGACGGAACGCTGGTGCCGGCGGAGAAAGTTGCATTTCCGGCAATACCGGGATCGATCCTGCCGCATGCCGCGAACGATGCGCCGCCGCCGGGCGATTGGACCGATCCAGTGCCGGCCAGTCGCGCCTATGTCACGCTGGTGCCTCAGGTGGACGCGGACGGGAATGAAAGGGCAGGTATACGGCTGCCGGATATCGCGGTCCCGCGCGGCACGTTCACGGGGTGGAATCTCGTATGCCGCCCCGTACCCCGAGGGCGAACTCGCTGACCGCGACGGCTCGTTCCTGGCGTTCGCGAATACCGCGGCGGAACGCGGCAACGATCCGCGGCCTTCCCTGGCGGAGCGTTATCCGGGAACCGCATATGCCGATACCGTGCGGACGGTGACGCAGGCTCTGCTGAACGACCGGCTGCTGCTGCGGGAGGACGCGGAACGCTATGTCCGGCGAGACGGGCCAGGATGACGCAGGTGGATCACCAGCAACGGCACCAGCGGCAGCGTTGGGGTTAGAGAATGACCGCCCAATAGGCGGACAGCGACAGCATGCCCTCGGCATGCAGGGCCGCGGAGGCGATGCCGAGCGCGAAACAGGTCCCATGATCTTAAGGCAAACATCAGAACGAAAGCCGGCCAGGTAAAGGCGCCCACTTCAACCAATTCCCGGGTCTCGTCGCTTTGATCTCCTGTTAGGTCAACTTGGTTGCGGTCACAAACATCAGTCCAGGTAGAAGTGCCACCAACGCGGTTCGCATGAGGCCAAATAAGGTGCGCGCGATCTGGCGTGAGCCGACATGGTCCGCTTAAGCGACAGGCAGGTTCTCGCCGCCTTGGAGGTCAAGGTCGTCCCAAGTGCCGCCGACCAACGCAACCAGTGTGGCTGACAGTGACTTCAGCAACTCGTCGCGGGTAGAGCCTTCGGGGGCCGGCGGCGCGGTCAACGTATTGGCGATAGGCGCACCTGGCGGAAACGGGATTGCCGCCGCGGCAGCAAACAGTCATCGCCCGGCGGCGAGGCCGGTTTCGGGCTGTCGGCTGGGTGTCGGACCCTGATCTCTGACGCCACCCTCGGGCGCGATTTTCGTGGCCCGCCGCTGTCGTTTTACGTAACTTTGAGTAAGTTAACCCCGGTTACGGCTATGCAGGTGCCTACTTGGGCGGCGAGGCGCGTGGCATGCCCACCCCCAATATCGTTCGCCTGGCACCGACGCCGCTGATCTGGACGATTCGGGGTTTCGCGCCGTCGTGGAGACAGTAGGGGCGAGTCAAAGCAAGTGGGACAGCAGGAGCGTCAGCTTTTGATTTTCCATTTCCCGTCAGATGCCAGGCACCAGGTCAAATCATAAGGCGTAAGCGGCGTGCGCCCCTGAGGGCTGATCTCATGGTGCATGGCGTGACACGGACGTTTGCCCGACGTGAAGATTTTGGTGACCTCAGAAGTGCCGTGGCTTCCGGTTGCCGGATTTGACCAATCATCATGCGCGCCGACCTGCAGCTGCGGGTTGGTATTCAGTCGGCGAACACTGTCGCCGAGCAGATCGAGGTCGGTTGCCGAAAGCGTGGGGCCTGTGCGGTTGCTTTTGAACGGATTGATCTGCGCATCAGCTTGGCTGGCCATAAGGCCGCAGCAAAGTGTGGTGGGGAGCAGCAGATCCCGGCATTTCATTCTCATGTCTCCAGATGAGCGTCTTGGCTTCAGCTTAGCAGGTGTTATCGGAATAGAAACCCCAGTAGCCGACTGATAAATAATACATTCTTATCGCCGCTCTTGGCCTCGACCCAACATTCGTGTCACCACACGCAAGGTGGCGTCCCAATGGGAGTTTAGTCTGTTTGGATCATGATCACCCTCAAGAGAATCAACGGGTTACTCGCCGCGGGACGATACCAGTTCAATTGCGACACGCGATCAAGCGGCGTGTTCGGGGCTTGTCCCTTCCCCGACGCGCCCCTCTGCCGCCAGTTTCAGCCTTATAATCAGCCCTCAGCCGCTACTTTGCGTGTGGTCACACGAATGTTGGGCCGGGGCCATTGTAGAGCAGCCGCGCCATCTTGACGCTCGCATGACCGAAATATTCGCTCACCAGCACGTAAAGCTCGACCGTCAACAGCAGGGCGAGCATCAGATGGGCGAAGAAACGAGCGCCGTCACCGTCCTTTGATGCGAACACCTTTTGCGGCGCCATGTAGCTCATCACCGGATCGTCGCGCGGCGGCGCGGGCGTCAGGTTCCTCGAGGGAGGCGAAACCCTGCCGTCTACCGCATCGTCCTAAAATGATCGCACCCGGAAATCGCGAGAGTTGGCATTGGGCCACCGATCGAGCCGTGTCGTTTACAAACCTTTGAGTAAGTTAACCCAAATCCCGTCCACCTGATCCGAGCAGCGGCCGCGGCCCGACGCGTGTCGGCACCACCACTTCACGCATGCCCTTCAGCACGCCGCAGGAATAGACCGAAGACCGCTTGCCCCCGCCGGAGAACGCTGTTCGGTTGGATTTGGGACTCAGTAGGGCTATCGGGTCATCGTCGGACCCACAGAGGGTATGGTGTTGCCCAGGCTGAACATGCACGACGCAAAGGCGTTATCATACTGGGTTTGAATGGATACGTTGGCTTCGGAAGTATTTCTGGCTGCCAACCCGGCGCCGCCGAGCGCGCCGGCGGCAGCCCCGATACCCGCGCCCGAGCCTCCCCCAATCGCCCCTCCCAGCCCGGCGCCAAGTGCGGTTGTCAGCGCCGCTGTGCCGAGACCCCGCACATTGGCCCCTCGCGCCTGATCCTGTACCGCCTGCTGGGCGAAGTTCCGGCACGTGGCCTGGTCGCTTTGGAAGTTCGAGAAGGAGGTGTTGGGCCCGGGCAAAACCTGGATGGTTGGACCCATCGGCGTCTGGGCACAGGCCCCGAGAAGCAGCGTTCCAGCCAGAACCGCAGAACCGAGTGCAGGTCGTATCATAACGATCGTCTCCGTGCAGGAGGGTTGAATGGGGCGTTGTCCACGGGGCCCCGGGAGGGCAATCGCCCCAACCAATGCCTTCTTCCCGGCCCCGACACTATGCAGTTTCGGCAATTCAGCCAGCTTGGCCGCTTTTCGTGAGCTGGGCGAACCGCCGCCCGGGCACAAAATATATCCATATGTTCAGCCACTACTGTTCGGTTAAAAGCTGAATAAATTCAATTGACTATTTTCTATGTCGTCGTCGGAACCGTATGCTCCAGGTAAAAATGCAGTTCTTATCGTCACCTTTGCGAATATTGCCACCGAAAAGACCTGCATCAATGTGTAGCGCGATGCCTCGATGTTCAGCCGCTTGCGCACGATGGCGACCAAGACGTACACCGACACCGCGATCCAGATTTGCCTCTTCACGGCGTTCTCCGACGTGCGATAGAAATCGCTTGATCCGCAGGTGCTGTTTGATCCACTTGAAGAATAGCCCCACGTTCCAGCGGCTCTTGTAGGAGATCCCATCGCAGGGCGGCGAAAGTAAAGAAAAAGGCCTGCTGACCCGGCACCAGCGTCCCCCGTCCGCTTTGCTGTGCGTTTCACAGTCTACCCTCTCGCTATCAGTGCCAACTTCGCCCGAGCGGCCTCCGGGATCGGGACCGGTTTTTGTACCCCACGCTCGACGAACACATGGACAAAATGACCCTCGGCCGCCGCGACGTCCTCGTCATTGCGAAAAATGCCGACCTCATAGCGAACCGAACTGCGTCCGATCGACGCGACACGGATACCCACGGTCACTCGATCCGGAAACGCGAGCGACGAGTAATACCGGCAGGCCACTTCGGCCACCACGCAGTGCACCGGGCCGTCGAGCAGCCCGACCACCTTCTCGCTCATCTCGTAATACGTCACTGCCGTATCGAAGTAGGAGAAGTAGTTGACGTTGTTCACATGCTGGAACACGTCGTTGTCGATCCAGCGAGTTGTAATGGTGTTGAACCAATAATAATCGGTGCGTTTTCCGGGTGGGTGGCGGCTCATTGGATCCTGCGTAGTGCGCGAACGAATGGTAGCTCCCTTACCTGACCCGCCGGTCGATGGACAGCGTTGCACCCAAGCGCTACACGCGCCGCTCTGCCCCGGAAGGATCCCCGTGTCCGTTCGCTTCAAGATTTGGCTGCTGACCCTCGCGGCGGCCATCCTGCTACCGGCTCTGGCGCGGGCGCACGCGATCCTGGAGGAGAGCGACCCGCCCGCCGGAGCCTCGGTGAAGGCCGGCCCGGTCGACCTGCGTTTCCGTTACAACAGCCGGATCGACCAGGGCCGCTCCCGCCTGATACTGATTCGGCCCGACCAGACCCATAGTACCATCGCCATCGTGCCCGGCGGGCCGCCCGACATCCTCGCTTCGCACGTGGAACTGGCACCCGGCGCCTATACCATCCGCTGGCAGGTGCTGGCGGTGGACGGGCACGTCACCCGAGGCGACGTCCCGCTCACCGTGACGGCGCCCTGAGCGGTGCAATTGCTGGTCGATCTGTTCGGCTACCTGTCGATCGTCGTACACGGGCTGACGATCCTGTCGCAATCCATGGCGTTGGGCGGCGTGCTGTTCCTGGCGTTCCTAGCCCATCCTTTGGCGCCAAAGCTCGGCCGAGCGGGACCGCGGATCGTGACTGGGACGGCGCGGGTGGCTGGATATGCGGCGGTTGCCCTGCTGGTGTCGGAGGTGGCCACGGTTGCATTGCAAGCGGCGGTGCTGGCGGACACCATCGAGCTTCCGCTGCGCCAGGTGTTGACCGCCGAATTCGCGGTCGCAGGCCTCGTCAAGACAGCCGCCGCCGCCGCCATCGCCTTCGTGCTGCTCGGCTGGCGCGAACGCGCCCCGGTGCCGCCGCTGCTGGCGCTCGGCCTGATCGAGCTCGCAGCCGCTACCTTAACCACCCACGCCGCCGCCCGCCTGGACAGCCGGGGCGCGTTGCTGGCGGTGGAGGGACTGCACCAGCTCGGCGCGGCGATCTGGATCGGCGGCATCCCATGTTTTCTGCTGGCTCTGGCTGGTGTGCGCGACGGGATCGGGCTCCGGCTGGTCGGATCCCGGTTTTCCCGCATGTCAATGGTCGGTGTCGTCTGCATCCTGGTCAGCGGCACCACCATGAGCGTGCTGTATATCGGCGACTGGCAGGGGCTACTATGGCACCGCGTTCGGCGTCATGGTCGGCGCCAAGATCGCCATGTTCCTCATGCTGTTGGCGTTGGGCGGGATGAACTTCCTGCTGGTCGAGCGACTGCGCACCAATCCGGCAACCTCGGTCAACCGACTGCGGCGCTTCGCGGAGGTGGAGTTCGGCATCGGCATCGCGATCTTTTTCGCCGCCGCATCGCTGACCTCGGTACCGCCGGCGGTGGATCTGACCCAGGACCGGGTGACGTGGCAGGAGATCGCAGAGCGCAACACGCCGCAATGGCCACGCCTGACCAGCCCGGATCACGACGAACTGGCTCTGCCAGAGTTGCAATCGAAGCTGGACGCCGAAGCCGCCGCGAGAAAGGCGGCGCCACAGATTGCGTTTATCCCCGGCGCGGGCGAGTTGCCGCCGCGCAACGCTGATGACATCGCCTGGTCGGAATACAACCACCATTGGGCTGGGCTGATCGTCATCGCTGTCGGGCTGCTTGGGTTGCTGAACCGAGCCGGGCTGCGCTGGGCGCGGCATTGGCCGCTGGCGTTCCTCGGCCTCGCCGTCTTCCTGTTCTTCCGCTCGGATCCCGAGACGTGGCCGATGGGCGATATCGGCTTTCTGGAAAGCTTCCGCGATGTGGAAGTGTTGCAGCATCGGTTCTTCGTGCTGCTGATCCTGGTGTTCACCTATTTCGAGTGGCGGGTGCGGGCGACGAACTGGAACAATCGCTACGCCGTGCTGGTATTTCCATTGCTGTGCGCAGCCGGTGGGACGCTGCTCCTGACCCACAGCCATGCCATCGCCAACGTGAAGGACCAATTGCTGATCGAGTTGACCCACACGCCCCTCGCGCTGGCCGGTATGGCTGCCGGCTGGGCTCGGTGGCTGGAAATAAGGCTGAATCCGCGCGAGAACCCGATAGCGTGGCAGGTCGCGGGATGGGTCTGGCCGACGTGCATCCTGTTCTGTGGGCTACTGCTTCTGGGGTATCGGGAGGCATAGTAAACCGTTTCCATGAAACCAACCTCTCGCGGGCGAGGATTTGGAAAGGGTATCGGACCTAGTGAGGTGTGATATCGCTGTCTTATTTGCGCCCATTTGGACATTGTCCTCGAACCGGCCGGTCAATGTTCTATTTGGGAATCGAAAGGTTCAACACTTAATTTGATATTCAACTCGCCAGGTCTCCGTCTTTGGTCCGGAGTCCGGGGCCGGTCCGCGCTTCGGCCTTCGGGGCCTTGCCGGAGGCGTTAGAGTGATATATATGAATACGTGTTCATAGGTTGGTTGATTATGCTAACTGCCGACCAGACCATCCAGCTCGCCGAAATGTTCCGCCTGCTCGGAGAACCGAACCGGCTCGGCATCGTGGCAAGCTGCCTGGACCAACCACTGAGCGTGGGGGAGATCACTGTGCGGCTGTCGCTTAGCCAATCGCTGGTCTCGCATCACCTGCGCCTGTTGCGCGCTGCCCGGCTGCTCAAGGCTGGCCGGCGAGGCAAGCAGGTCTACTACAGCATCGCTGACGGCCATGTGCGGGAGATGCTGACGAATATGATCGAGCATATCGCCGAACCGGATGAGCACGACGACATCAACCTCGAAACAGGAGTGACACAATGAGCGTAACCATCGACCGGGTAAAGTGTGCGTGCAGCGACTGCGTCTGTGTCGTTGATGTGGACAAAGGCGTCACACAAGACGGACGCATTTATTGCGGTGATGCGTGCGCGGAGCACCACAAGAGCGGTTCAGGCTGTGAACACGCCGGCTGCACCTGCCACGGTTGAAACAGACGAATCAGTTGCCCGCGGACCGGGTGGCCGCTTCGGCCGGCCGGCCCTGCGTCTGTTCAGCAAGAGATGGCCCACGCGTCCTGCATCGATCTTTGCAGGGCCGGACAGCCAGCGGGCAAAAGCGAACCAGGTTCGTGGCCGCTGGGGGTTTAAATGCTCGCCAATGGCCCTCGCAACGACGGGCATTTAGCCAAGGACGGTAGGGCCGCCACCTTTATTATGGCAACGTGCACATAACCCATGTAGCTCGACGACGCGTTTGCTCACATGAAAGCCGAGGATGGCAGCATCCTCATCGATAACGCACTGCAATCTCGGGCTTTCGATTTGCTCCGCAGTGCCGCATGTGTTGCATATAAAGAATATAGTTCTTGTCGCCGATGCTGAATGGGCGGCTGCCACAAAGGCGTTCCGGCTCTCGACTCGGATGGCGAGGTGCTGCTCCAATAGAAAGTCAAGAGCTCGGTAGACCGTTGGCGGCGCGTGTCTACGACCGGACATCGCCACAAGCCGCGTCATCAACTCGTAGGCGCCGATTGGTCTGTCGACCTCTTCAAGAACTTCTAGAACCCTGCACCGTAACGGCGTCGATCGGCTGGCGATGCGGTCAACAGTCTCGGGATTGTCCTTTGCGGAGAGGAAAGTGTCCGCGGTTGGGTTCTCTGCAGGTGGTCGATCGCGTGTCAACGACACTCCTCCTTGACCGCGCTAGTGGTGAGAACAGCCCTAGGCTAGTCCGCCGTCGTCTGCTCGATATGTTCCAGTGGGTGGGTACATGGCAGCTGCATATCTCGTCGATATTATAGTTGCAAAATATACCAAGGCACTCAGAGCGGCGATCCAGAAGCTGCACGGCCAATCGGTGTAGAACGCTAGCGAAATGCCGAGCCAGGCTTCGGCGAGAGCAAGGGACGCTGAAAGCATCACTCCCATCCCGACCCTGGTCGTCAGATGTTGTGCCGCCGCGGCCGGCCCGACCATCAAAGTGAAGACCAGCAAAACACCCACGATCTGCGCGCACTCCGCCGTCGCCAACCCGACGATCGCCAGAAACAGGACGGAGAACAGCCGCAGGTTCACGCCCTTCGCTTCGGCCAACTCGGGTTGAATGCTCGCGAACAGAAGTGGTCGCGAGATCACGCCGAGCGCCAAGAGGCTAGTGATACCCAGAACCAGGAGTATCCAGATGGTGGGGATATCGACCGCAAGTACATTGCCAAATAGCAGCGACGTTGCCTGTGCTGCAAAGGCGGTGAAGAAGTGCAGGAACAGCAGCCCGAAACCGAGCGAAAGAGCGAGCACGAGTCCGATCGCGACGTCCCGATGCGCCAGGCGTTCACCCAGCATGCCCATCCCGATCCCCGCCGCGATCGTGAGAAGCACCAATCCCCAGATCGGAGAAACGCCAGCCAGCACTGCCCCAGTCGCCCCGGTAAATCCGACATGCGATAGCGCGTGGCCGGCAAATGTCTGCCCGCGCAAAACCAGGAAATACCCAACCGGCCCGGAGACAAGAGCGACAATTGTCGCTGCCGCGAACGCATGCTGCATAAAGTCATACGCGAACATCGTGCCTATGCTCCCGCGCCTCGACGTCGTGCTCCCCAGACATGACAAAAATCCGCCCGCTGAGCCGCACGACGTCGATTTCCGATCCATACAGACGCGACAGCACGGGGCCGGTGATCACATCATCGACGGTGCCGAGCGCTGCATGACCGGCGCCCAGATAAAGCACGCGATCCAGCGCACCGATCAGCGGATTGAGCTCATGCGCACTGAAAAGAACGGTAATCCCTAGTTCTTGCTGTAACCTACGCACGAGCTGGACCACTTCACGCTGATAATGCGGATCAAGGCTGATCAACGGCTCGTCCAGCAACAGCAACTTCGGACGACCAACGAGCGCCTGCGCCAGGAAGAGACGCTGGCGTTCGCCGCCCGACATCTCGGTCAGGGGACGGCGGACCAGTGCCTGGGCACCCACGAGGTCTATTGCCCGGGCGACCTCCTGTGCCCCCGCTTTGCTCAACACCGGTAGGCCCATGCGATGGCTGTCAAAGACACTGGCAACAACGTCCCAGCCACTGAGCCTCACCCTGGTACTCGACGCACGAACCTGCGGCACGTAGCCGATCCCTGGATTGCCGCGCGAAGGTGGCTTCCCCAGCACGCGGATAGTCCCACGGCTAGGGGCTAGCAGCCCGAGTATGGCACGCATCAATGTCGTTTTGCCGGCGCCGTTCGGGCCGAAAACGCCGATGAACTCATGCTTGCCAATGGCCAGGCTGACGTCTGCCAGCACGGTGCGGCCGCCCAAAAATAGACTGACCCCAGAGAGCTCAATGGCACTCATTTCGAAGAAGACGGGGGGAGCGCCTTGTCGACGGCGTCCAGTTCGGAGGATATCCAGCTCTGGTAGTTGAGACCCTTAGGTTCAGTCTCGGTCGCTCCCACAACCGGCACACCAGCCGCTTTGGCAATCCCCTGCATCCTGTCGGCGGTCGGATCGGTCGCCTGACTGTTGTAAACCAGCAGCTTGACTTGGCGGGTCTTAAGGTCGTTCTCGAACGCTGCGATATCGGACGCGCTTGGCTCGGTATTATTCATCACCGACAGCTGAAATGACTGGTTACGGCTCCGCATACCCAAAGAATTAAACATATATCCGAAAATCGGTTCAGTTGCAGTGACCGGCGTGCAGGCCAGGCGGTCCCGCAGCATGGCGATCTTGGACTGGACCGGCTGGATCGCCGTCTGAAATTGCGCGAGGCGCTGACGGAAGTCTGTCGCATGGGCCGGATCGATTGCCGCCAATACCTCGGTCAGCACCGCGGCATAGCCGAGCATGATTTGGGTATCATACCAGACATGTGGATTATCGCCGAGCTTTCGAGCCGCGAGCGAGGCAACAATGATGGTTCTGCGATTGATGACAGGGGAGGCCGCAAGTAGTGTCGCCATCCAGGGATCGTAATCGATGCCATTAAAGACCACCACGCGCGCGGCCGAGATCGCCCTGGCAACGGATGGACTTGCCTCAAACAGATGCGGATCTACGGCTGGATCGCTCAGGATACTCGTCACCTTGACGTCGGCAGCACCGATCTGTTCCGCCACGTCCCCGTAGAAATTCTCTGCGGCAACAATTTCGATCGGTGCAGCGGCTTGTGCCGGAGCGTGTTGCACGGCGATCAGCCCGACGAAACTGAGTACGGTTCGGAGCTTCATTGATTGAAACCTTTTGCTAGACCATGTTTCATGGCAACGGCTAGATGCTGCAGCGGGGAGGCTTCTAATCGCGACGCGCGTCACGGTCCTCAGAATCGCTGCGTCAACCCGGCCAGGATCGTTCGCCGGATACCGTATTGTGGGGCGCCGACGCCGACGCCGGTGCCGTTGCGGATCTGATACGTGTCGTCCCCGACGTTCAGGATATCCAGGCGCAATTCGGTACGGGAGGCGATCTTTTGCACGACCGACAGGTTAACCGCTCCATAGACTGCCAACGCGATGCCGTTCGGCACGGTCGGGGTGCTAGCGCGCAGGCCGCTCTGTACGATCGCGTCGACCGAGAGACGGGTCGGATACTGGCTGTCGCGGTTCGCGGTGTAGGCGATGCCGCCGGAACCGGTCCATTTCTGGTCGTGATCCAGATGGATAATGTTGTTGGCGATGAAGGCCAACTCATCGGGCTGGAAATTAAACTGCGCGGAGACGATGTTCTCGCCCACCGCACGTGATACCGCCGCGTTGCCATAGACCGACCAGGGGCCGCGGTCATAGCTGCCGGTGAACTCGATTCCTTCCTGTAAGCCATTCTCATAGTTGAACGCGGTCAGGATGATCGGAGCGCCGAACTGGCCCTCATCGATCAGGTCGTGAGACAGCTTGTAGTAGGCATCGACGCCCAGCGTCAGGCCGGGGATCACCACCTGGCTGATGCCAACATCGAAGTAGTTGGACCGCTCCGGTAGCACCGTGCTGTTCGCATTCACCGTCGGCGCAGCGGTGGTGCCGGCGAATTGGCCCAATGTTGGGTTCCGACCAACTCAAAGGGCGGCGGCACGAAGTAGCGAGCATACCCGATGTGGAGCGTCGTGGTCGCGGTCGGCTTCCAGACGACGTTCAGGCGGGGGCTGAGCTGGGTTCCATTGGTATATTGGTCTACGCCATCGAAACGCAGGCCGCCATTGATCGTCACCTTGGGTAGGATGCGCCATTCATCCTGGACGTAGACGCCGAAAAGCCCGCCCTGCTTGTTGCTGGTATTAGCGATCGCGGTTGGCACGTCGGTCGTTGGGGTGCCGCTCGCATCCACCGGGAGCACGTCGGAAAAGGTCTTGGATGTCGTCCCTTCCTCTTGCACCTGCATGCCAAACCGGACGGTATGGTGCTCCGCGGCGATCCAGCTCGCATCAAACTGGATACCGTAGGCTTGGTCATTACGGGTCGCCTGCTGCGAGATGCCGTTGAACAACAGATCGCCGATCCAGTCGGGGGAGAAGCGCAGGCGGCTGAAGCGCGTATAGGCGGACAGCTGGAAGTCCAGGGTGTCAATGTGCTTCTGGAGCGAGAGAATGCCAAACTCAGTGTCCTCGCGCTGGGTCTCGTTCAGGTAGGCGCTGTTGAAGTCGGAGATGCCGAGGACCGGAAAGCCGAGGGTAGGTTGGCCGGGGTTGTTGGGGATTTGAAACTGGCCGTCGAAGCCGCCCAGAATAAGGCTGACGCGTGTCTCCGGATCGATGATGTAGGACAGATTAGCGAGGCCGTGGAGCTGATTCGTCGTATCGTGGATGGCGTTGAAGCTGGATGTGGGGTTCTCGATCCCGCGGTTATTGTGGAGAAAGTCGCCGGTCACGAAATAATCCAGCGCGCCACTCCTGCCGCCATAGGAGAAGCTCGGCTGCAGCCAGTCCCATGAGCCGCCGTACATGGTGACCTCGCCACCCGGATTGGTGGTTCCGGTTTTGGTCTGGATGTCGAGGACACCCGCCGTCTGGAAGCCGTACTGGGCCGGCAACGCGCCGGTGATTAGGGTCATACTATTGGCGAAGCGTGACGCGATAGCCTGACCGAAGACTGACAGGCCCTCCGGCAATTCCACGCCGTTCAGCCGGTATTGCACGTTGGCGTGCTCGCCGCGCAGGTGGATCTGACCGAAACTGTCCTGGGCCACTCCCGGGGCCTGCAGCAGCACCTGATTCAGTGGCGCATTCTCGCCTTGGGGGATCGTCTGCAGGGCCTCTGGCGAGAAGTTATAAGAGCTTGCCCCGAGGCTTGGCTGGATCTGCTGGCGGGCCACGTCAAGCTTCTTGGCAATCACATCAAGATCGATGGTGGCAGACTGCTGATCGGTCTGGTCCTGTGCGCGCGCGGGTGCTGCCATCATGGCCACACCAAGGCAGATAGGAAGCAGAGCGGGCCAATGACGCATCGGTTAGGACCCTTCCCAAGTGCCCGCCAAGCGGCGAGAGTATGTTTGTTATGGTACGTTATAACGTACTATTTTGGAGCGTTCCGCAAGCCGGGGCTCTTGGTGTCATTGGTAGGGAGCACTGAATGGCAGCGCGGCCCAACCCAGCTAACCGGTTTTCACAACGACAATCTGTCGCAGTGGTCTGCTCGGTATTGGCGCATGTCCTGGTCGTGGGGCTGCTGCTGATCGGGCTGCCGCATGGGCTACCGCCGTCGCCACCAGCGGATCAGGCATTCGAAATGGTGTTTTTGCAGCCCGAAGCGCATCCAATCGAGAACATGCCGGAATCAGCTCCAGGCGAGGCAGAGCCAGCACCTCCGCCAGTTGAAACTCCGCCAACGCCGGTTCCAGAACCGTTACCCCCTCCGAAGGTAGCATCGGAGCCAGAAACAGCACCGCCGCCGACTGAAACTCCGCCAACGTCGGTTCCAGAACCGTTACCTCCGCCGAAGGTAGCACCGGAGCCAGAAACAGCACCGCCACCGGCTGAAACTGAGTCGGCGTCTGTTCCAGAAACGGCACCGTCGCCTCCGCCCCCGACGGTATCGGAAAAGCCGGTGTCGGCTCCGCCGCCTGAGGCGCCAAGCACTCCCCAGCCACCGCCTATGGCGGCCGTCCAGCCGCGTCCCCGCCAACCGGTGCGGCCACATCCCGCTGTTGCCGCGCCAGCACCGTCTGCCGGTCCGACCGCGCAGCCTCAGACATCATCGATACCCGCAAGAGAGATGCCGCCGACATCGGCACCGATCAATGCGGATTGGCAACGGGCACTCGCGGCCTGGCTTGCCGCCCACAAGGTCTATCCTGACGAAGCGCGCCGAGAAGGTAGAGAAGGCACCGTCGAGCTACGTTTCACGATCGATCGGTGGGGACGCGTGCAACAAGTCGAACTGGTCGCTAGCGCGGGCTCTTCTGTCCTCGATGCTGCAGCCGAATCGATGTTGCGAGGCGCGACCTTGCCACCGCTTCCTCCAACCATGCCCCAGGACAAGGTCACCATGACCGTTCGGATTCATTACAGGTTGACAAATGAATAACCTGAGTGACCGAGGGCTACATGCCTAAAGTGGTCGATGCCGTCCACCTCGGAGACGAATCGATCGCGGCCGGTGTTGTGGCGAATAGCCACGACTTCCATTCGTGGGCAGAACGGCTGGAGTATTAGGTCGACCCTTCCTCACCGCGTCTTAGCTTGGTCCAAGTCGTCTGGCACGTTACCCGGTCTCCCACCGTCAGTTTAGCAGCATGCCGGCTTTCATCATGGATACATCGTGGCGGATCATTTCGATGTAGTTGGGGGCCTCTCCGTCGGGCTTGGACAGTGCGTCGCCATATATCGTCCCGCCGATCACCGCGCCGGTCTCTTTGCTGATCCGTTCCATAGCCCGCGGGTCGGTGATGCTGTCCAAGAACAAGGCCCTTACATGGTCGCGCCGGATCTGGTCGGTCATGTGAGCCAGATCGGCCGCGGACGGCTCCGACTTGTTAGTCCAGCCGTTTACCGAGATCATCGTGATCCCGAACGTGGCACCAAAATACTGCAGCGAATCGTGCGACGACAGCACCCGCCGCTTGGCGGTTGGTACCGCGGCCATTTCAGCGTGCGCCCAACTGTCCAGATCCCGAAGCTGCTGCGTGTAGGCCGCCCCGCGATTGCGGTAGATATCGGCGTTGGCCGGATCGATGCGCGCCAGTGTGTCAGTAATGTTCTTCACGTAAATGATGCCATTACGGGGCGTCATCCACGCATGCTGGTCGAGCACCGTAGCCTTCGGTTTGCCGCCAAGTGGATGCTCGTCCTCCGCCGTCAGTGCCTTTACGCCGCGGCTTACGATGACCTTGGTGCCGGCGAACTTCGCCTGCTTCATCAAATTGTCTAGCCAGGGCTCGAAATCGTCGCTCAGACCGTTCATGAACAGGATCCGGGCATTGGCCATCTTCGGCACATCGCCAGCGGTCGGTTCGTATTCCTCGCAGTCGGTGTCCGGGCCGACGATCGTGACCAGATCGACGAGATCACCGGCAACGTTGGTGACCATATCGCCGATCACCGTGAAAGTCGCGACGACCTTGATCTTGTCCGCCGCAGCCGCGACACCGGGATACACTAGGGCGGTGCCGATCGCCAGCAGCACAGCGTGAAGCAGCCATTTCATAGATCGCCCCCCGTAGTTGCCGAATGTTATATCATAACGTACCAACCGGCGGATAGGGGGCTTATGCAGGTTCGTCTCAGAACAGCGGGGGAGCAGCAGGATAGTGGCTCCTGGACAGAAGTTGGCCATCATGGCCTTTCACCGCCGGGGGCCGCCGTTAGCGATGTCGCGGAAGGGTCGAAGAACGAACCGGCACCTCTCCCGCGCAGCGGGTTCGCTCATCGGCCAACTCCAGCAATTCGCTCCTATCCCAAGGGGTCCCCTCGGTCGGAGGCTGCCTCCAGATGGGTGAAGCGCCACATATGTTTGGTTTCCCGGAAACGCTGTACTAATTGTCCGTGTTGGACGCTTGCGCCTCCCGGTCCTATTTCCCGATGCAGAAATGCGAGAACACTGTGTCCAGAATGTCTTCCACCCCGACGTGACCCGTAATCCGTCCCAGTGCCCGCATCGCCAGCCGCAGATCCTCGCTTCGCAATTCCGGCAAATCGGCCCGTTCCGCGGCCTCCAGATGATCCGCCGCCGCCAGTAGTGCAGCGCGATGCCGTGCTCGGGTCAACGGAGGGGGGCCACTTGACTGCGTCATCTGCCGAGCGATGACAGCGAGACGGGTCCGGAGATCGTCCATGCCGAGGCCGGTCTTAGCGCTGATCCGCAACGCTCCTTCCGGACCAGGGCGGCCGAGATCAGCCTTGTTGGCGACGACGAGATTGCCTTGATTGCCCGGGAGGGGTGATCCCGCCTCGATCACCGTGATCGCCAGATCAGCCTCCGCGGCGCGTGCGATTGCGCGGCGGACACCTTCGGCCTCGATGCTGTCGGAGGATTCCCGCAGGCCGGCAGTGTCGACCAATGTCACGGGCACGCCACCCAGCACCACCCGGGTTTCCAGTGCGTCGCGCGTGGTGCCGGGGATGTCGGAGACGATGGCAACGTCACGTTCGGCCAAGGCGTTGATCAGCGTGGATTTCCCGACATTTGGCGCGCCGGTGATCGCGAAGAACAGCCCCTCGCGCAGCTTCTCGCCGCGTCCGGCATCGTTCAGATGAGCAGCGATTTCGGCTCGAACCGTATGCATGGTGCCGAGAAGCTGCTCCTCGACCTCCGCCGGCAAGTCCTCGTCAGGGAAGTCGATCAACGCTTCCTGATAGGCGAGGATGCCCCGCAACCGGTCGGCCCAGTCTTGGTAGAGCGCGCCAAGCTCCCCCTCAAGCTGCCGCAACGCCTGACGCCGCTGCGCTTCCGTTTCCGCCGCGACCAAATCATACACGGCTTCCGCTTCGACCAGATCCATCCGGCCGTTCAGGAAAGCGCGCCGGGTGAACTCCCCCGGTTCGGCGGGGCGGAGGCCGGCCCGCGCCAGCACGTCGGCAACGCCGTCGATGACCGCGCGTCCGCCATGCAGGTGCAGTTCCGCACAGTCCTCACCGGTGTAGGTGTTCGGACCGGGGAACCATAGCACGAGCGCCTGGTCCAGTAGCTCGCCCGACGGATCACGCAAACGGCGGAGTGAGGCATGACGCGGCGCTGGCAGGACGCCGCCGCAAAGCGCAGCCACCGCGGTGCCCGACCCCGGACCGCTCAGCCGCAACACGGCGATGGCGGCGCGAGCGGAGCCGGAAGCAAGCGCAAAGATGGTGTCGTAGAGCAATTGCTGAACCTTCGGCGGCCTCAGCCCTCGAGCGAGAGTTGACCGTCCGCAAGCATCCTTTCGTACATCCGGACATCGTCAGGACCATCTATCTTCCCCCACTGACCGTCAGTGCCAACGGTGCCAATGGCGACCGACTTCAGGGCCAGTAGCCGGCGCAAAAGCCCAGTCATGCTCAGCTGGTCGCGGGTTGGCGCATCAAGCTCAGCCAGTACCGTATCGACCGCCTGCCAGGCCGAGGGGGTGAACTTCAGCAGCCCCATATACTGACCTTCGATTTCGTCGATGTTGGTCGTCCTTCCCCCGATCTCGAGCAAGTTGCCGGCCCCCCCGCGGCGGAATGTTTCGGCGCCCGTCAAGGGATCGGCGAACCGCCGGGTCCAGAGGTCGCGCCACTGCCGATCGTAGGCCACGACCAGACTGCCGCGGACAGACCCCAGGCGGTGCACCAGTTCCCGCTGATAGAAGATGTCCGAATCGCTGACAATGACCGGGCCGCTTCGCAACCACGCATTGGCGGCGGCAAGAGACATCACCGTGTTGGTGTCCGCCCATCGCTCATTTTCGAAATAGGTTATGTCCGGATAATCGATCATCTCCGCTCGGAAGCCTCGCACGACCCCGATCTCGGTTGCGCCGCCGCCGCGCAGTGCCGCTATCTGGCGGGCGATCAACGGCGTTCCTGCCAGTGGAACCAGGCACTTTGGCTGCTGATCGCCGATTTCGCCCATATGGCTCGTGCGGCCGGCGGCAAGAATCAGACCTCGCATCTAAATGTCCTCTACGGTGTTTTAAAGAAAGCCAGTTCGCGGCTTGCTTCTTGAGACTTCCTTACCGCGGATCTCACGAACGACAATCAGCGTCCTTGATTCACATCAAGACGCGCTGCACGCCTGAGCCCGGAGCCGATCTACCGCGCGGCGGAGAAATGAAGCCGGCCTCTCCCAGGGTCAGTCTCCAACCGCCATCTGCCTCAACCCGTCCGCCACCATCAACGGTGCCCCGGTTGCGTCGCGCACCTCATCCACAGTCAACCCCGGCGCGATTTCCAGCAACCGGAACCCAGTAGCCGCAGGTTCGAACAATCCATAATTCGTCGCAATCAAAGTAACGACTCCACGCGCCGTCACGGGCAGATCGCAGGCAGTCACAAGCCGCGGACTGCCATCTCGGGTCACGTGCTCCAGGATAATGAACACCCGCTTGGCACAGGCCGCCAGATCCATCGCTCCGCCGATCCCGCCGCCCTTCTGGCCCTTCAGCCTCCAATTGGCGAAATCCCCGGTCATCGAGACCTGATAGGCCCCCATCACGGTCGCATCGATATGGCCGCCACGGATCACTCCGAAACTGTCCGCGTGGTGCACCACGGCGGCCCCGAGCCTCAACGTCACGTTCTGCCCGCCGGCATTGACGAGGTTGAGGTCCTCGTGTCCCTCGGGCGCGACCGGCCCGTAGCCGATCACCCCATTCTCGGAATGATAGGTGATGTCCCGGTCGCCGATATCGGTGTTGGAGCACATCGTCGGAATGCCGACGCCGAGGTTGACGATCCATCCGTCCTGGAACTCGCGTGCCACGCGGTCCGCCATCTGCTGGCGGGTCAGACCTTTCGTACCGCTCATCTCCTCCGCTCCTGCCGCTTGCTCGGCCAAATCCCTTCCGGGTCCGGCGGCACCTGAACCAGACGATGCACGTAGATACCAGGTGTATGCACATCGTCGGGATCGATGCTGCCGACCGGAACCACCGGCTCGTCCAGCTCGGCGATCGTGACACGCGCGGCGGTCGCCATCACGGGACCAAAATTTCGCTGCGAGCGATGGAACCGAAGATTGCCGGCGGCATCGGCAATGCGGGCGCGGATGAACGCGTAGTCCAGCTTCAAGGCATATTCCAGCAGGTACTCGCGGCCATCGATCACCCGGGTCTCGCGCCCAGCGGCGAGCTCGGTTCCAACAGCCGTGGGTGTAAAGAACGCCGGAATGCCGGCGCCCGCTGCGCGCAGCCGTTCGGCCAGCGTGCCTTGAGGGACCAGTTCGGCATCGACTTCGCCCGCTTCATAATATTTGGTGAACGGCAGCACGTCGGTTGGACGGGTGGCGGCGGTGAACGCGCAGATGACCTTCGCTACCTGGCCGTTCTCCACCAACATGCCGATATCGGGCATCCTGGGTTGTTGTGCGCCGCCGGTTGTGTTGGCGACAAGGGTTAAGCGCCTAGCACCTTGCTCGATCAATGCCTTGATCAAGTTGAACGGCGTTCCCGGCATAGCAAAACCGCTGAACGCGATCGTGCTGCCATCGGGAATGTCGGCCACCGCGTCCTTGAAACTGCTTCGCAGCTTGGTCTTCTGCGTCATTGCTGCCCCGCCTTTTGCGTCGTAACGATGAACGTGCAGGTGACGTGCAGTGTCAAGGGAAGCGCCTGCGGCGATATTGTTGACGCCCATGCACCCGTGACTGTTCTACCGCAGGATTGAGCAGCGGCGCGGTGCCTGAGGCGTAGTTCGTCCGGTTCAGGTTCAGGGACGTCGCGGCCCGACCGCTAGGCAGATTAGCGCTTGCGCAAACTCATGATGTAGACTGCGATGTCATTCGCCTCTGCGGCCGGCCGCTGCGTGTTCAGCATCTTCATGTGCGGCTTTTGAATCGTTGCGCTGAGCATCTCGGTCGTGCTGCCCGGACGGTTGGCGATCGCCTCAAAAGCTGGGGCATCCGTCCAACCTCGCCTACTGCTGGGCGCGATCTGATGGCACGCCACACAATATTGCTCGGCGAGTTTCAGGCCGGCGGCGGCGGTTGGCGGCGTATCGGCAAAGGCGTGACGCGGAACGGTCGCCAGGCAGATCGCGGCGGCGACATATAGAATGATCCGGGCGCTCGATGTTTCTGACACAGTGTTCCCCCGTTGCAGGCCCGTCGCAACAGCGTACCTGATAGCTGGGAGGCAGACAATAACCCGGGCCTGAGGTGGACCCCCTTCACTGGGCATGAGCCCATCACCCGCCGGCGGTAAGTTTGCTCTGGCTGTTTGAGGGGGACAATGGGCAGGCGCGCTGCCGAGGGTCGCAAATTCGGCCGTCCGCGGCGCTGCACAACCCCGGCCCGACACGTAAGCGCCCGCCGAACGATCCCCGCCAGCGACGCGATGAACCCAGGATCCGCGTTCTGTGCCGGGACACGGAAATATCCCGGTACGCCTAGCTTTGCCGCCAGGTCGCGATACTCGACATCCAGTTCCACCAGCGTCTCGGTGTGCTCGGACACGAACGCGATCGGCACCACCAGCACCGCCGTTTGGTCCTTAGCCGCCCGTTCGACTTCCCCGTCGGTGCTCGGCCCGATCCATTTCTGCGGCGTCGCCCGCGACTGGTAGCAGATGCTGTAATCCACAGCCTCATCCCAAGAGCGAACCACCGCAGCCACGGTCTGCTCTACCTGCCATTGATACGGGTCGCCGTTTTGGATGATGACCTCTGGCAATCCATGTGCGGAGAACAGCACGCGCAGCGGTACGGCTGGATCGAGGGCGGCGCGAGCACGATCATACTCCGCCTTTACCAGCGCCGCTGTCGCGGCCGTGAACGCCGGGTCAATCGGGTAGCAGCAAACCGTCGTCGTCTCTACGGCGAGCCCAATCCGCGCTGCCGCTTGCCGCCACGCCACCAGCGAACTACCGGTCGTCGTGGTCGAGAAATGTGGATACAGCGGCAGCAACACCACGGCATCCGGCCGCCATGCCTTCACCGCCCGGGCCGCCTCCAGAACGAAGGGATGCCAGTAGCGCATCGCGATGAAACACTTTGCCTCTATCTCCGGCAGCGCGGCTTCCAGGGCGGCAGCCTGCTGCTGGGTCAGCTGCAGCAGAGGAGACTTGCCGCCCAACAGCGCATAGTTGGCGGTCGCCGGAGCGACCCGTGCGCGAGCGATGATCCGCGCGAGAAACGGCCGGACGAAGAACGGCACGCGCAAAATGGCGGGATCAAGGAAAAGGTTTCGCAGAAACGGCCTGATTGCCTCCGGTGAATCCGGCCCCCCCAGGTTGAACAGGACAATCGCAACTCTACGGCCCACGCACCAGCTCCAGCAAAGCCGCCACATGGTCCGGTGGAGTTTGTGGCACCACGCCATGCCCAAGGTTGAAGATGAACGGCCGGCCGCGCATGGCGTTCAGGATCGCCGTCGCCTCGTCCGCCATCGCCGTCCCTCCGGCAACCAGCGCCAGAGGATCCAAGTTGCCCTGCACCGCGATATCCGCCGGAAGCATCGAAGCCACGATCGCGATATCGCTGCCAGTATCTACGCCGACCGCATCGACCCCTGTCGTCCCGAAGTCGCGCGTCATCACCCCCGCCAACCTCGGGAACCCGATCACCGGCACCTCCGGATGTCGCGTTTTGAGCGCCGAGACGATGCGGGTCGCTGGCGCCACGCAATGCGCCCGGAACAACGACGGCGATAACACGCCCGCCCACGAGTTAAACAACATCAGCGCCTCGGCGCCGGCCACCACCTGAGCGGAGAGATACTCGATGGACGCCTCCGTCAGAAGATCCATCAGCCGTTGAAAAAGGGCCGGCTGCGCATAGGCCATTCCGCGCACATGGCCAAAGTCCTTTGAACCGCCACCCTCTATCATATAGCAGGCGACGGTAAACGGTGCACCGGCGAACCCGATCAGCGTTGTCTCGCCGTACCCTTCGGCCAGCAGCCCGGAGCGGACCAACCGCACGGTCTCCATGATCGGCTCGAGCTTGTCGATCATCCTGGCCGGATCTAGCGCGGCTACACCAGCCTCATCGCTCAGGCGCGGCAGCACCGGCCCCTCGCCCTCTCTGAACTCAAGCCCGTGTCCGAGCGCCCAGGGCAGCATCAGGATGTCGCTGAACAAGATGGCCGCGTCGAAGCCATAGCGGCGGATCGGCTGCAGCGTGACCTCCGCGGCCAACCGTGGTGCCGTGCAGAGCGAGACGAAATCCTTTACCCCGGCCCGGACGGCGCGATATTCCGGCAGGTAGCGCCCCGCCTGGCGCATCAGCCATATCGGCGGCGGCCAGACCGGTTCCCCGCGCAAGGTCCGCAGCAACCGTTTCATTTTGAGGTCCATTCACCTGGAGTAGGGAAGCGGCGCTTGTCTCCAGGCAATAAACCCAGCCGTCAAGTGACGACCGCATGGGCGTGGACTGAAGACAACCCGAGGCCACGATCCAGCGCCATCGCCTCCAACGAAGCCTTGGCTTGCTCTACCGGCTCGGACCAGTCACCGGATTGCTGTTGCCGAAAAATCGTCAACCGCGGATACCAAGGGCTGTCGGATCGCCCGCTCAACCAGCGCCAGCAGCCGTCGTAGCGATCCAGGAGGAAGACCGGTTTCCCCAACAGGCCCGCCAAGTGCACGACCGAAGTGTCGACGCTGATCACGAGGTCCAATCCGGCAATGATGGCGGCGGTATCGGCGAAATCACTGACATCAGGCATCGGATCGGCCAGCACCAGATCTGAAAATTGCATCTGCCGCGACGGCGCCCCCGCCTGGAGGCTGACGAACGCGACGCCAGGCACGTCGAATAGCGGCGCCAGCGTTGCCAATCCTGCGCTGCGGCGGCGGTCCAACGTGCTGAATCCCGGCAAAGATGGCCTCGCCTGTCCGGCCCACACCAACCCGACGCGCAAACCGCCGCTCGGAAGCCGGCTTGCCCAATGCCGCACCAGCGAAGCATCCGGAAGTAGAACCGGAGCGGGAGGAATGGTGTCGACCGTCGTGCCGAAGACGCGTGGCAGGCTGAACATCAGGCAAACAAACTGATGCGGCGGCAGGCGCTGAGGGTCGGTCACCACATCCGTCACGCCGGGCACCATCCGCATCACCCGGTCCAGCGCTGGCGGCACGCATGCCACCACCCTCGCACCTCGTTCGGCAAGCAATGGCAAGTAGCGCAGGAATTGCAACGTGTCGCCGAACCCGTCCTCGTGCAGCGCCAGGATTGTCAAACCCGCCAGGCCGTCGGCGGGATGCAAGGTTGGCAAAAGCCTATCGTGGTCGACCAGGGGCGAGCCGGTCAGGACCAGCCGCGATTCGTAATCCAGCCATGCCGGCTCCCAGGCACCCATTTTCAGCAAGGCCACTGCCCGGTTGACGCGAAGCCGGTGATTTGCCGGGTCCAACGCCACCGCTCGATCATGCGCTGCGATAGCTTCGTCGAACCGCCCCTCGACCTTCATCATCATGCCAAGGTTCGACCAGCTTCCCGCGCTGCCCGGTTCCAGGGCCAGCGCACGCTCGAAGCTGTCGATAGCGGCCGGAAAATGGCCAAGCTCCGCCTTCACCAGACCCATCAGATGGTGACCCGCGACGGACGCCGGTCCGTCCGCAAGGATTGCTTGCGCCTCCGCCGCTTGGTCGGTGTCGAGCAGGAAGGTGGCGAAATCCAACCGCAGCCGGTCGTCCGATTGTGCTTGGCGGAGGCATGCGCGGAACTGTCGAGCTATCAGCGCTCGCGGCAGGGGCGGCTTCAGTCGCGCAAGCTCGAGGCACGGATGGCAGGCGTCTGGCCGCATGGCCCCGGCATGCGTCAGGAGCGGGGCCGCGCGGCCGACCTCCCCCATGGAAGCGACGGCCAGCCCAAGCAATAGCGCGGCGTGTGGGTCGTCCGGATCGTCAGCTATGGCTGCGCGTGCAGCTGTTTCCGCTTCCTGCCACGCACCGGACGACAGTGGCCGCAGTGCCCTGGCCAGGAGTTCAGGTGACGCCATCGGCGAGCCCCGTCGAAAAGGCTAGAGTAATAGTGGCAGGTTAACGAATGGTTAGCGCGGGGCGGACGAGTGCGGGGGGAGTGGTGCTAACCGTCCTCGACGGGCTGCTGCGACCGAGAGAACCGCCCGGAAGTGCGCGCATCGTGATGCGTCGAGGCCCTCATGACCCCGATGAGCTGTATCCAACTCCACCTCGGCATCGGGCTGCCTATCCGTTACACGGTATATCAGATGCCGGATGGTTGGAAATTGTAATTGAATCGTGTCCTGGATCCCCCAATTCAGCTAAACGATCGATGACTACGCCGAACGCGAAGCTGTCCAAATCCGGACGCCGCTAACCCCGGTCCACGAAAAGACCCCGATGCATCCCCAACCCTCAATGCCGCAGGAAGCCGGGTTGGCACCCGACCGCCGGACCTTGCTCGTCAGGCTTGCGCCTTTTCAGGCCCCGTCGGTGGGCCGGAGCATCGCGCAGCTTGGCATCACCGCCGCACCCTACGTCGCGTTGGTCGCCTTCATGTATTACGCATACTACCACATCTCACCTTGGGTCAGCTTGGCGCTCGCGCTGCCGACGGCCGGCTTCGTGGTTCGCCTGTTCATCATTCAGCATGACTGCGGGCATGGCGCCTATTTCAGGTCGCGTCTGGCGAACGAGGTCGTCGGCTGGCTGTGCAGCCTGACCACCTTTACGCCCTTTGCCCTATGGCGCCGGCACCACGCCGCCCACCACGCGGTATGGAACAATCTCGACAAACGCCCCTCCGGCAACGACATCTATTCCGGCTGCCTGACCTTGAGAGAATACGAGGCACTCTCGTCAACGCGTCAGCGGCTCTACCGGGCTGCTCTGCATCCATTGGTGTCCCAACTCCTGCTGCCGCCGGTCGTGTTCATCCTTCTCTACCGCTTTCCCTTCGACACCCCCAAAGGCTGGCGGAAGGAGCGGATCAGCGTTTATGTCACCAATCTCGGGATCGGCGCTTTCCTGCTCACGATGACCTTGTTGATTGGGTGGGAGCCTGTGGTGCTTGTGCAGCTTCCGGTTATCGTCATGGCCTCGATTATCGGAGTGTGGCTATTTGCGGTGCAGCACCGGTTCGAGCATTCGCAGTGGGCGCGCCAGACTGATTGGACAGCGGCCGGGGCCGCCCTGCATGGCAGTTCGTGGTTGCGGCTACCGAGGATATTGCAGTGGTTCACCGGCAATATTGGCTTCCATCACGTGCATCACCTGATGCCGCGCGTGCCGAACTATCGGTTACAGGCCGCACATCGCGCCGAGCCAGCCTTGGCTGTCCACGTGACCGGTCTGACATTCTGGCAGGCCCTCCGCGCGCCGAGCTTCACTCTGTGGGATGAAGCCAGCGGCGCGATGGTGCGGTTCCCGCGGCGCGGTCGATAGGTTCGTCACCGGTAAGACCGGTTCCCTGAGACTTCGCGCTGTCCCCGCCTGGACGAGAGGCGGGGATTTGCTTCCGACTTGCAGCGATCCCTCTTTACGCCGCGTCGGATTTGCAAAAATGTCACACCGTGGCAACTCTTGCGTCACATGTTGCGCGTTGGGCCGGTCTTTTCGCCACGGGCGGTTGACGTTCCAGTTCTAGCCGGTCTAGCGTTCGCACAACGATACATTTCGTGCAAAGGCGAGGTGATAGGCGGTCGCAAGCCGACGATTGGGGGATGGTGGTTGTTAAAGCAACCGCGAACCAGGTGACGATGAAGCGCCTCGGTTCCACAGCAGACCACAAGTGCAGATCTATCTGGACTGTCCTCCGGCTTGTTAATAGGCGTTGTTCTGGGGAGGGTGGGCTAAAAAATGATAAACAATTGTTGTTTACAGTCTTCTACACGAGCGCTGCGTGAGAAGTTTCTCGCGGCCGCCCCTCCGACTTTCGGCAATTCGGCGGCCCTTGGTTTCGGCAAGGTTACGAGCGAATACTTTGCGTCCGGCTTGGTGAGGGCGGCGATCCGCCAGGGGCGGGACGCTGACCGGGAACATCTTCCGGAATAAAGTGTGCTGTATCGTCATAAACGCGTCGATGAAAAGTAACAGCAAGTGGCTGCCAAAAATGGAGACAAAATGATGAACAAAATGCGTTATGGCTTTTGTCTGGGAGCGACGGCGCTCGCGTGTGTCTGGTCAGGTATCTCTACACCTGTCTATGCACAGGGCGCGCCGGCTGGTGGTCCAATACCGATGTTCGACCCGGTCACGAACTTTGGACAACAGATGGGGCAAGCCGGTATCTACTTCAATCTCGGCTATACCGAGGATTTTTCCCGGCTGGTGGCCGGCACTCCGAAGGTGGGCACGTCTCCGATCGGACACGCCAACGCCGGCGTTACCTTCGATCTTGAGAGACTCATAGGTATCCCCGAGGCTTCATTCCACGTCATATTCGAAGAACGTTCCGGCAGATCGAACTCCGGCGGGACCGACATCGGGCTGAACCAAAACGCCGGTCCGGTGAAATACCGCCTGACCCAGTTCTACTGGGAGCAGGGCATCCTCAACGACCAGATCGACATTCAGGTTGGCCGCACCGAACCGACGCTTGAGTTCGCGGTCAGCGATCTCTCGTGCGCTTTCGTGACCGGCATCTTCTGCGCCCAGCCGGGCACCTGGTACTCCCAAAACGTAAACGGAGCCTATCCAGCCTCGGAATGGGGCGGCCGCGTGAACGTTGCGGTCACGCCGCAAATATACTTTAAGGTTGGCGCCTATCAGGACACCCCCCTGAACACCGGCTTCCTGAGTGCCGGCTTCGACTGGAGGACGTCAGGCTCGACCGGCGCGTTCATCCCCGTGGAACTTGGCTACCTGACCGGTTTCGGCAGCGCCAGGCTGCCCTCGAAATACGATATTGGCTTCTGGGACGACACGTCGCAATATCACAAGGGTAACCAGACCGGTAACCCCACGGTGGATGGCCGGCAAGCGGGCTACATACAGCTCCAGCAGACAGTATGGCGGCCCGACCCGAAAACCAACCAGAGCCTGACACTGTTCGGCGGCGCGATATGGTATAACAACAGTCCCGCGTACAGTGGTCAGTACTACGCCGGGCTTTACGATCGTGCCCCGTGGGGTGCGTCGCGGCCGTTAGACTCCATTGGTCTGGCCGGCACCATGATGGACGTCAACCAATCAGCCACTGCCTGCAGCCCAATCAATTGTACCGGCACACCGCATCGGGGCGCCCCGTTCGACAAGTCGTTTTTGTTCGAAGTGAATTACGGGATCGGGATTGTGCCGGGCGTGACGGCAAAGCCTTACGCCGCATGGTCCGTGCAACCGTTCACCCAGGCCAATCCGGCTGCGCACGTCGAGAACGGTGTGGCCCTTGGTGTCGAGTTTACGGTCGTGTTCGAACAACTGTTCAATTTCCCCGTGTTCATTCCTCACTAGCCCTGGCTGGTTGCGTCCCGCGATTGTTGATCACGGGTTGGGCGGCGGAGCGATCCGCCGCCCTTTTCGTTTGTCCGGGGCCTAGCCGCCCTGCCTTTAGGTGGATGCGAACAGGTGGTTGGTCGGCTCAGCCGCTCAGCCGCGACCCCCACCGGCCATCGCCCGACGGGCGCCGCGTTGGCTTGGTCCAGTGCCAACGCACACGGCTGCTACGCCGACCTTGAAATAAGGTATGATCCACCTCCGCCCGAGTCGCCGCCCCGCTCGATCAAACGACGTCGCAGGACCGTACTATTATGATCGCCCAACTCACCGGAAGAGTGGATGCACTCTCCGATGGCACCTGTGTCATCGACGTCGGCGGCGTCGGGTATCTGGTGCAGGCCTCGTCGCGCACCCTGTCCGCGCTGCCGCAACCGCCGGCCGCCGCTAAAGTGCTGATCGAGACGCACGTGCGCGACGATGCCATCGTCCTTTATGGCTTCGCGGACTCGGCCGAACGCGACTGGTTCCGTCTGCTGACGACGGTGCAGGGTGTCGGGGGCAGGGTCGCTCTCGCTATACTGTCAGCGCTGTCGCCGCGTGATCTGATCGGTGCGATCGCCGCCGGCGACAAGGCCAGCCTGACGCGCGCGCAGGGCGTCGGCCCGCGCCTGGCGATCCGGCTGCTGACAGAGTTGAAGGACAAGACCGGCACCATGCCATCGTCCAGCGGCGTACTTTACACGCCGATCGCTGCCGCAACCCCGGCCGACGACGCGCTGTCGGCCCTTGTCAATCTGGGCTACCGCCGAATCGAGGCGCAGCCGGTGGTTGTCCGTGTCCTGGAACGCCTCGGCGAGGCCGCTACACTGGACGCATTGATCCGTGACAGCCTGAAGGAACTGGCGCAGCGGGCGGCCGGATGAGCGACGACCGGCCAATCGATCGGGAAGTATCCGCTGCCCGGCAGCCGGAGGATGCCGCCGAGGTGTCGCTGCGGCCGCAGACCCTGGCTGATTTCACTGGTCAGAAGACCTCCCGCGAAAACCTCGCTGTCTTCATCCAGGCAGCCAGGGCGCGTGGCGAATCGCTCGACCACATACTGCTGCATGGGCCGCCCGGCCTCGGTAAGACGACGCTCGCCCAGATCGTGGCTCGGGAACTTGGTGTCGGGTTCCGGGCCACGTCCGGTCCGGTGATCGCCAAGGCTGGCGACCTCGCTGCCATTCTGACCAACCTGCAACCCAAGGATGTCTTGTTTATCGACGAAATCCATCGCCTGCAGCCGGCAATCGAAGAAGTGCTGTACCCCGCGATGGAAGATTTCCAGCTCGATCTGATCATCGGCGAAGGGCCGGCCGCGCGCAGCGTTCGCATTGACTTGCCGCCCTTCACGCTGGTCGGCGCGACCACCCGAGCGGGGCTGCTGGCGACGCCGCTGCGGGACCGGTTCGGGATCCCGCTGCGGCTGGTGTTCTACACGCCGGAGGAACTGCGCCAGATCATCGTCCGCGGAGCACGCCTGCTGGGGCTGAGCCTGACCGGGGAAGGCGCCGCAGAGATCGCCGGCCGATCGCGCGGGACGCCTCGGATCGCCGGACGACTGTTGCGCCGGGTGCGCGATTTCGCCGCGGTGCAGGGCGACACTCCAGTCGATCGCATTGTCGCCGATGCCGCGCTGAACCGATTGGAGGTCGATCGCCTTGGCCTGGATTCGATGGACCGCCGGTATCTGCGTCGAATCGCGGAGCACCATTCTGGCGGCCCGGTCGGCGTAGAGACTCTGGCCGCGGCCCTCGCCGAGGCACGGGACACGTTGGAGGACGTGGTCGAGCCGTACCTGATCCAGGAAGGCCTGATCCTACGAACCAGCCGAGGGCGGATGCTGGGGGAACCGGGCTGGAAGCATCTTGGCCTGAAGGTGCCCCGGTCCAACGCGCCGTTGCTGGATATACTCGGAGGGGGGGAGTGACCAGCCTTCGGAGATTGCGAGGCTTACGCTGTAGCCTACATCTTTGCTGCGGCGGGTTGTGACGCACGCAGAAGGCCCGACGGCCATCCAGATAAGGGAATGGCTAGATAAATGATTGCTCATCCGCGATCCACCCACCGAACTTCCTTGCGTGTCTACTATGAGGACACGGATGCAGGCGGCGTGGTATACCACGCAAACTACCTGCGGTTTGCCGAACGCGCCCGCACCGAGGCCCTGCGTGACGCGGGAATCCCGCATGCGGACCTCGTTGAACGCTTTAGCCTTATGTTCATGGTGTGCCGCGCGGAAATAGATTATGTGCGCCCCGCTATCCTCGACGACCCGCTGGTGGTCGATACGGAAACGATGGACGTGGGCGGCGCGACCGTCCTGTTGCGCCAGACCGTTCGCGGCCCCAACGGGGTCTGTGCGACGCTAAGCATCAAGCTCGTCTGCGTCCGAATCGGGGGGAACAAGCCGGCTCGCATCCCGCCTCGGTGGCGCGAGGGGATGCTGGCCCTGCGTCGTGAAGCGTCGCGGGAGGCCGTGGTTCGCCATGACGTCGCCGCGGCGACTGAAGAAGGGGATTAGAAGTGGATCGGGTAGTGGATGCGGTAAATCTTGGAACGGCCGGCGGCGATCTGTCGCTCTGGGGCCTGTTCATTCAAGCCGACATCGTCGTCAAACTGGTGATGGTCGGCCTACTCGGCGCCAGCGTATGGGTCTGGGCCGTGGTGTTCGAGAAATGGAGCACCTTGCGGAAGATCAACAAGGAGGCTGACGGATTCGAGGACCGTTTCTGGTCCGGCGGAAGCCTGGACGAGTTGTTCGACCGGGAAGGCAGCAATCCCAAGCACCCGATGGCCGCGGTCTTCGCCGCTGCGATGGGCGAGTGGCGCCGTTCGGTTCGAGTCGCCGGCGCGGACATCTCCCACACCAGCGTGCGGGAGCGAATCGACCGCGCCATTACAGTGACGGTGCAACGGGAGATGGACCGCGTGGAACGGTGGATGATCTTCCTCGCCAGTGTCGGCGCGACTGCCCCGTTCATCGGCCTGTTCGGCACCGTCTGGGGCATCATGCACTCGTTCTCCGCAATCGCGGCAATGCACAACACCAATCTGGCGGTTGTCGCGCCCGGGATCGCCGAAGCGCTGTTCGCGACCGCGATCGGCCTGGTCGCGGCGATCCCGGCGGTGCTCGCCTACAACCAGATCAGCAACAGCCTGTCTCGCTTCGCTGGGCGCTTGGACAACTTCGGCAGCGAGTTCAGCGCGATACTGTCGCGACAAAGCGAGGAACGGTCCTGAAATGACCCCTACCGCGGAGCGGTCCTGAAATGACCCCTACCGCGGAGCGGTCCTGAAATGACCCAGACCGAGGAGCGAACCTGAACAATGGCGTTCACCACGAACAATGGCGGCAGGAGCCGAAGCCGCTATCGGCCGCTCGCGGAGATCAACGTAACCCCGTTGGTCGACGTGATGCTGGTGTTGCTCATCATCTTCATGGTCACCGCCCCGTTGATGACTTCCGGTGTCTCGGTCGATCTGCCGAAAACCAATGCCCAGCCATTGAACAGCGACAGTGAGCCGCTCACTGTCACGATCAAGGCCGACGGCTCGATCTTCCTGCAGGAACAAGCGGTTGAGGTCGGCGATCTGGTCTCCAAGCTGCAGGCGATCTCAAATAACAATCCGGAGCGGCGGATCTTCGTGCGCGGCGACAAGGATTTGGCCTATGGCCGAATCATGGAGGTGATGGGCACCGTGACCCAGGGGGGGTTCACCAAGGTCGCACTGCTGGCGGAACAAACCTCTGCGCCGGCATCATCCGCCCCCCCGGCCAAGCAGACCTCCCCGGCCAAGCCCACTGCCGCCCCGCCCAAATAGTGGCACTCGGCGCATGAGCATCGAGTTGCCTCGCAATCGGCCTGGCAAGCCACCGACGTATTTGCTCTTCCCTATCGGGTGACCGGCTCGTGCTGCAGCAACTCTTCAACAACAGAGATCGCGTAGGCCGTCGAGCATCGGGCGTCGCGCGCGGCCTGCGAATTGGGCTGATTGTGTCGGCATTGCTGCACGTGGCCGTGGTGTTGGGCCTGCTGATCGGCCTTCCATCATCCACGCCAAACGACGAGCAGCCTCCCGAAACGGTCGTCGCCTTGGTTTTTCAAGGCACTGCCCAATCCTCGATGCAGGCGCCCGCGCCGGCCGAGGTGCCCGCGCCGTCGAAGGAAATCGCACCGCCGGCACCGCCAGTGACCACGCCGCCCATACCGGAACCGGTAGAGGCGCCACCGCCACCGCCTCCGCCGCCGCCACCGCCGCCCCGGAGCCACGTTGAGCCGGCGCCGCCGACACCTATCCCGCCTCCGCCGACCCCGCCGCCGGAGCCAACGCCTGCGCCGGATGTCGTGCCGCCGCCGCCGGCGCCGCCGACCCCGCCGAGCCCCACGCCGGCGAAAGCGGAGCCGCCGATGCCGCTGCCACCACCGCCGGTGCCGCCGCCGCCCAGCCCGCCGAGCACCACATCGCAGCCGAATCCGACCAAGAACCCGGCGCCGAACAGCAGTTCGGTCGAGAACACGCTGGAAAAGCTCCGCCAGCAGCTTGCGCAATCGCAACCAGCGAAAGTCCGGCCTAATCCGCAGTCCGGTGGGCAGCCAAATGGCGGCGGCAACCCGCTGGCGAATGACACCGCGTCACTTAGCGCCGACCAGCGCGGCGCGATCGGGGATTTCGTTCGCCGTTGCTGGACCACCGATCCCGGCATGCTCGATCTCGACAAGATGGAGGTCACGCTGACAGTCACAACCGACGGCGACGGCGTTGTCCGCCGTGCGGTCATAGCGAAAGACGATGAGGGACGTGTGAACAGCAACCTCCGGCTGCGAGTGTTCTCCGAGCGTGCCGTCCGCGCGGTGATGAGTCCGGATTGTGCCAAATTGCCGCTGCCGAACAACATGCTGGGCAAGGTCAATGTCCTCACCTTCCGGTTCAGGCCTTGAGAATATGTCGGTGAGGAAAATGCGTCCCGAACCCAATCACACGATGACGCACGCGTTCGCGTTGCACGCGAATCGCAAGACGTGGAAGACAACGGCATGATCCATATTCCGAATCCGTCCGTCGGCCGGCGTGGTGTTATTGCAGGCGCTGCCGGGCTGCTCGCCGCCGCGCCCATCCCTGTGCTCGCGCAGCCAGGGGCACCGCACCCGTCTGGCGGCGGAGGGCCGTCCGCGGTCATCGATGTCAATCGCGCTCGGACCGAACCAATTCCGATCGCAATTCCCGACCTGGGTGGTCCCGACGGCGCGTCCGCCCAACTCGGCCACGACATCGCCGGCGTCATCAGCGCCGACCTGGCGCGCAGTGGGCTGTTCCGGCTGATCGAGCACGCCGCGTTCATCCAGGCTGGTAAAACGACTTCTGGTGCGCCGAATTTCCAGAACTGGAAGCCAACTGGCGCTCAGGCGTTGGTCACGGGGGCTGTGGAGATCCTTGGCGGCGGGCAGGTCCGGGTGGAATTCCGGCTGTGGGACATCCTGCCGCAGACCCAGATTCAAGGAACCGCCTACACCACCACCCAAGGCAACTGGCGCCGCATCGCCCACATCATGGCTGATGTAATCTACGAGCGTCTGTTGGGCGAAAAGGGCTATTTCGACACTCGCATCGTTTATATTTCGGCCACCGGACCACGTGACCGCCGCACCAAGCGCCTAGGGATCATGGACCAGGACAGCGAGAACAACCGTCTGCTGACCGACGGATCGTGGCTGGTGCTTACCCCTCGCTTCCATCCCAGCCGCGACGAAATCGCGTTCATGAGCTACGCGAACAACCGCCCACGGGTTTATCTGTTCGACCTGACTTCCGGCCGGCAGAGCCTGCTTGGCGACTTTGCCGGTATGACGTTCGCACCTCGGTTTTCCCCGGATGGCGGCGGCGTGGTCATGGCGGTGTCGAATGGCGGCGGGTCGGACGTTGTAGCAATGGATCTGAGCAGCCGTTCGCCGCGCAAACTGACTGATTCCGGCGCGATCGACGTCAGCCCCTGCTACAGTCCCGATGGATCGCAAATAGCCTTCGCCTCCGACCGAGGCGGCGATCAGCAGATCTACACCATGGGGGCCAGCGGCGATGGCGTGAAGCGGATCAGCTTCGGCAACGGCCGCTACGCGACGCCCGTGTGGTCGCCACGGGGGGACCTCATTGCGTTCACCCGGTATGCTGGCGAAACGTCCAACTTCGCTATCGGCGTAATGCACCCGGATGGTTCAGGGGAGCGCATCCTGTCCGAGGGCTGGCTGGTTGAAGGGCCGACTTTCGCCCCGAATGGCCGGGTGTTGATGTTCTGGCGCGAAACCCGGTCGTTGGATTCCCGTGGCCGCGGATTCTCCTCGCGGCTCGTATCGGTCGACATCACCGGGTTCAATGAACGTCCGGTGGAAACACCCACGGACGCGTCCGATCCTGCTTGGTCGCCACTCGGGACTTAGGAGCCCTAACGGGGTGCGCTGGCCGCCGCTGGGCAATAGTCCGAGCGCCGAACGAACCAACCGGTTCGAATCGGGATCAATGCATCTATCAGACACGGTTGCTTGTATGGGCAGTGATTTGCCGGCCTTGGTCCGTGGATAAGATGCGGAACTGTGACAAAGACGCCGCGACACTGTGCTGACTCGGTGACATGCTCGGCAGGTGTCCCCACAATCGGGGGTAGGAACTTGACCGGCATCCGTCGAACACGTAATCGTTCTCGCGGACGGAACGGATTACCGCTTCTTCCTGCGCGGGCGCGGCTCGTGCATCGGATTGCACACCATCCAGGGACAACTAGAAGATGAACATCAACATCCTCGGCGCGTTGTCTACCGTCGCCCTGCTGGCGGCGTGCAGCACTCCAGCCCCCACACCGCCCCCTCCTCCGGCGACCTCCGCCGGCGTTGTTCCCGGCAGCCAGGAAGATCTTGTCGCCAACGTCGGCGATCGCGTTTTCTTCGACTTTGACAAGTCAAACCTGCGGCCTGACGCGACCAGCACGCTGGACAAGCAAGCGACTTGGCTCGCCAAGTATGGCAGTGTGAACGTCCAGATTGCCGGCAATTGCGATGAGCGGGGCACCGAGGAATACAACTTGGCACTAGGCGATCGCCGCGCCAACGCCGCCGCTTCATATCTAAGGGCCAAGGGCGTTGCCACCGGACGCATGACCACGATCAGCTACGGGAAGGATCGCCCAACCGCTCAGGGATCCAACGAGCAAGCGTGGGCGCAGAACCGCAACGCGATCACCTCCGTCCATTAGATCATGATCGCTTACGGTTGATCCAAACTTCGGCGTTCGATCATGGTCTAAGCTTCAATTTGAATAGCGTGATTCACGCCTTCCGCCTGGGGGTCAGCCTCAGGCGATCCCGCTCTGGTGGATCGTGAAAACAATTGAGCGCCAAGCCCAACCGAGCAGTTTAGCTCTCAAACAACGCTTCGATCCGGACCGGGTCGACGTCTTCGATCTGGGCCGGTTGCCATGCAGGTGCGCGGTCTTTGTCGACAACCATTGCGCGCACACCCTCAGCGAAATCCGGATGGGCCATAGTGGTCTTCGTCAAGGCAAATTCGGCGTCCAGTGCTTGCTCCAGTGTCAAGTCCCGACCGCGGCGCAACGCGCGCAACGTCCAATGCAGCGCCGAGGGGGAAACCTGGCGCAGTGCCTTGGCCGCAGCCTCGGCCCATGGAGAATCGTCGGCCTCCAGGCAATGCACAATTTCGGAAACCGTCGGTGCCGAGAAGCAATGGTCGATGGCGGCGCGATGGCTTGCCAACGAGAACGCGGGCAGGACCTCATTGAAGGCAGCGAGGGCGGCGACACCATCGCGAGCTAGTGCGGCGGATAGCTCCGGCAGTCGGGTACGCGGGGTAAAGTGCGTCGCGAAGCCGGCATGCACGGCATCGGCACCGGTGACCCGTACCCCGGTCAGACCGAAATAGAGGCCAAGCTCGCCGGGTAGCCGCGGCAGCAGGAACGTGGCGCCGATGTCGGGGAAGAATCCGATCGCCGTCTCTGGCATCGCGAATGCCGCATGTTCACTGGCGACACGATATGGCGCATGCACCGACAGGCCAATGCCGCCGCCCATGCAGATGCCATCGATCAGCGCGATATACGGCTTTGGATACGTGGCGATCGTCCTATTGAGCGCATATTCCTCGCTGAAGAACTGGTCCGCCGAGGTGCGGTCGCCGGAAAGCTGCGCATCCCGCAGCGCTCGGATGTCTCCGCCGGCGCAGAAGGCGCGGTCGCCGGCGCCCTCGATCACCACCGCATGGACATGCGGGTCGTTGCGCCAGGTCTCGAGGATGCCGGCGCAGGCACGCAGCATCGACAGGTCGAGCGCATTCAACGCCCGCGGGCGGTTGAGCAGGATGCGCCCAACGCGCCCGTCGCGGCTGGTTATGACTGTCTCTTCGGCTGTCATGCGGCACTCTCCGTGGTCAACAGCCGTGTTACCCGGCGGCTCGGCCGATGCCAAGACAGCGCCCGGGGCAGGCCTTGCAGGCCCTCGACAGGCTGCCGGCGAACGCCGCATGATCGGCCGAGAAGAAAATGGAGGAACGCATGCGCGTCGCCATCATCGGTCAGCAGGATTTCGGGAAAGCAACTTTAGAAGCCTTTATGGCGCGAGGCGATACGGTCGCGGCCGTGTTTTGCGCACCGGAGAAAAGCCGTCCCGACCCGCTCCGCCTCGCCGGAGAGACCGCCGGCATCCCGACCCACCAGTTTGCTAAACTGACCGATCCCGACGCGCTGGAGGCGCTGCGGGCGGCAAGCGCGGATCTCGGTATCATGGCCTACGTCACCCAGTTCGTGCCGGAGGATTTCTGTAACATTCCCAAGTTCGGGACAATCCAGTTCCATCCCAGTTTGCTGCCGCTGCATCGCGGGGCCTCTTCGATGAGTTGGTCAATCATTCTCGGCCGTTCGGAAACCGGGTTCAGTATCTTCCGTCCAACAGACGGACTGGACGAAGGGCCGGTCATTCTGACCCGATCGGTGCCAATCGAAGCCGAGGACACCCTGGGATCGCTCTACTTCGGCAAAGTTTTTCCAATGGGCGTCGCCGGACTGATCGAGGCGGCCGATCGCGTCGTTGCGGGCAAGGCCCCGGCGATTGCGCAATATGAACCGGCCGCCGGGTACGAAGGCATCATTCGGGACGCTGAATCACAGATCCATTGGGCTACACACGTCGATCAAATCTTCAACCTGATCCGTGGCTGCAATCCAGCCCCCGGGGCCTGGACGACGCACGGTGGCCGGAAGCTCTTCATGTTTGAAAGTACCAAGCGGATCGCTCGCACCTTCGGCGAGGTAAAGGGCAAGAAAATCGGCCAGATCGTCGCGCAATCCGGCTCCAGCCTGGTGGTTCATGGTCAGGGGGGCTTCATCGACGTCCACCGCGTCCGCTGGGACGGAGGCAAAAAGATCGCCGCGTCGGAGGCTGGGTTGGAGGTTGGCGCCACCTTGGGTGGGTGACTTGCCGGATTGCCGCAAATCAGTGCGTCAGATACCCTATCTTAACACCAATCCTGTAAATTCACCGGCAACCAGCCGCCGTCGCGACACCGAACTCCAACCCGATAACGTTGTTGCGCGCAGCGTCAAACCGGTTGCTCCAAAGCTCCTCTGAACCAGACAGTCAGGCTCGGTATGGAAACGTGTGGCTCGTATTTGTTTCCAGGGGTCGTTGCTCAAATAGGCGCCGGCCTGTAGCGTCGATCCATCATCAGGAAGCCGGAAACCCGTCTCTTCATGCTCCTCCGCACGCTTCTGGCCGCAATGGCGGTGCTCGCTTCTCCGGCGCTGGCCTTACAACCGGTTGCTGCCAGCCCGAGCGCTCTGGTGATCGTTACGCGTGACGAGTTAATGCGGCGGGCGCTCCAGGAGGCGTACGTAGAGCCGTTCACTGCCATCACCGGCCTACCTGTCCAGCAGAATGTCTGGGAGGGCGGGATCGACACACTGCGTGCGCAGGCAAAGGCCGGTGACAATAGCTGGGATCTGGTCCTGGTCGATGGCGAGGAACTTTCCATCGGCTGCGGCGAGGGGCTGTTCGACAAACTTGACTGGTCGGCGATCGGCGGCAAGGAGCACTACATGCCGCAAGCCGTCAGCGACTGCGGGTTGGGCGGGGTCATCGCCACCACCGTGCTGGCCTGGGACAAAGACAAGCTGCCAGTCGCGCCGTCCTGGTCGGACTTCTGGGACGTGGCCAAATATCCTGGCAAGCGGGGCTTGCATAAGGGTGTGCGGGGCAATCTCGAATTTGCCCTTATGGCCGACGGCGTGGCACCCGCTGACGTTTACAAGACGCTGGCAACGTCGGACGGGGTGGACCGGGCGTTCCGCAAGCTGGACCAGCTCAAGCCTTACATCCAATGGTGGTCCACGGATGCCGAAGCCGCGCATATTCTGGCTTCGGGCGACGTATTGATGACCAGTGCGCCCAGTGGGCAGATCACCCGCACGGCGGACCACGAGCACAAGAATTTCGGGCTGCAATTCGCCGGCAGCCTTTTCGAGTTCCACAGCTGGGTCATCATGAAGGGTAGTCCGTCGGCTCGGATGGCGCAACAATTTCTATATTTGACCGGCATGCCAGCGATTGAGTTACGGCTGCTACAGCGGAGCGGCGACGCCGGCCTAGCAAAGGGGCTGAACGACAGCCTGACGCCAGAACTCATCGCCGTATCACCGAGCAGCCCGGCCAATCTGACGGCTGGCCTGCGGATGGACACTGGGTTCTGGCACGACAACCTGGCCAAGCTGAGGCAACGCTTCGATACGTGGCAGGGCCACTGATCGAGGTCGCCTGCTGGGGCCGCTTAGTACGCCGGGGGATAGCCGCCGGAAAGGCTGTCGGTTTCCGCGGCTGTCGGGATGCTGCCTTGGCTGCCCCGACGAGTGCAACATGCCGCCGCCGCGACGTTTGCACGCCGCAGGGCGGATTGGAGCGTCTCGCCGCGGTCCAGACGATGAGCCAGGACACCCACGAAACAATCGCCGGCCGCGGTGGTGTCGATTGCCTGGACTGGTATCGCCGGTTCATGCCAGCTTCCCTCGCGACTGGCCACCTCCGCGCCCTCGCCGCCACGGGTGATCACCACGGCGATTCCGCCCAACCGGCCGCGTAAGTCGACGGCCGTTTCGCCGCATCCTAGATGGCCGGCCAGCCAGGCGCCCTCGGTTTCGTTGACCACCAGGACGTCGACAGCCCTCAGCGCGGCTTCCGGTAGTGGCGTCGCCGGTGCCAGGTTCAACACAATGCGACTGCCGGCCGCTCTCCCGCGGGCGATCAGTGCGGCGTTTTCGGCGGCGTCCACTTCCATCTGCAAGACCAGAGTGGCGGCCGGGTTGAGCAAGGCGTCCTCGACCTGGCGGTGAGACGTTGACCGGTTGGCGCCCGAGCCGACGGCTATGGCGTTGTTTCCCGCCGGATCGACGGCGATCGCGGCACAACCGGTGCTGGCCTCGACGGCCTGGACGCGATCCAGGTCCACACCAGCGGCGCGCAGCAGGGCCATGGCGCCGTCAGCCAGAGCATCGCGGCCGACCGAACCGGCCATGATGGTGCTGCCGCCGTCGCGGGCCGCTCCCACGGCCTGGTTGGCCCCTTTGCCGCCCGGCTCGATGCGGGTTGTCGGCCCGAGGATCGTCTCCCCCGGGCGTGGAATGCTTGGCAGGTCGAAGATCAGATCGAGATTGATGGAGCCGAATACGATGACCATTGGTCCCCTCGGTTCACGGCTGGGGTGAGCAATATCCTTCTGATCCGCCCCAGCCAAGATCAGCATGGACACAGGATGCTGCTTCTGCCACGCCTAAAGAGCAGTAGGGAGCAGTAAGGGCCTGCGCCAAAGCAAGTGCTGCAATCCTCGCACAGTCGCTCCTGCCGTCATGGTAGGCGCAGGCCGGCCATCCACGGATTTCGCGAATTCAGCACCGCAAGCCATGGATGGTCGGCCTGCGCCGACCACGACGTCGGGTACCAGATGCGGTTTCGCCAACGCTTCTGTTATTTCGCAGCGGGGGCCTAAGACAAGGAAGCAACGGCCTGCCAGGGTTCGTCGTCCCGGTGGCGAAGAGAAGAAGAAGCTATGGAATGAGCAATCCAACACGGTCGCAACCGCTTGGCCGCGGGCTGCAACCACAGGCGCCAGGATGAACGCACCAGTTCCCGTGGTCCTGTACGAGGACCAGCAGTTCGTCGTACTCGACAAGCCGGCGGGCTTGGCGGTGCATGCCGGCCCGTCGGGTGGCCGAAGTGTCGAGGACTGGTTTCCGCTTTTGTCCCGCCGGAAGGTTGGGCCGTGGCTGGCGCACCGGCTGGATGCTGATACCTCCGGCTGCCTGGTTATCGCGCTGCGGCGGGCGGCTCTGATCCGCGCGCAGGCGTTGTTTGCGTCCGGGGGTGTCAGCAAGATCTACTGGGCGGTGGTGCGGGGCGCCGTCTCCGGCGATTCGGGAACCGTCAACGCGCCGTTGCGGCGGGTGACCGGTCCGCAAGGTTGGCGCATGGTGGTTGATTTTGCCGGCGGCCAAAGTACCACCACAGACTGGCGCATATTGGGCCGGACTTCGAAGCTGACCTGGCTGGAAATGCGGCCAAGGACTGGGCGCACGCACCAGATCCGGGTGCATTGTATGGTGCTGGGAACTCCAATTCTGGGTGACGAGCGGTACGGTATGCCCGGTGGCGGTCTGCATTTGTTGTCCCGAGCAATTCATCTGCCGCTGGAGCCGGCCATTGAGGCGACCGCGCAACCGCCACCGCACATGCTTGCCGCACTGGAACAATGTGGGTTCCGCCGCTAATGGTTCAAATCAGACGGATAGTGCCGTCTGTTTTGAACAACTAGCTTCTGATTTTGTGGGCCGATTCACCCGACCGCATGGGATGCTTCTGTCGGGATCGGACCACTAGCTAGACGTCAGGACGCTGGCTCGACCATTTGCGTGCGATACTTCGCCAGAAGCCCAGCCGCCTTCTTTTGCCGCTCGGCGACTTCATCTTTGCTGAGTTTCGGCGGCAGCGCCGTACGGCTGTTCACAGCGTCTCCGATCGCCATGAAGAACTCCTCCTGCCCAGCGGGTGTACACATGCAAAGCATGCGGGCATCCGTAACCGATGCGTTTTTGAAGGCGTGCGGCGCGTTGGCCGGAATGTTTACAGTCGAGCCTGCCCGGACGACGGATTTCTCGCCGCGAAAGGTGAACTCCAGTTCGCCTTCGAGCAACGTGAACATCTCCTCGAAATCGTGCCGGTGCGGCGGTGGTCCCCCGCCGGGCGGCACGTGCATGTCGATCAGGCAATAACGGCCAGCGGTCTGCGTGCCACTCACCAGGATGGAGTATGTGTTGCCCGCGACCGCCACGTGCCGAATCTCCGGGCCGTCAGGATTCGCAACGGTCAGTACCCGTTGCGGATCGTCCGGAGGAAGTGCAGAACCCGGCCTGGGACGAACTAGAAGACACATCGCTCATGATCTTGCATCGCTTTTGTGAAAAGGTATCCGTGCATCCTCGCCGCACGCTCCTTATGCGGAGAGCGAGTTTTTCCGCACGCGGATTGCGGTGTGTCGTGGAAAAGCAGACGACCCCTATCGCCGGGCCGGGTCAATCCCCGACGCCCAGTTAATTCTCAAACGTAGAGAAAATCATCGAGATGGTCTGAGGTAGTCCCCAAATCCAACCCGCTATCCGCCCGCGCTTGACGCGAATCAAATTTCCTCTTGCGGCCTACGATATCAAGCCGCCTTCGCCATCCCGCGCAGTACATACTGCAGAATGCCGCCATGCTGGTAGTAGGCGACCTCATCCACCGTATCGATACGGCAAATCACCGGCACCGTATCGACCTTCCCATTCGGACGGTGGATCACCAGAGACAATTCCATGCGCGGCGTTATCGTATCCAGGCCCGTGATATCGATGATCTCCTCGCCGGTGATCCCGAGTGACTTACGATCGGTGCCAGCTTTGAACACCAGCGGCAGCACACCCATGCCGACGAGGTTCGAGCGGTGAATTCGCTCAAAGCTCTCAACTATCACAGCCTTTACGCCCAACAGCATCGTCCCCTTGGCCGCCCAGTCTCGCGACGACCCGGTGCCATATTCCTTGCCGCCGAAGATCACCAGCGGAACGCCTTCCGCCTTGTAGCGCATCGCCGCGTCGTAGATCGGCATCTCCTCACCTGACGGCAGATGCTTTGTCATGCCGCCTTCAACATTCTTCAGCATCTCATTGCGGATGCGGATATTGGCGAAAGTCCCGCGCATCATGACCTCATGATTGCCGCGGCGCGCACCGTAGCTATTGAAGTTCGCCTGCGTCACCTGCCGCTCCAGCAGATAATCCCCCGCCGGCGACGTTTTGCGAATTGAACCCGCCGGGCTGATATGGTCCGTGGTGATGCTGTCTCCGAGTTCCGCCAACACGCGGGCACCGATAATATCGCCGACCGGAGCCGGCTCCATCGTGATGCCATCGAAATAGGGTGGGTTCTTGACGTAGGTCGAGCCGTCCGACCATCGGTAGGTGGCATTGTCGCCCTCGACCTGAATGGCCTGCCACTGCTTCGGGCCCTTGAACACCTCGCCGTAGCGCTTGAGGAACTGGTCGCGTGACAGGCTTTTCGCGATGACGTCGGCGATTTCCTTGTTCGTCGGCCAAACATCGCGGAGATAAACCGGCTGACCGTCGGACCCGACACCCAGTGGTTCGGTCGCAATATCGACCGTCACTTTACCCAGAAGAGCATAGGCCACTACCAGCGGGGGAGACGCCAGATAATTCGCTCGCACATTGGCATGCACGCGCCCCTCGAAGTTGCGGTTGCCGGAGATAACCGCCGCGCCGACCAGCTTGTTATCCTCAATCGCGTCCACGATCGCGTCATCCAGCGGGCCGGAGTTACCAATGCAGGTCGTGCAGCCATACCCGACCGTTTCGAACCCGATTGCATCCAGGTCGGCGGTCAGGCCGGACTTGTCCAGATATTCAGTGACCACCTGAGACCCGGGCGCCAACGAGGTCTTCACCCAGGGCTTCGGCTTCAACCCCTTGGCATGGGCCTTCCGCGCCACCAGACCTGCAGCCACCAGCACCGACGGGTTCGACGTATTGGTGCACGAGGTAATTGCCGCGATCACCACATCACCATGCGTCAGTTCGTAATTCTTGCCCGCAACCTTCACCGATGTCCTGGCTTCGCTCGCCGGCACGCCTAAGCCTTTGGTCAGATCGGCTTTGAAGGATGAAGACACATCCTTGAGCAATACCCGGTCCTGCGGACGCTTGGGTCCCGCCATGCTCGGTTGCACCGTGGACAGGTCCAGTTCCAGCATGTCGGTAAAAATCGGATCGGGCTGCCCAGGCTCGCGGAACATGCCCTGCGCCTTGAGGTAAGCTTCCACCAACGCAATGCGGTGAGTGTCGCGGCCAGACAGCCGCAGATAATCCAGCGCGACTTTGTCCACCGGGAAGAAGCCGCAGGTGGCGCCGTATTCCGGTGCCATATTGCCGATGGTGGCGCGGTCCGGCAGGCCGAGATCGTCAAGGCCAGGACCGAAGAATTCGACAAACTTGCCAACTACGCCTTTCGCGCGCAGCATTTGCGTGACCGTGAGAACAAGGTCGGTCGCGGTGACGCCCTCAGCCGTCTTTCCGGTCAGGCGGAAACCGATGACGTCCGGGATCAGCATGGCGATGGGCTGCCCCAGCATCGCGGCCTCGGCCTCGATGCCACCAACGCCCCAGCCGAGGATGCCGAGACCGTTCACCATCGTGGTGTGACTGTCGGTGCCATACAGCGTGTCAGGATAGGCGAACGTTGTCCCGTCATTTGTCGAGGTCCACACGCACTGGCCTAGATATTCCAGGTTCACCTGATGGCAAATGCCGGTACCGGGGGGCACCACGCGGAAGTTGTCGAAGGCATCCTGACCCCAGCGCAGAAACTTGTAGCGCTCACCGTTGCGCTCGAATTCGATGTCGACGTTCTTCTGTAACGCGTCGGAGCTGCCGAAGACATCGACCATAACCGAGTGATCGATGACCAAATCAACCGGGATCAGCGGGTTGACCCTGGCCGGGTTGCCGCCGAGCCGCGTGATACCATCGCGCATCGCCGCCAGATCGACCACGCCGGGGACGCCGGTGAAATCCTGCATCAGAATGCGGGCGGGCTTAAACGGCACTTCCCTCGTCGACGAAGCTTTCTCCAGCCAGCCGGCAATGGCCTTGGCGTCATCCACCTTGTAGCTACGACCGTCTTCGAAGCGAAGCGCGTTCTCCAGCAGGACCTTCAGGCTAACCGGTAGACGGGAGATGTCGCCCAGCGTCTTCGCCGCTTCCACGAGCGAGAAATAATCGTATCGCTTCCCCTCGACAGTCAATGTGCGGCGGGTTTTAAGCGTATCGTGCCCGACTGCGGTCATGCGCCCGTTCGCCCCGGTTCGCGGGGTGCCTTCCGTTAAGGCGGCGTGGGCTGGAGAACACGCCGCGGATGAAATATTCACGACTGCGGGCTTTAACCACACCGGCCGGTGATCGTCCATCGGCCTTGTGCGCACCTTCAACAAAGTGGATTCGGGGGCGGAATTGCTGGCGGCACAGGACCTGGCGGTGTTCCGCGGAGAGAGGCTGGTGTTTCGCGACCTGTCGCTGAGCGTGCCAGCCGGCGGTGCCCTTGTGCTCGCCGGACCGAACGGGTCGGGAAAATCGACGCTGCTGCGGCTCTTGGCCGGATTAGTACGGCCGGCTGCGGGCCGGCTGCTGTGGGACGGAGCTGACGTCCTTTCGGACGTTGCCGATCATGGGCGGCGCGTGGCCTACCTCGGACACCTGGACGCGATAAAGCCCGGCTTGACAGTTACGGAAAACCTGCGCTTCGCCGCGGCCGTTTCCGGACGCTCAATCCCGGCCGCGCTGGAGGCGGTGGGGTTGGAGGTGCTGGCCGATCTGCCGGCACGGATGCTGTCGGCGGGCCAGAAGCGGCGGCTGGCGCTATCGCGGCTGGTGTTATCAACCGCGCCACTGTGGTTGTTGGATGAGCCGACGCTGGGCTTGGATTCAGCCTCGGTCGAGCGGTTTGGCGGGTTGATGGCGCGCCACCGGGACGCTGGCGGGTTGGTGGTGGCGGCGACCCACCTGCCGCTGCCGCTGCCGGACGCGGCCTGGCTGCGGCTAGGTTGATGCCGGTCTTCTGGGCGGTTTTGCTGCGCGATCTGAGGCTTTCGGCGCGGCACGGCGCCGATACCCTCGCCGCGCTGCTGTTCTTTATAGCGACGGCGGCGCTGTTCCCACTGGCGATCGGGCCGGCTCCCGAGACGCTCGGCCGGATCGCGCCCGGCATCGTCTGGGTCTGCGCATTGCTGGCGGCGTTGTTACCGCTGGACCGGCTGTTCGCGGCTGATCTGGAAGATGGCTCGCTGGACCTGCTGTTGCTGTCAGGCTTGCCCGCGTTCGGCATCGCCGCGGCGAAGGCGGGGTCGCACTGGCTGGTGACCGGGATTCCGCTGCTGCTGGCCGCGGGGCCAGTGGCAGTCATGCTCCGCATGCCGGACCGCGCCATTCCTGCGCTGCTGCTCGGTCTGTTGTTGGGCAGTTTGCTGCTGTCACTGTTCGGAATGATGGGTGCCTCGATCGTGCTGGGTGCGCGACGAGGCGGGGTGCTGCTGCCGCTGCTGGTCCTGCCGCTGGTCACGCCGGTGCTGATATTCGGCGCCGCGGCGGCGGATGCGGCCGCGGGAGGGTTCTCGGCGCGGCCGCATTTGCTGCTGCTGGGGGCGATGCTGGCCGCCGCACTGCCGCTGTGTCCGCTGGCAGCCGGGGCGGCGTTGCGGGCGGCGGTGGAGTAGCCTGTCAGCTACCTTTTTTTCGCTCATGAGCGCTATCCGTGGCCTCGGCATGACGCCATTACTCGCGCCCGTTTGATCTAAGCCGAGGGGCAGGAGTAGGACCATTTCGTCGGCAGAGTGCCTTTTCACAATATATCTTATCGTGCTCTTCGGCCTCGAGCGGGTCGAGGTGAGCGGCGAGGGTCTGGCCGATGGTGCTGAGCGGGCGTAGTCGTATTTCACGGCGGAAAATGCAACTTACTTTCGATCGGTGGTATCTTTCGCAAGTCGCAAGCTATTGAAAGCATTGGGTAAAGGAAAACTTGCAAAAGTCTTGACTTTTAAAAACGCGGAGTCTGCTGGGGGTGGATTGCGGAACCTGCGCGATTCTGAGATGACAGTCCCCGTGGCTCGTGACGGCGTCGGGTTGTCACGGAAATGTAGAGCGTCTCCAATGCCCCCCATTGAGTGGACTGAGACCTCGTCATCAGACGCGTCCTTGTTGCTGGGCAAGGTCTTATCGGACGCAATTCGGCGGACTTACAATGAGATTACCGCAAGCCGCTTAAAACCTGATGCGGGCACTAGAGACTTGGCAATTGTGAGAACAGCTTGGCTTCGCTCACTTCGGAAAGCGTTCTGGGAACACTACAAAGGAGCCGAAGGAGATCATCCTAGGTGCATCGCGGTCTTTGGCGGCAAGCCTCTGGAACCTGCAATGAGGAAGGCTGGTGTTCCTTCAGGCATCAAGAGATGGGCCGGCCGATGGGAGTTTCTATACGACATTGCCGTTGTTAACGTAGAGTGGATAGATGCCGCTTTTGCAATAAAAAAGACAGTCCCATTAATAAAAAACGCGATCTGGTTGGTAGAATCTGAGGTAGCTGATGACGGGACAAAGGTCGGCGAGGACGCCAGTAAGTTACGAATTGGTCGGTCAGAGAATACGCTTTTGATTGCGGCTCAGACTACGCAGCATGATCCAGACAAGTGGCGTAAATTTCTAGGAAAGTGTCTGCGGAATGTCGTTGGTGAGGTTTTCATTGCACTCGTCCCCAGTTATGCGGCTAACTCTGCCGAGGCAAAACAATGGTTGAACAAGACAGTGACGATAATGCTCTACCGATGCGGGCCGGACGATCCGAAGAAAATAGCATCAATCTCTGCGACCGGCGGGTAGTCCAAAAGTCTACAATGAGTCGAAGCCAACGGGGGTAACTCGCTTGGGCAACGCCCTTGTATCGGCAAACGCTATCGGGCATGACTTACGGAAATCCGGAAGTCTGAATTTTGCGCTGCCCGGTTAGCTGCGGCTGGATTTCAGACGCGGCGGTTCAGCGCTCTTCGTTGTCCACGATTTCGTCCGTACTCGCATGCTGCTAGCACGCGACGAACTTGACCGCGGTTTGCTGCGGCCTCTGTCAGGGACAGCTGGAAGCGAGTTGATTCGGATCAATCCCGCTCGGTGGCTCTTCTGACCTACGGAGGCCATTACCGCGCCTTAGCGGGAGGCGCCACAATATGGCGGAAAAGCGAAGCCGGCGGCGGTTCACAGCGGCGTTCAAAGCGCAGGTTGTGGTTCGTGCGATTTTGACCCAGGAAAGCGGAGCATCGGCGTCCAAGGACGCCGATCCTGGGTCATTAACGCCGATTGACAGCGGTGGTCTGGGCGCATGCCCGCGCCCCGGCGATTAGGTAGCTGTCAGTGCGCAACGAAATGAAAGCCGGTGGCCGGGTCGGTCGCGACCGAGAGCCCTACGCTGGCGCCCATCGGGAAGCTGACATCCGACAACTGGTAAACCGGCTTGCCATGTTCCGTGAGCTCGACCTTTCCGCTCAGCGAGCCGGGCGCGGACGGGATAAAATTCGCCGCATCGAAATCCAGATGACCGAGTTCGATCTTGTCGGTGCCTAGCGGCGAGAACAGGATATGACTACCGAAGCGATTTCGGTGGTGCGTGGTCCAGGATCAGCGTGCCGCCCGAAATCCCGAATTTTACGTCAGGATTGCCGAACTTATGTCCGACCTCGACGACGCCGCCGAAGGAGATCACCACGCTTTGCCCGCCAATCAGGTTGTGGTGGATGTGGATGGACCCCTCGTCGGCAACCTCCAGATTATGGGTCTCGGCGTTGCCACTGTCATCGACCGTGCCGCCCACTAACGCGGCGACGAAGGCGACGTTCTTGAGTTCGTGGGCGACGATGGTGCGGCCATCCGTTCCGACGCCGGCGAGGTTCCGGACCGTGTCGGCATGCAGGAACCCGGAGACCTCGAGCGACGGAAAGCCGAGCTTTCCGGCCACGCCAGTGACATCATCGGTGAAAAAGGGGGCCTTGGCGCTGCCCAAATCCTCGGTCGACTCGACGTCGAGCTGCACCTTCAGTTCGCGATCGCTGGCCGGGACCGTCCCGCCGACCCAAGCGTTGGGATTGCTCCAGTTGTTGTTGTTAAACCCCGGCGCACCCTTAAACTCTGCCTAAGTTGCTGAATGCACCGTCAATGCCGCGCCCACACCCCCAGGTTGATACAAGTCATTGCCGGTGGTGGCGATCATCACACCGAATGCGTTATGTTCGACGGTCAAATTTTTCATCGTGCCGTGGCTGTTCGCCTGCTGATTATGTCCAAGGAATGTTTCGTTATCAAACTTTAAATTCTTCACCAAACGGTTGCCATTGAAGAAGGATAAAATATCTCCCTTTAGTGCAAAGCTCGTGGCGTTCAGCCCAGCCAAAACCGTGATCGCGTCGCCCACAGTGTCCTCATCCGGAGCGCCCATCTCAAGCGTCCCAGCGAATTGCAATGGCTTGTCAATGGTCAAAACAGCTGGTGGCGATCCGGGTTCGGTGCCGTTATTTACTACCAGCACCCCGCTACTAACCTTACCATCAATCGTGGCATGCGACGACGACGACATATGGCCGCCGAATTGTATCTCCCCGCTGCCAGCTAGATTGGTATCCAAAAATACTTGGGTATTACCGAACGATGAACCACCATCAAGCGTCAGTGTCGCTTTTGGACCGTTGATCGACAAATGCCCGAAATTCATCGTGGCTGCCATCACCAAATCAGAATGCGCGGCCAGATTAACTATCGCGTCGGTGACAAAAGTCGGTGCGGCGTTCTGCTGCACCGTTTGCACCGGATCAGGCGCAATGGTTAAACTGTCCGATCCCGCGACATTTATTGTGAATACCGTCGGGCCGGTGAACACGGATGGATTATTCGTTTGCGTGGTTGTCTCAAGCGAGACATCGGCCCCAGACGACAGGTTCAACGTGAACTCAATCGGCGCAAAGCCGCCTTGACCAACGATCAAAGGATTACCATCCAAGTTACCGCCTGGGACGTCCATCACACCGCCGCCGATAACAAGCACGTCTCCTGGAGCGATCGTCTCCTTGGTAGCGCCATTGTTCCAGGCGTTCTTCGCATACGCACTGCCAGAACCGCCCCATTCTAAAGTTGATCCCATTGCCACCTCCCCTTACGAAGCACCAACATCCCCAATTGCCAACTTGTCATTAAAACTCGACGTGATTGTCTCAGGGGGATGAACGGACACCCTCGGCGCGGACGAGTTCGCGCTGACAGAATCGCCTGCATTTCCTCAAGATCGATGCGGCTCCGCCCGCCAGGTCGCCGCACGCTCGCGAAATGGCCCGAGCCGGTGGCGCGGAATCTACGTCGTGTTCTCACGCATCCGTTAGGCAGGGCACAATCGATGCTGCTTAAATTTTTGTTGCGTCAAGTCCCCGCGCGCTGCGAGATTGACTTTCGAGACCGGCAAGCCCTTCCTCGCTGGCCGATTTTTCGTCTCAAAACTTACCCTTTAATGGACAGTTTGAGCGCCTGACTGGGGAGAGCGGCCGTAGTGCCCCGTCAGGGCCTTATGCTATACAATTGACCTCCGTTAAATTCGCGCGAGGAAAGGCCAGATCGCGATGGTTGATACCCGTATACGCAAAAATGAACGCTGCGTGATCGGGCTGCCCGCGTGCGACTACGTCTTTTCCTCGACCCGAAGCTGCTTCATTGCTTATGGCTTTGCCACGAGTGCCCTAGAACGGGACCTTCTCAAAGGTATCTTACAGGAGAGAGGTATAGAGCCGGTTGAAGCTGGCGGTCAGATTGATCCGGGCAAGTTTGTGTTTTGCACAAAGATTTGCTCGAAGATTATTGTGGCTCAGTTTTGTGTAGTATTGCTCAATCGAGACACGGCCGGACACAACGCTAATGTCAATATTGAGTATGGCCTGATGCTTGGGCACAATAAGTATGTCATTCCATTTCAACGCGATGCCGAAGTCCTTCCGTTCAATGTGGCCGGCTTGGACACGATCAAATATAACCAAGGGAATTTCATGTCACTTGCTATTCAGGCTGTTGATCAGGCGATGAAAGAGACGTCACAAAGCCAGCCAGCCCCCAATTTGGGTCAGAACGTCGATCTCTTTCTGTTGATAAAAAACGCAAGCGTCGTAAATTTGCAAGATACTCCGGAAGACCGGGTAATATTTAGGCTAGGAAACACGTTCGGATTCAATTTATTAACTAAGTTTAACGGACTTGACTACGTGTTCCTCGGAAACTTGGGCGCACTCCAAGGACATCCTATAATCTGGCGCTTGAGCAAGCTGCTAGAATTACTTGACGCCCGTGTCAAGGCGATACCCACACGGGTGAAAGCCGGTTTCACAACTGAGAAGGCAATAGAACAGGTAGATTTCTTCATGAAGCGGTTAGAAATTTGGCTTATCGTCCCAAGGGTCTACCGAAGAAAATGAAATTAGGTCATGGTTGGGAGGTAGATCGCAGCCGTTTCAATTAGAAGTCTTTACTCTGGGCACGGTCAACGAGATTGTATCTCAACTGCCCGGCGTGGGGTCGTCGTCGGATTCTAGCGCGTCCGTGAGTGTGCTAATCAATCAATGGCCGCTGTTGCATAATGCGTTAAGCGAGCGCGTCCGCTAAGCAAAACCGCATAATGTGCGCATATGGGCTTCGAGCGCTCGTGGGCGGCAACGATCTGACCGGGTGAAAATAGTCTGGAAGTGTTTAGTGTGGTCTTGCCGGTCGCCTTCAATTGAGCGCCTCGGCGAGCATGCGGGAAAGTTCGGCCGGCCGGATCGGTTTTTGTAACAACGTGAAGCGGGCTTTCGAGCGTGTTTGGTTTGATGCAGCCTCGATATCACCCACGTGCCCGGTCAGGAGAAAGCTCGGCAGGCCCGGATTGCGGGCTTGTGATGCGCGGATCAGCTCCAGCCCGTTCATGCCCGGCATCTGAAAGTCAGTCACCATCGCGTCCACCGGCGCCCCGCTGTCGATATGCGCCAGCGCATCGGCCCCATTCTCCGCACCCACCACCGCGAATCCAGCGTCCTCCAGCAACTGCACCATGACTTCGCGCACCAGCGGATCATCGTCGACCATCAGGACATGGCGTGCATCCCTCAAGGCGGTCACCGAGAGCTCGGCCTGAGGGCGTGACGCCGCGGCTATCTCTGTCTGTGGCAGCCAAAGTGTTACAACCGTCCCGCGATGCGCCTCGCTCATTATGGCCAGCCCGCCCCCCGATTGTTCAGCGAAGCCCCTGGCCATCGACAGCCCGAGCCCGGTACCTTGTCCTCTGGGCTTGGTTGTGAAGAAAGGTTCGGCAGCGCGGTCGAGCGTGACCCTGTCCATCCCGACGCCGTTGTCGGTTACGCTGAGACGAATATAGCGGCCGGGACTGAGCTGGGCCTGCTGGCCGTGCTCAGTGACGATCTCGCTCTCTGCCGAAAGGGTGACGTCGCCTCCACTCGGCAGGGCGTCCCGTGCATTGGACGCCAAATTGAGCAGCACTGTTTCGAGCTGGCGTCGATCGGCGAGAAACCACGGCAGGCCCGGGGTGGCAGTCGAATGGATGGCGATCGAGGAACCAAGCGTTCGTTGGAGCAAGTCGCGGATGTCGGTCAATATCGCCACCGGGTCCACCGGCTCGGGAGCGAGCGCGTCTTGTCGTGCAAATGCCAGCAGGCGCCGGCTGATCGAGCCGCCCCGCTCGGCTGCTTCAAGCACCAGCCGTGCCAGACGTCTTACTCGGTCGGCATCGTTCGGACTGCGTCCGATCAGTTCGGCGTTCCCGGCAACCGCTTGCAAGGTGTTATTGAAATCGTGCGCGATGCCGCCTGCGAGTTGTCCCAGGGCGATCATCCGCTCTGCGTGGGCAGATTGGGCCTGGGCCTGTTCGCGCGCGGCGACCTCCTTCTGGATCTGCGCCTCAGCCAAGAAATGGTTGATGAACAGGAAAGCATTCCAGTTGAGGTTGATGATGACAACGCTGGTATAGACTGCCATCAGAGCGGTCAGGCCCAGATAGACGGCTGATTCACCCTGGAGCAAGGCGAAGATTGCCCCGGCCGCGATCAGCAAGACATAGATGACCCCAGCAAGAGGGACAGTTGTCAGCACGAACCCGCCGGCGCACATCATGCCCGCCGTCAAGCATCCGACCAATAGCTGAGTGGGAGCCGGTGCCCCGGGAAAGGTCATTACCGGCACTGCGCCCCATAGTGCGCCATACAGCCCGCCATGGATCACCGCCCTTCGAATCGCCGCAGATGATACAGGACGGCGTCGGTCGCGATGCCGCCCCTTCCACCAGCTGCGGCCGTACCTGAGCACCAGTGCGAGGAACGCCGCGGACCAGACCCAGAGCGACCAGCCAATCGAGCCTACTTGGCTCGAGCGTTAGCATCAGGATTACGACGTTGAGGCAACTTGCGCCCATCGCCAGCGGCGTCAGACGCACGATCGCTTCGATCTGCGCAGCCCTCAGGCGCGCGGCACAATCGTCGTCCGCCGTCGCCAAGCCCAGGCCAATCGCAAGTGCCCGTGGGAGCCTGCTCGACCAGGCGCTAATGATCTTGGAGCCACCTCCCGGCGTCGAGAACCTCAGATGGCTGCTGATTCAATTCTTCAATCGCTTTACAAGCTGCTGCACTTTCAGGGCGGCGCTCAGCGGTGCCATGAGACCATCCCGGGCGCTTTCAACTCTTTGTTCGATTCTCGATGTTCGCGGCTTGATCACCATTGTCGCGACGATCCTCTGGCGTGCGAATGGGGAAATCCTCTGCTCGGCATTCGCATTTTTGCAGAGACTACACGCCGGAACCAACATGTTGCATCAAACGCCCGCTATTGGGCACCTCGTCGACGGCTAGCCAGCAACTGTCTCGCGGATTCAATTGAGCCACCGGGCGGCCACGAGATGAAAGCCGTGACCCGCGCCTCGTTAGTCGGTCCTCGGCGCGCCGCCTCCCAAGCCAGGCGGCGCTGGTTTCGGACCGGCGCCATGAACCGTCATAACGGTAATCTCAGGACGAACGTGATATTTTTGGGTTGGGGCATCCTGCTTGGCTATTTGGTTAGCCGCCGATTGTGCTCACGAAGCGGCCCCAGCCGCTGCTTCGTTCGGTCCTGACGCCATGCCGCCGCGACGGAAACGTGATGCGTTGGGGAGCCGTGCATATCAGCCGAAATTCAGGTTTGCGGCCCAACCCGGCGCAGCACGGGGAAGGAGGATGGGACGAGATCTCGATGGCGGCTGAGGGCGGTGTCCACCCGCCACCGCCACCGCCGCGAGCCCCCATTTATCAGCCAGAGCAGGCTTTGCCGTTGCTGGGATGATCGCCCGCGGCTTCCGCGGCCGCCTGGGACATGAACTCGCCTGCCTTTGTTTTGCCATAATAGCGGTCGCCGGGACAGTGGTAGACCTTCGTGGCCGTGTTAACCCAGACTTGGCCTGGTCCGCCCATCTTGCCCGCTGTGTTGGATGAGCCTGCCGTGTTAGTCGCTGTCTTGCTGGGCATGCTGGGCGGCGGCGCCGCTGGGGCAGCATTGGCCGAATGGCTCGGTGGAGCGGCGGGGGCCATCCCTGGATTGCCTGGAGCCGTCGTCGCCGTGGCGGCAGTGCCCCAAGAAGCGACGCCCTTATGACCCTTACAGGCGCCCGAGCGGGTAGTACCGGAGAAGTCAGTGCCATCCTTGCAGGTTGCGGTCACGGTCGCGGTTTGCGCGTAGGCGATCGGGGCAAGCAACAGCCCAGCACCGAGTACGCTTGACAATAATACGGATCTCATCACGATTCCCTTCGCGTATTGCTCGGTTGTGTTGAAGAATGGCCGGGCCGGGAGCAAGACAAATACGTGAGCGGTCGGATCACGATAAGGTCTGTTCGACGTTGTCATGGTAATCAGTTCAATACAAACATGCACGTCAGACTAGAGCAATTGGGTTTCGTGGCATGCATTTGATCGTAGACCGTTAGTATTGTGCCACCATGACGTGCATTCCAATAGACCGCCCTCGATAAAACTGGGATTTGGCTCAAGGCAAAATTGGGCTCAAGCTTTTCTGTAAGACGGTCTGCCTAGCGCTCCGTTTCCGACAGAAGCAATCGGCCCACAAAAACGTGGGCTAGTGGATATAATCTGGCGGCACAGTCGGGTCGACACCGCAAGTCATGGATGGCGGGCCTACACCCACCGTGACAGTGAGAGATCGCCTATAGGTCACTCTCAACGGCCGCTGTTATTACATGCCCGACTTAACCTTATCAGCACGTGTTCGTCACCGCGTGGCCTGCGGCGCTCACGTCCTGACCGATCCCAGCCGTCGTGTTACAGGCGTTCAAGAGAACGATGGCGCCTGATAGCAGGGCAACGTTGAAAAAGATGATGGCGATACCTCTATACACAGAAGTTTCCTCCCCGTTTCGCTCGGCAATCGCGGTGTTAGACTTCGAACTGATCCATATCAAGAGCGCGAAATGTCGAACGCAGGGGAATCGCACTTGAAATCCCCTTGACACGCGAACCGGTGGTATCCGTTCAATCCTGTTAAACGACGGAATTCCCCTTCCGGGGCAGCGCGATCGCCTGAGACATCGCGCCCGCGTCGCGCCGCCTTGCCGAGGACCGATCGCCAGTGGCTGAGCGGTCAGCATCGCCTCGGTTCCAGTGCCGCCAGGTTCCGATAGTGCATGGACGTCGGAAACAGCGACGGCTCGCATCGGGACACCGTCGGGAACGGCATCGGTATATCGCCGGCGCCCAGCACGCCGCGCTTCACCAGGCTCGATCAGCGCCGGCACCGTGCGGTGGCAGTTGTTGTACGCCGAACCGGTATCGACAATCCCCACCACCGGCCGGTCCAGCATCGCCTGCGAGTAGCCCATCGATTTCCCGAAGGAGCAGCGCAGATACAATGCGAAATCCGTGTCGCCGTAGTTGGCGGTTTGCGGGCCAACCCGCTTCTGGAGGCATGATCGGTCATGCAACCATTGCTAGCCTCCGCAGCGCCCAGGGCGAAGACGCCGACCATCCCGCCCCGGGCGCCACGTCAGACCAACAACTCCATCGCCTCCCGTGGCCGGGGCCACATCACGAACGCCTCTACCGGGCGCCCAACGTTTTTGAGCGCCAGCGGTCCGAGCGCCTCTGTCGCCAGGCCAAGCCGCGCGCCCCCACGCTCGTGCACCGCACGCGATACGCAGACACCGCCCGGCGGGCAGACCGCCTGCAGCCGAGACGCAACGATGACACCGTCGCCATGGAAATTCATTCCATCCATAATGATGTCACCTAGATCGACGCCAATGCGGAACCGCATTTTCTGATCAATCGGCCAATAATCGGCGTTGATTGCAATCTCGGACTGGATGGTCACAGCGCACTTTACCGCCTGCGCGACGCTTTCAAAAATGATCAGCATCGAGTCGCCGCCGGTTTGCACCAGGCGGCCGTGGTGGTGACGAATCGCCGGCTCGATCAATTCGCTATGCATCATCCGCAACCGAGCCACCGTTCCGGTATCGTCAAGCGCAAAGAGACGGCTGTACCCGGCCATGTCCGCAAAGACGACTGCCATCAAACGCGTGATCGGGACGCGTCCTGGCACGGTGCCGGGCAACGCGATCGGCCAGCGTCTATTGACCAACTCCACCCAGCGCCTCCATGCCGGCGCCAGCCTCGCGCCGGGAACTACCGGAGCTGATTTTGAATTTGAAACAACCAGAGACAGCCGTGACATCGTAAGCCTCGTCTGAACGAGGTGCAGAAAGACGGGGATTGTTTCGATCTAAGGAAAACGCCCCATCCGAGAATCGGCGGGACATTGGACGGCGGGTAAGCCTATTGGCCGGACCGCGTGCTGCCCCATACCCCTTGACAAAGGGTCATACCTGAAATTCGGTAGATCGGGGTCAGTGCCGTAAGCATGCCGAGCCGGTAGCACGCGCTGCGACCGAGCGTAAAGCCCAATCGATACTGTCAACATCTATGTGATCGCCGACGGAGGGCGAACGAATATCGTTTTGGCCTCGGTCCGGAGTCCGCGCCGGCAATGTCTCGAATTTTGCAGCAGAGAGTTGCGCCAGAAACGTGTTAAACCGCACGCAGGAATGAAACATTCGGCAGGACCCGACAGATGAGGACACCTCTGGCAGCCACGCTTTTGCTGGCAGCCCTGTCCGGTTGCGGACCGAGCCAAGCGCCCACGGTCGTTGCCGTGCAACAGGCCAGCACGGTGGCGCAAGGTGTGATCATCGGCTTACACAGCGTCAGCGTTGGCGCGGCGGCGGGAGGCATTTCAGGCTCCCAGGCCGCGTCCGGACCGGTCAGCGCCTTCACCGCGCTCGGCGGCTCGCTGGTCGGTGGCATCCCCGGGTCGGCGGCAGAACACACGACGGCGGACACCATGGTCTTCGAATACATCGTCCGTAAGGCGAACGGCAATCTGGTCAGCGTCACCCAGAAGGATAAAGCGCCGCTGGCGATTGGCCAGAGGGTACTTGTAATCGCGGGCAACCAGGCCAGGGTGGTGCCGGACCCCACGGTTCCTCCCGAGTCAGGGGGCGCCATGACCGCCAAGCCACCGAAAGCGGAGGCCGTCCCGGCCGCGCCGGCGGACCCCAAACCCGGGGACCCGGCAAAAGCGGATACCGAGCCATCCGCCGCAGCCATTCCGGCTACAAACGCTGCCACTCCGCCCCCCGGCGCCAATCCCGGGAATGCCCCAGCAGGGCCACCAACAGCAACGTCAGACGCCAAGCCAACCGACCTTTGCAGCCAAAAGCCTTGCTGAGGTTGATCCATTGCAACGCCCTCACGAAAGGCGGAAGCGAAAATCGGACGCCCGGATTACTACCCCGCGTCTGTGCTCGGCCCAGATATAATGTCTAGAGGACTTCCGCGACTGGGGTGCTTACTCGACGCATAGTGCACCGACAACCAATCCAGTCGAACGGCAACGCGGGGCTGATCGTCAACCGGAAAACAGGCTCCGGGCCAAGGAGCGTAGGGTAGATTGCAAAGATGCGGCGCTGGCCCTCGCTCGCTCACAGCCGGCGTCGGTTGGTATTCGGACGCGAGCATCGTCGAAGGTGCGTAATGTCGTTAGATTTAGCCCCAATCCTGAAAGTGCTGACAGTAACTTGCCCCCACCACCAACGAGAATGAAGTGCATCCTTCATCGGACAGCGTCCACGAACTGAACGGCCGAGGCGTGATGCTGCGCACCGCCGCTGGTCTGTCGTCAATGACCGGACGCCGACCATGAGGATCTTGATCTTCGGCGCGGGCGTGCTCGGGAGCCTCTACGCCGGCCGCCTCGCGGCAGCGGGGCAGGACGTTGCCCTGCTTGCTCGCGGGACGAGACTGCAGCAGTTGCGACGAGACGGGCTGGTGCTGCTCGACGAGGCGACAGGCCAGAAAACGCACCCGCAGGTGCGGGTGGTAGAGGAACTCGGGGCCGAGGACGCCTATGACCTCGTCATAGTCATAATAAGGGCGGAGCAGTTGGCAGACGCGTTGCCTATGCTCGCGACCAACCGGCGCGTACCCTGCATCCTGTTCCTGCATAATCGTGCGTCGGGTCCCGGTGCCCTGTTCGACGCGCTGGGCCCGGGCCGGGTGCTGTTGGGCTTTCCCGGCGCTGGCGGCGCGCGCGAACCCACGCAAGTCCGCTATCGTCTGATCCCACAGCAGCCGACGACGCTGGGCGAGCCTGACGGGCGCATGACGCCGCGCCTGCGTCAGGTGGCCAAGGCCCTGCTCCAGGCGGGGTTTCCGGTAGCGTTCAGCCGCAATATGGACGCATGGCTGAAGACGCACGCCGTGTTCGTCACCGCGATCGCCGGCGCGATCTACGACGCAGGCGGCACCTGTGCCGCTCTCACAACCCGGCCGGATGGGGTCCACCGCCTGGTGCGCGCGGTGCGCCAGGGCTTTCGCGCTCTGCGCGCCTTGGGCGTGCCAATCCAGCCGCGCAAGTTGGCTGTCCTGTTTCTCTGGCTGCCCCTCATTTTCCCTGTCGCCTATTGGAAACGCTACTTCGCACGACCGGATGCCGAGCTTATCTTCGCGCGGCACGCCCGCGCCGCCCCTGGCGAGATGCTTGAGCTAGTCAACGAACTGCGGACCCTGCTCGGCCAAGCGCATGTCGCCACGCCCGACCTCGATTCGATGTGGAGCGCTGTGCAGGCTGCCGCAACCAATCGGACTTCGGAAGAAATGATCTTGCATCCGTAGCGATTTCACCTTATGTTCCTCTAACACCTGTCGCCATCACCTTATGTCCCTCTAACACCTGTCGCCAACGAAAGAATCTTTGGGTGCTCCGGTAATCAAGAATTTCGCAGCACGGAAGGTGCCCGAGTCAAGTCTACGATTTTCGGTGCGCGCCCGATTTTCCATTGACGCCATCGCTGCTATGCGCCAGACTAGCTGATCTGCCGAGAGCTTTTTGGGCGAAGGCATCGATCCTTTGCCCCAGCGACTGCCGCTCGAAACACCCATGATAAACGTAGGGAAGGTTCCATGCGACTACGCGCGTGCTTGCTGTCCGCCGTCACGCTGAGCGCCACCATGTCATTCGGGATCGCAGCAATGGCTGCCGATCTGCCGAGGGAGGGACGATCAAGATCACGTATTCTGCCCAGGGCACGTTCAAACCCTATTCGATTGGTAAGGACCGGCTTCTGATGAGCTGGGACGAGAACGGCCTGTCGGTAGGCGAGGGTATAGTGGATCACCTAACATGGCACTGTTTTGGGACAGGCGACTTCATCAACAGCACGGGTCTGGGCCGTGGCTACTGCGTCGGGACTGATCCAGTGGGCGACCAAGTAGTTGGCGAGGGTTGCCGACGAGAAAGGACCGCCCGAACGGAAAATATGGAACGGATCAGGGAAGTATACGTCCGGCACTGGGAAGTTTGCCGGCATTACTGGCGAATTTACTTATTCGGTGCATATAGGTGATTTCCGCCCTGCGGCTGAGGGCACCTATGTTGCTTACGGTAATGTCGAGGGGAGCTACAAACTCCCGCCGCTGACGCAGTAATCGGGGCCTGCGAAATCCAGGGTAGTTACAAACTCCCCTGACATTGGGATCACGGAAAGCAGCAGCGAGCGCGGCGGGCTGCACGAAGGCCCTCCGTGTTTGTCTCTTGCATCCACCCTCTCAGCCTCGAAAATCGTCGCCGCGGCTACGTTATAGCTTCGCGCTAATACCTTGAGCGTCGCGCCTTCGGCCCGGCGCTTCCTGGCCTCGGTCTGTTGCTGCTGGGTTAGTTTGGGCCGCCGCCCCATATGTTGCCCATGGGTTTGGCTCGGCTACGATCGCCACAAAAGTCAAGACTTTTGCAAGTTTTCCTTGATCCAATACTTTCAATGACTTACGATTTGCATAACATACCACCGAGATAGGTTGCATTTTCCGCCTTGAATTACGGCTACGCCCGCGTCAGCACCATCGGCCGCAGTCTGGTGCTCTTTTATACGATTTTGAAGGGCCGCTGTCGCGACGCGCCGCCTGTCCAGCCTGAGATGAGAGGCGGAAGCTCGCTCTAGCTAGTCGGATGGCAGGGCCTTTCCTAAAGGGAGCCGCACGGCCGTAAATCTGGCTGGAGAAGGCTGAATGTCGCTCCTTACAGCACAACCCAGTATCTATGAAGTCGGCATCGCCGCCGCCATTGCGCTGTTTGCGTGTCGTTCATTCGTCCCGCGGAATTTATGGCCTCATAGAGGTGTGCGTGGGGTTCTTCATGCTGTATCTTTCAAGCCAAGCGGGCGGCCCTTTTAGTAAGGAATTTAACCCCGCGTTTTCCACTGTCAGCCCCAATGCTCAGGCAATGAATATTTTGGACATAAGCTTTGTTGTTCAGGTAACAACATTCTTGGGCGGGGTTTTTGTTATCGTTCGGGGTCTCGACAATATGTTTTTCGGCGAAATCCGCCGCAAGAAAATCTGTGCGCTCATTTCAAGATTTAAATCTTGAAGTCGTTTTGCGAACCCGCTCTGCACGCAGTTCTTACGCCAGCGAGTTATCATATGACCCCTTATCCAGGCTGACTTACCATAGACACGTTATGCGGCTAAGGTCGCCGAGGTCCCTACCGAACCGCCCCACGCGTCCGCGCGCCAGATCTTACTGTTCCGCCAGCACCACGGCGACCCAGAGAATTTATTCTTGCATTCTAACGAATTCCCGCCTAAGGTGCACCGCGAACAAACACCGAACAACAGCCCAAGGCCACCACCCACCATGTCCCTCGCCAAGACGATCCCAGCCGCCATCCTGGAAACCGTCCTCGCCCGCCTCGCCCCGCTGTTCCTCACCGGCGCCGCCGGCGACATGAACGCCGCCCGCGAAGCCGCATCCCAGATGCTCACGGCCTACGATCCCCAGACCCAGGACGAACTCCATCTCGCCGCCAACATCGTCGGCTTCAGCTTCCAGGCCCTCGAAGCGCTCGGCCAGGCCGCTACCCCCGGCATGCCGCTGACCAGAACCCTCCGCCTCCGCGGCGGCGCCGTCAGCCTCAGCCGCGAATCCCACAAAGCCCAGCGCCGCCTGGACAAACTGCAAACTGCCCGCCGCGCGGGCATCCCCGCCGAAACCCAGCCTGAACCTACCCAGCCCGAGCCAAAAATCGAAAAAGCCCTCGACCTGATCGACACCACCCGCAAGATTGCCGCGGCCGCCAAGACCGAGGGCCTGACCTGGACCCAGGCCTATGAGCAGCGCCAGCGGGACAACCGCCTCGCCGCCAGCCGAAAGCGAGCCGAAGCCCGGATCGCCGCGCAAGCGAACGTCGCGGCGGCCAGCGCCCTGTCGAACCATCCAGCGATAGGTCAGGCCGTCTGACCCAGCGTCCGGAACTCGTCACCCCCCAGGACGTCAGGCCGCGAGATCAACCCATCTCAATCGACCGCTCTGCGCACCAAATACTATGGAACCGGTCCAGGCGGACCCTTCAACTCCACAACGTTGCCTTCCGGGTCCGACACATAGATCGAAGGCCCCTGACCCTCGGCGCCATACCGCGACGCCACCGGCGCAGGCTCGGCACCATGGGCGCGCAAATGGGCGTCGATCGCCTCGGCGTCGAACGGATCCACCCGCAGGCAGAAATGATCCAGGTTGCGCCCCTCCTTACCCGGCGCCGCGCCGCCTTTCTGGCCCAGCGGCTCGTCCACCGGCACCAGATCAATCAGCGCGCTTCCGGCCCGAAGCTGGTACAGCCCAAGATCCTCCTGCACCTTCTCCACCGGGCAGCCCAACACGTCGGTATAGAACGCCATCATCGCCCGCAGGTCGGTCACCCGCAGCACGACATGGTCGAGGTGCTTGATCGTTAGCATCGCTTCGTCCTTCCAATCCGCTTGGCCAAGCCGCACAATACGACCATGTCCCGACGCTCGGTGGAAGTCACGACCGACCTTGTGCTGCGCGCCTATCGCCACGGGCTGTTCCCAATGGCGGAGGGACGCGCCGGCGACAGACTGTTCTGGCTGGACCCGGTCAAGCGCGGCATCCTCCCGCTTGACGAATTCCACCTCTCCCGCCGTCTGCTGCGTACCGTCCTGTCCGGCGCCTACACGGTCACCGTCGATCGCAACTTCGCCGGCACCATCGCCGGCTGCGCCACCCCGGTGCCCGATCGTGCCGATACCTGGATCAACCCGCAAATCGAGCGTCTGTTCACCGACCTGTTCCGCATGGGCCATGCCCACTCGGTGGAAACCTGGCAGGGCGATACACTGGTCGGTGGCCTGTACGGTGTCGCCCTCGGCGGCGCCTTTTTCGGCGAGAGCATGTTCAGCTTCGCCCGAGATGCCTCAAAGGTCGCCTTGGTGCATTTAGTCGCGCGATTGCGCTTGGGTGACTTCACCCTGCTGGACACCCAGTTTGTCACCGGGCATCTGGCGCAATTCGGCGCCGCGGAAATTCCGCGCGATCTCTACAAACAGCTTCTGGCCGCTGCAGTCGATCAGCCGGCGATATGGCTGATCGATCCAGGAACCGAAACACTGGAGGCCGAATTCCGCGCCATGGCGAACCGGTCAGCCGTCGCGGACGATACCGGTAGCGCCAAAATCAATGCCAAAATCTGATGCAATCCCAGTGTTGTCGTGCGCTGTCCGGTGCTCCGTTTGAGCTCCCCGAACCGGCCGAGCGCCTGGGCCCCGCGCCACCAGCCACGACGGATCGGCGGCCGTCCCGCGCACGCACCCAGATAAAGCGCTGAGGCGGCGCACATCAGCATCGCCAGATCCGCCGCATCCGCCAAGGAAGTCGCATGCAGTCGCACCAGAGTGGAGACAAGCATCAGCAGCGCGATCGCCCGATGCGGCTGCATTGCCAAACGTAGCGGATTCGCCAGCCTATCTCCGGTGCGCCGAAACAGCATCCGCAGGCTCACCAAGGCAACGAGACCCAGCAGCAGTAACGCCAGCCCGAAGGCTGCGGCGCCGTTCCATGCCGCGACGGCGCCCGACAACGCCGGTCCGCGCGAAACGATCCAGGCCAGGCATGCAATATCGATACAGAAACAAGCGGCGGCGGTGCGGCTGAGGCCGATACGATACGATATCAGATCGGACGCCGGCTGAAACAGTCGCTCGAACAGCACGTCGTCCAGCGGCGCAAACGCCTTCCGCATGCCAGGATCACCTTTACGGGAACGTGACCCTAGAACGATCTTTGCGCTCCTCGAGTCAAGCGAATCAGAACAGATTCGTAGCGATCCCGAGTGACGCTGCGGCCGCAACTGCCCCAACCGCTGCCGCGGCGTAGGTCAGGCCGCGGATTCGCGTGATCACCGATACTGACGCAAGCACGATGCCAATCTCCAGCGCCCCGACCGCGTATTCATAGCTGTGGTAGCGATGCCATGCCTCGTCCCGAGCAGCTTCCTCTTCCTTCGCGGAGGCCGCCAATTGTTTCATGCCATCGCCGCCCTTAGGGTCGTCATGCATGCGTTCACTGTACTCCTTGGCCTCCTTGATCCGAGCCTGGATCGCGGGGTCGTCGGCGTTGGGCAGGCTGGCCAGCAGGTCGGCCTCCGAAGTCCGGACCACCGCGCGGACGTTCTTGGCCTGATAGAAGGCCCAATCGTTCGACAACGCGATGTGATGCGTGAGATAGGCATTTTCTGACGATTTGGCGCCGATTCCCGCGATCGCCAGCGCCGCTGCGAGCAACGACACCAGCACCGCGACCCTCCGCGCCCAAGGGTCCGAATGTGAGGTATGCCCTTCGATCGCTTCTTGCGCCCGTTCCATCGATTCGCTCACCTTGGCACTCCCTGCATGCGTCAGGTTTGGTCATAGACGGGAGACACCGCCAGATGAAGGACGAGATTCGCTTGGTCGAGCGCAGCCCATGCTGGCGATGCCCACGTGCACGCATGATTTCGGTAGACTGCAGGTCTACCGTGACCACACCACCTGGCCACCACGAGCGAGACAGCCACGACCGCTATTCCAAACCAGCCACAAGAAAATTTTGAAAGTGTTGACGCGTTCACAGTCGGGTCCGAGCCGCTTCCGTAAGGTCCTCCTCGTCGAACAAGCCGAGCCATAGGGGTTCGGACCATCAGGAGGACATCACATGCGTTCCATGCTTCTCGCCGGCTTCGTCGCCTTCGCCGCGATTGCCGCAACGTCCATCTCCCCCGCCAGCGCCCAGACGACCGGTGGGATCTCGATCACCCACGGCGGCGGCAACCTGAACGTCGCGAAGGGCCCGCTCAGCGAGGCCGATCAGTCCGCCACAACCCTCGGCGGCATCGCTGGCCGTCATGGCGTGGCCATCACCAACGGCGGCAACAACCGCAACTTCGCCACCGGCCCGCTCAGCTTTGCCGGCCAAGACACCACCACGGTCGGCGGCACGGCACTCGGCCGCGGCCGAGTGATCACCAACGGCGGCAACAACAACAACTTCGCCCGTGGCTTCGGCAGCACCGCGACGCAATCCACCCTGACCTTGGGCGGAACGGCTTTCGGAAGTGGCCGGTCGGTCACCAACGGCGGCTTCAACTCCAACCTGGCGGCCGGCAAGTTCTCCTCGGCTGATCAGCAGGTCGCCACCGTCGGCGGCACCGCGGGACGTCATGGCCTGAATGTCGTCAGCGGCGGCGCCAACAAGAACGCGGCGCTCGGGTTCGGCTCCTCGGCTTCGCAGCAGGTGTTCACCGCCAATCAGTAACGTCAGACAACCTCCGGCCCCCTGAAAGTGGGGGCCGGCTCACCTTTCAACCCGCTGGAGGAAACCATGAACCGCGTAACCTGTTTGGCACTGGCCATGCTCTCGATCACAGCGGCTCTGCCGGCGGCGGCACAAGACAGCGGCGGGTTGCGTCTGCGCAACAATCCACTCGCAACACTCGATTTGATCGATGCCAATCGTGGCTGCCCACTGTCCAGCACCGGCGTCACGGTCGGGGTCAACAAAGCCTTTGCAACTGGTTCGTCGGCAACGCAGCGGCTCGGAACCTTGGCCGGCCCGACAGGCAATGGCGGATGCCGGCCCCTGGTTAACACCCAGGTAGCGGTCGGCGCCAATCTCGCACTGGGATCCGGCTCGCAAGCCGGCCAGTCGATCAATGTCCAAGGGCAGCGCGGGGCTCTGGCCACCATCGACTTCACACGCGGCGTAAACATAGGCGCCGGAGCGGGCTCCATTGCGGCCCAACGCATACAGAATCTGACAACCCGCTGACTTCAGTGGCAAGGCGGCTGCCGGCTTCGGGACAACTTCTGGCCGCCCGTCTCACGCCAGTTCGCCGATTGCACAGGGCGTTCACTGCTTCCAAATTTTGATTCCGGCATGTCAAGCGTTCGGCTATAAGAGCCCAGAATAGACGATCGCGTCTTCCAATCGTCCCAAATCTGGTTCGTGGCAAACCTGGAAGCGTCGCGAACCTGCACAGGTCCGTGCTGATAAAGTTGTAACGGCCGGCATGGCCCAAGGGGAGGCAATGAACGTAGCGGACTGGCTACGATCGCTTGGCCTTGAACGATATGAGCCGGCATTCCGCGAGAATGATGTCGGCGCCGATTTGCTGCATCAGCTGACAGCGGAAGATCTGAAGGAGCTCGGCGTGGCCACGGTGGGTCATCGTCGCCGCTTATTGGCTGCGATCGGTGCGCTCCAACAGGACGTGATTGTGAATGAGGCGGTTGGCCATGACGGCGAAAGCCATCGGTCAGCACCGGCGGCGGAGCGGCGGCATATCACGGTCCTGTTCTGCGACATCGTGGGCTCGACCCCGCTTTCGGCTCGGCTTGATCCGGAAGAACTTCGTGAAATGCTGAGCACATACCAGGCAGCCGTTGCGAGCACGGTTGCTGGCAAGCGAGGCTATGTTGCCCGCTTCGTCGGCGACGGGGTGCTGGCCTACTTTGGCTGGCCGAACGCGGACGAGGCGCACGCCGAGAGCGCCGTACGCGCCGGTCTGGCGATCCCTGCAGCGGTGGGTCGCCTTAAGCTCTCGGTGCGTGTAGGGATCGCGACCGGACTGGTCGTCACCGGCGATTTGGTCGGCGTTGGCGCAGCCCAGACTGTCACCGCTGTGGGAGAGACGCCGAACCTCGCGGCACGGCTGCAGGCGCTAGCCGAACCCAATACGGTCGTGGTGAGCGAGTCCACCCGGCTGCAGCTCGGCCAGATGTTCGAATTGGAAAATCTGGGGCTCATCGCGCTGAAAGGGTTCGACAAGCCGGTCCGGGCGTGGCGTGCGACAAGGGAAACCGGCGCAGCCAGCCGCTCCGAAACGGTTTACGCCGGCGCGCCAATGCCGTTGGTCGGCCGTGATGAGGAGCTGGATTTGCTCATCCGCCGGTGGCGGCAGGCAAAAGCCGGCGAGGGAAGGGTTGTGCTGATCTCAGGCGAGCCGGGGATCGGGAAATCACGCTTGCTCGCCGCGCTGGAGGAGCAGTTGGCGACCGAGCCGCACACCAGCTTGCGTTACTTCTGCTCACCGCACCACCAGGACAGTCCGCTCTATCCGATCGCTGCACGGTTGGAACAAGAAGCCGGCTTCGACCGGGGCGACAGCGCCGCGGGACGCCTGGCGAAGTTACAGGCAATGCTGGCTACCACCGCCCCCGCGCACGACGACGTGGCGCTCCTCGCGCGGTTGCTGTCGATACCGTTGGACGAGCGCCATCCGGCCCCGGAGGAAAGTCCGCAGCGGTGGAAGGAGCGAACATTCGCCGCGGTAACCCGTCGCCTGGCTGGTCTATCGTGCCAGGCGCCGGTGCTGATGGTGTTCGAGGACGCGCATTGGTCGGACCCGACCTCGATCGAGTTGCTCGACAGCCTGATCGAACATGTGCCGGAGCTCCCGGTGCTTCTGGTCGCCTCCTTCCGTCCGGACTTTACCGCATCCTGGTTCGGACGTGCCGGCGTGAGCTTGATGGCCTTGAACCGGCTCGGGCGCCAGGATGCGGGGCGGCTCGCCACGCAGGTTACCCTCGCTGGCCCGCTGTCCTTATCGCTGCTGGACCAGATTGTTACCCGGGCCGACGGCGTCCCGTTGTTTATCGAGGAGTTGACAAAGGCGGTGCTGGAGGCCCCCGCACTCGATGCCGCGAGCTCCGCTCTGACGGTTCCGGACACGCTGCAAGCCTCGCTGATGGCGCGTCTCGATCGGCTTCACGGCGGGCGTGAGTTGGCGCAGATCGGCGCTGTTCTCGGTCGTGAGTTCAGTCATGAAATGCTCAGCGATGTCGCCGGACAGCCCGCCGCAGCCCTGGAGAGCGCGCTGACCGAGCTCGTCCATTCTGAATTGGTGTTCCGGACCGGGACGCCTCCGAATGCGCGCTACACGTTCAAGCACGTTCTTGTGCAGCAGGCCGCGTATGAAACCCTGCTGCGCAGCCGCCGCCAGGATCTGCATGCACGCGTCGCCAAGGCAATCATGGAGCGGCTTCCGGACGAGGCTGAGCACTGGTCGCACCTGCTGCTGCATCATGCGACCTTGGCTGGTGACCATGAATTGGCGGCGCATGCGTGTATCGCGGCGGGCGAGCGTTCACTGCAAATCTTTGCGCATGAGGAAGCGTACAGGCTGGCCGAACGCGGGCTGAAGCATCTCGACGGGCTGCCGGACGGAGAGCAAAAGGCCCGGTTCCTCGTCAAATTAATGGTGGTCAAGGTTCATGCTGCCTACAAGCACGGCGACGAAGTTCCGGTGTTGTTAAGCCGTCTGCAAGAAGCCGCCGATACCGCGACGGCGCTGGGCCTGCACAACGAGGCTGTTTCCGCCCTTCATGCGCAATCGTGGCTTCAGCAGTGGTTGAATGATACCAGCGGCGCAAGCCAGAGTGCGCTCCGGGCGGAGGAGGCTAGTCGTAAAGCCGATGAGATTACCCGCTGCCACCAGATAGCCAATACCGGCCGGTGTTTGCTGGAGGTGGAGCAGCATATCCCCCGCGCGCTTGCATTGGTCGACGAAGCCGAGACCATGGCTAGGACTTTGCAGATAGACTCCGTCGAGCTTCAGTGGGCCCTTTCCCATGCCGTTCGTTGGAAGGGAGATCTCGATCGCGCGCACACACTGATGAACTCGGGCCGTGGAACTGGCCCGGGAGCGCGAGGAACGGTGGCGAGAGGTCGAATGCCTGATTTGGCTGGCGATGATTGATCTCGACCGCCGGAATTCGTCAACCGTGGAGCAGTATTGTGATGAGATTGACGAAATTGCCGGGCGCCTTGACCACGCCCTGACGCCGGTCTCAGCAGTGTTTCGCCTGCTGGCCCAGTCGATCGCCGGCAGGAACGATCTAACCTCCGCGCTTGACGAGGCTTTGACGTCATTGCGTGAGTTCGATGACAAGGCGCACCTCGCTTATGCGCTCAATTTCGTCGCCTATGATGCTCTGACGCGAGGCGAATACAGCCGAGCTCGGATTGCGGCGACAGAGGCGCTGATTGCGGCGAAAGCGATGTCTCGCAGCACGGAAATCGTCGTCGCCGGCTCGATGCTTGCTCGCGCCGACTATGCCGACGGCGATCGATCGGCGGCGATAGCCCGCGTTCAGGGGCTGGATTCGGAGTGGGATCGGACCGCTCTCAGTGAGCGGGCAAGAGACCACCTCGAACGGGCCACCCGCGACATCGGGTTGGCGTTGGAGCGCACGCCCAAAGTCTAGCTGGAGGGGCGGTTTAATCCGCATACGTTCGTAGTCGAGGAGAGCAACATGGGTCTGGTCATCGTCGAGCGCACATTCGAGCATCCGCCAGCCGACACTGATTTGGATGCAGGTGCCAAACGAGAAGCACAGTGCAAGGAAATCCGCTCTATAACCTGGAAGCGGAGTGTGATGTCGCGAGATCGGCGCCGCATGATCTGTGAGTACGAGGCGCCTGATGCTGAAACTGTGAGACGTGTGCAGCTCGAGGCCGATTTACCTTTCGACCGCATCTGGTCGGCCGAGCTGCACGAATAGCTGGGGCGCCTATAATCTCTGAGGGGCATTCTGGACCGGGCTCCAGTATAGCGCAGACGGACCGTGCGGCTCTCAGGTGACCGGATCTTATGAAACCTAACTCGGTTGCGTGGCCATCTTGCGTAGCACACAGCTCACAGCGTCAACGCAACGTCGAATGCCTCGGCGATGTTGCTCTGGATCAGTCGCGGCGCCACACAGTCCCCGACGCGTTCGATGCGTACATTGTCGAAACCGTCACCCGCCTTCAGCGACAGGAACAGGTCTTCGCGTGAACGCCGTCCAATCACGGCCACGACCCAGTCCACATCCTCGACCCATTCCTCGTCGCCAGGGAGCAGCAAGTATTGGCCCCAGCCGACTGCGTCCGCGGCGCTGAACACCTGCGCCAGTTGTACGCGCCGCGGCGCGATATCCTGCACCAGCGTATTGGTACGCAGGCGAATTCGTTTGATGGCGGCGCGTCGGTGAAACAGCGTACGGGTGCCGTTCTCCATGTTCTCGCCGACTGTCGGGTGGGCTGCGATGATCTCCACCCGGCAGCCGCGGTCGGCCAGATATTCCGCGGTGCCGGCAGCTTCCCAGTGGCCGTTGTTGTCGATCACCACAACATGCCCGCGGATGTCGACGGCATCCGACATGACTTGGTCGGAAGAGACAACGAACGGCAGGTCGAGCCCCGGCAGTTCCGGCAGTACCTGCAACCCGCGCTCACGCGATAGCCGACCCGCGTCGTCGCCACGGCCCGGCAGATTTGGCTCTGACCCTGTTGCCACCACTATGGCTTGCGCGCCGAGGCCGCGCAGTAGATCCGGTGTGGCGCTCACCCCGAGGCGCAGCATGACGCCGAGTTCGGCAACTGCTGCCTGCAGATAGGAGATGACCTCGCCAATCGTTTCATGTTCAGGTTGTCTCTCGGCGTGACGAATCTGTCCGCCGACGGTGCGCTCGCGCTCGAATACAGTCACCCGATGACCGCGACGCGCGGCGATCTCGGCAACCTTTAGCCCGGCCGGGCCGGCGCCGACGACGACAACGTGGTGCGACGTTGCCGAGCGTGTGATGGTGCGCTCGTTGACCTCGCGCTCGCGCCCGGCACCCGGGTTCTGAATGCAGCGGATCGGCTTTTCTTGATTCACTTGATGAAGGCAGGCATCGTTGCAGGAGATGCAGTAGCGCACGAGGTCGCCCCGCCCGGCGCGCAGCTTGTTCGGCGTTTCGGGATCCGTAATGAGTTGACGCGCCCAGCCGATCAGGTCCGCCTCCCCGTCGCGCAACCGTTGCTCGGCGCGTTGCGGCGGGCCGACACGGCCGAAAGCAACGACAGGCAGCTTGACAGCTCGCTTGAGCGCTACGCACAGACGTTCGAAGTCGGCGCGAGCGACTGCGGCGGGCGGGATCTCCATCCAATAGCTCGAGAACGAGCCTGCGTCGGAGTTGAAGTAGTCGCACAACCCGCTGGCCTCGAGCGCGGCGGCCATCCGCAAGCCATATTCGAGGTCATAACCAAATGGCGTGAACTCATCGAGGCAGAGGCGCACGCCGAGAGGAAAATCCGGCGCGGTCGCCTGTTTAATCGCGGTCATCACCTCGAATGACAGACGCATGCGGTTCTCGAACGTGCCTCCGTAGCCGTCGGTGCGCCGGTTGAAGTACGGCGAGGCGAACGAACGCAGCAGCCCGTCATGCGCTATCTTGATTTCGATACCGTCGAAGCCGGCCTCGCGTGCGTTTCGTGCGCTGACGGCGAAACCATCGATCACCGTGCGGATGTCAGCGGCATCCATCGCCTTGGTGTTGAAATGGCTGGACGGTTCCGGCATCTGGGTCGGCGCCCACATGATGTGTGGCGGCTGCTCCAGCGAGGTGTGACCGCCGTGGGTAAGTTGACTGAAGATCTTTGCGCCGTGCGAATGCACTGCCTCCGTGATGGCGCGCAACGCCGGGATGACGGCCGGGTCCCAGGCGTTGATGAACTTGCGCGACATCTTGCCAGTGGGATGCACCGCCTGACTCTCGATGACGATCAGCCCGACGCCGCCGCGCGCTCGTTCCTCGTGGTAAGCGACATGAGCGTCTGAAGGCGTACCGTCCGGATGGCCGAGAGCCGTGAAATGTGGCTGGAAAACCGTGCGGTTGCGCAGGAGCACACCGCGGATCGCCAGGGGGCTGAACATGACTGGGTAAGCGCCGGCGGCCTCGGTAGCCATCATCCTCTCCTCTGTCCCATCAGCCCTTGACCGCGCCAATTAGCAGTCCACGCATAATGAAGCGCTCCAGCAGCATCGCCAGCGCCGTAACTGGGATGATCATCACCAGTATCAGCACCGACATCGTCCACCACTGCGGCCCCCGCGTGGCATTTTGCGCGGCCACCAACAGCGGCAGTGTCTGGGAATTGGCCGAGGTCAGGAACAGCGCGAACAAATACTCGTTCCAGGCCATTATGAGCACGAGGATCCCCGTCGCTGCCAGACCGGGCACTGAAAGCGGCAGCACGATCGACCAGAAGATCCGGTAGCGCGTCGCGCCGTCGATCATCGCACTCTCTTCCAGTTCGTGTGGCACACTCAGGAAGAAGTCGCGCATCAACCAGATGACGATGGGCACATTGGCAATGACATAGGTGATGACCAGCGCCGTGCGTGTGTCGAGCAGCCCCAGATGCTGGAACACTACATAGATCGGGATCACCACCGTGACCGGCGGGAGGATGCGCTGTGAGACCATCCAAAATGCGATGTCGTCGTTCTTCAGGCGCTTGCGAAAGCGCCTGGCGACCGTCAGAAGCAGCAGCGCGAACAACCCCAGCGCGACCGCCACGGCAACGAGCCATGGCACGCCGAGCGCCACGACAGCAACGATCGCCACCACGACGCATGCCACGAACAAGCCGACCGACCCGAGGCGGGGGCGGTAGGAGATGCGCACAAGGCCGTAGGCCGCCGTCGCGCCCACAATCAGGGCGATGACGGAACTGGTCAGCGCAACAATCACGGTGTTCATATACGGTCGCAGCGTGTCGTGCAGCACGTCGACGAACAGGTAACGCCACGCGTGCAGGTTCGGCTCGAAATCGACAAACGGGATGTAGAATGGCCCGTTGTTAACATCGATCGGCAGCTTGAACGACGTGACCAGCACCCAATAGAGCGGGAATAGAACCACGAACGCCCAGATTCCGAGCACCGTATAGGAGACCATCCGGCCGATCGGCGTCGGATCGTCGGGGGCCCAGTGCTTGACCTGGCGGCGACGCGGCGACGTCGCCGGCCGCGTGGTCCTGCTCATCGAGGGACTTCGCGGGTGAAAGTGATGAAGGTGATGCAGAAGAACGTCACCACGATCAGCAACAGGTAGGCAACGGCCGCCGAGCCTCCAAGATCGAGCGTACGCCACGCGATGAACGAATGCAGCGTCATACTCTCGCTGGCTGATGCCGGGGCCGCCGTTGGTCATGACGTTGGGCAGATCGATAATCTTGAAGGCCTCGATGACGCGGATAAGGATGAGCGTGATGCTGACCGGCAGGATGGTCGGCACTGTGATGTGGCGAAACACCTGCCAGCGACTGGCACCATCCACCATCGCGGCTTCCACCTGCTCGCGCGGCTGGTTCTCGATTGCGGCCAGCAGGACGATGAACATGAACGGGATCCACTGCCATGCATCACCAATCATCACGGCGATGCGCGCACCCCAGGGATGCACCGACCAGGCATAATTGGTCAGTCCGAACAATCCCCAGAGTGGCGTGAACGGTCCCTTCGCGGTGTCCGTCAGCATGCGGAACGTATAGGCCACGCCGACCGGCGTTATCATCATCGGCATGAAGAACACGACGCGGAAGAATCGCCGCCCCGCCACTCTCTGGGCGCACAGGAACGCGAGCGCGAGGCCGATAGCGAACTGTACGGTGACGCCGCCGAAGACATAGACCAATGTGACTTCGAACGTGCCGAGTTCACCGCCTTCGGAAGCGAGCGCGGCGGCGAGCAGGGCGAGTCCGACGACAACCGTAACGACGACGCCACGGTAGATCAGCCCGGGTATGCCCATGCCCGCTCGGGCGGAGCGCCGGAGTAAAAGCAGACTGCCGGCGGCAACGAGTGCGACGAATACCCATCCAAAAGGGGTCGGGTCGCTGAGATTGCCTAGCAGATGGAATTGCTGGGAACCGAACAGCAACTTTTCGTAGTTGAACAGGCCGATCCACTGGAGCGTGAAGCCGCCCTTCACCAACTTGAACCGGGTGAGCGACAGATACGCCGAAACGATCAGCGGAAAGATAGAGAGCGCCAGGATCGCCACGACGGCCGGCAGCAAAAACACTGCCGGGGCCGCGCGGTCCGCAAAGGTGGCGAAGCGGCGTTCGCGGGAGCTCCTCAGGTCAATGGTCCCGGCAAGGCCTGATCGCGCTGCAGCCGGGGCCGCCGCTGTGACCTCCGTCACCAAGATACGCTCAGCGCTTCACGCCGAGCGAGTTCCGATACGCTGCGAGTTGGTCGGCCTTGCCGAGTTCGTCGGTGATCTCGTTCCAGCCTTTTTCGACCTCCACCGCGGTCTGATCGACGGTCAACTCTCCAGCGAGCAGGCGATGCATCGCGGTGTCGAGCACGATCTGCTGATAGCGCTGGTTCTGCGGTACGCGCAGGTCGAGCACCATGTTCGGGCTCTCCAGGCTTGCCTTGATGGCACCGAGGTAGTTGTCGGCTGCCGCCTTTGTCATGCCCGAATCGAGCCACGGCTTGAGGTTCTCGAAGTGCGACTTGCGGTATGGGTTGAAGCCGGTGATGCCGATCGTCACGTCGATGTCGGATTGCGCCGATTGCGACATGTAGGAGATGAAGGCGTAGGCGGCATCCTTGACTTTAGCCGGTGCGGCGGCGTTCACCCCGCCGGTCCAGCCGCCGTAAGCGGCAAACGGCGCGTGGTTTACGCCGTCGATGGCGTACGGACACCGCTTGGCATCGCACGGCACCAACTTGCCGGTGGCTCGGTCCACAACCTCCTTGGTGCCCGGGGTGATTACCGCGCCGATCAGGTCCATTACTTTCGACGTCGTCCTGTCGACTGCGAGCGGCCCGATATCGCCCCAATCGAGCGCCAGCGCGCAACGCCCGGAGGTGACCAGGCCACGCGTGTCGCCGATTTCGAGGTTAATCTCGTCCGGCGGGCCGTACTTCGTCGTCTCCTTGTAAATCTCGAGCGCGCGCTTAAAGCCGTCGTTGTTGATCAACGGCTTGAATGTATCGCGGTCGAAGAAGACGCCTTCGGATGTGCCCTGGGTCTGAATGAACGGCGCGGCGACGGAGGTGATCATCCAATAGCTCTGAGCGCTGCGCTTCTTGGGTATGCAGGAACCGTAGCCGGTCTTGCCGTCGCCCATGAAGTCCTTGCCGTTCAGCGCCTTGGCAACAGCGAGATAGTCATCCCACGTCACTGGCGGTTTCAGTCCGTATTTTTTCAGCAGATCGATGCGGTAGTACACCATCTGGAAGTCGCCATCGAGCGGGATGGAGTAGATATGGCCCTTGTAGGTGGAACTGAAGTCCCGGAAGAAAGGCATGATGCCTTCCCAGTCCAACGCTTTATCAGCGGCTATCCTCGCATCCAATTGCTCGACATAACCGGGTTCGATGAAGTCGACGACCCATTGCGGGTCAAACACGATAGCGTCGTAGCTGTTGGTGCCGGTCGCGAAGTTGGTGAGGATTTTCTCGTACAGATCGGAGAACGGGACTGTCACTACGTTGATCTTCGCGCCGGTCAGTTTCTGGAAATCCGGTGCCCGACGTTGCAGCGGCTCCGCAATCGGCGGCCCGGTGAAGGTGGCGATATTGACCGTCACCCCGTCGAACTGGCCCGCGGCCTCGGCACTGCCGACGCTGGTGAGGACGGCCGTGCCAAGGCCGATGGCCACCGTCAGCGACGTCAGAAGGCATTTCTTTAGGCTCATTGGTCCCTCCCCTTGTGTTCAGCCAGCGCGCGGTGCGGACTGGCATTGTCTTGTTTCTTCGCTCAATCGAGAATCCGGACCTCCACTGGTTTCCCGTTATTCTTTGCGAGCCAACCTAATTCCACCAATCCTTCGCACCCACGCGTTTGGGCGTGCGCGCCACGGTGGCGTTGTCCGGCAGCGGCTCGATATCAAGAAGGAAACGTTGCGGCGGAATCATCCGCTGATAGAGTGCTTCGGTCAAGTAATCGCGCTGTGTCAGTTGTTGCGGCAAGTCGCGCCGCGTGTAGGTGAGATGCAGCACCCGCCGGCGCGCGCCGCCGATGTTGCGGGTGCCCCCATGCCACATTGAGGAGTTGATGATGACCACGGCGCCGGCCGGGGCCGTCACCAGCACCTCAGTGGGGTAGGGCGCCGTTAGATCAGCCGGAACCCGCGCCTGGTCCTCGGACGAAAGCGGGGTGGGCTCCCAATCGCCCTGATTAACGTATGGCACGTTGATCGGTGGCCAGCGGTGAGAGCCGGGCACGACGCGGGTCGGCCCGTTCTGCAATGTCATGTCGTCAAACAGGATGATGGCATTGGCCACCCACCAATCGTCCGCGAACATCTTGGGCACGTCCACGTGCAGGTCCTGATGGCCCTGGCCTTTGAGCGGCTCGCGCAAGTTGGCGCCATGCAGTTTGATCTCGCCCAAAAGGTAATGCGCCGCCGCAAGAAGAGGCTTGCAGGCGAGGCAGCGGTCGAATACCGAGCTTTTGTTGAAGATATTCGAAACCCTTGGCGCCCCGGGCTCGACATGCACCTCCGAGCCGCCGCTTGCGCCTTCCAGAGCACTCAACCGGTCGAATTCAGCCGCCATCTCGCGGCATTCGGCGGCCGTGTAGACGCCCTCGACAACGAAGAACCCATCGCGATCCAGCGCCACTTGCTGGCCGGGCAACAGTTCATCGCCGTCAATCCCGATCTCCCGGAGCGCGTGTTTGGTATACATGCTTGTCCCCCATCCCGGCTGGCGTTCTGACCGGTTGCCTCCGTCACAGCCGACCTGGCTGTTCATTCTGCCAACGGGCGCCGACAAAGGCAACGAGGCCAAGCGCGCGCCGCATTGGTCGCGAGCGGGCGTTTGGGTCGCGGGTTGCCGGGCCCGCCCGCGCGCACGCTAGTGCGTGGATGTGCGGGGCTGGTCCTTGCAGCTAAGAACCCGGTGGTGCCAACCTTCGGTCGTTAGATGCCGGATCCGGTGGCAGGCTAGCGAGGCCGTGGATGCAGGTACAAAAGCCCGAAAGCGGGACGATGGGCAAACGGCTCACCGTCGTCGGAAGTTTAAGGTGATACCGTCGCGCTGGGGGGCCGGCAAACTGGTTTGCGGCGACGCAGCGGTTGTGCGGCGTGCGGGCTATTTTGCGAGCTTCGCCATCCTGACGATTTGGGCAGCGGTTTGCCTTGTACCGCCGCTTTGGCTGGTAGCGCTGTCACTTCAACAGCCGATCGATATCGCCTCTGGTCCGTTTTTTCTGCCGTTCATTGACTTCCGGCCCTCGGCCGATGGGTGGCGGTCGCTCTTCAAGGATGCCGGGCTCTACGCTATGCGGCCGCTTGCGAGCAGCTTGGTGGTGACCACGGCTTCGGCACTGGCAACGGTCGCGCTAGCCGCGCCGGCGGCCTATGTGCTTGCCGGCTTGCCTGCGCGGCGGCAGCGCGGGTTGCTGCTCTGGTTGCTCGCCCCGCGCCTGCTACCGCCCGCTGTGTTGGCGGGCGGGATGTATCTGATGGCACAAGAGGCCGGGCTGCTCGATACGCGTACCGCCCTGACGTTGGCGGACCTGGCGCTCAACCTGCCAGTCGCCGTCTGGCTGCTGCGCGACAGCTTTGCCGCGATTCCTGCCGAACTTAAAGACGCCGCGGCAATCGACGGCGCATCACAGTTCATTTTGTTTCGGCGCATCGCGCTCCCGCTCGCGCGGCCGGGCCTTGCAGTGGCGCTGCTCGTGGTCGCCGCGCTCGCCTGGGGGGAGTATCCGATTGCCAACATGCTGACGATCGACCGCGCGCAAGTGCTGCCTTCGATTCTGGTGGGCATGATTGCGGTTCGCGAACAGGCCGCCGTTTACGAGCCACGCAACGCTGAGATTGCCGCGCTCGTGCTAGCGATGGTGGCCCCGCCGGTGGCAGCCGCGTTGGCGCTGCGACGTCCGCTCGCTCGTTGCCTTCCGGGCAGCATGGGCGCCAGGACGCGGGGCGACGACTAGGCCGGTCAGGAAGCAGCGATGTTAAGACAAGGACGGCTCGATCATCCTCTCGTCCCGACCTGCGATCAATCAGTGAATTTCTCAAACGCCGCTGATGTGCGTGGCAGACTGCTGAACCCTCTCTCTCGCAGTAAGCAATGGTTCGCGCGTACTGTGGGTGCTAAACCGGACTATCGAGTAAGCTTCGCGCCGCTGGGGCGCGGCGCTATTGCCGATTACATGCCGGACGAGCATCGATATATGCGGCGCGTGCAAGTAATGGCGACGCTGGACTATCCAGCGTTGGTGGCGTGAGGGTGTCGTTGCGCATATCGCCAGCGTTTGTCCCGAAGTCGGCTGCCGCCGTCATTACCATATTATTTTAGTCGCGTAGCTTGTGAAAATTCCGTCGATCGTGACGATCGTCATGTCCTCGATGATTGCTTGCGCGATCAGGAGCCGATCCATTGGGTCTTTATGATGGAGGGGCAAACTCGCGGCCACTTCGGCGTGGCGCATGGTAATCGCCAATTCGGTTAGTCCCTGCGCCGCGACCGCACCAGAAACATCCGCGGCGATGTGGCTGAAGCCGGGTTCCTTGCCGGATCGGAACTTGATGATGAACTCCCAGGCGGTGATCGCGCTGACGTATTTTTCGTTTCGGGTATCCGCGATGGCAGTGCGAGCCGTCAGCGATAAGGCAGGATCGTCGATGCACCACCAGTAGAATGCATGGGTGTCAAGCAGAAGCTTCACAGCCCCCATTCCGCCGCTTCTTCCTCTGTTATCGCCGCGAACGAAGTCCATGGCACCTGTGGCCATTTCTCCTTCATAAGGCCGATAACCGGCTGTGGCTTTATCGGCACGAGCTTTACCGCCGGCCTGCCGTGGATGGAGATCGTGACTGATTCGCCCCGCTGGGCAAGCGCAACCAGTTTAGATAGCTGGCTTTTGGCCTCGTGCATGTTGACAACATGTTCCATAGCTCTCTCCTTAGCTATATTTCTAGCTAAGCGAGCGTTGCTGTCAATATCTTGCTTGACCGAGGCTTCTGACCACTCTTCTCCTCATGGGATATCCGGCGCTGGAACAGGGCCGTCGGGTAATGAAAGAGATTCGGCGATCGTTCGGAAATTCCTAAGGGAGAGACCATTAGCTGCCCCACGCCTGGATAGCCCTTCATGGTCGCCTGCCCCCGTTTCGCCCCAAGAGACCGAACGCCGGCTTTACGCAGCCAAGTCGCCATGCATGATGCTGGTTGATCGGACAGCTCTGTGGCAAGGGAGGCAGTTCGTTCCGTGGAAGAAAATATGCTCATGTTCGAAACGTCTTGGTCAGCCTTGAGTGCTTCGGCCATCGACTCTGGCCGCGGATTGCGCAGCCGTGCCGCAGCATGACCAGGAGCATGCCATGAGTGCGACTGGGACCCTGGATCAGCCGGCACCCGCCAAGGCGCAGCCGCTACCGGTGGCGCTGCTCACCGGCTTTCTTGGCAGCGGCAAGACAAGCTTTTTGCGACGCGTGCTCGCTGATCCCGAGGCTTCGGATACCGCGGTCCTGATCAACGAGTTCGGCGAGGTCGGCCTCGATCACCTGATGGTGGAGGCGACCCGCCCTGGCGATGTCGTGCAACTACCAAGCGGCTGCATGTGCTGTGCCGTCAAGCAGGATCTGGCGCTTGCCCTGCACCGGCTGTTGAGGAGCCGCGCCGACGGCACCCTGCCTCCATTTCGCCGGGTGGTAATAGAGACCAGTGGGCTCGCGGAGCCCGCACCTATCCTTTACACCCTTGCCGCTGAGGCGTACCTCGAACAGATGCTGCGCTGCGACCAGGTGGTGACGGTGGTGGACGCAGTGCTGGGCGAATCGACCATCGCCCGTTTCGCCGAGGCCACGGCCCAGGCCGCATGCGCCGACTTGCTGTTGATCAGCAAGACGGATATCCAGCCGGCTACGGCGGAACTGTTGCAGCAGTTGCAGTCGCTCAACCCGTGGGCGGAGATCGCTGACGGCCCTACGCTGCCGTCGCCGGCGGCGGCGCTGTTCCCGGCGACGACTGTGCGGCGTAAGCAGCGACGATGGGCTGCCGCATCGCACAGCAGCGGGATTGACGCTTATTCTGTGGTCCTGCATCGCCAATTGACGCGGTTGGAATTTGCCATGGCGTTGGGCGGTTTGGCGCGTGAACGCGGGGAGGATCTGCTGCGCGTCAAGGGATTCGTTGAATTCGCCGACAAACCAGGCCGGCCAGCTGAACTGCATGCAGTTCAGCACACGCTCTACCCGCCGCGCTGGCTCAATGCCTGGCCTGACGGAGATCACACCCAGCGGCTGGTGTTTATCGTCCGCGACATCGCGCCCGAGGAGATCAGGCGCCGCTTTCACGCCGGGGAGCCGGAGATCACGGCATAACGCTGTTGGTCGGGGCTGTTTGGGCCCCATATCAGCGAGGACCAGCACCTCTCTTGAGAGCGCAATTAATCAACCTGTTGGGACAGCACACCGAAAGGCAAGTGACCAGAGTTCAGGCATCGTCTCGCGGTCTTAAAGAGCACTTTCGACGAATGTCTGGCGTTTATTCTGGTCCTTCGCAGCGTCACGCACCGGTACAAGGTTTGCAGGCTCCGACACGCGCCACTGCCGAGCATGGGCAGGCAGCCAACCACAGGCAAGGAGAAATCGAAATGTTCGATCTGGTTGTTAGCGGCGGCATCAATGTTTTGCCGGGTGGAACCGAAAGCGTCGACCTCGGCGTAGCGGGCGGCAAGATCGTTGCGATCGGCGCACCCGGAAGCCTTGCGGCGATCGGCGCAACTCGTGTGGTGGACGCCAACGGCCAGATCGTCATCCCAGGTGGGATCGATCCCCACATTCACTGCAGCATGCCAATGCAGATGCCGAACCAGCCGGAGCCGACGGTCACCGGGCCGCCTGAGCAGGTCAGCAGAGCGGCGCTGTTCGGCGGCACCACCACAATGATCGATTTCGTCCCGGTCGCCGAGGAGCAGACGCTGCAGGCTGCGATCGAACTGCGCGATCGGGTTTGGAAGGACGCCTGCTACTGCGACTATGGGTTGCACCTAATGCTGTTCGACCGAATCAGCCTCAATAAGCTGGGCGAAATTCAGGAGGCGATCCAGGCGGGCTATGCGTCGGTCAAGATGTTCACGACCGACATCACGCCACAGCGTATGGCCCATATGGTGCCATACGGCGACATCTGGGAGGTGATCAAGGTGGTCGCGAAAGCCGGCGGACTGACCTGCATCCATGCCGAGGACAACGACCTCGTTATGCACATGTATGAAAAGCTGCTGCGTGAGGACCGCATGGGCTTCGAGAACCTCGCCGCGGCGCATACCACGCTCTCGGAAGATCTTGCCTTCAACCGGGTGATCCGCCTCGCCGAGAGCGTTGAGGGTGCGGCGATGTATATGGTCCACACCTCGGCCAAGACCGGTGTCAACGCGATGGCGGCGGCGCGGGCACGCGGCTTCCCGGTGTATGGTGAAACACTGCACCAGTACCTGCTCTACAACTCCGAGGACTACAAGCGGCCGGGTGGACAGATTTATCACACCTACCCATCGTTGAAATTCCCAGAGGATCAGGCGGCGCTTTGGCAGGCGATGCGCCACGGCGCGATCCAGTGCGTTGCCACTGACGAATGCTGCTGCCCGCTCGAAGTAAAGCTGAAGGGCAGCCGCATCGACGACACCTTTGGTGGAAACTCTGGGGTCGAGCCGCGGGTGCCATTGATGTATACTCAAATGGTGCGCGAACGCGGCTTCAGCCTGGAGGAATTCGTTGCACTTGTCTCGAGCAACGCGGCCAAGATCATGGGCCTTTATCCGCGCAAGGGTGCGCTCGCCGTGGGTTCGGACGCCGACATCGTGCTGCTCGATCCAAAGCGCGCCGGACCGATCCGCAAAGAGAACCTCCACGAGACTGACTACACGCCGTGGGAGGATTGGGATGCCGCGGCGTGGCCGAGCATCACCATCCAACGCGGCAAGGTTGTGGTCGAGGACGGCAAGTTGCTTGCCGGCCTCGCCGACGGGAAGTTCCTGCCGCGTAAGATCGACGACGCGATCCGTAGCCGCCCGGCTCTTTGAGGACTGGCCGGCGGCTGTTGCTGGTCGGGAAACTCCGGCAACGCCCGGGCTTTCGCGTGCACGGTTCGCTGCACTGCCGGCAAACGCGGCGGGACGCTGACATGACGTCCAAGCCGGCCCATCCGGCGATATGCGGGAAAAGCATGTGGTGAAAATCGGAAAACCTCGGGCTTGGCGGCAGAGCAAAGCCATTATCTTGGCTAAAGTATTGATAAAGATAAGTTCATTTTCGGCGATTTTAATGCCGGGCTAGGCTTTTTGAATGCTGAGCGGCGCTAAGCCGCCGGCATGATCGGGCGGGCGAAAAAATGGGGGAAAGTCCATGTCTGGCGCGAGCGTTGCGGGCCTTGGCTCTGCACCTCAGCAGGAAATAGAGGAGCGGACCTATAAGAAAGTGACGATGCGGATCGTCCCTTTTCTGTTCATTTGTTATCTTGCCGCGTATCTCGATCGGGTCAATGTCGGCTTTGCCAAGTTGCAGATGCTGCATGAGTTGAACTTCAGCGAAACTGTATATGGCTTCGGCGCCGGCATCTTCTTTTTGGGCTACGTGCTGTTTGAAGTGCCGAGCAATGTGATCATGCACAAAGTCGGCGCTCGGCTGTGGATCGCGCGGATCATGATCACTTGGGGATTGATTTCCGGCGCTATGGCCTTTGTTCATTCCGCTTGGACATTCTACCTGCTGCGCTTTTTGCTCGGTGTGGCCGAGGCCGGGTTCATCCCAGGCATCCTGCTCTATCTTACCTACTGGTATCCGGCCAAGCGGCGCGGGCGCGTCACCGCCATCTTCCTGACGGCGATTCCAATGGCCAGCATCTTCGGCGGCCCTCTGTCCGGCTGGATCCTGAATGCGGTCAGCGGCGCGCATGGCTTTAGCGGTTGGCAGTGGCTGTTTTTGCTTGAAACCATTCCCTCGCTGGTCCTCGGCATCGTGACCCTGCTTTACCTCGACGACCGCGTCGCCTCGGTGAGTTGGCTGGACGACGATGAAAAGCGCATTATCACCGAAAACATCGCGCGCGAAGACCAGGAGAAGGAACACCTGTCGCATCTCTCCGTCGCGTTCAAGACACCGAGGGTCTGGCTGCTTGGCCTGATCTACTTCTGCCTCGCCAGTGGAATATACATCATCAGCTTCTGGCTGCCGACCCTGATCAAGCAGACCGGCGTGTCCGACCCGCTTCAGATCGGGCTCCTGACCGCGGTGCCATATATCGCCGCGATCATCGCGATGGTTGCTGTCAACAGCCATGCCGACCGGGTGCGTGAGCGTCGCTGGCACACACTTATCCCGGCCGTGGTGACCGCTTGCGGGCTGCTCCTGACCGCCTGGGCCGTTGACAACACGCTGCTTGCGATGGCGGGGCTGGTTATGGCGACTGCCGGTGCGTCCACGGCGCAGTCGTCATTTTGGACCTTCCCCGCGGCGTTCCTAGGCGGCGCGGCCGCGGCAGCCGGAATTGCGCTGATCAACTCGCTTGGCAACATCGCAGGCTTCGCTAGCACCTTTTTGGTCGGCTGGATGACTGACCTGACGCACAGCACGTCGGCAAGCCTGTATTTCTTCGCCGGGTTGCTGGCGGTCGGGGCAGCGCTGATCCTGACGATCCCTGCTCATCTCGTGGACAAATGACCAGGCGGCCCGCAATGGAAGGCGGCGGTCAGTCCATTTCGTCGTCTGCGAACGTTGCACAATACGCAGTTCCAAGATGGCCATGAGGCATCTCTGTCCCGCAAGGAGAGGATCATGAAAGAGCTGTTGGACCTCGGGCAAATGCTGTCAGTTCACGCCCGGTTGTCGCGGGATCGGCTGGGGGCGCGTGATCTGGATCGATCGCTGACCTTTGGACAATGGAACGAGCGGTCGTGCCGCTTGGCAAATGCGCTGCTCGGCATCGGACTAGTCAAAGGTGACCGCTTCGCGGTGCTCGCTTACAATAGTCTCGAGTGGCTGGAAATCTATGCGGCCGCAGCGAAAGCCGGGGTGATCGTCGTGCCGATCAACTTCCGTCTGGTCGGACCTGAAGTCCGCTTCATCCTGGACAACGCAGGCGCGAAGGCCCTGATCGTGCAAGACGAGCTGGCGGGTGTCGTCGAGGAGATCCGGGCGGATCTAGCAATTCCGGAAAGCAATTACATCCATTTTGGTCAACGGCCGTGCCCCGCCGGGTATCGCGATTACGAAGCGCTGCTTGGGGACGCAAGCGGCGGCGAGCCTGGCCAGAACGTTCGTCCGTCCGATCCCTGGACGTTGATGTACACATCGGGAACGACCGGCAGTCCGAAAGGCGTCGTTCGCAACAACCGAAGCGGAGCGCTCTTGTCTATGGTGACCGAGATCGAACTTGGCATTCATCGCACTGACGGGGCGCTGCTCGTCATGCCGATGTGTCATGCTAATTCGCTCAATTTCTTTGGTGCGTTCTGCTACTGCGGCGGTGTGACAACGGTGTATTCGCGCAAAAGCTTCGATCCGGAGCACTGCGTTCGTACGCTCGCCGAGGGAGGAGTGACGTTCACCTCCCTGGTGCCCACCCATTACATCATGATGCTCGGCCTGCCGGCGGCGGTGCGCGAACGATACGACCTCAGTAAGGTCACCAAACTCATGATCTCCTCCGCGCCGGCCCGCCAGGACACCAAGCGCGAGGTCATGGAGATGTTCCGCAATTCCGGGCTGTTCGAACTCTACGGCGCAACGGAAATCGGATGGGCGACGATGCTCCACCCGCATGAGCAATATACCAAGCTGGGTTCGGTCGGGCGCGAGTGCGTCGGATCGGCGCCGATCAGGCTGCTGGACGAGAACGGCAACGAAGTCCCTGACGGTTCGCCCGGCGAGCTCTATGCCTGTACGCCCTATACATTCGACGAATACTGGAGGCTGCCCGAGAAAACCCGAGCGGCTTTCAACGGCGAGCATTGCTCGGTCGGTGACATGGCTCGCCGAGACGAAGAAGGCTACATCCACCTGGTCGATCGCAAGAGCAACATGATCATCTCGGGCGGGGAGAACATCTATCCGTCAGAAGTCGAGGCGGTGATCGGCGCGCATCCCTTGGTCAAGGATGTCGCCGTGGTCGGTTTGCCCGACGAAAAATGGGGCGAGCGCGTGCAGGCCGCCGTCGTGCTGCATGAGGGCGCTGCGGTTACCGAGATCGAATTGCTTGATTGGTGCAAGGAACGATTGGCCGGCTTCAAGCGCCCGCGCGCCTATTCGTTCCTGCAGGACGATGAAATGCCGCGCAATGCCCTCGGTAAAATCCTGCATCGCGCGCTCAAAACCCAGTTGCTGTCGTGAGCGCGATCCTGATCTCGCACGTCGTCTCGATAACGACCGTTTCGGTCCTCGTCGCATGTCTCGGATAACAGAAGGGAACGGAGCAGATGAAACCATCTCCTGACAGCGTCGCGGACGTCGTCGCGCGGCAGCTCAAGGCACACGGCATAACCCGCGTCTTCGCGCTATGCGGCGGCCACATAATGCCGATCTGGATGCGGCTTGATGCGCATGGGATCAGCATTGTCGACGTGCGCGACGAGCGGGCGGCTGTGCATATGGCGCAGGCGCATGCCGAGTTGACGGGGCAACTGGGCGTGGCACTTGTGACCGCCGGGCCGGGCGTCACCAACGCGATGACCGGGATCGCCAACGCGCATGTGTCGCGTGCGCCGATTCTGATCATCGCCGGCGCCAACCCGCGCCCGCAGGAGAATCGGGGTGGACTGCAGGATCTGGACCATACCCATCTGGTTCGCTCTATTACGCGGTATGCCCGGACGGTGCGCGAGGCGTCCCTGGCGCCGGCTGAGCTAGACGAAGCCATCTCGCGGGCGCTCGGCGAGGGCGGTGAGCCCGGGCCGTCTTTCATTGATTTTCCCGCGGACACACTGCGCAGTTTGGTGCCGAAACCCCTGCAGCTCGAGGAGTATTTCCAGCCGAAGTCCCGCACGGTAACACTGCCCGATCCGGCGCAGGTCGCGCGGGCGACCGAACTGCTCTGGTCGGCGCGCCGGGTGCTGGTGATCTCCGGCCGAGGCGCTCGCGGCGCCGGCCCCGAACTAGTGGCTTTGCTGGACCGCCTCGGCGCGGTTTATCTCGATACCGGGGAAAGTCGCGGGCTGGTGCCGGATTCGCACCCGTCGGTCGTGGGTGCGATGCGCGGGGCGGTTATGGGCGACGCGGATGTTGTGCTGACCGTTGGGCGCCGGCTCGATTTCCAGTTGGCGTATGGGTCGCCGGCGATCTTTGGCGCCGCGCAGTTCGTTCGCATCGCCGACATCGCGGCGGAACTGCGGGACAACCGGCGGGGTGCGGCCGAGATCCTTGCCTCTCCCAAGGAAGCGCTGCATGCGTTGGTAGAGGCAGCCGGCAATCGTCCGTCGTCAGTGGACCGGGAGTGGGCCGCCAAACTGCGCTCCGGGCATCAGGACCGGGCCCGCAAGCTGCGGCAGTCCATGGCCAGTGCGGCTTCGGACAGTCAGGGGAGGATGCATCCAAATCGGGTGCTCGACGCACTGCAGGAGGCGATGGGGCCGGATGCCGTCGTCATCACGGATGGCGGCGATTTCCTGAGCTTCGCACGGATTGGCCTGTCGTCACCGATGATGCTCGACCCTGGACCGTTCGGCTGCATCGGGATCGGCGTACCTTATGGCATCTCGGCGAGCCTGGCTTTCCCGGACCGGCCGGTGATTGTCGCGACGGGCGACGGGGCGTTCGGGTTCAACGCAATCGAGATCGATACCGCCGTCCGGCACAAGGCGCCGGTTTTGATCGTGGTGGCGAACAACGGAGCCTGGCAGATCGAGGTTTATGATCAAACCGTCACTCACGGAAAGGTCGTTGGCACGCGGCTGCAATTCAGCGACCACGCGGCCATGGCGCGGGCCTTCGGCATGCACGGCGAGCGCGTCGAGACCGAGGATCAGCTTCGGCCGGCGATCGAGCGCGCACTCGCAAACCGGCCGGCGCTGCTTGATGTCGTCGTGACGCCCGACGCCGTGTCATCCGATGCCAAGACCGGACTTGCCTGGGTGCCAGACCTGCAACCTCTGGCCGCCTGGGACGAGGCGGAGCGCCGGTGGCGAAGTAAGGAGTAGTATAGCACGGCTTCGCTCGGATCGACGAACACCCCGCGCTCGATCCGGTCGAGCAGCCATCGAGCCAAACCACTTGGTAGCCTCGAAGCGTAGACCGCCAGCGCGGGCCTGCTAGCGCAAGGCTTTGGCTTGCTCGATCTCGTGACGCCGCGTTGCCTCGTCATAGGTGTCGTTGGGTGGGGAATGGATCATGGCAGCCGCCTATTCAGGTCAAGAATTCACGGACAGTTGTGATCCTGGTCCCCTCATAAAGCTTGAGCCCCAGCAGGTCGCGCTTGTCGCCCGTCACGAGGAAGTCCCTCTCTCCTTCCGATGCCATCGCAAGCAAGTAGTTGTCATAAGGGTCAGGGGAAACACTGACGATGGGCATGTCAGAGACAACGATGGCAACGTCACGCAGTTCATTGATGAGTCGGCCGGGCGCCAGGCGCTCGCGTATCTTTGGATAGCGGGTCACACGCATCAATTCGTCGAGCTGCTCAGCCGAGGTAAGAAGATCAAACCGGCCTTCGCGCCAAAGAACAATGAGATGCGCCGGAAGCGATGTGCCAGATAGTAACGCACTGATGAGGATGTTCGTGTCGATAACCAACCGCATGCGTTACTCAACTTTAGCGGGTATTCGCCTTGCGCGCGGCAGCGACAGCTTCGCCGATTAGCAATTCGAGTTGCTCGGGGGGCATGTCGGCAAATTGGCCGCGGGCTTCGGCAATGGTCTGATCGAGCACGCGCCACTTGACGGCTTCCTCGATGAATTTCGAGAGGTCGCCTTTCTTCATGCCTCGCTGAGCCAGAAAGCTCCGCACGGAGATGTCGGTTTGTTTGGACACGGACACAGTCCAGCGGGTGGTGGTGTCTGTCATTCATGATACCTCGAGATAATAGGCGTATATATGTTTATCATGGTATCATGTTATGTCGTTTTGTGCAACACTGTTGCACCTCGGTGCGCTAATACCGCGCATGATAAAGGACGGAAGTTGGACGGCCGGAGAGCAGGGGGCGGTCTGGGTGGTCCTGCCTGTTTCGTTCAGGCCGGGAATGCTGTCACTGTCAGCCAAGCGCTGAGCGCAAGGGCCGCGGTCATGTAGGGGCGGAACCACGCCGGATAGTGCAGCGCGTGGTAAAAGGTGGTCAGCGCATGCGGCGGCGTAGCCATGAGAGCGATGCCCTTGATCAGCGTCAACCAGCCCAACAGCGTCACGGCAACGGGTAAGGCTCCCCCCGACCAAACATTGTGGCCAACCACCATGGCTGCGCCAACGGCCACGGTGAGAATGCCTGTAACCAGGATTAGCTTGGGGCTTTCCATCATCGAGCTGATCGCTTCCAGGGACGCCTTGGGCCTGGCCACGAGAACAGTGCACATCAGAAAACAGGAAAGACCGAGGAACCTTCCAAGAAAAAGGGTTAGTGGCGACACTGTCCTTTCTCCTTCGCGCGGACATCCAGGAAACGCCGCCCCAGCAGGGGATCGGTCCGCGACGGCCTCCATCCCCCGGCTATGACGCCAAGTCCTCCAGGCCGGTGGCAACCGGCGGCGAAGCGTGGGTTGATACTACACGCTTAACATGTCGAACGGCGCAAACGGCTGCCGTAGTACGGCGCCAGCGTCTGCCTGGCCCATCCACTGCGTGATCAATGTCGTGTATACGCGCCGAAAATCCGTCGTATACCGCATATTGCCATCGTCTAAGTCGGTCAGGCTCGACATTTCGCCGTACATCCCGCCACGGACGGGCGCACCGATGACGAACACCGGGCCGGCCGTGCCGTGATCGGTGCCCAAATTGGCATTCTCGCCCACACGCCGGCCGAATTCACTGAACACCATCATCGTCACGTCGTCGGCACGTCCGAGCCGCTTCATGTCCGTCATGAATGCGGCGATGTGGTCAGACACATAGGTCAGCAGCCGAGCGTGGGTGTCGGCCTGATAAACATGCGTGTCGAACGCATTGCGCGGATAGGACACGTAGAAGATCCGCGTCCCAAACCCGGCTGCGATCAGTGCGGCGACGCGATCCAGCCCGAACCGGGCGAGTCCGTAATCGACCGGTGAATGATAGCTGGCGCAGGCCTCGTGCACACGTTGTTCCGCGGTCTGCGCGCTGCGCGCAACGGCGAACAGGAATTCCTCGGTTGCGTTGCGCGGCTCCGAACCCGGCGCCAGCGTGCGCAACACCGCCTGCTCGTCGTGGAAGCCGCCGCGGGCGAATTGTGCGGGATCATCGAACACCAGCGGCACGTGGTGCTCGGCCCGCACCGCGAGCGATTGGCCGGACTGAATGTTGACAAGAAATTCGCCGCTGTCGCTGGGATCGACAGCGTCGGCAAGCCGGCCGAGCCAGCCATAGGCGTCGCCGCTGTTGGGCGCGCCGGTGTGCCAGTAGGCCATCGACGAGAAATGCGAAAAGGACGGATGCTCGTAGCCGACCCCCTGGACGATGGCCATGTGACCATCCTTGTAGAGGCGCTCGAACCCGGCCATCCGCACCGGAAAGCCGAAATGATCGTCGATCTTCCGCAGGCTCTTGGCCGGCAATCCAAGCTTCGGCCGCGCGCGGTAGTATGCATCGTCGCCAAACGGGACGACGGTGTTGAGCCCATCATTGGCTCCCGATAATTCGACCACGACGAGGATGCGTTCATTGGCCGGCTTGGCTGCCTCGGCGGGGCGGCTAAAGACAATCGGCGCCGCCGAGCCGCCCACCATGGCGAGCCCGGAGCCGAGCAGCGCGCCGCGCAACAGGTCCCGTCGCGCCGGTCCGCCACGATGCTCGATTGTTCCGGCCATTTCCGTTCTCCAAATCGATTCGGCCCGGGGCGGACCAGTCCGCCCTGCCATGTGGTTAGACGAGCTGATACTCAGGCCGGCTCATGATCAGATGCGCGACCAGCCGCAGCGGCTCTTCAAGATAGGTCCGCGCCCGTCCGATGTCTGAGGTGCCAAGTTGTGCATCGAGAAACGCGATCAAGGTTCCCCTTGTATCGGCATCAATCGGCACACTGAGCAGGCGGACGAGCAAGATATCGACCGCGTCGCCGGTGGTGCGCGCCGATCCTGCCACCACGATGTCAGTCAGGCTGAACAAGGCTGGCGCCCGGACGATCGGCTTGACCTTGCGCACGGCCTCCTGCCAACCGTGCAGACTGCCGAGACGCGTATTGAAGTCCTCCTGTTCGGCCTCGGCGTTGGCCATAGCCCGCTCACCCATTGCCTCGCCGGTTCCCGGCGTCTCCTCGGTGGTCGCGGCCGCCACGTCGGCACCACGCAATATCCGAGTGTTGACCTCACGGACCTGCGGGCCAGGGTCGAGGTTCGGATCGACGAAGTCGATCTGGTCGGGGAACATCACCTCGCGGGCGAAATTGCCACGGCCAATCAAGGTCGCCGGCGTAATCCAAGCCCGTCCCTGGGCCCAGCCCGCGACCGTCGGCGGGTTGAGCAGCACCTGCCCAAGCGCGCCACTGGCACTGTTGAGGTCGGGAATGCCCGGCAACGCTGTAAGCCCAAGGCGGCGATATGTAGATACGATCAGTTCGACCGGCCCCTTGATCTGTGCTCCCATCGAGGCCGGGCTATAGAAGTCCCGCGACAAGAAGATCGTCCGCAGGAACGGCGTGAGCTCATACTGGCTATCCCGCAGCATGGCGCCGAGGCGCGCCTGTAATTCTGGGGATGGGTCGTCCCGCACGAAGAAGCGATAGATTTTCGTCGCGATGTAGACCGAAGTCACCGGCTGAGCGAGGATGATGTCGAGCACATCAACGCCGCCAAACGGGCCGGTCCGTCCGAGGAACGTCTTGTCTCGCTCGTCGTGCTTGCTGGCGTCGAAGCGGAACGACAGGTCGTCGTCGATCCATCCGGTGAAGGCGCGCGCCGCCTCGCGAACATCCTGTTCGCTGTAGTTGCCCACACCCATAAGGAATAGTTCCATTACTTCGCGGCCGAAGTTCTCGTTGGGTGCGTCCTTCACATTGCGACCGGCATCGAGGAATACGAGCATCGCCGGGTCCTGCGCCACGCCAACCACAAGCGTTCGGAAATTGCCGGTTCCGTGCGCCCGCAGCATTTCCAGCTGTACCTGCATCTTGCGGTAGTCGCGTACTTTGTCGGCACCGGTTGCGAAATGCCCGTGCCAGAACAGCGCCATCTTCTCCTGCAGAGGCTGCTTGGAGAGCAACATGCACTCCGCCCACCAATGCGCCAAACGGGTTGTCTCCAACGCGCTGGCGCGCAGCCAGAAAAAGAAGCGGTCGACAACCGGCTGCAGTCGTCGCGGTCCCCCGGCCTTGATGCTGACGCCCATCGCGCTGCCGGTTTTGGCGGCGAGGCGCGTGGCGGCCGGCCGCGTCTCTGGAAAGTTCCGCAGCGTCGGATCGTAGATTGGCGAGTGGCTGAATTCCGGCAAGTCGCTCATGGCGCTGACGTCGAAATCAACTATCGAACTGACCGCGGCGACGGGTCCAAGACGATACAGCCGGTCGATTTGGTCTGGCGTCCCACCGAAGCCGGCGCGATCCAGGAGGTGGCGCGCGTAATCGTATGACCAATCCGATGCCGCTATCGGCCCCATATCTCCGACCCAACCGGCCGTTGCCACGTCACCGACCATTATTCCGTCCCATGCGCATGCCTTGTCGAACTGCCGACCCCAGACTAGGCGAGGCTACCCCGGCGAGGGCACCGCCGCAGCTTATTGTAGCGATAAGTAACTCGGTCTAGGCCAGCAATGCCGGAATGAGCAAATGTGCGCGCGCCTTTCTCGGTGTCAGCTAGACCTGGCCGAACCACCGGCCGGCGCGCTCGCGGTTTCGCGCCGCAACAACACCCATTGTCCAACACGAAAGGCCTCAGGGCCGCAACTCGCGCCCAGCCGAGGCGCCGACGCCGGCGTCGTCAGCAGGTACTGGACATCCGAGAGCGTCATGCCAGAACCGCAGCCCTGCGCGAACAAGGCCCGGCGCAGCTCCACCCAGCGATACCACACAACGAGCTCGCGGTCGTTCGCGGAAGCGAATTTCCACGATACCAGCGTTGGACGTCCGGTGCGGCGCTCGAAGTCGAGCAGTTGCATTTCGATGTCCGGGTCGATCAGCACGACATCGCCAGGGGCAACCACGCGCACTATCTACGTTGAGAACAGGGCCTGTTTCTGATGTTCAAGGGCCTCATGCGCGACCATCTCGTCCACCAGCCGGCCTCCTTGGATATACAGAAAGGCTGGGCCAATCAGGGAGGCACGCAGTATCCATATGCGGCTGCCTAGCATCATTGCCGCGACGGCCAGCGCCAGCAACAGCCAAAGCAGCAGGATGAGCGATGACGGACGGAACAGGGAGAACTTGCCCAGCCCGCCGCTGTTCCGGTCGAGAAATTTTGGACCTAGGACAAAGAACAGGTACGCCAGAAGGCCAGCGAGCCAGATCGCCACCACCCGCAGGAAGCGGCTCTCGCCGCGCCTGGCGACCCACAGGCAAGCCAACAGCATGGGAAGGGCCATGATGTGACCGGGCAACCAGTGGTCGCGGAAATACGCCCAGGACAGGAACGGCCCGGATATCGGCATCCAACCGATGCGGCTGCCACTAGACGGTTCGTCGACCGACGATGGCGTGGTAGATGACCAGGACCACTATCGCGCCGATCACCGCCACGATGACGCTGTAGATGTTAAAGCCGGTCACCGGCTCGGCGCCGAAGAAGGTGAAGAGAAAGCCCCCAACGATCGCCCCGACTATGCCGAGGACGATGTCAAGAATGACGCCCTCGCCAGATTTGTTGACGATCTTGCTCGCGATAAAGCCGGCGATCAGGCCGAGAACGAGCCAAGCGATGATAGACATTGCGAGTTTCCTTGTGCAGCTAGATGGATTGTTCAGCTTCGATTTGGGATTAGAGACGCCAGGAAGTAAGCGAGGCCACCAGCAACTAAAAGCGAGATGACGGGTTGACGCTCGACCCTTTCCGTCAGCGCCTTTTTTGCTTCGATGGCCTGGGTGAGGAGCTCGCTGTAGGCTTCCTGCGCGTCGCCAGCAACCTGACGGGCCTTTTCCTCAAAAATAAGCGTTGTCAGGCCGAGGGCTACTAGAGCTAGGAGGGGCTTCATTGAATACTCCCTTTCAGCTGCTTGATGACGGCTTGGCGTCCCAGGCCAGCAGGCACGATGCAGCGTTGTCAGGTGCGATAACGCGGCGAAGCGGGTGCGGATGCGAACCGGTCATCGCAACCGTCATCAAAAAGCCGATTGCTACGGCAATCAGGCCTCGGGCAAGTCCAATTTCAGGATCTCACCGGCCAGATAGAGGCTGCCGCAGATCAGCACGCGGGCGGAGCCATTCCGACGGGGTATGTCGCGAAGTGCGTCGGTGACACGTGGGCCGGCGCGGGCGATACCGTTGGAGGCGGCGATAATGGCCTCAACCGGCAGCGCCGCATGCTGGTCCGGTTCGCGGACCGCCCAGACGGTTTCGGCTAATGGTAGCATCGGGCGAAGAAATTCAGCGGAATCCTTAGCCTGCTTCATGCCTATGACGAGATGGATTGGCCGGTCCGCCCACCCTTTCAGGTGTTCCGCCAAGACAAGACCGGCCCCGGGGTTGTGGCCGCCGTCCAGCCACAGTTCCCAATCCGTCGGCAGAAGCCGCGCGAGACGGCCGTGCAAGCGCTGCAATCGCGCGGGCCATTCCGCATGCGCGACGCCGGCGGTGCTGTGCGGGAGGGCGGCGGCGCGGAGCGCAGTGATTGCGATGCCGGCGTTGTCCAGTTGGAACAGGCCGTGCAGCGACGGCATGGGGCTTTCGACTACGCCGGCGCTGTCGGTATAGCGAATTCCCGTCTTGCTGGCGCTGATATCCCAGTCCCTGCCACGCAGTCTGACCGGGGTTCCCAGGCCGCCGGCATGGTCGAGCAGGATGCGACGGACATCAGACGGCTGCGCGCCGACCGCCACGGGAACGTTTGGCTTCATGATCCCAGCCTTTTCACCGGCGATGACGTCTACCGACGGCCCCAGGAATTCGCGGTGGTCGAGCGAGATGGAGGTGATGGCGCACGCCGCAGGTGAAGCGACGACGTTCGTGGCATCGCCCCGTCCGCCGAGGCCTACTTCGAGGACGCATAAATCGGCCGGCGTTTCGGCAAACAGATCGAATGCGGCGGCTGTGATCACCTCGAATACGGTGATCGGAGCATTGTCGTTGATCTGTTCGATCCGCTCCATCTCGGCGATCAAGCGGTCGTCCGTGACCACTGTTCCGGCGATGCGGATGCGTTCGTTGAAACGGACCAGATGCGGCGAGGTATAGACGTGGACGCGCTGCCCCGCGGCTTCGGCCATGGCTCGGATGAAAGCGCAGGTGCTGCCTTTGCCATTGGTGCCCGCCACGTGCACGATCGGCGGCAGCCGGCGTTCGGGATGGTCGAGGCGGTCGAGCAAAACGTGAAGGCGGTCAAGGCTGAGGTCGATCAGCCTGGGATACAGGCGCTCGAGGCGGGCGGCGATCTGTTCGACAGCGTCGTTCACGCGGCGGCCTGATGCTCCTTCCGCGTTAGCAGGCCGATGAGGCGGGCCAACATCGCTTTCATTTCCGTGCGCTTGACGACCATGTCGATGATGCCGTGCTCCAGCAGATATTCGGCGCGCTGGAAGCCTTCGGGAAGCTTCTCGCGCACGGTTTGCTCGATCACTCGAGCGCCGGCGAAGCCGATCATCGCACCGGGTTCGGCGATCTGGATGTCCCCGAGCATGGCGAAGGATGCGGTGACGCCGCCGGTGGTGGGGTCGGTGAGCACGACGATGAACGGCAGGCCGGCATCCTTTACCAGACTGGTGGCGATGACGGTGCGCGGCATCTGCATCAGGCTGATCGCGCCTTCCTGCATGCGGGCGCCTCCCGACGCGGTGAAGACGATCAGCGGCACTTGTTGCAGGACCGCGAGGCGAGCGGCGGCGAGAATGGCTTCGCCCACCGCGGCACCCATAGAACCGGCGATAAAGTCGAACTCCATGATAGCGACGACGGCTTTTTCTCCGCCAATGGTGCCGTGGGCCACCGTGATGGCATCTTCGGTATGGGTTTTCTCGCGCGCTTCCTTGAGGCGGTCGGCGTAGCGCTTGGTGTCGCGGAACCGCAGCGGGTCGGCAATCGGCTTAGGCAGTTCGATGCGGGTATAGGCGTTGTCGTCGAAGGTCCAGTCCAGGCGTTCGGTCGAGGTTGCCCGAATGTGGTGACCACAGTGCGGACAGACCTTGCGGTTGGCCGTGAGATCGCGGTGGAAGATCATCTGCTGGCACGCGGGACACTGGTGCCAAAGGTTATCCGGTACCGACGATCGGGTGAACAGGGTGCGGATCTTGGGTCGGACGTACTCGGTGAGCCAGCTCATGAGTGGGTGGATAGCGGCGGATGACGGGTCCGGCAAGCTTGTGTCCACGGTGGACGCCACGCCGCGACCGGGATGTTCGCCTTCCGGGTGCTGCCCCTGTAGAACCGGGACGAGCATCCTGCCGGGGAGAACCAACGTAAATCTTTACCGCCTGCTACAACGCCGGGCCGCTGACGGCAAACCTGTCCGAGTGGGACTAATCGGTGCCGGCAAGTTCGGCTCCATGTTTCTTTCTCAGGTTCCCTCGACGCCGGGCCTGGAGGTGGCCGCTATCGCCGACCTGGCGCCCGACCGCGCCCGTCAGGCTTGCCGAACCGTAGGGTGGACCGAGGAGCTTATTGCCGCCACCCGCTTTGTTGATGACGCGGCTGCGATGATCGCCTTTCCGGAGGTGGAGGTCGTCGTCGAAGCCACCGGCCACGCCCCGGCCGGCATCGTCCATGCCCGCCGGGCGATCCGCGACGGAAAACACATCGTGATGGTGAATGTGGAGGCGGACGTGCTGGCCGGCCCGTTGCTGGCGCGCGAAGCCGAGGCTGCCGGTGTCGTCTACAGCCTTGCATATGGCGACCAACCGGCATTGATCTGCGAATTGGTCGACTGGGCGCGGTCCTGTGGCTTTCAGGTGATAGCCGCCGGCAAGGGCACGAAGTATATGCCCGAATATCATGCTTCCACGCCCGACACGGTGTGGGGCTTTTACGGCCTGACGCCCGAGCAGGCGAAGATCGGCGGGATGAACCCGCAGATGTTCAACTCGTTCCTTGACGGCACGAAATCGGGGATCGAGATGGCGGCGGTCGCCAATGCCTCTGGCCTAACGCCGGCGCCGGACGGGTTGGTGTTTCCGCCCATCGGCACACATGAGATGGCCGAGAAGCTGCGTCCTGGGAATGCCGGGACGCTGCATCACGGGGGTCAGGTCGAGGTGATCTCCTCGGTGCATCGCGACGGCACCCCGGTGAAAAACGATCTTCGCTGGGGCGTGTTCGTGGTGTTCGAAGCACCAAACGACTATGCACAGCGCTGTTTCGCCGAATACGGCGTCGTTACGGACTCCTCAGGTCGTGTTTCGGCGCTGTATCGTCCGTTCCATTTAATCGGCCTTGAACTGAACGTCTCCATATTGTCCGCCGCTTTGCGCCAGGAGCCAACGGGCGCTCCGAACGGCTTCCGCGGCGACGTGGTCTCGACCGCCAAGCGCGACCTGCGTGCCGGGGAAATGCTGGATGGCGAGGGCGGTGGCTGCGTGTGGGGCAAGCTGATGACGGCCGCGGACAGTCTTCGACGCGGCGGATTGCCGATCGGACTGGCCAATCGGGTGGCGTTGGTGCGGGACGTGCCCGCCGGCCAACCGGTGACCTGGGACGATGTGCGGATTAATGCCGCCGATGAAGCCTACAAATACCGACGGGCCATGGAGGCGGCGTTTCCGGCGTGAACGCGTGGTCTGGTTTCGTATCACAAAGGGGGTGCGGGCGGCATCGGCGAAACTGCCGCCCGGCCACGCAGTGGTGAAATCCGCTACTCCATTGCCTCAATCGAAGCCGATGAAACCCTCGGTCGCACTGATCGGGGGCGCCGCCTTCAGCGCCGCGAGGTTGGGCACGGGCCGAGCGGTTCGGGCATCCCCCGCCAGCAGGGTTTCCAACGCCGCGGCGACCCGCAACACCAGGGCGTCCCCGCCACGCGGGCCGACAATCTGTAGGCCAAACGGCATTCCGTTATTGTCAAGTCCCACCGGCAACGATAGGGCCGGATGACCAACTACCGTCACCGCATAGGCCATCGCCAGCCAGTGGAAGTAGGTGCGCGTCGGCTTGCCGTCGATCTCAGTGGGATAGAGTTCGCGCCAGGACCGCGGACTGATGGTGATCGCAGGGGTCAAGAATAATATCATGGAGGTCAAAGAACGACTGCCAGCGCTGATAGAGAGTAGTTTGCAGCGATAACGCTCGAGCCACATCCTCCGCGCTATATCGCAGCCCTTCCGAACACGTTCGCTCGGACATTTGGCCCGACCTGATCCGGAGTGTTGCGGACTTTCTCCAAATGGGCGCCGAGGAAATTCACCGCGCGCAGCACCTCGAACGCCTCATCCGTTCCAGAGCAATCAGGGGTCGCGTCTTCCGCCCGCGCGAACACGTTGCGGAATAATCCGGTCTTCTCGCTGAACACCGACGCGATATGTTTCTCGGTTGGCGCGAAGCCGAAATCGGCGGTCAACGCCACGCGCAGCCTCGCAAGGTCGATCGCGGCCGGTGGGTAGAAATCACTCGGTTTGCGCACTGCCATCCCGTGCACCGTTGTCGCCAGCGGGTCGCAGGCATCGTCGCCGACCATGCCGCTCAGCAGCAGCGCGGTGTCGGCTACGGTGCGCCCCATGGGACCGACCACGGGCAACCCGCTCCACCCATGCGGCCGCAGATCGGTCGGTACCAGACCCGGGGTCGGACGGAAGCCAACAACGCCGCAGAACGCGGCCGGATTGCGCAACGAACCGCCCGTATCGGAGCCTTGGCAGATCGGCACCATTCCCGTTGCCAGCGCCACCGCCGACCCTCCCGACGACCCAGCGCAAGACTTCGATGGATCGAATGGGTTGCCGGTCGCACCGTAGACCGCGTTGCGGGTGTTGGCGCCGGCTCCGAATTCCGGCGTGTTGGTCTTGCCAATGACAATCGCCCCGGCAGTGCGGATCGCGGCAACCAGACGCCGATCCTTGTCCGGGACATTGTCTCGAAACAGCGGACTGCCGTTGGTCGTGCGGAGCCCTTCCGTGGGTTCGAGGTCTTTGATCCCGATCGGCAAGCCGTGCAGCGGCGGCAATACGTCGCCCCGAACCACAGCCGCATCAGCAGCCTTCGCCGCAACCCGGGCCCGGTCGAAGTCACGCGCAACCATCGCGTTAACCGCGTGATCAACTGCTTCGATCCGGGCAATGCAGCTTTCCAGCAGCTCCAGGGCCGAAAGCTGCTTGGTCCCGATCAGCCGGCGCGCTTCGACGGCCGTCAGATCACACGGCTCCATAATCAGTAGCCCAGCGCCAAACCATCTTTCCGCGGTTCTGAACCCGCGATCAGCACACCCCGCTCATGGTCGATCCAGATCGCCTGTCCGCCGCCGTGCGGACGCTCCGCCGTCTCCGGCACATGGCCCATCGCGGCCAATTTGCGCACCAACTCGCCGGGCACGCCTCGTTCCACCTGCAACTTTCCACCGGTGGGGAACATCCGGAACAGGTCGATCGACTGCTGGATGTCGAGCCCGTATTCCAGGAAATTGGTCAGGAACCAGGACTGCCCCATCGGCTGGAAATGACCGCCCATCACCCCGAACGGCATCACCGCGCGCCCGTCCTTCATCAGCATACCCGGAATGATGGTGTGCATGGGCCGCTTGTTGCCGGCGATGCAGTTCGGGTGCCCGCGCTGCAGCCTGAATCCGAAGCCCCGGTTCTGCAGCATGACGCCCGAATTGTGTGCCAGGATGCCGCTGCCGAAATTCTGGAACAGAGAGTTGATGAAACTGCACGCGTTGCCGTCCTTGTCGACGACACAGAGGTACACCGTGTCCTTGTGCGGCGGCAGAGCCGATTCGCCGGGCGCCGGCAGGACCGGCATGGCCGCCGTATCACTGATCAGCCCCCGCTGAGCGGCAAGATACTCGTCGCTCAGAAGCTTTTTTACCGGAACATCGACCACTCCCGGATCGGCAAGGAACGCGTCGCGATCGCGGTAAGCCAGGCGCGCCGCCTCGATATGCCGGTGAGCGCGGATGACGCCCGAAGCGCCATCCGGAGCGGAGGGCAGTCCGCCGAGCATGCCAAGGATCATCAAAACAAGTAGGCCCTGGCCATTGGGCGGGCACTGATAGACGTCGTAGCCCTTCCAGCTCAGCGTAATCGGCTCGACGAATTCGGCGTTTTGCAGGCCACGGGCAAAATCTTCTTCGGTGTGCAGGCCGCCACGCGCCCGTAGCGTCGCGACCATGTCGGCCGCAACGAAGCCCTCATAGAAGGCCTTGGCGCCATGGCGGGAGATCGCCCGCAATGTTTCCGCAAGCGCCGGCTGCGCGAAGACGTCGCCGGCTTTGGGTGCCTCGCCATTGGGCAGGAAATGCGTCGAGCCGCCTTTGCGAAGTTTCGCCGTTCCACGGGCCCAGTCCCAGGAGACCTTCGGATGCACCGGCCAGCCATCTTCGGCGTATTGAATTGCCGGTCGCAGCAGCTCGTCCAGCCCTTTGCGGCCGTGCGCTTTGAGCAATGTCTCCCAGGCGTTGACCGCACCTGGGATTGTCACCGAATGGGCTGAGGTGTTTTCCAGCACCGTCATCTGCTGGCTTTCGTACCAGTCGATATTAGCGGCCGCCGGTGCCCGTCCGGACCCGTTCAGCGCATATACCTTGCCCGCCCCAGCCGGGGCGTACAGGCAAAAGCAATCGCCACCTATTCCGGTGGATTGCGGCTCGATCACGCATTGCACCGCCGCCGCCGCCACCGCGGCATCGAGGGCATTGCCTCCGGCGCGCAGAACATCCAGCGCCGTCAGGGTCGCGGCGGGCATAGACGTTGCCGCCATCCCGTGAGTGGCATAGACCGGGCTGCGGCCGGGAAGCTGGAAATCGCGCATGAAAATCCTGGGGTCGGGGTCAGCGAAACCGCCACCCTATAGCAGGCCGCCGCCGAGGCCAACGCAGGAGGAACCGGAATGACAAACCAGATCAACTACGCCGACTTCGAGGCCGTCGATATCCGCGTCGGCACCATCGTCAGCGCTCAGGCGTTCCCCGAGGCACGCAAGCCGGCGTTCAAGCTGACGATCGATTTCGGGCCCGAGATCGGCATTAAGAAATCCAGTGCTCAACTCACCGTTCACTACAAAGCCGACCAGTTGCTCGGGCGCCAGGTCTGCGCCGTGGTGAATTTTCCGCCTCGCCAGATCGGACCGTTCATCAGCGAGGTTCTGACCTTGGGCATGCCGGATGAGGATGGGGCGGTCGTTCTGGTGCGGCCAGATTTGCGCGTGCCGAACGGGGGGCAGTTGTTCTAGCGACTGTGTGGTGTCCACAGCCTTAAGATTATCCCGGAGCAGATTGACCCGGATCACCTTGGTCGCGTCGGATAACACATCAATTTGGACGAGCAGTTGTTTTTAGAATTCCGGCTGAGACCGTCTCAAACCCCGGGGGTCCGCGCCCGCTTGGCCGCCCAAATCACGATCTGTCCGCAAAAGTTGACTGCCGTCAACTCGTCTGGGAGGGAAATCGGCAGGGTCCCTTCACTGAGAGGATGACATAGGATTGGAGATGTTCGCCAGTTTGTCGCCCCGCTTTCCTTCAGTTACGCCCAGCGGCCGTTGCACTTGATTACTATGCCGGCGTGGGTTGTGACTCGGGAGAAGACGGTCATTCGCACATCACGGCGCCGTTGGCGACTAGCGGCGCGTCGCCGGTGACGAATTGGTCGTCAGACCACGCCATCGTCTGTTTTATCACCTGCGGTTGATGAAACGCGGCACGGCTTCGATCGTCAGAAGCCACCCGACGGCTGCTGGTTCTGAACGTCACAGGAGGGGGCCACGAGTTAAATCGCGGAACCCAATGCCTGGTCTTCCCGGCGCCACGTTTACCAAACGCCTGGAATCAATCGGTATCGGACCTTGTGCGTATATTCAACATAATCGGGCAAGCCTCGCGCGACTACCTTTTCTTCGTTCAGGATGCGGGCAACAAGAATGGTCAAAAACACAGGAAACAAGAGCAATGTCCACCACGACCCGAGCGCAAGGGGTGTGCCAATGAAAAGAAACAAAGCTCCAAAGTACATCGGATGACGGACAAATCCATATACACCGGTCGATATCACTTGTTGTCCCTCTTCGACACGGACGTTGGCTGCAGCGTAGGTGTTCACCTTCGATACGAGATAGAAAATGTAGAACGAGAACGCAACGAGCGCGTCGCCGACTACTGAGATTTGCCACGGCATCAACGACCAGCCGAAGCGGACATCAAGCGGAGACAGAACGACGAGAACGATGCACGCCGCAAAAAGCAGAGCTACCACGACTTTCTGTGTGAGTTCTTTTTCGTGTGAGATGCCGGATTGGGTGCGTCGTTTCAGCAATGCCGGATCGTGGATTGCCAGATACGCCGTGTAGGCACCGGAGCAAGCAACAAGCACGGCCACATATGCCCATCCCTGCCAGAACCGGAACGTCCCGGCCGGGATAATAATCAGCGCCAGCATAGCAAGCGCCCCAAGAACGGAAGACCGAACCAATTTGTTGTAGAGCCGGTTCGTGTTGGTAATGAACCCAAAATAGAAGCACAGCAAGAATAGAATAAAATGGACGATGGCACGTTGGCCGCTGATGTCGGGTGTCTCGATGGAAATGGCTCCGAGGTATGGCATCACCACTGGAATTGAAGTGCCTGTGAGCCACAAATACCAAAGTATCCCTGAGCTAACAAAGAAGGCTCCAGCAAGGAATTTGCGCACCTCCCTAAATTTGATCGCAACATAGAGAGCCGCGAGTGCGTAGAGAACAATGAATAGGACGAGCCACGCCGGTAATGTCGTAACCAGCCACACCGGCAATATGCTGAACACTGGTTGACTTTCCTTCGTTGGCATAGCCATCCTAGCACCGGGACGGGTTTAGCACGACATCACTGGGCGTCGCCCGGCCACGTCCGTTCCGACGAATCCGCTGGCCTTGTGCGAGGCCGAGCGCGCCTCACCGCCTCACCAGACATGAACGCGCATCTTGGACGTTTGACTCGGTCGGCTGCTCGCGCCTCATCCAGCCGGGCAGCGGGTCACTTGAGGCATGCCCGACCCCCGTGGGGCCAGATCATCGCCTCCTCCACCCTAGTGGTTCAAATCAGACAGATAGTGCCGTCCGATTTGAACCGCTAGCCCTTGATTTCGTGGGCCGATTCACCCGACCGCATGGGATGCTTCTGTCGGGATCGGACCACTAGCACGTGCGATCGGTAGTTCCCGGTGCTATTGTGGGTCCAGTCGCAGAGTAGTCTCCAATACCTCTGGACGCACAATGGATGCGACATAGGGGCTCGACCGGTATTTCGAAAGGAACTCTTGGTTGGCCCGTCCGGTTGGACCTGCGTCGGTAGCAGAACGGCTTGGACCGCTAACTGCTTGCCGTTGAACTCCAACGTGGCAGGCCCGCCAGCGGCCAAGTCCCTATACCACCGTCCTTTAGCGCCACGCACAGAAAGGCTCGCGCATAAGGCTCGTTAAGCGGTTCACGTGCTCCCGAGCATCCTCCCAGTCGCGGATGCCGGCAGCCGACAAGGCAGCAACGTCGGAGATAAAACGGTGAGCGAGGCTTATCGGTCAGAGTTATCCGGCGAGGAGATGTTGGTAGTCGAGCGTCGCCATCACCTGTAGGCGCCGCATGTAACGCGGTTCGTCGTCGAGGTAGTCGCCTACGGCGTTATGAACGGTGCCGATATTGTCCCACATCAAAATTTCACCCACCGACCAATGGTGCGCGTGCAGATACTCGGCGCGCTCCTGGTGACGAAACAGGAAGTCCAGGATTTCACCGCTCTCCTGTTCGTCCATGCCGTCGATGAACATCGTGTAGCCGACATTAGCATACAGCACGAAACGCCCGGTGATCGGATGCCGGCGAAAAAGCGGCTGAGATACCGGTGGCTTCTTCGCACGCTGCTCCGGAGTGAGAGGCTTTCGGGTGGAACCGGGTTTTGCCACCATCACGTCCCAAAACTTGGCGAAGTCGTGCGTCGCGGTACGGCCTTCCAGTTTGTGCTTTAGCGCATCAGGCAGATCGTCGTAGGCGGCATGCATGTTGCGAAACTGCGTCTCGCCAAGCGGCTTGCCCTTGCGGTTCGGGACATGCCGTGCGTGCAGGATGTTGGCAAGTGCGACGTCGTGGCTGTACGACATATCGGTGTGCCAACCCTGGCCGGCGTCGTTGGCGCCGATCTGCTTCCCGTTCTGCTTGATATTGGACAGGATCATCATCTCCGGGTGGTCCGGCTCGTGATAGGCGTTGGCGACGTTGATCTCCAGTTCACCGAAGCGACGGCCGAAGGCGGCCAGCTGTTCGTTGTCCAGGGTCTGGCGCGGGAAGCACAGCACGCCGTGTTCGCCCAGAGCGCGCAGGATCGAACGGAATTCGCTATCCAGCAGCGGATTGGCGAGGTCGATGTCAGTGATGCAGGCGCCGAGAGTCTGGCCGCTTGGTTTGATGTCCATCATTGCCTCCTGGCGAGCCTATTAATGGTAAGTCAGCGGGCCGTTGCCCCAAAGCCCGCAGCAACGATCGAAAATCGCCGCCCGACAGAGGCTCCCCAGATCGATCCCTTCGATCCGCGCGCCGAGGGTCTGTCCGCCCGGTATAATCTTCATGGTCCCGTCTCCCTTGCCTGTCACTCCGTCCGGCCAGCCAATCGCACAACCGCGGCCACCACGTCGCCCGGCGCCTCCCGCGACAGAAAATGACCGGCACGCGGGATCTGCCGCCGCTCGATCGAGCGCGTGAACAGCCGATCGCGGGGGATGGAAGTGGCCGGGGCCCCAACGCCGTCTTCCTCGCCATGCAAAATGATCGTCGGCACATCAATCGCCGGCTGACCCGCCAACCGCGCTTCCAGGGCGTCATACGCCGGATCGCCTGCCGCATTGCCGTAACGATGACGGTAGGACTGGATGGTTACATCAACGAAATCCGGATTGTCGAAACTGCTTGTGGTGGCCTGCAATGTAGCCTCATCGAACGCCATATGCGGTGACCACAGCCGCCACAGCAAACGGGTCAGCTCGCCGCGGTTCGCCGCCAGCCCTGACCTCCCACGGTCAGTATGAAAATACCACTGATACCAGTAACGATATTCCTGCTCGGCCACCGCCGGACGCGCGTTGCCGGCGATATCTTGGATGCCATAACCGGTAATCGCGACCAGCGCGGAAACCCGCTCCGGCCATAACGCCGCAACAACGCAGGCCGCACGACCGCCCCAGTCATAACCAACCAGGATCGCGCTCCGGATCGCCATCGCATCCATGAAATCCCGCACATCGGCGCCCAGTGCCGCCTGCTGCCCGCTGCGAGGCGTCGCCGCGTCCAAGAACCGGGTCGGCCCGAACCCGCGCAGCCAAGGCACCAGCACGCGATACCCCGCGCTGGCTAGCGGCGGCACCACCTCATCATAATCGTGCACGTCCGACGGCCACCCGTGCAGCAGGATAACCACCGTCCCATCCGCCGGACCGGCTTCCAGATAGCCGATCTCCAGGATCGGAGTGCGAACCGTCTTCATCGTCAATATGCCAGAAAGCCGCCATCCACCGGCAACGTCACGCCGGTGATATAGCGAGCCAGATCGGACGCCAGGAATACCGCCGGTCCGGCGATATCCGCCGGCTCACCCAGTCGCCCAAGCGGAATCCTCTGCGCGAAGTTTGCCATGTAATCGGCGTTTTGCCGCGCATCGGCATTGATCGGGGTGGCAATCATCCCCGGCCCAATGGCATTCACCCGCACCCCCTGCGGCGACAACTCGATCGCCAGCGCCTTGGTTAGCGCCCGCACCCCGCCTTTCGACGTTGTATAAGCCGCTGAATTAGGCAGCGCGACGAAAGACTGGATGGAGCCGATATTGATCACCGACCCTTTCGTCGCCTTCAGTTGCGCCAGGAACGCGGTAACCATGTTGTATGGCCCGTCCAGGTTGACCGCCATCGTGGCGTCCCAATCGGCCCGAGCGGTGGCGGCCTCCAGCTTGCCACGGCGGATGATGCCGGCGTTGTTCACCAATACGGAAATCGGGCCGAAGTTTCGCTCGATCTGGCTGGAGGCCTCATCGCACGCCGACCGGTCCGACACGTCCAGTTCGAAAGCCGACGCCGCGCCTCCGATCGCCTCTGCCACCCGCGCCGCTCCGGCCGGATTCACGTCGGCAACGATCACCCGAGCGCCATGTGTGGCCATGGCCCTGGCGATGCCCTCGCCGATGCCCGACGCTCCGCCGGTAACCAGCGCCAACTTGCCATCGAGCAACATCTCAACGCATCAGATTGTTGGTCACTGCGCCGCCGGTCGCGGTTCGGCCGCCATCGACGACGTATTGCGCGCCGGTGATGTTTGACGCCAGGTCCGAGGCCAGGAAGAGCACCAGATTGGCCACTTCCTCCGCCGTCCCGTAGCGCCCGATCGGGATATTGGCCTGATACCGGTTTTCGACGCTCTTCGGATCATCCGGGTTCAGCATCGACTCCAGGGAATGGATCATCCGCGTATCGATCGGGCCCGGACAGACGCAGTTTACCCGGACCCCAGACCGAGCGACCTCGCCCGCCGCGGTCTTGGTCAGCCCGATCACCGCATGCTTTGACGCGACGTATGCCGGCATCCCAGGCGAGGCGACCAATCCCGCCACAGAGGCCGTATTCACCACCGCACCGCTCCCTTGCTTGAGCATCACCGGGAGCACATGCCGCAACCCAAGGAACACGCCTTTTACGTTGACCGCCATCACTTGATCAAACATATCTTCATCGTATTGATGCGTCGGCGCGAGGCTACCTTCAATTCCGGCATTGTTGTAAAAGCAGTCGATGGATCCATACTTTTCAAGCGCGATCTTGACATAGTTCTGCACTTCGGCGGATCGGGTGACGTCGGCGGCGACAAAGTATGACTCCGAACCCTTCTGGCGGAGGATCCCGGCGGTGGCCTCTCCCGCGGCCTGATCCCGGTCCACCACCACTACCTTCGCACCCCGGTCAGCGAAACCCACCGCCGCCGCTCGGCCGATCCCGTTGCCTCCGCCTGTGATCAGGGCGACTTTGCCATGGAAGTCCATTGTTTCCTCGCTTCGTTGTTGGCGTTACCGGAAAGGCTAGACTATCTGTGCGCGAACGGGAATTGCGGCGGTGTCTCAGGTTGAATATAGTCCTATGGCAGCCAGGGCCATATGGGGACAACGCTACGAGATACCCTAGGGCAAAGCAAAGACCGCCAGGGATTTGGCCGTGCTGGTGAACGTCACGCTCCCACCGCCATCCAGCGGCGTGCCGCCGTGTCGCGCTGAATTCAACAAACGTCTTGCCGATGGAGAAGTCGTCCGACGCCTGACTGTTGCTCTGGCGCACGGCCAGGCACATCCAGCAACGTCGATCCTGGTTCTTCATGAACGTGACACGCCGAGGGTTGGCGAGCCCCGTTGCTGTGTGCCCGCTATCTTTCTATGGTTCAGCGCCCAGTAGGAGCCGAACTATGCTAACGAGACGTAGGGAGGTGCTGACGGGTGCCACCGCACTGGCGCTTGGACGGGCGGTTTCCGACACCACACAGGCTCAGGCCATGAGCGCGTTCGATATCGACGCCGCGTTCGCACGGTTCATGTCGGACCTCGGCGGTAGCCCAACGGACGCCGGCGGACGCGTCGCCTTCACTGGCCGCGACCCCATCGTGCGAAGCCGCTTTCGCACCGGCGCATGCATGGCCATTCCGGCCATGGGTGCGGGTGTCAACGCGGCTGCGGTCTGGCGTGAGCGCACTGGGCAGTCGCAGGACCTTAGTGTGGACCTGCGTCAGGCGGTCTATGCGGTGGCACCCTGGGTACGCGTCCTGGTCGAAGAATTGCGTGCGCTCGGGATGCTGCCAGGCGACCCGCTGCCGGCCGAGTGGACTTGGCAGCCGTCACTGAACGGCCGCTCCTTGCAGGCGCCGCTCGCAATCGGCAATCCGCTTTCCTTCGCCATCTTCGAAACGCGCGACGGCCGTCGCGTGACGCCGACAGGCCTCTACCCGCAGCATTTCGTGGGGTTCCTGCGCGTCATCGACGCCGCTCCCGACACCGCCTCGATCGCCGCCGCCGTCCGGACCTTCGACAGCGCGGATCTTGAGAACCGCGTCGGTGAGGCGGGGATGATCATGGGCATCCATCGCACCCAGGCGGAGTGGCTCGCCCATCCCCAGGGCCAGGCCGTCGCCGCGACCCCGCTGGTCGAGATCGTGAAGGTGGGCGACAGCGACCCCGTGCCCTGGACGCCGAGCCCGTCACAGCCGCTGTCGGGCATTCGTGCTCTCGCTTGCAGCCATGTCATTGCGAGCTCCACGGTCGCGCGCAATTTGGCTGGCTACGGCGCCGAGGTGCTGCACATCGCGCGCGACCAGAGCTTCGAGCACGAGGCAATTTGGCAGGACGTCAATATCGGCATGCGCTCGGCGGTGCTGAACCTCAAGAACGCCGAGCAGCGTCGCGTTCTGCAAGGTCTGCTGCCACGCGCCGACGTGTTCATCGAGGGCTTCCGCGGCCGAAAGATGGAAGAGCTCGGCTTTGGGGTTGAGGATGTCGCGCACGCGCATCCTGGAAGTATCTACTGCTCGGTACGCGCCTATGGTTGGGACGGCCCGTGGAACAAGTTCGCCGGCTTCGACATGGAGGCGCTGACGGTCAGCGGCTTCACCGCCATTGAAGGCAGCGGCCCCGACCATCCCCGCTTCCCGCCTACCTTCGTGATGAACGACTACATCGCCGGCTACCTCGGCACCGCCGGTGTGATTGCCGCGCTGCGCCGGCGTGCACGCGATGGCGGCAGCTACCACGTGCGCGTGAACCTCACTCGCTGCGCGATGTGGTTCATGAGTCTCGGGCAGGTCGACGAGGCAGAACTTGCCGATCCGGGTCCGGAAAGCCGTCTTGGACCGCCGGAGACGATCCGCGCCACCACGCCCTACGGCGATTATGAGCGTCTGGCTCCGCTGGTGAAGCTGTCGCGCACGCCGACGTATTGGCGCACGCCGCTGTTGGACGTGCGCGGCGGGGCGCGGCCGACCTGGGAGACTTAGCTCGGCCAGCAATTCCAGTTTGGCCCCCTCACTGCTATTCCCCGGTGACAACGCCTGGTGGGGTCCAGCTTCAATTCCAGTTCCGGTTAACACTTACGTTTTGCGCATTAGGCAACACTTCTATTGATGAGCCGCGTCCTCGGTTGTGGCGCGTACGAGGAGGCCAGAAGATGACGGGCGACAAGAGCAAAGACGCGACGCGGCGGGACGTACTGCTTGGCCTTGGCGGCGCCGTCGGTGCGACGTTCACGGCCAGCGCGTCACCGGCCGCGGCACAAATGGCCCAGGGCCACCGAGAGGTGCGGCCCGGCGTCCCGCCGCTGCTGGGCGTGCGCGTGATCGAACGAAGCGTGCTCCTCTCAGGGCGCCTCGCCGGGCTACTACTGGCTGACCAGGGTGCAGAGGTGTTCGTGGAACGCGGCGCCGGCGCCACGCCGGGCGGCCTCGACGCCGCCTTCTTCGACCGTGGCAAGGTCGTAGTGCCGCAAGGTGCCGCCCAGGACGCCGCCTCGGCCGACATTGTCATTGTGGACGGAGACGCACAGGTCGAGCGGGCGCCGCATCAGATCGTGCTTCGCATCATGGCGGCGATGCCAGGCGACGAAGCCTATGGGCATCTGCCGCACGACTGCTCGGAGGATCTGATCAACGCGGTACTACGGCTTCTTCACCAACATGAGCGTTTCCGGCCCGATCCTCAATCGGCCCGTGATCTACACGCCGATGCCGCTGCCTTCCGTCTACTGCGGCGTCAACGGTACCGTGGCGACGGTTTCGGCGCTCGTGGACCGGCTGCGCACCGGCATGGGGCGGGAGATTATCGCGAGCCGCATTGCCGGCGGGCTGTCGGCGATCGGCGCGCTCAGCATGACCTCCGAAGGGCTGCCGGAATTTCTAGAACCGATCGTCATCGGCGGGCTGCCGCCGGGAATGACACCGGAACAGTTCCACACCTTCGTTGCCGATGCGGTTCGCGATCCCGAACGGCAGATGTGGCTGGAACGGCGGTTTGCTCCGTTTTCCACGCCCTACCGCGCGCGGGACAACCGATGGATCCTGCCGATGGCCGCCCCGAACGCCCGGCTGTCGCGGCGACTGCTGGAAGCCATTGGACTGTGGGACAAGGCCCTTGCCACCGGCGCGGTCTTCGTCAACCCGTACGATCCCGCCAATATCGCCGACCGGCGGCGCAACATGGCCGACAGTCTTTCGCTCGGCTTTACTTACACCTCGGGTCTTGCCGACCTGCTCGAACCCGCCTTCGCTACCCGAACCGCGGCGGAGTGGGAGCGTTTCCTGGCCGCGAACGGCACCGCGGCTACCATCATGATGACCTGGGAGGAGTGGCAGCGCGACGCCGATGCGCGCACGGCCGCCGTCTTCACCGAGATCCCGGGGACCGAGGGCGTGCAGAGTGGGCGGACGAACTGGATGCGCAGCGCGCAGCCCTACGCGCCACTTGTCGGCCGCCGCATCGCCGCTACCGTTCCCGCTCGCACAACGCCGCCACCGGCCGCGCCGGGCCGGGCGAATGCTCGCCTGCCGCTCGAAGGCTACACGGTCGTTGACATGACCAACGTGCTGGCCGGGCCGAGCTGCACGCGAATGTTCGTCGAGCTCGGCGCCGCCGTGACGCGGGTGGACGTGATGGATCCGCAGCAGCCTCCGACCATCCACGTGCTTTGGTCAGGCGAAAACTCGGTCGGCAAGCGCAGCATCATCGTGGAGCGGCGAAAGCCGGAGGGAAGGGCCATCATCCACAAGCTCGTCGAGCGCGCCGATATCGTCTGCGGCAATATGATGGACGATCAGATGGGGCGCCTGGGCGTCGATGCGGCATCGTTAGGACAGCTCAATCCGCGCGCTATCGGCCTGCAGATCACCGCCACCCGCGGCGAGCGGATTGGGCCGCGCCATCACGATAAGGGCTTCGACCCGTCCATCCAGGGCACAACCGGCGTGATGATGCGCTTCGGCGGTCCGGAAACACCGACCTTCCACGGCATCGCCTCGGCCGTGGACTATCTGTGCGGGTATCTCGGCACGTTGTCGGGCGTGCTCGCACTCTATGCGCGCGAGCGGCGCGGGGATGGCCGCGGCGACTGGGCGGAGACCTCGCTCTGCAACGCCGCGACGCTGATCCAGCTCCTGTTCCAGCAGGACGGTAGCGACGCCCCCGCCAGCGCGCGCGGCCAGCTCGCGACCGGCATGACGGCGGGCGCACGCGTCTATCAGCTCGGCGACGGCTGGATCTTCGCCCAGGCGCCGCGCGACATCACCTCCGATCTGGGTGGCCTGAGCCGCGCCGACGCACTCAAATGGTGTGCCCAGCAGGGTATCGCGGCGGTGCCGGTGCAGACCTGCAAGGAACTCGCCGACCGGCACCGCGAACGTCCGACCGCCACTGTTCGGTTTGAGCAGCGCGAGAGCGACGGCTGGTCGACGGAGTGCTTCGCACCAACCTGGTTTGCCTTCGACGGTCAAACGCAGCCCCGCCCGAAGGCGGCCTCACGGATCGGCGCGGACGGGCCGGCGGTTCTTGCCGAACTCGGCTTTGGACAAGCCGAAGTGGAACGGTTGATCTCCAGCGGCGCTGTCGGCCGGACCGAGTGGGCGAAGGGCTGATGCCGGCGGGAAAAACCGCAAAGCGTCAGACGAGGGTTTCGGGGACGATTGGCGGCTGCGCGATAATACTGTCGCTTGCCGCGGCGCTGCCGGGCACGGCGCGCGCGCAAGTCATCTACAACGACGAGCTTGTCGACGGGCTGCCGGGTCCCGAGGCGCTCTACGACGCCGACCAGGGCCAGCCGCAGTCGTTGCTGCCTGAGCCACGCAACGTACTTTTTCCCAGCCTGGGCTTGCCGTTCGAGGCGGAGCGCTTGGCCTTTCGTCAGCACCTTTACGATCAGTACGGCCTGACTTATGCGCTCAGCTATCAGCAGCTGACGCAGTATGCCACGCAGACCGCTCCCGGCGTGCAGCAGGACTGGGCGGTCGGCGGTTGGTCCGCGGCCGGCATTACCTGGACGCCGCTTGACCGGGGTGGCGACTATCAGGGCTCGCTGGTTGTGCGCGGGGGCTGGCGAGGTCCTATAGGGAATAACCCTTGGCCGGCTCCGTTCGGGCCGGCGAACCTCGGCCTGGCCTGGTCAACCTATGAATTCACCTCCTGGAAGTCCCGCATTGAGATTGAGGATCTGTTCTGGGAACAGCATATCGGACCGGACTTCAGCTTCCGCATCGGCAACCAGGGGCCGCAGACGACCATAAACACCTTCCGCTTCAAGGATGCGCGCACCAGCTTCACCGCGAGTCCGCTTGCGTTTTCCGAAACGATCCCCTATCCGGCCTTCGGCGCGGGCTTATCCTTCCGCTGGCGGCCGATCGAGGGCAGCGGCCTTTATGTGAACGGCGTGCTGAACGACATGAACGGCAACCCGAGTCAGGGCAGCCTCAACTGGTCGCATCTCCAGATCGACCAACTCTTTGCCGGGGTCGAAGCCGGTAAACAGTGGCGGCGGGCGAACGGCGAGTACGACCAGCTCGCCCTGCTGGTTTTCCACGCTGGCACGCGCAGCATTTTGGCGCCGACGACCACGCCCAACGAAGCAGGCGGTGGTTTCAAGGTCCTTGGCGAAAAGCAGTGGGGGCCCGTGGTGGGCTTCGCAAACTATACTTACAACACGGCGCGCGGCGGAGGCATTTCTACCACCTTTTCCGGTAACACCGCGGTTGCGGGCGCGGCGTTCGTGCGCCCGTTCGGCATCCTCGGCGAGGTAGCGTTGGCGGGCATGTGGTCTCAGCCCTTTCGCGACATTTTCCCCGGCAGCGGCCAGCGCGACCAGTGGGGGATCGAGACTTACTGGAACCTCGCGATGACGCCCAACATGACGCTGACGCCGGACATCCAGTTGATCTTCGACCCGTCGTTCAACCCACGCGCGAACTTCGTCGCAGTGCCGGGCCTGAAGTTCCGAATTTCAATCTAAGTGTCTGGCAGGTAGCGAGCGCAAGCCAGCCAGTGCCGGCATGATTGACAGCCGGGGGTTAGATTGAAAGTGGCGTCTGCGAGGGACGACAAGCAATCGCGCAATCGTCATCAGCGGGACGATGCCCCACACCGTGGGGCCAGCCCGTCCGTCCCGCCGAGACGATCTGAGTGTCTGTTTGTCGACGTCAGGCGCTGAGTTCCTTGCGAGGGAGGCGCTATATACAAAACGTCAACTTGGCAAACGCATCCCACGGTGAGGAGATCGGCGGCATTGTTTGCTGCAGCCGGATGGTTGCTCGACTATTGTCCATAGTGTAGGTAGTAGGTGAGGAAGGGGGAAAAAACCCATGAGAAATCTATTCTTGTTTGCGGCCGTGCGTGGAGCGGCGGCGGTCGAAAAGCCCGACGGCGGCCTGGCAGTGGTCGATTTCGACCCCACGACGTTACAGATTAAGTCCTGAATGCTGCTGTCAGCCAGCAAGCGTGGTTAGAAGGCAGACGGGTGATTCTGGGCAATAAGCGTAAAGTTCTATCCACGGCTTTCTAATACGCGAAATAGATCGTCGCCGGTCGATCGAGCCCTTGGGGGATCGGATGCAACCGAAATATCTCCGAATTATGTCGCGACTCATCCCGATGGGAGCGGTCGGCGCGTCCTTATTGCTCGGCTCAGTGCTCCCGAGCACTGCCGCGGAGCGCCCGACCTCGCTTGAGGCGCCGGTATCCGAACGACTTAGGGCTATTCGCGAAGCCGTCTTCGTCGTAGTTGGACCTGGGGAAATATCCAAGCAGGTAAACCGTGACTTTCATCTCGCTTGGGGCAATCGTTGGAGCAACTGGGGACGGCGCGCTGGCCGCGGTTGGGGGCGGCCCTGGAACAACTGGCGCAACGGTTGGCCGAACTGGAATAATTTCTGGCGCAGCTGGTGAGGGGGTGGCCGAGGCCCGACGGCCGGTGGAGCCTACCATGCCCAAGATAGAGCTACTGGTCATCCAGCCGACTCCGTTCTGTAACATCGACTGCACGTACTGTTATCTACCCAATCGGAACTCGAAAGCCGTTGTCTCGAAGCAGACGCTCCTCAACCTGTTCTCGCAGGTTTTCACGTCGGGTTGGTTTGAGGATTGTCTTCCGGTAGTGTGGCACGCTGGGGAACCTCTGGTGCTCCGCCCCGAGTTCTATCGAGACGCTTTCCGCACGATCGATCGATTGAAACCTGCCGGATTGGCGGTCAAGCATGCCTTCCAGACCAACGGAACGCTGATTGACGAGGCGTGGTGCTCCTTTTTTGCCGAGGAAAAGGTCGATGTCGGCGTCAGCATCGACGGACCTCGATACTTTCACGACCGGAACCGGTTGACGCGTGGCGGCCGCGGAACGTTCGACAAAACAATTACCGGGATCCGCGCGCTGCGTCGGGCCCAGATTCCGTTCCACGTTATCTCGGTTCTCTCATCGCAAAGCATGTCAGCGCCCCGCGAGATGTTCGATTTCTATGTGGAAGAAGGAATTAGGGAAGTTTGCTTCAACGTTGAGGAATCCGAAGGAGCTCATGTCTCCCGGTCCTTCGCGGATGAAGGAATTGAAACGGCATACTACAAGTTTCTGAGTGAGTTCTGGCGGCTTTCTATCGGCCGCCCAGGTTGTATTGATTTCATTCGCGAGATCGAACATGCGGTCAGGCAGGTGATCCGGCCAAACGGTGTGTCGTTCGCTAATCAACTGGTCGAGCCGTTTGCGGTCATCAGTATGGACTGGTTGGGAAACATCTCGACCTTCTCTCCCGAACTGCTTGGGCTGAAGAACGCCGACTACGATGACTACCTGCTGGGGAATATCAATCGCGAAGCCCTGATCGATCTGCCAAATCGTCCAAGTCTCGAGCGGATGTTGGAAGACATTGGAGCGGGCGTGCGGATGTGTCAGGAAACATGCCAGTATTTTAGCGTCTGCGGCGGCGGCGAGCCAGTCAACAAGATGGCTGAGAATGGCACCTTTGCCAGCACCGAGACGAGGTATTGCCGACTGACAAAGATGCGGGCAACGGATCTCGTGCTCGATGCGATCGAACATGTACGTCAGAGTGACGATGGTGAAGATCGTTCCGACAGCTGTCGTATGGACCCGCCTGATCAGGCCGCCAGCGGGATCGCAGAGGTAGGTAACTGACGGCTGTTAACTCGGAGGTCAGAATGCAAGCGATAGCTCGACGAATAGCCATGTTTGCCTTTGCGGTGATGCAGTGGAGCACTATTGCATCGGCTTTCGCCCAGAGTGGTCCTACCGCCCATCCACCGATCCCGGGTGTAGCGCCGCCGTACTACTCCGGTCCTGGATGGGGGCCAGAGGAGGAGCCGACCGCCGCACCCGAAAGCACATCCTCGACGGATCTGCCCGTACTCTACGTGACCAGCGTAGAAGTTTTGCGCACCGCTACCGAGCCCAGACTAGATATCGTGCGAGTGACGGGACTGGCGGCTTCCCAAGGCTGGAGCGCACCCCAGTTGGTTCCCACATACGCTGGGAAGCCCTTCGACGGTATTCTCGATCTGGAACTGATTGCGGCCCCGCCAGATCAGTCGCAGGGCGCCGACGGCTTTGTCCCGGTCAGTGCCATCCTTCCGCTCGAGGAGGACCATCCGTTCGCGGGCGTGCGAGTCCGTGGCTCGGAGAATGCCATTGTCGTTAAGGAGATCCCGGGTGTTGTCCGGGCGACAATCACCGTCAACGACTGCGTGAACTGCGTGGGTAAGAAATTTGCTCCCGAAGGGAGCGCACTGCAGCCACAGCAAGAGGTCGTCCGCAAGGAAGATCTCCCGAGACTTCTTCGAGTGATCAACGCCTCGGACGGCATCAGAGGCACCCAGCTAGATCCCAACCGCCTGACCCTGATTCTTGGCGACGACAATACGATCGTGGAGGCCTTCTGGGAATAGCGTATTCAATAACGGAGGAGGCTCACGCCGCGTTGCATCGAAGGGCCGATATTGCGAAGATAGCGTCGTCGTCGGTGGCCGGGCGCGGCGGATGTTGTTATAGGGCGAGAGCGTAGACCCCCGATTCGCCTCGATACTCTCGGCCAAATAGCTGGGTGCGAGGCGACCCTCGGCTTGCCCGAAGGTGGTCGTTTTTCGCGTGCAAGAAGGGTGTCCAAATGGAACGACGGATGGTTCTGACTGGTGCCGCTGCGAGCGCAGCGGGACTTTTTTCCGGCGCCGCTTCCGCCGTCGATGCCACGGCGGCCAGTCTCGCATCGCCGGATCTTGCCGCGGCATTGGCCCGGTTCCGCGCCTCAATTCCAGCGGATTTCGACCAGACCTATGTGGAGAACGCCGTCGTCCCGTTCTTCCTCACCAGCGTCTATGAAGGCGAGCGTCCCGCATTGCCGATGATCGACGTCACGCTTAGCAAAGAGAACGCCCTGCCCCACGACATGTGGGGGTTGATCTTCCCTGGCTGGAAGCCAACGCCGGAGGAGGGCGTCACGGTATTCCTCCAGGGCCTGGAGAAACGCGGCGACAACAACCTGCGAAAGCGGATCTACATGTCCGCTGTGACACCCGACCTGTATCATCCGGTCTATGGTGCCAAGGTGGTCGCCTTCTTCGACGCACTGCTCGACCCGAAATTCGCCGGCAGGCCGTTCATGCGGCACTATCTCGACTATTACTGGGACATCTACTGGGACCTGCACCTTGGTGTGAAGGGCGACGCAATTCCCCCGCAGGTCCGCACGATTGGCGAGAGCTTCAACACTGTCCTGGCGTTCCGCGATCCGACCCAGCGGATCGTGTACGAAAACTACATGACGGTGCGCGCTCTCCTGGACTTCCTCAGGAACTGGATCGACGAACGTCTCGACGACATCGAAAACGCGCGGATCCCGAACCCAGAGAGGACGATCGCCTGGTACTGGCTCAAGAATGCCGGCGACGGCACGCATTTCAGCAAGAAAGACGTTGTCTTCGAGTGCTTCCACAACTTCGTCGCGTTCAGCCAATGGGGCAATACAATCTTCGGCATCATGTCGCGCCTCAGCCAGGATGGCGGTGATCCCGACGTTCGCGCCGCGTTCGAAAAGACAATGTCGGGAAATCCGGATGCCACGAATGGCGCGCCCTACACGCCACTCGAGATGTTGGTGATGGAGCTGTTCCGCACGATCTCGCCGAACGGTGGGAGCATCTCCTCGATTTCGGACGCGCGGCTGTCGGGCTCAAGCGACAATTACGGTGACAGCGTCTCGCCCTTCGTGCGGTTCGGCCTCCCCTTTGAGCGCAACGGCTACATGATCTCGCCGCACACCTCGACCAGCTTCGATCCGATGCACTGGACCAATCCGCGGCAATTCGACCCGAGCCGCTACCTTGGCGTCCCGACGAGCGCCCAGGTGGACGAGGCACGCAGCAAACAGATCGGCTTCGCCAAATGCCCGTTCGACCTCACGACGATGAAGGTCAGTGACGGCCGCAACGCAGCCATGGCTAACAGCGCGTTCGGCACGGTGTTCGGCGTGGTCGACGGCAAGCCGCTGCCGGTCTGCGACTATGCCGGTTTCGCGCCATTCGGCTTCGGCTATCGCCGCTGCCCCGGCGAGCAGCTCACCATCCAGGTGTTCGAGGACTTCCTGCGCAAAGTCTGGCGCGACAAGATAACCTTCCGCAGTTTGAACCTGCCGAACCCGCGTCAGGTGCCGATTGGTCCGACCGCCGTCATCGACGACAATATCACCTTCGCCCGGCCGTCCTGATCGGCGAGGCGCAGCGCACGCCTACCAGAACTGTCGGACGGTGAGCCTGACGCCCCAGGCGTTCGGCTCGCTTTCGGGCTTGGCGACGACCGACTCAGCATTCAGCACCAGGTCGCCGCCGGGCCAGACCCGCACGCCCATGCCGGCGCCCAATCGCAAAGTGTCGGCGGCGTTGCCCTGACGCATCCCGTCGATGCTCGTTTCTCCGCCGGCGTTGTAATAGGCGTCCGCTGATAGCCAGACGCGCGGGGTGACGTTGCGGCTCGCATGGCCTTCCACGATGAACAGCGGACGCTGCGTCAGGCTGCTCGCGCCGCCAGCCTGGAACGCGCTGTTCGGGGTGAAAGCGGCAACCGACGTGTAGGTCTCGAGCCATGTCCAGCCGCGGTCCGGCGTGTAGCTGAAGTTAACAGTCGGACGGACCGTCCATCGGTTTGCCGACGGGTTTAGCGGACGGCGCGGTTCGTACTCCCCTAGCGGTGTTCCCACGAACAGATGGAAGCTTGCAAAGGTCTGCGGCACGAAACTGGCGAATGCCTCGCGGGTCAGAGCGGGTCCGCCAAAAATATTCATCTGCCAAAGGAAACCTATGTCGGACACGCCGCTGACCGCGGCGCCGTTGGAACCCGAGCTCGATTCCACGTAGAGGTACGGGATCACAATCGACAGGCCGCCCGTGCGCCCCCAGTAATCCATGGTTCGCGTCAGGACGAGCGATTGCGAAGCAACGTTGGTGCGGATGGGTGCCGTTACATCCAGCCCGTCCTCCGGCGTCACTGAGGCGGCATAACCCGCATTGTAGGAGGCGAGCCAACTGTCGATTGGCGCATTCAGGTAGTCCCGGGCCGAGCCTGCCATGACGTCGCTCGGCAACGAGAGTGCGGCTCCCACGACGCACAGTACGCAGACCGCGCGCCACACACGCCTCAGCGATGAGCACATAAGATTCCCCGGTTCTGGGATGACTATATAGCCTACGGAAGCGTGACACGACCAAGTCGCGCAGCCCGCGCGGTTCAGTTGCAACGCGATGGCGCTGGTCGGGGATCATTTGCGAGACGGACCAGATCACGTCTCAGAGACCGTCTGAAACCTGGAGGTGCTCATGCCGCATGACGAAATGGCCGGCGCCGGCGGGCAGGATGCGCCAGAAACTCGCGTTGGTGGTGATCGGACAATTACGGTGACAGCGTCTCGCCCTTCGTGCGGTTCGGCCTCCCCTTCGAGCGCAACGGCTACATGATCTCGCCGCACACCTCGACCAGCTTCGATCCGATGCACTGGACCAACCCGCAACAATTCGACCCGAGCCGCTACCTTGGCGTCCCGACGAGCGCCCAGGTGGACGAGGCACGCAGCAAACAGATTGGCTTCGCCAAATGCCCGTTCGACCTGACGACGATGAAGGTCAGTGACGGCCGCAACGCAGCCACGGCCAATAGCGCGTTCGGCACGGTGTTCGGCGTGGTCGATGGCAAGCCGCTGCCGGTCTGCGATTATGCCGGTTTCGCGCCATTCGGCTCTGGTTATCGCCGCTGCCCCGGCGAGCAGCTCACCATCCAGGTGTTCGAGGACTTCCTGCGCAAAGTCTGGCGCGACAAGATAACCTTCCGCAGTTTGAACCTGCCGAACCCAGGTCAGGTGCCGATTGGTCCGACCGCCGTCATCGACGACAATATCACGTTCGCCCGATCGTCCTGATCGGCGAGGCGGCTACCGTCAACGGTCTCAACACTACCGACGCGGCCGAAGTGGCGTTCGGTCGGGCCCAACGTGGCCGTGATTGCAGTGGGGGCGCCTACCCATATCCGACCGTCCTACCGCTCGGATCATGGTCCCCCAATCAATGGACGGTCCCTAAACAGATGGGAAAGTTTCAAACAGATGGGAAAGTTTCCGAAATCGGACACATTCCTAAAATACCGGGAGGAGCAGGCTGGATCTTTATCGGCTATTATGATCCAAAGATGACGGGATTTATCGGCGCGCGACTCCGTAAGCTAGTCTGGTGTTTGCCAAACGAGCATAGCGCGCCGGTGGCTCCGACATGCAAGGTCAGAAGCACGCTTAGGAGAAAAGGGGGGGCAGAACCCGAGTTTCAACAAGGAATTCGGTCAGGGCTGTCTCTGTTCCTAACGTAGAAACAGGATGGAGGTCACAATGAGTTGAGGTAGGAAACTAGGTGTTTTCTTAGTATCATCGGTGATGGCTGGTGCGCCGCTCGCCCCGAGTCCAGGTCACGCGCAGGGGGCGCCAGCGGGGTTCATGAACACCTTTATCCCGGGGCGTATCGTTAGCAACCGTCGCTGCCCGGGACTGACTTGGCACATCGACCGAACGGTGCGGGCTGACCAGACTGTCAGCTTGAGTGGCCCGATCTGGTATGAGAATGGCAGCGGGATGAGCTTCGCTACGGGCACAGGTCAGCCCGATGGCCGCTTCAGCCTTGATGTGAAGACGATGAGCGGCGATGGCCCGGCGGGTACAATTACCGGCCAGCGGATGCCCGACGGCAGCATTGATGCGACGTCCGCTGGACCCCCATGCTTTGCAGGGACGGTTCATCTGGACCCGGGACAGAACTCCGCCAACCCGGCCCGGCGGCAGTGACGAGTGAAGCGGCGTTGGGTGTGGTGACGTCCTTGCGGGGATAGCCCGTGGCCGACGCAACCGGGCGATCCCCCGTCTGCTCGCCGAGATCGAATTGCCTTAGGGTCGCGGCTCTCTGCCTCGACCCTGGGAGAACCGGAAAGTCCCTTGCGAATCAGTTCCCCAGCGATTCTATCCCGGCATCGGCCACGCCGGCTTCCTTGACCTTGAGTCGCGTCGGGACCTGATTGGCCTGTGTCGCGCGTTGGTGCGCGAATAGACCGTAGGCTGTGCTACCTATGGTCTATTCGCGCCCCAACGCGGATGTCACCAAGACCATCAGGCCCTCTGATTGCCATCACCTCGAAAATTCGAGACTGACCGGCAATCCCCAACCAACCAACCGCAGTGTCCATTCCATCCACGAGTCCCCAGGCGGCAATATACCCGACCATCGAATTGCTCGGATCATGATCCCCCAATCAAATGGACGGCCCCGCTCGCGTGCTCCCAGCGCTTTTGGGATTGCTTTCTTCCGTCCCTCGCCGGCTCCGCCCCGCACCGATTATTTCAGAACGAACCGACCGTCGAGCCGATAGCGATCACCGCGACGAGCGCAAGAATTGGGCCGACAATTCCCGACGCCACCATGTCGAGATAGCTTTCCCGATGGGTGCAGCCGCATATCGCCAGCAGGGTCACCACGGCGCCGTTGTGGGGCAGGCTGTCGAGCGTGCCGGAGCCGATGACAGCGATGCGGTGCATGAGCGCCGGATCGATACCGATCTCGCCGGCCAGCCGCATATAGGTGCTGCCGAGTGCATCGAGCGCGATCGTCAGGCCACCGGATGCCGAGCCCGTCAGCGCGGCCAACACGTTGGTCGCAAAGGCTAGCGAGACTAGCGGGCCGCCCTCGACGGACAGCACCCAGGTGCGGACCATCTCGAACGCCGGCAGCGCCGCGACGACACTGCCGAAGCCAACGAGGCTGGCGACGGCAACGATCGGCAGCACCGATGCGTTGGCGCCGGCATCCATCGTCTGGCGCAATTCCGGTAGGCGGCTGTGGTTGAGGGCGATCACCACAACGGTCGCGGCAGCAAGTGCCAGCACGACGGCCCAGACCCCGGCGACCGCGGAGAGCGTTGTTTCGCCCCAGGCTTCCTGGGCCAGGTACGAAAAATCGAGCCTCGGCAGCACCAGCAGGGACATTGTCAGGTTGACAACCACGACCACGAACAGTGGCAGCGCGGCCAGCAGAATCGGCGGCGACGTGACGGCCTGGCTGCCATGAGGAATTTCGGCGGGGTCGAATGCGGTGGCGGTGCTGGCGCGCTCGCGCAGGAACGCGTCGTCAATCGCGATTTCGGCCGCGCCGCTGTAGCCTTCACCTCGGCTGCGCGCGCGGGCTTCCGCACGGGTCAGCCACCACAGGCCGAAGGCGAGCATGATAGCGGAGGCGATGATGCCAAGGCCAGGAGCTGCAAACGGCGTGGTGCCGAAGAACGGCATCGGGATCGTGTTCTGCACCGCCGGCGTTCCCGGCAGCGCGGTCATGGTGAACGTGGAAGTGCCCAGCGAAATCGTCGCCGGCATCAGCCGCAGCGGAATGGCAGCCGCGCGGAACAGTGTCTGCGCCATCGGCACGATGACGAAGAAGGCAACCATCAGGCTGACGCCGCCATAGGTAACGAAGGCGCCGGCGAGAACGATGGCGAGGATGGCGCGTCGCTCGCCCAGTTTTTTCGTCATAAAATCGGCGATCGAGGCGACCGAGCCGCTGTCTTCCATCAGCTTGCCGAATACCGCGCCGAGCAAGAAGATCGGGAAGAACTGCGCGATGAATTGTGCAGCTCCACCCATGAAGGTCTGCGTGAGATGCGCGAGCAGCGGCTCGCCGGAGAAGGCGGCACCGATCAGCGCCGCGACGGGGGCGAGCAGAAGCACGCTCCATCCCCGGAACGACATGCCGAGCAGCAGTGCCAGGCCGAGAAAAATACCCAAAAGTCCCATCGCTCTAGAGGCCTTTCAACAGCGGTTCGAGATCGAACGAGGAACGCACGCCGATATCCGCGCCGTTCGAGGCCAGGAACGCGTCAGCCGCACGGCGGCCCTCGTCGCGCAGCAGGGTGAGGAAGGCCCACTCGGCGTTCAGCTTCGAGGATGAACCGAGATCGGTCATCATCGTGCTGGATATGCGGTGCACGCGCATTTTGGCCAGCATTGCGAGTTCGGGGGAACCGGGTTCAGAAAGTTGGCGCAGCAAGGCCATCATGCGCAGTTCCTTCAGCAGAACCGCGTTGAAGGCCACCTCGTTCAGGCGGTTGAGGATGTCGCGCGCGCTGCGCGGGGTTTCTGGCCGCTCGATCGGGTTGATCTGCACCAGGATCGTGTCCTGAGAGGTGCACTCGCGCACCAGGGGTACCATCGACGGGTTGCCGGAATAGCCGCCGTCCCAATAACTCTCGCCGTCGATTTCGACCGCCTGGAACATGGTCGGCAGGCACGCTGAGGCGAGCAAGACGTCCGACGTGATCTCGGCGTTGCGAAACACTCTTCCCTTCCCGGAGTGCACGTTGGTCGCGTTGACGAACAGCTTGATCGGCGCCTGCGTCAGCCGCGGGAAATCGATGCATTCGGCGAGTATTTCGGTGAGCGGGTTCTTGCCGGAGGGGTTCAGGTCGTAGGGCGAAAATGTGCGAGCCAGCAGATCCATGCCGACATAAACAGGCGAATGGTCCAACGACCAGCGACCCAGCAGCACATCTAACGGCCCGCGCCTGAACGGGCTGAGCACCGCGGCCTGAGCAACCTTGCGCCAAAATGCCTCCAGCGCGGCGCGGGCGCCTTCGGCGCCGCCGGCGGCGAAGCCGTCGACCAAGACCGCGGCGTTCATTGCGCCAGCAGATGTGCCGGAGATGCCGTCGATCTGCAGCCAGGTTTCCTGCAGCAGGCGGTCCAGCACGCCCCAGGTGAACGCCCCGTGCGAGCCGCCGCCCTGTAGCGCCAAGTCGATCAGCACAGGCTCGCGGTGTGAGCCTCGCGAGATTTTGGCTTCTTTGTTTCGAGACGACATGCTCACTCCTGAGATTTACCATGGAAAGTCGTTCTGATATCGTTTGTATCTTAGTCGTATCATATCCTTGCGTGCGAGATTTGTAAGAGGGGCAAGACCCCTGGGCAGAATTTGGAAAGTAAGTGATCATTGCGGCTTCGGACCAGCCGGCGATGGCTGATTTCTGTCGTTCCGTCACCGCCCGGCCGAATATGCTTCAGGTGCGTGCCCGGGGTTTTGCCCCTCTTATTGAGATTTTGGTTAAGTCATTGAAATCCACGTTGCTGCACGAAAAGACGGGCGGTTGTGTACCACCTTATGGGTTTGCGTGTCAGCGGATCCCGGCGGGAGACCGGCATGCCGAGACCTGTCATCCGATTGAGCACATTGCATCCGACTTTTGCCTCGGTCTGTTGATTGGGTAGAGTCCGCGCGCGAAGTCGTCGGCTGATGACGGTCTTGTAGCGAAACATCGTCGTTTCAGCCAAACCCCCGCGATTATAGCCCGAGCTTCGCTGCCACTCATGCGACCGTGCTCTGCAATGGTAGTGAGATGTTTGTCACGCTGCGTGGCTGTCGTTTCGACTGCAACCGCTGTTATTCGTGGTGGAACAATGATCCCCGCTTTTGGGTGACCCTCGACAATGGCGTCATAGACTACCTGGCCATCGTACGCCCTGTCTGCCGTCATCGAAAAAACGTCGGCGTCGATCCGTCGATCTGTTCAGGGAGGTCTGGCAATTTCGAGATGTCGCCGAGTCATCCGGCGTCAATTCCACCGCGACAAGCCTCGCGCTGCGCCTAGTATTTCACCAGGCGCTGCGAAGACCGGGGGTTCGCTGCGATCGAACGCCGACGTGCTCAAGATCGACATCGCCATCCCCGATCACACCACACTGAGCCGCCGCGGTGGCGACCTGACGATCTTGCCGAAACGAATTGACCGCACGGAGCCACTGCATCTGCTGATCGACAGCACCGGTTTGAAGATTTACGGCGAGGGCGAATGGCTCGATCGGAAGCACGGCATCCTCGCGCACCGGCGATGACGCAAGGCATCTTGGAGTCGATGCCGATACGCATGAAATTGTCGCGGTGGAATTGACGCCGGATGACGTCGGCGACATCTCGGAATTGCCAGACCTTCTTAAGCAGATCGACGCCGACGTTGCTTCGCGATGACGGCAGACGGGGCGTACGATGGCCAGGTCGTCTATGACGCCATTGCCCAATGTCACCCAAAAGCGGGGATCATTGTTCCACCACAAATAACAGCCGTTGCAGTCGAAACGACAGCCACGCAGCGTGACAAACATCTCAATACTCAGTACCGTTGCAGAGCACGGACGCATGAGCTGGCAGCGAAGCTCGGGCCATAGTCGCTGGAGTCAGTCTATTCGCGCACCGACGCGCCACATGAGTTCCGGCCTCGCAGGCGATCTTCGCTTTGGTCATCGAGGCACCGCGCTGCGCGCGATGGCTTCCTCGATCCGCCCCACCATAGTCGAAAAAAAGCTGGACGACATCCGCAGCAACGAGTCGATGTTGACATACAAGTTCGCTGCCGTTCGCAGAAAGATTGCCGTACAGGCAAAGAATCACCGTGCGCGTACGGACTGTAAAATCCATGCCGACTCGAACGCCAGTATCGGCGGCAGCGCAGGCAGCCTGATGGCGAGGGAGACATTTCCACGCGTGCGAGGCTGGCTTCGAACGATTGCTCAGGAGCGTCCCACCGCGGACCCGCCTCCAGCCATGCGCAACAATTGGTCGTCGTCTGGCTCTCCTATTGCGGTATATAACTATTTGTTATTGATGCAGCCGCGGTTCCCAGAGGATGCGGATCGACTTGGTGCGCAATCGCTTATAGGAAGGCGGCGATCTCACGAGCTATCGCCACGACCACAACCGTATCGCGTCGCTTTTGGCCAGGAGACGCCAATACCGAGCGCACAGGCCTGTCTGCGCCTTCCAGGCAAATTGGAAACCCAAACCTCGGTTAGCTCGCCGGCTCTTAGCAGGCGGGCGAGAGACTGCGCATCCCGTCTGTTGGTCTCCACTCGATCGCCGGACCGACTTGAGATGAGTGAAGGCGCAGCCACTACGCAAGCGTGTCCGAGAGCCATACAGCCGTAGCCCGCCAGACCGTTTCATAGCAGAAGTGCAACAACTTGCAGCGACTGGCTAGTTTCCGAACCGGCTTCGATACCGCATCCGCCGTGTTGTCGAACTCCCCGAGATACCGGATCTCGACGCGGCCCGTCTTAACCACAGCGACCGCATTGCGTGCCTTGGCAGTATCGATTCCGATGAAGACCTAACCACTTCTCCTCACGACTCGTCCTCTGTGTGTCAAGGGCCCCTCCCGGCCCACCCGGGCAACCCTCGCTCAACGGCACGGTGCGGCGAGCCACCTCAACGGCACAGCAGACATTGATCTTACGAGGAAACTACATTGCTTGGGATTAAAACCCGGGATTTGTTTGAAAATTGTGAGGCGTCGATTTCGAGGTGACTGTAGACATTAAACCACTCCAAGGACAATCAGCTGTCGTTATGCTGAGTTGGCTGGCCAAAGATTTTATTGTTGCATGATACATATGATTCTGTCATACATCTGTTGCCGTTTCGCGATTGGTTGGATCCATTTGGGTGAGCTCGCGAGAGGCGTCCGCTTCGGTTGACTTTTCCATAGCCTGTGACGGCGGCGATCGGCGTTGGTGCGGGAGTATGAATTGAAACCAGTACTCTCACGTCCCGATCGCTAGTGACTGTCGCTCTCCATGCGAGGAGTGTCTTTTAGACACTCACCCCGGGTGTTGAACTGACACAACTGATGCCGTCCTGATTCGGACGGACGGGCTTGGCTGACTGGGCAGGCATCCACCTGCCCTGGGCAATCTCTTCGTCTTTGGAGCACCCATGTCCGACATTGTCTCGAGCCTATCGACAACGTCGATTATGGGTCTTAACACCACGACGATTGCGGGTCTGACTACTACAGACATCGCCGCTTTCGCCGCGACCCAGATTGCTGCCCTGACGACGACCCAGATCCCCGTTTTTACCACCACATCAATTTCTTTTCTTACGACAACCCAGCTTTCAGGTCTCGTCGCAACGGACGTTGCTGCCCTGTCTACGACTCAGTTGGGTGTGCTGACCACCACCGAGCTCGGCGCGCTGAGCAGCAGCCAGGTCGGCGGCCTCAACACCACCCAGATCGGCAGCTTCAGCACCGGCCAGATCGGCGGCCTCGGCACCACCCAGCTCGGCGCCCTGAGCACCAGCCAGATCGGCGGCCTGAACACCACCAACGTGGCGGCGCTGAGCACCACCCAGATCGGCGGCCTCAGCGCCACCCAGCTCGGCGCGCTGAACACCAGCCAGATCGGCGGGCTGACCACCACCCAGCTCGGCAGCCTCAGCACCACCCAGCTCGGCGGCCTCAAGACCACCGAACTCAACGCCTTGAACACCACCCAGATCAGCGGCCTGACCACCACCGAGCTCGGCGCGCTGAGCACCACCCAGCTCGGCGGCCTGACCACCACCGCGATCGGCGGGCTGAGCACCACCCAGATCGGCGGCCTGACGCAGACCCAGCTGGGCAGCCTCAACACCACCCTGATCGGCAGCCTCGGCACCACCGACCTCGGCGCCCTGAGCACCAGCCAGATCGGCGGCCTGACCGCGACCCAGCTGGGCAGCCTCAACACCAGCATGATCGGCGGGCTGACCACCACCGAGCTCGGCGCGCTGAGCAGCAGCCAGGTCGGCGGCCTCAACACCACCCAGATCGGCAGCTTCAGCACCGGCCAGATCGGCGGCCTCGGCACCACCCAGCTCGGCGCCCTGAGCACCAGCCAGATCGGCGGCCTGAACACCACCAACGTGGCGGCGCTGAGCACCACCCAGATCGGCGACTTGACCGCCAATCAGTTCGCTAGCCTAACAACGACACAGTTCCAGTCGTTGACGACGACACAAATCAGCCCGTTGACGACGACCCAGATTGGCAATCTGACCACTACTCAGATCCTTTCCCTCACCACCGTCCAAGTTGGTGGCTTGAGTACAACAGTGATTGGAAACCTAAGCTCGACGCAGCTTGGCGGCCTTAGCACCACCGATATCGTTTCGATGACAACGACCCAAGGTGCAGCATTCACCGCGACTCAGATTGGTGATTTGACGACGCCACAGCTCAACGCACTGTTCGTTGTCCGCCCATAAGCCTCGCCGATGAAGCGCGGATCTTTCCGCCAGATAGAAAAGAGCGCGGGAACCAAAATTTAATCGCTCTAACCGCTACGGCAGGTGACGCGTTCAAAACAAAAGGAACGATGCGGCCCAATGCCAAATATCAACATCGGCTTTTATGCGATGAACAGACCACGGCAAATGATTTTGGACCTCGATCCTTCATACCCGAATGAAGAAACGATACTGAAATGGGTTGGCATCGGCGAGTACTATGAGCCGGAGGTGTCGCGAGCCATGATACAGATCGTCGAAGAGGGGGATGTCGTCGTCGATATTGGGGCCAATGCCGGCTTCTTTACAGTGTTGCTCGGTACCCTGACGGGCCCGGGCGGACGGGTTATGAGCTTCGAGCCAGGCGCCGCAAATATCCGCCGCCTGAAAAACAACATAGCACTCAACGAACTGGCCAATGTTAACCTCGTCGAACGGCCGGCAAGTCATACCAGCGAGGAAATCGCATTCTATATCAACTCCGATGACAGTGGCGGCAATGCGCTATGGGATGTCGGCACTTATCCGACGAACCTGAAGAGTGCGGCCCACCCGATCATGCTGACGATGAAAGCGACCACAATCGACGATGAATTCGAAAGGCTGAGCCTGCCAACTCCGAAACTCATCAAAGTTGACACTGAGGGGGCGGAGGAGCAAGTGCTTAGAGGGTGTAGCAGGCTGCTCTCAGATCGGAAAGTTCGCTTTATCATTGCTGAATTACATGAATTTGGTTTGGCCAAGATGGGTGGTTCGCAAAAGACACTGCGCGACCTGATGGAAGGGTTCGGCTATTCGACATTTGGCCTATATTACGATGGTTCGATGCCAAAGTTCATTCCACAGGGAACACAAATTACCATGCCCTGCATCATCAATCTATTGTTCAGCACACAAGAGGCAGTCGCCCGCCACTGGCCCACAACCTTCTTCCATCCGGCAGCGAAGGCCCCTTGATCATGGCTGGGGAACCGATCGCAGAACTAGTTGATTTTTCTCCGGATGCAGCTTTTGAGATCGCTGACGCGGATGGCGTTTATGCCGAAGCGCTACACGGACTGTCGTTACATAAGCTTGAATTGGTGGATCTGATTGGGGCGGCCGCCAGGCTAAAGGTGCTTGGTGGCAACAGTCAGGCCTTAGCACTTTATAAGACCTGGATCGCTGCCAACACCGATCATGCCATTCTATGGGCGGCCTATTTTAACTATAGTGTCGCGCTTGGAGAAGCAAATGACCTTAGCGGATCAGGGCTTGCTTTGCGCACCGCGATCCAACTGAATCCGGATTTCTGTGCCCCTTACATCAATCTTGGCGCCATCCTGGATCGTCAGGGGGATCCGGGTCAAGCAGTCGCCGAGTGGATGGCGCTTGTTACGAAGTTCCCGACGGTTACCGGAGATACCATTCTCCACAAAACGATGGCGTTGAACCAGATAGGCCGCGTTCTAGAGACGACGACTGGGCCTTCGGAAGCCGAAGAGGTGCTGCGCCAGTCTCTCGATATCAATCCGGAGCAGCCAGAGGTCGCCGGGCATGTGATCGCTCTGCGCCAACGTCAATGCAAGTGGCCAACAGTCATTGGGTACGACCGCGTGCCTGCACAAAAGCTAATTGCAGCAGTGCCGCCACTGGTACTGGCCGCCCATACCGACGACGCGATGTTTCAGTTGGCCAGGGCGCACCAGTTTAACAAGTCACCCGTCAGGACGCCTAAAGCGCAAGATTTGATTCAGCACACCGGTGGCAATTTGTGTCGGAAACAAAAGCTGCGCATTGCCTATCTCTCATCGGACCTGCGTGCTCACGCGGTCGGCTTTGGGATGACTGATGTCTTTGAAACGCATGATCACGACCGATTTGAGATATTTGCATACTATTGTGGCTATCAGTGGGATGACGACACCAAGGCACGAATCAGGCGATCGGCTGATCATTGGACGGACATTAACGGCCTTGATGATAGATCAGCTGCCGCCCGCATTGCGGCGGACGCCATCGATATCCTGGTCGACCTGAACGGCTACAGCAAGGGCGAACGCACCGGAGTCTTTGCGTTAAGGCCGGCGCCAATTGCAGTAAATTGGTTCGGATTTCCCGGGACGATGGGATCTCCCTACCATCACTACCTGATTGCCGACGATTATATCATTCCACCGGATCTGGAAATCTACTATTCGGAGAAAGTCGTTCGGCTTCCTTGCTACCAGCCGAATGATCGCAAGCGGGTGGTCTCGAGTCAGTGCCCTACGCGACAGGATGTCGGCCTTCCGGAGGAAGGCTTTGTTTACTGTTGTCTCAACGGGATGCAGAAGCTGACGTCGCTGACCTTTGCGCGCTGGATGGACGTACTGCGTCAGGTCCCCAACAGCGTCATCTGGCTTCTCAGAACCGACGAAAAAACCAATGAGCGCCTAAAGCAGATGGCATCGCAACAGGGCATAGCGCCCGAGCGCGTAATTCTTGCTGATCGTGCGAACAACCCGGAGCACCTGGCGCGCTACGCGCTGGCGGATTTGTTTCTGGACACCCTGCCCTACGGGTCGCATACGACCGCCTCGGACGCGCTGTGGATGGGCGTGCCGATTTTAACTTTATCCGGCCGCGGCTTTGCCTCACGGGTTTGCGGGAGCCTGGTTCGCGCCGCCGGTCTGCCGGAAATGATCTGTTCCAGTGCCGAAGATTATGTCGCTCGCGCTGTTGCACTGGGTCACGATAGAAGCGAAGTGGTCAGCCTAAAACAGCGTCTCCTGGACACGAGAAAAAATTCTCTTTTGTTCGACACACCGACTCTGGTCCGGTCCCTGGAGGAACTGTACTGTCAGATGTGGGATGCCTTCGCACGTGGCGAGAGACCTGTGCCGGATCTTCGCAATCTAGAAGCTTATCATGAGATTGGTCTTGAGCTTGATCTCGAAACGGTCGAACTGCTGAGCGAGACGTCGTATCGTGACCTCTATCGGCAGAAACTGGCCGACCTGAACGCTGTGGCGCCTATTGGACCCGACCTACGTCTTTGGCAATCGAGCGCAAAAACGACACGATACCAATGTCGTATTTGACCACCGATGCGCTCAGCCCCCCAACCATCGCAGCGATGCCGAAGCGCGTGGCGGGTCCTCTGCTTTTTCAGTGGGGCTTGTCGACGCTTTTCGGCTGGGGGGTGTTCGGCCTCAATCTCATGAGGCATTGGCCGCACGTGGCAGGAACCGAGGTCTATTGCGGCGGACAGATGCAGATCGATAGCCTCGCCGGCATGGATCCACTCATGATCCGGTCGCTGACACCGGGACTGATTACTTCTAGCGACCTGCGGGCGCGATGGGCTTCGATGATGGCCGAAACGAACAAGTTTGACGGACTGGTTCTCCACGGTCTTGGGAACCGCTTCTCGGGAGGCATTCTAGGCGCCGGCGGAGTGGAGGGGCGTACTACGTGTGCCATGATCTTCTTTGAGGACACCATCCTTCCCGACGCTACAAAGATCTGCGCCGACTATGCGCTGGTCGTCTCCGGTTCGTGTTGGTGCGAGGACGTACTCCGGGCAAACCGCGTCACAAATGTTGCTACCGTTATCCAGGGCGTTGATATATCGGTTTTCCATCCCGGACCGCGCGCAGATACGCTTGAGGGACGTTTTGCGGTCTTCAGCGGCGGCAAACTGGAACATCGTAAGGCCCAGGATCTCGTTATTCAGGCCTTCGCCCCCTTTGCCCGTCGCCATTCCGAAGCGATTCTTGTTACCGCCTGGCGGTCGCCATGGCCAACCGTTGCGACGACGGTCAATCGCAACCTTACAATCGCGCCTGTCAGGCTCGATAATACCGGCACGATTGACATTGTCGGCTGGGCGCACAGCAATGGAATCCGGGAAGACCAGTTTATTGATGTCGGGAGTATTCCGAACCATCTGATGGCTCGTGTGCTAAGAGAAGTGGACGTGGCGGTATTTCCGAATCGGTGCGAGGGCGGCACCAATCTGGTTGCTATGGAGTGCATGGCCTGTGGTATACCCACCATCCTGTCCAACAATACGGGGCACAAGGATCTGGTGGCTATGGATTCGTCCTTCGTCTTGACACGGCAAGGCGCCGTCTCGTCAGAGACGATGGGAACTGAAGGCTGGGGCGAGAGCGATGTTGACGAGATTATAGAAGCGCTCGAATCCGCTTGGTCCGATCACGATCGGGCGCGCCGTATTGGCGACGCCGGTGCCCGCGCGATGGCGAACCACAGTTGGCGCAACCAAATCGGCCAACTACACGATGCAATTTTGCCATTCTGTGTCTAGAATGATCAGCGACCCCGTAGGCAACCCCTGATGCATAAGACGAAACAGGCCGCTCGCGCGACCGAGGTCGCATCACAGGATGAACCGGGTCAATTGACGGCTGGCATGTTTCAGGAGGCTGTCAATCGTCATCGGTTGGGACAACTCGCGCAGGCGGAGGCGCTGTATCGCGCCATAATAGCGATCCATCCCGCACCGGCCGACGCAAGTTATAATCTCGGCCTGCTTCTCCAGACCGAGCGACGCTATCCGGACGCCGAAATCGCCTACCGTCACGCGATTACGATACGCCCCGACTATGTTGAAGCCTTGTCCAATTTGGGCACCGTGCTCCAGGAATTGCGGCGCTTCGACGAAGCGATCGAAATATATCGCCAGGCTATTGTGCGCCGCCCAGACTTCGCCATGGCTTACACCAATCTAGGCACCGCACTTAAGGAGCAGAACAAATTCGCTGAGGCGATTGCTGCCTACGAGCATTCGCTCATCCTCAGCCCAAACGCCGCTCTGGTTTTGGCCAATTTGGGTGCGGTGCTCCTCGAGCAGCAGCAATATGCCAAAGCCGAGGCCGTGTGCCGCCATGCTCTTGCTCTGAACCCAACGATGACGATTGCTCATTGCAACCTCGGCGCCACTTTCAAGGCCCAGAACAAATTGGTCGAGGCCGCGGCGGCGTATCGATTGGCGGTGGCGGCCGATCCCGATTTTCCCGAAGCGCATTTCAGTCTTGCTCAGATCTTGTTTCTTCAGGGCGATCTGCGGGACGCGTGGGAGGAATATGAGTGGCGCTGGAAGCTGGCGGAGTATGTTTGGGTTAAAAGCCTGGACGGAATCGAGCAGAAGCCGCGGTGGCAGGGAGAGCCGCTCAATGACCGGGCCATTCTGATCTACGCTGAACAGGGGCTCGGTGACACCATTCAGTTTGCCCGTTTCATTCCCGAGGTCGTCGCCCGCGGTGGCCGAGTGGTTTTTGCGGTGCATCCGCCTTTGGTCGGTCTGCTAGGCTGCATCGATGATGTCACCATCGTGCCGCTGACCCAATCACCGATGCCAGCTTTCGACGTTCATTGTCCATTGCTGAGTCTGCCGCGTCTGTTCGGCACGACGCTCGAGACCCTACCGACGCAGCAGTCCTATCTTCATGCTGGACCGTCGGCGGTCGAGCGCTGGGCGAGCCGGCTCCGCGGTGAAGACCTGCGTGTTGGTATCATCTGGGCGGGCAACGCAACTCAACGAGGCGACCGGCTGCGCTCACCGCACTTAGCTGCCATGGCGCCACTGTTTGCGGCACCAGGCGTGAATCTCGTGGCCCTGCAGGTGGGTGACGGACGAAAGGATATCGCCGCCACGCCGTTGCCCGGCAACGTGCAGGATCTCGGCACCGAAATAATCGACTTTGCCGACACGGCAGCCATCATGACCGGGCTGGACCTCGTCATCACATCCTGTACCGCATCGTTGCACATGGCGGCGGCACTGGGCATCCCGACCTGGGGGGTGCTTCCGTTCGCGCCGCACTTCTTCTGGTTGCTCGATCGACAGGACAGCCCCTGGTATCCTGCACTCCGACTCTATCGCCAGGATGATTCGACGTCAGGTTGGACGGGCGTCATAACCCGCGTCGCCTCTGATCTGGCTCAGTTGTCCGCGCAGACCGTCAACGCTCGTCATGCTGCAAAAAGGGAAATTTATGCCTGAAATCAGGGCAGAGTACCGGGGGTAACCGAAGCCCTGACAGCCGATTCGTTCTATCAGCTCATGAAACGGGCTTACGAATCCGGCATTTTCCGCTCTCATGCTCTAGAGGCGGAATGCCAAGCGCACCGAAGAAATCATCAAAAGCCTGACGCACCGTCGGCCAGGTCCCATCCACAAAATAATCATCTCCCACCAGCAGACCTCCCGGCGTCAGCAGCTTCCACCAGACTTTCAAGTCCATACTAACGGATTCGTAGTCGTGGGCGCCATCGAGGTGGATCATCGTTGGCGCGATTCCGACAGCCGGTAACACCTTCGATGCATTGAGCGAATCAATCGGCAGCGGCACAACGAAATCCGCAAGACCGGCACGAACGATGTTCGAGGCAAACTTGTGGTAAAGTGCGGGATAGCCGTGCAGAAAGCTCATTCGGCCGAAGTAATCGTCAACCAGCCAATGCTCGCTGGAACCGAGCCAGGTATCCACAGCGATGACGATCGAGGGCAGCTCGACCGTCCTCATGCGATCGGCCATGAATATGGTGCTTGCACCCTTCCAGACGCCTATTTCCACTACAATAGAGGGCCGCAGGGTGACGATGCCATCTTCCAGAAAGCGATGCTGACTGTTCCAGCCCTCAACATCGTATTCAAACAGATTTACCGGAAAAGCATGCAGCGGGTCTTTCCCGCGCCAAATTCTCTGAATGACTGCCTGCCGGATAGGGTTCAACGGAAGCTCCATGTCTATAGATCAAAAGGTGAATTCGGTAACGAACAGTTTGGTGAAACTCACAGGGTCCGATCATAGCGTGACTGCAGGGGCCGTGCGGCTGTCCTGGCCTGCATGGACCATCAGGGCTGGATCGCTCGACCTTTCAGTGTTTTGACTCCAAATCCGGCTATCGGGAGTCGGCGCTTCACGCTGCAGCAGGTTTGTGGCAGCGAAGCAGGAACGACCAGTAGATGTCGGGCCCGCAGGGAGCCGTGAAGCCGATTGCAATGCTGTGTTCCACGGCGAAACCGACGCGGGAAAAGAGATTGAACCAGGCAGACAACGGCAGCACGCTGTAATGATTCGGGTTAGTCTCATGGCGGGCGGAGGTATCCGGGGCGGGCACCTCGACATAGGCCAGGCCACCGGGTTTCAAAACGCGACGATACTCAGAAAGGGTAAACAGCGGCGCGATGCTGTGCTCCAAGACGTGTCGACACCAAAGAAGATCGAATTCATTGTCGGCAAACGTCATGAAATTTTGGTCCATCTCGCGGACATCGAGGTCCTTGGCCCGACAGAGGTCACCATCGGCGCCAAGTGTAATCCCAACCGCCTCTAAGCTCAGATCGCGGAACTTATCCATCGCGACTCCCTGGCCGCAACCCACATCAAGCACGCGCATACCTGCGATGATCAGTCCGTCGCGGTGAAGCCCGTCTATTTTCGCCTTGGTGATCGACAGATGCGGTTCGGCCGGCACCTCCGGATAGATGTCCCCTGTCAGTCCGTCAAGAAACGTATTGAAGGCTGTGTAGTCGCGCAACGCGGCGGACATTCCTAAAATCTCCTCGTTGTCGGCATGGCCGAAGGACGTCGCCAGTGCGCTATTTCTTGGCAGTTTTCGTCTTTTAGACGGTACGATATCGATCAGCAACCGATGGTCGCCGCCGATGCCATATCGGTTGGGATTGAGGTTCATCACCAGACAAACTGGTCCGCCAGCCGACCACTGGGTCGCGTCGATGCCCGACATGCCCGTTGAACCGTATGCTCGTGGCCCGATCAGTCGCGGGAATCCCTTTGTCGCTGTCGGCATGGCGATCGCCTTCCGGGACTTCCCGAGCAGGGCAGAATGTCATGAACCTGGTCGAACGAGAACTGGCTGGCAGTGGTTGTCACGGCATAGGGGGCTTCTCACGAGGGAGGCGACGCGAACGTTGAACCCGGTTGCCTTTTCTCTATGCGGAGGATACCTCGCGGAGGGCTGGTCGATGTCCCTCGAGTGAAAATTTGTTGCCGAACGTCGTGGAAATCTTGTGGTTATTGTTGGAATGACACATTGACATCGATTACAGTTCGAGGAGCAGTGCAGTCAAGGGATTCTCTTTCAGGTTAATTGCCTTCCGCCAAGACGACCCGTCTAAGCGAAAAATAAGTCTGGTGCACGGGAATGGCGCGGACTGATCGTTTGCGGCGGCCCGTGAAGTCTCCGAATGAGGGTCGTCGGCGACCTGGTCGGTGCTCTGCGCTATCGCGCGTAAACGATTTCCCAACCGACAGCACAGGAGTAATTAGATGGCGGCCCTTTGCACAGCCTACTCGGGTGAACGGGAAGTTAATCGTGTCACGGCGGATGCTTACCGATCCTGACACATTCCGTTTGAAACGATGTAAAACTGAACGTCCGATGTGGATATTAAGAGATTGAGAGGAGGGCAGGCGCATGTTCTATGAATTGGCGGCACCCTCCTGGGGCCCGGAAGAGGTCGCGGTCGCCAAGCAGGTCATCGATTCCGGTCAGTACACAATGGGAGAGAATGTCAAAGCTTTTGAGACGGAATTCGCAGCTTACTTCAGCATGCGTCACGCCATCATGGTGAATTCCGGCTCCTCTGCGAACCTCATCGCGGTGGCGGCCCTGGCGCACAAGCAGGAGCGGCCGCTGCGGCGCGGCGACACGGTCATCGTTCCGGCTATCTCCTGGGCGACCACCTATCATCCGTTGCAACAATACGGGCTGAAGGTGCGCTTCGTCGACATCGACATAGATACTCTGAACATCGACACCGGACAGCTGAAGGCGGCGCTGACCCCGAACACGCGGGCTATCGTCGCGGTCAGTATCCTCGGCAATCCAGCGGCGCTCGATGTCATTCGTGACTTCGCCGATCGGCACGGGCTATACATGCTGGAGGACAATTGCGAAAGTATGGATGCCGAGTTGGCAGGCCGCAAGACCGGCACGTTCGGCCACCTCAACACCTTTAGCTTTTTCTTTTCTCACCACATCTCAACGATGGAAGGCGGAATGGTGCTCACCGACGACGAAGAGCTGAACCATCTATGTCGCAGTCTGCGGGCCCATGGCTGGACCCGCGACATACCAGCCGACAGCTTAATCTTCCACCGCCGCGATTGCGATCACCACGAGGCTTATCGCTTCATCCTGCCAGGTTACAATGTAAGACCGCTTGAGATTGAAGCTGCCATCGGTCGCGAACAGCTGAAAAAGCTGCCGGGATTTACCGCCGCACGACGGAAGAACCTGGCACTATTCCAATCACTGTTTGCCGCTGATGACCGCTTCGTCATCCAGCGCGAGAATGGACGCTCGTCGGCTTTCTCTTTCACCATCATCCTCAATCCTGCTAGAAGTCCCAACCGCGAGCGCATCTTCGCAGCGCTAACCGAGGCCGAGATCGGCTTTCGCATTATCACGGGCGGTAATTTCCTGCGTCATGACGTCATGAAGTTCTATAACTTCGATGTGGTCGGCGGCGCTGTCCCGTGCGCCGATACGGCCCACGATTTTGGTTTCTTCGTTGGCAACCACCCGATCGACCTCTCGCCGCAGCTGAGCAGGCTGCGTGAGGTTCTGAATTTGGCGTTTCACTGACCCTATTCAAGGAACACGTCGATGTCCGATCGGTATAAGATCCTGGTCACCGGGGGGGCCGGCTACCTCGGCTCGATCATGGTACCGGAACTGCTGGCGGCGGGCCATACCGTAACGGTGGTGGATAACTTCCTGTTCCGGCAGAATAGCCTGAACCATGTATGTGCGGATCCGAACTTCTCCGTCGTGAGGGGAGACGTCCGTGACGACGGCTTGATGCGGGAGCTGCTCAGATCGGCCGATATCGTTATTCCACTCGCAGCTCTGGTCGGTGCGCCTTCGTGCAAGCAGGATCCGGTGGCCGCCATCACCGTCAATCTTGAAGCGCCCAAGGCGATGCTAAAGGCAATGTCGCCGGCGCAGCGCTTGCTGATCCCGATAACCAATTCCGGTTACGGTGTTGGTGAAAGTGGCAAATTCTGCACCGAAGCGACGCCCATGCGGCCACTATCGCGCTACGGACTTCACAAGGTCGAAGTGGAGAAACTGGTCCTGGACCGCGGCAATGCCATCAGCTTCCGCCTGGCGACCGCCTTCGGAATGAGCCCGCGTATGCGTCTGGACCTACTTGTTAACGACTTCGTCTACCGCGCGGTCACGGATCGTTTCGTGGTTCTGTTCGAAGGTCATTTCCGTCGCAATTATATCCACGTCCGCGACGTGACCCGAGTCTTCATTCATGGGCTGACACACTTCGATACCATGCGGGACCAGTCCTATAATGTCGGCTTATCGGATGCCAATCTCTCCAAGTCCGAACTTTGCGAGCGCATTCGCGTCCACCTGCCCGACTTCATCCATCTTGAGGCGCCCGTGGGTGAGGATGTCGATAAACGTGACTATGTCGTTTCAAACGAAAAGCTTAGCGGTACTGGCTTCGTTCCGGCATACTCGTTAGAGTATGGCATCGTCGAGCTCATCAAAGGCTGCCCCATGCTACGGAATGCGATCTTTACGAATGTGTGAAGCCGGCAAGCGCTTTGAATTGCGCGGCAAGCGCGTTTGGGTGGCCGGCCATCACGGCATGGTCGGGTCGGCTCTGATGCGGCGCCTCAAAAAAAGCGGCTGCACGCTGCTTACGGTCGACCGTTCCGGACTCGATCTGACGCGTCAGCGTGATGTCGAGGCATGGATGGCGACATCTCGGCCGCAGGCGGTATTCATCGCCGCGGCCAGGGTCGGAGGCATCCAAGCGAACGTGACCCGAGCGGCGGATTTTGCCTACGACAATATAGCCATTGCTATCAATATCATCGACACCGCCGCGCGCTGCGGCGTTGAGAAATTGATGTTTCTCGGTTCCGCCTGCATTTATCCGCGACTGGCCGCACAGCCGGTGACCGAAGCTCAGTTGATGACCGGACCGCTGGAACCGTCGAATGAAGCCTATGCATTGGCCAAGCTCACCGGCATAGGCCTGTGCCGGGCCTATCGCTGTCAGCACGAATGCGACTTTGTAAGCGTTGTTCCGACCAATCTTTACGGACCCGGAGACAATCTTGATCCGGCCGCCAGCCACGTGGTGCCGGCCATGATCGGCAAGGTACTGCAAGCCAAGGCACGCGCCGGGACGGTTGAGATTTGGGGCACTGGTACCCCGAGGCGGGAATTTCTGCATGTGGACGATGCTGCGGATGCCATGGTCTTTTTGATGGAGCGCTATTCCTCCGAAAAAATCATCAACGTTGGTGGTGGAGATGTCGTCAGCATTCGCGAACTGGCTGGCATTGTCGCCGACGTCATCGGCTTCACCGGTCCATTTCACTGTGACACTACGCGGATTGACGGAATGCCGCACAAGCAATTGGATGCGGCCCGGCTCTTTGCCTTGGGATGGCGGCCTTCGATCAAGCTCCGTGATGGACTAGTATCGACCTGCGAATGGCTCGCGGCCAGTCAGAACGCTGAACGCTCGATTTCGGGTTCCCAGCGCTCCGCCGGCACGAGGGGTCCATTGAAGAACGGCCGTTCGGGCGGCGGGATCTCACAGGACATATTACAATGATTATCAGCCGCACGCCGTTCCGCATCTCGTTGTTCGGCGGCGGTTCCGACTATCCGCAATGGTACCGAGAGCACGGAGGCTCTGTGCTCGGATTCGCCATCAATAAGTACTGCTACATTACGCTACGTCGGTTGCCACCGTTCTTTCCTCATCGCCACCGCATAGTCTATTCGATAGTCGAGACTGTGAACGACCTCGCGGACATCCAGCACCCGGCGGTGCGGAATATCCTGCAAGATTTCGATATCGATTTCGGCGTCGAGATCCACCACGACGGTGACCTTCCGGCCCGGTCCGGCCTGGGTTCGAGTTCATCCTTCACCGTCGGACTGATTAGCGCCCTGAACGCTCAAGCGGGGCAGATCTGGTCCAAGGAGCGTCTTGCGCGGGCGGCCATTCGGCTGGAGCAGCAGGTCATTCAAGAGGCGGTCGGCTCGCAGGATCAGGTCTGGGCCGCCTATGGCGGGATGAACCGCATCGACTTTCAGCAGGACGGCGCAATCGAGGTGCGACCGCTGATCATGGAGTGGCAGCGCAGGCGGAACTTCGTCGGCTGGCTCATGCTGTTTTTCACTGGAATTTCTCGGCACGCACCGGCCGTCGCGGCGGAGCAAATCGCCAATATTGGTCAGCGAGCCGTTGACATTCGCGCCATGGTCGAAATGGTAGACGAAGCTGAAGCCGTTCTGGTTAATCCGGCACGGTCGCTTATCGAGATCGGTCGCCTTTTGCATGAGACATGGCAGCTCAAGCGCGGGTTGGCCGATTGTGTATCCAACAGTCGGGTGGATGCGATCTACGAGGCTGCCAGGGCAGCCGGGGCCGTCGGCGGGAAATTGCTCGGGGCGGGTGGAGGCGGCTTCATGGCGTTCCTTGTTGAACCCGAACGTCAGCACTTGGTTCGAGCCGCCCTGAAAGACCTGGTCGAAGTTAACATCGATGTCGATCAGGCGGGAAGCAAGATCGTTGTCTACGAACCGGATGGGCCGGAAAGCCAACGAAGACAGCCGTCACAGCCTGCTGCGGTTTTGGCGGGGGTCAATTGATGGATCCGACATCCGCCGCTGCGACTCGGGACGCCGTTTGGGATCAAACGATTGTCGCGACGAGGCGTGCCTTATGAGCGACGTGTCGGAAACTGCTGGCGAACTCGGAATTTCCTACGACGAAAGATCCCTTGCGGAGGGCGTGCTTTCAAACTCGCAGGATGAACTTCAGATTACGCAACGCCTCTGCGAGTTGCTGCTTCGCGCACAATACGGGGCGGCTTATCTGATTGCGAATCAACAGGTTGCTGGCGGCGTGTCACATCCGGGGACTTTTTTGGCCCAGGCCATCGGTGCGCTGCTGTACGGCAGTGCTGCGGCGGCAGCGGAGGGTCGAGCAGCCCTATATAAAATAACTGACGCCCTGTCGGGACAACAGCAGGCCAGCTTCTATAGCCTGCTGGTGAAGCCGGTGGTGCCAAATCTGCTCGGAAAGATGTTCTACGGCGGGGATTCCGCCGGAACCCTTCAGCTTCTCGATATCGTTACGGCCGCCAGTCCCTGCCTGCGGCCGGTATTTGATCTTTCCGCCTCCATTGAGCCCGTCAACCTTTCTGCGATGCGGGTGCGAGGTGCTGAGCGAGCCCGGCTGATCAATATGCTGCCTGCACCGCCGCCGCATCGCCGGAGGCGGGCCGTCGTGGCGATCCGAGACCTTATCTTTCCACAAAACCCCGCATCAAGGCCGCATGAACTCGGGCCACACATTCATGCAGGCCTCGTCTCTTATGGGTGGAACTCCGTGTTCTGCGGGTTAGCCTGCCGGGACGCGGTGGAAGATTATCGGCTTATTGCCGCACGCTGCCAAGACGAACAAGCCGATCTCCTGTTACTCGACGAGCAGATAATCGATTCACACTTTGGCTGGGCAGTTCGCGGCCAAATGATTGCGGAGCTTCGGCGGGCGTTGCCGTCGTTGCAGGTTGTTGGCGTCTACCTGGATGCCTGGATCTTGGATCCGTCAATCATCAGGGAGGCGGTCTCAATCCTCGACGCTGTGTGGTCGCCGTCTCCCTCACAGCCGGTTTGGCAGGAAGCCACCATCGCGCCAAAATGCATCTTTTCCCCGCCGCCTTTCGTAATCCCGAAAGATGTTGTTCTGCGTAAGTTGGTGCCGCAAATGTTCTTCGGAGGTGCGGTGATGGGCTATAACTGGCATCGCGCGTTTTGGCTGACTGCGGCAGCGGCGGCAAAATTGCCGATCGAAAAACGCCTCACCGACCATGCGTCCGATGGTCTTCCCGCGATGGAGAGTTCGGTCGGCTACATGCGCGAACTTGCTGACGCGACGTGCGTGGTCAATTTTTCACTTCGCCCCGATCTGTCCCGGATCTCCACAGGACGTAGTTTCGAGACATGCTTGGCTGGGTCATTACTTGTACAAGAGGCGTCTCCCGATATGGACTATTACTTTGTGGCGGGTGAGCACTATCTGGAGTTCACCACCTTTGCGGAGTTGCGCGCAATCGCGCGTTTCCTGCTGGACCGGCCCGACGAGGCGGAAGAGATGCGGAGCCAAGGGGCAGCGTTCGCCCGCGAGCGGTACAATGCCTACAGCATCGTTGGCAGCCTGGATCGCCACCTTTCGGCGCTGAGCGACGCGAATTAATGAGCGCGCCGGCGAATGGACTTATTGTCGTGATGATTGCAGGAAGATCTTCGAGTGAACGGTGACAAGCTCCGTGCGACAGCGACGGGCATCACGCGGCTGCCGGCGTGAGGGCCAATCGCCGCTTGATGCGGCCGGCCGCCGAAATTGAGATCGAAGCGAATTAGCTGGGGAGCATCACAATATGACCGACCTAAAAGCTGACGCTGCCGCCCCGCCGCGGCTATACCGCTCAGTTCGCCGGATTCGTCGTGCCGAGGAGGAGGTTGCGCGGCTGTATCCTTCAGATGTGATCAAGAGCCCCGTCCATCTGTCGATTGGGCAGGAGGCGGTGGCCGTCGGGGTCATAGATGTTCTGCGGCCAGACGACGTGGTGTCCGGCAGTTACCGTGGCCATGCGGTTTATCTTGCAAAGGGTGGCGACCTTCGTCTCATGCTGGCCGAGATGTTCGGCAAGCAGGCAGGCTGTGCAGGCGGGAAGGGAGGTTCGATGCACCTGGTCGCCATGGACCAGTTTGTCCTCGGAGCGTCCGCCATCGTCGCAACGCACATTCCGCTTGCCTGCGGTTACGCTCTTGCACTGCAACGAGAAAAACGCTGCCGCGTTGCGGCGGTTTTCTTCGGTGACGGCGCAACCGAGGAAGGAGTTTTCTACGAGAGTTTGAACTTCGCTGCGCTGCATCGGCTGCCGATCGTGTTCATTTGTGAAAATAACTTCTTTGCAATCCATACCCCGCTCGCCAAGCGGTGGGCCACCGAGCGCCTGGCCGAACGCGTCGCCACCTTCGGAATTCCCAGCAATACGGTGGCTGACGGCAACATCTTTCAAATCCGTAACTCGGCTCGTGCTGCGGTGGAACGGGCCCGAACCGGTAAAGGTCCCAGTTTCATCGAATGCCATACCTATAGATGGCTTGAGCATGTAGGTCCCAATGAAGATTACGAAGCAGGATACCGAAGCCGGGTAGACCTGGAACGCTGGATCACGATGGACCCGGTGAGTTCAACTCGGGACCATGCTCGACGAGGAAACGCGCGCAGAAATTGACGACGAGATTGAGGTGGAACTCGCCGATGCAATAGCCTTCGCAGGCGCAGCTCCTTTGCCAACATCAAGGGAGTTGCTACGTCATGTCTACGCCTAGCGAGCCGCATCGCGTGCTGTCCTACGTCGACGCACTGTGTGAGGCGGTGGAACAAGAGATGGAACACGATAGCTCGGTGTTTTTGTTCGGCCTGGACGTCGATGACCACAAAGCCATTCAAGGATCAACTCGCGGACTTCAGGCCCGCTTCGGGCCGTCCCGGGTCTTCAATACACCGCTTTCTGAGGATGCGATGACCGGCGTTGCCATTGGGGCCGCCATGGCCGGCATGCGGCCGATCCATGTGCATATCCGGATGGACTTCCTAATGCTGTGCATGAACCAGCTTGTGAACATCGCCGCGAAGGCCCATTACATGTATGGTGGCCAGGTTCGCGTACCAATGGTGGTCCGCAGCATGATTGGCAAGTCCTGGGGACAGGGAGCCCAGCATTCACAAGGCCTGTACTCGATGTTTATGCATGTGCCTGGCCTGAAGGTTGTCGTGCCTTCCAACGCCTATGATGCAAAGGGGGGGCTGATTGCTGCCATACGCGACGACAACCCAGTGATTTTTGTCGAGCATCGCTTGCTCTATGGAACAAAAGCCTACGTTCCGGCAGAACCCTTCGCAATCGAAATTGGTCGGGCTCGCATTTGCAGCCGTGGCGACGACATCACCATCGTCGGGATTTCAAACATGGTCGTCGAAGCTCTGCATGCGCGAGATCTGGTTCGTGAGGTAGGAATCAACCCCGAGGTCATTGATCCGGTCTCGCTTATTCCACTTGATGTCGACACGATTTTCGAGTCTGCTCTGCGAACGCAGCGGTTGCTGGTCATTGACAACGGTTGGACGACCTGCGGAGCTGGGGCCGAGATCATCACTCAGGTCATCGAGCGGGCTGGCCCGGTGGCAGGGATTCAGATGCGCCGTCTTGGTTTTGCTCCCACGGCATGTCCGACAACCCCCGCTCTGGAGCGGCTCTTTTATCCAAACCCCTCGACAATTGCTTCGGTAATAAATGAGATGGTGGGTGGTCCGGGCGGTTGGTCACCCGACCCAGATCGCGTGAACCTCGGCCAGAAGGAGCAGTTTCGTGGTCCCTTCTAGGTTTGGCTTTCTATATTCCAGGTGGCAAGTCGGTGAAATTGCACCTCGGCGTGGTTCAATCAGGGTTGACGCTGTTAGAGCAGGTGATGGGGGCTGATTTTCAGTTGCGGTGCAAGTATGGATTGACCTGTCGGTATGGCCAAGACGCTGATACCTCGGTCTGCGGCAGGTCTTCCTGAAACATCGGCGTATTGTGTGCAGCCGACGAACAGAGCATGGCGGTAAATGTCCGCAGGGATCGAAAGCCGGCCCGGGCCATTCAATTTGGCTTCCCCTCGGGTGCTTCAGGCTGGGTTTGTCGGGTATGGTCGCCTCTAAACTCAGCCGAGGATTCTCTGATGCTTTCGAACAGATTGTGACGTTGGAACACAACGATCGCCAGTTGTGTTCGAGATGAGAAAGCATATATAGCCTCGTTGTCTGGATGCAGCGGGGCGCACAATGGATGAATCTCGGATAGATGTCGTCCTCGTCAATCCTGGTGGGCGGGAAGTGGTTTATCAGGCGCTTGGCACGATACTCACTGCGATCGAACCGCCCTTATGGTGTCGTTTGATAGCCGGATATGTGCTCGACCATGGCTGTTCAGTGCAGATCATCGACTCTGAAGCACTGAGTTTGACTCCAGGTCGGGTGGCGGCGCGTATAGCCGAGTCGAGCCCGCGCCTTGCTGTCATGGTGGCGTTTGGACATCAGCCCTCCGCTTCCACACAAGCGATGATCGGTGTCGCTGAAGCCTGCACCGCGATCCGAGCCGCAATTCCGGGTCTACCCGTCCTGATTGTCGGCGGCCATGTCTCCGCATTGCCTGAACGCACACTGCTGGAAGAGCCGGTCGATTTCGTCTGCAAGGGCGAAGGACCAGTGACCGTGGTCAAGCTTATCGAACTGTTACGAATGCAGGACGCACAAAACGCGGTCGCTCCGGACTACGCGTCGATCGAAGGGCTAGTGTGGCGTGACGGCGAGCGGATCGTGATCAATCGATCCGCCGAACTGATCACCAACCTGGATGCCGATCTGCACGGCGACGTCTGGGACATGCTGCCAATGGCGAACTACCGCGCACACAACTGGCAATCCTTCGGCGACGTCGAGAACTCGTATGCCATATGCTTCCATCTATACATCACTTGGTTGTCCCTACACATGCAAATTCTGCTGTATTAACGCTCCGTTTGACACTAACCGCTATCGAATGCGGCGGCCAGAGGCTGTAGTAGCGGAGGTGGACAAATTGTATCGCACTTACGGGGTTAAGACGTTCAAAATCATTGATGAGATGTTCGTGCTGAACGAGCGTCATGTCCAGCTGATTTGCCAAGGATTGACAGCATTAGGTTATGCGCATTCCCTGAATTTTTGGGCGTACGCGCGTGTCGATACCGTCAAGCCAAGCATGCTTGGCGCGCTACGCCAGGCAGGAATCCGCTGGCTCGCCTTGGGCATCGAGTCGGGATCGAAACATGTTCGTGACGGAGCGCGCAAGAACCTTAGCAACGAAAACATCGCGAAAGTGGTGCGAGAAATCCAACAGGCTGGTATTGCGGTGATCGGCAACTTTATCTTCGGCCTACCCGACGATACGATGGCCACTATGCGTGAAACCCTCGATCTGGCGAAGGATCTGAACTGCGAATTCGCGAATTTCTATTCGGCGATGGCCTATCCCGGGTCGCCGCTGTACCTGGAAGCCATCAACCGCGGTCTGGCGTTGCCGAAACAGTGGTCGGGCTATTCCCAGCATTCCTACGACTGCCAGCCGCTACCAACAGATGTAGTGCCTGCCAAAGAAGTGTTGCGGTTTCGAGACGAGGCGTTCCAAGAATATTTTAGTAGCGAAAAATATCTCGATATGATCACGCAGCGATTTGGGTGGGACGCGCGTGCTCATATTGGCGTAATGGCACGCCCCACGCTCCGCCGCGCCCTATTGGAGGAGACGTAAAGCGCGATAGATTGTTGCTGCGAGCAGCATTATGTGTCTACTCGACGCCCGAAATGTGTTTCGGCGTGTGCAAAAGGTTTCGCCAAGCCAGAGGCCGCTCAACTTGACGTGCCGCCGGAGGTGAAAGACACCCTGATCCTGAAGGAACGCCCTGTCGGAATGCAACTCGTGCTGCAGAATGGCTATGCGCCGGACCTTGACGAGAAGGGCGGCAAGGACCCATTGCTGATCGCGGCAGCAATGGCTGGACCGGACAGGGTCGTCGTCCCAAAGAAGTGTCGAAGCCGAAGCTGACGCGTGCAAATCGCCGCGTAACGAGCCCCTGCTTTGCATACTCCCAACGCCGATCGCTAACCATTTCTTAAAGTTTACCCGCCATCCTGACTGCGCATATACAGAGGTATCTAATGCGACGGCTATCAATCCAGTTAGTGCGACACTGCCGGGTGTAACGTCGCTGCTTTTCGGCAGCCCTGGCGAAACGGGTGGCTATGCTCTGCTAATCGCCTTCGAGGCCACGCTGTTTGCCCCGGTCAACCGGCTAGACGCCACCGTGTCGTCTCCGGGGTCGTGAGGGCTGCCGATGTGCGGTGACGTATCTCCTTGAGCGTGGCCTCAAGTGCAGCGCTGAGGCCGTCGACAAGAACGGGCGCTTCTGTTGGACTTGACAGGACGGCTCGCTCGAAGCGGGAGCCGAGCGCGGCGAGACGCTCAAAACCGAACATACCAGCACTGCCTGCCAGGGTGTGAGCTGCCTCGGCAAGTTCATTTCCGGTGGACGCGAGGGCATCCGGCTTGCGTAGCCTGCACAGGAGGGCCTCGCCGCCCTCAGCGATAGTCCGTAAATAGGAAGTGACCGTAGCGGGGGCGAGGAAGAAAGCCGTGCGCTCAAACACCGTCGGGTTCAGAACCCATAGCGGCGCGCTTGCCCGAGCAACGGCCGCGAGCAGCATGCCCGGATTGAATGGCTTGGCCAAGTGGCTGTCCATACCTGCGTTGCGGCACTCCGCCACTTGTTCAGTAAAGGCATGCGCGGTCAGGGCCACAATCGGCACCCGCCCGCGTGCGCCTTCAAGGGCACGGATGCGGCGCGTGGCCTCAAGCCCATCCATCTTGGGCATGCGCACGTCCATCAGGACGACGTCAAAGTCGGTGATGGCAACGGCCGCAACCGCCTCTGTCCCGCCTTCGACGCAGACGACCCTATGCCCGCCGGCGCGCAGGAAGGTGCCAGCAATCTCGCGGTTCATCAGCACATCATCGACGACCAGCACATCCAGGGCGGCCGACACCGGGGTCACCACGTCGGAGGTAAGCATGGCATCCGCCCGCCCGCCCTGATCCATGTGTGGCAATCTTGTGTAACCTAAGATGGCGTTCCACTCGGCGCGCAACTCGACGCTCATCTCGGCCGCGAAAATCGACGTGGTTCGGTCCGACCCCTCTACCGCATTCTGTATGCGATTTCCGTCCAGGACGGCGCCACTCGGGATTGCGTAGGCGGCTTGAATTAATGTCATGATATCTGACATGGGAATGACTTCCACTCTCCGATTGGCTCGTGTTCAACCAGTCTAGGTCATTACTGATATCAAGGCCGATTTGAAAACGGGTTGATCGTCGATGCTTGCGGACAGATCTGAAGGTGCTGAACGCTGGTTCAGCCAATTGTTTAACTGGGGAAAGTGAACGGAAGGTTAACATGGGTTTGGAATCACCAAAAAAATCACGGCTGTCCGGTTAACTGACTACCAATGGTTCTGAACGCCAGGAGTTTCGCTGGTTCCGGGCAAAGGCGGCGTGGTTTATTTTAGCCATTTTGAGGTAACAAACGGGCGTGCGGAAGCGGCAGGTCTCGGTCAACGGGGCTGTTGGGCGGGAGAGGCCGTCAGCCTCCTGGTTCAGGCACGCCGTCGGCGACCGCCGTTATGAGGGGCCGCAAGCGGCGACGGCGTTGGCGCCGCTGTATACGGCGTTGCCGCTGTTCGTGAACTTCTTCCAGCCGTCCTTCGAGCTTTCCCTGAAGCGCCGCGGTGGTGCGAAGGTGAAAAACCAATCATCCTCCGGGCAACGCCGTATCAGCGGCTGCTGGCAGATACGCGGATCAGCGAGGGGGTGCGGCGGCAGGTGAGGACGACCTACGTTACTCTGGATCCAGTTCGATTGTTGCAAACGATCGGTACGGGCAACAAGAACTGGTCGGCATCGCCGACCGTCCGGCCGTGACGACAAGGCAACCGCAGCCGCCGCGTAATGAACCCCACAGCTTTGCATACTCCCAACGCCGATCGCTAACCATTTCTTAAAGTTTACCCGCCATCCTGACTGCGCATTTACAGAGGTGTCTAATGCTACGGCCACCAATCCAATTAGTACGACACCGCCGGGTAACGTCGCTGCTTTTCCGCCGCCCTGGTGAAACGGATGGCTATGCTCTGTTGATCGCCTTCAACGCCACCCTGTTTGCCCCGGTCAGCCGGCTAGACGCCACTGTGCCGTCCCCAGGCAAGTGGGTCGTGAGGGAAGCGTCTTGCCTGCCAAAGATCAATATCAGTTCGAAATGGACAGCATTGCTGCCGATCCTGACTCCGCGTCTACGGAATAGCGAGCAAGCCTTCCGAGCCCGACGCCTGGCATTGCGGATCATCGATCCAATCCGGGTTGTGTTGAATAGCGTCGGATCCCTGTGGGTGACGGGACTGAACCTTACGTCCGATCCGTTACCTGATGACCATTATTGGATCGATAGCGGACTGGGCCAGATGTATCAGCTCAGCCCTGAACGCTGAACTGGCTCTGCGATGCCCTATACGACGCCAGACGATGTTGCAGCTCAGCCGTCCGATACTGACGCCGTAACGGTCGTTCCGGGGGTACCATCGCCGACACCCTATTTCACCGCGTTGCGCAGCCTCTTTGTAATGACGTTGCAGAAGGGCGTGCAACTACAGCCGGAGAGGTTTGCCGAGGTAACCGATACCGATGCGGTTAATTCAGTCATACATATCCTGAACAAGTCATCACTGCGCGGCAAGGTTCTTAACGGCTGCAAATGGGATGGACTTGCCGCCGTCGAGCACGCCTTTCCCGTGATGGCGATGCTGAAAACCGGGCATTGGATCGTCATTGTCAGCATTGTCAACAGCCCGACCGGTCCGTTACTTGGTGTGCTTGATCCTTCACGGGAACGCGATGGGATCACGCCGCGGCGCCGCGATCAGTTCATCAAGGATTGGAGCGGCACGCTTATTCTTTGCATGCCCGCCGAACGGATTGTCGAAGAGAGGCGGCCTTTCGGGCTTGCCTGGTTCGTTCCCGAGATCATGCGGCATCGGCGGTATCTGGGAGCTATCGCCCTGGTCGCGACGATGTCCAACATCGTCGCGTTCTCGACGCCACTGATGTTTCAGATCTTGATCGACAAGGTCATAACCCATCACAGTTATCAGACGCTGACGTCGCTGATGGTGATCTTCGGCGTGGTGATGCTGTTTGACGCCATGTTCTCCTATGTGCGCCAGAGCTTGATGCTGTTTGTGACAAACAAGATCGATGGAAATCTTGCATCGCGCACGTTCCACCATCTGCTTCGGCTGCCGATGACCTTCTTTGAGTCGACAACTGCGGGCGTTCTCACCCGGCATATGCAGCAGACCGAGACTATTCGGAACTTCCTTACCGGCAGGTTGTTCATGACCTTGGTCGACGCATCGGCGCTGCCGCTGATGTTGATCATTCTCGTGCTCTACAGCGTTAATCTGACGCTCGTCGTGCTGCTGTTCACAATTGTCATTGCCACGACAATTGCGTTTATGGTGCCGGCCTTCCAGCGCAGGCTGGAGCAGCTCTATATTGCCGAAGGCAACCGGCAAGGCCATTTGGTCGAAACGATTCACGGCATGCGCACGGTCAAGTCTTTGGCGCTTGAGCCGATGCGGATGTCCTCCTGGGACAACGCCGTCGCAAAGAGTGTCACACGCCGCGCGATCGTCGGCAACATCTCCATTCTGGGCAGCGTCCTGACGCAAAGTCTCGACAAGACCATGCAGATCGCGATACTCGGGATAGGCGCGCTGGAGGTTTTCAGCGGCAATATGTCCCTGGGGGCACTTGTCGCCTTCAATATGATCGCGGGCCGGGTAACCGGACCTCTGGTGCAGATTGTCGGTCTGGTCAATCAGTATCAGGAGGCAGCGCTCGCGGTGAAAATGCTCGGCGTCGTCATGGAGCATCTGCCGGAACGTGATCCCAGCGAGATTGGCATGTGTCCCATGATCACGGGACGTATTTCGTTCGATAACGTGACATTTTCTTATCCCTCGATGACATCGCCAGTTCTTGACCACATCTCGTTCGCGGTAGAGGAGGGCCAGGTCGTTGGCATCGTCGGTCGTTCAGGCTCAGGCAAGACCACAATCACGCGGCTGATACAAGGAATACACAACGCCGGCGAGGGCGTTATCCGGCTCGACGGCGTCGATATCCGCCATATCGATCTTGCCCATCTGCGACGCAGCATTGGCGTTGTTCTGCAGGACAATTTCCTCTTTCGCGGCACCATCCGAGACAATATCGCGGCAGCTAAACCGGACGCCGGACTGGCTGACATCGTCGAAGCGGCGCGCATGGCAGGGGCCGAGGAATTCATCGATCGCCAACCGAGGTCTTACGAGAGCTGGGTCGAAGAGGGCGGCGCCAACTTCTCCGGCGGCCAGCGGCAGCGTCTAGCTATCGCGCGAGCACTGCTGACCCGACCGAGGCTGCTGATTTTCGATGAAGCAACAAGCGCTCTGGACCCTGAAAGCGAGGCTATCATCCAACAAAATCTTGCTGCAATCGCACGCGGTCGTACTCTTATCATCGTATCGCATCGCCTTACCTCACTCGCGCAATCCAATGCAATCCTGATGCTTGACCACGGCCGCGTGCTGGACTTCGCGCCACATCCGATACTGGTCGAGCGCTGCGAGAGCTACAAGCGGTTGTGGCAGCAGCAAACGCAATACGTGCATTGAACTTCATGTCACCATACATCATTCTCCGCCGTCTTTGTCCATGGCTGCCAGCCGGCTCCACGATCTCAAATGTCCCGCGAGCTCGTTCGGTCGATTACCTGGGCGAAATATATCTTGAGGATATTCTGACCGCGCAGCCTTCCAGGTTGCTCGCAGGCGGTCATTACCTCATCGTGGCGATGTTCCTGTCCCTTGTTCTTGTGGCCTCGCTGGCCAAGGTCGACATCATCATCATGGCGCCAGGCCGGCTGATGGCAGATACGCCGCCGGTCGTCGTCCAGCCCGTGGCGTTGTCGGTAATTCGTGAAATCCGCGTTAAGGCTGGCGATATTGTCCACAAGGGAGACGTTCTGGCGACGCTGGACCCGACCTTCACGCAGTCGGACAGCGGCACACTAACGACGCAAAGCGATGCACTGCAAGCCGAGATTCGTCGGCTGGACGCTGAACTGAGCAACACGCCGTACCTCGTTACGGATAACACTCCGGAAGAGGTTCTTCAATACAATCTGTATCAGCAGCGCCAATCGCAGTACACTGCGCGGCTGCGTGTCTTCGACGAAGACCTCCAGCGCTATCAGGGTGACATTAAAGCGGCCGAACAAGACCGACTATCCCTTCAAAACCAACTTGAGGTTGCCAAGGTGGTGGAAGCGATGCGCAGCTCCTTGTATCAAAAAGAGGTTGGATCAAAGCTGAATTATTTGGATGCTCAGGCTGGTCGAATGCACGCCGAGCGAGAAAGTGCCGACATGGTCGCTCATCTCAATGAGTTAAAGCACTATCTTGAATCGAGTGAGGCCAGCCGGCAAGTGTTCAATGATGAATGGCATCGTCAGCAGCTCGAAGATTTGTCCAAGGCACGGGATGAGTTCAGCAAGATCAGTGCGAACCTGGCCAAGGCCAGAAGGTTGAGCGACCTCGTCGTGCTTACCGCGCCAAGCAACGGCATCGTGCTGGAAATCGCAAGACGTTCCGTCGGATCGGTTTTAAACGCCGCAGAGGCACTCGTTACGATCATTCCAACCGATGCGCCGCTCATCGCCGATGTCATGATTAGCTCGGGCGATGTCGGCTATGCGAAGCCAGGCGATGAAGTCATGATCAAGGTCGACGCCTTCCCCTATATAAAGCATGGCATGCTGAAAGGGCGCCTGCGGTCCATTGGCGAAGATTCAAGCTTACTGTCCGAGGCCGGGGCCAGTGCGACATCGTCAGGCCAACTCACTGGTGTGTTCCACCGCAGTCAGGTCGAATTGATCGATTCGACGCTGACGGGCTTGTCGCCCAGCGCACATTTATTTCCGGGAATGTCATTAATGGCTGAGATCAAAGTCGGCTCCAGGAGCGTCATTTCCTATTTCCTAAATCCCATTCTGCGAGGCTTCCGCGAAGCCATACGTGAACCGTAACTAGACCATGCGGCGCCCGGATGATACCGCTTCAGGAGGTTTGGGGCTACAAAAGCGCCTCCGGAACGCTTCACATTAGTGCAGATGACGCTGCTCCGTCGTCAAGCAAGGCTCCAGTTCGGCGCCGTCAATTTATCGTCGATGGAATTGCGAGAGACGCAATCGGTTGAGTAGCGGCCGGCGATAGGGATGATTACGCGGCCATCGCCACACCAGTGATCTCGGCCCACCCCAAAACGGCTTGACTATGGGCGGAATGGAAATTTGGCAGCTGGATTGGGGTGGCGAGTGAAAACGTTGGCGATCTGATTATGGATGGAAAGAAATCGCTGCACCTGTCGTGGCGACTTGAAGCGCTTCATGATCCGCTCTCGTCGTCGCGTCGGTTGGTGTGAATTCTCTGCCCGGGTTTCGCCAAGCCAGAGGCCGCTCAACTTGACGGTGCCGGCAGGCAGGCTGAAGCTGTTCTTCCTTCCACCAGCGCGCACAGATCACCGAGCAGTTGGCCGGCGCTGGTGAACAGCACAGTGTGGCCGTCGATCACTGCCTGATGGGCGATGTTCTGCGCAAACATCGACCTGCCGACGCCGTTCGGCCCGGCAAACACGACGTTGGCGGCTTCCTTGAGGAAGTCGAGCGTGATCAGCGCATCAACGGCGGTGCGGTCGCAGTGCTACCAGTCCAGTTTGCGCGGTCCACTTCATTTGTTCATGCGGGGTACGTTTTGGGCTCGCGAGACGAGGGTGTGCTGGTGAGGAAGATAGTTTGGCGGGTGAAGCTGGTTGCAGAACTGGAGGCACCGTCAAGTTGAGCGGCCTCTGGCTTGGCGAAACCCGGGCAGAGAATTCACACCACGGACGCGACGACGAGAGCGGATCATGAAGCGCTTCAAGTCACCACGGCAGGCGCAGCGAGTTCTTTCCGTCCATGATCAGACGACAAGTTAACGGTGCCGGCGGCGTGTTTGATTGGATTCGCTATCATGTCAAGTGTTAATATCGCTACAACCTGGCAGGAAAGTTTGGTTATGCGAGCGCGGACCGCGCCGCTCAGGGCGCTTGTGTCGCATATCGTTCTCTCGTTATCGCGCCGACCTCGACTTGGTGGCGCGCCTTTCTTCCGGGCTAGGCGTTTGGAAGGTATTGCTAGCGAGTAGCGCACGGCAGAGCGAAAATTTTTAGTTCCGGCTCGCAACAGGACGGACTTGCTACTGCGTGGCCTATAGGCTATTCGTCGAATATGGACAGGGAGCGAGAATCGGGAGATGCTTCTTACGCGTCGAGATCGTGGTATGGTCGCTCTGGCTATCGTTCTGGACGTTGCCTTCAACAGTGGCGGCGAGACCGTAGTGAATGCCGCTGAGTTGGCCGAACGCACGGGCATGGCCCGCCGTACATTGGAGCCTTTGCTTCAGGCCTTGTCGCGTGAGCGCCTGCTCGACAGCACAAGGGGCCCTCATGGCGGCTACCGGATGGGCAGGCCTGCCCGCCTGATCAAGGTATCCGAGGCCATCAGAGTCGGATTGAATAGCCTGGAAGAGAGCGTCCATGATCTCGGAGGGCGCCTGCATAGCATGGTGGTCGAGCCGCTGTGGGGCGAGTTCGATGCAGCCCTTCTGGCGCTGGCCGAATCTCTGACGATCGAGGATCTGCTGAAGCGAGCAGCCAAGGCCGGATTGCGCAAGCCGGTCACCGATCCGCTGAACTTTGTGATCTGATCGCCTATGCCGAGACCCCGCAGAAGCGCCAGACCGGCCGAACGGGCGACCCGCTTCGCCCCGATCCCTTTGCCCGACCGTCCCGTCATTCCGCGCGGACGCATGTTCGCCAGCGTCCTCGATCTTGTCGGCGGCACGCCGCTGGTACGGCTGCCTCGACTGAAAGCGGCCGACAACCTGGTCGCCGACATTGCGCTCAAGCTCGAATTCTTCAACCCGCTCGGATCGGTGAAGGATCGAATTGGTCTCGCCATGGTCGAGGCGGCCGAGCTGACGGGCGAGATCGCACCGGGGAAGACCACGATCGTGGAGCCGACATCGGGGAACACCGGAATCGCGTTGGCCTTCGTCGCCGCGGCGAAAGGCTACAAGCTGATCGTCGTCATGCCGGAGGGTGCATCGGTCGAACGGCGGAAACTGCTTCGCTTGCTGGGGGCGCAGGTGGAAGCCACGCCCGCCAAGCTGGGGATGCCCGGTGCGATCGCCCGCGCCGATGCCATTCTCGCCCGCACCGACAATGCCTGGATCGCTCGGCAGTTCGACAACCCTGCCAATCCCGCCGCGCATCAGGCGACCACCGCCGAAGAGATCTGGGCGGACACCGAGGGCAACGTCGACTTCGTCGTCGGGGGCGTTGGCACTGGCGGCACACTAACCGGCATCGCTCGTGGACTGAAGCCGCGACGTCCGGGCTTACGGATCATCGGCGTGGAGCCGCAGGAAAGTGCGGTATTGTCGGGGGACAGTCCCGGTCCGCACCGCATCCAGGGCATTGGCGCCGGCTTTACCCCGGCCGTGCTCGATCGCGGGCTCCTCGATGAAGTTTTGGCCGTATCGGAAGCCGAATCGTTCGCCGCCGCCCGTAGGTGTGCGATGATCGAAGGTCTGCCGGTGGGGATATCCTCCGGCGCCGTGCTGCATGCGATGATCGGCCTAGCTGGCAAGAAGGAAAACGCTGGCAAGCTGATCGTCGGCATCGCCGCGTCGTTCGCCGAACGGTACCTGTCGACGCCGTTGTTCGCCGGGATGTAATGTCAACCGCCGCCACTGAGCCCGACACTCACCGGTGGGTGCGGAGAATGCGCTGGACATCGGCTTCCTGTATGATGCGACTTCGGTCCATCGCGACCACTCGGTCAGCCCAACGATGTCGGCCAAGAAAATGCCATCAAACGGCCCCCGCTCGGTTGTGCGGGCCAGGTTCTGCCAAATTCGAGCGTGTTATAGCTGGCCGACCGGTCGCGCGGATGCGTCCACATCCCATGATGGAATAACCGATACAGTTCATGTCGAACGCATTCAGGCGAATCTAGTTTGCCATCGTCCGATGCCTGCTCGATCGCGCTTCAGAACGGATTAGCTGGGCGGCCGGCCTCGAACAACTGGCGCGCCGACAGGCAGGCATAATCCAGGTTGGGCCAGATGCTTTGGTCCAGCTCGGTCACGCGAACAGCCACGGCGATAAATCGAACGCCAAGTTCGTGTTCCACGGCCGTGCCCAAGAATACACCATCAACCTCGATCGGCCGGGACTATCGCATTGGCACGGGTCGGTCGCTGGACGCAGACTGGATCTCAGTCGGAACGATTTGGTGAAGGCTGCGCCATACGTTCATGACGAAAGCCTCTATCGGCAAGGGAGCGTCGCTGCTCATTCTCTCGGCAGTTTGTTTGTCCGGATCAGCGGCGACAGTTGACCAGGATGTAACGGGCCAAGGGCGCAGGGCATTCGATCATGCCGGCCTCCATTCCCCGAAAGCAAGCACCATCGACGCTTCTATCATACACCACAGATCGACTGTCAATTCATAAACACGCCAGTGGAGAGTGGATAACGAAAACTACCCGTCAAATCCTCAGGTCGGCCGGCGCGATCGTATTTGCGACGAACTCGCCGAACGGACCCGCATTTCGCGCCGGGCCGCGATGATGTCCCGTCGTCCACCTCAGAGGCAGCAGCGGAAAGACGAGTTCCGCGAAGCGATAGCACTCCTCCAAGTGCGGATAGCCGGACAGGATGAAGCGGCCGATCCCCAGTTCCATGTACTCCCGCATCCGCTATCCCCGGAAGTTGCCGTCGGCACTGAGTGCTAAGGAAGTCGCTCGGCTGCCGGCGGCGGCCAAATGCTTGAAGCATCGTGCCGCCCTGGCCGTGGCCCATGACCGAAGTCTTCGTGGCAGGAGCCGACCTCGGCAGGCCCGTCTAGTACCGCGCGAAGCTGCGGGCGACATCGATCTGAAGTGGCTCCGACTGGCATAGGGTTGGCAAAATGAAATGGCCTCTGGCTTTTTGGGCGGGAGGCGCTTGTGGGCGCGAGAGGCGAAGCCTCGTGGCAATTGGCCGCGTCTGCGCCGCGTGATGCGTGTTTGAGCGGACAGCCGCAAGGCTCTCAAAAGCCCTCGATTTTTGCCCGAACTCGCTGCATCGTCCGGGTCCGATGGAAACGGACTTAGCCATTCCCAAGTAGAGGCAACAACCAAGTGAGTGAGAGTGTTCGTCATCTCCCATCCTACACCCATGATGGCCTATGCTCCAGTGCGCCCTGCCATCCGGCGCACGACGGCAGAGGCGATCGCCTTCCTTCGGCCGAACCCCATCCTCTTCGTCGATCCCACGCTGCCGCGTGGCGATGGACGGCCGGTCCTAGTGCTTCCTGTCATCGGGCGCGGGGACGTCCACGCGGCACCGATACGGGATGCACTGGATCAACTCGGCTACCGTTCTTTCGGATGGGGGCTGGGCACCAATATCGGTCCGACCCCATGGCTCCTGGCCGGCATCGAACGCAGGTTATTGGCGCTCCATGCGAAGCTCGGGCCGTTAGACGTCGCCGGATTCAGCTTGGGCGGCGTATTCGCTCGCCTGCTAGCCCATCTTCATCCCGACAAGGTGCGGCAGGTTGCCACCATCTGCAGCCCGTTCCGGGAGCCTGTGGACAGCGCATTCCTGCCGCTGCGTCCGTTTCTGCGCGCCTGGCGCACGCCGGATTTGCTGGAGATGGCGAACAGGGCGGCACAACCGTTGCCGGTGCCGGGCACATTCATCTTCAGCCGAAACGACGGCATTGTCGCCTGGAGGAGCTGTGTCGAGCCCTCGCAGCCTGAGGACTGCTTCGAGATCCCTGGCTTACACGTCACGATTAATCGGGATCCCGACGTCCTGGCGATCCTGGCTCGTCGATTCGCGCGGGACCCGTCCAGCTAGTGGATATGGGCGTTGCATAAATCTTGCAGACCGTGCGTCAACTACATGCCGTAACGGCAACAAGCAGCATTCAAATAGTGCGGTACGATGAAAAAGACTTGGCTGTCGGAAGGATTGCTGCGATATCGGCGAAATTTGACTTTTCACACACTCTGCTGGAATTTCACACCGAATTAGCATTAAGCGTTGGCGGAGCCTTTGTCGTAAGGACCGTCAGGACTCATCTCCTTCGCGTAGGTCCAGATGAGTGCGGTCAAACTGATGAGGGCGAGCAGCGCGGCAATGCCATGCCCGGCTTCCCAGCGCAGACGGTGGGTCGCCCAGTTTGATGGCAAGGTCGTCGATGTCCACGACTCGACGGCGGCGTTGACAGGCAAGTTCAGGAAGAAAAAGGCAACGATCATGCATGCGTAGCCGGTGGCGGCGATCAGTGTGGGCCGCAGGGTGCTACTTCGGCGTCGGACGTAAGCGAGGATGAGGCTTGTCGCCAGTGCGCCTATTTCAGTCGGACCGCCCAGAAACGGTCCCCAGCCTCGATAGAGATGTTGCTGCACAGCGAGCCACAAGGTCCCGTCGAGGGAAAGCTTGTTTGGTAGCTCTAGGACATGTGCCATAGGCGCAAACACCGTCAAAACACCCAATGCCAGGTTGATCGGGCGAAGCCAAATCAAGCACTTTCTCCGCTATACGTTTTCACTCTACTCACCAACGCCCCTCGAACGCAGTGGTTCGCTTCAGGGTCGGCTGTTCATGGGAGCCGAACGGTACTACGAAATTTTAGGGTGCGATGTGGACATCAGCCCCAGTTGGGGATGTCAATTAGATGCCCCTCCTGCCGCTCAAAGGCGTGGACCAGATGGTCGACGAAAAGCCGGATGCCAGGGGGGCACCGGCTTGCCTGATGCGAATACGGCATAAAGTTCCATTGCGGGCAACGGTAATCCGACAACACCTCCAAGAGCCCGGCCCGCCGGCGCTTTCGCGGTGCTTTTGACGGCACCATTCTCGGACCACCGGAAAAGCCCGGGAAGGGATTGAAATGATGCCGCAGACGCTTCCTATCTCGATCACGAAAGTCCGCGCACGACGAAACTCTATGGCCGCACCGGTGACGAGATCACGCTCGGTGGGTTGGTTCTACCCGCCGGTGTTGCCCCCGTGGGATAAACCGCTAACAGCATCCTCCGGCTTCAGGCGACGCTGCGGCCGGGACGGTGCCTCGTTGCCCGGCAGCTTATGGTGGTCAGCCCACGGCAGCGGCGGAGTACGGCTGCAACGCCCCCGAATCGACCAGGTCGCTCAGCTCCCGGGTCAATGTGGCGTCGGCGCCATCGAGCACGTTGAACAGGTTCCGCAGCTTGCGCTGACGCCGGGACAATTCGAAGCCCACGTAGGCGACTGCCACGACGCCCGCCGTGCCGGCCAGGACATCCGTAAGGCTCCATTGCTCGAACATGATGCGTCTCCTTGTTGTTCGCGCCGTTGTTTGACGCCTGACTTATACCTTCAGCAAGTCGTTATGGGGGCTGCTGCCAGCCATGATGGCGATCGCTCCTCTCAGGCCCTCAAGCTGAAGGCGGCTGCGCACCTCCGCCTCGAAATTACTGGACACCTCGTGGCGCGCCAGGAAATGCATCACCATCTGCAACGCCCGCGTCAGAGCGTCTTCGCTCCGCAGCAGACCCAGATGCAGCCGCAGCCCGTGCACGCCCAGGGTGCCTCGTCGCTTGACCGCACGGAGGTCATGCACGCAAAGGATCGGGTCGCGTCCGATGAGCTCACGGTGCTTGCGCAGAAGCGCCACCGAGGTGCGGCGATCAAGCCAGTAGGTCGGGGTATCCCCCATCAGGGTGTCGAACAGCGGAATTTGCTTCCGCAACACCCTGTGGGCGGTTTCGTTCCAGCCGGTATCGATGACGAAGACCCGGAACCGCGTCTCCGAGCCCGGCTCGCTCGAGGTCCGCGCGGCCTCCAACAGCGCAGGCACGGCAACACCGCGTCTGATCTTCTTCTTGCCGCGCGGCGGCGCACGGCGAGCCGGCGGACGGGGTGCGGGCTGGTCGGCCCGGGCCTCGTCCGGCACGGCCTTTGGCTCATCGGCAGCGTCCTGGACAGCTTTATCCAAGAGCGCTTCTGCATCATCTGCCTCGGTCATCACGGCGCCGCACTTCGCATCGGGGGCAACAAAGCCTCGCCCGCTCCACCGTGCGGCAGGTGCTGCGCGGAACGCGCAAACCCCGTGTCGGTGGCACGATCAGCCATTACCTTCTCTCCTAAAAGCCCGGCGGCTTCGACGGCCGCGCCAGTGATCATTCCACCGCCAACGGCCCCAATATTCCGCCGATCATGGTAATCGCTGTGGTCGATCCCGGCAATTGCTTCGTATCTTCCTATGTCGGGAGCCGGCGCTGACCCCCTGGCGTCAGTCACGTTGTGCACGCCCGGTCTCGAGATGCTAGCGGGTGCGCGTCACTGGCTTTCTGGACCGCCAGAATTGAGCGGTCCCGCCTCGAGACGCAATTTCTGCTTCCTTATCGCGCACCTGCTCCAGGATGAAGCGGCTCCGTTCTTAAAGCAGCATCCCTTCGTCCGTCAGACGAAGCGGCGAGACTTACGAATTACACGACCACGGCAAAGCCCAATAGTGTTCATGCTTCCACTTCGCGCAAGATGCCTTCCGCCACCGACGCTTTCGCGGTGCCTTTGACCGCAAGGTTCTCGGACCACCCGAAAAGCCCGGATCCTGTCGTACCGGGACAGCTGTCGACATTTGGCCATCCGCCGGCGTCTATCCGATCCTGGCCCGGCCTGCCCACTTCACGGGCTCCCGACGCCCCTGTCCCGGTCGCCCGAGAATACAGCCGGCAGATCAGCTCTCACAGAGTGCCGGTGGCGTCGACCACAGTTATGCCTGATAATAACCCGATCGAGCAGGATCGTCACGGCATCAAGGGTCGATATCAGACGATGCGCGGGCTCAAGGACAGCTCGACTCGCTTCGAGCTTCTGTCGAAGGTTCGCGATGAACTTCCTCCGCCCCCGTTCAAGTCGTAATCAACATGTTCCTGCCAACCACCGCCGCTTCCTCATCCTCTCCCGTTCCCTCACGGTGATCAGTATCCTGAAGGCCGCTTACCGGAACTCGCTGTCTCGGTCGCCTTGTGCTTGTTGGCGCGAGCGCTGACAGAACCGTTCGCCGCCGTGACGCGAGTCATGGCGCAAGCACCGCGCAGCAGCTCGCTGGTGGGAATCTCAGTTCGCGACTGCGCGATTACCTTACGCTGCGCCGTCACCCGGGTGGGTCTCCCGCAGCCAGGTGCCTTGACAGAGCCGATACCACCTGCCAATAGTCAGTCAAAGTAAAAATTTAGAACCTGCGGCGGTCAATCGTAAACCGGCTTGCGAACGTAGGTCAATGGCTACCAAGCCTTGAAAAGGGAGGAAATCCAATGGGCACTTTTCTAAGCGAGCGAGAACTCAGGGGACTCACGGCGCCAGACAACACCGCGTTTCCGGCGCCGGTGCCACTGCAAATGGTATCGAACGGCGAATTTAATCCGCTGCCGCAGACTGCGGATCAGCGCAAGGTCGAAGCTCGCCTAAAGGATCTCGCCGACCAAAACGGAGGCAAGCTCGGTTTGGACCGGCGTCAGTTCCTGCGCACCACTTGCGGCATGGCCGCCGCCTTCACCGCGATGAACGAAGTCTTTGGGCCGCTCTTCAAGGTCGATCCGGCCGAGGCGAAAGAACCCGAGGCAGGTGCTGCCCGCGCCGCGTCGTTGTCCAAGCAGTTCATCTTCGACGATCAGTTGCATTTCGTGCGCGACGACTATCCGTTTGAAGGCATTCTTGGACTAGCGAACTATGCTGCCGACAACTGGAACCCCGGGATGAAACAAGAGCCCATCGGCATGGGCCTCGACCGCCTTAAGTTCGCCAATTTCGTGAAGGAAATCTATCTCGACAGCGATACAACGGTCGGGCTGTTGAGCGGCGCTCCATTCGATGACCCTACCAAGTGGTTCCTGTCGAATGATCAGATGAAAGCGGCAAGCGATTCGCTCAACAGCGTTGCTGGATCGCGGCGGTTGTTGTTCCACTCCTTGGTCACGCCCAAACAACCCGGCTGGATGGAAGAAGTCGATCGGGTGATCGCGGTGGTGAAGCCGACCAGTTGGAAGTCGTATACGATCGGCGATCCGCTGAGCCCGGCAAAGACAAAATATCCGTGGCGGTTGGACGATGAACAGTTGATGTATCCGTTCTACGAAAAGGCGGTGAGAGCCGGTATCACCAACCTCTGCATCCACAAAGGACTGTTGCCGAAGGACTACGAAACCTCGATTCCAAACGCCTGGCGGTACGCCACTGTCGACGATGTCGGCAAGGCAGCGAAAGACTGGCCGCAGATGAACTTCATCATCTATCACGCGGCGCTGCGGGCCTTCGTGGAGAACACGAGCGACGATCTGGCTGAGTTCGAACGCACCGGCTACATCCGTTGGAGCTCCGATTTGGCGGCAATCCCGCAAAAGTTTGGCGTCAGCAACGTCTATGCCGAGCTTGGCTCCAGCTTCGCGGTCTCGGCTGTCTCCAATCCCCGTTTCTGCGCCGCTTTCCTGGGCACGCTGATCAAGGGAATGGGCGCCGACCACGTAGTATGGGGTACCGACTCGGTCTTGTACGGCTCCCCGCAGTGGCAGATAGAAGCAATGCGGCGGCTGGAAATCCCCGACGACATGCAGAAGAAGTACGCCTTCGCCCCGCTCGGCCCCGCCGACGGCGCGGCAAAGAGCGCGATCTTCGGCTTCAACAGCGCCCGCCTCTATCACGTCGATCTGCACGCCGCCGCCAACGAATTGCCATTCGACGGCATAGCGAAACAAAAGGCCGCTTATCTCGAAAACGGCGGCAGCCGCAGCAACGCCGCCTATGGCTACGTGGTGAAGACTGGCTGACCAAACCTGCTCAGGACCGGGATCGGCGTGTCAACTCAACACGTTGGTCCCGACCCGGGGGACTGTCCAGACATTCGGAGATCATGCCGCTTCGGAAGCGCCAGGCGCTCTGTTGCAAAGTGTGGCTTTGGTCTGTGTAACGTCTGCGAGAAGGTGAGCTGACGTCTCAGGCGGCCAGCTGGAACAGTCTGGCAATGAACTCTGCCTGATCGTTGCCGCCGATGTTTCGAACCCGCCCTTTGCTGATCATCGCCTGCAGCGTTCGTCGGGCTGTCCAGAAGCCACCAAAGCCAAGCGCCGGCCCGATTAGGCTCCACGATGTTGTTCAGGTATTTCACCCGCTGGAGCCGTGATCGTCGCCAGAGTTCGCCGTCCTTCTTCATCTCCGTGACGGGCTTCAGCGTCCGGAAGGCGGCGCGCTGCGGGCTCGACGATTTGAGTGACAAATTCCGCGTCCCGTGCTTGGCTCTCGCAGGCACAAACCGGAAGAATGTGGATGGAACTCGCGTCCAAGATCTACGAAGCCGAAGACATCGCGTCGGTCCAAGAATTGTATCATTCCAACGGCTGGACCGACGGGTTGCCGATCGTGCCGCCGACGCAGCCGGCGGTCGAAGCTTGTCTTGAATGGGCGATGACCGCGCCGGATGTCCTGGTGGGGATCGAACCGGTTCGGGCGCAAGCGGTTACGGCTGAAAAGCTGGCGATCAACGCGGTGATGGCGGGCTGTCTGCCGATGCATTTCCCGGTGGTGCTGACTGCGTTCTCAGCGATGCTGCAACCGGATTTTCTGCTGCACGGGGCGACCGCGAGCACCGGGGGATGTGCGATCCTGGTGGTGCTGAACGGGCCGATCCGCCTGGAGATCGGGGCGTCGGGCGGCTTCAACGCGCTGGGCAATTCCGATCGCGCGACGGCGGTGATCGGGCGCGCAGTACGCCTCGCGCTGATCAATATAATGCAGGCCAGGCCAGGGGAAATCGATCGTTCCACCTTGGGTCATCCAGGCAAGTTCAGTTTTTGCGTGGCGGAGGACGAGGAAGGCACCACGTGGATGCCGTTGGCGCAACTTCGGGGGATGCCTCCGGGGGCCTCGGCTGTGACCGTCATGGCGGCCGGCGCGCCGCGGCAGATCATGAACGAATGGACGACCGAGCCGAGGGAAATCCTGGAGACGTTCGCCGCCGAGATGCGGGCCAACCTGCGGCACTATTCATTACATGCAGGGAACTACGCGCTGATCATTCCGAAACAACTGCGCGAACACCTGCAAGCGGCTGGCTGGAGCAAAACCGACATAGCGGCGTTCATCCATGAGCGGGCGCGGATACCGCGGCGCGAGTGGGCGGATGTGGGGAAGGCCGCGGTGGTGCGCGACCGGGGCGACAGCATCTATCCAGCGCTCGAGTCGCCGGACCATCTGCTGGTGGTCGCCGCCGGAGGACCCGCGGGTGGCTTTGGCGCAGTCATTCCCCCGTGGCTGGGGAACAAGAGCAGGGCGGTGACCATGGCAATCGGTGCTTGTGTTGACTGTGAACCGCCGAAGGGGTGAGAGTTTCGTCACGCGAGGAGGAGTCGGCATGGGGTTTCAGGTGCTCGATCCGACGAATGAGCGGGCGCTGCCGTTGGGGCAGTTGGCGCCTCGTTTGCGGGAGCTGCGTGGCAAAACCGTCGGGTTCATATCCAACGGCAAGGAGGGGACGAAAGGTTTCTTCGTGCATCTGGATCGGATGCTGCGGCAGGAGTTTGGCGTTGCCAACGTCGTCAGCCGGGTGAAATCGAACTATAGCGCGCCGGCGGACGGTTACATCGTGGGCGAAATCGCCAACTGGGATGCCGTCGTTACCGGGATCGGCGACTGAGGAAGTTGCTCGTCGTGCAGTCTGCATGACTCCATCACAGCCGAGCGCCTGGGCGTTCCCGCCGTCGCGGTCATGACCACGCAGTTCGTTAGCGCGGCCGAATTGATGAGCCGCGTGCTGGGGATGCCGGGATATCTGTTCGCGGTGATCGACCATCCCGTCAGCAGCGCCACCGACGCGGATTTGGCGCTGAGGGCTCGGGTGACGATCGAACAGGCGCGCGGGTTGCTGGGGCTGCGGTAGAACTCACCTCGCGTGAATGATATTCGGCCGTTCCGCCTCGTTCGGCGTTGTGGCTTTGGAGATTGTGTACGGAGGCTGAGATGGCGCGTGTCGTTGGCATCGATCACCTGTCGATCCGAGTGAGCGACTACGAGAAATCCAAGGCGTTCTATGGGCGGCTGTTTGCCTTCCTCGGGTTCGAGGTAGAAGCAGAGTATCCGGGAACGATGGGCTGGAAGAACGGTCACACTCTGTTCTGGATCGGGCAGGCCGATTCCGGAGGCCGCAGGAAATACCACGTCGGCGACGTCGGGATTCATCACTACGCTTTCCGGCTGCGGAGCCGGAAAGATGTGGATGAACTAGACAAGTTCCTACGCGAGGAATTGAAGGCCACGATCGTTGACCCCGCGGGGGAATATTATGACGACTACTACGCGGTGTTCTTCCTGGATCCCGATGGCATCAAGCTGGAGGGCATGAGATACGGCGAGAACCTCGCGAAGGCGGGCCAAAAGAAGTGAGCTCAACGAGGCGCGAGCGGTCGTCGTCCACTCGCCGCCGCGTGGCAGGCTAGCGCCTGCCCCACAGGTGGTCTTCGATGATCCGCAGGTTCCGCAAATTAGCTTTCAGTGCCATATCGAAGATATCACCGAAGATGGGGATGCTGCCGCCGAACACCTCGACGCCGACGTTCGCCAGCATACGCAACAGCTTGTGCCGGGGCACGCCGAGCTGAGCAGCCTCGTAGATGATGTAGAGCGAGAGCGCGCCAAGGACGGCGTCACCGCCGACCGGAAGCAGCCCGATCACGCTGTTCAGGCCGAAGCGAAAGCGTGTGCCGGGCAAGCCGAAAGAGGCGTCGATCAGCCAGGCCAGCTTACGCAAACGAGCCAACCGAGCAGCGGGATCGAACGAGACAAAAGATTGAGCAGCGGCGAAGGCCATGCGCGAGAACTCCTCCCAGGCTCGCTGATGTCATGGTGGCGCATCGCGAAATCAAGGGAGGCCTGCGCGAGGCATCCGGTGACGAACCAACCGTGATGCGTTCGGCCCTGCCGCGCTTCCTGGCGCTGTATGCGACGTTGTTCGCCGCATTCGGGGTGGCGTCGCCGTTCTTTGCCGCGTTTCTCGCCGAACGAGGTTTGCGGCCCGAAGCCATTGGGCTGGTGCTGGCCGCCGGGACCGCGGTACGGCTGGTGGCGGGTCCCGCCGGCGGGCGGTTGGCGGACCGACTGGGGACGCCTCGTTTGGTGCTGGTGGGGTATGCGGCGGCGGCGTCGTGCGTGGCGTTCGCTTACCTGCCAGCCGCAGGGGTTTGGGCTTTCCTGCTGGTCAGCGTAGCGCATGCAACGATGCTGGCGCCGTTGACGCCGATCGCCGACGCCCTGACGTTGGGGGAAGCGGCGACCTTGAAGGAAGCGGGGACTGGACGACGCTTCGAGTATGGCTGGGTGCGGGGCGCGGGGTCAGCGGCGTTCATCATGGGCACGCTGCTGTCGGGGCAGGCGGTCAGCCGGTTCGGACTGGCGGCAATCATCTGGCTGAACGGCGTCTTGCTCGGTGTCACGGCTTGGTGCGCGTGGGGGGTGCCGGATCTGCTGGCCCGCAAAGTTTCCCTCGCGCGGGAACGCGCGGTCGGGGCAGGGTCGTTGTTGCGTCTGCCCGCGTTCCGCCGCCTGATGCTGGTGGCGGCACTGATCCAGGGCAGCCACGCGCTGCACGACGGTTTCGTCGTTATTCACTGGCGCAGTCTCGGGATTGGGGACGGGACGATCGGTGTGCTCTGGTCGGAGTCGGTTGCGGCTGAGGTGGTGGTGTTCTTGCTGATCGGCCGCTGGCTGCTCGATCGGCTGGGACCGGCGGGGGCGTCGATCCTGGCGGCGGCGGGTGGGATCGTGCGATGGGTTGTGCTGGCCGAGACCACCTCGGTGGCGGCGTCGGCGCTGGTGGAACCGCTGCATGGGCTGACGTTCGCATTGCAGCACCTGGCGTGCATGCGGCTGATCGTGGCGATTGTTCCAGCGCGGCTGGCGGCAACGGCCCAGGCGATTTACGGGACGGTGGCGGTCGGGGTAGCGACGGCGCTGCTGACCCTGGGGTCGGGGCCGCTGTATGCGCACGAGGGCGCCGCCGGGTTCTGGGTGATGGCGGGGCTTTGCGCCGCGGCGGTTCCCGTGGCGTGGCGGCTGCCACGGTAGCAGTTCCAAGGGCGACGGCCCTTGGCGGGGTCGAGGGGCGGAGCTCCTCGCCTTGATACCGACCGCCGTTGAAACTCCCTAAACTGGCCTCGATATGTGTTTCGCGCTCATCGATACTCGGGTTTTCAGTTGTTTTGACGGTGAAGCGTTGTCCATTCAGTATAAGAAGCAGGTAATCAAAATCGGGGTCCTGAGTTTGATGCAGATATCTCGTTGCCTATGTCAGATTGCAGCAACGCAGAGCATAGGGAGTTATCGCCCAGACAACACGAAGTTGCCAATAACAAAGACAGAAGGCAAATCAATGCCTTCAACACAGTAAGCTGGCAGCGAAGTGGAAGGAAAATATCATCGCCACCATAGTGAGTATAACGCCAACTGATGCTCACAATACCCTCCACGAAGGAAGTTTCTTGCTAGCGCGCCGAAAGTCGTGCCGGCCCAATACTCTTGCGATCACTACGCATCAAAGGGCGGGATGTCGCGTCGACCTTTTTGCCGTCTCCTGACGCCGACACCGTCGAGGACGATACCTGCAAGCAATGCCAACAGCAGCACGCCACCTGCCACAATAAAGCTCATGGCCACTCTCCCCAGGGGAATAGCATTTCCCAAGCCCAGCCAAATCCACCCAGCGGGGGCGATATCTTTGTCGGGCCTGACACTCGCGGCGGCTGGCGCCACCGAATCCGATGACCACGACCATGTGGGTGCCGGCGGCTGCTCGACGGCGGCCGCCGCAGCTTGGCCGCGATCAGACGCTGTCGCGGCAAGAGGATCGGCAAACACGGGGCGCACCGTTTCTGGAACACCGGCAAGAGCAACCGCGGAAAGGACAAGACGGAGCATGTGAAACGCCCTTTACTGTGAAACAACAAGAAATCAATGGAAACAACTTAGACGGACAGCTGCGCCAACCCTATGAAACGGTTCATACGCTCGTGGGCCCCCTGCCTTTCGTTGGCGGTGGAGGACAACCGGGGCGGAGCAATCAACCAAGCCTGGACAGGTCGGGATTGACCGAGCCCTGCTCGGCCAGCGACAGCGGCCCGATCTGGCCTAGGATCGGCAGTAAACGTTGCTGACTGACTGCGAGCGCTTGGACTTAAGCGCTACGAGGCGGCAATCTGTGAGAATAATGTCAGCTCGAAGTATCGGGTCATCTCGCCGCGGACGATCTTAAGGACTTGGTGTTGCCGGTGTCGGCTATCGACTTCAGTTGCTGGTCGAATCGCCGCCTTGTGCCCCGAAGGCGCCCACTGAGACGCATGGCGAACGCCGCCACCGCCGCAAAGAGAGCCTATAGCGCCGGCAGATGGAGGTCGATGCTTGGACGACGCTCGGTGCGCAGCACGCAGGGTGGTGCGAAATGTCCGCAGTCGATCTGTGCTTGTTCGCGGGCAGGCAGCGCAGACGCTCTTATTAGGCTTCGACTCTTTAGGCGCAGTCGATAGCAGGCGATCACATGGCGGAAGTGATCGGGGTTGCCTCGATGACGGCGTCCGTAAGCCATAACATACAGCCGGATGCGGTCGGTGTCGGAAAGGTCTTCAGCGTTTGCCGGATGAGCGGCGGATTACACGTCGATCTTCGAGGGGCACGGCGGCGGCCTGACCCGCAGCAACCCGGCCGCACCACCACCCACGCGACGTTCGCCAGCGCCAATCCCCTGGGGCCGGCGCCTCGCTCGCACTCACCGGCGAGCCAGGCGCCAGCAGATCATCGGTTTGGGGGGTAACCGTGCGCGTAATGTCGATGGGCGCCCGTCCCGACGCCTACTCCGCCGCGATCTTCTCCCGCTCCGCCGCGGCCTTCAACTCCGCCGCCTTCGCCTCCACCAATTCGACGATGTGGTCCACCATCACCGCCCCATCGATGGTGTGATCCGTTTTTCCGCCTCGGTAGATCATATGCCGCCCGTTGCCGCCGCCGGTTACGCCAAGGTCGGTCATCAACGCTTCACCCGGCCCGTTAACCACGCATCCGATGATCGACAGCGTCAGCGGAGTCTCGATGTGCCCCAGTCGGTCCTCCAGCGTGCGCACCGTCTCGATCACGTTATACCCCTGGCGCGCGCAGGACGGGCAGGAGATCACCTTCACCCCACGATGCCGGATCCCCAGCGTCTTCAGCATATCCCAGCCGACCCGAACCTCTTCCTCCGGCTCGTCCGACAGGGACACGCGCAGAGTATCCCCGATCCCCGCCCACAACAGCGACCCCAGCCCGATCGAGGACTTCACCGTCCCCATCCGCCGGCCACCGGCCTCGGTAATCCCGATATGCAGCGGATGGTCACACACCTCGGCCAGTTGCTGATAAGCCGCAACGGCCAGAAAGACATCCGAGGCCTTCACGCTGATCTTGAAATCATGGAAATCATGCTGCTGCAGGATGTCGGCGTGGTACAGCGCGCTCTCCACCAGCGCCTCCGGGTTCGGCTCCCCGTATTTCTCCAGCAGATGCTTCTCCAGCGATCCAGCATTAACCCCGATCCGCATCGAGCACCCATGATCGCGCGCCGCCTTGATCACCTCACGAACCCGCTCATCGCTGCCGATGTTGCCGGGATTGATCCGCAAACAAGCCGCCCCATTCGCCGCCGCCTCCAGCGCTCGCCGATAGTGGAAGTGAATATCGGCAACGATCGGCACGTCCACCTGGCGCACGATGTCCTTCAACGCCAGAGCGCTTTCCTGATCAGGGCAGGAGACACGAACAATATCCACCCCCGCCGCCTCGGCCCGCTTGATCTGCGCCACCGTTGCGTCAACGTCGTGCGTCAGCGTATTGGTCATGGTCTGCACCGAGATCGGTGCGCCGTCGCCGACCGGAACCTTGCCGACATAGACCCGGCGGGACTTGCGCCGGATGATTTCCTGGTAAGGCCGATAGCTCATCCAAATCTCCCTCAACGCGGCGCCAAAAGCGCGCGGACACGGCGGCGCGAAGGTTTCCACTCCGTCCAACCACAACCGTAGTATGGGGAGTTCAGCCGCGATCCGCTACTGCCCAGCCCGCGCCGAGCAAGCCGAGGCGCCGCTAAAAGGCCGTCGAGGCCAGCTTGCCATTCGAATCAGGCGGCAGGTTGCACCGGAACATCTCAAGGCTGTGATGTCGCGGCCACACCCAGTGGTCCGATCCCGACAGCAGCATCCTTGCGGTCGGGTAAATCGGCCCACCAAAACAAGGGCTAGTGGATATAATCTCGCGGCACTAACCGTCGGATTATTTCCACTAGCGGCCCGGTCAGTCAAGGATTCCCTGCTCACGGGCCCAGGTCGCGACGGATCCGCGCAGTCCGCTGTCGCCGCCGCGCCTGATCGCCGATAGCACAGACCGGAACGCACCCAGATCGACTTGCGAGAACATCGCCTTCAGCGGAAGAATCCCACTCGCCGGCATCGACAGCGTCGTAATGCCCAGTGCCGCGAGCACCAAAGCTTCCAACGGCCGGGCCGCCGCTTCGCCGCACAAAGAGACCGGAACCCCCGCCACACTGGCCTTACAGACAAGTTGCTCGAGCATATCCAGCACCGGCGGCGAAATAAAATCGTATCGATCGTATAACGATGGGGTCCCGCGATCAGCAGCAAACAGAAACTGCAATAAATCGTTTGACCCAACCGAGATGAAATCAGCGTCCTTCAGTAGCTCGGGCAACTGCCACATCAACGCCGGCACTTCCAGCATTGTGCCGATCAACAGCGAGCCCGGGGACGGACGCACGCGTTTGGCCTCGGCCACCAACAGCGCCTTGGCCGCCCGAAATTCCCCTACCGTGGCGACCATCGGGAACATCACGGACAACGTGCGGCCGCCGGCGGCCAGCAATAGCGCGCGCAACTGCCGCCGCAGTAACGCAGGCCGATCCAGGCCAACCCGTAGCGATCGCCAGCCCATCGCCGGGTTTTCCTCCTCGCTGACGGTGCCCGGCAGCAGCTTGTCGGCTCCCAGATCCAGGGTGCGGAACACCACCGGCTTGTCGCCGGCCTCATCCATAACGCGCCCATAGATCGAGGCCTGCTCAGCCACATCGGCGACCGAGCCCCGCGCGAGCATGGCGATCTCGGTGCGGAACAACCCAATGCCGTCCGCGCCGGTCCGCTCGAGTTGCGGCAGTTCCATGCTCAGGCCGACATTCAGCATCAGTTTCAACGCGAAACCGTCGGCCGTGACGGCCGGGCGTCCACGCCATTTTCCCAATTCGGCAAATTTGGCGTTGCGCGCTTCCTGCGCCCGGAGGTAGGCGCGCTGCACCTCGGCTTCAGGGCGTAGGATGAACTGGCCTTCATCGGCATCGACCACGGCCTCGTCGCCCTGTTCGGCGCTATTCAATAAGCCACGCAGACCGCCGAGGGCCGGGATGCCCAACGCGCGCGCCAGAATAGCCGCGTGACCGGACGGACTGGCTTCTTCGACCGCCGCACCGGCGATCCCGCGCGCTTGCCAATCCAGCAGCTCGGCCGGACCCAGCCGCCGGGCCAGCAGAATCGCGCCCTCCGGCACCGCCGAGCGGGGAACTTCGCCGGTCAGCGCCGTGAGCAGCCGGTTGGCCAGATCCTCCATGTCGGCAAGGCGTTCACGCAAATAGGCGTCGCTGATGCGGCGCATCCTATCATGCAGTTCGCCGGCGACGCGCTGCACCGCGGCCTCGGCGGTCAGCCCGCTGCGGATCACCTCCCCAACCCGGCGCAACCAGCCGGCATCAGCGGCAACCAACCGGTAAGCCTCCAGCACCTCGCGTGAGGCGCTCACGTCGGCGGCGCGGCCGTTATGCGGGACCTCCGCGAACAGATCATCCAGCCCGCGCTGCATACGATCCATCGCCTGTTCCAGCCGATGCTGTTCGACCTCGGGATCATCGGCGAGCACCGTGAAAACCCGGCGCGGTGGCCGCAGCAACACGATCTGGCCGACCGCGATGCCGCCCATCAGCGGCGTACCGGCGAACTGCCGGGGCACCGTCGCCCCAACACCCTCGTGCGAACCGTCGGCCACGCCGCTGCCGGACAGCATCTCGGCCAGCAGCATGGCAACTGTTTCCAGGTCGTCGACCTCGGGGTCGGTGAAGAGGCGAGGAGTCCGATTTTGGACCACCACCACCCCCAGGGAGCGGCCGGAGCGGCGCACCGGCACCGCAAGCATGGAGGCAAACGGTTCCTCATCCGTTTCCGCGCGATACACGAAAGCCGGATGGTTCTGGGCATCCGGCAGGTTCATCACCGTACCCGTGGCGGCACACAGGCCGGCGATCCCTTCGCCGACCCGCAAGCGCGTGTGCCCGATGGCCTGCCGATTCAGCCCCTCGGTGGCCGCCAGTTCCAAAATGTCACCAGGTCGCTGCACGTAGATCGAACAGACCTCGCTAACCATTTCGGATGCGACAAGTTCGACCATTGCGGACAGCGGCGCTGAGTCATGGGCCCGGAGATTCCGCAACCGGGAGAGCAGACGTCTAGGCCCAGTCATTCGCCGCAGGTGGGCGATATCGACGTGTCGGTCATTCCGCTATCGCCCTCCTCTTTGCCGCAACCCGGCCAATAAGCGGGCGGCATCGCTGAAACATGGCGAGTGCAGGGGGTGGATCAAGGAATGGCGGTCGAATTGTTCGGGTTTCAGGCAATTTCCCGCTACACGGTCAGACATTCTGAGGTCTCGAGCTGAGATAGTGTGATCGCGCGCCGTTGTCAGAGACAGTGCGTCGAAGATGCGTATGGGCAGCTTCGCTCGGCCCTCGCCACTGGTCTGGACAAGACCGAAGACGGTCAAATCGTGTTCCCGTGCAAGTCGCGTTGGCTATCGGAAGAAAAGGCGTCCTGAAATTGCCGGTTTACGTCGACCGTGGGCGTGATGATCTGCCCCATTCGAAGCATCTGTCCGTTGACCTCCGGTTGATGCCCGCGGTGCCGAAGGCCGAAACATGAGGTCGATCCGGTCTGCCGGATCACGGCCGAGCCTCCGAGCGGGATGATCCCGTTGGAGGCGCGCGTGTGCATCGACGCGTAGCCTCGGTAGCCCTCCACGCGAAAGACAGTCAGGTAATCAAGCCGCTTGAAACGTCACTGGCTACAGGGCCAACCGATTTTTTTCGATTGACCGACACGACCCATGGCTGCCTCGATTTGATCGATCGCCTGAGCGATATGGACCAGCGTCTGCGGGTCCTGCCGAAACGCCACGCCAAGCTGACCATCTCGGGTATCGACCACGCGTGACGACACCTCGAACTCGCCGACCGGGAAACGCAGCTTGATCTCGGTCCCGGCAGCACAGCGCCAGTCGCAGAATAAAGCGGCACCACCCAACGAAATGTCCTTCACCGTTGCCGAGACGGTCCCGTGCGCGGCACAGCTTAATCCTACTTTCATTCCGCCGCCTGCGATCCGCTCGTATTGTCGGCGGTTATCGTTCGGCTGGTCCCCGCGGATCGCCAACATAAAATGTCCGACTTCCTCACGCAGCGTGCCGGATATCTTGGTGACCTGATCGGCTGAAACCAGGACCGTCTGGCTGATTTGTCGCGATCTTTCCGCTGCATTCGAGACGGCGCGCATCGCGCTTGCCGCCTTGTCGGTAATCTGCGCCACCGTGCTCACTTGTGCCGAGATCTCAGAGGTCGCAGTCCCCTGCTGCTCGACCGCGGCCGATATTTGGGTGGCGACCAGGCTGACCCGCCCGATCGCTGTCGTCACCGCCATCACGGCGTTGGCCGCTTGGCCCGTCGCGGTCTGAATGGCGCCGACCTGAAGCCCGATCTGTTGGGTGGCCGTGGCCGTCTGCGCGGCAAGCTGCTTGACCTCCCCGGCAACGACGGCGAAGCCTTTCCCGGCGTCGCCGGCCCGTGCCGCCTCGATTGTGGCATTCAGGGCCAGCAGGTTGGTCTGCGCCGCGATCGAGTTGATCAGGCTGACAACCTGACCAATCTGACTGGCGGCGGCGCTCAGGTCACGCACCGTTGCATCCGCCGCCCGCGCCTGCTCCACCGCCTCGTGCGCCGCCGTGGCCGCCTGGTCGACCTGACGGGAGATTTCGCCGACACTGGCCGTCAACTCCTCGGTGGCCGTGGCCACCCTGGATAGATTTTGTGACGACATCTCGGCTTCCGATGTCGTGGACTCCATGTCGCTGCGGGTCTGTTGGGCGGCCCCCGCAACATCGCCGGCCGATTCGCGCATGCCGCTGGCCGACGCCACCAGTCCCACCAAAACCCCCGACAAAGACCCGCCAAAATCCTGAGTAACCAGGTCGATGGCAGCCTGGCGGCGATCCTGCGCCTCCCGGTCGCGGGCGGCCTGCATACCCAGGTCGCGGGCGTGCTGGGCCTTGACCCGCAGTATCTCGACTGCTCTACCAATTTCGCCGAGTTGATCGGTCCGGTCGGCACAGGGCACCGAGACATCGAGGTGACCATCGCTGATCGTATGCACCACACCGGCTAGCGCCAGGAGCGGACGCAACGTGGCACGCAGCATCAGCCAAATGCTGACGGCAGCAATCAGCAAAACGACCAGTGCGACTTCCGAGGTCTGCCAGATGATCGAGTTCAAAACCGCCTGAACCTTGGCACTCGGCACGCCGTCAAACAATATCCCTACCGCGTGGCCATCACGATCAAGTAAGGGCTCATAAACCGTGAAATACTGCACGCCCAGGATATCGGCCGTGCCGCGATAGGACATTTTGTTGTCGATCACCGCCGCGCGGGCGGGCCCCGCGGCAAGTTTTGTCCCGACAGCCGGCGAGCCGTCAGCTCGCTTCACGGTCGTTGCCATGCGAGTGTCCCCGGCGAAAACCGTTGCCACCGAGTGGGTGATACGGGCGACGTCCTCGACTACCTGGTCCAGTCCCTCCGCAACCTTGCCGTCGACCATCAGTCTGCCGTCGGCGCCCAAGCGCCAATCGCTGCCGCGACCTAGTAGTTCGTGCTTGAGCATCCCAAGGTTGACGTCGAGCCGCTCCTGAGCGGCGTGCTCCTCCGACAAAATGATGGAGTGTAACGTCGATGATTGCACGATGACCACCGTCGCCACGACCGCCAGCAGCGACGCCATGAGAAGGGATGGAACAATGCCAATCCCGCCATGGCGGCGCCATACGCCTGCAAGGGACCCACCCATCGATTTCTGATCCAAAAAACGACCGATGAAGCCCACAAATTGATTAACAAAACACTACCAATGGCTGGCGGATTGAGAGATCGACGGCGCTCGAAGAGAGGTAACGCCTTGAAAGGTAAAACGGAGTTCTTGCCCCGGATGCACAACTTCTTCTTCGAGAAATGGTTCTATCATTTTAATTCAGCAACCAGGTTAGCGATCGCGACCAGGCCATTCTGATTTGTCTGCGTCAGGTCGCAGAATCCAGCGCGGGCGATCAGCACTTAAACTAGGCCTCAGGTTCCCAGCATAGAGAATTTGTTCTGCCGCCGAATGATGCTCCGGTGACAGGTATACCTCCATTGCGGGTTCGCTGCTTCAGCGGCTTGTGAAGCTCCAGGCAGCAGGACCAAGCTTGCAGCGATCGGAAAAGGTCGGCGGCGTTCAAGCGGGGTAACATCGAAGTGGTGGGTGGCAGCTACGGAGGCAAACCTCAGCCCGCCTCCATCCGCGCGCCCAACGCCCCCACCGCCTGCCCGACCAGTTCCTCGATGATCGCGGCCACCGGCTGAACACTGGTGACCATCCCAACGGACTGCCCGGCCATCACCGACCCGGTCTCGATATCACCCTCGATCACTGCCCGCCGCAGCGCCCCGGCCCAGAAACGCTCGACCAGCAACTGCGCCTCTTCCTTCGTCACCTCGCCGGCCAGGAGCTTGTCCCGGGTCTCGGCCTGATGCTGCATGAACTTCTTGGTCCCATCGTTCACCAACCCCCGCACAGGAATGACCGGTAGCCGAGGGTCAAGCTCCACCGAGGGCATCGCATCCCTGGCATGCGCGTGAACGAAAAACTTCTTGAACTTGGGGTGTGCAATCGACTCCTCCGACGCCGCGAACCGAGTGCCCAACTGCGCCCCCGACGCCCCCATTTCCAGATACGCGAGTATTGCTTCGCCCCGTCCGATCCCGCCCGCGACAAACACCGGCACGTCCTGAACATGTGGCAAGAGCTCCTGCGCCAGCACGTTCAGCGAGACCGGACCGATATGCCCGCCCGCCTCCGACCCCTCGATGACGATCGCATCGGCTCCCGAACGCACCAACCGCTTCGCCAGCGAAAGCGCAGGTGCGAAAGCGATTAGTTTCGCCCCGCCGTCCTTCACCGCACGCACCGCCGGCCCCGGCGGGATCCCGCCTGCCAGCACAACGTGCCCGACCTTGGCCGCCAACGTGACTCGAATCAGTTCACTCAACTCGGGATGCATAGTGATCAGATTCACCCCGAACGGCTTATCCGTCAGCCCCTGAGTCCCCTCGATCTGCTCGGCCAACTGCGCCGGATTCATCGCCCCGCACGCAATCACCCCGAAACCCCCGGCGTTGGAGATGGCGGCGACCAGATTCTTTTCGCTGACCCAGGTCATCGCTCCGGCGAGGATGGCGTAGCGGCACCCCAGGAAAGCAGTCCCTCGCGCCCACAACCGGTCCAGCCGCGCTCGCGCGGCCTCTAGGGTCTCAGGTTGCATCGAGACCATACGCGGTATGCAATGCGCGAACCGCGAGTTCGGTGTATTCAGCGGCGATCAATACGCTGACCTTGATCTCGCTGGTGGAAATTACCTGAATATTGATCGCCTTATCTGCCAGAGCGCTGAACATCGTGTTCGCGACCCCGGCGTGGCTGCGCATGCCCACCCCGACGACGCTCACTTTCGCGACGTCTGTGTCTTCCACCAGCTCCGCCCAGTTGATCTGTGTCTTGACGTTGGCCAGCGCCGCCCGAGCCCGCGGCAGGTCCGCTTTGCCGACCGTGAACGTCATGTCGGTCGTGCCGTCGGCCGAGATGTTCTGCACGATCATGTCCACATTGGCGTTCTGCTCCGCCAGCGCGCCGAATATCGCCGCGGCGATGCCGGGACGGTCCGGCACGCGGCGGACCGTGATCTTCGCCTCGTCGCGGGAGTAGGCAATTCCGGCCACAATCTCTTTTTCCACGATCTCGTCCTCATCCACGACCAGGGTCCCGCTATCATCACCCGGCAGCGCGTCGGTGAAGCTGGACAGCACCCGCACCCGGACCCCTTCGTTCATCGCCAGTTCGACGCTGCGCGTCTGCAGCACTTTGGCGCCGACCGAAGCCAGTTCCAGCATCTCCTCATACGCGATTTTTGCCAGTTTGCGCGCTCTCGGCACGATGCGCGGATCGGTTGTATAGACCCCGTCAACGTCCGTATAGATATCGCACCGGTCGGCCTTCAGCGCTGCGGCAAGTGCGACAGCCGAGGTATCGGACCCGCCGCGCCCCAGCGTGGTGATCCGATTGTCCAGCGCAATGCCTTGAAATCCCGCGACAACAGCGACCTGCCCGGTCTTCATGCGCCGAATCAGCTCGACGCCCTCGATCGACTGGATGCGAGCCTTGCCGTGGGCGGTATCGGTGCGGATCGGGACCTGCCACCCCTGCCAGGATCGGGCATCGATGCCGTTGTCCTGTAAGCAGATCGCCAGCAGGCCGCAGGTCACCTGTTCGCCCGTGGCGACGACCGCGTCATATTCCCGCGCGTCGTGCATTGGCGACAGATCGGAGCACCACTTGACCAGTTGATTGGTGACGCCGGACATGGCCGATACCACGACAGCCACCTCGTTGCCGTGGTCAACCTCGCGCTTGACGCGCTGGGCGACGTTGCGGATGCGGTCGAGGTCGGCGACGGACGTGCCGCCGAATTTCATTACGATGCGAGCCATGAAGGGGAATCGGTTGCCAGATTGCGAGGTGGGCGCACACATACTGGCGCGCGGCGGGAGGAGCAACAACCATGAGTAGCGAAACGATCTCGGCGGCCGAGGTCAAAAAATTCGACCGGCTGGCCTCACGCTGGTGGGATCCACACGGACCGATGAAGCCGCTGCACCGGATGAACCCAGCCCGGATCGGCTGGATCGAGGGGTTCCTGCACGGCCCAACCCGCATTCTGGACGTCGGTTGCGGCGCCGGCTTAGCCGCCGAGGCCTTGGCGCGCCACGGCCACGATGTTCTGGGCATCGACGCAGCCGGCGAGGCGATCGAAGCCGCCCGCGCGCACGCCAAGGGGCGCGGGTTGACACTGACCTACCGCGCCTGTCGGGCCGAGGATCTGCTGGCCGAGGGAACGCGCTTTCCGCTCGTGACCTGCCTCGAGGTTATCGAGCATGTGCCCGACCCGGCCGCCTTCGTCCGGATCCTTGCCGAACTGCTGGAACCCGGCGGCATGTTGATACTGTCCACGCTGAACCGAACACGCCGCTCATGGCTGACCGCGAAGGTGGGCGCGGAGTACGTGCTGCGGATGTTGCCGATCGGCACGCATGACTGGAAAGCGTTCATCACTCCGGCCGAACTCGCGGCGATGCTGAGAGCGGCCGGACTGCGGGCGCACGCGACGACCGGACTGGTGGCCAATCCGTTGACCGCTCAGTGGAAAACCGGACGGGACATGGGGATCAATTACATGATGGTGGGGATCCGGTAGCGCTTTGGACCTCGGTCCCGCCAAGGTAGGTCTCGATCGCATCGACAGCCGCCAGCTCGAACGCGCTGCAACCGATCACGCGCTGCCTTAGTTTGAGGTCGATCCACGGTTCGGCGTTCAGTCAGGTCGAAGCTTTTGTTGATCGCGTGATCCACACCTTCTGACTGGGGTCGGCCTCAGGCGATCACGCTCAAGGTAGCAAAAGCGAGCGAGAGATCGTGAGGACCTCTTATATTCTGCATGCTGCACTGCAACATGACGTCCATCACGGGTCGGGGGTCCGATGGCAGCCGAAAGCACCTCTCAGATCGCGCCTGACCTTTCTGGCGTGCCGAACACTATGTTGTGGGCGTTGCATAATCGAGCAACGGAGGCGGCCCGCGGGGATGGCATTCTAGATGATCCCCGCAGCGTGCGCATTCACCAAGCGCTCGATTACGATTTTGATCGCTATTTTGGAATCCCTACCGGCTTGCTCGCTGCGCGGGCAGCCGGGATCGATGATGTCCTGAGACGATGGATTGCTCGCCACCCAAACGGGATCGTAGTCTCTCTTGGCGAGGGCCTGGAAACCCAAAGTTACCGTGTCGACAACGGCCAGGTGCGTTGGATATCGGTCGATCTGCCAGAGGCAATCCTCCTACGAGAGCGCTTCCTTCCTCCAACCGACCGGTTTCGCCATGTCGCCACCAGCGCTCTTGACTCCGCTTGGATGGACGCCGTCGATCCAATGGCTGACGTGTTTATCGTCGCCCAGGGCCTACTGATGTATCTCCAACCAACGATGCTGCGAACACTGTTTGCGGCGATCTGCCATCGGTTCCCCGCGGCGGAAATGGTTTTCGACGTCGTCCCACGATGGTATTCCCGCCTCACACTCTTGGGCCTGCACCGGACCCCGCACTACCGGCTTCCGCCGATGCCCTGGGGTATCAACCGCGACGAGGTCGAGCCGACCCTACGGGACTGGATGCCGAGCCTTGATGGCGTAACCTTTCTTGACTACCGAACGCCACGAGGGTGGTCCAAGGCAATGGCTGGAATGGCCCACCACTTCCCATTCGTTAGGAACGAAGTTCCGAGTTTGGTGCATGTTGTTCTTGCACAGGAAGTATCCTCTTCAAACATAATACCTTTCGGGAAAAATACGATGACCTCATTCGACGACGTCGTTGATGCGGCGAAGCTAAACACCAACAGTGGAAGCGACCTCGCCAGCGCCGCCGGCCAGATCATCGCCAAGCGCGTCGCCCTTGGCGTTGCTGCCATCATCGACCCGATGCGGGTAGACCACGCTGAATTCGGCCGAATGGTGCCGGAAAAGGTAGAAGCTTTCTCTGCTGCCGGCATAATCATGATCCAGCAGGCTAGCCATGCTCGTGCACAAATCGCGCGCTTTGCCTCCGATGCTATAGGGAGAGCAACTGGCGCCGGGCTCGCCTTTGCCGGAAGCGCTAATTCGCTAGAGATAGTCGAAAAGAACGGCCACTTCGCCGCCGGATGGTTCCGGATGGCAGCGTCCAACTTCATGGCCATGGGCCTGCTCGCTTTGAATGCGCAGAAGGCTGCTATGTTGCCTATCCAGCAGACAATCGCCGCCAATGCCGAACGCCTTGGCCGATAACGCCAAGAATTAGGCCACTAGAACGTTTGCTCGGCTGGGCCCATCATCGACGTCAAACATAGTATAAAGCGCGACTGCTCTCCCTGGTCCGAACGCAATCGAATGGCATTTGCCTCGCCTGGGTAACTGGGCGACCGTGTTGCTCTCTTCCTTTCCTCAACGGCGGCCCATGCCACTTATCTACCTGTTCGCCGGCGAGCAGAGCGGCGATGTCCTCGGCGCCGCCCTGATGCGCGCAATCCGCGCCCGGCGCCCCGACGCGACCTTCATCGGCGTCGGCGGCAGCGCCATGGCGGGGCAGGGGCTTACGAGCCTCTTTCCCATCCGTTCCCTGGCGCTAATGGGACTGCTGGAAGTCGTGCCGAAGATCTTCATGCTGAGAGCGCTGCTGAAGCGGACCGTCGCCGATATCGAGGCCCGCCGTCCGGACATCCTTGTCACGATCGACTCCCCCGGCTTCACCCTGCGAGTGCTTAAAGCCCTCCAGCCAACGACCTTGAAGCGGGCCCACTACGTCGCACCCCAAGTCTGGGCGTGGCGGGAGAACCGGGTGAAGCACTACCCCGGCCTGTGGGACGAACTGCTGTGCCTGCTGCCCTTCGAGCCTGCGTTCTTTGCCCGCCACGGCCTGACCGCGAAATTCGTCGGTCATCCGGTCCTGGAGAGCGGTGCCGACACTGGCAACGCCGCCCGCTTCCGTGCGCGCCATGGGATCGCGGCGGATGCAAAGATCCTGACCGTGATGCCCGGCAGCCGTCAGACCGAGGTCTCCCGCCTATTGCCGGTCCTGGAAGCAACCATCCGTCTGCTTCCTGAGCCGGTGGTGCCCGTTGTCCCACTGGCCGGCCCGGTGGAGGATGTCGTGCGCGCGCGAACATCTTCCTGGCCGATCCGACCCATCCTGGTCGCGGACACGGCGGAGAAACATGACGCGTTCGCTGCCTCGGCGGCCGCACTGACCAAGTCGGGGACCTCCACCTTAGAGCTGGCGATGGCGAAGGTTCCGGTGCTGGTCACATACCGGGTCAATCCGATATCGAGCCAGATCGGCAAGCGGATGATCAAGATCAAATACGCTTCGATCGTAAACCTGCTGCTGGACCGGCTGGTGGTCCCGGAACTGCTGCAGGACCAAAGCCGCCCTGATCGGCTCGCGGCAGAATTGCACCGCTTGCTGACCGACCCAGCCGCTGTCGCCGCGCAGCGCGAAGGCTGCGCCGAGGCTTTGGCGATGCTGCGCCCGCCGGCAGGGACGCCATCGGAATGTGCGGCGGAGGCCGTGCTGTCGATGCTGGGGTAGGAGCCCGGTTCGACACCAAAGCATCAATCCAACCCGCAGTTCTGGGACGTCAGGGGATATCGGACGGCCGGGTTACCGCCGTTCTGAATCGGACGCAGATTGATCGCGTTAAACCGCTGTCACCCTGAGGGTCGCTACGCTCACGGTCCCGTCGGTAATGTAATGGTTGACGCGCCCAACAAGCAGACGTTGGCCGGCTTCATACGAGGTCACGTCTTCGATGACTTGGTGTTTCATTAGCTCCGCGACGATGTAGTCCCGCTCGACATTGGTATCGTCGTCAGTCGCGTGGGTGACCTGGAATGATAGTCGTGTCAGGGAGATACCGGTATCCCTGGTGCCGGCGCCAACCCAGAGAACATGTGCATACTCCAGTGGCCGGTCGGTGTTCAGCCAGAACGCGGCGGTGCCCACCGTCTCCTTGGCATGATCAAGAGCCAACGCCCAAAACCGGATGTGATGGCGCTTGCGCGGGCTGTCGTCGATCGCCTTCTGGAAGCCGATGTCTTGGCCTCGTCCGAACAGATAGAGCGTGCTGAACGGCGCGGTCGGATAGGGAGAATTGCAGACGAAGGCCACGACCATGCGCCACGAACTTGCCAGCCCCAACCGGTCAGCCTGAGACCATCCGGCAGTTTTGAAGGCGGATCGAAGCTGACTGACTGTGCCTATCAGGACGAGATTGACCGGGTCGCCGGGCAATCCGTCGCCAGTCGTCGTGAAACGAGGTACATGTTTGCGTTGCAGGATCTTGAGGCTCATCCGAACGGCACGGGGGAGAATGACATAGGCCGCGAGACCGTAGGTGACGCCCAGCGCCAGAATCCAGGGCAGCCTGTGGTCGGCAAATCTAAAGACGACAAAGACGACCAGCCAAACAGTCGTGACCCCCAGGCCAACAACCAGCAAGCGCTGCAGCAGTCGTTTGAGCAGTCTCACGCTATAGCCTCAGGCGTCATCATTACTTAGCTTCCCTGCCTGGCGTCACGTGAGGGGATTGGCCCCCTGCATTCGCCGTCCGATGGCTGTGACCAGCGGGTTGGCCGTTATTCCGTGGAAGATGACGCTGAACAGAATGGTGCAGGCGGCGGTCGCTGCCACGGTGCCTCTCCCCGGCAACCCGGCATCGAACACGATCACCGCGAAGACGATGCTGGCGAGGCCCCGCGGCCCGAACCAACCGATGAACAGCTTGTCGCGCAACCTCATCCCGGTTCCCGCGAGCGACAGCAGCACCGGCAGAATCCGGATAACGGTAAGGCTGAGCGCGGCATAGACAACAATCCGCCAGGTAATCTGCGGCAGCTGCCGCTCGAGCACGGGACCGCCGAACATCACCCAGGTGAGGAGCGCCAGCACTTCGCCCGTGCTGGACGCTCCGCTCAACAGATTGGGGCCGTGGGAGCCCTGCAGCGCGCCGAACAGCAGGCCGCCGGTGAAACAGGCGATGAAGCCGCTGCCGCCCAGTGCCTGCGCGGCGGTGAAGCATAACGCCGCCAGCGCGACGACCGGGATGTGCGCCCAGTGCTCGCTCGTCCAGCCGAGCCGGGAGGCGCGCCGCAAGATCGCGACCGCAAGGGCCGTCAATACGACGCCGGCCAACAGGCCGATGCCGATCTCCTCCAGAACGATCATCGCGATGTGCCGGGCCGTGCTGCCTTCCACCTCGGTGCCGATAGCAAGTTCGAGCAAGATGACGACGACCGGCACGCAGATGCCATCGTTCAGGCCGCTTTCCAGGTTCAACGCTTCGCGTGTCGTGGCTGGGACGGCGGTGTTGGTAACAACCGGCGCGCCAAGTGCGGCGTCGGTCGGCGCGAGAAGCGTTGCCAGCAGTGCTGCTTCCAACAGGTCGAGATGCGGGAAGACGAGCAACGCGATCAGCAAGCCGAGCACGATGGTCAGCGGCAGGCCGACCAGCAGCAGCCGCCCGGGCAACTCGACGGTGCGCCGCACAACGCTGAGGTCCGCGTGCGCGGCATCTGTGAACAGCACCATCGCGAGCGCGAGCTCTGCCAGCGTGCGCAATACGGTGGCGGTCAGTGGCAGGCGCAGCGCGTCGATGCCGGCAGGCCCGAGGATCAGCCCTGCAGCGGTGAAGAGGATAGGACCGCTCAGCCAGGAACGTCCGACGCGCCCGGCCGCGGTGCTGTAGAGCAGAACCACGGCGGCAAGGATTGCGGCGTCTTCGTACATGGCGTTCTCTAACAACCGGTGGAATGTTCATCGGGCGGGGCATTCTACGATCGATCGGATCGAATTTGACACAGGCGTGCAGTCGGCGGTAGCCGACCCGGACCGCCGGAATCGGCCGCTTTCCGACACCCCCGCAAAATCCTTATGCTTGCCAGAGGGCCATTTCGTTAGAGCTGGGGGGCGCGCCGGAGGGGTTGAACCTTACCGCAGGATCGCCAGCGATGGAGCGCCCAATGTCCCTGCCCAACGATTTGAGTCGATGCCTCATCGAGTTTGACCGTTTGACCCGCATACCACCCTGATTGCAGTCGTCGAACTCAGCCTATTGAGCTGGCTCGTCGCTGGCCTGGTTCCGGGTATCGAACGGACTCCCCTGAAAAGATGGAACCAACAGCCTGTGGATCGTCCTGGCCGGCCACCCGGGGTCCAACTGATTTCTTGCATAGCTAACCCCGCCCAAGGTTGCCCCTGCCGCCGATCCCCGAGGACGGCCGGCGATCTCCCCAGGGGAACTCCCAAGCGAAACTCCTCCGACAAGTCGCAAGGAAAATCTTCTTGTATGCGATCCTAAGTTCCGCTAATGTTCTATACATCGCCGCCTGCATCTCGCCCCACCCTCCAACTCCCCAAAGGTCCCGACATGTCGTCCTTCCCCCTCGTCGCCCCCGCCTTTCTCGAGGAGATGGTCGCCTACCTCCTGCACCTGTTCATCCGAGGCGCCGGTGGCGATGAAGCCGCCGCCCGCCATGCCGTCCTGAGCACCCTCGCCGCATACGACGCTAAAGACGAGCAGGAGCTGCGCCTGGCCGCGGAGATCATCAGTTTCGGGTTCGCCGGATTGGAGGCGCTCGCCAGGGCAATGAACCCCGACTTGCCGCTGAACGCGGTGTTGCGGTTGCGAGGAAACGCCAATGCCGCACACCGCTCCGGGCATCAGTGTCAGCGCACCTTGGACAAGCTGCGGAAGGAGCGTCGGACAGCGGCCGTTCATTCACCCGCGCCCAATACCGGCTCGTTCGGCCGTCCCACCCGAGGCGGCCGCCGCAAGCCAACCGGCGCCAAATCAGCCGGCTCCGCTACCAGACTTGTCGCGTCAGCAGCGCCGGGACCTGGAACGAAAGGCCCTGAAGGCGCAGCGGAAAGAGGCAGAACGCGCTCGATTGGATGCCAGGACCGTGACCCGGAGCCAATTTTTGCCGATCGGCGCGATGCATCAGCCCCCGAGAGCGGCTATCAACCAGCCGCTCTGATCCAACTCAACCCAAGGACGCCACAGGTCAGGTAGCATTCTGCGGGCTCGAGCGAATACCGCGCACTTCGCCGCTCGAAGACCACTGCATCCGAACCATCGACCCGCCCCCATGATCCGCGCTAACACCGCACTCATGAAGCCGCCCGCACCCTCCGCTGACCTGCGCGAAGCCGACCTCTACGCGCGCTTGCGCGAAACCGTGGTGACCGCCTTGAAGACGGTGCTCCCACAGACCCTTCATGATGACGGGTGGGTAAGATCAACGTTGGCCCGCCGCGTGATCCGGCGCATGGCGATATGGTCACGAACGCTGCGATGGTGGCCGCGACATTCGCCCGTCAACCGCCTGCCAAGATCGCCGCCGCCCTGGTCCAGCATCTGAAGGGTGCCCCGGACATCGCCAACGCGGAGGCCGCCGGCCCTGGCTTCGTCAACCTCCACTTGCGCCCGGACGCGTTCCGCGCCCTCCTCCCCATCATCCTGGAGAAAGGGGAAGTCCTACGGCGACGCCACCACCGGAACATCGACCCAGGTCAACGTGGAGTATGTCTCCGCCAATCCCACCGGCCCGATGCATATCGGCCATTGCCGTGGCGCCGTCGTCGGTGACGCCCTCGCCAATCTGCTGACCAAGGCCGGCTACGGCGTCACCAAGGAGTACTACATTAACGACGCCGGCGCTCAGGTCACCGCTCTCGCCTGGGCGGCCTATTGGCGCTACCTCCAGGCCATCGGCTCCCCGATGACCGAGGAGATGTTTGCCGCCGAAGTTCCCGGCGGTCTGCAATACAAAGGCGAATACCTGATCACCGTCGGCAAGGCGCTGGCCGACCGCTACCAGGCCGCCCTGGCCACCCCGGACCTCGGCATCGCCGCCCCTGATCTATGGCTCGACACCGTCAAAGACCTGACCATCGACGCCATGATGACCGAAATCCGAAACGACCTCCGCCTGCTCGGTGTCCAGCAGGACATCTACAGTTCCGAACGAAATCTGGTCGCCTCTGGCGCCACCGACGCAATCATCGAGAAGCTCCGCGCCGACGGCCTGATCTACGAAGGCGTCCTGGAACCCCCCAAGGGCAAAACCCCGGAGGACTGGGAGCCGCGTCCGCAGACCCTGTTCCGTTCCACCGAGTTCGGCGATGACGTCGACCGGCCTCTCAGAAAATCCGACGGCAGCAATACCTACTTTGCCAACGACATCGCCTACCACGCCGACAAGATCTCCCGCGGCTACGATGTCCTGATCAACGTGCTCGGTGCCGACCACGGCGGCTACGTCTCGCGTATGAAAGCCGCCGTCCGCGCCCTCTCGCAGGACAGCGTGAAGTTGGAGGCCGTCCTCTGCCAGATCGTCCACATCGTCAAAGGCGGACAGCCGGTGCGGATGTCCAAACGCGCGGGCACCTACGTCACCCTGCGCGACCTGCTGGAGGAAGTCGGCAAGGACGCCGTCCGCTTCACCATGCTGACCCGTAAGGCCGACGCTCAGATGGAGTTCGATCTCGATCAGGTCCTCGCCACCACCCGGGAAAACCCCGTGTTCTACGTCCAATATGCCCACGCCCGCTGCCGTTCGGTGCTTCGCGCCGCGGCCGAGATGTTCCCCGATCAGACGATCTCCGACCAGGACCTGGCCTCGACAAATGTTGATACACTGACAAGTGACCCGGAACTGACCGTGATGCGCCGCCTGGCACTCTGGCCGCGCACCGTGGAAGCCGCCGCAATTGCAAGGGAACCTCATAGAATTGCATTTTTTCTCTATGACTTGGCAGCCGACTTTCATATGCTATGGAACCGAGGCAAGGACGATACGACGCTTCGATTCCTTCAGCTCGATCAGCCGGCAGAGACGCGTGCGCGCCTTGCTCTGGTCGCGGCAACAGCGGTCGTTATCCGTTCTGGGCTCGCAGTGATGGGCGTCAAGCCCGTTGAGGAAATGCGCTGACCCTTCGGACCAGCCGAGGGGCTGGCTAGCGGGAAAGAGCAATGGACGTGTCTGACGATTTGAGCATCCCAAATGCCGGCTACCGGGGCAGCCGAGCCGGACGCTATGGCACAGGCCGGTTGCGCCACGGTATGGATCCACATACCCGCCGCCTGATACTGTTCGCCGGCGCCCTTGGTGCCGTATTGGCCACACTGATCGGCGCTTCGGCGTTGATGGGACGGAAATCGGCCGAGGTGCCCGTGGTGACCGCCGACACCCGTCCAGTCCGGGAGAAGCCAGTCAATCCCGGCGGCATGAAAATTGACGGGGCGGAAAACGATGTTTTCTCGGCCGGATCGGACACCGACAATGTCAAGCTAGCCGCGGCGTCCGAGTCGCCTGACTTAAAGGCACTTCACGCCCCCGCTTCGCCGCCGCCAGCTTCGGCGCCGGCAACGGCTCCGGTCGTCGAAGCACCTGCCGCACCGACGACGGAACCGGCGCCTGCCCCTGTTCCCGCGCCCAGCAAACCGGCGGTTGCCGCCGCTGCCGCGCCACCCGCTCCAAAGCCCGCGCCGGCTAAACCTCTTCCGCCGCGGCGGCAAGTCATCCCGCGACACCGGCCCACCAACTGATGGTTCAGCTCGCTGCGCTGACATCCGAGGAATCCGCCCGCACCGAGTGGGCCCAGCTGACCAAGAAGATGCCCGACCTGATGAACGGTCGTCAGCCGAGCTACTCTCGGACCGAGCGGGAAGGGCACACCTTCTGGCGGGTGCGGACGTCGGGGTTCGCCGATATGGCCGAGGCTCGCGGCTTCTGCGATCGCGTCCGAGCCAAGGGCGCCAGTTGCTCGGTAGCCGACTTCTAGCCGCGTGCCGATGCCACGGGCCGTGAGCCGCGGCTGGGGTGGCGCTTTCGGGTCTGTCTCATGGTCGCCCCGCGCTTGAGTTCGGAACCCACGTCACCGGCCGTGGTCAAGCTCGGGAACGGCCGTGACATCGAAGCGGCGAACCGATGACAGCAATCTATCCGGCCGCCGCGGCCATCGTCGGCATCGCCGGCCTCGCCTTGTCGCCCGAGGAGGCGGCGCTTTTCAGAGCCTTTCCGCCCTCCGGCGTTATCCTGTTCGGCCGCAACGTTCAGGACCCGGCGCAGTTGGCCTGCCTCATCGACGCGCTCAGAGCCGTGCTTCCTCAACCGGCGGACATTATGGTCGATCAGGAGGGCGGTCGCGTCGCCCGGCTTCGCCCACCCCATTGGCATGCGCATCCGCCCGCCGCAACTCTTGGACACCTTTTTGAAACCGACCCGGCCGCCGCGCTTCGCGCCGCATGGCTGACCGGCGCGTTGATCGGCCTCGACTGCCGGACCGCCGGGTTCACCATCGCCGCCACGCCGGTGCTGGATATCTCGATCCCAGGCGCCCACGACGTCATCGGCGATCGCGCCTTGGCCGCGCACCCGGCCGCCGTTGCCCGCCTGGGCCGGGCGGTGGCCAATGGCGTGCTGGCGACCGGCATCCTCCCGGTGGGCAAGCACGCCCCCGGCCACGGCCGAGCCAGGGTCGACAGCCATCTTTTGCCGCCGAAGGTTGCGGAACAGGATCTGTCCACCGATATGCGCCCTTTCGAATTGAACGCCGACCTGCCATGGATGATGACCGCCCATATCGTCTACGAAGCGTTCGATCCCGCTCTACCCGCCACACTATCGCCGGCGGTGATCGGCAACGTCATCCGCGGGCGGATCGGCTTTGAAGGAGTTTTGGTGACCGACGACCTGGCGATGAAGGCACTTTCGGGCGCACCCGCCGGCTTGGCGATCCAGGCGCTGGCGGCTGGATGCGACATCGCCCTGTATTGCAGTGGCGACTTCGCCCTGACCGAGGCCCTGCTTCGAACCTGCCCGCCGCTGACCCAAGCGGCAGACCACCGCCTGAGGGCGGGCCGGGCAGCCGCGGCGAATCGGCGTCTGACGCTGCACCCGGATCGCCTCGGCGACGAGCGTGAACGGCTGCTCGCGTGAACGCCTTCCTGCTCAATCTGGCGCTGGCGGTGATCCCGGTGGTGTTGGCAATCACCTTACATGAGGCGGCTCACGGCTACGCCGCCCTGGCGCTAGGTGACACGACAGCGCGCGACGCCGGCCGGCTGTCGCTCAATCCGCTCAAGCATATCGATCGGGTCGGTACGATCATCCTCCCTGGCTTCCTGCTGATCAGCCAGTTGCTGCTGCCGCCGCACAAGGTCTTTTTCATGTTCGGCTGGGCGAAGCCGGTACCGGTAGGGGCCTGGAAGTTTCGCGATCCCAGGCGCGGCATGGCAATCGTCGCGATCGCCGGTCCGCTGATGAATTTCTTCCTCGCCTGGCTGGCTGCGCTGGTCATACCGATGGCCGACGACCCATCCGGCATGCAGGCGATCGTGCAGCAGTTCCTGATCTACTTCATGCTGTCCAATATCGTACTGGGCCTGTTCAACCTGTTGCCAATTCCGCCGCTCGACGGCGGCCGCATCGCGGTCGGCCTACTGCCGCTGGCGTTAGCCCGGATCTGGGCCAGGCTGGAGAAAGCCGGCATCGTGATCGTGCTGCTCGTGGTCTTCATCCTGCCTCGCCTGACTGGGGTTGACCCCTTAGGGCAGGCCCTGGAAAGCGTCCTGCCGTGGGCGTTCCGGACGATGTTCTGGCTCGCTGGGCGTAACGTCGATGGGATGGATGGAAATTTCATCTGACATCGTCGTGGCCTCGCCCCCGGACCATTCTGAGAACCTCGTTCTTCGGTTGGAGGGATTCGAGGGTCCGATGGACCTGTTGCTCGACCTCGCGCGTGCCCAGAAGGTCGATCTGGCAAAAATTTCGATACTCTCGCTGGTCGACCAGTACCTGGCGGTGATCGAGGGCGCGCGGCGCGTCCGCCTGGAGCTGGCTGCCGACTGGCTGGTCATGGCGGCGTGGCTGACATGGCTGAAATCGCGTTTGCTGGTGCCCGCCGTCGCCGACGACGACCTCGAAAGCGGCGAAATGGCTGCGGAGGCTCTCGCTGCTCGGCTGCGCGAGATGAACGTCATCCGCACTCTGGCCGCCTGGTTTGCGACGCGCCCGGTGCTCGGCCAGGACGTGTTCGCGCGTGGCTTGCCGGAAAGTCACCACGAATATGACCGCTCGCGCATCGTGATCGAGTCAGGCCCGTTCGTCCGCGCCTATCTGGATGCGATTCGCCGCGGGACGAGAAGTGCGCCTTACACGCCTCGGCCGCTGTCCCTATGGACGGTTCAGGATGCGCTTCGCCGGCTTGCTGATCTGGTTGGCATTCTGCCGGATTGGACAACGCTGGAGCAGTTTCTGCCCGACCACATGGACAGCCCCACTGAACGCCGCGCGGCGCTTTCCAGCACGCTTTTGGCCAGCCTGGAGATGGCTCGCGGCGGGACCGTTCGGCTGCGGCAGGAGGAAGCATTCGGCCCCATCCTGGTTCGCCGGGGCAATGCTGATATAGATTCAGGTCCATGAGCGACGACTCCGAACAGCAAGCCGTGATTCTGGTGACCAAGGGGCCCGTCGACGAGGGTTCATCGACCGAGTCTGCCCCCGAAGACCGCGCTCCCGATGCGCCTGAACAGCGCATATCCGAACCACCCGCGCCGCCCGCCTTGCGCGAGCCGGACGAGGATTCCATTCGTCTCGCCGAGGCTCTGATCTTCGCCAGCGCCGAACCGGTCACGCCGCGAGGGTTGGCTCGGTTACTCCCGGACGATATCGATGCCGATGCCGTATTGTTGGCGCTGCGCGGGCGTTATGCCGGTCGAGGCGTGGAACTGGTCGAGGCCGGTGGCGGCGTAATGTTCCGCACCGCGTTGGACCTCGCCCCCAGGTTGCGCAAAGTAATCGAAGCGCCGCGCCGCTTGCCTCGAGTCGCGATGGAGACTTTGGCGATCGTCGCCTACCATCAGCCGGTGACCCGCCCAGAGATCGAGCATATCCGCGGCACCGCGCTATCGCAGCAGACCCTCGACGCGCTGCTGGAACTCAACCTGATCGCGCCCAAGGGACGCAGGGAGACCCCGGGCCGCCCAACCCTATGGGGAACCACGCCGGAGTTTCTGGCCCATTTCGGATTGAGAGATCTTCGCGAACTGCCGCGCCGGGAGGATCTGTTGCTGGAAACAGCCCCGCCCAGCGCGACCCCGGAGGTCCTGCCCCCCGACTTGCAGCCGCCGCCGGAGTAGAACAGCAGCTTGCCGAGCCGGAACGCATATTCGCGGGCGGCGACGGAACGGCAGAAATCAGCCATCGCCGGTCCCGAAGTCGTAACGATCACTTAATTTCCAAATCCTGCCCAAGGTTTTGCCCCTCTTACATGCGACCCTTATCGTCATCACCGATGAACGATAATTAAGGTAGAAGTACTGGCTTATCACACTCCCGATCTGTTATGCTGCGCTGCACCATTAGGGAAGAACGTCCTTCGCCCCGTGCTCGGCATGAGCCGACATTTTCGAAGGAACGTGAACAATGAACCTCTCCCCCAACACCTATCTTTTCGACGCCACTGGGCAAACTAGCCGGCCCGCCGGCATGGGGCTGTCCGGCTTGTTCCATCGGCTGCGCGCCTCATGGTTGCAGTGGCGTGCAATGGAAAGGCAGATGCAGGAGCTTTATCGCAGCAGCGACCGCGAACTCTGGGATATGGGTCTGAGCCGCTTGGACCTGCCGGAAATTGCCAAGGGCACCTACCGGCAGGACTAAGCAAGCACCGAGAGATCGTCCTATTCGTCTTTGGCATAGCGGGTAGGGCCTTCGCCCCGCGCCTTCCATTATACGGGGAACGCGCGGGCCCCCTTCGGACGCAAGCGAAGTCTTCAAAGGGGCATCTCACAAAGTAGTCGGTCATTGCGGATATCCGGATTGCGCATTGGCAATCCGGCCCGCCTCGCGCATCCTGCGGCGAAATGGGAGGCTGATGCGGTGATCCCGGCGCTCGATATCGACCCATTCTGTCAGGCGTTCTTCGACGACCCGTATCCGGCGCACGCAGCGATACGCGATGCTGGGCCCGTGGTCTATCTGCCGGCCTACGATATTCACGCGGTGGCGCGGTATGAGGATGTCCGAGCTATGCTGCTGGACTGGAGCAGCTACACCAGTGCCAGGGGTGTCGGCCTTTCTGACTTCGCGAAGGAAAAGCCATGGCGGCTGCCCAGCCTGCTGCTGGAAACAGATCCGCCACTGCATGACCGAACACGGGCGCTAATGGACAAGGTGCTGTCTCCGTCGGCGGTGCGCGGTCTGCGGGAGGCATTCGCTGTCGCGGCGGAGGCGCTGATCGACGCTCTGCTAGTCCGCAAGACGTTCGATGCTGTGCGCGACCTGGCAGAGGCGTATCCGCTAACCGTGTTTCCAGACGCTGTCGGCATGCCGGCCGAGAACCGGCGTTTTCTGTTGCCCTACGGAAATATGGTTTTCAATAGTTTCGGTCCCCGCAACGCGTTCTTCGAGGCTGCGGTGGTGGACGCTGAACCGGTTCTGTCCTGGGTCCAGGCGCAGTCGCGTCGCGAGGCCCTGTCGCCAACCGGGTTCGGGGCGGTCATTCATGCGGCCGCCGATAGTGGTGAGTTCTCGGTAGCTGAGGCGGAGGTGCTGGTGCGCTCGCTGCTGACGGCCGGTGTGGATACGACCGTCAACGGGTTGTGCGCCGCGGTCTACTGCCTGGCTCGGTTTCCCTCTGCGTTCGACCAGTTGCGGGCGGACCCGTCGTTGGCGCGGGCAGCATTCGAGGAAGCGGTCCGGCTGGAAAGTCCGGTGCAGACGTTCTTCCGCACGACCACCCGGGATGTAGCGATTGGCCAAGAAACGATTCCGGAGGGCAGCAAGGTGCTGATGTTCCTCGGCGCCGCCAATCGTGATCCCGCGCGATGGGAGCGGCCGGACGACTATGACATCGATCGCCGCAACGCGCGGCCATGTCGGGTTCGGCACCGGTATTCACGGCTGCGTCGGGGCCGTTTTGGCTCGGCTGGAGGGCGAACTGGTGCTAGGTGCGTTAGCGCGGAAGGTGGGCTCGATCGAGATCGCGGGGGAGCCGAAACGACGCTACAACAACACGTTACGCGGCTTGGCGAGCCTGCCGGTGCGGATGCTGCCGGGGTGAGGAAGGTCGGGGTCCACCCCGAACCCCGCCAAGGGCCGGCGGCCCTTGGAACCCCGGTATAAGGGCATTGGGAGAGAGGGGCGACCGAGGCGTTCGCAAACCCCGCATGGCCCCTCTCTCCCAACGCCCTTAAATTACTGGGATCAAAGGGTGCGCCGCACCCTTTGCGGGTCCAGGGCAGCGCCCTGGCCTTCCTCACTCGGGCACGGCTAACCGCACCGATACGGGGCAATGGTCGGACAACCGGTCCTTCCACGACTGATCCGTCTCCCGATAAGTCAGGACACGCAACGTGTTCGGTCGCATCCAGGTCGCGGCCGCGCCGCCGGCAAGAATATGATCTATGAAATTCTCGCTGCCCCAGCATGGAGAACTTTGGCCTTCGGTCGCGCGCGACATCGGCGCGGCCTGAAGTAGGCTCGCCAGGAAGGTGTCGCCTTTGTTCATCCAACGGTTGAAGTCGCCAAGAACAAGGAACGGAACGGCCTCGGCCTTTCTCGCAGCGATCCAATCGGTCAGCGGTCCAATCTCGTCCTTCAATTCCTCGCAGGCTTGGCCTCTCGCCTTCGGCATCGGCATGTCTCGGCAGCCCTTCTTTAGGTGAACCGCCAGCACCCGCAAATCCGTATCACCGAGATGTAGGGTGATGTCGGCGCCGCTGCGGAGATGGTGCGCGTTCAAGGCGGTGAGGTCTGGGTTGATGTCGTAGTGCAGGCCACGGCGGACGACGATACCGACCCGTTGCACGACGTGGTCGCGTGTCATGTGGATCGAGTATTCTTCCCGCGAAAAGACTTTCGATGCGGCATCAAATCCGTCGACTTCCTCGATCGCGACCACATCGGCGTTCAACTCACGCGCGTATTGGGCCAGGCGAGCGAAGTCTTCGTCCGAACGCGGGGTGACATCGGGTGGCAATTCGCGGTCGCCGGGCGAGCGGGTGGTCAACCAGTTGAGGTTCCAAGTCGCGACCTTAAGGTCGGAGGCGAACGCCGTCAGTGGAAGAAGTAAGACAAGCAGCGCCGCAAGATGTTTCATATCAAAAGCCCCGTCGAGCTGATTGGTGTTGGCCCAATATCTTGGCATTGCTTCAGCGGCTGCGTACCGCATTCGAGGAGAAATTCAGCGATCGCATCAAAGGTCGCTGGGTCTCGTGTATTATCCATAACGTCGCCTTCGGGCACCCAAATCATCGTGGCGTATCGTGCTCGGGTGAGCAGCACACGATAAGTGTTGATCTGAAAGGCGATTGGGGCTTCTCCGCGAGGTTCTTGCCAGCGAGACCCAACGAAGTTCCGGACGATCCACTCTGTGCGGCCCGTTCGACGGATCAGGTCATTTCCCCAGCACAGCCCGACATAGTCGAGTTCGAGCCCTTGGCAGGCAAACTGGGTCGCGGGCATCTCCAGGGCGTCGCTGGCGCGAACGTCGGGCCAGTGCGCCAGAAACCAGTTTGCGACCGTGGCCGCGTCCATATGGGGAAAGTTTGGATAGACCCCGTCCGCCCTGAGCCGGCGGGCGCCAGCACTGCATACCAGACCGGATCGCCGGAGGCCGCGGGCAGCCGAGCGCAGATAGCCGCGCATGGCTTGCAGGGACCGGGTCAGCAGAAAGGGGACGCCGCCAGCCTCGCCGGCAATCTCCCGGGCTTGGCGAACCTCGCCCTTCAGAACAGCGTCCACCCAGTGCGCGGCAGGCGGCGACTTGATCGAGCGGATTGATATCTGAAGGTGAAGGTCCGGGTTGATTGTTACTTTTCGGATCGAGCCGGTGAACAAACGTTGTCGGGGGTTGGTGGCGACGGTTGCCACCTGTGCGGCATGGACATCCCAGTCAGGGCGCTGCAGAAGCGCCTCGCCCCAGGCTGATAGGCCTGCCTCACCCGTATTTATCTCCTGGCCGTTCCCTACAAGCGCCACGACCACTGCCCAGTCCTTGTGGCGTCGCATGATGTCGAGAAACATTGCGGCCTCGCTTTGCGGATGACCGAATTTGCGGGCACCAAACGCGGCATCCCAGGCGCGCTGCGCTTCATCGAAGACGATAACGTGCTCATACGGAGCGTCCTGCCGTTTAAAGTTGTCGCGCAGGAAGCCCATCAATGGCTGGATTGCACCTTCAGTTTCCTGGCGAGCTTGCCTCGCATTTCGTCCCTGGTCTCTGGCGTCTCGCTCCAGAGCAGCCCGCATGACGAATATGAGGGGCAGATTGCCGGTCAGAAACGCGGCGTCGGTATTCGTTCCGAATACCGTGTTCAGACCACAAAGGGTCTTGCCGGCGCCGGGAATTCCGGTCACGAAAACCACGGCGTGCTTCCCTTGCGATCGGGCAGCCGCCACAACCGTAACAATTGCGTCGGTCGTTGTTGTCAAATTTCCGACGTCAGCACGAGTTGCCTGAAGGTCGGCGATACCGTTGCGAGCGTAAAGCAAACGAGCAGCATCAACGATCGTTGGCACCGGACGATACGGTGATGCTTCCCACGCCGGGATGTCAATCTTACGCTCGGAGCGTGCGATTCGGGTGTTTAGTTCTTCCAGTAAATCCTTGAGCGACTGCGCATTCGCGTCAAAGACCTGGGCCACGTTGTGCCAGTAAAGCGGCCACTGCGGCAATTCTACCTTGGCGTTTGTGGCTATCAGGATGGGGACGATCGGATGGCCCATGCTCCCGGAATGAAAATCCTGTAGATCGAGTGCGTAGTCTTCGACTTGTCGTCGATCGCCCTCGGCGATGACCTTGGCGCCGACCTTGAACTCCAAAACAAGAATTGCCGTTTTCGTCACGAGAACCGCGTCGATCCGACGGCCCAGACGCAACAGCGGATATTCGAGCAGCAGACGATCATCCGGCGGGAACCCGGCAGTAGCTTCGGAAAGCACCTCGATCTGCCTTCTCCAAGCGACGAGCTGCGCATCGCGGTTGGTGACGTTGGTCTCGACCGTTCGCGTCGAAAGGGCACCAACGATTGTTCCGGGGTTGGAACGCCGAAAATGACTTAGCGTCCCGGACCACCACGCTCTCATAAACTCCATCCTCGCGAACTGGATGGCATCCATGATGGATTTTACCGGGCAATGCCAGTTTTATAGTGGAACGATCTCACTAGTCTCCGACTGGAAGATATTCAGGTGTTGATCATCTGATCCAAACGCATGGAGGTTCGATACATTGCGGTTGCTTAAGCTGCCACCGGGGGGATCTCTGCTTTGGCCGCTTCCAGGCACGCCTCCACCGCCTCTCGAAGAGAACTGGTGTAGACATCCGCGCCCACGGCGGCGCGCAGCCGGTCATCGGTCAAGATCGCCTGTTCGGCCGGCCAGAGGCCGACCACCAGCCGAGCATTCGGGAGCCGCTGACGGAGGCGGCGGAGGAGGTAGCGAAGGTGGGACGGGGTGCCGCCGATCTCCAGATAGCATAGGCAAACCATTGCGACGCCCTGGCCGTCCAGCGTGCCGATCCTCATGCGAGAGACTGCCTCGTGTGACAGAACACGGGCTGTCAGACCGCTTTTGTGCAGTAGTTGAGACAGCATGCTGGCGGCAGCTTCGTCCAGGGGGCCGCGGCCGGCGATGCACAGCACGGGTGCATGGCCGCGCCAAGCGAGCGGGAGAGCGTCTGCCGCCACTTTCCCCGGGGCCGGATGTTTCGGCAGGTCTTGTTCGCTGCGTGAGGGTGCTGTCGCAGCGCTTTCGGCCTCGTCCTTCGTTTCGGGGTCCCGGTCGTCATGTTCGTCCAGATCGTCGATCAGGTCCTGCATTGAAACCTTGATCTTCTCCAGCTGCGCCTCGGTCAGCACGCCACGTGCGGCGTCATTGGCTGCGAGTTGAAGCCCTTTCAACGCGACCTCGTCGTAGTAGGAGGACAGCGGGCGATCGCGCAGCAGGACCTCGGCCTGATCGTGGGCCTCGTCGGGGTCGCCTGCGAGCATCCGCTGGTAAAAGCTTTCCACGGGGGTCAAGGCAGGGCGGTCGCCGAGGATGACATCCAGGAACTCGAGCCGTTCGACGTGGCGGCCGAGCACGAGGAGGCACAAGGTGAGGGGCGTCGAGAGGATCAGGCCGATGGGGCCCCATAGCCAGGTCCAGAACGTCGCGGAAACGACTACGGAGAATGGGGACAGACCGGTACTGCGGCCATATAACAGCGGCTCCACCACCTGGCCCATGACCGCCTCGGTGGCGGCGAACAGGCCCGCGGTCCAAAGCATCATCGACCAATGGGGACTGACGGCGCCGGCCAGCGCGAGGGGAAGGACCGCAGCCAACGGGGCGCCGATATACGGCACGAAGCGCAGCAGCAAGCCGACGGTTCCCCAAAGCAGCGGGGACGGCACGCCGATCACGAACAGGCCGATGCCGATGATAAGGCCAAACGTCGCGTTGATCCCTAGCTGGATCAGGAAATAGCGCGACAGCCGGCGCGCGGCGTCGTTCATCGCCGTTGTGGTGCGATGCAGGTCGGACGAGCCAAACAGGCGGATCAGGCGGTCGCGCAAGTCTTCCCGTTGCAACAGCACAAAGATGGTGACGATCAGGACGATGACGGTGGTGGAGAGCGGGTCGACGATCGGGGTGATGATCCGTTCGGCGAGTTGCATCGGCGTGGGATCGGGCTCGTGGACCTCCACCTGCACCGGTTTGGGTTCAGCGGATGGCGCTGGTTTAGGACCTGGGGAGGCGACTGGCGCGGCGGGTGGCGTATCCAGGCGGCGCCTTACCAGGCTCATTTCGCTGATGGCGAAGCCCTGGACTATGTCGACCTTTTCGCGGATCGTGCTGGCATATTTCGGCACCTCCTGCGCCAGTTCGGCGAGCTGGGTGCCGATCACGCCGCCGAGCGCTATGATGACGCCGAGGGCGAGCATGACGGCGACCAGCACGGACAAGACACGACCGAAGTGGATGCGGCGCAGCAGGTTGACGATTGGCGCCAGTAGGAAGGACAGCAGCACGGCCAGGGTGATTGGGATCAGGACGGTGCGGCCCAAATAGAGGCCGGCGACGACGACGACCGCGACCGCGAGTGTCAGCAGCCCGGTCAGGCCGGGCGTTTCCGCCGGCGCCACCACGGTTGGGCGCCGTTCTATCGCCGTTGCATCCTCAGGCATGCGCTCCGCCTCATACATAGCGGGTGGTTAATGCATCATTCGACAATAAGTTCGGATCACATTGTAAACAGCCGCAGGTTCAGCAGGTCACGAGCTCGGCGGCCGGCGGACAGATCGGTGGCATTGATGGTGGCGAGGCGAAACCCGCCGGGCGGCATAGAATGGTGCGCCGGGTCACGGTCTTGATGGAAGGAGATTTGCACGCTGGATACCCCGTCGATCCGGCAGGCGGCGTCGATCTCGGGCTGTGGCGGATGGCGATAGGCTGGGCCGTGCGGGGCGAACAGCACGACGCTGTAGCCGTCCGCCCGGTTGGTGTCGTCGAAGATCCAGTTGCCTTCGGCGTAGAGCCGGACAAGGGCTTCAACCCATCCGGGACCATAGAGATCGGGCCACTGATCGGCGAAGCGCAGATGCGCCTCGATGATGCGGCTGCCGATGGTTTCGAAATTGACCATGCCGGTGTAGCCGGTGAGGTGCTTGCTGGCCCAGGCGCCGCACCAATCCTCGATCGCCCGCATCGGTTCCGCGTGAATGTGCCAATAGTCGAAAGTGCCGCCCGGGGCGGTGGTGCCGGTGGCGTGGCGCCACCAGACGGCGTTGCCGTTGACGATGGCGGCGTCGGTGCTGACATGGGCGCCGGTGAGCAACGTGCACCAGAAATGACCGGGATTGAGCGAAGCGCGGTACGTTTCAATATCCGGGATTGGCATGCTGCCGGCGCCCATGCTGCGCAGGTTCATCATGGGCTTGGAGAAGACCGGAAAGCGGGGCGGGATGACGCCGTGGGGGGCCGCGTCGAGGCCCTGGGACAACGCGACGGCGAGCTTGTCGTAGATCCAGCGGTGGGCGGGATAGAGCGGCCATGCCTCCCAGTCCTTGGTCGGAATGATCACATCGTCCGGGCAGTGGACGTGTTCGAAGAATTGCACTCGCCAGGGGTCGGTCTGATAGATCGGCATGTGGCCCTTCGTTCAGGTGGGTCGAGTGCGGCTGGTGCGGCCCGAGCATGGGCTGTGCGCGGATGGCCGGAACACGCCGGCGATGACGGCGGGAGTGAGCGCCCATCTAAGCTGGCACTGGGGCATTCGGGTGCAGCAGGTGTTCATTGCGCAGATCGGTCCACAGGCTGGGCGGGATTTTCAATGTGAACAGGGGCAGGTTCTCGTTGAACTCGGTGGCGTTGCGGGGGCCGGGGATGACGGCGGAGACGACCGGGTGGGCGAGCGGGAATTGTAGTGCGGCGGCCGGCAGCGGGACGTTGTGCGACTTGCACACGGCGGCGATCTTTTGGACGCGCGCTACGATATCGGGTGGCGCGGTTTCGTAGTTCCAGGTGTCTCGGCCGGCGAGGATGCCGGAGTTCAGCGGGCCGCCGATCACCAGGGAGGTGCCGCGGGACTGGCACAGCGGAATGAGGTCATCGAGCGGCGCCTGTTCGAGCAGGGTGTAGCGGCCGGCAAGCAGGAAGGCGTCCCAGTCGCCGAAGCCGAGCGCGTCGATCAGCACTTGGGATTCGTTTACGCCGATGCCGATGGCACTGACGACGCCGGTGCGGCGAAGTTGTTCTAGCGCCTTGTAGCCGCTGTCGCGCAGTTGTTTGAAGTATGTCTCGTTCAGTTCGGGCCGTGCTGGTAGACGCCGATGTCGTGGACATAGAGTATATCGATGCGGGCCAGGCCGAGGCGCTGGTAGCTGTCCTCGACCGACCGCATGATCGCGTCGTAGCCGTAGTCGTAGATCACATTGAAAGGCATCGGCGAGAGGCGGCCGTCGCCGGAGGGAGCGTTATCGGTTTTTGGCCGTAACAAGCGTCCGACCTTGGTGGACAGGACCCACTCGTCCCGGTTCTTGTCGCGCAAGGCGTCGCCGACACGGTGCTCGGCGGCGCCTACGCCGTAGAATGGTGCGGTATCGACATATCGCACGCCGGCGTCCCAGGCGGCGGTGACGATCGCCTGGCCCTCGGCCTGGGTGATCGGGATCCGGCTGCCGCCCATGGTGGCGGTGCCGAGGCCGAGGGTGGTGACCTGAAGCTTGGTGCGGCCGATTTGGCGCTTTTCCCACATTGGACGGCTCCTTTCGCTGATTGCGAGAAGAGTGGGGGGCTTCGGCTGTGTGTGCAACCGTCGGCGCTACACGCTCTCGCAGCCCACCTACCGGTCAGCGGTGCCCGAACACAGGAACCTCATATCGCATTATAGCCCGGTCGCGTGTGACCAACGTAAGGCCCTCCAGCAACGCCTGGCTGATCAGCATCCGGTCAAATGGATCGTTATGATGTGGAGGCAGTCGGGCGACCGCTAATCCATGGCTCGGGAGGATCGGCAGGATGCCACAACCCATGCCGTCGATAGTGGTATCGAAACGATCTAGCGGAAAATTAAGCCGACCCAGACCTTGTTTGATCGCGATTTCCCAGGGCGTAACAGCGCTGACCAGTACTTGATTTTGGGGCGCCAGGATGGCCTCCCGGATGCGCGGTTCGAGCCGCGATGGCTCCGCCACCGCCCAAACGAAGACGTGGGTGTCGAGCAGCAGGTTCAGGAGTTCGAGACCCTCAAACGCCCGAAGGATATCGGCGGGAAGTGGATCGTCGAAATTATCAGCGATCCAGACCTGACCTGCCAGCAAACCCAACTCACGCGGCTTGGCCTGCTTCGCCAGCGGCACCAGACGTGCCAACGGGCGCCCGGATTTCGCGATAATGATCTCCTCACCGGCTGCCGCGCGTTCGACCAGGGACGACAACTTCGTCTTCGCCTCATAAAGGTTGATGGTGTCCATGTCAAAAATCCTTGACCAATGTTGGTCAACATATAGAGGTTGGTATTGAGGGAAACAAGCGATATTATTCTACCGTGACCGACTTCGCGAGATTCCTGGGCTGATCCACGTCGGTCCCCTTCAGCACGGCGACCTGATAGGCCAGCATCTGCACCGGGATCGCATAAAGGATCGGTGCCACGAACGGATCGACGGCCGGCAGCACAACGGTCTCGACCGCGATCCCCCTCAGCTTGGCGGCTCCGGCCGCGTCGCTGAACACGATCACCTGGCCACCCCGCGCGGCGGCTTCCTGCAGGTTGGAGGCGGTCTTCTCGAACAGCGGCCCGGATGGCGCGATGGCGATGACCGGCACCGCTGGATCGATCAGCGCGATCGGACCGTGCTTCATCTCGCCGGCGGCGTAGCCCTCGGCGTGGATGTAGCTGATTTCCTTCAGTTTCAGTGCACCCTCAAGCGCGATCGGGAAGCAGTTGCCGCGGCCCAGAAACAGCACGTCGCGCGCCTTGGACACCCGTAAGGCGATCGACTGGATCGCCTGTTCGTGGTCCAGCACCTCGGCTGCACGGCTGGGCACTTCCAACAGGGAAGCTGTCATTCTGGCTTCCTGCGTCGGCGGTGATCGCGCCGGTTGCGCGACCGGCCGCCAGCGCGAGGCAGGCCAGCACCGAGAGCTGAGCGGTGAACGCCTTGGTGCTGGCGACGCCGATTTCCGGCCCCGCGACGGTTTCCAGGACCGCGTCGCTCTCGCGAGCCATGGTGCTTTCCGGGACGTTCAGGATCGACAGGATCTGTTGGCGCTGCTCGCGCATGTAGCGCAGCGCGGCCAAGGTGTCGGCGGTTTCGCCGGACTGCGATACCAGCAGGCCGAGGCCATTCTTCGACATCGGCGGCGTGCGGTAGCGGAATTCGCTGGCGACATCGCCGTCGGTCGGAATGCGGGCAATCGCCTCGAACCACCAGCGGCCGACCAGCCCGGCGTAGTACGCGCTGCCGCAAGCGCTCATGGTGATGCGGGACACTTTGCGAAAATCGATCCCGAGGTCCTCCGGCAACGCGACCGCGCGGCTGCCGGGGCTGACCATCTGGTGCAGGGTGTCGCCGATCACCGCCGGGTGCTCGTGCAGCTCCTTCTCCATGAAGTGGCGGAAATTGCCCTTGCCGATGGCGGCGCCGGTCAGCCGGGTGAGCTTGATTTCGCGCTCAACCTGGTGGCCGTCGATGTCGAAGAACTTGGCGCCCTGGCGGTCCACCACGGTCCAGTCACCGTCGCGCAGATAGGCGATGCGGCGGGTCAGCGGCGCCAGCGCCAGGGCATCGGAACCGACGAACATCTCGTCGTCGCCGAAGCCGATCGCCAGCGGGGCGCCGTGCTGGGCGCCGACGATCAGCTCCGGATGGCCGGCGAAGATCATGGCAAGGGCGTAGGCACCCTCCAGCCGCCGTAGCGCCGCGCCGGCGGCTTCGATGGGCTGCATGCCGCGTTTCAGGTTCAGATCGACAAGCTGGGCGACGGTCTCGGTATCCGTTTCGGTGCTGAACTCCTGACCTTCGGCTTCGAGTTCGGCGCGCAATTCGGCGTGGTTTTCGATTATCCCGTTGTGCACCAGCGACACACGTGAGGTGCCGTGCGGGTGGGCGTTGCTTTCGGTCGGCGCGCCATGGGTGGCCCAGCGGGTGTGACCGATGCCGATCGTTCCCGGCAGCTCGGCGCGATCCAGCGAGCCGGCCAGATTACCCAGCTTGCCTTCTGCCCGGCGGCGATCGATGTGGCCGTTCACCAGGGTGGCGATACCGGCGCTGTCATAGCCGCGGTATTCCAGCCGGCGCAGCGCCTCCAGGATGATGGGCGCGGCGGGACGCGCGCCAATGACGCCTACGATGCCACACATTCAGTTGTTTCCCTTGTAAGCCGCTGCCCGCAGGCGATGTTCCTGCGCCGCCGCTCGCATTGATGGTGCCCGTCCGGCCTTCTGTACCTGCCGCCCGCGTGCCAGGGCCAGCGCGTTCGGCTCTACGTCCTCGGTGATCACGCTCCCGGCCGCCAGGATGGCGCCGTCGCCGATGGTAACCGGCGCCACCAGCGCGACGTCCGAGCCTACGAAGACACCCGCGCCGATGGTGGTGCGGTGCTTGTTGGTGCCGTCGTAGTTACAGGTGATCGTTCCTGCACCGATATTGGTGGCAGCGCCGACCGAGGTGTCGCCGATGTAGCTCAAGTGGTTGGCCTTCACTCCGGGCGCCAGGTGGGCGGCTTTGATTTCGACGAAGTTGCCGACGTGAACGTCGTTATCGAGTTTGGCGCCGGGGCGGAGGCGGGCAAACGGGCCGATGATGCTGCCTGGACCGATGTCGGCACCTTCGATATGGCTGAACGCGCGGATCGTAACGTTGCCGGCCACGGTGACGCCTGGACCGAAGAACACGTTCGGCTCGATGGTGACGTCGGGCGAGAGCCGTGTGTCGGCGGACAGGAAGACCGAGGACGGATCGATCATCGTGACACCGGCCTCCATCGCTGCTTCGCGCATCCAGCCTTGCAGCACAGCCTCGGCGCGGGCCAGTTCGCCGCGGGCGTTGACCCCGGCCAGTTCGTGCTCCGGCGCCTCGACCGCTGAAACCGGCCGCCCTTCGGCCCGGGCGAGGGCGACGACGTCGGTCAGATAGTATTCCGCTTTCGCGTTGTCGTTGCGCACCGCCTGTAGCCAGCGGCGCATTTCGGCGGCGCCGCCGCAGAGTACGCCGGCATTGCAAAGGTCGACGGCGCGTTCGGCGGGTGAGGCGTCGGCATACTCGACTATGCGTTCCACCAAGGCGTCAGTGCCGGTGATTACCCTGCCGTAGCGGCCCGGGTTGGGGGTTCGGAACGCGAGCAGCGACAAACCGTGCGGCCTGTGGCTGTCGAGCAGGCGCCGCAGCGTCGCGGTGCGGATCAGTGGGTTGTCGGCGTAGAGGACCGCGACGTGTCCGTCACCGAAATGCTCGAGCGCCTGTAGGGCCGCGTGGGCAGTGCCCAGACGTTGCTCCTGCACAACACAAATGTGTGGTTCGGCTTCTTTCCGGACCGCATTCATATCGGGTCCCAGAACGACAACGATCCGATCGAACACCGGCTCGCAGCTTGATAGCAGGTGGCGCAGCATGGTTCGGCCGGCGAGGCGATGGAGGGTCTTCGGCACGGACGATTTCATTCGTGTGCCGAGGCCGGCGGCGAGGATGACAGCGGTTGCTTGCATAAGCGGCCCTTGCTTCGCTAGGGCATGTTCGGGCTGATTGGGCAGCCTGAGCATGGCCTATTTGTGTTTTTAATCGCGTGATTCGGAACGTTCCGGTGCGATCATGGTCTAGTTTTTGACCGCAGGCTTCACACGCCTTGACGTCTGGGCCAGCGTTATCATGCTTTGGATGGTCAGGCGTAGCGGCAACGGTGGAGGACTGTCAAAGGCCACCGTTATGATATTGGTTCAATTCACGTTTCGGAGTGCAACATAGTGGCACGCACACTGCTGCTTGATCTGGACGGCACGCTGGTGGACACCCTGCCGGACCTGGCAGCAGCATTGAACCGGTTGCTGCGTTCGCGCGGTCTATCGGATCTGTCCACCGAGCAAGTGACGGCGATGATTGGTGATGGGATCGCTGTGTTAGTGGCGCGGGCTTTCGCCGCCCATGCTCGACGGCCCGACGCGACCGCGGTTGCGGAAATGTATGCCGACTATACCGCCCATGTGGCGGTCGAGAGCAAGCTGTATCCTCGCGTGCTGCCGGTGTTGGGTGGACTGGCCGATCAAGGCTGGCGCCTCGCGGTCTGCACCAACAAACCTGAACAGGCCGCTCGAAGCCTGCTCCAGGCGATGGGACTACTGACGCTGTGTTGTGCGATCGGCGGCGGCGACAGCTTTCCGGCGCGCAAACCCGATCCGGCGCATCTGCTTGCCACGCTGGCGCGGGCCGGGGGTCAGGCCGATGCGGCTGTGATGCTCGGCGATCATCGTAACGACATGCGGGCGGCTCGGGATGCGGGGATACCCAGCATCTTCGCCGCGTGGGGCTACGGGGTGATCGGGATGGCGGAGGGAAGCGCGTGGGTCGCTCGAGATATCGCCGAGGCGGCGGCGATGGCTAATCGCCTGCTGCCGGACACTTGTTCCCGGATCGGCGGGTAGGCCATCCGCGGCGAGGTCGACTCCGGAGGTAGACTGTCATCTTTGCGTGAAGCCGAAGCGTCAACGAAAAGTTTCGTTTGAAATGCGGCCGGCGCGTGGTGCGGCGGCCGGAGCACAGGAGGGGATGGGGCGTGCCTGGGATTCATCGGCCACCGGGTGAGAAGCCTGATACCTCGGCGTTCACAACCGCCGGCGGCGAGATGGCCGCGCTCATTGCGGCGGCTGACTGGACCCAGACGGTGCTGGGGCCGCGCGACGCATGGTCACAAAGTCTCAAGACAATTCTGCGCATCCTGGTGACCTCGCGCTACGCGATGTGGATGGGGTGGGGCAGGGATCTGACGTTCTTCTACAACGATGCCTACGCGCCGACACTCGGAGTGAAGCATTCCAAGGCGCTGGGGCAGCCCGCAAGCCAGGTGTGGGCAGAGATCTGGAAGGATATCGGACCGCGGGCCGAGTCGGTGATGCGGACGGGTGTGGCAACCTGGGACGAGGGGTTGTTGCTGTTCCTGGAGCGCAGCGGCTACCGGGAAGAGACCTATCATACATTTTCATATAGCCCGCTGCCGGACGACGACGGGAGCGTCGCCGGCCTGCTGTGTGTGGTGACCGAGGAGACGCAGCGGGTGATCGGGGAGCGCCGGCTGGATACGCTGCGCGACTTGGGCAGCGCGCTCGGGGATGTGCGGTCCGAGCCGGAGGTTATGGGAGCGGTCGCACGGTCATTGGCGCGCAACGACAAGGACCTGCCTTTCAGCCTGATCTACCTGGAGGATGCCGAAACAGGTCAGCTGACGCGCGCGGCTGAGACGGGCGGGGTGGCCGGCGCGGTGGCGCCAGAGAGGGTGGCGCGGGCCGAGGACCTGCCGTTTCCGGCTGCCGCGGTGCTGTCGGGATCCGAGAAATGCCTGATCCACGACGTAAATGACCTCCCAGGGCTAGCCCAGGGAGCGTGGGACCAGCCGCCGCGACAGGCGGTGATCGTGCCGATCGCGCAGCAACAAGGGCAGGCAAGGCCAGCGGGAATTTTCATCACCGGCGTCAATCCCTACCGCAGCTACGACGCAGCCTACGCCGGGTTCATCGAACTGGTCGCGGCGCAAATCGCGTCCGGTCTTGGCGCGGCGCGGGCGTACGAGGCGGAGCGTCGCCGCGCGGAAGCGCTGGCGGAAATCGACCAGGCCAAGACAGCGTTCTTCTCCAATGTCAGCCATGAATTCCGCACCCCGCTAACGCTGATGCTGGGTCCGCTGGAGGAGGAGATCTCGGCTCTGGCGACAACGGCACCGGACGCCGTTGAACGGCTGTCCATGGTCCACCGCAACGGATTGCGGCTGCTGCGGCTGGTGAACACCCTGCTGGATTTCTCCCGCATCGAGGCCGGCCGGGTGCGAGCCCGCTATCAGCCGACCGAATTGGGCGCCTATACCGAGGAGCTCGCGAGCAATTTCCGCTCTGCCTGTGACCGTGCCGGCCTGCGTTTGGAAACCAACTGCCTGCCACTGGACCGCCCGGTTTACGTCGATACCGAGATGTGGGAACGCATTGTGCTCAACCTCGTCTCGAACGCCTTCAAATATACCCTGGCTGGCGGGATCACTGTGGGGCTGGAGGCGACAGCGGATGGTCAGGCGGTGGTGCTGACCGTGCGCGATACCGGCATCGGCATTCCCGAGGCGGAATTGCCGCATATCTTTGATCGATTCCACCGTATCGAGGGTCAGCGCGGCCGGACCCTTGAAGGCACCGGTATCGGTCTGGCGCTGGTGAGTGAGTTGGTTCGGCTGCATGGCGGCACGATCGCGGTGGATAGCCGTGTCGACAGCGGCACGACGGTGGCGGTGCGGATACCCTTCGGCGCGGCGCATTTGCCTGCTGACCGAGTGACAGAAACCGCTGGGCGAAGCGCACCGGAGGGGATCGCCGCGGCGACGTTCGTCGAAGAGGCGCTGCGTTGGCTGTTCGAGGATGGCGGGGCTCAGCAGGCGGATGTCTTGGAAACATCCAACATGCTGGTGTCTTTGGGCGCGGACAGCGTCGCGGACGAGCCTGGACGGCGGCGAATTCTGCTTGCCGACGACAATGCCGACATGCGCGATTATGTCGTGCGGTTGCTGCGTCCTGGATACGAGGTCGAGGCGGTGGGGGACGGTCAGGCGGCGCTGGCCGCGGCGAAGGCAAATCCGCCGGACCTGATCCTGTCCGACGTGATGATGCCGCGAATGGACGGGTTTGGCCTGCTGGCCGGCATTCGAGCGGACCGCAAGTTGCGGGACCTGCCGGTGGTTCTGCTGTCCGCCCGCGCGGGTGAGGAAGCGCGTGTCGAAGGGCTGGACGGCGGTGCCGACGACTACCTGGTCAAGCCATTCTCGGCGCGCGAATTGCTGGCCCGGGTCCGATCGAACCTTGAACTCGCGCGGCTACGCCAGGAGGCCAGGGATGCGCTGCGGCTGGCCAATGAGAAGCTGGAGCAACGCGTCGCGCAGGAGATGGCGCAACGTGCGCAGGCCGAGGAATCGCTGCGTCAATCGCAGAAGATGGAGGCCATCGGGCACCTGACCGGCGGCGTCGCGCACGACTTCAATAACTTGCTTACCGTAATCGGCGGCGGCGTCGAAACACTGCAACGTATGCTGGCGACCGTGCCGCTTGGGAGCGACGCCGCCCGGGTCAAGCGGGCGCTTGGGATGATCGCACAGGGTGCCACTCGGGCCGCCACCCTGACACATCGGCTGCTGGCGTTCGCGCGGCGGCAAACATTGGACCCGCGGCCGTTGGATGCCAACAAGCTGGTGGCCGGGATGTCGGAGTTGCTGCGGCGTACGCTGGGGGAGTCGGTGGCGCTGGAAACCGTGCTCGCCGGGGGGCTTTGGCGGACCGCGCTCGATGCCAACCAGTTGGAGAACGCACTGCTGAACCTGGCGGTGAATGCCCGCGACGCGATGCCGGATGGCGGCAAACTGACGATCGAGACGGCGAACACGTACTTGGACGAGGCCTACGCGGCGGCGCATGACGATGTTACCGTCGGCCAGTACGTGATGATCGCCGTGAGCGATACCGGCGCGGGAATGGATGAGCGCATCCTGGAGCGTGTGTTCGAGCCGTTCTTTACGACCAAGGACATCGGTCAGGGCACCGGTCTTGGGTTGAGCCAAGTCTACGGTTTCATCAAACAATCGAACGGACACGTGAAGCTCTATAGCGAAGAAGGGCAGGGGACTGTTGTCAAGTTGTACCTGCCGCGCCTGTTGTCCGACCGGCCGGAGGGCAAGCCGAAAACAGAGGAACCCCGGATCCCTGCCGGGCAGGGTGAAACCATCCTGGTCGTGGAGGATGAGCCGGCGGTGCGGGAGCACTCGGTTGCCTCGCTGCGCGAGCTTGGATATCGCGTGCTGGCGGCCAGCGATGGACATGCGGCGATGCGGGTGCTGACGCGGGAGGCGGAGATCGCGGTATTGTTCACCGATGTCGGGCTGCCCGGGGGTATGACGGGGCGGCAGTTGGCCGAGGCCGCGCGGGTGCTGCGCCCCGAGCTGAAGGTGGTTTACACGACCGGGTATGCTCGGAATGCCATCGTGCATGGCGGGGTGCTGGACCCGGGGACTGAACTGCTGCCGAAGCCGTTCACCTATGCCGCGTTGGCGGCGAAGATCAGGACTGTGTTGGATGGTTAGCCGGTCGCTGAGAAGTAGTGGCTTGTGTTCGAGGGATTGTAGTGGAACGCGATCTACCCGCACGCTGACCTAAAAAAGGCTATTCTATCATCTAAATCGTAACGCTTTGACGGCGTGCTGTTTGTTGGGCGCATTTGGGTCGAGGCTGACGCAGGAAGTGCCCGCGGCATGGTAGGCCGTGAAGAGCCTGAACCAGCCGGACCATGACAATGAGGGTGCGCCGATGGGTCACTCTCGAGGGCCGCTGGTTTAATCTCTGGCCGCAACCTCTAGATCGAGCCGCCGGATCAGCACCTCGGCAATGGTCGGCGAGGCAACAGGTTGCGCCACCTGCGAGTGCGTCTGGTTCGGGATGATCCGAGGGGCGATCGGGGCGCCTCAACGCCTACAACGCCTCGTTCTTCGCGGCGGCTCCCGACCATCCGAAGTGTCCGGCCATCGCCGGACCCCGCATGTCCGTGAGTTGCGCGCCGTCGTCGCGGGTGTCGAACGCGCGGTGGCAGGCCGCCATCAGCCCATCGGACCAAAGCGTGGATAAAAAGAACCGGTCATGCCATCGTCGATCGTATTGGGGAGGCCACCCGTCGCATCGGCAATCGGCAGAGGCACCAGTCCTACGGAGACCTCCGCCGGCCCACCTGCCTTCGCGAGGGCGGCCACCTCGCTGGTGACAAAGCGCTTTGATTACTGAACTAGGCCTGTCGAGCCAAAGGACTGGCACGGTCAATTTCAGCGTAATCGATCCCGACCGGGGGCGGTGTGGTTGGCTCGATATCACCAAAGCCGCACAGAGAAAGATCTGATTTGTTGTGATGCTCGATGCCCCGCCTATCATCCCACGGGTCAGCTATGACCCGGGTCTGACAGGCCGGGCAGTCGATCCCACGGAAGACGCCCTTGCCACCGCACAGGCCGCAAGGGATGGACGCCGCTTTCCGGTCGGCCTCCCCACTCTCTGGACGGTCTGCCGCCGGCGGTTGCGGTAGCTCCTCGTTGTCTCGGGGTGCCCGGTCGGCGATCTCGGCGAGAAGATGCCAGATCTTCGCCGGGTCAAACCGTATATTCGAATCGTTAAGTAACTCATCGAGCACGTCTATCTTTTTAGCGAAATCATCTTCTGCCATCTTCATCTCCATCGATTATTATTTGCATTCTTACTGCAATGTCTTATCCTTAAAGGACAGCGGACCGCTCGATCATTTGCGGTATCCTCATCGTCACTTGTTGCCACCGACCAACTCAAGATCGGACGATCGCGGGCCTAGCCTGTGTCACTGGCAGGCCGCCACCTTTAGACGCTCAAGTTCGGAGATAGCGCGAGCAGGAATGGCGATCGACGCGATCGCGCAAGGTCAGCAAGGCGTTTATTGCGCTCTCGTCCGAAATTCGCGAGTCACCGGGTCAGCCGTGGCATGCTCCTCGCCCCACTCGGCCTCTCGCGTTGAAAATCTTCTCCGCTGCAGTGCACCATATTGGCGTATGCGTCTGTGGTGTAAACCACCGAGGCGGTTGATATTCCAGGAAGTCCATGGCACGATTACGTGATTTGCTGAAATTCCGCAGGACGAGAGATCAGGACCTTTGTCCTACGGGATGGACAAAACCGTCCGCTCAGAGGCGTCCAAGCACCGAAACCTGCCGGGCGCGCGTGGATGACCGCACGCAGTCGTTGCATTGGGATCTCCGTCGGAAGCCCGGGCGGGTAAATCTCCCGATGCGCTGGCGGATTTGAATAGCGTCGTGTAAGCGGCCCTTTTGGCGCTGCTTCACGAACGGTCCGATGACCTGTGACGCGATCAGTTTCATGACGACGGCGCAGGCCTTCTGTCCTTGCAGAACGGGATGAGCTTCTCGCGGCTTGGGTCTGATCGTCACCCGCCCGGTTGTACCGGTGAAGGGGCGAACGTTGACCGTTATCAGGTCTGCCCTCGCCCCGTTTCAGCGCCCTGAACCGCGGTCCTGTGCGGTAAGAAAGGCCTCGAATCGTTTCTTTACGATCGCATAGCACTCACACGATGCCTTTTCGAGCGCACGGCGATCGACCACTTGCATGGTTCCCCTGTGATACATGATCAGGCCGGCAGCTTGCATTGATTGAGCGGCGATCGTCACCGACTTCCGATTGGCACCCAGCATGTGTGAAAGAAATTCGTGAGTGTAAGTCAGGGCTTCCCCTTCGGCCCGATCATGCATCATAAGGAGCCACCGGCACATTCTCTGCTCGGTTGAGTGCAGTGCATTGCAGGCGACAGTCTGCTGGACCTGCGACAGCAACGTCTCTGAATAACTGACAAAGAGATCGCGGACGTGTTCGCTGCTCGTGAATGCGGATCGTAAGACCTCTATCGGGCATCGAACCAAGGGACCCGCCAATTGCACGAGGCATCGGTTGAACGATACCCGGCTATACATGGCCGCGAAGAGGCCGAATGCGCCTTCGCGCCCTATGTTTGCTGTCTCGATCGCCGACCCGTTCTCCAGAACGGTGAGTAATGAGAGGACGCCGCCCTCCGGGAAATAGGCATGCTCGAGGGCGCCGCCCGCTTCGCAGACGATTGCACCGAGCTTCAATCTGACAGGCCGAAGATGCGGTTTGATCCGCTCGCGCGTTGCACGCTCCAGAGCACCGAGCAACTGGTTCTTCCGAACGGTATCATCCTTTTGAGGTTGTGCCATACCTGTCTTTTGAGATTGCGACATGCTTGCGCCCGACGTTTCGTGGCCCACTCAACAACGTGACCGGGGTAGTATGCACTTTTTCGCGTGCTCTGTGGCGTGAACCACAGACATTCAAGCGATTGTGGTGCACGCTTGTGCGGAACCGCCTTGCAGGGTCGCGTTTGCGGCAAGTTGGTTCTCGTATGGGTTCCATGCACGAGCCAAGTCGAACGCTTTGGGGGATGCGATGAACGTTTGGCCGGCGTTGGATGACTGCCTGTCCACAGCAGTGACCGCCAGCCGAGCGGCGAGTCGTACATGGACCTGATCCGGCTGGCAAAGGTTTGGAATCTGACCACCAGCCACAATCCCGGCGAGGCTGCCGCGGCCCAGGATCGCGCCCGCGCTATCGTGGAGCGCGAGGGCAAGACATTGGCCGACGTGCCGAACCTGCTGCGCGGAATATTGACGATTGAGTTGCCCAAGGCGTCACCTATGAGCGAGGGGGGCTTCGCCGGACTCGAGGTTTGGATGGACGTATGCCTGGCATGGGCCCTCGACTGGCGGAAGATCCTTTACGGGACGAGTTTGTAGCCACCGGAGCTAGAAGCAACTGCGTCGCGGTATTTCCGCTACTGGTTGAAAGCCAAGAATGGCTCCGGCCCGCCTCGAAATCTGCGTCTCCGGGGTATGCCTTCCTGCAGCTTTGCGCCAAGGCTACTCGACGCAGGTGAGAATTCCGATGATGATCGAGGACGTGGTCAACGGTGCGGGTAAGGCGGTCGACACCTAGGAGTGTCGAGGCTGAGCTGTGACGTCCGTTCCGCCTGAAAAAGTAAACCGGTCGACCTGCGGGCCCTGCGCAACGCGGGCCGTCCTCTTCCGCAAGGAGACCCGCATGGCCCAGAGCATCGAGGAGCGCCTCGCCCGCCTGGAAGCGATCGAGGATATCAAAGCCCTCAAGGCCAGCTATTGCGCCTTGTGCGACGCCGACTACGAGCCGGACGGGCTCGCCGCACTGTTCCTGCCCGACGCTGTCTGGGAAAGCGAGTTGTTTGGGCGCTATGAAGGGCGCGAGGCGATCCGTGCCTTTTTCCGCGGTGTCAGTGGCAGTATCCGCTTCGCTGCGCACCTGGTGTTGAACCCGATCATCGAGGTACAGAGCGCCGATGCCGCGACCGGCAAATGGCGGCTGATCATGCCGTGCACGGTTACGGGTGATAACGGCGAGGCGGAGGCGCGCTGGCTGCTGAGCGCCTATGACGAAGTCTATGCACGGTACGAAGGGGCATGGCTGTTTCGCTCCCTTCATGTCACCACGAACTTCTACGCCCCGCATTTGAAGGGCTGGGCATAGCCGGCGATCCCACCGCTGCGCGCCTGTCCGGCGCTGCTTGCAATGCTCGGATTCTCACATCGCATCGGTAGATCCGGGAACGCGCCCGTGACAATCATTGTTATTGTAATCGAGTAACTTTGGGGGAGTTTCATGACATCATCCAATCGCCGCGATGTACTGACCGGGCTGACGCTCGGCGCCGGCACCTTGCTTGGTGCCCGCGTCGCAGCCGCGGCCGAATTGATGCCAAGTCGGAGGCCCGGCGTCGGCGGCAGTGAGCCCGGGCCACGCAACCTGGCCCGCGAGCAAGCCAATCCGGACATGCTGAACCCGCCTTCGACCGATCACGGCACGCTGCCCAATCTTCGCTTCTCCTTTGCCGACGCGCATGTCCGGCAAGAGAGCGGCGGCTGGACGCGCCAAATCACCGAACGTGAGCTGGGCGTGTCGAAAAGCATCGCCGGCGTGAACATGCGCCTGAATGCTGGCGGGATCCGGGAGCTGCACTGGCATAAAGAGGCAGAATGGGCCTACATGCTATACGGCAACGCGCGGATTACCGCGATCGATGCCCAGGGTCGTAACTTCGTTGATGACGTTGGTGTCGGTGATCTTTGGTATTTCCCGTCCGGCCTGCCGCATTCGATTCAGGGCCTCAACCCGGACGGCTGCGAATTTCTATTGGTGTTCGACAGCGGCGGCTTTGACGAGGACGACACGTTCCTGCTGAGCGATTGGTTCAAGCACGTTCCCAAGGAGGTGCTGGCGAAGAATTTCGGTGCGTCGGCGGACGTATTCAGCGGGATTCCTGAACCGAGCGAGCTGTACATCTTTAAGGCGCCGGTGCCGGGTCCGCTCGGTCCGGATCGGTTGATGGGAGCACAACCCGTTCCGGAGAGCTTCAGCCACAAAATGCTGGCGCAGGAGCCTCTCAGGGGGAAGAGCGGAACGGTCAGGATTACCGATTCAAGCAATTTTCCAGCGTCGAAGACTATTGCAGCGGCGCTGGTTGAACTCGAGCCCGGCGGGATGCGCGAACTACACTGGCACCCTAACACGGATGAGTGGCAATACTACATCGAAGGCCAGGGGCGGATGGGTGTCTTCGCCTCTTCTGGCCAGGCGCGTACATTCGACTTTGCGGCGGGCGACGTTGGTTACGTGCCGTTCGCGATGGGACATTATGTGGAAAATACCGGCACGACGCCGCTGCGTTTTCTGGAGATGTTCAAGAGTAGCTACTACGCCGACGTCTCACTCAATCAGTGGCTGGCGCTGACGCCGCCTAGTCTGATCCAGGCACACTTGAAGATCGATCCGCAGACGATGCAAGTGTTCCACGACAAGAAGTCGCCCGTGGTCCCGATCTGATCTGCGTCTGAGAGCAGGGCGCTTGGTTAGTGTTACTGTGAGCCATTTCACAGGCCGCTTTGGCGGCCCCGATTAAGATGTCGCTCGCGGTCCGAATTGTCGACCGCGACCCTTGATGTAAGGAATCCGAAATGACTGAAAAAACGCCACTTGACTTAGGGGAACCTTGCCTGAACAGTCCGCCGGTCGAGCTAACCGCGGCCGAGGTGGAGCAGGTGTCGGGAGGCCTCAACCCTCAGCCACTGCCGCCGGGCATGCGATTTGAGGGGATTTGGTTGTCAGATCACTGGAATCGGTAGCAATCGGAAGGAGCGCCGGTGTCTTGGCGCTCCTTCGCCTTTTCGCGCTGCGTGGCTCCGTCCGGTCCGCCTATGGCAGCGATGTCTGCTGATGGAACGCTAATTTCCAGCCGTCCGACCGCTTTGCATAGCCGCTGCTTACGAGCGCATGATAAGGCTGACCGTCTTGCTGCTTGGCGTTGCATTCGTAGGTAATGACCGCCGAGGTGTCCGACAGTCGTGCGATTCCTTTTGGCTTGAGCGATACATCGTTCCAGCGGCCTTTCGCTGCCGACCTGGCGATGTCATCGTTGGACATCACCCCGGCGAATTCCGAGAAAGCCACGAGGCAGTTCTCATCGGCATGACGCCGATACGCCTCCGGTCCACCGGTCCAGAAGTTGTCTTCGATCGCCAAAAGATCTTGTTCGAGCGACACGATATCCTCCATGCCAGGGAAAGCGACAGAACGCCGGCGTGGCCGACCGGTTGCACGGCCACGCCACCGCCGGCCTTCCAGGCGGGAATGCGGCGCCCGATACCTGACCGGGGGGCTAACGGCGCTTGCCGGGAGGGAGATCGCTTGGGGAGTTGGGGGACGCTGCTGTCTGGAATGCGTTCAGGACTTCCGAACCGAAGCAGGCGAAGATGATTTTTTCCAATGTCTGGTCGCTGGCGAGGACTTCGGTCACCGCATCGACCGCGATCCTTGCCGCGTCCGGGATCGGATAGCCGTAAATACCGCAGCTAATCGCCGGGAAGGCGATGGTCTTCAGTTCATGCGTGACCGCCAGTTCGAGGCTGTTTCTGTAACACCCGGCGAGCTGCTCAGGTTCGCCGTGATTGCCGTCGCGATAGCGTGGTCCGACCGCATGGATCACGTAGCGGGCGGGAAGGCGATATCCCTTGGTGATCCGAGCCTCGCCGGTTGGGCAACCGCCGAGGGCGCGACACTCGTTCAACAGGTCCGGGCCCGGCGGCGCGGTGGATGGCACCATCGACACCGCCGCCGCCCAGCAGCGACTGGTTGGCCGCGTTGACGATGGCATCGACCTTCAAGGTGGTGATGTCGGCTTGCTGAACGACGATCCGGTGCTAATTCATTCGGGACTATTTTAGGCGAGACCATTGTTCCATTTCGCCTGCTGACGGCGATCCCAGCGATGATCCCGCTGGATGGGTCAAAGTTGCTGGACTCGGCAGAAGCAAGCGAAGCGGGCTACCACTACCTTGCAGCGTGGCTGCGTGATGCGGAGGCCAAGTGGGCTGAGTATAGCAATCGGACCCCAGACGGCCGGCTTGTTATGACGTTATCTGATCGGATCGACCATATGCGTAATCTGTCCCACCAGGTTGGACCTGCCGCGGTCCGTGTTGTTTACAATAAGGCAGGCACCCGGTTGAGCGCAGCACGTCTCGACAAGCATGATGTGCTGGTCGATCACAGCGCCTACTGGGTGACCGCGCATACCGCGGGCGAGGCAGCTTACCTCGTAGGCCTGATCAATAGTGCTGCGGTTTTGGCCAAAGTTGCCGACCTCCAACCGCACGGCCAACGCGACAAGCGTCACTTCGACAATCTGGTCTGGACGCGCCATCGTGGCCTCTGGCGCTACGCCGGCGGCTGCATGCCCTCGGCGACTATGGTCCGTAACTTCGGATGCAGATGCGGGTTGCCGGAGACGATATTGCCGGTTTCGAGGGGGCTGCCGTCGTCGACATCCGTTGCGTAGCCGCCGGCTTCGCGGACCAGCAGCTCGCCCGCCGCGATGTCCCAGGGTTTGATTCCCAACTCCCAATACCCATCGAAGCGGCCGTGGGCGACCCAGGCGAGGTCCAGCGCAGCGGCGCCGAAGCGGCGGATGCCGGCGACCTGGGGCATCAGTGTGGCTGCGGTGCGGCTGAAGGCGCGTTGACGGGGGGCGGAGACGGCGCCGAACGGGATGCCGGTGGCGAATACCGCCTCGTTCATCTCACGCCGAGCGGAGACGCGCAGGCGGCGCTCGTTCATGAAGGCGCCGGTGCCTTTCTCGGCCCAGAACATCTCGTCTGCCGCCGGGGCGTAGATCACGCCGGCCTGGATTTCCGAGGTGCCATCCGGCAGGCGGCGCTGCAGCCCGATGCTGATCGCCCAGTGCGGGATGCCGTGCAGGAAGTTGGTGGTGCCGTCCAAGCGGGTCGACGATCCAGCGCCAGGTCCAGTTTTCGGAGCCGGAGGCGCCGGATTCCTCCATCAGAAAGGAGTAGCCGGGGCGGGCCTTGGTGAGTTCCTCCTTCAGCGTCTGTTCGGCGCGCAGGTCGGCCTGGGAGACGAAGTCGGACGGGCCTTTGACGCTGACCTGCAACTGCTCGACTTCGGCAAAGTCACGCAGCAGACGTTTCGATGCCTTCTGGGCGGCATTGGCCATGACGGTCAGATGCGGGGAAAGGCGGAAGGCCATCAGCCCTTCGCGCGCTCCACGTAGCTGGCGTCATCGGTGCGGACGACGATGCGCTCGCCGGCCTCGATGAACGGGGGGACGTTGGTCTTCACGCCGTTCGAGAGTCTGGCGGGCTTGTAGGAGGAGGAGGCGGTCTGGCCCTTGACCACCGGGTCGGCCTCGACGACTTCCAGGACGACGGAGGAGGGCAGGTGGATCGCCACCGGCTCGCCCTCCACCAGATCGACGACGAGCTTCATCTGATCCTGCAGGAACGGCGCGGAGTCGCCCATCAGGTCGGCGGGGACGTGCGCTTCCTCGTAGGTGTCGGGGTCCATCAGTACGAGGTTGGTGCCGTCGCTGTAGGAGTAGGTGTACTCCTTTTCCTCGGTGGTGAGGCGCTCGACGGTGTCGGCGGTGCGCCAGCGTTCGTTGGTCTTGTTGCCGGACTTCAGATCGCGCATTTCGACCTGGATGAAGGCGCCGCCTTTGCCGGGGGTGATGATCTGCTGTTTGAGCACCGTCCAGCGACGGCCTTCATGTTCGATCACCTGGCCGGCGCGAATCAGGTTCGCCTGCTGCTTCATGGGGTAGTCCGTTCGGTAGAGTTGGGAAGGGTGCGGGCTTCTAGCCCCTGGTGGGGATTGGGGCAAGTTTTCGGCGGCTAGCGTCACCAGCGGATGGCCGCTACGTCGCCTCAGAGCATGTTGAAGCGCGGCCCGAAGCCGATCGGCGAGAGGGCGATAACCATGCGGCGCTCAATGGCCTGGCGGCGAAGGCGCAGTCAGTAAAATCGGCGACGACTCTTGGGGCAGGTCATCCCTCGACCATCTTCAGTACGTGGATCCGTCCAAGGTCATCGCCTACAACGACGTGTTCGCCCCCAACGGCGCAGGAGAACAGGCGCCCGTCGCTGTGAAACGAGGCTAATTCGGTGCCTCTTTCCAGGTCCCATAACCGTACCGTTCGATCCTCGGAAGCGGAGACGGCGCGGCGCCCGTCCGGCATTACCGCCAACGCCGGGATCCAATCCTTGTGGCCCTCGAAGCGGCGTAACTCAGCGCCGCTTTCCAGGTCCCATGACCGGACTGTATGATCCCGAGAAGCGGAAACGGCGCGGCGCCCGTCCGGCAGTATCGCGACCGCCCTGACCGGGCCTTGGTGGCCTTCGTAGCGGCGCAACTCAGTTCCGTGTTCCAGGTCCCACAGCCGCAAGGTTTGGTCTGTTGAGCCAGAGACGGCGCGCAGCTGATTTGGCACTACGGCAATTGCTGTGACTGGGTCCCGGTGGCCCTCACAGCGGAGGAGTTCGGAGCCGCTGTTCAGATCCCACAGGCGCACTGTCCGATCGTCGGAGACGGATACGATGGCGCGCCCGTTCGACAGCGCCGCCGCTCCCCTGATCGCGCCCTGGTGACCTTCGAAGCGGCGTAGTTCGTTGCCGTTGTCCAAGTCCCAAAGCCGTATCGTCCGATCCTCCGAGGTGGAGACGGCATGCCGCCCATCCGGCAGGACCGCCACTCCCCTAACTTCGCCCTGGTGGCCCTCGCAACGGAGCAGTTCGGCGCCGCTGTCGAGGTCCCAAAGCCGCACGGTGCAGTCCTGTGAGCCGGTGATAGCGCGTCTACCGTCCGGCAGCACGGCCACTGCCGTTACCCAGTCCTCGTGACCCTCACAGTACGACCTCTGGCCCGGCGGGACGTGGTGTTCCAGGTCCCATAACCCTATGGTCGCGTCGAACGAAGCGGTCACAGCGCGGCGCCCGTCCGGCAAGGCAGCTACCGCCATTATTGCGCCCTGTTGGCCTTTGTAACGACTTAGCTCGGTACCGTTGTCGAGGTCCCAAAGGCGCATCGTCCCGTCCTCCGAGCCGCTGATTGCGCGACGCCCGTTTGGTAGCGCCGCCACGGCCGTAACCCAGTCCTCGTGGCCGGTGCAGCGCTTGAGCTCCTTGCCACTGTCCAGATCCCATATCCGGATTGTTCGGTCTTCTGACCCTGTGATGCCACGCGACCCGCCCGGTAATACGGCTACTGCCGTGATCCCGCCCTGGTGGCCCTCGTAGCGGCGCAGCTCGGTGCCTGTGTCCAAGTCCCATAGTCGTGCCGTCCGGTCCATAGAGCCGGTGAAAGCCCGACGTCCATTCGGCAACACGGCCACGGCGAGGATTGGACCTAGGTGGCCAATGCAGCGGCTTCCAACTACCTCATCGCCGCTGTCCAGATCCCACAAGCGCACCGTCTGATCCATGGAGGCGGAGACGGCTTGCCGACCGTCAGGCAGGACGGCCACTCCCGTCACCCAGTGTTCGTGGCCGTTGCAGTCGCGCAGCTTGGTGCCGCTGTCCAAGTCCCATAGCCGTAATGTCCTGTCCATGGAGCCGGAGAGGGCGCGTCGCTCGATAGGCGATACGGCAACCGCCCTGATCGTGTCCTCATGCGGCTCGCAACGACTTAGCTCAGTGCCGGTGTCCAGGTCCCAAATCCGCAGCGTCCGATCAGCGGAAGCGGAAACCATGCGCGCCTTGTTAAGCACCGCCAGTGCGTAAACCGCGCCCTCATGGCCAGTGAAAGTGCGGATCAGCGGGGTGTCGGGAAGGGTCAGGGTAGGCCGTATCGGGAGCAGCGCCGGCCGCTCGGCGTGCTGGTGCACCTGAAGGAGTAGATCGGCAATTCCGGGACTATCGTTCGGCGCAAGCCGGCCGATGAGCTGCCCCGCAAGCTGCCGCGGGTCGGCGAGCGCCGGCAATGAGAGGGTGATGGCGCGACCGATGAGCCGTGCGCCGGGGTCGACAGGCTCCGGTAGGTAGCTGGAGAACAGGTGCCGCGCGCCAACTGCGTAGAGCTTGGCCCTAATCCAGGCGTAGTCGGAGAGGAGCCTGTTTGCCTCCTCCTCTTGTCCGGCCGCTCGAAGATGCCGGATCAGGAACCGCCAGCCATAGACATGCGCTGGGGGAAGCGTCGCCCATACACCCGCGCAGGCCGCACCGATCGCGCGAACCATCGCGGCGTGGGCAGCCCGGCAGCCATCCGGTTTGACCTTGTCGCGCAGATACCAGATTATGTTGTCGTGCAGGCGAAGCGTGCGAGCGCCAAGATCAAGTGACTGCAGTAAGGACAGTTGATCCAGCCGCCCGACGAGATCGTCCGTTGCGTCCTCGTCGAATCCGCCGGTTTCTGCCCACAGCGCCTCGATTACGCTCAGCGGCACGTCTTCGTCCTCGGGCAGGACGGCCAGCTCACCGAACCGCGCGGCCTCGGCTGTGCCAAGATCCACGACGCTGGCCTCGATGCACAGCCTAATCGCCTTGTTGCGCTGGATCTCGTCCTTCGGGTCGAACACGAATGGCCCATCTTTTGCCAGCCGGCGCTCGAAGCGCGCAATGGAATCGATCAGCCTTTCGCGTTTTTCCACGCGGGCGCGTAGCCAGCCGTTCGCGATCGCGAGCATCTGCGCCCAGTTGCCCAGCTGATCCGCGAGCCCGGAGAGCCCAGCAGCGGCTTCCGGCTCATCGGTCACCGGCAGGTTCTTTGCGATCAGACTTGCCGCCTCAGCGGTGCGCATTTCGTCGACTTTCACCTTGGTATGCGGAATGGTCTGGAGCTTCAACGGCAGCCGTGTCGTCACTAGCAGCACGTAGTTCGGTGCGTGGTCGGGCAGGAATAGGCGCAAATGCTGCTCCTGCCACACGTCGTCGATCACCAACAGGAGCCGGGACTCGCCGATCAGCTGGCCCAGATGCGCCGAGGCGGTGTTCACGCTCGTGAAGCCGGGGCGCTTGCCCTCCGGGTCGAGCTGCTCAATCAGGTCGCAGATCAGCCCGGTGACGTCGTCGCGGTCCCTGCCAATCTCGACGCGCACGATGCCATCAGAGAACTCGAACCGGACATCGGGGTCGCGGCAGAGCTTATTGACAAGCGTAGTCTTGCCGTAGCCCCCGGCACCGTGCAGAGCAACCGTCTTTCCTGGCGTTTCCGCCAGCACTGCCGCCTTCAGGGCAGTATATTCCGCCGGGCGTGGGACGAAGTCGCTAGAGAGATCGCCCGGCATGTAGGGCACGCGCTTCGTCTGCCCGTCACCGCGCAGGACAAGCACAAGCGCCTTCCAGCGCTCGTTGTCGCGATCCCTCGCGAGATCGACGTCGAACACCTCTTCGCGTCGCATCCAGGGTGGCAGGTCGGCGCGACTGATCGCCGGATCAGCCAGTATCGGGCAAACTTGCTTGCCCTTCAACCGCGCGTGCGACCACTCGCGCTTAATCCAGTCCGAGGTGAGCGCCCGTCGAGAAAGGATCAGGACCAGGTGCTTCGCGGTCTCGATCGCGCCCAACACCTGTGTGCGGATGTCGCCTACCTCCATACTCTTGAGGTCGCGCCAGGCGTGCAGTCCTTCCGCCTCGAGCCGTCGCTCGAAATCCTCGGCGAACGCGCGTCCGTCCGAGCGCGAATAGGAGATAAAGATCGTGGGTGGCGAGAAGTCCATTGCGCTGAGGATTGGCTAACGTGCAAACGCCCGCAAGATGGGGCCGAAGACGAATTGAGCGCAGCTCATGGGCCGGCGCTCCGGCCGCCCGGCCTTAACTTGCCTTCCGCGAGTTGTTTGAGTGTACGGTCGAAGACGAAACCGGCACCAAAGGCTGTCGCTGCCATCCAGACGACCGCGACTGCCATCTGTTTGATCTCGCCCGTTCCGCCAGCCGCTGAGAGCTGCGCGACGAGATAGACGAGCGATACCATCAAGCCGCTAACGGCGCCGAACAGCAGCGTAGCCATGACTGAATGGCTGCCATCTTCGAGTGCTGTGAAGGACCGCGTAAGCGCACCCGCCATCCCAGCGACCGGACCGATGCCAAAGAGCAGACCGGCGGACGGCGTGAAGCCATTCGCTGCCGCGAGGAGCACCACGACAGCCGCCACGAGAATGAATGCCAGCCCCGCCCGCCACGCCTCCCCGCGGGCCCGGGATGTCAAGCGGGCTTTCCGCCGCTCGATCTGAGCATTCAGCAGGCTGACATACTTTGGCGCATACTCCGGCCGCCAGTCTGGCTGGCCCATCTCGTTGCGTTCCTCCTGCGTTGGCAGGTCATCACCCGGCTTGATGGCTGCCCAAACATGACGGGCGGATCCGCCGAAACATGCGGGGGTCAGCAACGGCAATCCCATTGCCAGCGCCAAGTGGCCCATGATCAGTGCAGAACGACCGCCGCCAATGATGATTACGCCATCGGCATCGCGTATGGCGCGGTAGAACGGCGGCACCCAGTGAGAATCCTGATCGGGATGCAGGTCGAAAATATCGGAGTGTGCGCCTGCCACCTGAAAGGTCGCCTCGGGAGAGCCTTGCGGTGCCCGGACCTGGATCTGCCGGCGCGCGCTCTTTGTGGATCCGTTGACGAAGCCTCGAACGACATCGGCTTCGACGTAGGCTGGGTCACTGGAGAACACCACAATTCGGCAGCCAGCCTTGGCCAAGGCCTCGCCAATTTTCGCAGCAGCGCCCGGGGCTTCTGCTGCGTTTAGAAGCGGCGGATTGTAATCCGATCGCGACACATCCGCACTTCCGATGATAAGGATCAGCGGACCCACCGCACGCGGCAATATGGCCATCATGTCAGCCCTTTGAGCGCCCGAGCGTGGCGTTTCCGTCGATTATGAGATCGGATTAGCCACCATGTGCTGAACGGTACGCGAAAAAGCGGTCGCGTGCGACATGCTGCAAACGCGCTGGACGACGCCGGTGTCCGCGAGCAGTTGGCCGGCCCCGGTGATCCGTCCCGCCGCCGTCAGCACGATCAAATGCTTCCATGGTGTGGGCTTCTGGCCCCTGGCGGGATCGGAGCAAGCGCGTGAGGCCGAGGCGCCGTGGCTCGAGGGCGATTGGGTGAGCCTTTTTTCTGGCTGGGTTGAGCAGGGGCATCGTTGCCCGACCACGGTTTGGCAGGTTGGCGCCGAGGTAACCACCCGCTCCCAATTCTCTCGCCTACCTGAACATGCGTCTCGCAGAGCGGAATGGCAGCGTGATATTGGTTCTGAGCCGGGATGGCAACGACAAGGACGTGTGCAATGAATATCTACAGCGGACCCGTGTTTGATATGGCACGGCAGCAGTTCCAGGTGATCGCCGACCATATCGGCATGCCGGAGGATGAGCGGGATCGGCTGCTGTACCCGAAGCGCGCGATCACCGTGTCCTGTCCGATCCATCTGGACGACGGATCCACGAAGGTGTTTCAGGGCTATCGCGTTCAGCATCACCTGACGCTCGGACCGACGAAGGGCGGCACACGGTTCACCCTCTCCGTCGATATCGGCGAGGTGGCGGCGCTGGCGATCTGGATGAGCTGGAAATGTGCCCTGGCGGGGTTGCCCTACGGCGGCGCCAAAGGTGGGGTCACGGTCGACCCGGCCGCCCTGTCGCTGCGGGAGCTGGAGGTTTTGTCGCGTCGTTACATGCAAGAGATGATTCCGTTTGTCGGGCCGCACACCGACGTCATGGCGCCGGATATGGGCACCAACGAGCAGGTGATGGCGTGGTTCATGGACACCTACTCGATGCATCAGGGTGCGACCGTGACCGAAATCGTGACCGGCAAGCCGGTCGCCACCGGCGGCACGGTAGGACGGCGCGAGGCCACCGGGCGCGGTATCGTGCACCTCGCCATGCGTGCGGCGGAAACGATCGGGCTGACTCCCCGGACGGCCGTGGTACAGGGGTTTGGCAATGTCGGTTCGGTTAGCGCGATGGAACTGGTGGCGCGCGGCATTAAGGTGGTCGGAATTGCCGATCACACGGTGTGCTACCACGATCCCAAGGGGCTGCCGATCGAGGCGATGACCGCGCACGTCGCGAAGCATCATGTTCTGGCTGGCTTTTCCCGCGAGGCGCTGGCCGATCCGCAGACATTGCTGACGCAGCCATGCGATATTCTGGTGCCGGCGGCGCTGGAGCGGGTGATCGACGCCTCCGTTGCCAGCAAATTGCGCTGCCGCGTGCTGGCCGAAGGCGCCAACGGCCCGACAACGCCCGACGCCGATCTGGTGTTGGCGCAGCGAGAGAAAGAAATTTTCGTGGTTCCCGATATCCTGTGCAATTCCGGCGGCGTGGTGGTCAGCTATTTCGAGTGGGTGCAGGATTTGCAGCAGTTCTTCTGGGAGGAAAACGAGGTGAATCATCGGCTCACCCAGGTGCTGGATCGGGCGTTTCATCAGGTTGTCGCGCGGGCGAAGCACGACGGCGTCGGACAGCGGACCGCGGCGATGGCGATCGGGGTGGAGAAGGTTTACGCCGCGAAAAAGACCCGTGGGCTTTTCCCTTGATTGCGCGTGCTCCTTTGGTGGGGGAGGTCTGACCTTTCAATGCGTCAGGATGCGCGCCGTTGGTGGCGTTGCTCCCCGATGTCGTTCTCGACCGCATCGGGGTCGCGAGGCGGTAGGAAGCGAGACGCGACATCTCACTGTTTGATATGCGGTGATGGTGATCCATGCCTCTTGGGAGTTCGCTTAACAGGCAGCGGTGCTTCGACTACCCCATTTCGGCAAGCAGGGCCTTCGCGTCCAGCAAATCTCTGGTGTCGAAGCCTTCGGTGAACCAGCCGTAAGCCGGGGCAAGCAAATCATACGCGTCCTGGCGTTCGCCTTGATTCTGCCATAGTTGCGCCAGGCTGGTCGACGTGCGCAGCCCCCAGGATTTCGCCTGCTGGCGACGGGCCCGGTTGAGGGAGCCTGGAAAATTCCATTCGCCTCCTTTAAGGTTGCCCTCGAACGAGAGCATCGAATCCTTGAACCAAAAGACCTCGGCATATGCGAGGCGGATGCCGGATCTGACACAGTGGAGGGAAGAATAATGCCATCACGCAGACGCTTCATCAGCATGACAGCCGTGGCTGGCGGCGGATTGGCGGGCATCCGACCGCTCAGGACAATGGCGGCGGAGCACGATTCGGCTGGCCAGAAAAACGCGCCCGGGATCACCGATACCGAGATCAAGATCGGGCAAACAATGCCGTACAGCGGGCCGATTTCAGCCTATGGCGCGATTGGTCGGGCGCAGCTTGCCTATTTCAAGCGGCTGAATGACCATGGCGGCATTAATGGCCGCAAGATCAATTTGATCAGTTTGGATGATGGCTACAGTCCGCCGAAAACTGTCGAGCAGATCAGGCGTTTGGTGGAGGTGGATCAGGTTGCGTTCATTTTCCAAAGCCTGGGCGACGTCACCAATGCCGCCGTTCAGCGCTACCTGAATGATCGGCACATCCCCCAGCTTTTCCTGGCGGACGGCTCTGGCTCTTGGGATGATCCGCAGCACTTTCCATGGACGATGGCATGGCAGCCGTCCTTCAGGACAGCAGGTCATATCGACGCCAGATATATTCTCGAAAACAAGCCGGACGCCAAGATCGCAGTGCTGGTGCAAGATTCGCTTGCAGGAAAGGATTACCTGGGCGCCGTCAAAGCGGTCTTGGGCAGTAAGGCCGACACGATGATCGTCAAGGAGCTGACTTACCAGGTCACCGACACAACCATCGACTTGCAGATCGCTGTGCTGCAAGCATCGGGCGCCGATACCTTCTTCGACTTCACGGTCCCGAAATTCGCAGCGCAAGCGATCCGAAAGATCTACGACATCGGCTGGAAGCCGTTGCATATGCTGTCCTATATTTCATCATCGGTCAGTGTAACGCTCAAACCGGCCGGTCTTGAAAGATGCGTTGGAATTATTTCGACGGGGTTTCTGAAGTACCCGATGGATCCACAGTGGCAGGACGATCCGGCCATGAAGGAGTTCATGCACTGGCGGGGAGAATACTACACCGAGGGGGAGAAGGACGACGCGGATATTGTCTACGCCTATCTTATCGCGCAGACGCTGGAGCAGGTTCTCAAACAATGCGGCAACGACCTGTCGCGCGAGAACATCATGCGCCAGGCTGCCAGTCTGCACGAATTGGAATTACCGCTGTTATTGCCGGGCATTCGGGTCAATACGAGTTCGACGGATTATCGTCCGGTGAAGCAGATGCGCCCGATGCGGTTCAATGGCCGTAACTGGGATCTGGCGGGGGATTTAATTACGGGATAGAGGCAGCGGCTGGCAGCGTGGCGGAGTTTGCCACGCTGCTGGGTGCGGCCAGTTCATCCAGGAGCGCCTTGGCCTCCTGCAAATCCTTGGTGTCGAAGCCTTCGGTGAACCAGCCGTAGATCGGGGCAAGCAGGTCATAGGCCTCCTGGCGTTTGCCTTGGCTTTGCCATAGGCGTGCGAGGCTGGTCGACGTGCGCAGCTCCCAGGATCTTCGCCTGCTGACGGTGCGCCCAGTCGAGTGAGGCGAGAAAGTTCAGTTCGGCACCTTCAAGGTCGCCTTTGAGCGATAGTATCCAGCCCTTGAGGCGGAGGGTCTCGGCGTAAGAGAAGCGTTCCTCCCACCCGGGGCGTTCGACCTGGGCGATCGCCTCGTCGATCAGTTGCAGCGCGTTGTCGAGGTCGCCGGTTAGCGCCATGGCTTCGGCCAAGCAGCGCCCTCTAGGTTGGGCAAGCGACCTTGCCGCCGCTCGCTTCCCAAACCGCAATGCCGGCCTTGAGCGGGGCAATTGCTTCGGCGGGTTTGCCTTCCTGAAGGAGTGCCTGAGCCACGTGAAATGGGTGCCAACATCGCCCACATCAACGGCAGGCTGTTCTCCCGGCCCAGCCGCTCACATTCTTCGGTGCGCTGGCGCAGGTCCTCGTGCGTGAAGCGGTGATCGAACTCGATGCGCCCCCTGCAAATAGCACCCATCCGAGTTCGAAGGGACGACCGCAGCCGACGGGCGTGCGCGTCTATTTCATTTTCGAGCCGCAATGCCCGGTCCGGGTAGCCCAGTATCCAGGTGCTCAGCGAGCGTGGACATCGGCGACAGTTTTGGGATCGTGGTTGAGGATATCTGCCAGATGGCGTGTGCTCCTCGGGTCGTAGAGGTCCAGCACCTTGTCGGCGTGCTCCAGAACCTTGGTGAAGTCGCCCGCCCAATCGTAGCAGTCGCAGGCACCCATGTGTCCCGTGATCAGCAGGTCCGCATCGCCGGTCGCCTCCGCGATGTCCAGCATCTTCTCCGCCCACGACGCAGGGACTCGGCGACGCGACCCTGTGTGCAGACGTTCATCATCAA
>CAWHWH010000058.1:0-92387 GCA_963832865.1 uncultured Pseudomonadota bacterium
GGGCCATCGAGGCCAGCAACAAATGGAAATCGGTAAGCAGATGCACCAGCGAGACTTTGTCGCCGCACCGCTCCGCATCGGACTGCCGCCGCAGGTGATGCCTCAGCGCCTCGATCTGTTCGCGGGAGTGACAGGCGGCGACATGCTGCACGATCGTCGCCTCGACGATCCGCCGCGCCTCGTAGGCGTCTGCCACCACCTCATCCGAGGGCATCGCAACAACCGCGCCCCGGTTCCGCTCGATCCTGACCAGCCCGATCATCGCCAGAGCGCGCAAGGCCTGGCGTATACGGGTCCGCCCGACACGGAACCGCTGAGCAAGCAACTCTTCAGTCAACCGCTCGCCGGGACGGAAACTGCCCTTGCTGATTTCGGCGGCCAGTAATCGCGAGATCCCGTCATCCGGCAGTGCCGCGGCAAACAGACTGGGTGCCACTGGCGCCGTGGCACGCCCAGGAAACGGCTGCCCGGAACTGCCCCGCAACACCTTGCGGATCGTCGTCGCCGAGACGTCCAGCCTATGACCGGTGCGCAATTCGGTCCGGATGCGCGACACGCCGAACCCGCGCGACCGCATTTCGTAAATCAGCGCAGCCTCAGCCTCAAACACCTTGCGGTTAGGGGACGATCGTGGCTTGCGGCTTGCTTCCTCCAGGCCGGCGGGGCCACTCGCTTCATACCGAAGCCACCATTTGCGCAACGTCGCCCGGCAGATCGCAAACTGACGGCACACGGATGCGGCGTCCCGGGTCTGCGCGAACTGCTCCACCCAGGCCAGCCGCTCAGTCGCGCCACCAGCTTCGGGCATGCGTTCCGCTCCTCTGCTACAGTGAGTAGACACTATGCGCAGAACCCAAAGTCCCTCAAGCCACGATCATATGCAGTTCAAACGTGATCTCTGACCCGATTGTACGCAATCGCCGGACGCTCCAAAGCCAAGCCGGCCATTTCGCGCTGGCATGACGCTTGCGAGACCGTCGGCGACACGTCGTCATCGGCTCACGTATCGGCAAAGGACAGAGAGATGAACCTCACGCTTTCCCGCCGCCATCTGCTGACTACAGCCGCCGCCATGCCGTTACTTGCTCGGCCGGCCGTTCTGCGCGCCGAGACCAAAGACCTCGTGGTCGGGGGCGCCGCTGGCATGGCCGGCTACATGAAGGAGTTCGTGTTCCCGGTGGTCGAGAAGCAACTCGGCATCCACGTCGTGTTCGATGGGACGCGGTCGCTGGTCAACCTGGAGAAACTCCGCGCTGACAAGGCCGCCCCGAAGATGTCGGTCGTGCTGATGGACGACCCAGTCATGCAGATCGCCTGGGATGACGGGTTGATCGCCAAGCTCACGCCGTCCACGGTCCCGAACCTTGCCAAGATCAAGCCGGCGGCGGTGCACCTCGATGGCGCCTGGGCCAATTATCAGCAGCCCTGGGCCGGGATCGCGTACAACACCAAGGCTTTGCCAAACGGCGTGCTGAGCTACGCGACCCTGTGGGACCCGGCGAGCAAGGGCAAGGTAATCGTGCCCTCGCTGCAGAATACCGAGGGCCTCTGGACGCTTCTGGCCGCCTCGCACTTGGAAACCGGCAAGCCGTTTCAGGAGGCGCAGTATGACATGGATGCGGGGTTCAAGAAGCTGGCCTCGCTGAAGCCGAACGTGCTGACCATCTATACCAACCAGCCACAGGCAGAGAATCTGCTGGAATCGGGCGAAGCCTCACTGATGGGCGGGCAGTTTTCCAGCTACACCCTCATCCGAGCGGCAGCGGGGTCTCCGGTTGGGCTTTCCGCGCCGAAGGAGGGCGTGTTCGCGATGCCCTCAGGCATCTGCAAGGTGAAGGACGGCCCCAATCAAGCGGCCGCGGACGCCTTCATCAACGCCTACCTAAGCCCGGAAATCCAGTCCATTCTGGTCGAGAAATCCTTCGTCCTGCCGACCAACCCGAGCGCAACGATCCCGCCCGGATTCGCACAGCCGGGCGACCCCTTCGTCCCGGATTGGGGCTACGTCAACAAGAACCGCGCCGCCTGGATCGAGCGTTGGAACCAGGTCATGGCCTAAACCCTAGGGGCTAACGGCCGGGATGTCCGAGCTCGACTACCTGCAGATCGACGGCGTCGCCAAGCGGTTTCGCCAAATGGTCGTGCTGGACGATATCGCGCTGTCGGTCGGCAAGGGCGAGTTCGTCTCGCTGCTGGGGCCGTCAGGGTGCGGCAAGACAACGTTGCTGCGCATTCTCGCGGGACTACTGTCCCCGGACCGCGGGCGGGTCATCCTCGGTGGACGCGATCTGGGACGCCTGCCGCCGCACCGGCGCAAGGTCGGCGTGGTGTTCCAGAACTACGCGCTGTTTCCGCATCTAACGGTCGCGGAGAACGTCGCGTTTGGGCTGCGGGCCCATGGCGTGCCAAAGGCGCGGATCGGCCCGCGGGTCAGCGAGTTGCTGGCGATGGTGCAACTGGGCCCCCTCGCGGGACGCCCGATAGCGCAACTATCCGGCGGCCAGCAGCAACGCGTCGCCATCGCTCGGGCGCTCGCGGTCAGCCCTGATCTGGTCTTGCTGGACGAACCATTGTCGGCTTTGGATCGCAAGCTGCGCGAGACCATGCAAGTAGAGTTGCGCACTCTTCTACGCCAGCTCGGGATGACCGCGATCTTCGTGACGCATGACCAGGAAGAGGCTCTGGCGCTGTCTGACCGAATCGCGGTGATGAATACCGGGCGAATTGAACAATTGGCTGAACCCCAGACGATCTACGACCGCCCGGCCACGCCGTTCGTTTTGGATTTCGTCGGCCAGGCAACCGTGCTGCACGGCGAAGTAGAGCGGCAGAATGCCCAAAATGTGCTGGTCCGCACCAAACACGGGATGATCGAGGCTCCGGGCCGGTTCCTGCGCGGATCGCCTGTCATCGTCGCTGTCCGGCCCGAGCGGATCACCCTTGGACGTCCCAAGGCGCCCGACTGGACTGGCGCATCGCTGCCATTGGCCGCTCGCACATTCCTGGGAAGCCGCTGTCTGCTGCACGGCGCCGTTCAAGGGGAAGACCGGGCGATTATCGAGCTGCCCGCCGATGCAGTCGGCAACGCCACCCCCGGAGAAACAGTCGATATCGCCTGGCGTATAGCCGACACACTGTTGTATCCGGTGGCCCCGGCATGACGCGTTTCGGCATAGGCTGGCTCGCAGCACCAGCGACCGCCTACTGCGTTTTACTGTTCGCGATACCGCTGGCCGTGCTGCTTCTCGGAAGCCTGCACGGACCGGCCGGCTGGACCCTGGCCGGATACACCACGTTCTTCGGCAGCGCCAGTGCCTGGGGCGTGATCGGGCGCACCCTGCGCCTGGCCGCCATCACGACGGCGATCTGCTTCGCGATCGGCTACCCCGCCGCGTTTGCGCTGTCCTGGGCGCGAGGCTGGCTGCAATCGGTCCTGGTGGCCGCGCTGCTGCTGCCGCTGTCGCTGAGTGTCATCGTCAAGGCGTTTGGCTGGACCGTGCTGCTCCGGGGCGACGGGCTCATCAACGTGACGTTGCAGGCGATCGGGCTGACCAGTAGCCCGATGCGGCTGCTGTTCACCGAGACCGGGCTGCTCATCGGCATCGTCAACATCTTCCTGCCGTTCATGGTGCTGCCGTTATTTGCGAGTATCCGTCAACTCGACCCCCGTCTGTCCGACGCGGCGGCAACACTGGGCGGCGGCCCGGTCCATTGCTTCCTGCGCGTCATCCTGCCGCTGACGGTGCCAGGCATCGTCGCCGGCGGCACTCTGGTGTTCTCGCTGTCGATCGCAGCCTATGTCATCCCGACGCTGCTGATGGGCGACGCCTACCAGACGTTGCCGACCACGATCGCCACGGCGTTCCTGTATCTGCAGGATCCGCAGCGCGGTTCGGTCGCCGGAGTGGTGCTGCTGGCGCTGTCCCTACTGGTGGTCGCGGCGAGCGCCTCACTCGGGCGCCGGTCGAACGCATCATGACCCGGTTGGTCGCCCGAGCATTTGCCGGCGCCATGTTGGCCGCGAGCGTGGTGTTCCTGCTGATGCCCCTGGTGGTTACCGTACTCGTTTCGCTGTCGCCCTCGCCGGTGTTCGCCTTGCCGACGGACACCTTGTCGTTGACCTGGTACCGGCACGTGAAGACTTTAGACGGACTGACTGAATCGGTCGTGCTGACGCTGGAGGTGGCGATGGTGGCGACCGCGGTCTCGCTGCTGATCGGCACGCTCGCGGCCATCGCCGTGGTGCGCGGTCAATTCCCCGGCCGGGAGGCGATCGCAACTTTCCTGATCTCGCCGCTGATGCTGCCTGGTCTCGTGATTGGCATTGCGGTGCTGCAATATTTCCGGACACTGGGTTTGCGCGAAGCATTGCCAAGCTTGCTGCTGGCGCATGTGGTGATCGTGCTGCCGTTCGTGATGCGGACGCTGACCGCTGGGCTGGCGCGCTTCGACTTCGCGCTGATCGACGCCGCTCGGACCCTCGGGTTGTCATATCCACGGGCGGTGCTGCGGGTGATGGTGCCGGTGTTGGCACCGTCGTTTATCACCGGGGCGCTGTTCGGCTTTCTGGCGTCGGTGGACAACTATCCGGTGTCGATCTTCCTGACCGACGTTTATCACCGCACGTTGCCGATTCAACTTCTGCAGTATCTCGGCGAGTCGCCCGATCCGACCGTAGCAGCGGTGTCCACTTTGATCATCGGACTAACAGTCCTGATGCTGATCGCCGGCGACCGACTGGTGGGGCTGAATCGGATGGCGGGGGTCTAATGCAGACCGACCGCGACTTCGCTGGCTACGGGGCGAAGCCGCCCAATCCAAGCTGGCCCAACACCGCTCGGGTCGCCGTCTCATTCGTAGTCAACGTCGAGGAAGGCGCGGAACTGTCGGTGGCCGATGGCGACGAGCGCAACGAGGCCGTTTACGAGGTCACCGACGAAGTGCGCGATGCGCCGGACCCGTGCCGTGACAGCCATTTCGAGTATGGCACCCGGGTCGGCTACTGGCGGATCATGCGGTTGCTCGAGTTGTACGCCGTCCCCGCGACGCTGAACGCCTGTGGCCGGTCAGTCTTCCGGTCCCCCTGGCTGGCGCGCGATGCGGTGACGCGGGGGCATGAGGTGGCCTGCCACGGCTGGCGCTGGGAGCGCCATGCGGGGATGGATGAGGCGACCGAACGCCGCGCCATCGCTCGCGCCTGTGCCGCGATCCGGGATGCGACCGGGACCGCGCCGGTCGGCTGGCATACTCGGTCAACGCCATCGGTCAACACACGCCGGCTGCTCCTGGAGCATGGCGGTTTCTTGTACGACAGCGATGCCTATAGCGACGATCTGCCGTTTTTCGTTCCGGTGGGAGATGGCGCGCGGCAGTTGGTGCTGCCGTACAGCTTCGACACCAACGATATGCATTTCCACCAGGGGGCTCAACGGTTCACCACCGCGGCGCATTTCGCCGAATATGTCATCGATGCGTTCGACCAGCTTTGGGCCGAAGGGGCGGATATGCCACGGATGCTGTCGGTCGGCCTGCACCTGCGGATGATCGGGCGCCCCGGGCGGATCGGCGGACTGGAGCGGGTGTTGCGCCACATGCGCGATCGGGGCGGCGTCTGGCTGGCGCGCCGCGACCAGATTGCCCGCCATTGGTTGGAACGCTTTCGCGAGCAAGATGCATGACGGAACCCGCTGCTGTTGGCCAGGTGAGTTGCTGCCAGACGACTTGCTGCCAGACGACTTGCTCATCGAGGACGGGCGCCACATCCTTGCCGCGAATGACATCACGCTGTCACCGGAGCAAGGTATCGAGAAACCTCGATGCTACCACTGGCCGCTTTGCAACAGGCCCAAGGTGCTCTCGCAGGTTCTAGCACTTTACCGACGGGTCCACGCAGGTTTTTCATAGTGCGTGGCGCTTCCGCCCCCTGAATACCCGAAAGGAACTAGAGATGTCTTCAGGAATAAGGCACCCGATAGCTGGCGTCTCTTCGGAGGATCACACGGCCAAGTCGCGTCGGCTTGGCACTGGACCGCTGCCAGATCGACGGGCGTTTCCGCACGACGCGCCTGCGCCAGTCGCCATCGTCCAGTAAATCCAATGAAGATTCGGCTTGCGGCCATCTTGGCTCTGCTCGCGACGCGGGCGATGGGCCAGGGCGCCTTGCCCGATTCGGTTAGGACGCCAGGCGCGCTCAACCCGATGGTCACCCAGGAGACGATCGGTTCAACGATCTGCGTTCGCGGCTGGACGCGAACTGTTCGGCCACCTCCCGGATACACCTCGGCGCTGAAGCGTCAGCAGGTCAGTGAATTTGGTTACGCTGACCAGAAGATCAGCGAATATGAAGAAGATCATCTAATCCCACTCATTCTTGGTGGGTCGCCTGACGACGCTCGGAACCTTTGGCCTGAGCCTTTTGTGTCGGCGGACGGCTGGAGGGCGGACCGAAAGGACGAACTGGAAACGGTCCTGGCCCGGCTTGTTTGTGCGGGCCGACTGCCTCTGGCCGATGCCCAACGGATGATTGCGACTGATTGGACCGCTGCTTTCGGGCAATACGTGACAGGACGGCGGGATTGGACGTGCAAGCCGACTTGCTCGGGCTTACAAGCAGCCTATGCCCAAACCCCCGGTTACACGCCGCCGGCCGGCATGACGTGCCCAGGCGATAAGCTCGTTTGGGTCAACACGCGGTCAGGCGTCTACCACTTCCAGGGCGAGCATTACTTTGGCAGCACGAAGCGTGGAAAGTTCATTTGCGAACGCGACGCCGACGCAGAAGGCGATCGGCCAACACGCAGTTGGCAGTGACTGCCGGCCGGTCGCCAGCGTGGATATGCCGGTTTATCGCGCGTAGGAGGCTCAGGCGGCGATCCCTGGACCAGTGATATGAGAGGGCCGATTGTCGCAAGCAATCACCCGTTCGCGGCACGACGAGAGCTTTGATGCCGTTATCGCCGCGGATCGACCCTTCCAACCGATCCGACCGCCCGAACGTCTCACGAGGGTGAGGTCCGACGATTTTCAGCCATAGGTCTGTTGTTGCACCGACGCGCTCTCGGAGGCATGCTCAGGATTGACTTGGTTTGTTCAATACCGTCGATCCGACTTATGCCAAGAGTTGCAATTTCTGATCGTAAGCACATGGACAGCGAAATCTGGGCCGCACGGGGCAACAGAACGGTCCTTGAGAGCAGTGTTGCAGGACTATTCGAGAGCCTCTTTTCGGAGCAATGACGTCATGACCAATAGAACGTGGACCAATGGCGGTACCGATAGTTTCAATGATCCCGCCGCATGGACGCCCGACGGGACGCCAGAATCAGGTGATGTGCTGACAATCGCCGAGGGCAATCCTGACGCGACCGACCTGACACTTCAGGGTTTGACAATTGGCCTCGGCGCAAACACCGGGATTCCCTTCTCACCGTTGGGATATCTGCCTTCTCCCGTGCTTACGCTGGATGGGTCCACGATCGGGGCCGGAACGACCATTGTGCTTCCGGCAGTGTTTAGGCCCATTGTTTTCCGGCACTACATGATCCGGTGACTTTATTGACCTATCCGGCCGTTGACCAAGGCACCCTCTTGGTGACCGGTCCTGACAACCCGGCCGCCTCCCGAACCGTCAGCACAAACGATGGCACGATAGAGACCGCGGCCAGTGGTTTGTTCGCCGCCGCGGGCACACTAACCCTGGACATAGGCGTCCTCGAAAACTCCCCGGAATCGTTCACTGCCGAAGGCTATCTGGTAAACAATGGTGTTATCGATGCCTCCGTCGGTTCCACCATCTTGCTGGAGGGCCCTACTCCTATTTTCTACCCCGGGCAGTCGCTGTCTGGTATGACCAACGACGGCACGATCGACGTATCCGGGACCGTGAACGATGTGGCCGTCGACATCTCCGGCACTGGAACTATAAATCTTGAGTCTTCCCCGGGTTATCTTGGATTGGCCGCCAAGGGCGAATTCATCCTCAGTAATACATATTATCCCGCACCAAGCATTGGGTCCGGCCAAAATTTTGTCTTCAACGGCGGCGAATTGGTCCTGGACCCGCAATTGTTCGGAGCCCCCATACAGGCCATCTTTCAGGGCACACTGACCAATTTCGGCTCAACGCCCGGCAACACGATCGAATTGGAGGACTTCACCCTTTCCAGCGCGTCATATTCGGCCGGTGTGCTGGCACTGAACGGTTCGGAAACTCCGTCCAACCCTAATAATCCGCCTAGCGGGACCTACCAAGTCACCGATACACTAAAATTCTCGAGCCTTCCGCGATTGGGTCACTTCGTTTTTTCGGAGAGCGCCGGTAATACCGACATAACGTGGAACTCATTGCCGTTTATTCACCCGACCGTTTGAAGTCGGCGCGCGTAGCTGCGGCGTTCAGCGAGCCGTCCGGTCGCATCTTCTGGGCCACTTCCAGCCACAGCCGACGCTCCACAAGCGACCGCAGCTTGGTCCGGGACCGTTATCGAACGCTATTTTCGCATCCGCCACCCACATTTGGGTCAAGTGGCACTGTGCTGTCACGACCGCCTATCGGCACTGTAACGCGGCCCGCATCTCGCGACGGACCAGACGTAGAGCCCCCGACTTCTGGGCCAGCACGATATCCGGCGCAAGTGGCCGCCCACACTGCTGGACCGGAGCACTGGACTGCTGCAAGAGTCCAGCATCGATCCGGAAGGCATGCGCGCTTAGTTCTCCGTCCTGGCTCGCCCAAGCCCGCGGAATCAGCAAAGAAGTGCGTCGAAGCGGGCACCCCGCCGGGAGTATGCAAAAAACACACGAAATCGCGATGGCTCACCGTCTTGCGCATAACTCTAATGCCGCACCGCAGCATTATCATCCGGAGTGCACAAGCCCATTTCGGTTTGGTTGAAGCCGGACATATCGCCCGACTGGAGATGGAGAATAGCGATGAAGACCATGATCCTTGCCGCCGTTGCCGCGATGAGCCTGGGCGTTGGCGCTGCGTATGCGGCGGGCGGGCCGGTGGGTTTCGCCGACGGCTCGGACTACCAGGGGCCTGCTTCCGGCACACAGGCGTTAGCTGACCACCGCAACGAGGCCTCGGTGCAGTTCCTCGGCCCTAACACTGTTCTTGGGAAGATGTTACACTACTCGAATCGCAACCAGGCGGCGGCATCGCCCGCTTCAACCAAGGGGTAACCGCTGCCCGGTTTGAATGGCACGGGCTACGATCCGTTATATAGATATCGTAGCGCGGAGGGGATTGATCTCTGAGGACGACGCTGAAATTTGGCAAGAAATGAAAAAGCTGGGGGATCGAGGTATACATGATCTGGAGCTGGATATTACTGTAACCGATGCCCTGCGCTGTAATGATGTTGCTAATAGACGTCGTCCACATAGTACAGCTGCGTAGGCGCGGATAGTGGACACCGCGCCACCACGCGCCACCGGCTCTTCTTGAGGTTCGCCAGTGGTCCGATCCCGACGGAAGCATCCTTGCGGTCGAGTGAATCGGCCAACGAAGGGCTGGTGGGTATAATCTGGCGTCACTATCCCCCGGATTGCACCCACTAGGTCCCTGGAGGCGGGCAATGGACGCTTTCCATCGCTTGTCTTGCTTCGGCAGTTACCGTGAAGGAACGCGCCACACTGGCCGCCCCGCCAAGACAAACACGATAATCCGGATCATGTAGGCCCGTGGACTGACATACCCCGGGCTGACAATAATAGTTGGAGCCTCCGGCGCGATCCCCGAAACCGACGGTGTCAGAGCCGGCGCGAATGCTTTCCATCGCGTTCCCTGGCGTCGTCCGGCACGTAGTGCAGGAGGATGCGGTGCCAAGGATGACTGCGCAGACACCGATCGTGACGAGCTTCCTCACGTGTCTCTCCTTCTCAAAGGCGCCATTCTCCTGGCACCACATACCGCCTGTAAGCCTCGATCCAATTCGTAGCGATCGCACGCTGCATCGCGCCTTTGAGTGCACGCGCATCACTCCACGGCGGGCGGCATGTTGGCTGTGGTCGGCGCCCTGGCGGCCTGGCCCTTCATCACCACGAACCCCGACGCCTCCAGGTGCTGTACAAGCCGCTCAGCCGTGATCCGGGCCATCATGTTATCGGCATGGTGCACTCGCTTGCGGCGGGCAACTGTAGCGCGGACTCCCGCGCCCAAGAAAGGGTGCTTCACGGCCGCGTATCCGAAAACCGAGTGGCAGGAAGTTCCTTGCGCCTCGCCTTCACGCTATCCGAAGCCGGCCAGCGAACCCCGACCCGACTCCGTCGGCTTTGGCACCGACTACTCTGCTCAAGTGTCCGGCTTGTCCTCGGCGGTAGCGCCCCTGGCGCTCCGTTGCCCGGCAAGAACCCGTGTATTCATGGAGGTCCCGGTCCTGTAGAGGACAAGGTCCAAAGTTGAGGAGCCAGTCAAGACCGTTTTCCTATATTTGAAGTCTTTGCAGATTCTATCGATGATTTTTCTGCTGCGTTTCTCTTGAGTTGTGCGCTCGTCGGGGACCGAACGAACTCTGCTTGCTGCGGTTTGCTTGCAGACTGTAGGGCGCCGAGGCGAACAAACTGCTGCGACGGAAATGTCCGCTGATTCAGGGTCACTCCTTACACAGGCCTTTCGGAGTCCAATCGTGTACAAGGGTCGACGCCGGCTTCGTTTAGTCGTGCAAGATGAGAACAATGGCGCGGCGCAACTCGGTGCCGGTGGCTGTGAGGTGCATTGGTAGACCGCCCGGCACGATCACATATTGGCCCCCGGCACGGCCAATTTGTTTGCCTACGGGAGTTTCTAAGCAGGTTTCTCCAGTCAAGGTATACCAAGCTTCGGGGCCAGAATGAGTATGTGCTGACGACGTCATTCCAGGCGTGAAGATGGCCTCCATGTATTGTGCCGAATACTCATCCCCCGCGGCTATCGGCAGGGGACCAATTTCGGCGACGCGTTGTCCACCAAGCGGTGGCCGCCCTACGTCCGTAATGGTCAGAAGCCAGATCCTTCCCAGCAATTCGACCACGGTTCCTCCCGGCACTTTCGCCGCCTCCGCCGCCGCGCGCGTCGGGTAAAGGTCCAGATCCCAGAACACCTGCGATTGAGTTAGCCGCCCTATAGGCTGGTGAGCGATGATCCAGCAGCCGACTTCGCTGGTCCTCTCGCTGACTAGCTTGCAGACGCCACCAGGCACAGGTTGAGCGGATGCTTGGTCGGAAAGAGACAGGACGGTCAGGCCGACGACCGAGAAAAAGCCCCAACTTGTTGCGCGACGACCCGCAGTTAATTTCATGAGAGCTGCTCCGTTTGTTATTCAGAAGAGCGCCGGGGCGCGACCGTCCTGTGCCGCCAACACAACGTATACCTTGCCATCTCAGTTCGCAATCCGGCGCATGGAGGCTGGGGAGAGTTCGCGCGAATCGGGCGAAATGTCGATACGGCAATATTACGTTCATAAAGCTCCAGAAATTCGGCAAGTCTTATTTAATGCACGACAGTAGAAGCGGGTTTCCCGGTCGACTTGTTATATCGGAGCTTACGCGACCTTGACAGGGTGTGTCCCCCCGGATCCAGCATGAGCATCATGCGGTCGTAATGCAGGGTCAGGTACTCCGTGACGGTGCGCTCCTCCCGCCAGGCGAGAATCTCGTTTCAGGTCGTCCGCCTCGATCGGATGCCCAAGCCGGGGCCAAATGGTCCGATCCCGAATGCGATGATTGTCAAAAGGTCCGACTGCCTCGGTCCATACCTTCAACCCGCTGGCCAGAATGCTCCTATGGCGGATCGCCAAAAGATCCGGCTGCATTCAACGCCCATAGCCCCCGCGGCATCGGGAGTGGCTTAGTCCGCCGCCAAAGCGTACCTTAAAACCGGCGCCGACGGCTGCCTATCCCCACCGCCGTTGTTCGAACCGATTCATGTTATGTTCTTGACATCGCCCTCAACCAACGCTAGAACAAACGCACAACTGCACACCGGACCGAACCCATGGCTCGACCCAACTCGTTTCTTGAAACGATCATCGCTTTCCTGATGCCATACTTCTCCGCAGCCTCCATGGACAAGCACGAAGCCCGGTCCGAAATCATCGACACCCTGACCTCCTACGACACCCGCACAAGAGCGGAAATGCTGCAGGCAGCTCACATCATCGCCTTCGGCATGACCACCCTCGATGTCCTCGCCGAGGCCAAAACCGCCGAGATGTCACTTTCCATGCGCCTCCGCTACAGGGGCTGCGCCAACAACCTCAATCGCTCCACCCTCCAGACCGAAAAGGCGCTCGACCAGCGTCTCGCCCGCGAACTCCCACCCCTCCCCGCCGAGATGCCGGAGCCCGTGGACGACATGCGGCAGGCTGAGATTATGGCGGCCATTCAGCAGCACAAAGCGAAGATCGACGCCCAGCGCCCCCGCGCCCACCCGGCCACCGCCCCGCACCTTGCCGAAAACGAGCCGCGCGATCACGCGTGGAACCCCGAACTCTGGGCCAGCGCGATGTTGGACTCGTTGCAGCAGCCCAGCGGTCCGGTCCAACCCGCCCCATAGACCATGGTGCTCAGCGCTGAGACGACCGCCAGTCAGGAGACCTTGTCCTTCACCGGCTTGATGTCGTTGGCTGCAACCGGCTTGATCACGCTGGTGATCGTGTGCCGCAGCACGGTAACCCTCAGGTTGCGGGCGCCAGCGCCGGCCGCCACTGCGTTGCGGCAGAAGGAGCCCAGCCCACGATCGTTTCCGGAAGCTCCACGTGAACGCCGCGTTCAACCAGCGTCGCTTTATCCGATATCTGACTCGGGATCGCGCCGCAGAACGGGTAGGATAGCTCGGGGCCGTTCGAAACCGGGGTGGACCCGGGGTAGAACAAACCAGCGGGCAGTCTGCGTCAAAGGGAGCGTTTCATGTTTACCGACAAAGTAATCATCGTCACGGGTGCGGCCGGTAATGTCGGCAGCGCCGTCACTCGCTTACTCGCGAGCCGTGGTGCAAAGGTCGCCGCCGTCGATACGCTCGGCCCACCGCTCACCGCGGTGATGGCAACATTGGAAAATCCCAGCCGGCATCTGCCGATACCGGAAGTCGATCTCACCGACCCAACCGCCTGCGACAGCCTGGTCGCGAGGGTCGTCCATACCCTCGGCGGTCTGCATGGCGTCGCCACCACGGTCGGTGGATTCGCGATGGGCAAACTCGCCGAAACCAGCCTGGACCAATGGGATGCGATGTTCAGCCTGAACGTCAAAACCACCTGGAATATCTATCGTGCCGCTGCACCGGTGCTGAAGACGGCGGGCGGCGGCAGCCTCGTGGGCATCGGCAGCGTCGCCGGTTTGCATGGCGGCAGCCAGATGGCACCCTACGCGGCGACAAAAAGCGCAGTGATGCGCCTGACCGAAAGCCTCGCCGACGAACTCCGACCTGATCGGATCCGAGTCAACGCCGTCCTGCCCACCACGATCGATACACCGCAAAATCGTGCTGCGATGCCTAGCGCCGACACCACCCGCTGGGTGAAACCGACCGAAGTTGCCGAGGCCATGCTATTCCTGCTGTCCGACGCCGCCAGTGGCGTGACGGGCGCGCTGCTGCAAGTTGGGTGAGACCCGATCGGGGTGCCAGTTTCCGATTGAAGCTGGCAGGGTCCCTGGGCTGACCTACCCCAGCAATGATTAATTCAAGCCCGCGGCCGCCACAATCAGGCAAAACGGCATATTAGACAGATCGTTTTCGCCGCTATAGGTCAAGCACAACATCGGCGTCACCGCGCGGAACCGAGCAGCAAAGCAGAACCTCACCCTGCCCGCGAGGGGCGACGGGCTCCTCGATATACTCAACGGCGCCGCTCAGGATTCGCGTCGTGCAGGTGCCGCAGATGCCCGACCGGCAGCCGAAACTGGGGGCGAGGCCAATGGATTCCGCAAGCTCCAGCAGCGTGCCCCGGTCGCGCGACCATTCTGCACCGGCATCGGAACGGACGAAGCGCACCGCGACCGCCGCAGCGTTCACTGGCATCGGCCGTATCGGCGCGTCCAGCCGCGCCTCGGGCTTCAGGACAGTCGCCGGACCGAAGGACTCGTAGAAGATACGCTCGACCGGCACGCCCATGCCGGTCAGTCCGTCGTACAGCGACTTCATGAAGCCTGCCGGACCGCACAGGTAAAACTCGTAATCGCCGAAGGGTAAGATCCGCTTGATCAGGTTGATGTCGATGTGGCCCGCACTGTCATGGTTGACACCCAACACGTCGTCGCTGCCCGCGGCGCTGTAGCTGACATGCAGTTTGAGGCCAGGATGCTCGCCGGCCAGTTCGCCCAGCCGCTCGCGAAAGGCCTGGTGCTTCCCGCTCTGCGCGCCGTGGATGAAATGCACCGGACGGAAGTTGCCGGTGCGCTTCCCCTCCGCGACGATCTGCTCGGCCATCGCCATCATCGGCGTGATCCCGACCCCGCCGGAGATCAGCACCACCGGCCGCTCGCTCGCCCCGGTCAGCGTGAACCGCCCCCGAGGTGCCATCGCCTCGATCCGGAAACCGGGCTTCGCATTGGCGTGCAGGAACGGCGATACCAGCGCTCCGCCCTCGATCCGCCGGATGCTCAGCCGGTAGTGCTCGGAATTGCCGGCCGTGGACAGCGTATAGGTCCGCATCGCCGGCGTGTCCTGCCCGGGGATCGTCACCCGGATCGGCAGGAACTGACCCGCCTGCCACGGATACAGCGGCTGACCGTCGGGGCGGCGCAGGTAAAACGAGGTGATGGTCTCGCTCTCCGGCACAACCTTGAACACTTCCAGCTCGACGAACCGGTTGCGGTCCTGCTCCGGCAGCGCAGAGCCGGTAGGCACGACCGGCACATTGTGCGCCATTTCCGCGGCGGCCCGAGCCGTCACCGCCTTCAGCGCGCCGGCATCGCCCATCACCGCACTGGCGATCAGCTTCTGGAAATGCCCAACCAGGTGTTCAGCGCCGGTCAGGAAGCGGCCGCGCTCGGGGATGCCGGCGCGCAAGCCGCGCTGCACCGAGTTCGGTCAGCTGGTCGTCTTCCAGACCGACCTGGCGGTTGAACTCGATCAGCTCCTGGGCGAACGTCTCCGTCACGCCGGGCGCGAAATACTGCTCCGAGAATCCCTTCGTCCCGTTCGGGCCGTTCGGCCTCCACACGTCGATCGACAGGTTGGGGAAGCCGGGATTGATGTTGATGGTCATGTTCGGGAACAGCAGGTGATACTGCGCCTGCTCCACCTCGCCCCGAGCGTCATAGATCTTGATCTGGCTCCGCCCCTCCAGGGCCGATTGCCGGACATGCCCGACCTGACTGCAGAACCAGCCATGCGCCGCCAGGTTGTAATTCTCCGGCAGCACGTCGATGGCCGCGCTGAAGCCGGGATGCGCCACCGCGCAGTGGTAGCATTCCAGGTAATTCTCCAGCATCGTCTTCCAGTTGGAGTAGGACTCCCACTCCTCCCTCGAATAGAGCTGCAGTCCATCCAGGTCGACCCCGCTGCTGGCGATGACGTCCATTATCTTGCCGTATTGCGCCTTCAACGGTTCGGCGTCGCGGTCGGCGTTGACGAACACCCACGGTCCCATTGTCTCCACCCGCAACGGCAGCAGCGGATAGTCCTCCAGCCGGAACCCCGGTTCCGCGGCGGTGCGCGGTGCGCCTTTGAGGCACCCGGTCAGGTCGTAGGTCCAGGCGTGATAGCCGCACTGCATGACCTTCGCGTTGCCGCGGCCCTTCATGACCTCGTGGCGCCGGTGCCGGCAGACGTTCACCAGAGCGGTCAGTCCGGTCTCGTTGCGCACCACCACGACGGGGATCTCGCCGACATAGCCGGTGATGTAGTCCCCGAGGTTCGTCAGCTCGTTCGCCGGGCCAACATAAGACCATGTCTTCCGAAAGATCTGGTGGATCTCACGCTCGGTTATCGCCGGGTCGGTATACCACCGGGCCGGCAGGCTTTCGCCACGCTCGAGTGGCGTCAGTAGGCTCGCAAGATCATCGAGAGACTGGCTCATGCGCCTCGGGCTCCTCTGTTATACGGGTTGATCCTCGGAGGTGGTCGTCACCGCCGGCAGGGGTTCGTCCTTCAGCAGCAGCAACGGGACACAAACCAGCAGCGCGGCGCTGGCGCACAGCAGGACTTGCTGGAAGCCCAAACTCGAAGCCGCGGAGGCAGCAAGCACGTTCGTCGCGATCATCCCTATCGAGTAGGCGATATTGTAGACCGCATAGACGGCGGCGTAACAGGACAGGCCTCGCCGATCGACCGCGTCGCCCAATTCCGCCGAGGTCGGATTGAGCGCGAACGCAAAGGCAATACTCACGAGGCAAAGCGCGGCGCCGGTCAGCACAATGCCTGGCGCGACGCCAAGCAGCGGCAGCGTGACCGCCATTCCGACAACGCCGCCGGCAATCACCCGCTTGATCGGCACGCGCTCGGATACCCAGCCGACCAGTGGGGCGCACAGCCCATAGGCGATGGTCGCGATCGTAAACATCGCGCCGATAGCGGTCGGCGTCGCGCCCTCCTGGTCGAGCCGACCGGGCAACAGTGGCTCAACGATACCCCAGCCGAGCGCCGCCAGAACCACGGCCAGCGCTGGCACCAGGATCGCCCGGTCGGTCAGCAGCGCTCGCCAGTCGGGGCTGGCACCGGTTTGCGCCTTACCGGCAGGCAGCAGGAAGACACGCATGGCGGCGTCAATCGCCACCAGCCCGCCCGTCACGATGAAGGGCAGCCCGTACCCACCGAACTCCAGCAGCGTCCCGCCAAGGATAGGTCCGATCAGGGATCCGGCCGTGCTGCCCATCAGGGCGAACCCGATCATCTCCACGCGTTTCGTCGGGTAATGTTCGGCGACCAGGGCAAGTCCGGCGATCCAGGTTGCAGCCGAGGCAGCGCCCTGGAACAGGCGCGCCACGATCAGCGGCACAAAGCCGGATGCCGACCAGAACAGCAGCGTCGCCACCGCCGACAAGGCCACGCCGATCAGCATCGGACGCTTGCAGCCGAAACGGTCGCCGAGGTAGCCGAACAGCGGCGTCGCCAACAGCACGCCCGCGGCATAGCTGCCATAGAGCAGGGCCATATGGTTCTCGCCGAGCGTTCCAGCGCTGGAGTATGGCGTCAGCGGGACGATCAGTCCGTAAATGAAATAGTCCATGAACACGGCATACGCGACGACGGCGACGACCCCCCAGTAATCACTCTTCATGGTGATCGCTCTCTGCATTGCAAAAAAGATCGAGCAGACCGAGATGGTTCGCCATCACGTTGGCAACGGAGCGCGCGGGAGTGGCGTTTCACTGTGGTTCCCATGAGCCGCGACGAACGGCGCGATGATCGCAACCATCTCAGCGCCCGCTTCGGCTAAAGCCTCTGCTATGTCGCCGCCCGTAGTGGGGCTTGCCCGGGTGACCAGCGCCACCTTGTCGTTCAGCATCATGCGGTGGCTCGATCAGTTCGGGGGCGCGATCAAGAACGTCTTCGAGGAATTGAAGATCCAGGTGTCGACAAAGCCGGTTTCCTTCGGCTTGCGATCCAGCGCGCTCATCGCGCCGACAAGGCACATCCAGTTCAGGATTTCCTGCTGACCGCTGTCCTCGACCGCCAGCCCGGAGTAGTTGCGCCAGGCGTCGTAGTCGCCGTTTTGCAGATGGTCGTACATTTGCCGGTCCGCCGGCGTGTCGGGGTAAAGATAATAGTTCTTGCCCGTAAGGAAGGCGTGGGACCAGCCGGAGGACGCGAGCAGCGCCACGCGGTACGGCGATTCGGCAAGTATACGCGCGGTCGCGGCGCCAAGGTCGAACAGCCGCCATGGTGTCGGAGCCGGTGGATCAAGATCGAGATCGGCGATCTCCTTATCGAACGACGGCATCCCGCCGCGCTGGGAAACGACTTTGCGGCCATAGCAGTTGATCGCGAACGGCACGATCGGATAATGAAATCCCCGCCGACTGTAGTCGAGATAGAAGATTGCGTTGGTAAAGGCGTGGCCGAGCGCATGATGCAAGGGCTTATAAGCGTAGGCGGTATCGAAACCCTGCTCGATCAGGCGCGTCGTCAACATCTTCGCTGCGGCGGGGTTGCCCGCGAGTTCGTAGGTCTTGTCCGTCTCGCCCCAGACGTTGTCGGCCGGCGGTCCGAAGGAGAATTTGTCGAAAGCGCTGATGCAGTATGGCGGGATGATGTCCTCGCGAAAGTTCTCGTATTGGTCATCACCCCACATCAGTACGAAATCCGGATTGAAATCATCCAGTGCCGCTCGCGTCTTTTCCATCCAGCCAACGAGATCGGCACGATGTCGGGCCGCCGATGCGGTGCCCTGATCGTCGCCCCACTCCGCGCGCATTTCTGCCGGCCAACCTTCGGGAGTCCGCAGATCCGCCGGAAGCTTGGGGTTCTGCATCATGCGCCGCAGGATCGCCGACATGCGGTCGTCGCGCCCGGTCAGAGGCGGGTAATGCGATATTCCCAGTGCCAGTATTTCCGCCATCGTTTCCTCCTGCTGAGGCGTCGGTGCCCCCGGGTGGCCGCGACGCTACTGCGCCCCCATCGCCGTGTCACGGGTAACGGGATGATCGCCGAGCGGCTGTGCTCCGGCCCCGTTCAGCAGTGTCTTCCAGCGCCGCCAGGACAACCGCATCTGCTCCTCGTCATTACGTTTGGGTTTTCGACTTCAGCAGTCCCTTGGAAATGTCGTTCCACTCGGCGCCGATCCGGTTGTTGTGTTGGCCCATTCAACCGATAAACTGGATCTTCTGCTCACCGACATCGCCCTGCCAGGCGCGGAAGGGCTTGCCCTGGCGAAGCGGTTGCGTGCGGAGCAACCCGATCTGCCGGTGCTGTTCATGACCGGCGACGATGGCACGAGGACTTGGCGGGTGAGCATGTGCTGATGAAGCCGTTCACCGGGGCGGACCTTCTGCGGGCAATTGGACGTCGTATTCAGGGTGCCCGGCATAGTGAAACCGCCGCTGGCGGATTGCTTCGCCGCCTGAAAAATCCAGCGCTGGTTGCGGCTTACTTGTTCTGGCGTGCGGCTCGCAATGGTGGCAAGCCGCCGCGGCTGTCCGATCTGGATTGGGATAGGCTTCCCGATGCCGAGCATGGCTTCACGGTTGCTGTGGAACCGGGCGAGGGAGCCCCACCTTCCGGTTCCTCAAAGTTGGTTGGGCGCTTATCGCGCGGCTTGGAATCCAGGGGACGGATGTCGCAGCGGAATTGGCCCTGACCCTAATGATGAGATCCTGGGGTCGCCAACAGGCGCCTACCGCCGATGCGTCCGAACATCCTCACCCAGTTTGAATATGCCCGCTATGATCTTGGGGAAGGGGAACCAGTGCTGTTCGAAAGGTTGATTTTGCCGGTATCCGACGATGGTGAACGGGTGACCCACCTCGTTGGCCTCGCGCTTCTCAGCGGCGGCATTTAACCCCTCGTCCCACAAAACGGGCAATGTCATGACAGAATCGATCAACGCTGTTCCGGATTTTGGGGAGCCGCATCTGGCGGCGGCGGTCGAAAAACTGTCGCCGGACCAGGTTCACGCTCTGCCCTTTGGCGCAATCCGACTGGATGCCGGCGGCCAGGCCATTTTCTACAGTGACGCCGAGCGACGCCTGTCAGGATATCGCAAACCGGTGCTCGGCCGCGACTTTTTCGTCGAGATCGCACCGTGCATGAACAATCCGAATTTTCGCGGTCGCATCGATCGCGCAATCGCGGCTGGGAGGCTTCATATCCGATTTAGCTACATCGCAGACCTGTCTGCGGGCACAACGGATATAGAGGTGCACATCCAAGCAGCCTCCGGCGGTGGATGCTGGATTTTCCTCCGGCGCTTTGAGTGATAACGGCGAGGCGACATCGTTGTCTTGTGCGCTCCGGAAGAGTACCGATCGCAAGGCGTTTGACCATCTCGCATCCAGTAACGTGTTAATGATAACGCGGTTCGGCTGCCGATGGGCTCAATAGCGGCTTCGCATATGTTCGGCCGGCGCGTTTATCCACAAATTTGCGCCCTCGAGTGGGTCACAAGTTGGCGCTGTCCGCGACCACTGGGCGCCCCACTATCGCATCGAGCGCTTTTCACGGCGCCTTTTTACTGGCACGCTAGCACGATAGAAAGCAGGTTTTCAACCTGGCCGATCAAGCCGGTCAAAGGCTCGCCCAACCGTTGAAAACAGGCGGCATCAAGGAGGTCGCTATGGATGAGCAGACAGTATTCGGCGCCTGTCCCCACGATTGTCCTGACACCTGCGCGGTGATCACCACCGTGCGAGATGGCACGGCGGTCGAGGTCCGCGGCAATCCGGATCACCCGTTCACTCGCGGCGGACTCTGCGTCAAGGTCAACGGCTACGAAAACCGGGTGTACAGCCCCGATCGTGTCCTGTTTCCGTTGATGCGCACAGGCCGCAAAGGCGAGGGCAAGTTTCGCCGCGCCAGTTGGGACGAAGCACTCGGTGAGATCAAGGCGCGATGGTCGGCGATCATCGAGCAATCCGGGCCGGCCGCGATTTTGCCTTACAGCTATCTCGGCACCCAGGGCCTGCTCAACGGCCTCAACGTCGGGGACGCGTTCTTCAACCGGCTCGGCGCCACGATCTCCGAGCGGACGTTCTGCGATTCCGGTGCGATCACCGCGTTCTTCATGTCGTGCGGTCCGACCGCCGCGGTGGATCCGGAAAGCTTCGTGCATTCGAAGTATATCGTGCTGTGGGCGATCAACACGATCAGCACAAACCTGCACCACTGGCCGTTCATCGCCGAGGCTCAGGCGCGCGGCGCCAAGGTCGTGGTGATCGATCCGGTTTCGACGCGGACCGCCAGGCGCGCGGACTGGCACTTGCGCATCCGGCCGGGCACCGACGCGGCGCTGGCGCTCGGCATGATCAACGTGATCATCACTGAGGGGCTCGTCGATCAAGACTACGTCGAGAAATACACCGTTGGATACGACGAACTGAAAGCAACGGGCCGAGCAGTTTCCGCCGGAGAAAGTTGCCGATATTACCGGCATTGCCGCCGAAGACGTTCGCAAGTTGGCGCGTGAATTCGCTACCACGCAGCCCTCAGTGATCCGCATGGGGGTTGCCATCGAGCGGCACGCCGGGGGTGGCAATGCGGTGCGCGCGCTGTCGTGCCTTCCGGCGCTGGTCGGCTCGTGGCGCCACTGCGGCGGCGGCATCCTGCACATGCCAATCTGGGCGTTCCCGGTGAACTGGGATGCATTGAGCCGGCCCGACTGGATCGCGCCTGGCCCCCAGGTCATCAACCAGTGGCGGCTGGGGCAAGCGCTAACCGGCGCGCTGCCGCTGAAAACACCGATCCGCTCGTTGGTGGTGTATAACTCCAATCCCATGGTTGTGGTGCAGGAACAGGAGCTGGTGGAGCGCGGACTGGCGCGAGACGATCTGTTTACTGTGGTCAGCGAGCAGTTCATGACCGACACAGCGCTATATGCCGATATCGTCTTGCCGGCCACAACACAGCTCGAGCAGTTCGACATCATGTTCTCATGGGGCCATCTGTATTTGACCCTGAACGAGCCAGCGATCGCGCCGCTCGGCGAGGCTGTGCCCAACACCGAGTTGTTCCGACGACTTGCGGGCGCCATGGGGCTGGATGACCCCTACTGGAAGCGGACTGACCAGGAGATGGCGGTCGCGGCCCTCGACTGGAGCAGCCCCGCGCTCAACGGGATCGACATGGCATCGCTGCGTAAAGCCGGTTACGCGCGCCTGAAGGTTGGAACTCCGGAGAGCTTCGTGCCGCATCGGGAGGGCAATTTCCCAACCCCTTCAGGCAAGTGCGAGTTTAAGTCGTCGATCGCCGCGGGGGGCAATCTGGTCCTGCCGCTGTTCCGGCAGGGTTATGCGGGAGAGCAATCGGGCGAGGCGATCGATCCGCTACCGAACTACATCCCGCCCAATGAAACGCCGGCGACAAATCCGGCACTCGCGGCGCGCTTTCCGCTAAACATGCTGTCGCCGAAAAGCCACGCGTTTCTCAACTCGTCTTACGGCAACATGGAGACCCAACTGCACCACGCCGGCGCGCAGAAAGTTATCCTGAGCCCGGATGATGCGGCGGCGCGGGGGATTTCGGCGGGCAGCCTGGTCCGGGTCTTCAATGATCGCGGCGCGTTCGAGGCCGTGGCCGAGGTTTCGACCGATGCCACGCCGGGCGTCGTGGTGGCGCCGATGGGATACTGGCCGCGCAACAGCCGTCAGCGGCGCACCGTCAACGCGATCAATCCGCCGGCCTATGCCGATTACGGTCACGCGCCGACCTTCTCCGACACGCTGGTCGAGGTAGCGATGTCGGTGCCTGCCGCGGCGGAGTGAAGGAAGCCTGCTCTGGCAGCCCTCATTCGCGCCTAAAGGCGCATAAGCTGGAAGGTCGGTTCGAATGACGGCAACAGCACGGCGCGACCAACCGGTTGTGGTGGTCGCCCTTGCAGAACGATACGGTATCGCGCGAGCAGAATCCGCAGCACAGTCAGAATCTCGGTGGTCGCGAAAGTCATGCCGAGGCAAATGCGCGGCCCGTTTCCGAACGGCATCCAAGCCTTGGGCACCGCAATCCGTCCGTCGCGGATAAAGCGCCGAGGATCGAAGCTGTGCGGGTCGTTCCAGTGGCGCTGATGGCGGTGCAACACCCAAGGGGAAATAGTGATCGTCGCGCCGCGCGGAATTTCCAAGTCGCCGACACGATCGCCGACGTCAGTTTGGCGCGAGAAGCTGTGAACCGGGGGATAAAGCCGTAGCGTCTCATAGATGAAGGACGTTGTGGTCGGCAGCGAGCGAAAAAACTGCGCCTCGGGCGCCGTCTCCGCCTCTTGGGCACAGAGTTCGTCCCTGACAGCTTTCTGGTGCTCTGGGAACAGCGCCAGCAGGAGCGCGACCCAGAACAGGGCAACCGCGGTGGTCTCAAAGCCCGCCGCCATCATTGTACCGACCTGATCGACTATCACCTCCATCGGGAAAGCACCGTCGGTGGCCTCGTCGCGCGCCGTTCGCAGCAGATCAAGAAGATCGCGCGCCTCGTCAAGCTGGGTCAGGGGCGGGCGTTTCTCCAGGAATGAAACCGTCCAGGCTCGCCATCGTTCGCCGAACGCCCGGCGCACCGGCGGCTGAGCGATACCCCGTCCAAGCAGCAAGGAGAGAAAGTCGCGCCAGTCGAGAAACGTAGTCAGGCGTTCAGCGTCATTCATGAGCTTTGCGAGCTCTGCCGTCTGGTCGTCATCCTCGATGGAGAACATGGCCCGAGCGGCAATCGCCAGGGTGAGTGCACGAAAATCTTCGAGTAGATTTCGCGATTGGCGACTATCCGTGTGCCAGCGCGCGATGCGCCGAGTCGCCTCGGCGTGGAAAGCCGGGATCAGGCGATCGACGTACCGTGGTTGAAAGGAAGGGGCTAAGCTACGGCGCTGCCGCCGCCACTCCGCTCCCTCGGCCAACAGGACACCACGTCCTATGCTTGGCTCAAGAATTCGACGCCCGATGGGGTCCCTGTGGTAGCGGTCCATCCGGCCGTTGAGCACATGATCGATCTCTTCGGGATCGTTGAGCAGGAAAAAATGCCGGCCTAGCAAGCGAACATGCAGGTGTGGCTCAGTGTAGGCCCGTGCTGAATAGGTGCCGAGGGCATCCGAGCGCAGCGCTCGAAGCATGGCGAGCGTTCCAGGATCGCGCTCGCTGATCGCAGGCCGGGGAAGATCGTAAAAACTGATGGCGTTTGGCGGCAACACTGCCGCATCAGCACCGCTGGGCATCGGCTTTCCTCATTATGCACCGATCAATCGGACTGATGCGTTGCAGAGTTACCTCAACCGTCACGCACCCTTCAAGGAAGTGTCGGCGAACGGCAACGATCGCAGTCGCCTTCCGGTCGCTGCGAAGATGGCGTTGGAGATCGCCGGCGCGACCGCGGGCACGCCAGGTTCGCCCACGCCGGTCGGTGGCGCGCCGGAATCGACAATGTGCACTTCGATCTTTGGCATGTCCCCCATTCGCAACGGCTCGTAGTCGTTGAAATTCGATTGGTCCACCTCACCATCGGTCAAAGTGATCTTGTCCCGCAGCGCGGTGCCGAGCGCGTAGCCGATGCCGCCTTCCATCTGCGCGACGATCACGTCGGGGTTGATGGCGATACCGCAATCGACTGCGCAGACAACCTTCTCGACTTTGAAGCCACCGTTGAGATCGGTGCTAACGTCCGCTACCTGTGCCACAAAGGTATTGAACAATTCATGCACGGCGATACCAAGACCGCGCCCTTTCGGCAGTCCCTGACCCCATCCCGCTTGCTCGGCGGCTAGTTTCAGCACCGCTGCGTGGCGAGGATGGTCGCCGAGGAGGGCCAGGCGGAACTCCACCGGATCCTTGCCGGCGGCGTGCGCCAGGTCATCGATCATCACCTCTACAACCTGCGCCGTATGGGTGTGACCGACCGATCGCCACCACAGCACCGGCACCGGCGCGTGCATGGGATGCACCGCGATCGCCATGTTCGGTATCGGGTACGGCATGTCGGGGATGCCTTCAGCCGTGGTAACATCGACCCCGGCTCGCACCGCGAAAGCCTCAAACGCAGTCCCTTCCATCAACTGCTGCGCGACGATGTGGTGATCCCAGGCGACGATCTTGCCGTTCTTGTCGAGGCCAGCACGTACCTTGTGGTAGACCATCGGACGGTAGTAACCGCCCCGAATGTCGTCCTCCCGCGTCCAGACCAAATGGACCGGGCGCTGCCCGCCTGCGGCCTTGGCGATGGACACAGCCTCGACCACATAGTCCGCACTCGGGGTCGCTCGCCGGCCGAACGAGCCGCCGGCATACAGCGTATTGATCTTCACCTGTTCCGGCTTGATGCCGAGGATAGCGGCCGCCGCGCCTTGCTCTACGGTCTGGAACTGTGATCCCGCCCAGATCTCGCAACCGCCGTCACTGAGCTCGACCACGCAATTGAGCGGCTCCATCGGGGCGTGGGCAAGGTAGGGAAACTCGAACTCCGCTTCGATCACTTTGTCCGCTGTTGCCAGCGCCGCTTCGGTGTTGCCCTTCATCAACGCGGGCAGGCCGGGCTGACGCGCTCGCTCCTTGTAGTCGGCTAGTATAGCGGCGCTCGATCGCGTTTCGGCTTTGCTGTAGTCCCACTCGATCTTCAGCGCGTCGCGTCCTTGCTTCGCAGCCCAGGTGGTCGTGCCAAGGACAGCGACGCCCATCGGCACTTGCACGACATCGACGACGCCCGCGGTTGCCTTGGCTGCAGCTGAGGTCGACCGACTTGACGGTGCCGCCAAACTTCGGCGCGCGGGCGAGCATGGCGTAAACCATGTTCGGGCGCTTCACATCCATCGCGTAGATCGTCTTCCCGATGATCTTGTCCGGCGTGTCGAGCCGGTGCACCGCGCGCGACCCGATCAGACGGAAGTCCTTCGGGTCCTTTAGCGTCGGGCTCTGTGGGACCGGCAACTGGGCCGCGGATGCGGCCAAGGCGCCGAACTCCGAAGTCTTGCCGGACGGCTTGTGCTCGACAACGCCGGCCTGGACAGTGATCTCGGAGGCCGGCACGTTCCATTGCGCCGCCGCGGCTGCGACCAACATCTCGCGCGCCGCCGCCGCGGCCAGACGCAGCTGCATCCAGGAGTTCGCAATCGAGGTCGAGCCGCCGGTGCCCTGAATGCCGAACGCCAAATTCTTGTAGAGCGTCACATCGGCCGGGGCGAATTCGGCCCGCATCTGTCCCCAATCGGCATCGAGTTCCTCGGCGACGATCGTGGTCAGCCCGGTCGTTACACCTTGCCCCTTGTCGAGATGCTTGATCATGACAGTGACGGTGTTGTCCGGCGCGATCCTGATGAAGGCGTTGGGCATCGGCTGGAGCTTGGCTGGAGCGTCCGCGGCGAAGACCGACATGGGAATATACGTCGCGATCACCAGCGCTCCGCCGAGCGCGGCTGAGGCCTTCAACAGGTCGCGGCGAGTGGGGCGCGGGGCGAGCCGCGCGGGCATTTGCTTGATCATGGCTCAGGCCTTCATCGTGGCAGCGGCTTCGTGGATGGCGGCACGGATGCGCACGTAAGTTGCGCAGCGGCAGACGTTGCCGTTCATGGCGTCGTCGATGTCCGCGTCACTCGGCTTTGGGTTTTGGCTGACGAGCGCGACCGCGCTCATGATCTGGCCGGACTGACAGTAGCCGCATTGGACCACATCCAGCTTTTGCCAGGCGGCGTGCACCGCATTGGATGCGTTGCCGGTTAGGCCCTCGATCGTCGTGACCTTGGCGGTACCGACGGAGGAGATCGGCGTGATGCATGACCGGGTCGGTACGCCATCGATATGCACGGTGCAGGCACCGCATAGCCCGGCGCCACAGCCAAATTTCGTTCCGGTCATCTGCATGACGTCACGCAGCGCCCAGAGCAACGGCATGTCCGGATCGGCATCGACCGAGCGGACGCTGCCATTAATCAGTCAAAGTAATCATCGGCGATGCTCCCGATTTTGCGGCAATGGGTAGTGCAGCCGCGGCGGGTCTACGCGCCGCGGCACGCTTGTTATCACAGCAGAACGCCATTCGCCGAAAGTCCGATCCAGACGCAATCCCCCTTAGCACCAACCGGCAGTTTTTCAATTCACCGCCGGTCACATGCCGAGTTTCATGCTTTCTTCAGTCCGTTCAGCACCGCCTCGGCGGTGATCGGCATGTGCCGCACGCGCACGCCAACCGCGTTGTAGATCGCGTTCGCGACCGCCGGCGCCACCACTGTTGAGGCCGGCTCGCCAACGCCGCTCGGGTGATTGCCGGATTGGATCAGCTCAACGTCGATCTCCGGAACGTCAGCGAGACGAATAGGCGTGTAGTCGTGGAAGTTGCTCTGTTGGATTGCACCGTTCTTCAGGCTCAGCCGTTCCGAGAGCACCTGACTTGCGCCCCATAACGCCGCGCCCTGAATTTGTGCCGTCGCGCCGACGGGGTTGACCACCAGTCCCGGATCCATCGCGACGGTGACCCGATTGATTCTGTATACCCCGGTGCTCGGATCCACTGTGACCTCGGCGATGCCGGCTACCCAGGTCGGGCTCTGGCGCTCCTCGGCTGAGGATACGGCGATGCCCATGCCTGTGTTAGGCGGCAGTTTCTTCGACCCCCAGCCGGCCTTGTCGGCGGCCACGCGAAGGCAATGCGCAAGCCGCAGCGCGCCGCCGACGGTGGATGATTCATACGGCGGCCAGCTTTTGTCGGTTGGCCACGGCAGCGAAATCCACAGCCGATCCATGTAGTAGTCGGACGGCGTGCCGGGCGCATAGCCGGTATTGGGGATGCCTCGGTTGCCGCCCTTGCCATTGAGCAGCGCGAGCCGGAATTCCAGCGGATCACGCTTAAGCGCATGCGCCACTTCGTCCATGAACAATTCGACCACGAACATGTTGTATGAGTTCGACACGGTGCGCAGCGCGCTCGCCTGCACGGCGAAGGTCGTGCGGTCGCTGTTGAAGGCGCGCACGCGGTGGTTTTCGACGTCGTACCAATGATCGCTGCCGCCGATCGACCACTGATCGACGTTCTTCTTCTTGTTGGGCCAGGAATCGAGCTGCAGCCAGTCGGTGCCGTTTTGGAACTTCTTGCCCACGGCGAAGCGCGGGCCCATGAAGCCGCATGCGATGTCGTGGTTCATTCCAACGAGTTGGCCGTCCTTCAGCCCTGCCTTCAGCCGGTGCAAGGTCGGTGTGCGCGGAAAACTGGTGGCGAAATTCAATTCCCGGGTCTGGATCAGTTTCACCGGCCGTCCGACTTCGTTGGCGCAGTATGCCGCGGCCAGGATCTCGTCGTAGTCCTGTTTGCCGCCGAAACCACCGCCCACCAGTTGCTCGTGCACGTAAATCTTGAGGTCCTCGGGCTTCTGCTTGAGCGCCGCCGCGAGATAGCCGGTCAGCGTCATACGCGCGAACGAGGTACTCTGTGTGCCGGTGTAGACGTGCCAGGCACCGTCGGCGAATTGAACCGTGGCGTTGAGCGGTTCCATGGTGGCGTGGCACACCATGTCGGTGGTGTACTCTAGATCCAGGACCTGCTCGGCGTCCGCCATGGCCTTGTCGACGTTCCCTTCGAGCACCCAGTTCGCGCCCGCATCCGGGTTCTGCATGTTCTGCGCAAACTCCGCGAAGATGTCGTCGAGGCCGAGATTGCCGTACGGCCCGGGATCGACCTCTACCTTCAACGCCTTCGCGGCTTTCATGGCGGCGGGGAAGGTTTCAGCCAGCGCGACCGCCCAGCCGGTGCATTTGCCTAGCGCGTTGTCCACCGTGACGGCCTTCACGAAACCGGGGATTTTGCGGGCCTCGGAATCGTCAATGCTGACGACCTTGGACGCATAGCGGGTGCGCGGGACTGCAACGGCGCCATAGACCATGTTCGGCAGAAAAACGTCGATGCCGTATTTCGCCTGACCGTTGGTCTTCGCCGGAATGTCGAGCGCCGGCGGCGATTGGCCGACGATTGTGTAGTTGACTTGTTCTTTCAGCTTGATGCCGTTGAAGTCGTCCGGATAGGCGAACTTGCGGTCTATCTTCACCGTGCGGATGATCTCGCCGTAGCCGATGGAGCGTCCTGATGCCGGATCGATGACACGGCTGTTCTCGGCGTGGCAACCATCCGGTGCGGCGCCGAGCAGCTTCGCGCCGGCTTCGATGAGGGCCATACGGCCGGCCGCGCCGGCGCGCGACAGGCGATCGAACTCGGTGGTGACGCTGCCGCTGTTCACCGTATACGCGAGGCCGTAAATGGCGAAGTTCTCGACGCTCTCAAGCGGGGTGTCGAGATGGACGTCCTGCCATCGGACCGCCAATTCCTCGGCGATCACCTGCGCCAGCGCAGTGCCGATGTGCTGGCCCATTTCAGCCTTCACGATGTGCATCGTGACCTTGCCGTCGGGGGTCAGGGTGAACCAGATCGAGGGCGTGAAGCTGGTCATGGCCGCGCTGCTCGCTGCCTCGGCGCGGCTGCCCGGCAGCAGGGCGGGCAATCCGACACTCAAAAATGCGCCGCCAGCGGTGGCCGCTGAGCGAACGAGAAATTCGCGCCGTGTGGCGCCGGTTGTCGTTGCATTACGCATGGATCGCGCCCTCCTGCATGATTTCGGCGGCACGTTTCACAGCGGGGACGATGCGCGAATAGGTGGCACAGCGACAGAGGTTGCCGTTCATCGCCTCGACGATCTGCGGCTCGCTCGGGTTCGAATTGGCCGACAGCAACGCCGCGGCTTGCATGATCTGGCCCGACTGACAGTAACCGCATTGCGGAACCTGAAATTCGATCCAGGCCTGCTGCACGGGATGAGCGTTGGCCGGGTCGAGCCCTTCGATCGTGGTGATGCTGGTGCCCACGGCATCACCGACGGTAACGGCGCAGGAGCGCACCGCGTGGCCGTCGATGTGCACCGTGCACGACCCGCACAAGCCCATGCCGCAGCCATATTTTGTCCCGGTCAGTCGCAGGTCTTCGCGGATAACCCAGAGCAGCGGGGTATCCGATGGCGCGTCCGCAAAGTAGCTCTGACCGTTGATCGTCAAATTCGGCATGGTTGGGTTTCTCCTTCACTGTATGGACGAGCGTATGCGCCCGCGTTCGAGTCATTGCCGCATGGCCAATGGGCAGCCGCCTTGCTCCAGCGGACGAAAGGCCTTCTCGCCAGGGATTGTCTCGAGAACTTTGTAATAATCCCAAGGCCCTTTGGACTCGGCCGGTGTCTTCACCTGGACGAAATACATATCGTGCACCAGCCTGCCGTCGGCGCGGATGTGTCCGTTCCTGGCGAAGAAATCGTCCACCGGAAGTTCGCGCATCTTGGCCATTACCGCGCCCGCCTCGACGGTGCCTGCCGCGGCGACCGCGCGCAGGTAGTGGCGCACCGCCGAGTAGACGCCGGCCTGCCCCATCGTCGGCATGCTTTTGTGGCGCTCATAAAAGCGCTGCGACCAGGCTCGGCTTTCGTCGTCACGATCCCAGTAGAAGGGGGTAACGAACTTGAGGCCCTGCGCCGCTTCGAGCCCGACGCTGTGGATGTCGGTAAGGAAAGCGAGAAGTGCCACGACCGACTGACCATGCCCGGTCAACCCGAATTCCTTCGCCTGTTTGGTGGCGTTGATCATGTCGCCGCCCGCATTCGCAAGCGCGATCACTTTCGCCCCGGAGGCCTGGGCCTGCACCAAATAGGAGCTGAAGTCGGCGTTGTTCAGCGGATGCCGCACGCTGCCCAGGACTTTGCCGCCGCTCGCCACCACGGCACTGGTCGCATCGGCCTGCATGGAATTGCCGAAGGCGTAGTCCACGGTGATAAAGAACCAGGTGTCCTGCCCCTGGCGAACCAGAGCGCTCGCAAGGCTGGTGGTCAGTGCGTAGCTGTCGTAGACCCAGGCGGCTTCATTCGGGGTGCACGCCTTGCCAGTGAAGTCGGTTGTCGCGACCGCGCCCGCGATGGCGATGCGGTTCTTCTGCGCCGCGAGTTGCTCGACCGCCAGGGCGACGGACGAATTGTCGAAGCCGATCACCATGGTGACGTTATCCGCATCGAACCATTTCCTGGCGATGGCGACACCGATATCGGGCTTGCTTTGGTGGTCGCCGATCAATACTTCAATCGGCCTGCCGAGCACTCTTCCCTGCTGATCCTCGACCGCCATGCGGGCTGCGATGACCGCGCCCGGGCCGCCGAAATCGGCGTAGACACCGGATTGGTCGTTGAGCACGCCGATCCTCACAGGGTCTACGGAGACTTGAGCGTGCGCGTTGACGGTGAAGCCAGCCATCGACAGCTGCAACAATAATCGTCTGGAGAGAGGGCGAAGCGGTAGTGTCATACCCCTCACGATTCACTTCTTCAGATCAAATCGGCTGAACCAAATATTCTATTGAGACGATGCTAGGGTCAGCGCTGCGACGACGTCAAGCAGGGTCATCACTCGCTGGAAGACACATTGGCATTTTTATTGACGGTCCCGGCCGATTTGTTGTGGTCCCGACGACCGACAGCGGCACCCGGGGGCGGTTTGCTTGAGTGCGAACCGACCGGGGGACAGGTTTGGTGAGCCGGTGGCACATCTGGATTTGTCCGGCGCCCCGCTAAACGCGACGTGCTTGCCGGCACGGACGTTGGCTCCGCTGAGGTCGGGCTGGCTGATGATCGTGCCGATCAACCTTCCGCCTGATTGCGCCGAATCCCTCTCTCAGCGGCGGCGTTGCGTGCCCGCGCGTAGCCGGGAACGCTGGGACTTGCGACCAGGCTCTCCCATCGCACAATAAGGGACCGCCGTGTCTCGGTTAATTGGCTCCCCACGCGAGCAGTCACTAGTCCCCGTCAAATGGCACTACCAGCACTAATAGCGGTATTTTTCTCTTACCGCTCGAACCAACAAGATGAGCGCTCATTTTGCCTACGGCACAATTGGAGTTGGGCCACGCTTCGAGTAATCAAGAGATATTGGACTTCAATCCGGAAACAATCGAAGAACAAATAGTCATCGGAGAAAAAAAGTAAGGTGTGAACTTTGCGTGCAGCCTCCGCACGCACGGCAGCCTTTGATCGACAAAATCGCCGCATCTGTAGCCGACAGGATTTTGCGTTTGATATGTTGACATGAGTTTCGCCAGCACCTAGTCCGCGTGCAACCAGCAGATCCTAATTTGCATAATTACGGAAGGTAAAGGTATGTCACGCATCATCATCGCTCTACTTCTGCTCCTGGCGGCACAGGACGCAAATGCCGCCGAGTGCGGATCGACCGCTAATCGAGCCGGGTGCGTCGGCCCCAACGGAGCGGCAAGTTACAATAAAAACACCGGCCAGTTTCACTCCGCCCAGCCCTACCATTCAAACGAAGTCGCGCCGGGCACGAATGTTCACGGCGAGCGCGGCAATAGCGCGACCAAGGCTATGCAGCCGGGGTGCGCTTTCGTTAATGGCAAACGGGTTTGCAACTAACCCGGGCACACCGGCCTCGCACGAGGCTTTAGGATGCTTTTCTATATGCAGCACAGGATAAATCCCGCAACATGCCCATCATGAAGCTTGCGCGGAGCGCCCCCCCTGTTGCGAGGCTGGCGATCGCGCTTTTGCTTTTGTTTGCTGCTTGCACCGCTGCGCCGAGACCGCAACTGAGTGCCGCCGATAGTGCGGAAGTCGATCGTGTTGCGGCGTACCTGAACAGTATTCCGCGGTTCGAGGCGCATTTCATTCAGTTCGGATCCTTTGGCCCGGATGCGGGGGTGATCCGGCTGGATCGGCCGGCTGGTGATATGCGCATTGACTATGCCGGGCCTGAGGGACGCATCATCGTGATTGCCAACGGGCAGGTGCAGATCGTGGACCAAAGCAACGGCTCCACCACCACGATGCCAGTCTCCCGCACGCCGCTCGGCATGCTTCTAACCCCCACCTTGAATTTTTCGGGCGCCGTTACCGTAACGAAACTGCTCAAGGAGCCAGGCATCATCCAAATCACGCTGGAAAAGACCAACCACTCCTCTCAGGGCAGCCTCACGCTCACGCTCGCCGACCAGCCACTGGGGCTTATCGCTGTTACCGTTGTCGACGCCCACCAGCGGACGTTGACGATGCACTTGTCCAATATCGATTTGGCGCCAACGCTGACACCGAGCATGTTTGAGTTGAGGTGGACACCGTCCGTTGGGCAGGAAACGGGGTAGCTGAGCAGCGCCCGCCATTGTGGTTAGCATAAAAGTTGACTTGGTCTCATGGAGGGTGATCTCGGCGTCGGGCGGGCTTGCGAGCCCTCCGCTGGTGGACAAAGCGAACTGCTTATGGCTGGGACGAAGAACGATGCTGAGCAGCGAAGGCATAATCTGGCGAGGTCAGTAGGATGCAGCCAAAGCCCGGCATAGATCACTGGGAACTTGAGCGGGCTGGCGCCTTCGTCTCGGCTTCCGCCAACGCGGCGAGTTGCTCTGCGACAGCGGCCCAGCCCTGTTCGAAGCCCATCGCCTTATGCTGATCATAGGCTTCCTTGGTCCAGTGGCGTGCGTGGCCGGTATACCGGGTCTTGCCGTTCTCATCGGCGAACTCCATCGCACCAACCATAAACGGGCCCTGCGGATGCCAACCCGCGGTGAGTGCGTCGGTGAAGACGAAGCGCTTGCCCGGCGTCACCTCAAGGAACACACCTTCATGCGGCATCTCCTCGCCGTTCGGCCCGCGCATTACCATGGCCGAGCGTCCGCCGGCGCGCCAGTCCTGCTCGACGATCTCGACCGTCCAGGGCTTGGGGCACCACCATTCCTCCAGGCGTTCGGTGGCGATCTTCCAGACGGTTTCGACGGGCGCGTCGATCAGGCGGGTCACGGAGAGTTCGAGGTTTTCGCTGGTCATGATCATCATCCTCAGGATTAGTCCTGGTCGTGGGTATCAGTCCCGATCGGGTGCGCCTAGCGGGAAGAAGGGCCGATAGGGACGGGCATCGTCGATGCAGCGAGCAAACGACGGACGGGCGAGCAGGCGGGCGCGATAGGCCTTAAGCGTGGTGCGATCTTCGCCGATCGGGTGGGTCCAGTCGGCGTAGAACAGCGCAGGCGCGGCGGCTGCATCGGCCAGGGTGAAACTATCGCCGGTGGCCCATTGGCGCCCCACCAGGGCATGGTCGAGCCAGGCGTAGATCGTATCGAGTGCGGTTCGGGCCTGCGTGACGCCGTACGGATCGCGCGCTTCCTCGGGACGGCGCGCATTGAACACGATAGCCTGCATCGGTGCCATCACATGGTTGTCGAACACGCGATCGAGCATCCGCACTGGCACCGCGGCTTTTGCATCAGCCGGGATCAGCGGCACCGGTCCGGGATGGAACGCGGCGAGATACTCGATAATCGCGCTGGTTTCGAACACCGTCGTGCCGCCATCGACGAGCAACGGGAATCTGGCGACCGGCCAGCGCCGTGCCAACTCCGCGCCGTTCTCCGGATGATCGGGGTCAAGTATTCGGAAGTCGAACGGCGTCTCGTTCTCGTACAGCGCGATCAGCGCCTTCATCGTGTAGGACGAGAAGGGGTGGCCGAAGAGTTGCAGGCTCACGCGACCGCCCTCCCGGCTCGCGCGCGCTCGATCGCGGCGATGTCGATCTTCTTCATGCCCATCATGGCTTCCATGGCGCGCTTCGCCGCCGCCCGGTCGGGATCAGCCATCGCGTTCATCAGCGCTCGGGGCGTGATCTGCCAGGACAGGCCGAACTTGTCCTTGCACCAGCCACATTGCGACTCCTGGCCGCCGTTTCCAACGATCGCGTTCCAGTAACGATCGGTCTCTTCCTGGCTGTCGGTATAGACCAGGAAACTGACCGCCTCGTTGAATTTGAAGTGCGGACCGCCGTTGAGGCCAAGGAATGGCATGCCCAGCACCGTGAACTCGACGGTGAGTTCATTACCCTGCTTGCCGCCGGGATAATCGGACGGTGCCTGGTGGCGGGCATCCACGTGGCTGTCCGGAAAGGTTGCAGCGTAGAATTCGGCCGCTTCGCGCGCCTGACCGTGGTCAAACCACAGGCAGGGTCGCAATTTTCTTCTGGATCATGTCGAACCTCCCTATGCGTGAGCGGTGTCGAGGATTGGCGTGAAGCCGCCGAAGATCGCAAGTTGGCCGTTCCAGGCCGGAGAAGTCTCGCGCATGCGCGGATCTTGCATCAGTGCGCCCATGCCTGCGTCGCGTGTCGGCTTGTCGGGCCATTCAATCCAGCCAAATATGACCGTCTCGTCATCCTTCGCCTGCACGGCGCGCTTGAAATCGGTTACTTTGCCGGCGGGCACGTCGATGCCCCAGCCGTCAACGAGACGCAGCGCGCCTTTTTCCTGGAACAACCTGGCGGCCTTGGCCGAATGGTCGATGAAGCCCTGGCGATTGCCGTCGGGAACACTGGCGACCATGCCGTCGACGTAGCCGAACTTGCCGCCGTCACCGGTGTCGCAACTCGTTTCGAACCCGGCGTAGATCATCCGCTGGCCGTCGAACGGCATCGGACCGTCGGGCTTCATTCGATCGTCGGCCATGATTTTTCCGGCTGCCGCGTCACATGTCGCCTTGTCGGGCCACCAGACCCAGGAAAGAACGACGGTCTCGTCATCGTGCGCCTGGACGGCTTTCTTGAGGTCGGTGACCTTGCCGTCCATCACGTCGTCGCCCCAGCATTCGACGCGTGCGCCATCGCGCCGTATTCGGCGAAGATCGACGCCACCTTTTTCGCCATGTCGAGATAGGCCTGTTTGTTCCCGGTCTTCACCGGAACCACGAAGCCTTGGAAATACGTCATCGTTTTCTCCGTTTAACGTTCGCGGGCGTTGGAAATCAGGCGACGGCCGGCGCGTCGAAGGTCGCCATGTGATCGGCCATCGCCTTCCTGTGTGCTGGCCGGCTCTCCCCACGCGCGATGTAGGCAGCGAGCCGCGGGAAGGCGGCGAGCTTCGTTGGTGCGGCGCAGCCCACCCAGCACGGAGATCATCATCAGGTCGCCAACGGTGAACTCGATCCCATCGAGCCAGACGTTGTCGCCGAGCGCGGCCTCGAGATCGGCGAGCCGTGTCTTCAGGTCGGCGACCACCTTGACATGGCGCGCCTCTGGACCATTCGCGATCTGTTTCGAAAATGTCGTTGATCGCGAGTGCCATGACATAGGGCTCGACAGAATTGAGCGCCGCCGCCACCCATTGCAGCGCGCGCATGCGCGGGGCGGCATCCACGGGGATCAGCTTGCCGGCGCGTTCGGCTATGCGCAGCACGATCGCGCCCGATTCGAAGATCGCAACCTCATCGTCCTGGTAGGTCGGCACCTGGCCGAACGGCTGGAAGCGGCGATGTTCGGGGGTCTTCGAATCGGTGATCAGGTTGACCCGGTAGGGCTGGCCGACTTCCTCGAAGGCCCAGCGTGGGCGCATGTCGCGGACAAAGCCGCGGGCAAACTCAGGAACCCAGCCGAAGGTGGTGATGGTTGGAATCATTTCACTCTCCCGGTTGCTGTTTCGAAGAACGCATCTAGTGCACAATCGTTTCTATAGACATATGAACTTCACGTCTCAGGCTGGTCCTTGGTGAAATGCCGCACCAGCTTGTCGAGCGCGCCATTCCAGCCCTGCTCGTGGCTGGCGCGCGACGCCTCGGTCTGGAGACGCGAATGCGTGAGGGTGAGCTCAGTCCCAGTATCGACCGGTCGCAGATCGATCTCGACACGCGACTCTTCACCAGCTTCCTCGGGCTCGCCTCCGTGGGCCCAACGCCAGCTCATGACCACGCGGACGGGCTTGTCGACTTCGATATACTGGCCGCTGCTTTCATGCTCGGTGCCGTCGAGCATCCGAAACCGCACCCGGAAGCGACCGCCTACGCGGATATCGGTTTCGGCAACAAGCACCGGTCCGTCGTCGGGGCCCCACCAGCAGGCGATGCCGTCGGGCGTCGTCACGGCGTCGAACACGATGGCGGGGCGGGCTGCGATCCTGCGCACCAGGGTCAGGCTGGTCATGGGTTGGTCTCCTGGGTTTTCGCCGCTTCCGCCTTCGCCTCCGTGGCCTCGGCAAAGGCGGCTAGGCGGTCGAGGCTGGCCGACCAGAACCGCTCATATCGGCGCAGCCAGTTCATCGCTTCTTCCATGGGTTCGGGTGCGAGGCGCACCGCGACAGTGCGGCCCTTCTTCGATCGGGTGATGAGCCCTGCGTTGCCCAGCACGTCGAGATGCTTCATCACCGCCGGAAGCTTGATCGCGAAGGGGCGCGCGAGTTCGCCGATGGACACGCTGTCCTCCTGCTCCAGACGTGCCAGGATCGCCCGGCGCGTCGGATCAACGAGCGCTGCGAATGTGCGATCGAGTTGCGATGCTTGAAACTTCGCCATGTGGTGAAGTATGGGAAGGGACGGCGACTTTGTCAAGACCGACCGCATAGAGGCGGCAGCGGGAGACAACAAGCGACCTGTTCAGTCGGGCCTTGACGGCGGTAACGCTTGTCAGCAACGCGAGTTTGCATGGCCGGCTTGCGCTTCGTCGAATAGATCTTGTGCTGGCTGTCGGGTTGAGCGCTGTCCGTAGTCGTCGGGTTGAATTCGCTCGTCAGGCCTACGAATTGGGAAGCAATTGGATCAAGCACCGAGGTCATGTCATGGGCGAGGCTGCTCAGCATTATCGCATCTTTGAAACCGCAAACGGTCTCTGTGGCATCGGCTGGAATGATGTGGGCGTTACCCGCTTCCATTTGCCGACGACCACTGCAGCGGTAGCCGAGCGCGCGCTGCTGCGCCGGTTGCCGGGCGCTCAACCCGGTGCCCCGACGCCCGAGGTGAACGAAACCATCGCCGCCGCGAAGCGCTATTTCATGGGCGAGAGGATCGACTTCTCAAACATCAGGCTCGACCTCGCTGACCAAGATCCTTTTTTTCAACGGATCTACCACGCGGTCAGGCAGGTTGGATGGGGCAATACAACAACCTATGGCACGGTGGCTAAGGAACTCGGAACCGGGCCAGAGACAGCGCGTGACATAGGCCAGGCCATGGCGAAGAACCCGGTGCCGCTGATCATTCCTTGCCATCGGGTTCTGGCGGCGGGCGGCAAGGTTGGGGGCTTTTCCGCGCCAGGCGGCTCGACGGCGAAGCGGCGGATGCTCGAGTTGGAGGGCGTTCATGTTGAGCCGCCGCGACCGGCTCAACAATCGTTAGCTCTTTGAGGTTAGTCGCGAAGGGTCATGAACGCCGGTGGACGGCCGAGCCATCTTGACCTGATCTTGGGCGAGGGTCTACCTGGCATGGACGGTGCGAAACCACTAGTTGGATACGGTTCTGAAGCTCGCTGCGTCTTTTTGGGGTTGAGCGAGGTCACCGGGCTTAGCAACACTTGGTAGGGCCTCGTTCGTAATTTCTTCAAATCGATACTTCCAATCACCAACCTTTTTCAGATCCGGATTCTCGCCAGGGGCACATAAACTTGTTGCCGCAAACACGTCATTACCGACGCGCCAGTGGAGCTGCTGTAATTGAGCCAGCGTTCGCTGGTTTTGAAGCAAGTGAGCCTGCACGTCTGCGAAAGCACTGAAGCTCGAGAGCGTGCCAACGGTTCCAGAGAAGATGATGGCAGCTGCTGCAATGCTGGTATTGAGCATTTTGAGGCCTTCAAGTTTCTCAAAGAGAGGCTTGAGCCCAATCGTGATTGCCGCCAGGCTACCGAGCGCTGCGATCGCTACCTTGAACCACCAGGACATGGACTGCCCGCCATTGATCTCCTGGTCGAGCCTGATGCGTTGGTCCCGGAGCTCCTCGCTGTAATTCCTTGCCGACATCTGGAACGTCGTCGGTTTTTGCGAAAAAACCGGGTAATGACCCTCCTCGCCGCCGCCGAGCGGCGCACTGAGGACCGTCACCTCGGAAGTTGTCGCAACCAAGTTGTCGGCGCACATTTCGTTAATCGCCCGTAGCACCTTCAGATGATCGCGTTTCGCCAGGATCGTCTCAGTCAATGCGGCTTCGGGTTCGCTATGGGACTTTCCCATCCAGACCGCCCCGGCGATCAGAACAAGGCAAATAATGATACCCGCCGAAAACACCCGCTTCATGTCATCCCCCGCCCGCTTGAGACTGCGAGACACCAATAGCGGCGGAAGTTTTTCATGTGAGCCGGTAGCGTGCTATGAACTACTTCACACTGCGGTTCTTGGAAATGCCATGCCCCGCGGAGTAACCGGGACCGCCGCAGATGGCGTGGCGGATCGCATCTACGCCGAGCTTTGACATCGAAGTGGACCGCATCGAGGGGCTCGACTCTTATGTCGAGTTTCCACCCGAAGCGGCTGTTGCTAGAACTCGGCGAAGATCTCGCCAAGCCGCCGGATGGAGCCGAGGACCTTGTCCTGCTCCAGACCAGGCCACTGGCTGCGCATGATAAAGTGATCCGTCCCGAGGAGGTGAGTATAGCGTAGGATCTCGTCCTTAACCGACGCTTTGTCTCCGATAATAAAACGATCTTTGGCGAAGTCCTCGAAGGTTGTTCCCTCAAGTGGACTGGTCATTCCCCACGCGGCGTAGGCGGCATACTTGTACTCGAGGGCCGCCTTGCATTCGTCATAGGCTGAGGCTCGGCTGCTCCCGACGTAGCATTCGCGGGCGATGGGAAACTCCAGTGGCGTGCGGTTATATTCCTTCAGCGCCGCCCGATAGGTATGCATTTGCGGGGTGATCTCCTGAATCGAAGATGCATTGGCGATCAGCCACGCATCGCCGATCCGAGCGGCGCGGCGAACGGCGGAGTCGACGAGGCCGGCGATATAGATCGGCGGGCCGCCTGGGCGCATCGGCTTCAAACTGATACCCGCATCGAGGACGGTGAAGAATTTTCCCTCGTGGGTGATCTTCCCACCGGCCCAAAGTTTGCGCATCAGGGTGATGCTTTCCGAGAAGCGCCCGGCGCGTTCGGCCAGCGGAATACCGAACGCGGAAAACTCCGGTTGCCGATATCCCAGCCCGACGCCCAGCACGTAGTTGCCACCTGTCAGAACGTCCAGCGTGGCGGCTTCCTCGGCCACATGCATCGGATTCAGCAACGGCAGGATGAGAATGTTGGGACCGATCACCATGCCCTTCGCCTCGGCGGCCAAGAACGCCATCGCCGGCATGATCTGCAGCATCTGCATTGGCTCTGTCAGCCAGTGGTGCGGAAACCAGAGCGATTTAAACCCGGCATCTCGCGCTACGCGCACCTGCTCGACGAGCGCAGGGATTTGCGCCGGCACATCGACCTGTTCCGGATATTGCGTGTTGATGAATAGCCCGACTTTCATGGTGGTGACTCCTTCCCATGCACCGAATGCTAGAGCGCGTTCAGGCTGACCGCAAACGGTCAGCGCGCTCCAGCTCATTGTTTTCACGAGCAACTTTATCATCTCGCCTGTTCCAATCAGGCTGATGTTGCTCTAGGTCAGCACCGTACGGGGCAATACGCCGTGGGGGTGGTGCGTCACAGGTGGCACTGGACTTGAAGGCGGGCTGTGGGGGCGCCACATCGGTGGCATGAATCGACGTTTGCCGCCCGAATTGGAGATGACTGTCGACGGGGAGTTCGTCTCGCCGCCGAAGGTGCCGATTTCCAGTCGTATTCTGCTCTGGGCGATCGTGGTCGCGATCATCGCCGGGGCACTGTCGCTAGCGGCACTTGCGTTGTGGGTGGCGCTGCTGATCCTGCCTGTGGCTTTGGGCGCCGCGGCGGTGGCGTGGGTTATGTACCGGTATCGCGTGTGGCGTGCACAACAGGTGGTTGCTGGTCAGCGCGGCGGGTGGCGTCCTTAGAGCCCGATCTAGACGACCGTCGAACCTGGACTACCCGGCGTGCTGCCCAGTGTCGGCGTCACGTCCTATGTGAGTGGCGGAAAGCAGGAAGCATGACGCCGCACCGATGATTGTGCGGCAGAGTGATTAAGCCTCAGCCCTCGCTCTGGAAGAAGTAGGCCAGCACCAGCGCGAGCAAACGTGGACGCCGATCGGCAGAAAGCCTTCATGCCAGGTTGTCTCGCCGTCGGCAGCAATCGCGCGTGCCACGAAGGCGGCATTGGCGATGGCGAACAGGTCGAGCGGGCTCTTGAAAATTGCCTGATCAGGAACTCGTTTCCGGCAGGGGACGGGTAGCGCCGGTAAAGATCGTCTGCAAACCGGCCGACAAGCTTCCGGCTGGCACGCACGAGACGAGACGGGAGCCAGGAGGATAGTAGCTTCGGTCCGCCCGGATAGAGAATCGCTGCGCCGCCAACCAGGAAAGGCACACCGGGGACACCTGGGACGATCACGCCAAGGACGCCGGCATAGACCAACAGCCGGCCGACGTCGCGCGGCAAGTGCTCGATCCGCAGCCCAGTTTCGCCGCCTTCGGTCCGCGCCGCAGGTGTGACAGCCTTGTCAGTTCCTCCGATCGAGCGGGCCGCGCGCGGCTCTTTCGACCGGGTCCGGGCGTCCCGCTTTCGTTCCGAGAGGTCACCCGAGGTCATGCGTAGGTCCTCCTCGACTTTGGTCAGGGCATGCTGGCGTTGCAGCACCATTGTTTCTCCGCATTGCAGGGTGCTGAACCGGTCCTGGCCGACGGCGAACCTTGCCCGGGCGGCGGCAAGTGCACGGGCCGGCGCGTCGATTGCCTCATCGGAGAGTTGGAAGGTGGCATGGTGCATTCCGATGCTACGGTTGGCGCCGAGGTCGATGTGGGATCTGACGGCTTCCTCGGGGTTCATGTGATTGGCCGACATGAACCACCGCGGCTCGTAGGTGCCGATCGGCAGCAGGGCCAGGTCGATCGGGGGGAAGCACCTCCGAATCTCGCGGAAGTGGGAATTGTAGCCAGTGTCGCCCGCGAAATACATCGTAAGCCCGTTGGCTTCGACAACGAATCCGCCCCACAATGCGCGATTACGATCAAAAAAGGTCCGAGCGGAGCCGTGCTTAGCGGGCACAAAGGTGATATTAGCCCCGCGGACCGACGTCTCCTCCCACCAGTCAAGTTCGATTACATCACGGATATTGGCTTTTGCGAGATGGCGTCCATTGCCGATCCCGGTCACCGCCACCGGCGACCAGCGGGACTGCACCGCGCGCAGCGTCGGCAGATCGAGATGGTCGTAATGATTGTGTGACACCAGAAGCAGGTCTACGGCTGGTATGGCGTCCAAGGGCTGGCCGGGCTCCCCTACGCGGCGGGGTCCGACAAAGGAAAAGGGGCTGGCGCGGCGCGACCAGATTGGGTCAGTCAGTATCGAAACGCCGCCGACCTGGACAAGGAACGTGGCATGCCCGATGAAAGTCACTGCAATCTCTTGGGCTCCCGCGCGTTTGGGAGGCGCGAAGGAGACGTTCGCGATTTGCTTCGGCCACTTGGCAGGCTTCCGCGTGAGCATCCACCACAGGAAGCCGCCCAGGCGGGTGAGCCGGTAGGAGCAATTGTCCACGCGTCGGCCCTCTGTCCAGACGAGGTGGCTGATAATAAGACGGCTCGATAGGGACGCTGGCAAGGGGCGCTGCGATATGCGCGATCTTTTAGCCGTACGACCACAGACAGGTGTCGCGCATTCTTCTTGTCATAGCGGGCGGCTGCGGGCGCTAGCGCAAAAACATCTCGGACCCGGCGCTAGAGAACAGGGAAGTTCAGACATGTCTGAGCCGACAGCGGACGCGTTCCGGCTTCGCTTGGCGCTGCTCGTCTACTGCACGCTGCAGGCGGTCAGCAGCGCCGCGCATGCAGCCGCGGGAAGAGGCGCAAGCGGGGGCGAGGGCGGGCGCGCGGCGCCCGTGGCGCAGCCTGAGGTCGACCTTGCCCAGCCGGCCAACTCGTCCGACTTCATGCGGGCGATCACCGCCGATCTGGACAGCGTCTACGACCAGTACCTCGCCTTTAAGGACAAGATCCAGAGCGACCTCAACATCCAGTACCTCGATGCCGGTCTCGGTGTTCGGCCAATGGGGTGCCCCGAAAGGTGGTCCCGGTGTTGCCGAAATAGTCTATTACCCAACAGTCACCTGGACGCCTTTCACCGATACGGCGATGGGCTCGGGCGCCTTCACCTTTAGCTTTCTGGGGAACCAGTTCTGGACCCATGCGAACACCAACTCCCAGCAGATCAGTATGGGCCTGTTGACGACGCCGAACGATTGGGCAACGAATGGCTATCAGTACTCGCAGATCACCTACACCCAAACATTCCCCGGCAATTGGCTGGCCGTCACCGTCGGCCAGTATTCGTTCGCGTTATACGATGTGAATCAATACGCCGGCGATGTACAGAGCAATTTCATCAACTATGCGCTTGCCCAAAATGCCACGCAGACATATGCCAATGCCGGCACCGGTGCCTATGTGCAGATCATGCCGAATAGTGTGCTGGAGTTTGCAGGTGGCCTGCAAAGCGCCACCGATATCACTGGGCACGCGCTGACCACCAATGGCTTTGGCGACGGCAAAATCGCCTATGGCCTGTTCGCACAATGGAAGCCGACGTATTTGGCCGGTGGCGCATACAGCATCCTCTATTACGATCAACCGGCGGTGCCGCAGCAACCGAGCGCATCGCAAGGGGTGTCCTTCAACGCCGTGCAGAATCTGAACGCGAGATACGGGCTGTTCCTGAGAGCGAATAACGCGTCGGGGGCCGCGAGCGCGATTGAGACGTCGGTGGCGTTCGGTGGAATCGTGAATAACCCGTTCGGCCGAAACCGGCTCGACCAGGCCGGCATCGGCCTCGCCTGGGACAAGACCAATACGTCGGTCGCCCCTACGCCCGCGCGGGGTTCGGAATGGGTGGGTGAACTCTATTACAATTACACGGTCTTCAAGGCGATGCAGCTGACACCTGACGTGCAGCTCTATGTGAATCGCGCGCTCGCCGCTAACACCAACGTGGCGGCGGTGTTCTCGCTGCGCGCCACGTTCAAAAACTACTGAGCCGCGCTACCGAGGACACGCAGTGCTCGCTACGATCCCCCCGGGGCAACGCTTGGCTTCGGCTCCATGTGCGGCAATCGGCAATAGTCCCCAACAGTATTAACAGACCAGGACTGAACAGCGCCCGAGACATCGGATGGCTGAAGCGCGTCTATTCGAAGCGGACTAACGATCCATTGCATTCGCATGTCGACAGGCATAGCGCGGCGAGAGCAGGGGCGACCGCGTCCGGTCCTGGCAAAGTCGTCCGGTCCTCACCTGGGAATGCGTTGGACCGCATGCGGGTCGCCACCGGTCCGGGATCGAACAGGTTCACCCGCACCTGCGTGATGGCAAGTTCCTGGGCCCAGGTTAACACCAGATGCTCCATTCCGGCCTTCGTCGCACCCATCGCGCCCCAGTAGGCTCTGGGTTCACGGGCTCGGCTTTCGGTCACGAACACCGCCCGCCCGGCTGGCGCCTGACGCAGCAGCGGGTCGCTGGTGCGGATCAGTCGCCACGCCGCAGATAGGTTCACCGCCACGACATCGGACCAGTCATCCGGCAGGATGTGAGAAACCGGCGTGAGTCTCCCGAGCGCCCCAGCGTTGTGGACCAGGACATCGAGGCGGCCGAAGCGCTGGAAAAGGGTCGGGCCGATCGCGTCGATCTGGGCGCCGTCACGCAAATCGAGCGGCAAAATGGTTGCCTCGCCGCCGATCGCACGGATCGCGTCGTCGGTTTCCTCCAAACCGCCCTGGGTGCGGGCGGTGATCACGACTCTGGCACCGAGACGGGCCAGTTCGATGGCGGTGGCCGCGCCGATGCCGCGGCTCGCGCCGGTGACCAGCGCTATGGCGCCATCGGGCAGGGTGGGCATCAGCTATGCGCGGCCAGCAGGCTGAGTTGGCGGTCGGCATTGTCCTGCTGGTCAGGCAACGGAATTGGATAGTCGCCGGTGAAGCAAGCGTCACAGTAGTACGGGTTCTCGGGGTCACGCTCTTGCTTGCCGAGCGCCCGGTACAGCCCGTCGATGGAGATGAACGCCAGGCTGTCGGCGCCGATCAAGGACGCCATTTCCTCCACGTCGTGGCTGGCGGCGAGCAGCTTGCTACGTTCTGGCGTGTCGATCCCATAGAAGCAGGAGTGCGTGGTGGGCGGCGAGGAGATACGCATATGCACCTCCTTCGCGCCGGCAGCGCGGACCATCTCGACGATTTTTTTGCTGGTGGTGCCTCGCACGATTGAATCATCCACCAGGACGACGCGCTTGCCTGCCAGCACCGGCCGGTTGGCGGAGTGCTTCAGCTTCACGCCGAGGTGGCGGATGTGGTCGGTCGGCTCGATGAAGGTGCGGCCGACATAGTGGTTGCGGATGATACCGAGTTCGAACGGGACGCCGCTTTGCTTGGAGTAGCCCATCGCCGCGGGGACGCCGGAGTCAGGCACCGGCACGATAACGTCGGCTGGGACGTCGGCCTCACGCGCGAGTTCGGCGCCGATGAGCTTGCGGGCTTCGTAGACCGGCATACCCTCCATCACCGAGTCCGGCCGGGCGAAGTAGATGTACTCGAAGACGCAGAACCGTTCCTTGCGTTTGTTGAAGGGTTTGATGCTGTGCACGCCTTGGTCGTTGATGACCACGATCTCGCCCGGTTCGACGTCCCGGATGAAGTCGGCGCCGACGATATCGAGGGCGCAGGTCTCGCTGGCGAGGACCCATCCGCCGGTGCCCTCGGATCCGATGCGGCCCAGGATCAGCGGCCGGACCCCTAGCGGATCGCGCACGCCCATCAGGGCTTCGTTGGAAAGGGCGACCAGGGAATAGGCGCCGATCACCTGCTTGAGCGCGTCGATCAACCGGTCCACGACGGTGGAATAGAGGCTAATGGCGATCAGGTGGACGAAGACCTCAGAGTCCGTGGTGGACTGGAACAGGCAGCCGCGACGGACCAGGGCGCGATGCAATACATGGGCGTTGGTCAGGTTGCCGTTATGCGCGACGGCGAACCCGCCAAACTCGAAATCCGCGTAAAGCGGCTGAACATTTCGCAGAATGGTGTCGCCGGTGGTGGCGTAGCGGTTGTGCCCGACGGCGATGCGGCCGGGCAATTTCTCGATCACCCTGGCGTCGCCGAAATTGTCGCCGACCAGTCCCATGCCGCGATGGGAGTGGAAGCGGGCACCGTCGAAGCTGGTGATACCGGTGGCTTCCTGGCCGCGATGCTGTAGCGCATGCAGTCCCAGCGCGGTTACCGCGGAAGCGTCCGGCACGTTCCATACGCCGAAAACCCCACATTCTTCATGTAGGGAGTCGTCGTCGGTATCCCGGCTGGTGAAGGCCATATGCAATAGTTCCTATTCACGCTGGGGAGGTTTAGCGGTCGCACGCCCCTGCGGCGTGGCGCGCAGCAAAGCTTCAGCCGTGGCCCTCCGTCCGGCCGGCGGCGGGTCGAGCAGATGGGGACGGTAGGGTTCGGGCAACTGACTTCGCACCCAACGTGCAGCCTCATAAGTCGGGGTCAAGGTTCGCGCATCGAGGACGGCGTCTGGCCATCGTTCAATCGGAAACACCATCTGACCAATGATATAGGCGATGATGACCACCGCCGCACCCCGCGCCAGGCCGAATACCAGCCCCAGCGTGCGATCAACCCCGCCGAGCGCCGATCTCCGCACGACACGGCCGATGCTGCGCGCGATCAGCATCAGGACGATCAGCGCGATCAGGAAAACGATGACGAAGCTGACCGGATCGATCCATTCCGGGGACGGGAGCCAGCCGCGCACGATCCCTCGCGTCGCGGGCAGGGCAAAGAATGCCGCTGCGAACGCTCCGACCCAGGCGCCAATGCCCAGCACTTCCCGCACCAGCCCGCGAGCAAAGGCGAGCAGACCCGAAATTAAAATAAATCCGAAGACCGCCAGATCAACCCACGTCATGCCACCGCCATCGGGCCTCCGCCATCGGAGAGACATCGAGGGTTATCGGCGCTGCGGCGCCCGCCGCCAAGCGGATCATACGCTCTTCTTAGCCGATTCGGGGGCGAAGCGCGCAACCAGATCGGCGATGTGGCCGATTTCCTCCATTCGCAGACCTTCGGGCGCGGCGAGCTTCCGGTTGCCGTGGGCGACGCGGCGAGGCAGTGTGGCAGCGTCGAACCCCAGTTTGGCGGCTTCCTTTAACCGAGCCTCTGCCTGAGCGACCTGACGGATCTCGCCGGAGAGGCCGACCTCACCGAAGTAGACCATGCCGGGGCTGGTCGGTGCCTCGAACGCGGCGGACGCGATGGCGGCGGCGACGGCGAGATCGGCGGCGGGTTCGTTCACGCGCAGGCCGCCGGCGATGTTCAGGTATACGTCTGTCTGATTGAGCCGCACGCCGGCGCGGGTTTCGAGCACCGCCAGCAGCATGGAGAGCCGCCCGCTGTCCCAGCCGATGACGGAGCGCCGGGGCGAGCCGCCCGGGTTCGGCGCGAGCAGCGCCTGGACTTCCATCAGCACCGGGCGGGTGCCCTCCAGGCCGGCGAACACCGCGCTGCCGGCGATGTTGCCGCGGCGCTCGGCCAGGAACAGAGCGGAGGGGTTGGGGACTTCGGCGAGGCCGGTCTCGGTCATCTCGAACACGCCGATCTCGTCGGTGGCGCCAAATCGGTTCTTCACGGCGCGCAGGATACGGAACTGGTGGCCGCGGTCGCCTTCGAAGTAGAGCACGGCGTCGACCATGTGCTCCAAAACGCGCGGGCCGGCGAGGCCGCCGTCCTTGGTCACGTGGCCGACCAGGACCAGGGCGAATTTCCCGGATTTTGCAAGCCGGATGAGTTCGAAACTGCAGGCTCGAACTTGTGCCACCGTGCCGGGGGCACTTTCGATGGCGTCGAGCCACATGGTCTGGATTGAGTCTATCACCACCAAGGTGGTGTCCTTGGCTTGTTCGAGGCTGGCGGCGATGTCGCGGACATTGATCGCGGCGGCCAGTTCGATGGATGAGTCGGCGACACCGAGGCGGCGGGCACGAAGGCGGATCTGATCGATGGATTCTTCCCCCGTGACGTAGAGAACGCGGCGGCCGGAGCGGGCGAGGCGGGCGGCGGCCTGCAGCAACAGGGTGGATTTGCCGATACCGGGGTCGCCCCCGACCAGGACGACCGAGGCAGGAACAAGGCCGCCACCTAGTACGCGATCGAGTTCGGCGATGCCGATGGGCGCGCGGGGTGGAGGTTCGGCGCTGCCGGCGAGGCCGACGAAGGCGACACTCCGGCCAACCGGCGCCTTGGCGGCGGAGCCGGGGCGGGCGATGACGGCTTCTTCCTCGACAGTGTTCCATTCGCCGCAGGTTTCGCAGCGGCCAGCCCATTTCAGGGTGACCGCGCCGCAAGACTGACAGACGAAGCGGGAGGCGGGCTTGGCCAATGGGACTCCGTCTCGGAGGGGAGCCGGTTGCTTACGTGGTTTTGGCGGCGTTTCCCACCCGTTTGCGGTGATCCCGAAGCCGGCGCGGCCCAGGGGTGGCTTCAGGCCACACAATAGGGTAGTGTCAGCATACGAGAACCGGACGGCGGGGGAAATCGTGAACCGAATTGCGCGCCTGATCGTCGGCGTTGCCGCCGCTCTCTCGCTGGCAACAGGGTATGTCATCGCACAGTCCCCCGACCACCAAACGAATGGCATCCGTTTTCTCGACCAGAACTGGTCGCAAGACGATCGACTGGCGTACTACTACACCTCGCAGGGATCGGCGGCGCTTCGCTACGACATCTTCCTCAATCTCGAACAGCCCCAGAACCAGGCGCTGTTCCGCGTCGACGAAAATATGACCCGCTACGGCTTCGTTCCCGGGCCGGCCGATCCGCGCTACAATCCGGATGCTCTCCCGATTGGAATCGCCAAGGCGGAGGTCGCCGGGGGTCGCTGGAAGGGCGAGTGGGCGGGGCTAACCTGCGCCGCCTGTCACAACGGCCAGCTCGAATTCAACGGCATCAGCATCCGCGTTGCGGCCGGCGACAACGCGAAGCTCGACTTGCACGCCTTCATTAAAGGGCTGGACGATGCTTTGCAGGCCACGACCAACGATCCCGCCAAGTTCGACCGCATGGCCACCCGGCTCGGCAGGACGACGGCAGCAGACCGGGAGGGCTTGCGCCAGCAGCTCCAGGACGATGCGGACAGCGTCCACATTTACCGGACCCGCACCGCGCTTGTGCCGACGGTGGTCGGGCCGGGGCGCGTCGATGCGCTGGCGCTGATCCACAACCAGGTGATGGCCAACCAACTTGGACTGCCAGAGAACTGGCGGCCCGGCATCGCGCCGGTGAAATATTCGTTCGCCTGGAACCTGCCGCAATCCGCGTGGGCCCAATGGAGCGGCACTTTGCCGGATCCGGTCCTGCGCAACGCCGGCGAGGCGATCGGGGTGTTCGTCAAATCCGACTTCCGCTCACCGAGCGTCGACCAGGGGCTGTTCGAGAGCACGATCGACTTCCCCGGCCTGGTTCGGCTTGAGGAGTTGCTGCGAAAGGTCGGCCCGCCAGCCTGGCCGGAGGACGTGCTAGGGCCGATCGACCGCGCCAAAGCCGCTTCGGGCAAGGAGTTGTTTGCGCAAAACTGCGGCGAATGCCACTCGACTTGGCCGCATCGCTGGAGTGAGGCGCGCGCGGAAGGCAAACGGTTCATCGAAAACGCGATCGTGGGCGAGAGCGTGATCGGCACCGATCCTACGCAGTTCGGTAACCCCCAGTTCGGCTCGACCCCGGCCTTCCGTACTGGCGCCCTCGGCCAATTCCTGCCGGTGCCCAGCAGGGCGCTGCGCTGGCACCTGCCGGCGACCTGTTCGGCGTGCTTCGCACGGTATTCTTCCCGAAGAAGCTCGATGCGCTGAATCTGACGGCGGAGGAGCGGCTTAGCGCTCACGGCTTTGGCCAGTTCTTCCCCGACCCGCAGCCGCCCGCGCCCGCCGTGCCCGCCTACAAGGCCAACCCCGCCGAAGGTATGTGGGCTAACGCGCCATATCTGCATAACGGGTCGGTGCCCAACCTCTACGAATTGCTGCTGCCGGCCTCGCAGCGATCCAAGCAGTTCTATCTCGGCCGGGAGTTCGATCCCTTGCGCGTCGGCGTCGACACTTCAGCCAAGAGTGGAGGTTTCCTGTTTGACACGACGCTGCTCGGCAATTCCAACGCTGGCCACTCGTTCGAGAATGGGAGCGGGCAGGGGATCATCGGCCGGCTGCTCTCCGACAACGAGCGCTGGGCGATCGTCGAATATCTGAAGTCGAGTCCGAACGCGCCAGCGCAGGTGACGCCATTCGGCGGTCCCGCAAACCCGGTGCGCGCTTGGCTCGATCCCACATTTTACCATGTGCGGCATCCCGGCACGTATGCTGGTGCTCCGACGCTGCTGCCGCCTCCGTAACCCGGCCAGGAACGATCCCGTCAGACGAAACAACGCTGATCCATACGGTCCGCACGGTCCGCGCCACGCCTCCCAAGATCGCTGCATGAGAAATTCCCGAGCGGGTGCGCTCGGTGCTGCGCGACGCGCAACCCAAAACCCTACGCGGGGCCACAAGTCGGAAACCTTGTTCTGGTCGGCGTCAAGCTACCGGTGAATATGCTTGTCGGCGCATATTTCAACGTCCTCCGACCACAGTTCGGATCGCCTTGGCAGCTCCGCACCCAGTTGACGCTCGTGTTCTGGCCGGCCGCGCCTACAGTACGGCGCGACCGTTACAGCTGCCGTTCACGCGGGCCGGCCGAAGGTAATATCGTCGTCGATCACGGAAGACGGTCCGACCGGGACCCGCCCGGGTTTGGGCAGGCCGAGCTTCTTAAATTCGATCTTGTCGTTCCAGACCTTTCGGAGGAACTCGGCGAACACCTGGATCGTGAGCGGCTCGCCCGCGCAGCGCCGGTAGCCGAAGCCGAACGCGGCGAATCCCGCGTGGTCGCAGACCGGCAACGGCTTGCCGTCCACGACCCCGAAAACGGTCCCGAACCCACTATTGACCATACTCGCGCGGCGGCCGTCGGCGACTTCGAAGCTCGTGCGGTCGAACGGGCACCGGGCCAGACCAAGCTCGCGGCACTTGCTCTCGTCGATCTCGGCGCTGGTCGGCACACTGCGGTAGCGTTCGGGATTGAAGGCGAGCGGGTCGTTCCATTGTGTCGGGTCACGGTTGGTCGTGGGGTGTGGGGTAGTGATGTAGCTATGCCGCTCGTAAGGCAATCCAAGCGACTCGAACGGCGACGGACCATAGATCGACGCTCGTGTGTCGGACAACGTCGAGATGCTGCCGGGGTTCGTCGAGATCGTGCGGAGAACCTCCATGACGTACAGTTCGAGCGCGGTGTACGGCGTATTGTTTGCGTTGTCGTAATCTCCGGTCATCGTCTTGGCGAACCAGGAGCGCATGTCCGGGTCGCCGCCATCCGCGGTCAATCGTGTCATGATCGCGTGCATCGTCGCCCCCCATTGGCTCAGCGCCACGAAGTTGTGGAAGCACTCGAACACAATGTCCTGCTTGCCGAAATGCTCGCCGTCGCCGGCGTTCTTGAGCCAGTAGTGAACAAAGGTCCTTTCTGGATTGGCGACCCGTCCGGTAGCGACGTCATCCACGCGCGCATTGATCCACCCCCGGAGCAGATCTAGGCGCCCTCGGACCGCCATGTAGTTCTCGTAAACGAGCTGCTGCATCGGGTTCAGGTAGGCCAGCACCGTGAGGAAGCTTTCGCCGACTTCTCGAATCTCGGCTGGAACATCCTTTCCCTTTACGCCGAGATGAAGGTCCCAATAGATATCAAAGAAGTAGTCTAGGTAATGTCGCATGAACGGCTTACCGGCGCTCTTCTGATCGAGCAGCTCGTCAAGGAAACCGACCACCTTGTCGCGGTACATCGGCAGATAGAGATCCTTGGTGACGGCCGTCATGTAGATGCGCTTGCGCAGATTGTTCTCACCGCGATGCTCAAGCCCTTGCAGGAAGACGGTGATGCCCTCCTCGCGGGACGGTTTCCAGCCCGCGTACATCAGTCCGAGAAATTCTGCAGGAAACGCATTTTCCTTGGATAAGGTCGGGCCGATCATCGGGAACACGGGCCGATCATCCAGAAAGACGCTGGTGAGGAAAAATGGAATGAGCGCGTGCTCAACGTAGTCATGATCGAAGTTGCTGGGAATCGACTTCCGGAATTGGGCCAGAGCCGCAGCGACGTCGCCCTGACTGACGGCATCGGCCGTTGCCGCCCGAGCGGCGAACAATCCCGCCGAGAGAGCCGCGGTGGCAGCCAATACATCACGTCTCTCCACGATGGTTCTCTCCTTGACGTTGTCCGTATCGTGACGACTTGCCACACGACGGTGAACCAGCCGACGAGATGTCGACGCTGCTGCTGGCTGATAGCTCATCATAGCTCTGTCAGTGGGTTCTGTCAGTGCTCGCGCCAGGACGGGTCCCTCCGGTTGCGTCAGGTCTGGCGCCAGGCGATCGGGGGATCGTCGGGTTGGCGTGTACGACCGGGGTCATGCGGCTTGAAGGATCATCAGGACGGTGGCGGTGCGGTGGAGGTGGCGCAGTCGTCGGCGATCGGTGGGGAGGCTGGCGATGGAAGGATCGGAGGTGGAGGAAACCCCGGACCTCGTCGAAGGCACGGCAAAATCGCGCCGCCGAGGTGATGCTCTTGAAGCCGCGCATGGGTCGGTATCGGTCCTTGATCCCGCGATGATCCTGCTCCTCTGGTGCGCGCGGGCGCGGATCAGCTCCCGCTCATCCGCCAGGCGCGCCGCGCTTGGCTCGCTGCAGCTTCGAATCTGAAGCATGTGCCAAGCCTCTCCAAGGGAGTGATATTGCCGGCAGCCCCGACCGGGCGCCAATGCGACAGTGCCGTCCTGGAAGCGGAATGCGGGGAGGAGAAGCGTGCCTTGACCCGAGGTGCCCCGGATGCCACATCGCGCGGGAGATCTCCTTGTGCGCATGGCGTTGGAGTGACCGAGCGAAATCGGGGAAGACAGCAAAAACGACCGTCAACTCAGCTTTGAGGAGGAGCCCATCATGCGGAAGAAACTGAGGGACGTTTTGAGCGAGGCGCAAGCGAATGGTTCCGCTGTGGGGCACTTCTAATTTGCCTTCTGTCCGACGTACACGGTTGCAGTTCGGCCAAGCACCAGCTGAACCGCGGGCGGCACCGCCTCGAGCTTCACCCGAACGGGAACACGTTGTGCCAGGCGAACCCATGTGAATGTCGGATTGATGTTGGCCAGCAGGTCGGGGCTGTCACTCCGCTCGCGATCGGCGATACCCGCCGAGATGCTTTCGACATGTCCGGTCAACAGCTCGGATTCCCCCATCAAGCGAACCCGGACCGGGTCGCCCACATGGATCTTTGGCAATTTTGTTTCCTCAAAATAACCTTCGACACGAAGTGTGGCGCGGTCCACTAGCGCCATAACGCCTTTACCGGCGGCCACATAATCGCCAGGCTCAAGGTTCACATTGGTAACCGTGCCGTCAACCGGACTGGTCACTTCCGAGCGCTTCAGGTTCAGTTGTGCCACGGCTCGGTCCGCCAGTGCCTGGCGGTAAGCCGCTGACGCCTCGTCGGCCGTGGCCTGGCGGCTTTGCTGTTGCTCCTGCGATACGGACAGTGCATTCAATTTTTGGGTCCGTTCTGTCTCCCGCTCCGCTTCCTCCATCTGGGCTTTCCGGTTGGCGGCTTGTGCATCTGCCTGCGCCAGGGCCAGCTCGAACCGCGCCGCATCAATGCGAAACAAGACATCCCCGCGCTTGACTGGCTGATTGTCGTGGACCAGGACCTCGCTGGTCAGCCCAGACACATCCGGCGCAATCGTCACGACATCGGCACGTATGCGCCCGTCGCGGGTCCAAGGCGATTGCTCGTAGTAGACCCATAAGCTTCGCCCGGCGACAATCGCGACCGCAACGATCACCAGTGTCAGAAGGGCGCGTCCGAAACTAGGTGTCAGCCGACGGAACAGGGATCTCATAACTGGATCCAGTACGAAAGGACATTCGTCACAATGGTAAGAACGATGACCAGCAATGAAAGGTCGACGAGGGGGCGGTGCCAGACCAGGCGGTAGAAGCCCACCCAAGCAAGGACTTTTCGCAGGACACCCGTCAGCGACAGGGCGACCAGCGCCCATACCAGAAGAGCGGGTACGAACACGCCGTAGATGTCGAATTCGCCGATCACGCAGCATGCCTCACGGTTGAAGGAAGGTCCGTCGTCTCCTCCGGAGGCGGCAATGGCCGATAGGGCGGAGCGTCGTTGAATAGGCCGCGCCGAATACCCACCAGGTCTCGGAGCACTAGGCGCGTGCGGGAGCACGGTATGGCAATTGCAGCATCCAACGCACGGTCGAGGTCATTCAACAGCTCGATCGATGGTGGCTGAACGCTGCCCAGATCCGCCTGCTGGGCGAAGTGCTGGGCCGCGCCCGAGAGCACGCGATCGAGCGCTGCGCGCAACGTCGGCGGCATGCCTTCGCGGTCGACCTGCAGCTCAGTCATGTTGATGCCAACCCTGACATCCGCCAGCGCATCCGAAGCAGCCAGATCATTGCCTGCACCAACCGCCGCAAGCCGTGGCACAAGCAAGCCGATCCGATCCAGCAGCAGCTCCGCCAGGACCAGACGATCTTGCGGGGTTCTCCTCGCTGGAATCTTCGCCAGGTCTCGCCAGCCTGCCCGCATCAGGCGACGCGCACTCCATTCCGCCCCGACGGAGCGGACCAGCGCGGTTATGACCACGGCCCCTGCGACGCCGAGAAGAGCGGCTAAGCTACCGTCAGCGTAGGACACGAAATCGGCTGCGTAGGTGCTTTGCAAGCTCAGCAGCGTCGCGGTTATGAACCCGAGCCCGGTGGCGAAAAACTGCGTGGCCGGGATCGCCATCAGGACGCCGACCGGCACGAAGAAGGCGCCCAAGGCGAGCGTGAGCATCTCAAAGTCGCCCACCTGCGGCAAGATGGCGAATAGGCCGACGCCGACCGCCCCGATGGACAGAACAGCGGCAATCAGGAATTTTTTGAGCATGGGTGTCGGATCGTCCAGCGCGGCGAAGAGGCTGCATGCGGCTGCCGCGATCTGTGCCGCGCCTCCGCCGGCCTGCCAGCCTGTCTCGATCCAGAAGGTGCAGAGCAGCAGGATCGTGAGCGCGGCAGCGAAAGCCGAGAGCAAGGCGAGACGATGGTCAACATGAAACTGCTCCCGCCGCTCGATATGCACGGCCAGCGGTGTGGTTAGAACGCCGCCTCCCGCTTCGATGTGCGATCGCAGGTCTCGCATGTCCTGCCGGATATCCACCAGTTCGCGGAGGCGCAGGAGCAGGCTGTCGCGTATGATGGCATTCCATCCGGCGCGTAGGTCGTTTTCGGCTTCCAGGCCTGCGATGGCCTCGCGAAGCCGTCCGGCCTCGCTGCGAGGGGGCGGCACATCGGTGGCGCGGACCCAGACACGCAGGTCTGCCAACAGCCTGTCCAGCGCTGGCGTCATCCCGCCTCCCTCGCATAGAGCGCGTACGCGATCCGCGATGGAGGACAACAGCGGAAGCAACAACACCATGCGCCGCTGCACTTCGCTGACCCACCGCGTGGCTCCTTGCATTTTGGAGGTATCATACGCGAGGTGCGTGGCGAGCATGCGAAGCTCGACGGCGTCCGCCGCCAGCCGTAGCCGAGCGGCACGGTCGACGGAAACCTCGGTGTTGGTAAGAGCTTCCTCCGCCCATGAGCTCGCACTGCCGACCCAGGCGAGGATGCGGCTGCCGAGGAGCGGCCCCAAAGCACGCGGAAACGCGACTGCTCCGACCACACTGGCGCAGATAATCCCGAGCCAGATTTCCTCGACGCGTGAGACGGCAACATCCCAGATTGTCTCGGGCGCGGTGACGGTAGGAAAGCCGATGAATGCGGCCGTATAGCCGGCAAGCAGGAAGACGTAGCTGCGCGGCGTGCGGTCGAGCTGCGCGATGTAGAGGCAAAACCCGGTCCACAGCGCGAGCGCGGCGCACAGCAGTTCGGGCGCGTCAACCAGGTTCGGGACCAGCACAATGGTCGCCGCGGCACCGATGATCGTCCCCAGCAGGCGATAAAGAGCCTTGGAGCGCAGGGCGCCCGTCAGCGGTTGGGAAACGATGTAGACCGTCGCCATCGCCCAGTATGGGCGGTCAAGGCCGATAGCGAGCGCGATATAAACCGCGAGCATCGCAGCGATGAAAGTTTTCACCGAGAACAGCCATTCGCCGGCTCCAGGCCACTGGATCATCTGGGCGTTCCCCGCTGAGCCGCTTAGTACGGCCAGGAGGTATGGTCGGTGTCAATCGGGTCGGAGGGGTTGTCACACAGCTTTGGTCGAAAAGCCACCATGCGCCCCCGCGGCCGCTAATGTCCGTTCCAGCGTGCAGAATGCCCAAAGCTGACAGTCTCCCTTCGGTCAACTTCAGCCACTAACTCGTCGGAAGCTAACACCGGATGGTGAGGCGCCAGATTGCTAGGTTTCCCGGAAACGCGGTACTAGGCCAGCTGACTATGGTCTATCTCTCGGTTTGATGGGCGCCGTGGCGGCAACGGCAGATCGGCAAGGATGCCAACGCCCGGGAGATCGCTACCGCGCGCGGCGGCTTGACGGACACGCTTGGTTAACGCGGGAATACGACACAGATCGTTCACCCCCGCACTGAGGTGGTATGACCCCCATCGCCACCTTTCAAATTATGCTTTTGCTACTCACCGCAGCGGTGCTGCTCGCCTTGGTCGCGCGCCGCTTGCGCACGCCTCCGGCCGTTGCTTTCGTCCTCGGTGGCATCCTGTTGGCGGTCGCACCGGGCCTGCGTGTCCCGGATTTCGATCCCGATTTGTACATGGCGGTCTTCCTGCCTCCATTGGTACACTCGAGTGCCTTCTTTACTGTGTGGCGCGCGTTTCGCGCCAATCTTCGCCCGATCTTGCTGCTTTCGATTGGCCTGGTGTTCTTTACTGCGTTCGTAGTCGGTTGGCTGGCCAAGTTTCTGCTGCCCGAAATGTCCTGGGCCTCGGCTTTCACCTTGGGCGCTATCATCTCACCGACCGACACGGCGGTCACCACGGCGGTGCTTGGACGCTTTCGGATTCCGCAACGTCTCGTGACGATCCTGGAGGGCGAGAGCCTGGTGAACGATGCATCCGGCCTCGTGCTCTATCGGGTTGCGATGGTCGCCGCGCTAACCGGCCAGTTCAGTCTGCCTCATGCAGCAGCCAGCTTCGTGTGGCTATTGGTAGGGGGCGTCATGGCCGGCGGCGCGTGGGGCTACGGCTACATCGCCGTGTTCCGTCGATTGGGTGATACCAACCTGGAGATCGCGGCCAGCTTCCTTGTCGCGTGGGCGAGCTATCTAACGGCTGAATCCGTTGGGGTCTCCGGCGTACTTGCCACGACGACGTGCGGACTACTGATGGGATGGTATCAACACGAAACCTTCTCGGCGAGCACGCGGCTGCAGGCGAAAGCCGCTTGGAGGGTTGCGGTGTTCGTGCTGGAGGCGCTGCTTTTCATACTCGTCGGACTTTCATTGCGTGGGCTCTCGGTCGAGTTCGATGCGCACACGGCGACCACTTTACTGCCGTTGGCGCTGCTGATCTCCTTCGCGGTCATAGCCGCTCGGATGGTCTGGGTTTTCCCCGCCACCTACCTGTCTCGCCTGCTTGTTCCCGCAATCCGTCGCACGGAACCGCGTCCGCCGCCGTCAGTGCCAACCGTGATCGGCTGGGCAGGAATGCGCGGTGCCGTCAGTCTCGCCGCCGCCTTGGCATTGCCGATCGATTTCCCTGACCGTGATCCTATCTTGCTTATCACCTTTACAGTCATTCTAGTGACATTACTGATCCAAGGGGGCTCGCTTGGCATCCTGATCCAGGCCCTGGGGCTCAGCACTTCAGTAAACGACAACGCTGTTCAAGAACATGCGGAACCACGCGCCGCGATTGCCGCGGCTGCGTTACGTGTTGTCGAGGAGCGTGCAACTGATCCCTTGTATGGCGCGATCGCAGAGGACATGGTGCGCGAGTATCGCGACCGCACCGGCTGGTTGAACCGCGTGAAAACGGACGATGCCGCTGTGCATGCGGAAATCGTCGCGCGACGCTCGCTCCGTCGCGAGGCACTTACGGCCGCTCGGGCGGAGCTGCTGCGTATGCACCGCTCAGGTGACATTGGGGACGACGCCTTGAATGCGCTCGAACAAGAGTTGGATCTCGAAGAGGTCAGACTGTCGCCTGCAAATTGAGCGCGACTGATGCAAGACCCACCCTTAGTTTGCTGCTACCCTCCAAAGGTCGGCTCGGCCGTGCCCCGGCGAAGGGAGACATGAAAAGCCGACATGGTTCGTGTGGGCGATCAACGTGCGATGGCCCGATACGGCAGGGCCTCAATGATCAGGAACGGGAGTAGCAGGATGGCTGAGAATGAGATTCGAGAGGCACTCAATCGCCACTGGGCCGCCTCGGACGCAAATGAATTCGATGTTGAGCACGACATATACCGAGAGGACGCGGTGCTCGAGTACCCGCAATCGGGCGAGCGCATCAGGGGGCGGCACAACATCCAGGCCTCTCGCACCGTGCAGCCGAACTTCAAGCGCTTTACGGTGCGCCGCATCATCGGCACGGGCAACCTGTGGGTCACGGAATTTATCCTGACTTATGACGGGCGTCCGTCCTATACGGTGAGCGTCATGGAGTTCCTGGATGGCAAGGTGGCCCACGAGACTCAATACTTTGGCGACCCGTTCGAGCCCGGACCTTCGCGCGCGCACTTGGTTGAACGAATGCAATGAACCGGCGCGACAGTGGTGTGCCCGCGCGTGCTGGACCGAGCAGAGATGCCCGTCGATACGGCTCAGCTCGCGCGTTTTCTCAGCGGCAAAATGCTCGTGCGGACACTGGCCGAAGGCGTGGTAGGCGGCCGCATCGTCGAGACCGAGGCATATGCCATCGGCGACCTCGCGGGCCACGCCTATCGCGGCATCACCCCGCGTAATCGGGCGCTGTTCCTTGAGCGCGGGCATGCATATGTCTATCTCGCGTATGGCACCTCGTTTATGCTGAACGTCTCGAGCGAGACGCCCGGTGTGGGTGCGGGTGTCTTGATCAGGGCGATCGAGCCAACCGATGGCATCGGCATCATGCAGCGAAATCGCGGCACCGAGCGGGTGCGAGATTTGGCGCGGGGCCCGGGACGGCTGTGCGCGGCCCTGGACATTGATCGCCGGCTGGACGGGATCGACCTTTGTCAGGCCGGCCCGCTGTGGCTCGGATCTGACGGTCAGGCGACGGAGGAAATCGGGCAGGGCAAACGGATCGGCATTACGCGCGCAGCCGACAGTCCTGCTGCGATTCTATGTTCGCGGGCAATCCGTTCGTCAGCGGCCCGCGGACGCTCAACAGATGAGAGAAGCAGCTTGAAGGGCTTGGTCAGTGCGTCTCCGCCGAAATCGACGCCGGCAGCTTAGGCGACCGAGGTCGGTCGGCAAAGTTTGCGCCTTGGCTGTGACTCGCGCTCCAATGATAGTGGGTGTTAGGTGCCGTTCGCTGATACCTGTAATCCATCGCCGACGCGGGTGATCGTGAAACAGCGCGGCGAGCGGCCAAGCCCGCGGTGTACGGAGATGGTTCGGCACTCTCTGGGCTCGAGAAGCAGGGTGTCGCGAATCCGCGTGGCGTTGGGATCGGCGCTATCAAATGCCTCAAGTTCGACTTTCAAGAGACCGGACTGCAAGGCGTAGCTAGCTTCCAGCGTCACGGCGTCTACAATGACCTTCGTCGTACCATGTGAATATCCAGCGCCTCCGCCAGCGCGCGCCGACGAGCTTGCTGAGACCTGGCTGCTCGCGGTGTTGGTGATGTGAACCGATGATCCGGACCAAGACGAGGAGCTAGAACCGCTTTTCATGGCAACCTTCCTGCGCTGCGGGATGAGGATCGCCGCATTGGGGAGTGGGGTAAGGCCTCACCTTACCCCACTCCAGATCAAACGGAAAAGGCCAGATTCCACTGAATGGTAAGGGAGTTATTATGGGCACTCACGTAAGAGTGCGGCGAGAGGACCGCGAGACCGATCGCGACTTGGGGGGTCACGCTGACATTAGTCTGCACGGCGATATTCCCGACAATTCCGCCTCCGGCAACCATCTGGACCTCATGTTCCCGCAGTTCAATCAGACTGTTCATAGCATTAACTCCGTCGACATATCTGGCCATATTGGCCTGATCTTCGCCAGCATATATTAAGGTCTCCAGAGAAGCTGGCGTTCTCCCCAGAGTAGGGGGCTGCTGCTTGACTTGCCTATCTTACCGCCCCTTTCTTGTACGTTGCCGACGACCGCGCGTTTATCTCAGGGATGCCTCGCGGGCATGTCCGATCCGCAGTATGGCATCAGCGCCGCCCGCGATTTCCGCACGATGCGCGACGCTAATCCGCGTCATTGGCAGCGCCCGAAGACGCTCATTGATTTCCTTCTCTTTATCGATATCGAGATGAGCCGTTCCTTCGTCCAGAACGAGAATTTTGGGTAGCCGATAGAGCGCCCGCGCCAGTAGCACCCGTTGTTTCTGGCCGCCTGAAAGCGAGCTGCCCATGTCACCTATCAAGCTGCCGTAACCCATCGGCATATCCATAATCTCGTCATCCACCCCAGCCATCCGAGCGCATTCAACCATCCGCTGGTGATCAAAATTGGCGTCAAAAAAACAGATATTGTCGGAGATAGTGCCCGATAGTAACTGATCGTCCTGCATCACCGCGCCGACATTCTCACGATAAGCGCGTACACCGAGGGTGTTCATGGGAATGCCGTCGATCAGCACTTCTCCACTGGTCGGCTCCAACAATCCGAGCATGATCTTGATCAGCGTCGTCTTGCCACCACCGGAAGGACCCATGATGGTAACGAATCGGCCAGCGTCGATCGACATATTGATATCTTCTAAGATATAGGGGTCAGTCTCCGAATACCGGAAGCATACATTGCGTAGCTCAATCTTGCCTTGAACGCGTCGGCCTTCGTCCGGTGGCCGATCGTGTCCACGTTCCAATGGGCTAAGTGCAATGTCGGAGATACGCTCCAAATGCAGGTTAAGTATTCGCAACTCCAGTGCCTTCTCCACCAGCATCACCGCCTTGTCGGTGAACTGGTGCTTGAACGCCATAAAGGCGAAGATCATACCGACGGTCAGCTCGTTCGCCAGGGCAAGGCGGGCTGCGAGATAAACGGTGATGATATTCTCCAGGCTGAAAATAGCGTCGTTTGCCGTTTTAAACGCGATGCGGGTCCGGCCGATGCGGATACCAGCATTGATTGAGTCTGCATACCGATTTAGCCACTGGGTCTCTCGCTCGCTCTCCCGATTGAAAATTTTCAAGCTTTGTATGGCGCGGACAGTCTCTATAAAAGTGGAATTCTCCTTTGCGCCGGTCTGGATAACAGCCTGACTACGCAACCAAAAAGTCCGGAACAGGGCCACGCGCAGCATGATGTAGAGGCTTAACGCGATAATAACAACCACGGCTAATGTCGCGCTGTAGAAAAAGATCATCGCCAGCGTGACCAAGGCCATCGCCCCGTCTATAATCGCAGCCACTAACCCTTCAGAGAGCAAGCTACGGATCGGGCCGAGAGAGCCGAAGCGTGAGAGAATGTCGCCAATGTGGCGCTTCTCGAAAAAGTCAAGTGGCAGTCGCAGCAAATGATGGAATAGCCGGGCTCCCATTTGGAGGGATAGCGTATTTTGGACGAAGAGCAAGATGACACTGCGCAGGGCCGTGGTAACGACGCCGATGACTGTCAGAAGCGCGAAGCCGAACGCGAGTGCGGTCAGCAAATTGGCGTCGCCGCGCGCGATTACCTCATCGATCGCCAGCTGCATGTAATAGGGGCTAGCGATTACGAAGAGCTCCAGGATCACCGAAAGGACAAGGATCTGCAGCAGAGCCGGGCCGAGACCTTGAATATGTCCCCAAAACGCCGACAGAGACAGCCGCTCCGTCTTTTCCTGCGATTTATCCGCGCGCCTAAAGGCATCGGTCGGGGTGATTTCGACCGCGACACCAGTCAGGTGCCGCGACGCCTCTGGCATTGGGAAGAATTTTTCGCCGACAGCCGGGTCGTGAACCAGAACGCCCTTGGAAGTGACGGCCCTTAACACGACGAAATGGTTTAAGTCCCAGTGCACAATGGCCGGAAGACGTAGCTGCCGAATATTGTCGAAGTCGAACTTAAGTGGCCGGCACGCCAGATCAAGCTGCTCAGCAATTTGCATGAGTGCCTTAAGCGTGACCCCCTTCATGGACACGGGAAAGCGCCGGCGCAGGGTATTGAGGTCGAGCCTGTGGCGATGGTACGAGGCGATCATGGCGAGGCAAGCAAGCCCGCATTCAGCCGTCTCGGCTTGCAGGTAGACCGGCAAACGACGTCGACCGCTAAAGTTCAGGGCGCCCTCAAGCATGACCTATATCCTGGCGCTCAGTAGAGGTTGAAGGATCCAGCTCATGATCGTACGCTGCTCCAGGATGATGTCAGCATGCAGCAACGTGTCGGGCTGCAGAGTGATTGTCCTTTTGTCGTGAGTCTTGATTGCGGTTTCGTCGAGTGCCACCACGACTTTGTACGCTGGCTCCTTCAACGAAATTGGGCCAGACAAGTCGGCGCTCGTGAGAGCGGTATGGGAGACGCCAATGATGCGACCGCCGTGTGTTCCGTATTTTTGGTATGGAAACGCGTCGTAGAGCAAGCGCACACGTTGCCCTACCTCAATCAGCCCTGCCGCGCGCGCTGGGACGAACAGGACTGCCTGCAGGTTGGCATTCGAGGGCACGATCTCCATACTCATGCGGTGCGGCTCCGCCAACTGTCCGACGTTGACCTGAACCAACGAAACTCTGCCCGGAATCGGTGCACGCACCAGATAGCCCTGCCGGCCTTTGATCTCAGCGATACGCTGCTCGAGAGATGACAATTCGCCCAGCATGGGTTGCAGCTGCGTCGTCATCACGGTAGGAAGTTGATCGAGCGACGATTTCGTCTCATCCATTTTGTTTCGCAATGAGACTTGCTGCTGGGCTAAGGACGCCAGCCTCTGCGTATCTTCAAGCAAGGCCTGTTCTCTGTGCCCCCGCTCAGGCTCTGAGACCAGGCCCTTGGCCGCAAGTGACGTCGCCGCCTTGAGGAGCGTCTGACCGAGCTTGATTCGCTGGTCCTGCATTGAAATCTGACTGTCGAGCAGTGTCATTTCGTTTGAGAGACTGCCCAGTGATGCATTCAGCCGTTGCTGCTCAGCGTCCAAACGCTTCTGTTCAGCGGCGACCTGCTGCGAGACCCTGGCCTTCTGGGACATCAAGATGCCGAGCGCTACTTGGTTAACATCGTCCCCGCCCCCTGTAAGCTGGTCGGTGGCAACCCGAAAGAGCGGTTGACCTTGGGTAACCTGCTCATCCTGCTTGACAAATATCTCGCGAATGACGCCCTGTGAAGGAGCGGAGACTTGAGCGGTGCCAGCCGAGGGGGACAGATAGCCAATCGCGGTATCCTTCTGCGCGTACTCAACGAAGGCCAAGAGGACAATTACGGCTGCTACCGAAGTCGCCAGAAACCACGTCAGAAGTTTGGTGGAGATCGGCTGCAATAGCACGACTTCACCCCACTGCCTTTGAGTTTGTTGGAATTCAATGGCTTCCCGCCGGAACAGCGGTTTTATCGCGCGTTCGCTCGTCACTCTATACCTCGGACACTCGCGCGTTTACTGCAGCGGTCAGAAAGCCTGTCCTACTTCTAGCCGCAGTCAGCACGCCGTTGTTGCATAGGGTCAGCAGCGGGCTCCCCAACTGTTGGATCGGGGAGACCCTTGGCCCCTCGCTTATGATGGACTATCGGCCATTCACTAAAGCCTTAATAGTAGACCAAGACGAAGGCTGTTCAGCAGTTTAACCTCGTTGGCCGCCAACACCACGGCGGCATTGCGGGACGCTGCACCAACGACAGTCGGGATCACCCTAGTTCCTGCGACCGTCGCTGACAAGTGGCCGGCGTTCGTGGCGATTGCAGTCGATGAAACGGTTGAAGTATCCTGCTGTAGTACGCTTACACTGATCGTCTGGGTTATTGCTCCTCCACCCACAAGAGCGGCTTCGAAGTCCGTTAGGACAACGAGACTAGTCATCAGCCCAGCCCCCTTTGTTACCGCCTTTCCTGATACGCAAGCGTTATGGCCGATCAGCCCAAAAGCTGATCGGCCATAACATCAGGTTATCAGAAGCGGAGATGGAAAGATTGGCGGTTGCTCGCTGAGATGGAGTTCCGCTGTACCAGCAACGAAGCATTGCTTGACGAAGAGCCTGACGCGGCTACGGTCGCGCCACCGCCGCCCCCGGCGCCGCCGGTGAGGCCGCCGCCGCCACCGTTGGCTGACAAGGACGCGCAGACTGACCCGTTGTTGGTCGAGTTGGCGGTCTGGGTCACGGTAGCTCGTTGGTCTGGGTGGCGTTGATGCTAATGCTTTGGTTGAGGATACCGCCAGAAACCCCGGCAATCTCAGCGTCAGTCAGCTGGATGAGGTCGTTCATTGTCTGTTGCTCCATTTGAGGTTTAGTAACAGGGAGCGATGTTTTCTATCATAGCGCGCCCTGAGGAAGACAATGTTCCACCTGGAAATATGACGTTGTCCTTCCCGGGCCAGTAAGTAGCGTGGCGGGTCGGGGGCCGCCACTCACTATCCTGCGATGGCTCAGACCGGTTTTGAGATGACTTCGCTCGGAATTGGCTTAAATTAATGCCACTGCTCAATTCCGTTGCGCGATCTGTTGGAGGATTGTTGTTATGAGCTGAATTACGGTAAATTTAGAACTTTGGGATGTTCTTGAGTTCGATAGTTAAACTTAAGTGACGCCTTGAAGTGAACAATTCGAGTATCCGAGCATCATCGAAATGTTCACCTTAGCGTGAGTGTGCAATGCAGTAAGGGTTGCTTCGGTTCCATTTGATTGCACTGGAGACACTCGGCCCAGTAACCTGTATCGGACAAGGGATTTGCTTAGAGTCAGGCAAGTACACATGGTAGAGAGCGTCAGCATCGCTGAGCTATGTGCGGAACACGCAGTGCTCGCGACAGAGCTTGTCGATCTGGACCGACGCGTTCAAGCGTCGAGTAGTGCGTCCCTTGAGGATACACAATATCATGCGATCACGCGTTCGGCGGCTGCTTCAATTGCCGAGGCGGATATTTTGTGGATGCGATTGGATGACATTCTCGGTCGGCAAGACGCCATAATCGTCGCCTTAATCGATCGAGCGGTTAGTGACACCGGCGAACTTCGATATAAGGGGCAGATTCTTGCTACGTTGCTGCGGACCAACGGACCGGCGGGAAACGACCTAGCTCAAGCTCTTTCCCTGTCTTTGGTGCGCGACATCATAACCCTGTTCCCGTAACATGATTCAGCTGCACCGGATCGGGGCGCGACACGCCGGTACGGGAGTGGCAGACCGAGGGACCTCCGGGGTTCTGGCCAGGCCCAGCTTGGACACCTACCTTGATTGCACCATTTGTCGACTTTGTAGGTATATTTTGCTGCGAAAACACCATTAGTCTTTAATAATCTGATTTTTGGCTGAAATTCTGAAGATATGGTACAGCCAGGTCAAATTGTAACTATGCAAATTTCAGTGATCATCCTATTGTTCAAATATAGTCGAACAGTAGAACCGCCAGGGCATCACGGGCGTTTCAATCATCTTTGGGGTCAACGATGTGGGCTGATATCACTTATCCTATACCAGCGGGCATACGGATCCCGTACCACGACGGTTCGGCGGATTAAGCGCCCACCAGCGTCTCTATGGAGGACAGGCCATGATCTTTGAGGCGGTTTGTTGCTGAAGGCGCGATGGCATTCCGCTCGCCGAGCTCAGACGCCAAGGGTTCGTTGGACTGAATATGGCCGCACTGGCCACCCTGTCTTCATCGAGGATCGCCTCAAGCTTTAGGTCAACGCGCAAATGAGTGCCGTCGCCCGGCCGTGGCAGCGTTTCGTGGGACGTGAAGGTTGAAGCCGCACGCGACATCGTCCTATTTGAATAGGGTTCGCGCAAATAGCTTCAGATGGCCGGCGAGGGGTTGATGGGAATTCATGGACCTGATCCGAGCGGGGGCGTTCCAGAGGGGCTTCCTCTCGCGGAAGTCTTCAGGCTGTTGGATGCCCGGCGTGCAGACATTGACCGCCGCATGACCAGCCTACCCCCGGACGATCTTGCGCGCGAGGAATTGTGGCAGGAGTTGGAGTCCGTGCTGGAGAAATTACGTGAGGTCGTGGGCAAACTTGCGAAGTCTGCGGCGGCCGATCTGCCCGAATTGCGAGCCAAAGCTGCCATTTTGGCATTGCTGCTACGGCCCGGGTCTGACGGCGCGGGTCCGAGTATCCCCGAGCCCGAGAGGGTGGCGCTAGCATTGTCGCTCACCGAAGACGTCGCCCGCTTGCCGGACGGATAGCGAGGAAGACGGAAGTTGAATCAAGTCGCCGCCGCCCAGAAACTTGCATAAAGCGTCCATGATCTCATAGTTGACTGCGTAGATGATCTGCCGACTGCAGCGGCGCTGCACTAGGACCCTGCCGTGGATCATTTGCTGTAGGTGGAACGATAAAGAAGAGGGTGCGACCGATACCTGTGCGGCGATAGAACCGGCAGAAAGGCCAAGCGATCCGTGAGGCATCAACGCACGCCAAATCTGAAGGCGCAAACTATGCCCAAGCGCAGCCAACGCTGCGGCGGCTATAGCGCTGTCCACGTCGTCACCGGTTGGACAAATAGTTGCCGCGGGCCGGCGGCGGCAGCAATCCACCAACATGTTGCGCCATGGTTTGTGCCATGATCAACATTTGTTGTGCCAGATCAACATTTCCTCCTCCAGCCTCAGGTATCGCGACTACTTTCGCAATGAACCTGACCAATCGCCCGGCGTACGCGAACTTCCGCGACTATTGCCGCAGTTCCTTGCCTCTAACAGCGCTATTTCCGGACCATTCCCGCTGGCTAATACCCGCAACTTTGCTCGGGGTCCATAACGTTCAGATAGATCACCAGACAGTTCACATCAGATAGCCGTGAGAAGCCGATACGTCTTCGAACGTAATCTCTCGCCGAGACCATCTTCATACCGCCCTTGGCCCGCAACGCTCATTGCAACTTGCCTAGTACAGCCGATCACAGCATCTCACGCCGCTTGTGTGGCGTAGCCGCCCCGGAACACAAATCTTATGTGATTATCATCACAATCCGCAAGCCGTCCCGAGCGCCAGCGACGCTGACGTCATCTCCACTATAGCACCGTCCGGCTCTCACCTCCAACCCACTCATGAGCGCGAGCCTCGATCCTCTTTGATATCCCCTCGACGGTGATTCCCAGCGCGCCAAAATTTGAACGGAAAAAGGCCGAGAGTCGGGAATTTGCCACGGAGAACACCTCGAACCATCAGCATAGCCCAGGTGGGTAGACCCTGACACTTGGTTGCCTGTCAGACTGATTCAAATTGGCCGAAGTCCGCCAAACTGGCCGGACCCAAAAGTTGGATCTCACCCACTAGCCTCGACGGTTGAATTATACGTTTATGGATCGCTTGTCAATGTATTAAACACGCTGACTGAAAGTGAATTCTGGGATTACCCGAAGAAGTCATCTCAGAATGCCATAAGAAACCTTATTGAGGCGTGGAAAGTGTCGTATGCCAGCGCCTCGCTGAGCTATACCCCGACGAGGTTACGACTGCTTGAGTTGGAGTGAGGACTTCGCCTAATCACCGCAGACCATCAGGTGGGCCGCTCAACTTTCGTCACCCTGGCGCCCCCTGTGCCGGATTTGATAGCTTATCGGATCTATTCGTATCGCCATACGACGGATTAAATCAAATTCCTGGCGGAATATGAGTGGGTGCAGGCAGAAATCCCGGTGCTCGCAACAAACGAACGTTGAGGTGCTTTGCTGCGGCTCTATCCAGTTGGTCACGCGACAAACCGCTCGTCAGCTACCAGAGCAATCGACAACTCCCTGGGTGGATCCTCCCTCCACCGGTGAAACGTGCCGTTGGGGCGCACTTCAAAATTCAACGACTATGAGGCCCGCCATGCCTTCCTATTTCGCACTATCCGTCTCCTCGATGACTTCCAAGCCGGGCTGACCGCCGGACCACCCCGCAGCCGCCCCGCCCGGCGCTCGGTATTGTCTCGCGGAGGCTAGCGGAGCCCGCCCTGCCACAGGGTGCAACGAGGTTCCGATCGTTGGCCGGCGTCCGGGACGGGGTGGGGGGCCGGAGCGGGAGGGATCCGACCGCACGATATGCCAAAGGAGACCGATATTGAACAATCGTCATTGGGGCCAGGATGTTAGGTCAGAGCAGCCCGATAGAAAAATTTATCGTCATGAGGCCCCGCCATGCAATCCACTCTCGCACCAGCCGGCTCTTCGATGGGTTCCGCCATCGCATTCCACGAAGACGATGTGGCGCACCTGGCCGAGGTTGATGCCAGATTGAGCCGAACGTTCGACGGTCCCGCATCCAGCCGCCGCGCCGCAGTGCCAAAGAAGACACTCCGGGAGCGGTTACGCCGACCGCTGTTGATCCTCTTTCCGGTCATACTGGTGGCCGCCGGCACGGCGTACTATCTCGCTGAGGAACCTTACGTCTCGACGAATGATGCCTTCGTCCGCGCAGCCAAGGAATCGGTCAACGCCCGGGTTGCCGGCCAGGTGGTCAAAATTGCGGTGATTGACAATCAGCGCGTCCAGCGGGGCCAGCTCCTGTTCCAAATCGATCCGGAGCCGTACCAGATTGCGATCGATCAGGCCGAGGCGCGGCTCAGTAGCGCGCGCCTCCAGATCGACGAGCTCAAGGCCACGCTATCGCCAGCAACTGGCTGAGCTCCAATCGGCGAGCGATACCGCGGATTTCGACCAGCGTGAGTATGGCGCGACGGCAAGCGCTTGTCACTGACGGTTGGACGCCGCGCGAGGTCTATGACCGAGCCGACAAGGATCTCAAGGTCGCCCGTCAGCACATCGCATCGATCGGCCAGCAGATCGCCAACACCGTGGCCGCGTTGGACGGTGATCCGAATATCGAGGTCGATCGCCATCCGACGGTCCGCGCGGCCAAGGCTCAGCTCGACCGGGCCCAGCTCGATCTGTCGTACGCGACGGTGGTGGCGCCGGACGACGGCATCGTGACAAGGGTCGACGATCTGCAAGTCGGCGACTTCGTCAATCCCGGCGCCGCGGTGTTCTCGATGATGTCGAGCCAACGCATCTGGATCGAGGCGAATTTTCGCGAAACCGGCCTGACCCACATGCGTCCGGGTCAAGAGGCCGCAATCGACGTCGACGCTATACCCGGATCGCAGCTTCAAAGCGCATGTGGTCAGCATGAGCCCTGGGACCGGATCGGATTTCGCGGTCCTGCCGCCGGAGAATGCGACCGGCAACTGGGTCAAGGTCGTTCAGCGTCTGCCGGTACGCCTCGAGCTTGACGAGATCGATCCGAACCGACCGCTGTTCTCGGGCGTCAGTGTCACCGCGCGGGTTGACACCGGCTATCGCCGCACCTGGCGCCATCCGCTGCAAGCCGCGCTCGCGACGGAGGCGGGCAGATGAGCGCCACAGTCGCATCGAGCACTGCAACCGAAGGCCGTCGCGCGATCATCGTCGCGGTGCTGATGGCGACGTACATGCAGGCGGTCAACATCTCGCTGCCCAATGCGGCCTTGCTCCATATCGAAGGCTCGCTGTCGATGGCCGACGACGAGGTCGGTTGGATATTTACTTCGTATATCACGGCGAGCGTCATCACCATGACGATGGCGCGTTGGCTTGCGGGCCGCTACGGCCGAAAGGCGATTTATCAGATCTCGATCGCCATCTTTGCGCTCGGCCTGGTGCTCGCGACGCGTGCGACGACCCCGATGCAATTCATCGCTGCCCGCATCGTCCAAGGTGGCGCAAGCGGCACCCTCGCTCCGCTGTCGCTGGCGATCCTGCTCGATATGCTGCCGCCCGCGCGGCACGCCCGCATAAACCTGGTGGCGGCGGTAACCCTGCTGCTTGGCCTCCTGAGCGGTCCCAGCATCGGCGGCTGGCTCAGTGAATATCACGGCTGGCCCTCGATGTTCTATGTCAGCCTGCCAATGGCGGGGTTCATCTTCCTGGCCATGGCGCTCTGGCTTCCGGAGAAGCGGGCCGAGCAGAATCCTGCCCTTCGACTTCTTTGGCCTGACGACATTCTCGCTGGGCACGGTCGGTTTGCAGATGGTGCTCGACCGCGGCGAGCGCATGGAGTGGTTCAACTCGGCCGAGATCTGGGCGGAGGCGGCTGCCTCGGTGCTGGGTTTCTACCTCTATGTCGTGCACGTCCTGACCACCAAGGCGCATTTCCTCGATAAGGCGTTGTTCAGGGATCGCAACTTCGTTCTTTCCGCGATCATGTACTTCGCGTTCGGCTTCGTCCTGTTGCCGACGATCGCGCTGACATCGCCGATGCTGGACGAAATACTCAACTACCCGCCGGACACCACCGGCTACATGGCGATCCCGCGCAGCATCGCGCTGGTGGGGGCGCTGATCCTGACGGGATATGTTCCGGCGCGAATCGACAATCGGCTGCTCATGGCCGGTGGAATGGCCCTCGTCGTCTACGCCAACTGGCGGATGCTCGAGCTATTCGCCCTTGATGGACTGGCGGCCCGTAATCGTCGCGGGCGTGATCCAAGGGGCCGGTTTGGGCATCTTGCTGCCGGCGCTCACCAAGTCTGCCTTCAGCACACTCGATCCGACATTCCGCCCGGAGGGGACTGCGCTGTTCAATCTGTCGCGCCTCTATGGCAGCACGATCGGCATCGCATTGGTCCTGACTTTCTTCTACGACAATACTCAGGCCATGCACTTAGCGCTCGCAAAGGACCTCGCGCCCTACCGCGCCGCCGCTCATGTGGCGGGTTCGATGGCCGAACCGGGTCTTGCCAGGCTCAACGACATGATCACCGGGCAGGCGGCCTTCGTCGGGGTCATCGACCAATTCGAGGTCATGATGATCGCAATGCTGATCGTGAGCCCGCTTGTGCTGTTTCTCCGCAAGCCGCGTCCGGTTGACTGACAAGAAGTGAGAGCAGGACAAGCTCCCGACGTGGTTCGCTATGCAGAAGGCACAGCCGTGCGGGTGATCGACCTGTATTGCGTCAAACCCATCGACGGAACGGAGCTCGCCAAGGAGATTGCCGCGACAGGCGGTCGGCTCATCACCGTGGAAGATCATTGGGCGGAAGGGGGAATAGGCGAGGCGGTGCTGTCCGCCCTCGCGCAGGCCAGCGTCGCTCCTGCCAAGTCGCGGCTTATCGCGGTGCGGGAGATGCCGCACTCGGGCAAGCCGGATGAGCTGGTTGACGCCTTCGGCATTTCGGCAAGACATATTGTGGAGGCGGTGCACGCAATTTCTTAGCACGCCGTCGCGGAGGCTTAGCTAGATGCGACCTGTTTGCCGCGAAATTCTGGTCGCATTCCCGCCGCGTGGTAGCATGAACGGACGGAGGCGACGCGGGAAGGCCTCGACGTTCGCGTTGCTGTCCGTTTCGTCTCGTTGCAGCGGGTGCCCGACATGACCGAGCAAAGTAACAGATCAGATCCTGTCAATGCTCAACCGGCAACGAATGGAGATGCTGCGGCTGCCCAAGACGCAAAATCCGCGACCCCCCCGGAGTCCGGCCCCGTGCCACGGGAGGCCCGAAAGGCGACGCGAAAGCGAAAGCTTCTGTTCGCTGCGGTCGGCGTTGCTGTCGGGGCAGTTCTCCTCGTGTTTGGCATTCCCTGGGTCAAGGAGATGCTCAACACCGTTTCCACGGACGACGCGTACGTGAATGGGCACGTCACGTTTGTTGCGCCCCGCGTGGCAGGGCAGATTTCCCGCGTTCTGGTGGATGACAACAATCGTGTGCACAAGGGCGATCTCCTCGCCGAGTTGGACAAGGAGCCATATCGGGTTGTGGTCTCCGAGAAGCAGGCAGCGGTCGACACCGCGAAAGCAGACCTGCAAGCAGCCACCGCCGCGGCGCGCGCGATCGAAGCGGAGGCAATGAGCCGACGCTGGGACCTGCAACACGCCGTGGAGTACGTCGATAACCAGGTCGCGCTGCTGCACGCCCGGGTCGCCGCTGTTACCAAAAGCAAGGCCGCACTGACGCTGGCGCAGCTTGAATTCGATCGGGCGAAGAAACTCGTCGCCAGGGACGATGTGCCGCGTGAGGAGTATGACCGGCGGCAAGCCGCGCTGACGACGGCTGGTGCGGAACTCGCGGAGACCCTCGCCGAAGTCTACCAGATCCGCGCCTCGCTCGGGCTGTCGGCGCAATCTGACGAAGGCGGCGATCTAGGCCAGGTGCCGCCCGATCTTGACGAGACCTTTTCGTCGGTCCTCCAGGCGCAGGCGGCGCTCATTCAAAGTGCCGCGCAACTCGGCGTGGTGCACTCGTTCGACCAGGGTCCGAAAGCGATGCTCGATCAGTTCTATAAATTGGGCGACGTGGACACCACGCTCGCTCGCTATGCGGCCAACGCCCCGGCGGTCAAACAGGCCGAGGCGAAACTCGAAGCCGCAGAGCGCGATCTCGCGCAGGCAGAACTGGATCTTCGTTACACCAACATCATCGCGGAGATCGACGGCGTCGTGACGCGGCGCAACGTCAATCCGGGCAATTTCGTTCAAGTCGGCCAGAACCTGATGGCGGTTCGCTCGCTCAACGAGATCTGGATTGATGCCAACTTCAAGGAAACGCAGTTGCGCGATCTGCGGATCGGGCAGCCCGTCGATCTGTACGTCGACATGTATGGCGGCAAGCACATCTTCAAAGGCCGGATCTCCGGCTTTACCGAGGGGACCGGATCGACCCTGGCTTTGCTGCCGCCCGAGAACGCCACGGGCAATTTCATCAAGGTGGTTCAGCGGTTGCCGGTCCGGATCGATCTCGTCGATTACAACCCCGATCAGGCACCTCTGTTTATCGGCACCTCGGTGGTTCCCGATGTCTATATCAATGATCCGCCAACCGGACCGGATGCCGGGAAGTTTCTCCAGGCCTCTGTGCCCCAGACCGATAAGTCGCCGTCCCCGAGCCCCGGTCTGGCCGCAAGCGCGTCGGGCACCCGCACCTCAGGCACTCCCACGTCAGGCACCCGCACCTCAGGCACTGGGCAATGAGCGGCGCGGCACTGTCGTCGACATCCCTGAAATCCCCATCCCGCCCGGCGATAAATCCCTGGGTCGTTGCCGCTGTTGTCGTGGTGCCTACCTTCATGGAGGTGCTCGACACCACGATCGCGGTCGTGGCGCTGCGCTATATCGCGGGCGGGCTGTCGGCCACGGTCGATGACGGTGAATGGGTCATCACCAGCTATCTCGCCGCCAACGCGATCATCCTGCCCATCACCGGCTGGCTGATCGCGCATCTTGGGCGCCGCAACTATTTCCTGCTTTCGATCGCCGTCTTCACCCTCGCGTCTGGACTGTGTGGAATGGCCACGAGTCTCGGCCAACTGATCCTGTTCCGGGTAGTCCAGGGTCTTGCCGGCGGTGGTCTGCAGCCGTCGAGCCAGGGCGTGCTGCTGGACGCCTTCCCGCCGGAGCGGCAAGGCATGGCCATGACGCTGTTCGGCCTGGCCGCGCTGATCGCGCCCGTCGTCGGCCCGACGCTCGGCGGCTGGATCACCGACAGCTACTCCTGGCGGTGGGTGTTCCTGATCAACGTCCCGGTCGGCTTGCTGGCCCTGGGTGCCTGTGCCATCACACTCCGGGATCCCGAATATCTCACAGCACAGCGCACGGAGTTGCGAAAGCGACCGTTCAGCTTCGACGGCGTTGGCCTGTCGTTGCTAGTCATCGTCGTCGTTTGTTGGGAGGTGACGCTTAGCAAGGGACAGGAATGGGACTGGTTGGATGATCCGTCCTGGCGTATCCAGACGCTGGCAATCTTGTTCGTAGTGGGGTTGGCCGCGCTGGTCTTCTGGGAGCTGCGCCATCCGAGCCCTGTGGTCAATTTCCGGCCGTTGCGCGAACGGAATTTCGTCGCCTGCTGCATCATCATCTTTTGCGCCTTCGCGGTGTTGTATGCGGCCAGCACGTCGTTGCCTGCCTTGCTTCAGTCGCTGTTTGGCTACGATGCACTAAGCGCTGGACTGGTCATGTCACCGGCCGGCTTCTTCGCGGTCGTGGCAATGCCATTTGTGGGGCGCGCGCTCGGCCGTGGAGTTGACGCGCGGTGGGTCCTTGCCGCGGGCCTTTTGATCATGGCCGCGGGGAATTACTGGATGTCGCAGATGAACCTGGACATCAGTCCGGGGCAGGCCGTTTGGCCGCGGGTGGTACTCATTGTCGGGCTTGCGATGTGCTTCGCCCCCGCGAACGTGGCGGCTTACCTCTATACGCCGGTCGCGCTGCGCGGGGCGGCGGTCGGTCTGTTGAGCCTCCTGCGCAACGAGGGCGGCAGCGTAGGGACCTCGATGGCTCAGACGGTGCAGGAGCGCCGTGAACAGTTCCACAGCCTGCGTCTTGGCGAATGGCTCGATCCGTTCAACGCGGCTGCGCGTTCCTTCCTTGATCAGGCTTCCGGACCATTCCTGCAGCAGACCGGCGATCCGGTCGCCGCGCAGCAGCTGGCCTTGCAGACGCTCGCAAACCTGCGCGAGCAACAGGCATCGTCGCTCGCTTACTTCGATGTGTTCTGGGTGCTGGCCGTTGTCATGGTCGCGCTGGTGTTCGTTGTGCTGCTGATGAAACGATCCGTCGCAGAGAAGGGAGCTCGGATTGGAGGCGAGTAATACGATACTTGTGGAACCCGGGACCTGACATCGCACGGGGCATATCTGGGGGAGTGGTTCCATCGGCGCATTCGGGTAGAGTGCGCCCTATCGCGATGTACAACGGGGTTCCGATTGGTGGCCGTCCTCCAAGGCCGCTGCAGAGGCGCCGATTTGGGGGCCTGGCGCTGGATATGCCAAACGGGCAGCATTGAACAATCGTCATCGAGGCCAGGATGTTAGGTCACCTTTGGTTTTCAGACAGCGACCGGTGCGTCCGTCCCCCGGTTTTGAAACCGGTTCTGACGGCACTGAACGAGTTGAGGTCGCTGCTATCTGGCCGCTCACTAGGTCGATCGAAGGTGCATTGACGTGCGGACGCACCATCGAACCCGTCCGCTGCTTATGCAGAGGCCGTCCTCGGACAAAGGAGTATGAGCATGGCAACCGCCGATACGCTTCGCTATACGAGGATTCCTCTCACCCATGGATCTGGGGCGATTCCCGCCGTCGGGTTTGGCACGCTGATACCCGACCCTCTCGCGACCAAACAAGCGACTAGGACCGCGCTGGAAGTGGGATTTCGACATCTTGATTGTGCGGAACGATACCGTAATGAAGAGGCGGTTGGCGATGCTCTGCAGGCAACGTTCAGGGCTGGGACGATTAGGCGGGAGGACGTCTTCGTTACCACGAAGCTATGGAATACCAATCATCGCCCTGAGCGGGTCAAACCGGCCTTTGAAGCCAGCCTTCGGCGACTGCAAATCGATTATGCCGACTGCTATCTCATCCACACCCCGTTTGCCTTTCGACCCGGCGACGAGCAGGACCCGAGGGACGAGGTCGGTCAGGTCATCTATGATTCCGGGGTGACGTTGGTCGAGACGTGGCAGGCGCTCGAGCGTCTCGTTGACGAAGGTCATTGCAAGTCGATCGGGTTGTCAGATGTGAATTTGGAGAAATTGCGAGAGATCGTTGCGGCTGCGCGGATCAAGCCCGCCGTAGTGCAAGTCGAATCCCATCCGTACCTCCCTGAATGGGAACTGCTCGATTTCTGCCGAGAGCAGGGGATTGTATTGCTAGCGTTTGCAGCGTTGGGACACGGCTTGGATCCAAAAGTGCTAGAAGATCCTGTGATCACAACCATCGCGCGGCGCGTCCACAAGACGCCGGGTCAAGTCGCGTTGGCCTGGGCCGTACAACGCGGCACCGCTTTCCTGACCACCTCGACCACGCCTCGCCATATCCAGGAGAACTTCGAGATTTCGACCCTGCCTGAAGATGCGATGCAGGAGATCCGGGAGGCCATCACGACGAACGTCCGGTTCAACACGGTGGTGGGGACCGGCGTGCCGGGCTTTATTCCCCGGGCAGGTGCACAATGAACCGGCGCTTCGATGCCATCGTCGTCGGCACCGGGCAGGCGGGGCCATCAATGGCGGCGCGGCTCACTGCGGCGGGTAAGAACGTAGCGATTGTGGAAAGACACCTCGTCGGTGGCACTTGCCTCAACACCGGCTGCACGCCCACCAAGACGCTTGTTGCAAGTGCCTATGCTGCTCATCTGGCGCGTCGGGGCGCGGATTTCGGGGTAATGACAGGCGACGTGCGCATCGACATGGCCCGCGTTCACGCGCGTTCGCAGAAGATCGCAATCGACGGCCGAACCGGAAACGAAACGTGGCTGCGAGGCATGGAGCGCTGCACGCTGATAATGGGTCATGCTCGGTTCGAAGGTCCGCATGCGGTTCGCGTCGGTAGTGACACGCTTGAGGCGGATCATATTTTCATCAACGTTGGCGGCCGAGCGCGCATTCCTGACCTGCCTGGGATCGGCGATGTCCCCTATTTTACCAACAGCTCTCTTCTGGCGACGGACGTGCTGCCCGACCATCTTGTAGTCGTTGGCGGCAGCTACATCGGGCTGGAGTTCGCCCAAATATACCGTCGCTTCGGGTCGAAGGTCACGGTCATCGAAAAGGGCCCACGCCTGGTCGGACGGGAGGACGAAGACATATCGGCTGCAATCCAATCGTTCCTCGAGGCAGAGGGTATTGCCGTCCGAACAGGTGCCGAATGCATTCACTTCGCGCGCCACGAACAGGGGGTCGCGGTTGGCGTCAATTGTGCGGAAGGCGACCCCGACGCGATTGGCAGCCATGTACTGCTTGCGGTCGGCCGGCGGCCGAATACCGACGACCTGGGACTGCAGAATGCCGGTGTGGAGACCGACGCGCGAGGCTACATCCGGGTGAACGACCGGCTGGAGACGAGTGTCGCCGGCATTTGGGCACTCGGCGACTGCAACGGCCGCGGCGCATTCACTCATACCGCCTATAACGACTACGAGATTGTCGCAGACAACTTGCTGACCGGGGCGGATCGCAAGGTGAGCGACCGCATCCCGTGTTACGCGCTTTATGTCGATCCTCCGCTCGGCCGCGTCGGAATAACGGAGATCGAAGCGCGCGCGCTGGGCAAGCGCATAGCCATCGGCCGGCGCCCGATGTCTCGCGTGGCCCGTGCGCGCGAGAAGGATGAGATGTACGGACTGATGAAAATGGTGACTGATGCCGATACGAATGCCATTCTGGGGGCGGCAATCCTCGGCACCGGCGGGGATGAGGCGATTCACGCCGTGCTCGACATGATGGCGGCAGGGGGAAATGCCACCACGCTGGCCCATACGATGCACATTCACCCGACAGTATCTGAACTGCTGCCCACCATCGCCGGCGAGCGCAGTGCCTAGCCTGCAAACCGCTCGCTCGGTCCAGGTGTTCTTCTACGACAATACTCAGGCCATGCATGTAGGCTCGCCAAGGATCTCACGCACTCTGCGCCGCCGCTCATGTCACGCGGTGGTGGGGACGGGCGTGCCTGGCTGTATCCCCAAGCCGGTTGAACTAAACTCAGGTAGGTGACCGGAGGTTCCATCATGGGCGTGATCGTTTCGGTTAACGTTGGACTTCCTCAGGACGTTCCGTGGCAAGGCAGGATGGTCCGGACGGCGATCTGGAAGAAACCTGTGACAGGGCGAGTTTTCGCCCGCAGGCTGAATCTCGATGGCGACGGCCAAGGAGACCTTCGCGGCCATGGCGGCGAGCAGCGTGCGCTCATGGTCTACCAGCTCGAATCCTACCGCTACTGGGCGAACTACCTTGGGCGGTCGGATTTCGTGCACGGGATTTTCGGCGAGAACCTCACAGTGGACGGCCTCGCCGATGCCGAGGTCTGCATCGGCGATCGCTTCAGGATTGGCAGTGCCGTCGTCGAGGTCACCCAGCCACGCGACACCTGCTATAGGCTCGGCATCAGGCTGGAAAACCCGCAGATGCCGGCGCTGGTGGTGGCGCACCATCGGCCCGGATTCTATTTCCGTGTCATCCAGGAAGGCGAGCTCGGTGCCGGCGATCGCATCGAGAAGCTTTCTGACGGCCCCGAGCGCGTGACGGTCGCCGAGATCGATGCCCTGCTCTACTCGGCGGAGCACCCGCTCGAAGCCTTGCGCCGCGCCGCCCGCATTCCGGCGCTCAGCCCAGGGTGGCAAGCCTCAATGCGGAGGCTGGCCGCCGCTGCGGAAGCGGGAGGCACGACGGGCAACGCCGGCCTTGGGCCCGGCGCGTCGGCGCCCCCCGCCTGGCGTGGCTTCCGCCCGCTTGTGATCGTGGCTTCGCGCGAGGAGAGTGCAGACGTCCGATCGTTCGAATTCGCCGCCGAAGACGGTTTGCCGCTGCCACCGGCCTTACCGGGCCAATATATCTTGGTCCGCGTGCAGCCGAACCCAGACGCTCCCGCCGTCACGCGGAACTATTCACTGTGCGGTCCACCCGGGAGCCCAAACTATCGGATTGGCGTCAAGAACGAACACGGCCTTGCAAGCGGTTTTCTCCACCAAAACGTCCGGGCTGGCGGTCACGTGGAGGTCGGCGCTCCCCGCGGTTCATTCACGCTTGCAGACGGTGCGACGCCCATCGTGCTCATCAGTGCCGGTGTCGGCGTCACGCCGATGCTGGCGATGTTGCATGTTGCGGCCGAGATGGACGCCGTGACGCCTCGGCCCGTTTGGTGGCTGCATTCAGCCCGTGATCGGGCGCACCATTCATTTGCCAAGGAGGCGGACGATCTGCTCGTTGCGCTCTCGGCATCCCAGCGCTGCGTGGTCTACAGCCGGCCTGCACCGGGAGACATGCTCGGGCCGGACTTCGATCGACCAGGTCATCTCTCGCCGCAGTTGCTCCAAGAGATCGGGGTTCCTCAGGATGCCGAGTTCTACCTGTGTGGCCCGCCCCGCTTTCTCGAGGATTTCCAAAAAGGCCTGGTGGCATGGGGCATTCCCCAGTCCAGGATCCACGTGGAAGTGTTTGGGCCTGCGTCCGCTCTCACACCTGGCATCTCCAAAGTCGCGGCAGCCTTGCCGCATCGTCCTGACGGTCCCGCGGGCGTCGGACCCATTGTGACGTTCTTGCGAAGCGGTATCGCCGCGCCATGGGACACCCGCTTCGGCAGCCTGCTCGAGTTGGCCGAAGCGTGCGCGGTTCCCGTCCGCTGGGCCTGCCGTTCGGGCATATGCCACAACTGCGAAAGTGGCTTGATCGAAGGCGAACTCACCTATGCGCCAGAGCCGCTGGACGCGCCCGCCGAAGGTAATGCGTTGATCTGCTGCGCAACGCCGATAACCGCGGTTGAGCTCGACCTCTAGAGGGGCATCGCAAGATTGAACCACTCGGCTTGTCAATTTTCGGCCGTTGTGCGAACGCAACTTTAATGATGACAGAGCCAGCAGGAAGCGATGGCCGACGAAACGTCACCCGACCCCAGGCCGAGCCGCTGCACCTGAGCCCGGTGGGTTGGGAAGCCGAACCGGCCGAACTCCGTCAACGTCAGGCGCTCGCCAGGGAACTCGGCGGCAAGTATCGTGTCGCCCGCCAGCACGCCAGCGGCTGGCGCCGGCCCAGAGGGCAAATCGAGGTTCGTTTCGAGCGGCTTGTCGCGTCGTCGACGAAAGCAATAGAAACCAATAAAGGTGCAGGTCTCGTCCCGCGCCTCAAACCAGGGCATGGTCCGAACCACTGACTTGCCTTGCGATAGCGACGCCTACCAATCTCGATCGTGGACAGGGTTCATGAGCCGAGCCGGACTTTCCCAATCGGATCCGCACCAGACTATTTGGCCCGGTGCACAACGGCTGACCAGGGCGTTAAGGTCCCTGGCACCGCCGCTTCTTTTTGGCTTGCGCCTCTGGGTCGCGGTGTGCCTGGCGCTCTACATCGCGTTCTGGCTCGAGCTTGACAACGCGTATCTGGGCCGGCACCTCCGCGGCGCTCGTCTGTCAGCCGCACCTTGGCGCCTCACTGCGCAAGGGTTGGTACCGCATGGTCGGCACGATCGTCGGGGCCGTGGCGATCGTGGTGCTGACCGCGTGCTTTCCGCAAAACCGCGTGGCTTTTCTCCTCAGCTTGGCCCTGTGGGGCGCGGCGTGCGCGCTCGTGGCCACGCTGCTGCGCAACTTCGCGTCTTACTCGGCGGCGCTGGCCGGCATTACGGCAGCGATCATCGCAAGCGACCAGCTCGGCGCGGTCGGGGGCCTGAACGGGGAGGCTTTCAGGCTCGCCGTTGCCCGCGCCAGCGAGATTTGTATCGGTATCGTCTGCGCCGGCGTCGTGCTGGCGGCGACCGATTTCGGCGGCGCCGCGCGTCGGCTCTCCGTCCAGCTTGCCTCAATAGCGGCAGAGATCATGGGCCGATTTACCAGCACCTTGGCGCTAGCCGGATCGGAACCTCCGGACACGCGGGCCGACCAGGCGCGGGCTGATCGGACGCGTCGCGGCGCTCGACCCAGTCATTGACGAAGCGCTCGGAGAATCGGCCCAGTTGCGTTATCATTCGCCGGTTTTCCAGATGACGATGGATGGTCTGTTCGCCGCCCTGGCCGGCTGGCGCACCGTGTCGACACGGCTGGAGCGGCTGCCGCATGATCAGGCTCGGGCAGAGGCGGGTGCCGTCCTGCAATTGTTCCCCGAAAGCATTACGATCGGCGCCGTTGCTGGGCGAGCCAACACGCTGGGTAGAACACCCGGCCAGCCTGCGCGCGGCCTGCGGCGAGGCGGTACGGGCATTGAGCGCTTTGCCGACCGATGCACCATCACTGCGGCTGCTGGCCGACCAGGCGGCTGACATCTTAAACGCAACTTCGCAAGCGCTCCTGACGCTGGGATTGCTGGTCGACGACCCTGCCGGTCCCGATCCTCCACGTGGCAGTGTCCGGCTGCGCGTGCCCGATTGGCTGCCTGCCCTCGTCAATGCGGCACGTGCGTTCGTCACGATCTGCTTGGCCGCGCTTTTCTGGATCGTGACCGCCTGGCCGAACGGCGCCCAAGCCATGACGTTCGCCTCGATTGTGGTCATCCTGCTTTCGCCGCGCGCCGACCAGGCCTACGCCGCGGCGGTGAGCTTTTTGATCGGCATTAGCCTGACCGCCGTTCTCGCGGCGATCGTCCAGTTCGCGGTGCTGCCCAGCCTGGCGAGCTTTGCCGCGTTCAGCGTCGCGCTTGGCCTTGTCCTGGTGCCGGCCGGCGCGCTCATGGTCCAGCCATGGCAGACCGCGATGTTCACGGCGATGGCGTTCTTCTTCGTGCCGCTGCTGGCGCCCGCGAACCAGATGAACTACGATCCCCACCAGTTCTATAACGCGTCATCGGCGATCGTCGTTGGAGTAGGCACCGCCACGCTTGCATTCCGTTTGCTGCCGCCACTGTCGCCGGCGCTGCGAACCCGACGGCTCCTGACGCTCACGCTGCGGGAAGTGCGTCGTCTGGCGACGGGTCCGATCCGGGGAACGGAACATGATTGGCAAAGCCGCATCTATAGCCGCCTTTCCGTGCTGCCGGAGCAGGCCGAGCCGCTGCAGCGCGGGCAGCTCTTGGCCGCGCTTTGCGTGGGGGTCGACATCATCCGTCTCCGCCGCGTCGCCCCGCTGTTCGATCAGCCGTTGGGGCTCGACGCGGCGCTTAAGGCGGTGGCAGGCGGCAACAGCGTCGTTGCGGCGGAACACCTTGCCCAACTCGACCAGCGATTGGCCGCGCTGCCCGGCAGCGCCAGGCCAGGGCCGCAAATCCGGCTGCGGGCGCGTGCCAGCATTGTTGCGTTGGCGGAGGCACTTACCCACCATGCCGCCTATTTCGATAGGGGAGCAGCGGCGTGAGGTTTACCGATATAAATCTCTTCGGCGTCTATGTCGCACCGATCTCGCTGATGATGGTGGCCGCCTGGGTGATCGTGATCGGGTTGCGCCGGGTCGCGGCGCCGCTCGGCCTGTTGCGGCACGTCTGGCATCCGGCGCTGTTCGTGTTCGCGGTCTACATAATCGTGCTGTCGTCCATCGTCCTCGTCGTCGCGCGTTGAGATCCGCAGATGGCTGACGTCGAACTCAGATCCGATCAGGCGGCTCGCGAGGCGGGCGTCGGGGGCGATGCCGCTCCCCACGTGGCGAGTGACGCCGGAACGATCCGGCCGCGACACTGGGTGGCTCGTCTACTGATCACGCTTGGCACTGTCGCGGTCGCGGCCCTGCTCGGCTGGGCGATGTGGAATGCATACATGGCATCGCCATGGACCCGCGATGGCACTGTCCGTGCCTACGTCGTCACGATAGCACCCGAAGTGGCTGGACGAATTGTCCAGCTTCCAATTATCGACAACCAATTGGTGCACAAGGGCGATTTGCTCATGGTGATCGACCCGCGCGACTACGCTATCGCGGTCGACCTGGCCGAGGCCGCCGTAACACAGGCGCGGGCCAATGCAGACAATGCCACGCGGGAGGCCCATCGACGCGCCGAACTGACGAACCTCGAGACCTCGGAGGAGGAGAAGCAGACCTACTCCAGCAACGCTCAGGTCGCCGAGGCGACCTATCAGCAGGCTGTCGCGAAACTAGCCCAGGCCCGTGTCAATCTGCAGCGCACAAATATCCACTCGCCGGTCAACGGATACGTAACCAACCTGCTCGCGCGACTGGGCGACTACGCCAATGTTGGGCAGTCCCGGTTGTCGCTCGTCGATGCTGATTCCTATTGGGTTGACGGCTACTTCGAGGAAACCAACCTCGAGGCAATTCAGCGATGCGACCCCGCAAATATAAAGCTGATGGGTTACCGTGAAGTTGTTCACGGCCATGTCGACAGCATCGCCCGCGGCATCAACGTGCCGAACGCGCAAGCGGACCAAGCTGGGCTCGCTTCGGTCAATCCGATCTTCACCTGGGTGAGGCTGGCTCAGCGGATACCGGTGCGTATCCACATCGATCAAGTGCCGAATGGAGTACCGCTAATTCAAGGAATGACCGCGACAGTGGAAGTGCAGCACCGCGACGAGTCGGTCCGATCGCGGGACGATCATCCTCGCCCTGTTCAAGCCGACGCCCAAGATGGAGCGCGCTGCGGACCGGGCTCAAACTTGCTGGAAAAGGGAACCTCGCCTCCCGACACGGGTCATTAACCCACGTGAAATGTTCCTGATCTGGCAGCACGATGTGCAAACGGTTGCAAAGAGGGCCAACTCGCAAAAGGAACTAAGGACCCGCCGCAGCATACAAGTGCTGTGGTCGAGGCACCGTCGCCCCAAGCCCGGCGGGCGCGCCTCATTGCGCGTCACCGCCGATCGACCGTAGCTTACCGGCCGGTATCGAAGTGACAGAGCTAGCAGGAAGCGATGGCCGACGAAAACGTCACCCAACCCCAGGCCGAGCCGCTGCACCTTAGCCCGGTGGGTTGGGAAGCCGAACTGGCCGAACTCCGTCAACGTCAGGCGCTCGCCCGGGAACTCGGCGGCAAGGATCGTGTCGCTCGCCAGCACGCCGGCGGCCGGCTGACGGTCCGGGAGCGAATCGACCGGATGCTCGACCCCGGCACCTTCAGGGAAGTCGGCAGCATCGCCGGCAAGGCGAGCTACGACGCCAAGGGCGACATAACCGGCTTCATCCCCGGCAACTGCGTGTTCGGGCGCGGCACGGTCGACGGACGCCCCGTCGTCATCGCCGGCGACGACTTCACCCTTCGGGGCGGATCCGCCGATGCCTCCATCAAGGGCAAGCCCAAGATGTCGGAGGAGATCGCAACCCAGTTCCGCATGCCGATCATCCGGCTGATCGAGGGTTCAGGCGGCGGCGGATCGGTCAAGACCATCGAAACCACCGGCCGGGCAAACTTGCCTGGCGGACTGAGCGAGACCACGTCGTTCGACCTCGTGGCAAATCAGATGTCGCAGGTTCCGGTCGTCGGGCTCGGGCTGGGATCGGTCGCCGGCCTCGGCGCCGCGCGATTGGTCGCGTCGCATTACTCGGTCATGGTCAAGGAGATCGCCGCTGTGTTCGTCGCCGGGCCGCCGGTGGTGGAACGACTCGGCGAACCACGCTCCAAGCAGGAACTCGGCGGCTGGCAGATCCAGTTGCGCTGTGGCGCCGTCGACCATGCCGTCGATACCGAGGACGACGCATTCGAAGCCGCTCGGCGGTTCCTGTCGTACCTGCCCAGCTCGATCCATGACGTGCCGCCGCGGGTGCGGGGGTGGGACGATCCGCATCGCCGCGACGAGGCGCTGATCTCGGCAATTCCGAAGGTGAAGAAGCAAGCCTATCACATGCGGCGGATCATCGGATCGGTGTTCGACAAGGACAGCTTCTTCGAGATGGGCGCGCTGTTCGGCCGCTCGATCATCACCGGCTTCGCGCGTCTGGACGGCTGGCCCGTGGCGGTGATGGCGGGCGACCCGCTGTTCGACGGCGGCGCCTGGACCGCGGACGCGTGCAACAAGATCATCCGATTCGTCGACATGGCGCAGACGTTCCATCTGCCGGTGGTGCATTTGGTGGATTGCCCCGGGTTCCAGGTTGGCCTGCGAGCCGAGAGCACCGCCGTCATCCGCTGGGGCGTTCGCGCGCTGTCCGCCATCAACCAGACCACCGTGCCGTGGTGCAGCATCATAGTGCGCAACTGCTACGGCGTCGGCGGCCTCGGGCACCAGCCGGTCGGTCATCTGTGTCTGCGCTATGCCTGGCCGTCCGCGAGTTGGGGATCGCTGCCGCTGGAAGGCGGCATCGAGGCTGCCTATCGTGCCGACATCGACGCCGCGCCGGACCCGGCCGCGAAGCTGGACGAAATCGAGGAGCGGCTGAACCGTTTGCGCTCCCCCTACCGCACCGCCGAGGCCTTCTGGGTCGAGGAGGTCATCGACCCCCGCGATACGCGGAAGTTGTTGTGCGATTTCGCTGACTCTGGCGGCACCGTTGCGCACGCCCGGCCGTTCTACGTTCGGGATGCGCCCCTGACATGAAAGGCGCACTGATTGCTCGATCCCAGGATCGGGCCTACTTTGAGTTGACCGAGACTATGCCCGGGCGGCACAAGGCTCGGCCGGACGGAGTCGGAGGGCCCACGGCAAGTGAGCCCGGGCCACCGCGGAGGAAAAGGAGTCCGAGTTGCAGCCGACTGACATCCAGGATCCCGACTACTTCCATAAAGTCGTCGATTGCCAGTGGGCTTGCCCCGCCCATACCCCGGTCCCGGAATACATCAGGCTGATCGCCGCGGGGCGGTATGCCGACGCGTTCATGATCAACTGGAAGTCCAACGTCTTTCCCGGGATTCTCGGGCGCACCTGTGACCGCCCGTGTGAGCCGGCCTGCCGCCGAGGTCGGGTGGAAGAAGAACCTGTAGCCATTTGCCGGCTGAAACGGGTTGCCGCGGATTACAAGGGCGATGTCAGCCACCTCATGCCCGGCGCGCCGGCGACGCGCAACGGCAAGCGGATCGCCCTGGTCGGCGCCGGTCCGGCCTCGTTGACCGTGGCGCGGGATCTCGCCCCGCTGGGCTATCACATCGTCATTTACGATGGCGACGAGCGCGCCGGCGGGATGATCCGCAGCCAGATTCCGAAATTCCGCCTGCCGGAAGAGGTGATCGACGAGGAAGTCGGCTACATCGCCGCCATGGGTCCGGAGATGCGGCTCGGCCAACGCGTTGACAGCCTGAAAGCGCTGCTCAACGAGGGATACGACGCGGTTTTCGTCGGCTCGGGCGCGCCGCGTGGCCGCGACCTGAATATCCCGGGCCGACAGGAGGCAGCGGCCAACATCCATATCGGAATCGACTGGCTGTCCTCGGTCTCGTTCGGTCATATCAGCAAGATCGGCCGGCGCGTGATCGTGCTCGGCGGCGGCAACACGGCGATGGATTGCTGCCGCTCCTCGCGCCGCCTCGGCGGCGACGACGTGAAGGTCATCGTCCGCTCGGGGTTCGAGGAAATGAAGGCCTCCCCGTGGGAAAAGGAAGACGCGATCAACGAGGATATCCCGATCCTGAACTACCTCGTCCCCAAGGAATTCAAGCACCACAACGGCCGGCTCTACGGCATGACTTTTGAGAAGGTGAAGGCGGAATACGACGCCCGCGGCCGACGCAAACTGGTGCCGACCGGCGAGCCCGATCCGTTCTTCGAATGTGACGACGTGCTGGTCGCGGTCGGCCAGGAAAACGCCTTTCCCTGGATCGAGCGCGACATCGGCTTGTCGTTCAACGAATGGGACATGCCGGTGGTTGACGAAACCACCTTCCAGTCCACCGAACCGCGGGTGTTCTTCGGCGGCGACTCGGCGTTCGGACCGAAGAACATCATCTGGGCCGTCGCGCACGGCCACCAGGCGGCGATTTCGATCCATCAGTTGTGTCAGGGTGCGGATGTGAAGGACCGGCCGCCGCCGATGGTGACCCTCGCCAGCCAGAAGATGGGCATCCATGAGTGGAGCTACGATAACGACGTCTCGCTCGACCTGCGCTTCAAGGTGCCGCACCGCGACAAGAAGATCGCACTGAAGGATATCAAGGCCGAGGTCGAGCTCGGCTTCGATGACAAGCTCGCCTTCGCCGAAGCGCAGCGCTGCCTGAACTGCGACGTGCAGACGGTGTTCACCGACGATCTGTGCATCGAGTGCGACGCGTGCGTCGATATCTGCCCGGTCGATTGCATCACCTTTACCGCCGATGGGCCGGAAGACGAGCTTCGGACCCGTCTGACCGCGCCGGCGCATAACAAGGAGCAGGCGCTGTATGTGTCCGGACATCTAAAGACCGGACGGATCATGGCAAAGGACGAGGACGTCTGCCTGCATTGCGGGCTTTGTGCCGAGCGCTGCCCGACCGGCGCGTGGGATATGCAACGTTTCTTGATCGATGTGGCCCAAGCGAGTATGAACGCATGCTGCAGCAAATAGACCGCGTGGCAACAGGGGGCGAAGGCCTCCAGCGGGTCAACGAGTTCGTCGTCAAATTCGCCAACGTCAACGGATCGGGTTCGGCCAGCGCCAACGCGCTGTTCGCCAAGGCCGTCCTGCGCATGGGCGTGGCGGCGACGCCGCGCAACATCTTTCCGTCGAACATCCAGGGTCTGCCGACCTGGTACGAGGTACGGATCTCGGAGGCCGGACATCTCGCCGCGCGCGGCGGCGGCGTCGACCTGATGGTCGCGATGAACCCACAGACCTGGGACCAGGACGTTCAGTCGCTCGAACCGGGCGGGTACTTGTTCTACGACAACACCAAGCCGATGCCGCCGGAAAAATTCCGCTCCGACATCGTGGTGCTCGGCGTGCCGCTGACCGAGATGACGAACAAGGCCTACAACGACTCCCGCCAGCGCCAGTTGTTCAAGAATATCGTGGCCCTTGGCGCTCTGTCGGCGCTGTTGGACATGGACCCGTCGGTGATCGAGCAATTGCTGGCCGAGCAGTTCAAGGGCCGCGACAAGCTGATCGCCGCGAACGTGCAGGCGCTGCACATGGGCCGGGACTGGGTGAAGGAGAACATGGAGTACCCGATTGGCCTGACGTTCCGTCACGCCAACTCGGTCGGCGACCGGATCTTCATCGATGGCAACAGTGCCGCGGCGCTGGGTGCTGTGTATGGCGGCGCGACGGTCTGCGCCTGGTATCCGATCACGCCGTCGTCGTCGCTGGCCGAGGCCTTTACCCGCTACTGCAGCCGGCTGCGCGTCGACAAGGCGACCGGCAAGAACAACTTCGCCATCGTCCAGGCCGAGGATGAGCTGGCGTCCATCGGCATGGTCATCGGTGCGGCCTGGAACGGTGCGCGCGCCTTCACCGCCACCTCCGGCCCCGGCATCTCGCTGATGCAGGAGTTCATCGGGCTGGCGTACTTCGCCGAAATCCCGGCGGTGATCTTCGACGTGCAGCGCGCCGGGCCGTCAACCGGCATGCCGACGCGGACGCAGCAGACCGACATCACGGCATGCGCCTACGCGTCCCACGGCGACACCAAGCACGTCCTGCTGATGCCGGAAGACCCTTACGAGTGCTTCGAGTTCGCCGCACTGGCGTTCGATCTCGCGGACCGGCTGCAAACGCCGATCTTCGTCATGCTCGATCTGGAAATCGGCATGAATGAGCGGTTGACCAAACCGTTCCAGTGGGACGACAGCCGCCGCATGGACCGCGGCAAGGTGATGACAGCCGAGGACCTAGAAGCGGGCAAACTGTTCGGCCGCTATCTCGATGTCGATGACGACGGGATCACTTACCGCACCCTGCCGGGCACACATCCGACCAAGGGCGCGTTCTTTACCCGCGGCACCTCGAAGAACCGCATGGCGCGCTACTCCGAGGAGGGCGCGGACTACGAGGAGAATATGGAACGCCTGCTGAAGAAGCATCGCACCGCTCGGACGCTGGTGCCGCCGGCGATCGAACGGAAGGCGGAGGCTCCGACCCGATTCGGGGCGATCTATTACGGGTCCACCACCCCAGCAATGGTGGAAGCGGACATGATGCTGACCGAGCAGGGCATCCAACTCGATCTGCTGCGGGTGCGCGGGTTTCCCGTTCGGCGATGAAGTCGCGGCGTTTATCGAGGCCCATGACCACGTGTTCGTTGTCGAACAGAACCGAGACGGCCAGCTGCGATCGCTACTGGTGAATGAACTGGAAATCGATCCTAAGCGGCTGGGCAAGGTGGTGCACTACGACGGCACGCCGATCAGCGCTCGTTTCATCTCCGGCGCGATCGTGGAGCATTTGGAACGCGCTGGGCGCATCGAAAAGGCTGTGTCATGACGTTTCTCGCGAAACCAAAGCTGCATCATCCGGAACTACACAAGAACAGCCTGGGCTACACGCGGCGCGATTATGAGGGCACGATTTCGACCCTGTGCGCCGGCTGCGGCCACGACTCGATCAGCGCCGCTATCGTTCGCGCCTGCTTCGAACTCGAGCTGCCGCCGCATCGCATCGCCAAGCTGTCGGGGATCGGCTGTTCGTCTAAGACACCGACGTATTTTCTTGGCGCGTCGCACGGCTTCAACTCGGTTCATGGGCGGATGCCGTCGGTGCTGACCGGGGCCAACCTCGCCAACCGCGACCTGATTTATCTGGGCGTATCGGGCGACGGCGACAGCGCCTCGATCGGCCTGGGACAGTTCGCCCATTCGATGCGGCGCGGCGTCAATATGGTCTATATCGTTGAGAACAACGGCGTGTATGGGCTGACGAAGGGGCAGTTCTCCGCCACCTCGGATAAGGGCGCGAAGTCGAAGCGCGGGGTGGTGAACAGCGATGAGGCGATCGATCTGGTCGAGATGGCCTTACAGCTTGGCGCGACGTTCGTGGCGCGCAGCTTCTCCGGCGACAAGGCGCAGTTGGTGCCGCTGATCGAGGCCGCGCTGAAGCACGAAGGCGCCGCCTTCATCGACTGCATTTCCCCGTGCGTGGCGTTCAACAACCACGACGGTTCGACAAAAAGTTTCGACTACGTCCGCGAGCACAACGCGGCAGTGAACTACCTGGACGTGATCACCGGCCGTGAAGAGATAACGGTCGACTACGCCCCCGGATCAGTGGAGGTGGTGACGCAGCATGATGGCTCGACGTTGCGGCTGCGGAAGCTTCATACCGATTACGATTTGCACGATCGGATATCCGCGATGACCTATATGCAGCAGCGGCACGCGGCAGGCGAGATCGTAACCGGGTTGCTCTACGTCGATCCCAACCCACGCGATTTGCACGGGCATCTGAAGACTTCGGACACTCCGCTCAATGCGTTGCAGGAAGACAGTCTGGTGCCCGGTTCGGCTGCGCTGGCAAAGATCAACGCCGGATTGCGGTAGCGTTTGCTTGCGCCCTCTGCAATTATCGTCGAGGGCAAGCGAGGGCGCCCGGATGCTGCGGTCGGTCCTGTTCTAGTCAATTCAAGGCCCACCCTCGAGTTTCCGTGCGATGTCGGTCAGCAAGACGTCGATCCGGGCGAGCCTGGCCGTGTGGTCGGCCTGGGTCTCGGCAATCCGCATGATCGCTAACTCGTGGCTGGACTGACCGGCGGCGAGATTGGTGATGCGCCCTTCAATGGCGCCAAGCCTGGCCTCCGTCGCCGTGAGACGATGGCCGGCCTCGCTCTCTAGCAGTCTCGGCGACGCAACAGCTGCCTCGGCGGCAACTTTGGCTTGCTGCGATGCCATGACGATCGCTGTCCAATCGGTATTTTCGCTCATTTCGGTGCGCCCTTCGCCTGTGCAGAAGCAAGCAGTGTCAGGCGAGCCCAGTCCGACACCGTTCGATTGTCTCGCTCGGCCACGGCGCGGAGGGCCGCTTTGTCTTCAGCCGTTAGTCTGATTTCCAATGTCTGATCGCGTGCCATACTCAAAATGTAGGGGCTATGTCCGACAGTGCCAGCTATAGTTGGAATATCTGAGTGTGCTGAAGCCTTATCAGATCTGCCAGATGATGTGCGCCAGACTATTGCGCCGCACGCGGACGCGCCGTCGTCGGTGCTCGACGCGATCGGGCGTGCAGAGGCTAAGCGGCAAGAGGCCAAGGGCGCGCAGCTAGTCCGTCATTGAGTTGCCGTGGACGGACTGCGAGGAGGCGTATCTCGGGATCGAGCGGCGCGGGCGAAGGCGCTAACGCCGGAGAAGCGGGCAGAGATTGCTCGGAAGGCGGCGGCGGGTCGCTGGAAAAAACCTTGACCGCTGTCCCAATTTTCTGCATCATTTAATGCAGGATTTTGGGACAAAGGCGAATGACCGCCGACCGGGCAGTTTTCTTTCGAGACTTTGAGGTTGTGCCCCTGCTCCAGACGTTCGCGGATTTGACCTAATCACGATGTATGACAAGGCGGCCCGCGCCCTCCGTGAGACCTATTGTGGGAATAGGTGGGAAGCGGACGAAACGGGTAATCAGGCGGGCATCAGAAACCCCATCTGAAAATCAGGGTAATTCCGTGCAATTTCGATGAGCACGCAGGCGATCCGGATCTCGAGCCGACAAACCGCGCACCAAAGGGAGGGGCTTCTCGGTCCAAGGCTCTAATTAATCGGACGGGATGGCTTCCGGGACTTGACATCCCTGAATTGATCAAATCCGACGCCGAATATACGACGTGGATTCTCGGTATGTGGGCCGAAGACGGAATGCCCTTGGGCGCCGAATTATCGCGCCCTTTAAGCTTCATTGATAACCAGTTTTCGCAGTTGGCTCCCAGGCTAATTCTGTTGTGGGGTCCAGGCGACGACGGCAGCACAATCCGCAAGAGGCCGGACGAAACCGGCCCTGTGGAAGAAGTCGATATCGCTATCCGGAGGAAGTAGCGGTGCCAAATCCTGAGCGTATTGAGTTAGTCCGAAGGCGGCTCGGACTAACGAAGATCGGATTCGCTGAAATGCTTGGCGTCGATCGCAAGGTGCTTCAGCGCTTTGAGGGCGGCAGGGCCGATTTCCCGGACGGATGCTTGCGCCGTCTCTGCGAGATATCGGGCTATCCAGCGGACTTTTTTGAAAGAGGATCGCCCGAGTACCCAAATCCTGAAGGTGTTAGTTTCCGTTCCCTGCGTTCACTTACTGCTGGAGCGCGGGACGCGGCGATGGCGGCAGGGGCGCTTGCATTTGAGTTTGATGATTGGATTACGGAACGATACGAACTGCCGAACCATTCGCTATGTCAGATCGAAAGCCGCTCTCCCGGAGAGTCGGCGGCCTTCTTGCGGGCCACGTGGGGAATTGGGGAGCGCCCGATCGGCAACATGATCAACCTACTTGAAGACCACGGTGTTCGTGTATTTTCATTGGCCGAAGAAACCCGCCATCTCGACGCATATTCTCTGTGGCGTAACGATAAGCCATATATCTTTCTCAACACCTTAAAGACAGCGGAGCGCACTAGATACGATGCGGTACACGAGCTTGGGCATCTGGTGATGCACCGACATTGCGGCTCTACTCATTCGAGCGCGGAGCATGAGGCGAATACTTTTGCGTCTGCCTTTCTAATGCCGCCCGATGATCTAAAGGCGGAATGCCCGACTATTCGCTCCTTACAAGACCTTATTTTGAAGAAAAAACGCTGGGGCGTGTCAGTTTCGTCTTTGAATTATGCGCTGCATAAGATTGGGAAAATCTCAGATTGGCACTACACCAGCTACTACAAAATGCTGGCGAAGGTGGGCAGAGAGAATGAGCCGAACCCCATGCCGCGCGAAACCTCTCAGGTCTGGACGAAAATACTGACTGATTTGTGGAAGTCTGGAATGCCGCTTTCGCGAGTGGCTGACCAACTTTTTGTCCCGGAAGCAGAATTGAACAATCTGCTATTTGGGATTGCTTCTTCAATCACGCCACCGACTGGGGCGAGGCACAGGCTAGAGCCGGTGAACTGAATTATTTGCTTGGCAGAGAAATTTCTTGCATTCCGCCGGGCTGTAGCGATCTGCCGAGCCGGGCGCGTCGCCATACAGCTTCACCAGTTGGGCGTAGTCGATATCGGCGCCGAAGGACGCTTCCACGGCTTCCAGGTAAGCCTTGTGACCATCGCTCGTCATCTGGACCCGGTTCGCCAGACGGCTCGGGCCACGTCGGCAATGAACTTATTGGCGTAACCGGCATCCCGACCGCGGTAACTGATGATCAGTTTCGTGTCAGCATGCACCGGGATCAAGAGGACCCCGGATCGAAGGCCGCCCCGACAAAGAGCACGTCCTACGTTGAACGCCAGAACCTGAACTTCCGCATGGGGATGCGCCGGTTCACGCGCCTCACCT
>CAWHWH010000059.1:0-147898 GCA_963832865.1 uncultured Pseudomonadota bacterium
CTCCAGAACCGGTCCCGAGAGGCCCAGCCCCGTGGTGACGAGGGCAAGGTGGCTGAGCGCCTGAGGAAAATTGCCCGCCAGATGACGGCCCCGCAAATTATACTCCTCCGACAGCAGGCCAACGTCATTTCGGACGCTCAATACCCTTTCGAACGTATCCCTCGCGTCCTTGTCCCGCCCCTGCAGGCGTCTGCAGTCAGCCAGCCAGCAAGAGCAGGCAAGAAACGCGCCCTCCGGCTCCGGACCTTCGCCGCGCTTGCGCCGCACAAGCCCGTCTTCCATCAATTCCCGCTCAATGGCCGCAATTGTTCCCGCCATCCGCGGCTCATTAGCCGGAAGGAACCCAACCAACGGCATCAGCAGCAAGCTACCGTCGAGCACCTGTCCTCCGTAGTGCTGGACGAACGTGCCCAGGCCCGCATGGTAACCCTCCTCACAAACCTCGCGATGGATCCTTTCGCGTAAGGCCGCTAGCCGACGCAGTACCGGAGGGCTCCGTGGTACCGCGCAACTGTTCGTGGCGAATGAACCGGTCCACGCCAACCCAGGCCATGACCTTGGAGTAGGTGTATTGACGGGGCTCGCCCCGGGATTCCCACACACCTTGTCCCATGTCCTGCCAGATCGCCTCGATCCGTTCGGCGATGGCTCGAGCGACATGGGTTTCCTGGGAAGACACCTGAATTCCCGCGCGGCTGGCCAACCCCAGCGTATCGAGCACTTCGCCAAGCACATCGATCTGGCGTTGTGCTGCCGCCGCGTTACCCACGCGGACCGGGCGTGCCCAGCGGTAGCCGGGCAGCCAGTCCGCCGACCATTCGTTAACATGCCGTGAACCGTCGACCCGGTACAGGATCCGAAGTTCCGAAGGAGTGCCGCCGATCGCCCGCAGGATCCAGTCACGCCATTGTTGCGCCTCTTTATGATAGCCGGCATTCAGCAGCGCGCCGATGGTGAAGGTAGCATCTCGGAGCCAGGTGTACCGGTAGTCCCAGTTGCTGCTGCCGCCGGGTTTTTCCGGCAGAGACGTCGTTGGGGCGGCCACCAGCCCGCCGGTTGGCGCATAGATCAATGCCCGCAGAGTCAGAAGCGACCGCTTGACCGCCTCCGGCCAATCGGTCGGCTTGTCAAAGCGGCCAATCCAGTCTTTCCAATATCGTTGAGTGCTGGCCAGCGCCGCCTTCGGGTCGATCTCGCCGGGCAGATCCCGGCACGAATTGCCATACTGCAACGTGAAAGCCAGGCATTCTCCATCTGATACCGTAAAAGCCGCACTTGCCCCGCCATGCCGTATTCGGATCGGAACCTGACTCTTGAACAGCACCAGATCAGGACCGATGCGACCGATGAAGCCGTCGCCGCGCGGTTCAGTCCAAGGCGGCAGCTTGCCGAGGTCGAAGCGCAGGTCGAGGTCCAGCTTCATCGCGGTCTGCCCGCGCAGACCGACCACCAAACGGATCAAAGCAGATGATCCAGCGGCCGGCGGCATGAAGTCGAGAATGCGTACAGCCGAGTCGGTGGTCTCAAAGTCTGTTTCCAAGACCATCGTATCAGTCTGGTAACGCCTGGATGACGTGTGCTCGCGGCGATCTGGGGCATCGTCCTGCTCCGGTGCGATCAACCAGCAACCGTTTTCGCGGCCGCCAAGGAGTGCCGCGAAACAGGCGTCGCTATCGAAGCGCGGCCAACAAAGCCAGTCGATCGACCCATCGCGACAGACCAGGGCGGCGGTATTCCGATCGCCGATCAGCGCGTAATCCTCGAGTGGTGCGGTCACGAGATATCTCCCACCGGGGTGTGCCGGGCTAAAAGTGGCACTGGCATCGCTGGGGCTGCAGCAGAGCCACTAGTGCTGCAGTCCGGAAGGGCACCTGATGATCGCATTCGCCGACCCGCGACGGGGCGGTCATCGGCAATGGGGCGGGGGCCTACCCCTTTACCACGGTCGCGATCAGCCATTAGCTGGCAGGATCATATATCCAGCCGTTTGGCGAGTTGATGCAGGCCCGCCGCCGCCCCGAGCGCAATCAAAGCCCACATCGCGTTCCGATGGCGGCTCGTGAACACTTCCCAGCTTACCGACCGTGCGAGTGAATCGAAGAGGGCCGATCCGACGTTGACAATTGCACCGCGATTGCGCTCGCGCATGCGCTTAAGCGCGGACATCATGCCGTGCACTTGGTCCAAATAGGTTACCGCGGTGCCCCTCGCTACTTCCTCTGGTTCCAGCTTGGAGACGGGGGAGAACACCGTCGCCATCGCCACATTGACCCATACGTCAATTGGCCCCAGTTCTTGTTCAACCCGCGTCGCCGCCGCCGCCTCGACCGCCGCGGCGTCCGCCACATCCGTGGCGATCGGAAGTGCTCGGACACCCAAGGCGCGCGCTTCCGCTGCGGCTGCTTCCAGCCGTTCCGGATCCCGCCACAGCAGCGCCACGTCACAGCCGTTCCTGGCAAACTCAGCCACTGTTGCTCTACCCACGCCGGCTCCGGCACCGGTAATGACAACGAGTGGCGCGCCTCGGCGTTTGACATCCAGATTTGTGCGCGGCATGCGACCGGCATCGGACTTTTGCTTTGCAGGCTCCAGAACTGTGGCATCGGTCATTATTCGCTCCTTGCCTCTACCCTCGACTGGTGACGCATGGAACGTTTAGTCGGCCCATATAGTCGCAGCGGCTGACGCAAATGCGCGAATTATGGACCGCATATAATCACTGAAGATCGGCGATCGGTTTGCTCAACTACCAGGAGCCTGCTTTTACCACGGCACTGGGATCAATGGAGATTGTGCCATCCCAGGTGCCTCACATGGCTGCCAGGCGCCGCGACATCAGCTTGACGCTGGCGATGTAGAGCCAAGTCACCGCGCTCTCGTCGTGGCTTCAACATCCTTTGCCAGGCGGCGATTGCGGTTGAGCCAGGCAATGGTGCGCTCCACCACCCATCGGCGCGGCAGCAGAATGAAACCCTTGGCTGCGTCGGAGCGCTTGACGATCTCGATGGTCCAGTTGCCGAGGCCTTTAAGTGCCCCTTCAGCTTGTCGCCGGCATAGCCGCCATCGGCGAAGACATGACGCAGCCAGGGATACAAGTTGCTCACACTCGCCCGCAGATCCGGGGCACCGTCGCGGTCCTGCACGTTCGCCGGATGGACGATCATCCCAACCGGCAGGCCGATGATGTCGGTCAGGATATGGCGCTTGCGGCGCTTGATCATCTTCTCGGCCGCGTAACCTCGAGGACCACCGGACTCGGTGGTTTTGACCGATTGGCTGTCGATCACCCCGGCGGTCGGACTTGCCTTGCGGCCAGCGGCTTCGCGCACCGCCATCAGCAGCACACGGTTGATGGTCTGCCAAACGCTGCTGTTTCGCCAGGCGTAGAAATACCGCTGCACCGTCGTGTATGGCGGGAGATTTTTGGGCAGCAGGCGCCACGACGACGGAAGACAGATACAAATCGCGCGATACGTGCACCACGCAGCCTCCATGGGTTCAGGGTCAACGTATTGCCTGCCGCGCAGTATCACCGCTGTCTTTGTTCTGCGGCGAGGACATCGCCGAACTCCGTGGTGATTGCACATATCATCTAGGGTTTTTCTTCGGCCGATAAGCACAGTTCCATTAACTGTCCGGAATACGACTGTGTAAAAGTGCCCGCGTTTCGTTTGATACACGCATCGGCGTCAGGGTGTTCACGTTGGAAACCGTGCGGACTGCTCTCGCTGGATCTTAACCGATTTATTCCAGTTGGCCAGGGCCTGGCGCTGCACAGAGCTGCACAGAGGAATTAGAGATGATGACGCCGCATCCAGACAGGACCATGCCGGCTACTAACAGCGCGGCGCGATCAAGGTCGGCCATCAGGGATCGCCTTTGAGTTCGCGCACCTGGGTCTCTAGCTCGCAGCCAGTCCGCGACGTCCATCGCCGCTCTCATGTCCCGATCCCGTCGCCGATCAAAGGTAGTGCTGAGCGGCCAGATGAGGTCGTTTTTGGTTCCGATGACGCACTTGGCGGTCAGAGGGAACGCTTTCTTCTTCGTGTCCTGCTCTTTAACCGCCAGTAGCAGCCAAAATTTATTGTCGCCGTCGGCGCAGCGTCGCCGCGGGCCAACTCTTGTGCTTTGTGCAGCACCCGCTCGATGTCGTCATAGCCCGAACAGTTATCGTTAAACTCGACGATCGTGATCGAGCGCCTGCGACGGGTGCGCCTGCAACGCGCCTTCGACTCGATTGCGTGCGCAAGGTAGTGCAGCGCTCGACCAGCCACGCCGTTGTCATCGAAGCGGCGCGTCACCGAGTAGTGCGCGCCGAGTAGACATACGCTGCCGTCGGCTGCGAACGTACAGCCGCGGGCCCACATGCGGCCGCCCTGAAGCCGCTCCTCAATCAGTTCCAGCACGCGAACCGGATTCTCAATTCCTGGCTCGAACCCATCGAATGGCATCGGCTGCCTCTGCCCATAATCAACTACCTGCTCCGCTTTCCACTATACTTAGTAACTGATCGCAAACCAGGCGTTTATCGTTAAATTTGCCTCATTAACGCATTCTCATTAGCAATTATTTATCGAGTTCTCTTATAGTCGGCGAAAGTCGGCCCCCCGTTTTGGGGTCGGATCTCTTGTTTCCTTGAAAAACGACAGCACACTTGCCCTGTGTCCCGCTGCGTCCCGCCGCGCTAATTCCCGAAATCCAAATATATAACATAGCCTGACGAACCAAGTCGGCAATCTACGCGATCTGCTGTTCCGTCCCAAGCCGCGAGTGAAGAGCCTGGCCGAGTTGAACGCCTGGCTGGAAGATCAGTGCATCGCTTACGCCCGGCGAACCAACCACCCGGGGTTCAGGGACCGGACGATCTGGGATGTATTCCAGGATGAGCGGGCGAGCCTGATGGAGTTGCGCGGGCCATTCGACGGCTTCGTCGAAAAGGCGGGCCACCACCACCTGCCTGATCATGGCGGACCATAATCGTTACGGGGTTGTTAGCGTCTGGTGAGCCCCGCCTTGCTTTGACCTCGCGAGGTATGCCGACGCTGAGACCTTAAAGCCCACCTTAAGGTGACCTTAAAGCGATGTCGAACAGCCCGATCGAGATCATCAGCGCCCGCGAACGGCGGCGACGCTGGAGCGTGGAGGAGAAGCTGCGGATAGTTGCCGAGACGCACGAGCCGGGCGTCAGCGTGCGGGCCGTTGCGGCGCGGCACGACGTCTATCCGAATCTGCTGCGAACATGGCGGCGTTTGGTTGGCCAAGGTCGTCTCGCCGCGGCACCGCCGGCGAGATATTTCAAGGCGGACGGAGGCAGTCTGGCAGTCCGCCTCTAAGAGTAGCCGGGCAGGGCCCCGTTCCAGGCGCATCAACGCGATGTTATTCATGTTGCTTCGCCGGAGGTACGAGGATGCGGCTATTTTGTTATGCAATCGTAGTTGCCCTGGTAACCAGCCTGGCTGCATGCGGCATAGGAACTGGCATTCAGCCTGCCGGACCGAATGCATTCAAAGTAACGGAAATGTACGCGCCTAGTCAGGGCGGAGCGGCGAGAGCAAAACGGGTAGCGTTGGCGGATGCCGCCAGATTTTGCGAGTATAGCGGTAAGAAGTTCTTGCCAATAAATGCCCCGGAAGAGGGCACGCGGGGACCAACCGAATATACGGTCACCTTCCGCTGCCTGCCACCTGGCGCCCCTGAACTTCAGTGACCGAGCAGGGAAAGGATGCCTTCGCGTGGCAGGGGGCCATCGGGAAGGTGGTCCGGGTAGAGCAAGGGAGTCCGTCTCGTTAGAGTCTGGACCTCTGCGCGCGCCGCGCCGCGCCGCCAGCGACGCGTGCAAGGTTGCCGGGATGTCGTTCCTCAGCGAGTCCCGGTGCGTCGCCGGAATGGTGACGGGGGGTGAGCTGAGACGACGTAGTCGTAATGATCGCCGGCGTCCTTCAACTCTCCCGTTTCGAGAGTGGACTTGGTCAACTCCTCGACGAACAGCGGGACACCGTCGGTCCTTGTCAGGATTTGCTCGAGCAGCGCCGCGGCCCGCGAGCGTGGAGACCATCGCAGCACTCTGCGCCCGGGTCAGCTTGGACAGGTTCAAAGCGCCGACATGGCCCTGTTCGGACCAACGCGACTGAAACTCCGGCCGGTGGGTGAGAACTACCAGCAGCGGAACCTTTCTCACCCGGTCGATCAGCAGATCCAATACCTCTAGCGTGGTCCGGTCCGCCCAGTGCGCATCCTCGAACAGCATCACGCTGGGTTGTCGGCGGGCGGCCGCTTCGATGAGATCGACCAAAGTCCGTCCCGTTACGTCCGTTGGCGATGTAGGCATGGGCAAACATTTTGCGACCGGCAATAGTTTCCTTCGTTCAAGCTATGGCCCGGAGATCTTACACCATTGGCCACCGCTCCGGCGGCATTTTATCCAGTAACCGGCCGAACGCGTCTCCTATCGAGCGAAGGTCGTCCGTGCGGTCGGGCGCATGGCGCGGACCCCGTTCGCGGTCGCTGTAGCGAATGCGGCCCTGCACTGCGGCAGCGGGTGCACACTGGGCGATATCTGCGCGGAGTGGCTGGCGTTCTTCATACCGGCACTCGCGGTCTGGCTGGGCTGGCACAGCCTGTTCGAGACGAAGATGTTCGCGGTCTGGATCCTGGACTATATCTTTGCCTATGCGTTCGGCATTTTCTTCCAGTATTTTACCATTGCGCCGATGCGCGACCTGTCTTTTCGGGATGGCATCATCGCCGCGATCAAGGCGGACACGTTGTCGCTCACGGCCTGGCAGGTCGGCATGTACGGGTCCATGGCGATCGCCTATTTCGTCATTTTCCGTGACGGCTTCGGCGTGCGGCTGGAGGCGAATACGATCGAGTTCTGGTTCATGATGCAGATTGCCATGTTGTGCGGTTTCGCCACCGCGTATCCGGTGAACTGGTGGCTCATTCGGACCGGCTTCAAGGAAAGGATGTAGCCGTCGTTTGGCTGACTTCTACGGCAAATGAAATGTAACTCGGGGTCCATTCAACCGGTTAATGGCTTCTCCGTTCTTTCTATACCAACGTAGGAGGACAGTATGAAGAAAACGCTGCTTTTCACCACCGCGGCGATTGCAATGGGCGGCTTTGTCTCGGCCGGGCCGGCGCTGGCGCAGTCGATCAACACCAATTCCACAACCGCGAACAGCACCAACAGCAGCAGCGCTCAGCAACTGGTGAATGATGCCACGCAGACCGTGCAGAAGATCAAGGCGGACAGCCGCTTCGACAATATGCTGAAGCAGTCGAAGGGCGTGTTCATCATGCCGAACGTGGTGCAGGGCGCATTCATCGTCGGCGCCAAGGGTGCACAAGGTGTCCTGCTCAAGCACAACAGCGATGGCACCTGGAGTAATCCGGCGTTCCTTACGATCGGCTCGATCTCAGTGGGCGCGCAGGCTGGTGGTAAAGCCGGGCCGGCCGCGATGATCTTGATGACGAACAAAGCTCTGAACGACTTCACCCAGTCCAACAACTTCTCCCTCAACGCGAACGCGGGACTGACAGTGGTCAACTACTCGGCGAAGGGCCAGGCGCCAGTGGGCAAGGGGGACATTGTGGTGTGGTCTGACCAATCCGGTGTGTTCGCGGGCGTCAATCTCAGCGGCGCCGACGTGACTCAGAATCCCGGTGAAGATCATGCCTATTATGGCAAACAGGTCGATGCCAAGCAGATCCTGAGCGGTGACGTCTCCAACCCGCGAGCCAGCAGGCTGAAGGAAGCGCTGCCGGCATAGAGACGGCGGCTCGATAGGCCGGGAATTGCGGCGGCGGCAGGCTGAGGCTTGACGCCGCCCGCTGCGCTACGGGCGCTATTTGGTAGGTTGATCGCCTTCCGGATCCACGTCTCGATCCTCGGTCTGACCCGCGACATGGCCTTCGGCTGCCAGCCGCCTTGCCAAGGGCGCCAGAGTTAAGCCCTGCACGACGATCGAGAAGACAACCACCCCATAGGCACTCGTCAGGACAGGCGCCTTGCCGGCGCTGTCTGGCAGCGACAACGCCATGGCCACGGACAACCCCCCGCGCAGCCCGCCCCACGTCAGGATGAGGATCGACCCGAACCTGTGGGGAACCCGCAGATTGAGCGGCAGCGCCGACGCCGTCACGCTCAGCCAGCGGGCCATCAGCACGATCGGAATCATGAGGGCCATGGCGATGATGTTGCGGATGTCCAGTTCGACCGAGGCGATTTCGATCCCGATGAGCAGGAACAGCAATGCGTTGAGCACCTCTTCCACCAAACGCCAGAAGGTCAGAAGGTTCTGTCGGGTCAACTCGCTCATGGCACGATCCACGCCGTAGTTGCCGATCAGCAGCCCCGCGACGACGACCGCGATCGGTCCCGAGACGCCGAGTATACCAGCCAGGGAATAGGTCCCGGATGCCAGGGCCAACGAGATGATAAGCTCGACATCGTAGTCATCGACCCGCCGGATCAACAGGAACGCGAGGTAGCCGAGCGCCAGTCCCAGGAAGCCGCCGCCGACGGCCTCAAGAAGAAATTCGGCTCCGATCTGGACGGCACCGAAATTCAGGTCGTGGTTGGAACTCGCCAGCGACAGCATCAACGTGAACAGAACCACTCCGACGCCGTCATTGAAGAGGCTTTCCCCTGCTACCGTGGCCTGAAGGTGCTTGGATATGCCGACCCGCTTGAGGACATCCAGTACGGAGATCGGATCGGTCGGCGAGATCAATGCTCCAAACACCAGACACCAGGCGATCGGGATGCCGAGGTGCAGGAGCGTTGAAATGCCCAGCAGGGCGGCGGCGTTCAACATCGTCGAAAAAATCGTGCCCAGGATAGCCAGCGCCAGGATCGTCCATTTTCGCGCGAACAGATCGGCCGAATTGACCTGCATGGCGCCTGCGAACAGCAGAAAAGCCAGGAAGCCCTTGAGCAGTGTCGTGGGAAAGTCGATGCTGACGATCAGGCCGCGCATCGCCGATTTGAGACCGAGGTTCGGCGCCACCTGATCCACCGCGATCAGCACCAGGGACCCGACGAATGCGCCGACGAGAAGGCCCACCGTCAGCGGCAACTTCAGGAATCGATAGTTCAGGTAGGCCAGACCCGCCGAGATGAGAAGCAGGAAAGCGAGCAGGTCGAAGGGCGACTCCATGCGGTGGCGCTTCCAGTCGGATCAAAGTGTGACGTCTCAGCCAGCACGGCGGTGCCGCTAGCTTTTTTTCAGTACGGTGATCTGGCCGCTTGGCTCCAGCACGATCAACTTCGTGTTTTCAATGTGCTCGACGCCTGACCGCCGCAGCGCCTCCTCGAGGTCCCGGCGGCTGATCGAACCGCGCAGGAACGCCGCTCGGTCCGCCTTGCCCTCGCGCGCAAGCTGCAGGGGCGCACCCTCTAAAATCTTCGACAGTCGTTCCGAGCGGGCGGCGGCATGCGCCAGGACCCAGTGCAACAGCATGATCAGCGTGGTTGATGCCAAGGTCCCCCCAGCGGCGCACTTCCGGTGATCGCCCGGCTGAGGCTGGACCCAACGATGGTCGATACGATGAAATCCAGAGCTGCCCATTTTCCGAAGACCCGCCGGCCAGCCGCACCACCGCCAGGCCATAGCAGAACACCATGACGGTTCGGGCGCACTCCTGCCACCACGTGACGGCATGCGTTGAGCCGAAGATGGGGGTGAGCTGCATCTGCCTGGGACGGAGGCCTACCGAACCGCAGGTGCGGCCGTCATCGCAGGTTCTCCGGCTGGGAAAACCTAAAACTTATCCCAGGACGCTCGGCTGACCTGTCCCCAGACGACAGCATCGACACCCGCAGCAGCAGGCTGCCCGCCAGTACGGCAACCGAGGCGACATCCGACAGAACGCCGGGCCTGCGCCGTGCCAATACAACGGACGCAAGCTGAAGGCCCAACGGCAGCGCCGTTCCCAAGGCGGTGACTCCAATCTTTTCGACCTGTCCCCAGCCACCGTCAAACGCCTCGGCGACGCCCTTGCGCTGGTAGGTCTCGTGCGATGCGAGGGTCGCAGCGAGCTCGGCTGCCAGCGCCGCCACGGAGATGGCGTCCAACTTACGCCGGGTGGCGCTCGAACGTTCCCTCAGCGAGAGCGAGGCGGCACCGGCTGCAACGGATGATGCACCGAAGCGCACAGCCAGCGATCTTGGCGCGGCCGCCCATAACGGCGTGCTGGTTGCTGACAGCAGGGATGCGGTGTAGGTGGAGAGCCCGGCCCCGGCGATCGCGGCAGGCACATCGCTGACCCGTGTCGCCCGGCGCATCCATCCCAAGCCGGGTATCCGGTCCGACAGGAATTGCGTGGCGGCCCCGAGACACGCGAAGCCGCTGAAGCTCATCAGGATCCACGTCCCGATCGACATCGGCGACGTGCGCTTGGCGATCCGCAGCATATTGTAGAAACGCTTGGGCGTGTGCAGGTCATAGACCAGCAGCGCCGCACTCAGCGGGCCCAGCAACGCCAGATAGCGTCCGCGGCGGACCGTTCCGGCAGCGCCGGGCGTCCGGCTAAAGCCCACGATGGTGGAGATCAGGGCGGACGCGCCGGCCAGTCCCGCGCAGAAGATATAGCCGCCGACCACCCAGTTGCCGAACGGGGCGGCCTTGAGTTGCGAGCGCCGGTAATAGGTCGGTCCCTGCCAGGCACCGTCGGACATCGTGTCGTGGGCGACGGCCGGCCTCTCCGACTTGTCGTCCGGGTCTTGCAGGATCACCTGATCAGGCATCGCGGCGCCTCATGCTCGTTTCGAGAATAGACCGGCCGCGACAAGTGCCAGACCTGCCACGGCGGCCAGTCCGGACAACAGGCTCGGCACGATGCGGGTCGCCGGGCGGGTCGGCGCTACCGGCAGGTTGTAGACCTCCGGGCGCTCGGTCAGCAGGAAGAACGCGTTGAGGTGGCCGATGTCGCCGGTCGCCCCCGGCCCGCCCGGCGACGCCGTAAAGATAAGCGCTGTCGACACCCAGGCCGTGGAGTTGTCCGACGCGCTGGTGCGCGCGGGCGTGCAGGTCGCCGAGTTCACCAAACTGAATGGAGTCGGTCGGGCACGACTTGGCACAGGCCGGCTCCAGCCCGCCCTTCAGCCGATCGTAGCACAGCGTGCATTTGTGCGCTTTGCCGTCCAGCGTGTTGATGTCCACCACGCCGAAAGGACAGGCCGGCACGCAGTAGCCGCAACCGTTGCAGATGTCCTGCTGGACCACCACGGTGTCGAACTCGGTCCTGAACAGCGCGCCGGTCGGACAGGCCTCCAGGCACGGGGCGTTGTGGCAGTGCTTGCAGACGTCACTCATCATCAGCCAGCCGCTTTGGAACGCTTGCGTCGCGTTGTCGCGCACGCCGGCGGGCCCGGCTTTTTCGACGAAGGCGACATGGCGCCAGGTGTTGGCGGACAGCGACCCGGTATTGTCGTAGCTCTGGCCGGTCAGGCCCAGGTTATCGGCCGGCAGGTTGTTCCATTCCTTGCAGGCGACCTCGCAGGCCTTGCAACCGATGCACACGGTTGTGTCGGTAAAGAAACCATAAGATTTTCCTGGCTCGATCCTGACGCCGGCGGTCAGTTCCGACTCATTGGGAATGAAACGATCGAATTCCGAGCGGGCTTCGTCGCCGATGCGCGGGTGCATGTCCATGCCGTGGCTCCTCAGTCGGCCAGACTCGATCGCGTTGACCGTGTTGCCGATCAGGTTCGCGGCGGGCTTGTAGTGGACCCGCACGCGCGCCTGCCGCGCTTGCAGCGCCGCAAGCTGCTGAGGCTCCGCGGCGGCCGAATGGCCCAGAATGAACAGATGGGATACGCCCGCGTCGTCGGTCATCTGGAAGCGGCCTTCCTGGACAATCGTCACCACACCCGACATCGTCGCCGCTTTCAGCATGGCGTCATCCCTTCGGGCTTGGTTGGGCGCCGACGTCAGCGGCGAAGTCCGCCAGCCAGCCCCGGGCCTTGGCGATTTCATCCCACGGCACGCTGCCAAGAGGGAAATGGCCGGCGAGAACGACACTGATGACGGCATTGATGTGCCCCAGCCAGCGCCGCCGCAGCGGATCATGCCTGTCACGCGTGCTCAGGCTGTCGCGCACCACGCACAGGCTTTGCGCGGCGGCCGAGAACGTGTGCCCTTCCTTGTGTGGCTTCTCCGCGAGCGCTTTATCCACGGCCGCCAAGGCGTCGCGCGCCTGGGTTTCAAGAGGCATGGGTCACGCCTCCGGGATGAGCCAGCCGGCCTGGGCGCAGCGTGCAGGTGATCGCCTTTGTGGTGTGGATGCTGGTGTTCGCGTCGCCAGTAATGGCGAGCAGCACGTTGGCGATGTCCCCGCGGGCGTATCCTTCCCAACCGAAGACCCACGGCATGCCGACCTGGTGGACCGTCCGGTCCCCGATCCTGAACGGCCGCATCCGCTCGGTCACCATCGCACGCGCCTCGATCTCGCCGCGCAGGGTGGACAGCACGGTCCAGGCCAAGTGACGAATGCCGAGTTCCTGAGCGAGTTCGGGAGAAATTTCGACGAACGCCTCCGGCTGCAGTTCGGCGGTGTGTGGCGTGACCCGGCTGATGATACCGCCGCAATGCAGTTCGGTGAGTCGATACGTGGTGAACACGTACGGAAACCCGGGATCTTCCGGTGCGTGCAGTTCGTTGCCTGGACGTGTCCAAAGCTTGGCGGCCGGGTTGAACTGCTGGTCGTACATCGCATTGCGGACCGGGCTTTCCACCGGCTCGTAGTGCGTCGGCAGGGGACCATCCTTCAGGCCGGACGGCACGAACAACTGGCACTTGCCGTCGGCTTCCATGATGAATGGGTCGTCGCCGCCGAGCGCGTCCATGCCGTGGGGACGCGTGGCCCAGTCGGGGCGGTAGTCCGGACGCTTGGTGGCGACGAAATCGGGCACATCGTTGCCGGTCCACTTGCCCGCCGCCTCGTCCCACCACACCATCTTCTTGCGCTCGGACCAGGGCTGTCCCGCCAGGTCGGCCGAGGCGCGGTTGTAGAGCGTGCGCCGGTTCGACGGCCAGGAAAACGCCCAGCCGGCGTGGCTGCCGGGGCCGCCCGGCCCATCGGGCTTGCGGGACCGGGCGACGTTGTGATCGTCCGCCGGATACACCCCGCAATACATCCAGCCGCCACAGGCGGTGCTGCCGTCGTCCTTCAACTCCAGATAACTGGGGATCTGCTTGCGGTCGGCGACGGTGTAGCCGTTGATCTCCCGCAGCACCGCCGCGGCTTCGGGTTCGGCCCGTTTGCCGCGCTCCGGATAGGTCCAGGTCAGCGCCTGGATCGGCGCGTCGCGCGGTTCGGTGCTGTCGGCGTATAGCTGCTTCAGGCGCTTGCCGAGGTGGTAGATGAACCAGAGGTCGGAGCGGCTGTCGCCAGGCGGTTCCAGCACCGCGTCGTGCCACTGCACGAGGCGGCTGGTGTTGGTGACCGTTCCGTCCTTTTCACCCGCGAGCGAGGCCGGCAGAAAGAAGACCTCGGTGCCGATGTCCTCCGGCCGCAATTCGCCGCGCTGCACGAGGCGGCCCTTCTGCCAGAAATTCGCCGTCTCCGTCATCGCGAAGTCGCGGACCACCAGCCAGTCCAGCGTCGCCAGTCCGCGCTCGACGAGATCGGAGTTCACCGCGCCGACGACCGGGTTCTGGCCGAGGATGAACTGGCCCTTCATCACGCCGTCCAGCATCGACAGCGTCATCGGCAACTGCGACACATCACCGGTCAGCTTGGGGACGAACTGGTAGCCCCACTCGTTATCGGGCTTGGCGTGTTCGCCGTACCAGGCCTTCAGCAGGCTGACGACATATTTCGGCATATTGGCCCACCAGCCGGTTGTTGGCGTCTCCGTGTCCAGGTAGTTCTGCAGAGTGCCGTGCTGGTGGAACACATTCGGCTGCGGCAGGTAGGTCGGCAGCATGTTGTAGAGCGTCGGGATGTCGGTGCTGCCCTGGATGCTGGCGTGGCCGCGCAGCGCGAGGATGCCCCCGCCGGGACGCCCGATGTTTCCCAGCAGGCCCTGAATGATCGCGGCGGCACGAATGATCTGCACGCCGACGGTGTGATGCGTCCAGCCGACTGCGTAGCAAAATGCCCCGGTTTTTTCTCGGCCGGAATTTCGCGTCAGGGCTTTGGCGACGGCGAGGAATGTATCTCGCGGGCACCCGGTCACCCGCTCCACCATCTCCGGCGTATAGCGCGCGTAGTGGCGCCGCATGATCTGGTAGACGCAGTTTGGGTGTTGCAACGTTGGATCCGTCGGCGGCGGCCCTTCCGTCATCGCCTCGAAGTCACCGCCCCGGGACTTTTCCTGCGTCTGGACGCGATGTTCCGAGATCGAGGAGGGGACGATCTTGCCCTTGTACTGCCAGGTGTCTTGCTTGTAGGAACCGGTGTCGGCGTTGAAGCCGGAGAATATGCCGCCGGTCTGTTCCGGGTCCTGGTAACCGTCCTCGATGATGTTGGCGATGTTGGTGTAGGCCAGGGCGAAGTCCCGGAACCACAGGTCGTTCTCCAGGATATGGTGGATGATCCCGCCGAGAAACGCGATGTCGCTCCCCGAACGGATCGGGGCGTGAATATTGGCCAGCGCGGAGGTGCGAGTGAACCGCGGGTCCACATGTATGACCGTTGCACCCCGCCGCTGCGCCTCCACTACGAAGCGGAAGCCGACCGGATGGTTCTCCGCCATGTTGGAGCCCATGACGACGATGCAGTCGGCGTTTTCCAGGTCCCAAAGGGCCATGGTGGCAGCGCCGCGGCCAAAACTCGTTCCCAGACTGGGCACCGAGGAGGAGTGTCAGATCCTCGCCTGATTTTCGATACTCACCATGCCGAGGCCGCCGCCGAACAACTTCTTGATGAGGTAGTTTTCCTCGTTGTCCAGGGTGGCGCCGCCGAGCGAGCCGAGTGCCAGGGTGTGGTTGACGGTCCGGCCGTCCGGCAGCGTTTCGACAAAGCTGTCGTCGCGGACCTGCCTGGTGAGATGGGCGATCCGCTCCATCGCCCAGTCCAGCGGCTTTTCTTCCCAGTTGCTGGCACGGGGCGCTCGATACAGCACCGTGTTGATGCGCTGCGGCGACAGCAGCACGCCCAGTGTGCTGGCGCCTTTGGGACAAAGCGTGCCCTGGTTCACCGGACTGCGCGGGTCGCCCTCGATATGGATCGGCCGGCCGTTCTTCGCATAGACGAGTTGGCCGCACCCGACGGCACAAAACGGACAGACGCTGGTGCCGACGGTGTCCGCCTGCTCCAGCCTCGGACGCAGCGCGCGGGAGGTGGTGCTCTCCGCAGCCTTGGACAATGGGTCGAGTCCAGCGAGCTGACGGGGCAGCGACCAGTCGGTCAGGAAGTCGGTGACCGTGTCGGACAGGCTCTGTCGAAGCATTTTCATGTAGCGTCCCCTGCTGCCAGTGATCCCGTAGCGAACGAAGCGGCCTGGGGTTGCGCGGCTACTGACCGATGACCGACAGGTGATTGGCGTGGCGCCTCCGGTCAGCGGCGGATCGGCTCATGTCCTTGTGTTCCGCGCAAAACAAACCCGGTCCGTTGACGGCGTTTGTAGTGTCGGTCCGGTGACAAAAGCCGGCCTTGCTGAAGTATTACGGTCAAGACATCTGTCATGATCAGTGAATCGCCGGGATGTACGCAACCGAGGCGCGGCTCTGTCGCGCGAATTTGCAATGGGATGGAGTGGCAATGGGCAAGATCGTGGTCATTACGGGCGCGGGTGCGGGTGTTGGCCGCGCAACCGCGACCGAGTTCGCGCGGAACGGGTGTGATGTGGCGTTGCTGTCGCGCGACCCGGAGCGGCTGGAGCACGCGGCGGCGGAATTGCGCCGCCACGGGGTGCGGGCGCTGCCTATCCCCACCGACGTGGCGGACTACGAGGCGGTGGAGGCCGCGGCAGAGCGGGTGGAGAACGAGCTGGGCCCAATCGACATCTGGGTCAATGTCGCGATGGCGACTGTGTTCGCACCGGTCTCCGAGCTGACGGCGCAGGAGGTGGCGCGCGGTACGGCGGTGACCTACCTCGGTCAGGTGCATGGCATGATGTGCGCATTGAAGAGAATGCGTCAGCGCAACCGAGGCTCCATCGTCAACGTCGGTTCAGCGCTCGGCTACAGGTCGGTCCCGCTGCAATCGGTATATTGCGGGGCCAAGTTCGCGATCCGGGGATTCACCAACTCGTTGCGGTCTGAAATCATCCACGACAAGCTGGATATCTCACTTTCCATGGTGGACCTGCCGGCGGTCAACACACCGCAGTTCGACTGGGCGCTGAACAAGATGGGCAAGCGGCCGCAGCCGGTGCCACCGATCTTCCAACCGGAGATTCCAGCGCGCGCGATCTACTTTGCAGCTTTCCATCCCAGGCGGCAGACGTGGATCGGGTTTCCGACCGTCAAGGCGATCCTCGGCAACCGCATAGCGCCGGCCCTGATCGATCGCTATCTCGCGAAGACGGGATATTCGGGACAACTGACGGCCGAACCGACGCCGGCCGATGCGCCGAGCAACCTGTTCGAGCCGGTGCCTGGGGCTTACGGCGCCCACGGGCGTTTCGATTCCAAGGCGCATACGTTTAGCTGGGAGGTGTTCACCAGCCGGCACCGTAATGCAATGTGGGCGGTCATCGGACTAGGGGCGATCGCCGGGCTACATCAGTTGGCCAAGAGGCTGAACGTCTGAGCCGGCGTTAGAGGCTGGATGTCGACCACCATCGGGGACGCGCCGACCTATCAGGCCGCGTCATGACCCGAGCGAACGGCACATGACCCTGTTCGCCAACCGCCGCGGACCCGAACCGTCCGGCGGCTGCCGATGATCCGGCTGGGCCTGCTGGCGCTCGTGCCGGTCGCGCCGCTGTTGCATTACGTGTTCGGCCTTCCGCCGATCTGGGTGTTCCTGACCGGCATTATCGGGGTTGGTGTACTGGCCGACTGGATACGGGTGGCAACCGAACAACTCGCACAGCACACCGGACCCGCCGTGGGCGGACTGTTGACGGTCAGTCTGGGTAGTGTGGCCGAGCTTATCCTGGCCCTGTTCGTACTGGCGCGGGGGCGGCCCGAGGTGGTTCACGCGCAGATCACCGGCTCGATCATCGGCACCAGCCTCCTCGGGTTGGGGCTGGCGATCGTGGTGGGCGGAGCGCGACGGGAGCGGCAAACCTTCAAGCGGGAGCGGGCCGGCCTTCTGTCCAGCCTGCTGATCCTGGTGGTAATCGCCCTTCTGCTGCCGGCGGTGTACGACTTCACCGCGCGCAGCGTCACCCATCCCGGCGCTGTCAGCAACGAATCGGTCAGCCTGTTGGTGTCGTGTGTTCTGCTGCTGCTGTATTTGGGTAACCTGGCCTACACGCTGGTGACGCACCGCGATGTGTTTTCCACCGGTGAGGAGCACCATTCGGAAAAATCCTGGCCGCTTTGGCTGTGCCTGATTGTGCTTGGCGGTGCGACAGTCGGCGCGGCGCTGGAGAGTGAACTGATATCCGACGCCCTGGCTGACGCGGCGAAATCGCTGCACCTTTCGGCCACTTTTCTGGGTGTAATCGTACTGGCACTCGTCGGAACGGTTGCTGACCTGCTCTCGGCGGTTTGGTTCGCCCGCCAGGACAGGATGGGCCTGGTCATGAGCATTTGTATCGGCTCGGCGATCCAGGTCGCCCTGGTGGTGGCGCCGTTGCTGGTCATCCTGTCGTGGCTGATCGGCAGTCCGATGACGCTGATTTTCAAGGATCCGCTCGATCTTTTTGCCATCGCCGGCACCGCGTTCATCGTGAACGCAATTACCGGCGACGGTGAGACGACCTGGTTTGAAGGCGTGCTGCTGATCGGGGTCTACGTCGTCCTTGGCATTGCGTTCTTCTTTGCGTGATGGCCGAAAGCCCGCTGAAACAGTCACAGGCGTTTGAGGTGTGGCTAGCAGGAATCGCATCGCCCAACGCTGCCTTACCGAACGCGGCGCCCTGGCTGCGATTATCCCTAGAGGCCATCTAAATTGCACTTTGTCTGATCGGAATCCGATTGAAAGCTAAATTTCGCAAATTTCTGTCGGATCTGGGTGAGACTTTCTGGCTCCTGCCGGCTGCGATAGTCTTGGCCGGCATTTTTCTGGCTGTTGGCCTCATCAGTCTGGATCGAAACGGGATGGTGCCCAGCTGGCTGATCAATAGCCCCTGGCTTTATAATGGCGGCGGCACAGGTGCACGCACTCTGCTCGGAGCCGTAGCCTCATCGACGATAGGCGTCGCCGGCACGGTGTTCTCGATCACCATCGCTGCGCTGTCGCTGGCGGCCGGACAGATGGGACCGCGCCTGCTGCGCAACTTTACCCGCGACCGCGGCAACCAACTCACTCTGGGTGCCTTTCTCGGCACCTTCTCCTACGCGCTGATGGTGCTCCGAAGCGTCCGAACCGAAAGCGAGGGTGCGTTCGTGCCGCATCTCGCCCTCAGCGTCGGGATCATGCTGGCCTTGGTTTGCGTCGGCACGCTGGTATTCTTCGTGGGCCATATGGCTGGTCGTATCAACGTCGATACGGTTATCGAGTTGGTCAGCGAGGACATCGGTTCAGCGATCCAGCGTTTGACGAGCCCCGAGCCACAGCCGGCCGCGCCGGACCTAACGATGGCGCAGGGTGCAGTGCAGATCCTGGATCGACGGCGTGGCTACTTGCAGCAACTGCATGCGGAGGGGTTGGCAGGATGGGCCGCGGAGCACGGCACTGTATTGCGGCTGCTGGTGCGACCAGGCGATTACGTGTTCCCCGGCGCACCGATCGCACTGATGATCCCGGCGGCCGAGGGCGCCGACACTGCGATCACCGCCGCCACGGCGCTGGGGCCTACGCGGGTGAGCTCAGCCGACCTCGAATTTGCCGTCCGCCAGCTTGTGGAGGTTGCCGTCCGAGCCCTGTCCCCTGGAATCAACGATCCACACACGGCCATGGCAGTGCTGGACCGCCTCGGCGCCGCGCTCTGTGACCTTGTTCGGGTCCATCTGCACTCCGGGGTCTGGCTGATCGACAACCGTGCGACGCTCGTGGTCCCTGCTGTTGATTACGACGGGCTGACGGACGGGATGTTTCACATGATACGGCAGAGCGCCGCAGGCGCCCCGGCGGTGCTCATACGGCTGTTGGAGGTGCTGACCGCAGTGGCGAGTTGCGAACATGATCCAGCCCGGATCACGACGATCCGACGCCATGCCCGCCTGGTGCTGGCCGACGCTGAGCGTAGCGTCGCAAACCCAGCCGACCTTGACGACGTGCGCAAGCGCCATGCTGGCGTAGAGGCGATGTGGCGGCTGGTGGCGTCAGTTTTGTAGATGCGACCAACGGCTGACAGGGGTACAGCCGCCATAGTGAAAGCAGCGACGACCTCATACGAGTCAGTACACTTGGTTCGGTGAGATCGTAGCGCGGCAGGAACGCGTCGGCCGGAGTGGTGCCTGTCGACGCACCGACAAATGGTCTTCCAGCGAACCATCAATCAATTTCTTGTGCCGTTACGGATCGTTTATGGCCAAGGGACCAGCTCGATCCCGAACAGATCGCATGTGGTTTGGTCGTCGATGGAGGTCCCAGGTTCATCGAAGCGGGCGAAATGCGATCTATGGCTTTTCGGCGGCTGCCCAGCGACGAGCCATAACCTGGGTTGACCCGTTTGGTCGAGCATTCTTGCGCGGTGGATTCGTCGAGAAGCTTTCTGATCGCTTCGGTTACCGCCTCGATGGTGCAAAGGTTGTCCTTAAGCAACAGTGTCCTGCTTGGCGAACACTCGTCGATCGGGTTGAGGTCCGGCATCCGCCCGATCGGGTTGTCACGGGCGCGATTGACCATGTTCAGTCCGCCACGGCGTGTCCCGCAGCGTCAGATCGACCCGTCCTCTAAGCAATGCAACCGCTACGCTGGCCACCCCTTTAAGGACGGGCCTGCATCGACAGGCCGCGCCACTGTTATCCGGGAGCCGACGCATGACCGAAACGTCCAACGACACTGAACCGGAGGTCAGATTCAGGAACCCGGGCAACGGAGGCCCGGTTCGCCAACATCGAGACCCGCATGCAGGACGCGTCGGCGAGTTGAAAGAGTCGGAGAGAACACCCTGCTGATGCTAGGCCCCATCCTCGGCCACACGACGGACACCACGACGCGGATCTGGATCGCTGCGGACGGCGGTCCGCATCGTCTCGAGGTGGAGGGTGGCTCCACGGTGCCGTTCCGGCCCACTGAGGCAGGCGTCCCCGAATTTGGCACTGCGATCGCCGACGCAACCGGCCTCGCGCCCGACACACGCTATCGCTACGTCGTACGTTCGCCGGATGGAGTGGTGGCCGCGCGGGGTTCAATCCGCACTTTCCCGCTGCAGTGGGACCGGACAGACCTGCTCTTCGCGTCCGCGTCCTGTGATAGCCTGCACGTCGCTGGCGACCGGTCGAGCCCTGGCGCGTGGGACCTGCTGGCCCGGCGGATGCGCCGGGGCGATCTGCGTTTCCTCATGCTGCTCGGCGATCAGGTCTACATGGACGAGATGGAAGACCTCTGGTGCCTACCGCTCGACCTCGACCGGCGCGAGCGACGGCGCCGCATGGCCGAGGTCTACCACCGCTTCTGGTCACGCGCTCCGGTCGCCGAGATCCTTGCCAACGTGCCCACCTACATGATGTGGGACGACCACGAGATCCGCAACGGATGGGGTTCGGACCCCGGCGATAGCCCGACCCTCGCCGGCCGCTACCCCCGCAGCCGGCCGATCAGCGCCCGCTATGAAGCGTTCTTCGAGGACGCGCGGCACGTCTATTGGCATTTCCAGCACGTCCGCAACCCGGCAACCCCGGGGGTCGATGGCGCCGCTTTCCTCGAGCAGGGCACCCGCCGCGCGGTGCCGTTCGCGTTCGCGTGCGGGGCCACGACGCTTTTGGTGCTGGACAACCGCGGCGCGCGCGATGTCTGGCGACGCCCGTTGCCGGTTCTGGGGGCGGAGCAGTGGACCGCCTTGCGCGGCATGCTACAGGGTCTCGACGCAAAGACCGACTCGCTCGTGGTGGTCGTGCCGCTTCCCGTGGTCTCGATGCCGAACCGCGGCATCGTCCAGGTCATGTTCGGCCGAAGGCGGGACGACATCCGTCTGTTCCGGCAAGGCCGGTCGGCCAGGCTGAAAATGTTTCCCGAACGGGGCGAACCCACCTCGGGCGCGAGTAAACTGTTGGTCTACCTGCGGGCGTTGGTCGACCTCGCCGGTGCCGTCTTGTTCGGGCTGGGTAGCACCGGACGGTTCCACCTCAAGGACCTCACCGATGTCCGCGACAACTGGGCCAACCACCTGGTGCGTCGGGAGCGTGACGCATTGCTGCGTGCCGTGCTGGCCGTCCGCCAGCATGGGCGCGCAGTCAGCTTCATTGGCGGCGACCTGCATGTCGGCGCGCGAATGGACATTGTGGAACGCGGCGGCGCCCGGGTGCCGACCCTGATCACTTCCGGCATCGGGCAGGCACCCTCGGCCGGTCCGGTGGTGCACACCGTCCTCGGCCGGCATTTTCGCATCGCGCGCGGGCTGCGCGCCCGGCTGGTTGAGCACTGCGTTGCCCATAACTTCGGCCTGACGCGGATCCGTCGCGATCAGGACGCAGCGGCGATCACCCACGAACTGGTCCACGCGGGGTCACACGAATGCTCGCCAATCTAACGACATGGCTTGGCGGCGCCATCGTCACCGCCATCTCCACCGGCGGGTATGCCGGGGTAATCGCACTGATGGCGTTGGAGTCGGCCTGCATTCCGCTGCCGTCGGAGGTCATCATGCCGTTCGCCGGGTACCTCGTGTCCACCGGCCGGTTCGGCCTGTTCCTGGTGGCCACCGCCGGCGCAGTGGGCTGCAACATCGGTTCGGCAGTCGCCTTCGAGGTGGGCGCTCACGGGGGGCGGCCCCTGGTTGAGCGCCGGGCCGCCCGGCTGCTGCTCAACCCCGCCGAGATCGAGTGGGCGGACCGCTGGTTCGAGCGGCGCGGCAGCATCACCGTCCTGATCGGGCGGCTGCTGCCGATTGTGCGCACCTTCATCGCGCTGCCGGCCGGGATCGCGCGGATGAATCGCGTACGCTTCCATGTTTATACGTTCGTGGGCTCGTGGTTCTGGTGCCTCGCACTGACCTATATTGGAATGCAACTCGGCGAACGCTGGGACAGCGATCCCCGTCTGAAGGCATGGATGCACCGCTTCGACCTCGCGATCGTCGCCGCGATCGTGGTGGCGATCGGGGCTTTTCTCTGGCGTCGGCTTCGGCACCGACGCCACTGACTGCCGCCAGTATCGTCGACATCCGCGCGTATCGGTTTGACTTGTGGCGCCCGGGACAGGGCATCCGCATTCGTCAAGAAGCGTGTTTAGCGCGACCGCAGCGGCCGGCAAAGTTGCTTCAGCCATGGCGTCGAGCGTCGCCATGGTTTCTCCGATGAGCTCGAGGCCGCGTCCGACCTGTCCATGCCAGAGCCGCCAGCGGATCCGCTCGGCCGTGTCGGAAAGGCGGCTACCGGCGTCGCATTCCGCCGCCGAACTGTTGGGCCAGCCCTTGGCCGCCTGGGCAACATGTTGGATACGCATCGAAAGATGGAACCAGTCGAGCACGTGGTGTGTCGGACCGACGCTCGCTGATTCACCGAGTGATCGCGGTCCGTCGGCACCATCGCTCAGGATGGTGACGGGCGTGTCCGGAGTAGCTCCCAGGCCAGTCAGTACGCTGCGCAACTGATCGATTGTCGGTCGGCTTCGGCGGGCATGCTGCTGAAGACGATCTGCTTGCCGTCATCGTTGGTGACCTGAGCAAGCATCACCTCGAACGAGCGAACCTGATAACTTCGGACTGACCGCACATGGCCGCCGTCGATGGAGAGCGCGATTGCCTGTGCTTCGGCCGCTGGCGCGGGGGGTTGGCCACCGCCTGCTGCTCCAAGCGAGCGCCCACCCTCATGGTTCGCCGGCGTGTGGTCTCCACCGCAGGAACGTCGCCGATTGGCAGGAAGTCCGACAGCAATGTCCGGGCCCGGCGGTATGGCAACAAAGACCCCATCTTTGCGAGGACACTTTCTATTCGGGGGTGCATGGGTCGGGCATAAGCTCGGCGACGGGATTGAGGGTATGCCGGCGGGTCACCGCGCACCGGCAGGGCAAAAACCGCGGCGCGCGAACCTCCACCGTGCCATACAGCGAGGCCAACCGCCGCGCGCGGACATCCCTAAGTGGCCGCGGCAGAGAACACACCCGCCGCTGGCGGCAATGTTCCTCCGCCTGGGCCCGAATAAGGTCGTGCTGCAGCGCCGCCAGGATTCGCTTGCCGTCCGCCAGCGTCAGCCCGACCGTTGCAGCGGAGCACTCGGCTGTGTTGGTGCCGCCGCTGCCGATCTCATGCGTGCAGACGCTGCCGTCGCCCCCGATCAACTCCACCATGACGCGCCACTTCATCCCATTCCCCCGACCGGCCATTTTGGACCGGCCCATACCACCCCCAGGTTTGAGACGGTCTCATAATCATTTATAATCCAGCAGCCGCAGGCCGGCGCGGATCGCCACGACGGGATCCAGTCGGGCATGATAGCCACGCTCAGGATGCCGGCGACGAACACCCAGATTGACGGAAGGGCCGCCACGAAGTGCATGAGCGGTGGGACCGGCACGATGATCAGGAGAGCGATGCGGATCAAGTAAGTCGTCCTGTCCCCTTTAAGAGCACAACCATCGACGCCGCGATGATCAATGCTGGTCGGCCCAGGACCTGGTAAGTTCCGCTCCCAGAAGGATGATCTGGCTGGAGTAGTAGACCCAGAGCAACACGATCGCGAGCGCACCCGCCGCTCCGAACGAGGAGGTTATGCTGCTGCTCCCCAGATAGAGGCTGATCAGGAACTTGCCCGCCTCGAACAGGATTGACGTGATGACCCCGCCGATGGCCACATCCCGCCAACTGAGGGCGACGTCCGGCAACACCTTGTAGATTGCTCCAAACAAAATCGCGACCAGTCCCAAGGATACAAGGAAGTTTACCACCCAAAGGAACTGGTGAGCGCCGGAAAACAACCCGTTTAACCAGTCTCCCACCGCAGCGAGCATGGTGCTTGCAGCAAGCGACACCACCAGCAGGAAGCCGAGCGCGGCCACCAGGCCCAGACTTTGCAGGCGCACCCAAACCAGACGCGATACCGTCATGCCGCTCGATTTTGCTTTCCAGATCACATTCAGGGCGGTCTGCATTTCGGTGAAGACGCCGGTCGCGGTCACCAGGAAGCTGATGATGCCGATTGCTCCTCCGAAAACGCCGTTTCCGCGCGCCCGGGTGGAGGCGATCATCGTCTGCACCGCGTCTGCGCCCTGCTGGCCGATCAGGGAGCGGATCTGGTGAAGAATGGCTCCCCGCGCTGTCGCCTCACCGAACACTGCCGCAGCGACCGCAATGACGATGATCAGGATCGGCGCCAGGGAGAACATGGTGTAGAAGGCGATCGCAGCGCCGCGGCTCAGGCAGTCGTCGCTGACGTAGTTCGTCGCGGCCGCTCTCAGAACGCTGACAAGTTTCCGCAGCATGCCGCCTCAACGCGGGTCTGCCGCCCGCGTTGCCATACCCTGCAGCCTCCGGCCAAACCCGCAACAACACCCAGCGCCGCGAGGATCTCCGTATCGTTGTCGAACTGATGGGATAAGCGTGACCCGCGAGCCGCGCGGGGTTCGTGGCTTCGCCGTCGTTGATCACTGTCGGTCATTCCGAGCGGCCGGATCAGGCGTTCGCGATCGGCCGCGTTGAGTTGCACAGTAGTTACAAGACTTTCTCAGTGTGTCTGGGTGATTGTATCATATGCAAAATATCGCTGCATTTTTTCCTCTAAGCAGCAGCTTACAGCGTGCCGCGCGATGATAACACTTAGCCGGCGAGCCGCCTGGTATGGCCGAGCCGTTGCGCATCGCGGCCGGGGCTCCACTTGCCATAGCGCAGCCTTGTCCCTTTCGGCGCGAACTCCGGCATCTTCGGTGCCGCCGCTTTAGTTCCGATGGACGCCAACAGTCGATCGCGCGCCTTCACCAGTTCGATGAATTGCGCCTCAGTGCCGCCGTGATCGGGATGGCACTGCAATGCCTTGGGCCGGAATGCTGAGATGATGCCCTCGCGGGAGAAGTCAGCCGGCACGCCAAGCAGCTTGATCGCATCGGCCAGCAGCATCTGCATGGCGGGCGGCGGTGCGGCGCCGCCAGGACGCCAGTATCGCTGCTGCCACATCTGATCGAATGACTGCGCCGTGTAGCCGCTGCGCGAGCTGGCGAAGTATACGTTGCGGTAAAGCGTCCAGCTTCGCGCCAGCTTCTCGCGATCCAGCCGGGCCGGCTCGCCGCGATAGCGCACGCGGACATAAGTGTTATCAATGCCTCGGATCTCGGTGTCGACCCACACGACGCCTTGGGGTTCGATCCCGACAGCCCACACGCGCACCGGAAAATCCGCAGGATGGAACCAGAGCCGGCCACCTATGGTCTCGGTCGCACGCCAGCCGCCGCCCCAGTTGGTCAGCGCACCGCCGAAGCGTTTCTGTTCCCGTTCCAGCGCCGTCCAAGCAGGCTTCCATAGCGGCCAGCTTGGGCTGGTTTTTCATCACCTCCCCGAACGCCGCATCGACGGGGCGGTGTCCATTCCAGAACATCAGCTCACGGCCTCTCGGCCGAGTTTGGCGGAGGTCTCGGCGACCAACTGATCAAGTATGCGCGCGACCGCGTCCTTTGCAGCAGCGGCGCGCCGCAAGAGCCTTTGCGCTGCCCGTGTCGCCGATAGCCGCTGCTTTCGATCGGGGGCCAAAACTCGATCCGATGCGAGCGGTGAATGACACGGTCGAGAATCGCTTCTCCGAGGGTTGGATCGCCAATATTCTAGTGCCAGCGGCCGATGGGAATCTGGCCGGTAACGTGGCAAACGATGCCAAACCGCATTAATAGCCGCCATCTTTGCAGCCGGTTCGGCTGGAGGGGATACTCGGCCGAGCCAACGACGGGGAACGCACGATGCCGCTGTCCGGGGTAAAGGTTCTCGACCTCACGCGCGTCCTATCCGGACCCTTCTGCACCGCGCTACTCGGCGACCTGGGTGCCGACATAATCAAGGTGGAGGCGCCGGAGGGCGACACGGTCCAACCGCAATAAGCGCTCGATCCGGCAGGACCTGCGCAAGCGGGAGGCGCAGGCGATCCTGGCACGGCTAATCGAACAGTCCGACGTGCTGGCGCGGTTTGGATTCGGCGAGGACCGTCTGAAGGCGCTGCGGCCGAGCCTGGTGACCTGCTCGATCAACGGCTTCGGCAGCACCGGCCCGAATCGCGACCGCCCGGCCTTTGATTTCATCGCCCAGGCCATGAGCGGGTTCATGAGCGTCAACGGTGGCCCGGACGATCCGCCATTGCGGTCGGGCCTGCCAATCAGTGACCTGGTGGCGGGGCTGGATGCGGCGCTGAGCATCACGGCCGCGGTGCTGCATGCCCGGACAACGGGACAGGGGCAGCGGGCGGAGGTCAGTCTGGTGAACGCCCTGGTCAGTTTACTGGCCTATATCGCCACCAACACCTTCGCCACGGGCGCGCCGCCACCGCGCAGCGGCAACGACCATCCGATCGCCGCTCCGTATGGGCTGTTCCGGACCCGGGACGGGCAGATCGCGCTGGCTCCGGCGGACGATGCGTTCTTCCGGCGGCTGGCGGATGCGCTGGAGGAACCGGGGCTGAAGACCGATCCGCTGTATGCAACGCAACCGGCCCGGGTGGTGAACCGGGCGCGGATCAACGCCATCGTCGGCGGCAAGCTGGCGGCGAATACCACCGCGCACTGGGTCGAGACGCTCAACAAGGCCGGCGTGCCCTGCGGTCCGGTGAACGGTGTGGCGGAGGTGTTCCAGGACCCTCAGATCCTGGCGCAGAATATGGTGATCGACGTCGACCACCCCGGAAGTGGGATCGTCAGGATGCTGGGCTTTCCGATCAAGCTGTCCGGCACGCCGTGCCGGGTGCGGCATCCGGCTCCGGCGCTCGGCGAGCACACTGATGAAGTGCTGGCGGAACTGGGTTATTCCGACGCGGAACGGGCGGCGTGGCGGCGGGACGGGGTGGTCTGAGGGGTAGCGCAAATCCGCGCTAAATCCACTTCTTCACCCGCAAGATTACAAGCGGGATCAGCGTTGTCACGATCACCACGACCACGAGCCGCATAACATCCGAACCGCCTCGGCGGACCTCGCGACGGTCCATTTACAACCTGACCGCCGCGCAACTCGCGACCTTGACCCTCAACCATTGCGGCGTTGGATCCGGGGTGAGCCACGCACTTGGGCGGCGTCATCCGCGCCAAGTGGGATCTGACGGCCGCGATCGCATCTCGTTCGGCGTCGCTGAGGCCGCGAGCGGAACGGGGGTCCCAGGGCGCGATCAACACGTTGCCTGCGACGATCCACCGCAGTGCCGCAGCCCAAGGGCCAGCGATGGCCGCCGGGCGATGCAGGCGAGTTCTTCACTGGTACAACCGATGCCGTCCTCATCAGGCGCTCGAGTGGCAAACACCGGACGAGGCCTACTTCCACATACCCGCGTCGGCCGTGGCAGAGGCGGCGTAACCCGATGGCGCTGGAACGTTGTGAATTTGTGGACCGTCGGCTGCGCCGATACCCGCCTGACCGCTCAAGCGCGGTCTCCTATGGACGAGCCGGGGAAAACGCTCTGCGTTTCCCCCACCTTGCCCACAGGTCGGCGGCTGTCCACAAGCTTCACAGCACCGTGGCAACATCAAGGATTGATTTTGATTCCGGGAAAGGTGAAACCTTCAGCCGGCTAGGGGCCTTAGCTTATTCTTCCCGGAACCTGTCCAGACGACCGAGACCACTGCAATATGTCGCAGGAATAATCTGGCGTATCTATGTGCCTCTTCTAGTCGATGATCTTTTGGCGATCGTGGATCATGGCTGCTTTGTCACGGTCCCCCGTTCGATCTGGCGAAGGGTGGGATCGCCATACTCCTCCCGGGTCACGAGGTGGAATACGATCAGGGCGGCGACAACGGCCGCTAGTATGGCCAGGATCCTTCGGGTCGTTTTGGGATTTATATTCACGCTGGATCCCCTAGCCTACTTCCCACCTGATGACCCGGTAGTCCACTGGTTAACCCTTTTCTGCCAAATTGATCCCTGGCAGCAGCCCTTCCGCTGGGCAGCGAAGGGAGTGCCGACGGATGATGAGGGAAGGGTGCCGAGTTTACAGGGTCTTAGGGCCAACGGGGGTTGCCCGTTTAACGGATGTACGATCCAATACCTACTCGCGTCTGACGGATTACGTCATTGAATAAGAACAAGACCATGGGGACGTGATGCCTTGGATGAACGACCCACTCGTCTTGTACCACGGAACAACAGGACGGTTTGCTGATGCTATCGCTAATTACGGGATCGACCTCGCGCGGTGCAGGCCATTTTCCGATTTCGGACAAGGGTTTTATACGACGCCATGCTTAGACCAGGCAAAGGCACATGCAAACAATCTGTTCGGCAGGCTGGCGCCTCTGGCGTGGCGGCCGGTACATCCTGGCCCTGACCCCGTATGCGCAGCTTACATCACTTTCGCGGCAGATCGCTGCGATCTCGCTGCCCTTGACCACTTGGCGTTCGTTAGTCCGACAGCCGACTGGCGATCGTTCGTAGGCTACTGCCGAGGTGGCGGGGCGCCTCACATCCCATCGAAAGGAACCAATTACGATGTCGTGTACGGGCCAATTCAGTGGATACCCGGGATCGCTCGCAGGCGTGATTACGACAAGTTAGTTTTCATAGCGCAAATGCAACTTATGTGCTAAAGCGAGTCGCAGTAGCCAAGGGAGGACCGCTGGTATGAGTCCTATAGCCTTGACGGACAACGAAGAATGGCTTGTGCGAAGGGCGTTTAACGAGCACGTTAATAAGTGCGAAGTCGTTATGTTGGAGATTTTCAATCGGTCTACCAGTGAAGCCGTTGAAATGAGATCTTGGCTATATGATAGCGCTTCCTCCGCTGCGGCCATGGCTGATTCTGTGCATACCGAACCACTTTATCTCGTCGCTGAATACCTTGGGATAGACACTCAAGAGGCATCGGCTGAGGCGGAGAAAAAAGCGGAAGATTACAAACGTCTAGCCACCGATAGAGGCTGGAACGCCGTCCCGGGCTGACACCTGAGCGGAAGCCTCGGTTTGCACAGGGGTGCGACCCATAGGCATCCCGCGCCAGGAAGCCCCCCGACCTTCGAGACCGGCTGGCCGCCTGACGCGGCGTTCGGCTCATGCAGGACCTGGACCTTGCCATCGTCCCGAATGAGGGATCAGCGGTCCCCGTTGGCGCTTCGATAGAGCTCGCACTCCGCGTTCGGCATCATTGCCTCCTATCAAGAACCAACCGGTTGCGGACACGATGAGGACATTTTTGACTCTAAATCTGACGACGCCGAGTAACCTATTGATATCATGGTGAGCCCGGTGGGAATCGAACCCACGACCCCAAGATTAAAAGTCTCGTGCTCTACCAACTGAGCTACGGGCTCGCCAGCGCGCTTTGAACGCCATGCTTGCGTGGGGGTCAAGCACTCCCGAACTGAGTTCGTATGTTGGCTTGAAACAACCGCCACTGGTTCAGCTTGGGATCCAGGAGAATACTGCGGCGGTCACCAAGTCCGCTCCAGCCGGCGTGGAAAAGATCGTCCGTCGATAATCCGAACTTTCAACGCAATTCAACCAACAATGGCACGTGGTCCGAGGGCTGTGGCTCATTGCGCTCCCGCTTGTCCGGATCAGCTGAAGTCAGCCGCTCCGCCAACGTCGGTGAGAGCAACGCGTGATCAATACGCAATCCGAGGTCGCGCTGCCAAGCCCCGGCTTGATAGTCCCAGAAGGTATAAGCCGGGCCGTGCGGGTGAACGGCGCGAACCGAGTCGGTCAGCCCCATCCAGATCAGCCGGCGATATCGAGCGCGAGTTTCCGGACGAACCAGAGCGTCAGTCGGGGAGAGGGCGCCTGGGGCGTAGTCCTCGTCCGTCGGACAGACGTTGAAGTCGCCGGTGATGAGCAGCCGGCGGTCGTCGTCCAGGAGGCTTTCTGCACGGTCGGCCAGGCGGTCCATCCAGGTCAATTTGTACGCAAATCCCTCGTTGCCGCGGGAGTTGCCATTGGGGAGGTAGATGCCGATTAGGATCATGCCCTCAACCTCGATTTCGATATAGCGCGCCTGGGCGTCGTCTTGTGGCAAACCGGGCAGCGCTCGGTGCAGCAGTGTAAATGGAACGCGCGCAAGCACGGCAACGCCGTTGTAGGATTTCTGCCCAACAGCCTCGGTCGTGTAGCCAAGGCCGTGGAAGGGCAGGGACGGAAAGGATGCCGTATCGCATTTGATTTCCTGCAGGAACAGGATGTCGGGCTGATTCTTTTCCACCCAGCGCTGAACGTGGGTTTCGCGCTGGCGAATTGAGTTGACGTTCCAGGTGGCGATCTTCACGAGGGATGTCTCAGCAATGGAGCAGCCGGGGATTCGCTCATTTCAATTCCGGTATCCAAGTTGGCGTCCACTAGTTAGTTCGACACCGGCCCGCGGCCGACCCACCCTCGATGAAAATCCTGGACCGCGACGGGTTTCGCCGGTCGCAAGGTCTATTTTCTTCCTAGGTTCAAAGCAGCCGACGATCCAGCCTGGACGACCGCCTCGATTCTGCGTTTTGTTGCCTCGTTTTCGAGGACTACACCGCCGTGCTCGCGGAGGCAATAAAGCCATCCCCGACGATCCCACCGTGCGGCACCAAGCAAGAGCAAGTGCTGCTCCGCCCCGTTGTCCATCGATCACGGCGCCGATCGTAGGCGCCCCTACGATGTGTCTATCTCTAACGCCTGCCTGAAGTTGGCAAGCTCGACGTCGTGACGCAGGCGCCCGCGCCGCGCGATCGACGACAACTAACGGCGCGTCGTTCCACCCGTCTGCATATTGGAACGCTCGGCCTGTCCTTTGCAAGGGAGCAGCAGTTGAGGGTTTTGCGGACCTGCTGCGGATATTTCCGAAACATTTGAGGGAGTCGTCTTCAATACATTTGATATCACTAGTGGAACCGAGGGGAATCGAACCCTGTCTCCCGGTAGCTGCCTTGCATTTTTTATGAGGCCCCGCCACGATCCAGTTTAGAGCATCTTCGGCTATCCCTCGGTGTTTCAGCCCTGATGAAGCGCCAGGAATTCCGCATTCCAGTGCGAATGACATAGACCGCGATCAGCAAGGCGATCAGTGACGTGGCAAGCGGCACTCGTCGAGACTTGGCGGATGCGGGCTGTTGTCCTGCTACGACCGGGGGGTGATCACCGGGCGCTGCCCAGGGTTTGCTCTGCAGAGGGGATGACGCGGTTTCTGTATGCCAGCGGGATTCGTATCTTGCATTTGCTCAGACGCTACGTGGTCGCGTCGGGGCGGAATGGCGGTCGACCACGCGACCTGGCGCCGATGAAGAAGTCGATCCACAGCCTGATCGATCCCCGCGAGATTCTTCTTGGCTGCAGCCTTCAGAGTGTCGGAGCTTGGTCCGTGCCGCCAACCCGGGAAGCAGCCACGCACCGGCATTTTCTCCCGTTGCGGTGCGGGCGAAGCCACCTGGCTAACTCTTTATTTGGATCGCATAATCCAGGCGCCATGGGCTAGCCATCAATCGTCAACGACGCCGCATTCCCGAGAATTGCCTGTGCGGCATCGGAGAACGAACCATCCGGCCGATGCAGCACCATCCCCGACAGCAGCCGCATCGGCGTCTGCGAATCCCGTACCCCACGCAGCAGAACCAGCTTGGCGGATCGCTCGACCTTCGGCCAAAAGGGAAAAATCGCCGTGCAGGGGCATCGCGACCCTGACATCGCCGTCACGCAAGCCGGCACCATCCCAGCGCTAACGATCAACGTGAGGCTACCGTGCCTGCGCAACGACATACTCAGGCGCTCGATCCAACTCCTGATCAACACGTTGGACCCGCGCTTGGCGCTTGCCCGCCCGGCATCAGGCGACGCCGGATCGCCAGGCCGATGATAGGGCGGATTCGCGATCGCATGATCGAATAATCGCGGCAACACAGCTGATTCGATACGATCACACACGATCCCGATGCTGGAAAAGCCGTTCGTCTCGGCGTTAGCCGCCGCCAGATCGGCCATCGCCGCGTCCATTTCCACCCCGGTGGCGTGGACCCCGCGAACCCGGGCGGTCAGGCACAGCAGCGCGGCGCCGGCACCCGTGCCGGCTTCAAGGACATGCTCGCCCGCTCGAGCAGGGATAGACGCCGCCAGCAGGATAGGTTCAATCCCGCTGCGAAATCCGCTTACCGGCTGGCGATAAACCACCCGGCCGCCGAGCAGGTGCCCCTGTGTTGTCGCCATCGGGTGTCACCATTCGCCGGCGTCGCGCAGCAGTCGGCGCGCTCGAGGAAAATCGTCGTTGTTGACGACCAACCGGCGCGGGATCGCCCCGGCGCTCCCCTCGAGCACACTGGTATGCCCATCCAGCAGAGTGGCCTCGATCCCCGCGTCCGCCAGCAGGGCAGTCAGGAACGATAGCCGAACCGGATCGTTGGACGTGACGACAACACGCATGAGGTGATCGTGAGCCGGATGGTGTTGCCGCGCAACCTGGCCGGTTTGGCGTCATACACGAGCAATAGCTGTTGGCGTCGATGTTGGCGGACGATCCAGCCACCCCGTTGGTCACCTTTTGGCTCCGCCGGCGGCCGAAGCCCAACCCAGCGATAACATGCCTGGCGGATGCCGCCTTGATGCCGCCTTGACCCCTCTCGATGGCCGCCGATATGAAGACGGTGCCATCATGGCAGTCGGGAGAAGCAGTTGGGCGACGTGGCCAGTCCGCTCGATCCAGGCGTGGCGCCCGATTCGGTGCAGGGCGGCGAAGACGCATTGTCGGCATTGATAAGCCTCGTCGACGAGGACCTCGAAGCCTGTAACCGCGTCATCGTCGAACGGATGGACAGTCCAGTCGCCCTGATCCCGCAACTTGCTGCCCATATCGTGGCCGCCGGGGGGAAACGGCTGCGACCGTTGCTCACGCTCGCCGCCGCTCGCCTGTGCGGCTATCCCGGTTCCCGGCAGCCTAACACCCAGCACCCGAACACCCAGCACGGGGCCCGCCACATCGATCTGGCTGCCTGCGTGGAGTTCATCCACACCGCGACCCTGTTGCATGACGACGTGGTCGACGAAAGCCAGCTCCGCCGCGGCTTGGCGTCGGCCAATGCCGTGTTCGGGAACAAGGCATCAGTTCTTGTCGGCGATTTTCTGTTTGCCCGTGCTTTCCAGTTGATGGTCGATGACGGATCGCTCCGGGTTCTGGGGATCCTGTCGAAAGCCGCGGCCACGATTGCCGAAGGCGAGGTCTTGCAACTCGTCACGCAGAACGATCTGTCCACCACCGAAGCCCGCTACCTGGAAGTCATCCAGGGCAAGACGGCGGCACTGTTCGCGGCGGCTTGTCAGATCGGCGCCGTGGTTGCCAGCCGTCCAGACCGCGAGGAAGCCGCTCTCGCCGAATACGGCATGAAGCTCGGTATCGCCTTCCAACTGGTGGACGACGCGCTCGACTACGTCGCCGATCAGGCAACCCTTGGCAAAACGATCGGCGACGATTTCCGCGAGGGCAAGATCACCCTCCCGGTTCTGGCCGCATTTCTTGCAGGCAACGACCTGGAGAGAGCTTTCTGGCGTCGCACGATCGAGCAACTGCAACAGACCGAATCCGACCTGGATCGAGCCATGACGCTGATCGCAGGCCACGGCGCGGTCGGCATCACGCTGGATCGCGCGCAACGCTTTGTGCAGGAGGCGAAATTCGCCCTGATGGTTTTCCCCGATAGCCCAATCCGACGTGCGCTCGCCGACGTCGCCGATTACACCGTGCAGCGACTGCGATAGTTGCGCAACGCGCACGGCGGATCTTTCAAATCAGACAGTCGTCATCTCGAAGAAGTCAGGCTGTCGTGGCACTGGCCTGAAGCCTATGGCACTGTGTCGCGGACACCATCGCGGTCGCGAAATCAGTGGCGAAACGAGTAAAGCATCGAGGCAAGCAGAAACCCTCTGGCGCGAGGCCATCACCTTGGTCGCGGGGCTCGATCGTCAGTCTACCGGAAACCGCGATCGTTCAGATTACCGGCACCGACCAGGATGGCGACGCACTCGCCCGTCCGGTTGAGTGGGAGCGCGCGGCCGGCCAGCCGCCAATGATCCTGATGCACCCGGAACGGAAGGGCTCGCCGGCGCTTGCGCCGGGGGAGCAGGTTCTTGCCCGGCTAAAACCCATGGGGCCGGGACGCTACGAAGCGCGGACACTGCGCCGGGTCGACGAAACTCCAGTCCGCATCCTCGGGGTCTTCAAGCCCGGGGGTCGCGAAAACCGAATCATTCCGACCGACCGCCGCTCGAAAGGGGAATGGATCGTCCCACCTGGACAGGAAGCCGATGCCGAACCCGACGAGATCGTGCTGGCCGAACCTGTCGCGCAGCATCTGCACCTGGGCCTGAAGCCGGCACGCGTGCTGGAACGTCTGGGAAAGCTGGGTGACGCCCGCTCGATCAGCCTGATCGCCATCCACACCCACGACATTCCTCAGGATTTCCCCCAAGCCGCGCTGCAGGAGGCGGCGCGGGCGGGCGGCGTCGAACCTGGCTCCCGCGTCGATCTACGCGCTGTGCCATTGATTACCATTGATGGCGCCGACGCACGCGATTTCGACGATGCGGTGTTCGCCGAACCGGACCCAGAGCAGCCGGGCGGCTTCCGCCTGCTCGTGGCGATCGCCGATGTGGCGCACTACGTCCGACCCGGCTCCGCGCTGGATCGTTCAGCGGAAGTCCGCGGCAACAGCGTCTATTTCCCTGACCGCGTCGTCCCGATGTTGCCGGAAGCGCTCTCGAACGGCTGGTGCAGCCTGCGTCCGAACGAGGATCGCGGCTGCCTGTTCGCCGAGATGCGGATCGACCGCACCGGCCGCAAGACCAGCCATCGGTTCGGTCGCGGACTGATGCGCAGCGCCGCCCGGATGACCTATGAGGAGGTGCAGGCCGCCGAAGACGCCCATGACGATCTCGATCTGCCGCTGGTGCATCTCTATGCCGCCTACAGATTGCTGTTGGCCGCGCGGTTGGAGCGTGGAGCTCTGGATCTCGATTTGCCCGAACGGAAAGTCGAACTCGACGAGCAGGGCCGCGTCACCAACGTGGCTCCCCGGCCGCGCCTCGACAGCCACCGGCTGATCGAGGAGTTCATGGTCCTGGCCAACGTCGCCGCCGCGGAGGAACTCGAGCGGATCCACACGCCGTGCATGTATCGCGTCCATGCCCCGCCGTCGGAGGAAAAACTTGAAGCCCTGCGCGGTTTCCTCTCGTCTCTGGGCATCTCGCTGCCGCCCGGCAACCAGCTGCATCCGCGCGATTTTGACCGCGTCCTGCGCCGCTACGCCGGCAAGCCCGAGTCACAACTGATCAGCGAGGTGATGTTGCGCAGCCAGTCGCAGGCCGCCTATAGCCCCGACAATATCGGTCATTTTGGTCTTGCGCTGCCGCGTTACGCGCACTTCACCAGCCCAATCCGACGCTACGCCGATCTTCTTGTCCATCGTGCCCTGATCAAGGCTCTCCGCCTCGGGCACGACGGCATTTCCGACGAGCAGATTGCGAACTTGCCGGAGATCGGTGAGCGGATTACCGAGACTGAACGGCGCGCGCAGCAGGCCGAACGCGATGCCATCGACCGTTACCTCACCGCCTTCATGGCCGCTCGGATCGGCGGGCGGTTTGCCGCCCGAATCTCAGGGGTGACCCGCTTCGGCCTGTTCGTCTCCGTTACCGAGACCGGAGCCAGCGGCATCGTGCCCTTCGCAACTTTGCCCGAAGACTATTGGCAGTATGATGAACGCGAGCAGACCGTTACCGGGCGCCGCACAAGAAAGGTCTATCGCCTGGCGCAGGAAGTGGACGTGCTGTTGTCCGAAGCCAACCCGGTAACCGGGGGCATGGTATTCCATGTCCTGGACAGCGATCAGCGCGAGCGGAACGCCCCGGCGGGGAAACGGCCCCGCCGCCGGTGATGCGGATCGGCGTCCTCCTGGTACTGTTCGTCATAGGACGCGGGCAGGCGGACACCTTGACAGGCGGCGGATTTGATCAGGAACGCCTGATCGCGGTCTATAGCGAGGCACTAACATTTATCGCGCCGCGGATTCTGGACCCTGTTCCGCTGCCGCTGCTCACCGTATGGGGCTTGCAGGGCCTGACCGCACTCGATCCCAGCCTTCGGGTCGTTGCGACGGACGCCAGGCTGCAACTGTTTCGCCAAGGCGAGATCGTGCTCGACATCCAGGTACCGAAAGATGACGCCTCGGACTCCTGGGCCAAAGTCGCCGCGTCGCTGACTGCCGCAAGCCTGCCGGTATCGGCCCCGGTCGGGCGCGCGGGAACTCAGGGTATCATCGAGGGCTTCTTCAACCAGTTGTTCAGCCGCCTTGATCCCTATTCGCGCTACGTTCCGCCGGTTGAAGCAAGCGAAGACCGTGCTCGACGCGCCGGCCGGGCAGGACTCGGGTTAACGCTTGGGCAGAAAAGCAGCGGGGGCCAGAAAACCAGGGGCCGTATCCGGGCGAGCGAGGGGGGCACTCTGATAGAGGTGGTTTCGGTCGTACGCGACAGCCCGGCCGCCATCGCCGGGATAAGGCCGAACGATATCCTCATCGCGGTAGACGGTCAGCAGACGCTGGACCAGGACCCGGCCACCATAGCAGCGCTGCTGACCGGTGCCGAGGGCTCCGCTGTCACCGTGTCCTGGCGTGGACGCGACGGACGCACCCGAGAAACGCAATTGGTTCGGGTCATGGTGCCGCCGGAGACCGTCTTCGCAGAACGCTCCGACAATGTTCTAGTGTTGCGGGTTAGCAGTTTCAGCAACAGCACAGCGTCGCACATGGCGCTGTCGGTGCAGGACGCGCTCTCGGAGCCGCACCCGGTCGGCGGAATCGTGCTGGACCTGCGTGACAACCGCGGCGGGCTGCTGCGCCAGGCGGTGACCGCGGCGGACACCTTCTTGCCGGCTGGTCTGGTGGCGACGACGGTCGGCCGCGACGCCGACTCGAAGAATGTTTGGCGTTCGGCCGAGGGCGAACTGGCCGAAAACGTGCCGGTCATCGTCCTGGTGGATGGCCGTACCGCCAGCGCGGCGGAAATCCTCGCCGCCGCCCTCGCCGATCGGGGACGCGCCGTCGTGGTCGGCAGTGAGACCGTCGGAAAGGGCATGGTGCAGACGATCGATCCGCTGCCCGACGGCGGCGAACTTTTCGTGACCTGGAGTCAGACGCTCGCGCCGTTGGGATGGCCGATCCAGGGTCTTGGCGTATTGCCTCAGGTCTGCACCAGTCTTGGCCAGGAAGCTTTGAATCGCCAACTGGCTTCACTTTCGACCGGCTTTCAGCCGATGGCCGCCGCCATCCGCCGCTCCCGCGCGGCTCGCATTCCGGTGCCGGCGTTGGAGGTGCTGGAAATCCGCGCGCCGTGCCCGGCGTCTGAAGGGCGATTGTTGGATCTAGAGGCGGCGCGGACGCTGATCGCAAATCCGGCGGCCTACGCGGCGGCACTGCTGCCGCCGATAGCGGACCGGCAAAGCTTCGGACAACCGAACCAAGGGGCCGCAGAACGTCCCTAAGGCGCGAAGAGACACGGGCTATGACCGCCCCGACCAGCCCAACGTGCCAAGTTGGGCCGGACGAAACCACGGCCAGGCTCAAAATGGTCTGGCGGAACTCTGATCCTCCCCGGATGCGATCTGACGCCGCGCCACAGATGCCCCGTTTGCCCGGTTCGCATCACGCCGCCAAGCCGCCGGCGTCCTTCCGGTGTGCCGGCGGAACAACCTGCAGAAATGAGCTTGATCGCTGAACCCGCACGCGGCGGCCAGGTCACTGAGCGAGATGTCGCTAGTGAGCATCAGGTGGCGTGCCCGATCGATGCGCCGTTGGATCAAATAGACATGGGGCGGCTCGCCGAAGCTTCGTACGAAGGCGCGCGAGAAATGGGTTGCGCTCAGGCCAACTGCGCCGCTGAGATCCGCAACACGGATAGGTTGCGACAACTGCGCTTCGACGAACGCCTTCAGCCGACGGATCCGCCATGGCGCGAGTCCGCCTAACCTGACCTCCTTGTCAGCAGGGCCGTTGCGGTCGAATTCGGCGTGGTGGACAGAGATCTCGCCCGCCGATTGCTGTCGGTCCGCATTGGATGGTCTCGTGCCGTGTATGTGCGTTTCGAAATCGTCGCCGGTCTTGTCGAAGGCGGCGGTCGCGGCAATCGATGGGGAAGCGGATGCCGAGGCGAACAGAAGCTTTTGCAAGACACATCTCCTTCGCAGACCTCCCCCGACACGATACGTCGCCGGACCCGGCCTGGATTTATCGTTTTCGACCTGCCGCGCACCGACCGGCTTCCAACCCGGCGGTGCCGACGAACGGAGATGATCTGAAATCCGAGGCAATATCTCTGAAGTGTTTCACACCGTGACAGGTCGCCTGCAGTCCAGGTGGTCGTTGGGCGCGGCGCGGCTCCGGTCAGACGTTGGTCTCGACGATCGCCCGCATCGCGGCGATATCCGTGACGGTCAAGAGGGCGCGCTCCGTGTCGTAAACAACCAGGCCAGCGGCGCGCCAGGCATTCAGAATCGTAATGATGCTGCGTGTCGTCGCGCCAAGGAGATCGGCCAGGTCGCCCTGACGGAGACGGTGTGTCAGCCGCACGCCCTGCGGCGTCGGCCGGCCCTCACTCGACGCGAGATACACGATCTGCCGCGCGAGACGGGCTTCCAGGGTCTCGAACGTGGCATCCTGGAACAATTCGTAGGTCCGCCGGCATCGTTGTGCCAAGATGCGGCAAAGCGATTCTCCGATCGTGGGGTAGTTCCCGAGGGCGGCAAGAAATATCGTCTGGCGGATTTTCATCAGACGAAGCCTGCCCACCGCGGTGGCCGTCGCCGACCGGACGCCGCCATCGATCACACCGAACTCGCCGAATATCTCGCCGGCGCGGAGGACCTCGACCATTAGGGCCTTGCTATGTCGATCGACAGCGCCGATGCGGACATGGCCGTCGCCGCCGGTGATGGCATAGACCGCGTCGCCCGGGTCCCCCTGTGAAAAGATCGCCTCACCATCGCGAGGCTCCATCGGGACGCAACTTTGCTCGAGCTGCCTGAGCGCCTCGCCACTCAGGCCTTTAAACACAGCAATCGAGTGCAGTGACATCACGATCTCCTTCTCAATCGGTGAAGGCGGGTGCCTCGGGCGGCAGCCCTGGTGCCGACCTTATCCGGCACAAGAGCGACGGTGAGCGACCGGTAGTTTCTCGAACCATTGCGCGTTCGTCTCGGGCGTCGAAACGAATCGGTGGCAGCGCCAGCATAGAATAAACAGCTAAAGCTAGACCCAGGAACACGTTTGCTTGTGCAACCTGAAACACCAGAAGCAGCAAACAACCAGCCAGTTCTGATTCTACATCGCAATTTCAACGCCCTCTCGGGTTGTCCAGATCGTCGCAGCCACAATCATCGAATGAGAGGCGGCGGCCTCGGTGCGCGCACGCAAAACTGCCCGGTTCTTGTCACGCGGGCCGGCCGGGCGTTTGATCAAATTCCCACACGATGGAGGAAACGGTGAAATTCGAGCAGATCACCTATGAGGTCAAAGACACGACAGCCATCGTCACGCTGAACCGGCCGGAGCGGCGGAACGCGCTCAGCAACAGATTGCTTCGCGAATTGAATGCGGCGCTGAAGGAGGCTGACGAATTCAATCCGGTACATTGCGTCGTGCTACGCGGGGCGGGACCCCATTTCTGTGCCGGTGCGGACCTGAACGAATTTTCCTCGGGCCGTGGACCGGACTACCGCGGTCGAGTGGAAATCGACGACGACATCTGGCGGTTGGAGCAAGGCCAACGGCTGCGCGTGGAATTATTCGATATGCATAAGCCGGTGATCGCCCAAGTACACGGATCATGCATCGGGATCGGAACCGAACTGGCATGGTTTTGCGACATGGTCATTGTAGCCGACGACGCTCGCATCGGCTTCCCCCCGGTGCGCGACCTTGGCACGCCCCCCGGCAGCATGTGGTTGTACCACTGCGGTCCCCAATGGGCGAAACGCCTGCTGCTGACGGGTGATTCGCTGACCGGCAAGGACGCGGTGGAGATTGGACTTGCGTTGAAGTCCTACCCAGCGACCGAACTCGAAACCGAGATCATGCGGCTGGCGGATCGTATGGGCCTGGTGGATCCGCATTTGCTTTCGGCCAACAAACGTTTGGTCAACCTCGGTCTGGAGATGATGGGCGCGCGCACGATTCAGCGTATCGGTGCCGAGATCGACGCTCGCGGTCACCTCGCGCCGATGGCGATGGCGTTCAAGGCGACGATGCGCGAGCATGGGGTGAAGCATGCCTTCCAGAAGCGGGACGCCGCGTTCGGAAGCGGATTTGCCGCTGTTCGGGGACGCGATCCGGACTGATCGGCTGGAAACCACCGGGGACCCACCATCAATTTATCCCCTGAGAGGCCGGCCGAGCGGCATCGCCTAATTGAAATGGCACAGTTTGACATAAGTCAATGTAACTCACAGGCTAAGCGACGAACATCAAGTAAATGGAAAATCGGGAAATGATCACGCGACGTTCCGCGCTTGCCGCGGCGGTCAGTCTGCCGCGGAGATTAGTCTCCGAGCGCTCGCTGGCGATAGTTCGGGGGTGACGGCGACTGAGATCAAGATCGGCAACACCATGCCGTATAGCGGACCGGCCTCTGCATTTCAGTTCGGTCGGTAAGGCCGATGCAGCGTTCTTTCAATAGCTGGACGATCAAGGCGGCACTGCCGGGCGCAAGATCAATTTTGTCTCGCTTGATGACGGCTACAGTCCGCCCCGCACGGTCGAGCAGACCCGCCTCCTGGTCGAGGACGACCAGGTTGCGTTCTTGTTCGATGCACTTGGAACGCCAACGAGCTCGGCGGTTCACCACTACCTGAACCAAAAGATAGTGCCACAGCTCTTTATCAACACTGGCGCTGACAAATGGGTCGATCCTCAGCACTTTCCCTGGACATCGGTTTTCTTCCAGGCTACCGCATCTCAGATCTACGCGAAATACATGCTGAAGGAGCACCCCGGGGCGAAGCTCGCGGTGCTCTATCGAAACGACGACTTCGGCAAGGACTACGTGACAGGTCTGCGCGACGTTTTGGGCAAGGATTCGGACAAATATGTGGTTAGGACAGCCACCAACGAGGTGACCGACCCCATCGTGGACTTCTCAGATTTCCGATTTGCATGCGGTGGTGGCCGAGGGCAGCCTGCTGGTGGTGGCCGTTGACGTGGTGCAGGCCGCCAACGACAAGCAGCAACTCGAACCGATGCTGAACCAGATCGTTGCGATGCTAGAAGTTCTGGGCAAAGCCGAAACTATGCTCGCCGACAACGGATACTTGAGCGCCGCCAATGTTGCCGCCTGCGAGGCGGCAGCGGTGCAGCCGCTGATTGCCATGGGACGCGAGGCTCACCATCCGTCGCTCAGCGAGCGCTTCGCCGGCGCGCCGCCGCCGCCGGAGAACCCCACGCCGGTCGAGGCGATGGCCTATCGGTTGGCGACCCCTGAGGCAAGAAGCTCTATCGCCTGCGCAAACAAATGCCGGAACCGGTGTTCGGCATCATCAAGTCGATACAGTTCCTGCTGCGCGGGATCGACAAGGTGCATGGCGAGTGGAGTCTCGTGACCATGGCCCGGAATCTGAAGCGGATGTTCACCCTTTGCTCCGCCCGGTGAGGCGGGGCGAGGGCCTGCTCCCGCAAAACGAAGGCGAATGCGACCGATGCAGACCGTCCTGACGCTAAATCACGCTGATTGTCGGTCAATCCGCGACTCGACAACGGGAAATTTGACGCTCTGAATCAGCCAGAAACCCGAGTCCGACAGGCTGCTAGTACATCTCGTCGGAAGTGGCGACTCGGTTGGCCCGTTTAGCGAACCGAGTCGCATTTGCCACAGTTTCACCGAAACTGCGGTCTCGACGCTGTCGGCAATAGGCGTGAATCCAACAGGGATGCGAGTCGACCCTCTTTGACCTGAGGGGGAGGATATCGTGCCGGCTCGCAAGGCCTTACCGGTGCAATTATCGTCGGAGCACGAACGGGAACTGAACGAACTGGTGCGGGCGCATTCAACGCCACAGAGGTTGGCGGAACGGGCTCGGATCATCTTACTGGCCGCGACCGGCCTGGGGATCGATGAGACAGCCCAGCGACTGGGGATCTGGCGCAAGACGGCCAGTCACTGGCGCCGCCGGTGGCGGGATGGGGCACCCTGCGCTGGCGTGGCAGCGCGCCTGAGCGACGCGCCTCGCTGCGGTGCACCAGCGACGTTCACACCGGAAGCGATCTGCCAGATCATGGCCCTGGCCTGTGAAGACCCCGAGACACTGGATGTCCCAATCAGTCAATGGAGTCAAAGCGAACTGGCCCGACAATCGGTCGCCCGCGGCATCGTCAAAAGCATTTCGCACGGCTCTGTCGGGCGTTTTTTAAAAAAGAGGCCGATCTCAAGCCGCACCGCAACCGTTACTGGCTGACACCCAAACCCGATCCCGACTTCGAGACGAAGTGCGCCGATATCTGCGCGGTGTATCAGGCGGCACCCACCGCCGCCGAACAAGGCGTGCAGACCGTCTCGGTCGACGAGATGACCGGTATCCAGGCGCTGGAACGCGCCGCCCCGAGCCTGCCGATGAAGCCTGGGCACGTCGAACGGCGGGAGTTCGAGTACGTCCGGCATGGCACGCAGGCACTGATCGCCGCATTCGATGTCGTCTCTGGCAAAGTCCGCGGCACGATCGGAGATAGCCGCACCGAGGCTGATTTCGTATCGTTCCTGGACAGTCTGTTCGCCTCGGTGCCGGCGGCGCGATCGGAGGTGGTCTGCGACAACCTCAACACCCACATGTCCGAAGGAGTGGTCCGTTTGGTCGCACAGTTCTGCGGCATCAACGAAGACCTCGGGGAGAAGGGGAAATCCGGCATCCTCCTGTCAAAGGCGACACGCGAGGCGTTTCTGCGCGATGCCGGTCACCGGATCACGTTCCACTTCACGCCCAAGCATGCCTCTTGGATCAATCAGATCGAGATTTGGTTCTCCATCCTGGTTCGCAAGCTTATCCGCCGCGGCAACTTCACCTCCAAAGAGCGTCTCCGGCAGAGGATCGAGAGCTTCATCGCCTACTTCAATGCTACCATGGCGAAGCCGTTCCGCTGGACCATGAAGGGCAAGCCGCTGGTGGCGTGAGATGTCCAAGAGAGTTCGGATTTCCGGCGGGGTGGACCAGTGGCCCACTAGCTCGGATGCGCCGAGCATGAGAGCGATGGCAACTACCCAGCTACCGAATGCGCGAAATGTCACGACACGCAAGGGCTCGATTCGCCGCGACAGACAAACGAGCGTGGCAAGGCAAACGACCATGAAGACATAGGCTGTGATCCCGACACCCGCTGCGATAGCCAGCTTGTCCGGAAGGGTCGCCATGTCGGCCCCGGCATGGACGCCGTGCAGCAAGCCTATTCCTGCCGCCAGCCCGCCCAGTGGTGCGAACGGTATACATGCGCCCGCCACCAGCAGCGTGCCGACGGTGAGCAGAACCGCCACGTTGGCCCAGAGCGGAACAGACCCGGCCAGACCGAGGCTACCGGCGGCTAAGCCCGCGAGCAGGCCCATGACTAACGCCTCGGCCACCCAGCCCGCCTGTTTAGCGGGGTGAATGGCCGCAAAGGCGCCGAGTGCCACCCATTGCAGCAGGTCCTCGGGTCCGTTGAGCACCATCATGCCGCCGGCATAGAAGCCCTTGATCGCCGGCGAGATACCGTGCGCATGCGCCGCTGCGGGGAGCAGCAGCGCAACGAGGCAGCACAGGCCGCGTTTCCTCCGGCGGCCCTGAAGGTGGTGACGACGAAGAACCCGCCGACGGAAGCGATCGCGATGCCCACGCCCTGGATCGCGCGTTGGCCCGTCCGCGAACGATCCACAACCCCAATGCTTATGCCAAGCAGGTGCAGTAGCCCTGTAGCCACCACGAAGCCGATTGCGAAGCTTGCCGCATCCGCCGCTCGAGGCATTTCGCGGCCGTGCGAGTAACCGTGGAACAGCGCAAAGACGGCGACAAGCATCGCCGCCGCCCAGAACGCCATCCGCACGCGGAACACCACCATGAGGCCAAGCCCCAGGCCGGACAACGCGACCATCTGCTCAGGATACGGGACCGAGGTGCCCGAGATGCCGATCGTCCGCCGGCCGCCATGACCAACGGGAACGCCACCGGAAGCACCCATAGCGCGGGGCTACCGAGTTGGGCGCCACACAGGCCAACGGCAACCATCGCGACCAGGTTGGTCGGGGCCCAGCAACGGGTGCGGGAATCCAGCTCCAAACCCGCTCGCGCTACCGGCGATGTGGGCGGCTGCCGGATGCGGCAGCAGGAGAACGGCAAGCACGACAAGGCTAAGCGGCATAACGGATCTCTTGCATGGACAGGACGGTGGCGGCCGGTGTGGCGGCAAGGCGCTGTGCACCCTCTCGATCCACAGCACGGCAAGCAAAGCGACGCCGCCGGATAGCACGGGCAGCATTCTGTGCGAGACGGCTGGCGTCGCGCGCAGAAGGTGGGCGATCGGCGAGGCAGCCAGGGCAATGGCGATCTGCGCCGCCTCCAGCCCTAGGCTGAACGACAGAAGAGCCAAGGCCAGAGACGCCGCCGGCAGATGCAACGGGCCGAGGCCACCGGCTACCCCCAGGCCATGGATCCACCCGAACCCGAACGCCAGCAGACCGCGCTGGCGTTCAGATGCGCCGGCCTGCACGAACACGGGCCGGCCTTGCGGCGAGCGACTGACGTTCAAGGGCCCACGCACTTTGAACCATTTGCCATCATGATCTACCCGCCGAATGCGAGATGGGTCGGCGAACAGCGGGGTATCCCGATCACGCACCAGGGCGTCGTCCCGCCAGGAGCCCCACAGCGCGCAGGCAACTTCCATGAACTCGTCGGCGCGGTCGTAGCGTCGATCCCGGGACAGTTGTTCGTCGCGTCCGAAATTGCGTGCCTCTGCCTCCTGGAACGAGGTCACGATATTCCACGCGGCTCGCCCCCCGCTCAGGTGGTCCAGGGTTGTCATCGATCGCGCCACCGCGAATGGCTCGAAGTAGGTTGTCGAAACGGTACAGGCGAGGCCTACATGTTTGGTCGCGCCGGCGATCAGCCCCAGGACCACCAACGGGTCCAGGCGCAGTGCTCCGAGGGCGCCGTAGCGCAACTGACTGTCAAGACTGTCACCCAACCGATCCTTGCGGATCTGCAGCCACTATCTGGTTGATCCAGTGGCCTGCGATGGCGCAATCTTCCATTGACCGCCGGATGTGCGACACCAGTTGAAGTTGTAGTCTTGCGGCGCGGGACGCTCAGAGAAGGAAATCGCGTATCTCAATGCATGACACGTCGTGCCGTTAGAGTCGAACACGCGCGTTAGGGTCACCTTGCCTGAATTACCCGAGGTAGCGTTGCTCCAAGCGCGCGTTTCCCCGGCAGCGGCGTCCGGCGTTCTGTTCAGGGATGCAGTGCCTTCCCATAAAAGGCGCCAGTCCTCGTCCGTCAATAGCGCCGTATTAGGGTCCCATCCAAAAGGGTCCACCTGGGCCATACAAGGCTCCGATACCAGCAATAGCAATCCAACCGCCGTCACGGATTGCAACAATCGGCGTCGCTGTGTCATCGGGTCACCGCAATGAAAAAAGATGTACCGCCATTATTATATGAGCTGGTAGCTACTGGATGTCGAGAGAGTTGCTCGTCCGGTTGAGACATGGGAGCACGACCTTGCACCAACCGATGTTCCTCGAAGCCGGCTTCTATTCGAATTTGATGCCGGGGCGGCAACGAAGGACGGTTCTGTGGAGCGGGACGCCTCGGCTAAAGATGCCCGCGCAGCATAATTGTCGGCCTAGCCACGCCGCGTCAAACTCCCTCACCCATGTCGCCCAATCCCCGCTCAGTCGGCAGATCGCTAGCAACAGCGCCTGTTCCTCGTTCAGCGGAAGGGTGGGAAAACCACCCAGACAGCCGTATCGTTGGCCGAATTGGGAAAACTGCCGCTAGTTTAGTTATGCCCCCGCATCCCGATGTCGCGCGCGGCGTAATCGAGCGCACGTTCGCTTGGGCCGGCCTTGTCCCGAGTGACGCTGCCGGAGCCGACACGCCGCTCAGCATCGTCTCGGCCGTGTAAAGCGGCGCCTCTGACGCCATTGTCCCAACGGCCGATGTGTCGGGCATGCCCGGTCACGCGGCGCTAACAGCGACACCGATCGATCCGCCGATGGTTAACGGTATCGGTCCTCATGCCGTCGGGCTCGCCTCTGCGTGTGGGGCGGATGCGGTGCGACAGCTCTTAGCCGGATTTGTCGCGCGCTCGCTCGCCGAGTACCGCCAGCCCGAGGGGCGTACACGTCGCGGCTGATGGTCGCAGAGTAAAAGATCGGTCATTCTTTGCTGTCCGCAAACTGGCTAGCGTGAAATCTCAAAAGTGTGTGCTTGCACGTACGAATCTGTTCCGTGTGATTCTAGTCAACGGGCGTTGACTGGAATCATACCAGTGATTTCAAAGCATCGCGCATAGCCCCGGCGTTCCTTCCTGCGGCGCTGTCGGTCAAGCGCAGCCTGCGGTTCGGCGGGGGTAGGGAAGGGGACTTCCCGCAACTGTCCTGAGCGGCCTATGCGGCCCCACTCACGGTTAAAGCACCATGCGCCGAACAGATCCGATGCACGTCGAGCCGGTAGTAGGGATGCAGGTTCTTCGTCGGGTCGCTGCGGGTGAGGGTGAGGGCGGTCATGATTTGCGCGGCTGCTTCTTCCAACTGGAAATGAGGAAGGAGGCCATCGTGCCTGCGAGGTTCACCGCAAGTTCCGCGTGGCGGGGTTTCGGTCTTACGGGCCTTTTCCCTTGCCCATGTGCGTCGCCAATTTTGTTTCGGATAGCGCCAAGATGATTTACCACAGACTGGCAGTTTCCGAGGATGGCCTTTCCAGGCGCCGCCCAAGCTTGATCCGGCGCAGGACCCCATTGCCCCGCCGCTTGAGCCACTCGATGCAGAACCGGTGCCGCCGACCGAGCCGATGATCTGTCCGCACTGTCACCAAGGCCGGTTGATCTTCATTCGGGGGCTCACGCCGCGTCAGGCCATGGCACCAAGATCCACAGCATACGCCTCCGTCGCCACCGCCCGGTCTTGCTACTGCGTGCTCCGGCACGCATTGGAGATCCACTGTCACCAACGCCACCGACGGCCCGAACCTTGGCTCACATGAGGCCACCGACCATCTTGAAAGCGCTGATTTCGATTGTGACGCTGCGATCTGGCTCCCAAGGCGATGCCCGCAGATCGACCCCCAAAGCCCGCGTTCGTCCAACGGAGCCGCTGTGGCGGCTTCGCGCCGCAGAAACTCTCAATTCGATCTCCACCAATTCCTCACATACGGCTTACAGAGATGAGGACTGCGTCGGAACCGATGGTGGGAAGACTATCGCTGAACCATTGCCTTGCCAGGATTTCGCCAATGGTCGACTTTTTCTCGCCCTGAATGCTTTCCAGGATGAGCATGTAGTCGACCTTGCATTCGGGCCCATGGCGCGCGCGACCAAACTGACGAGGAACATTCGGCCAATGGCCAAGATGTATTGACGTTAGTCAGCCTTCTCTTCGTCGCTTAGCTTTTCGTCGGGCTCCACGCCGGCGTAGAAGGTTAGCCATGTGCTCAGCCTCGGCTTACGATCCCACCGAAGGCCATTGAGATAATCGCGAACGGGGTGGAAGGCATTTTCCTCGGCCCGGAGGGCGACTGCTTGGTGCACGATGTCCTTACCCAGTCGGCGTTGCGCTGCAACCACTCTTGAACAATCGACACGTCAGTATCGCGGACTGGTCTTGGCAGGACGCCTGGCTTGCCCTTCGGTAACGGGTACACCAGCACAGCGACCCGCAGCATTTCATCGAAACGAAAGCACCCCCTCAGTTCCGGGGCAAAGCGAAGTGCCGTCATCGCGTTGGCGAGATTGTTGACGGCCTCCCCGTTTTCGTTCCGTTGCAGGTACTTCGTCGAAGGCTCCGTCGCCGCTGGGCTTCTCGCCTGGTTTGGCGAGAACCTCAGGTTCGGCCGGTGGCGGATCCTGGTTGTCCGCTCATCGTCCGGGTCGGCATCGAAGGCTGCCTCCGGTCAAACATCTCGCGGTTTGCGAGCGCCTAATGGGCTTCAGGGTGCCAGGGATGACCAGATTTGTTAGCCCATCTTTGACATTCCGGCTCCATTTTGCGTAATGACTCCGAAAATCCCTGTAAATGATTAAGCCAGGGTCCGGAACCTGTCATGTAGTGACATAATTGTCGGATACCCCATTGACGGAATCCCACCGCCCGGACCAGCCTCTGGCGGATGTTCATCCGTCGCGCCAAAACCCGGAACAAAGCGACCGGCGAGGCCTATTTCACCCACCGCCTCGTCGCCTCCCTCCGTGCCGGCAAGCAGGTCCGCCAGGTGACCCTGCTCAACCTCGGCCGTCATTTTGCCGCGCAAAATGTTGATATTGCGAATGTTTTTTGAGCGGGTGTCAAAGATGGGTTAGGGTAATTTAGGACCGGACGCCAGACTACGAATCTGGGCGTTAGGAGTTCGAGTCTCTTCGGGCGCGCCAGTTACATCAGGCACTTAGTCGATCTTTTCATCGCGCCAAGTAAATTCTTGCGGTAGCGCCACATCGACTGGGGCATTCCGGGCTGGCAGATCATTGTTGTTGACAAGAGAACGACGCCGGTCGATCCAGTACCGCCGCGGCCTACGGCCCAGGGCGAGCGTCGGGCTGTGTTCGGTTTCTTCGGTCAGATCAATGTGTACAAGGGCGGGCTCCAGTTACTCACCGCCATAGAATACCTGTCACATTTTTCGCCGGACCTCAGCGCGGGAATCCGCTTGGTCGTGCACGGCGCCAATCTGGACAGTAACCCGCCGGAGTTCGTGGAAGCGTTCCGGACGCTCTTGGCGCGGACCAGTCAGCGTGTCCACTTCGCAGGCCCTTATCAGCGCAGGGATCTGAGGCGTTTGATCGCCGCCGTGGACTGGGTGGTCATCCCATCGATCTGGTGGGAGAACTCTCCGCTGGCGATCTAGGAGGTCTTCGCCCATCGACGGCCTGTTATCTGCTCCAATATTGGGGGCATGGCCGAGAAGGTCCGCTGGGGTCGCGACGGGTTCCATTTCCAGGTTAATTAACGACCCGTTCGAACTCGCCAGCCTGATCGTTCGTCTCGGGGCCGACGTCGATGTCTGGGAACGGTTGCAGAAGTCGATTTAGCGGCGGCGTTCCGTCGCGGAAGCGACGGCGCGCCATCTTGAACTTTACCGCGAAAACTCTTTCGCCATGGTTCACTGGTCGTCCGATCCCGACAGCAGCATCCCAGCGGTCGGGTGAAACGGCCCACAAAATCAAAGACTAGTGGTTCAAATCAGACGGTACTATCCCGTAAATTTGAGTTCACCATGCGTGCCCCGCGCCTCCTGCAGATAGCTTGCGTGTCAGGCGATCAAATCGGACAATGCGCCGATCACGGAGATCGCGTCTTAAACAACATAGTCCCCGGCGTTCCCCGCAATTGCTTTGATCGTAAGCAACGTTAGCCGGTCAGAGCCCAAAACGGCCAACCCCTACCCGTTCACCTCCCGCCCCAAAGCCACCCACTGATCCAGGATCGGCAAAATGGTGTCCTTCTTTTCCGAAGGCAGGCTCGTAGAAACAACATCCACACCCAGCGCCTGATACTGTCCGATCAACGCCGCATCCGGAGACTGCCCTCCAACAGCGATCTGCATCGCCGCCGGATCGCGCCCTGCCTCGGCCGCCATCTGCCGGAACCGCGGGATCACTTCGGTCAGCCGCGCCGGGTCTTTCGCCGTCACTTGCGGCATCCACCCGTCCCCATACCGCACCGCGCGCCGCGCCGAATAGGGAAACGCACCCCCCACCAGAATCGGCGGATGCGGCTTCTGCACTGGCTTGGGCCAAGCCGCCATCGGCCCGAAATCAACGAACTCCCCGTGATACTCCGCCGCCTCCTGCCCCCAGATCGCCTTCATCGCCTCCACCCGCTCCCGCGCCAGCTTATGCCGCGACCCGAACACCGTCCCGTGGTTCTCCATCTCGTCCTGGTTCCAGCCGTTGCCGACCCCAAACACGAACCGCCCGCCCGAGACCTGATCGATCGACGCCACCAGCTTCGCCGTCTGGATCGGATCGCGTTGCGCGATCAGACAAACCCCCGTCCCCAACCGAAGCGTCGTGGTCGCCGCGGCCGCCGCCGTCAGCGTCACGAATGGGTCCATCACGTCATAGTATCGTTTCGGCAACTCCGTCCCGAGCACGAACGGCGTCTTGCGCGACAGCGGGATGTGGGAGTGCTCCGGCGCCCAGAGGATATGGAACCCGCGCTCCTCAAGTGCTCGCGCCAAAGCCGCGGGCGTCATGGAATAGTCAGTGAAAAACATCGATGCGCCAAACTTCATGTCGCATCCTCTCCCTTGTCATTGCAGTCCGCCGACAGTGGAAGGGATCAGAAGGTTGTGCAACTGCACGTCGGACGAAACACCATCTCGACATAAGGATATGTTTATGTCATTAACGCCCAACCATGGAACACCTGCTCACCTGCCTGCGCGCCGCCGCCGAACCCACCCGCCTCCGCCTGCTCGCGCTGGCCGCTCGGGACGCGTTCTGCGTCATGGAATTCACCGAGATCCTCGGACAGTCACAGCCGAGGCTTTCGCGCCATCTGAAGCTGCTGTGCGATTGCGGCCTGCTGGACCGTGTCCGGGAAGGCGCCAACGTCTGGTTCGCCCTCCCGACCGGTGACCACGGCGCCCTACCTCGCGAACTCGTCGCCCGGCTGCCACCCGACGACCCGATCCTGGAGACCGACCGCCGCCAGGCCGCCCGGGTCCTCGCCGAACGCGCCCGCATCGCCTCTGAAAGCTTTCGCCAAAAAGGCGCCGACTGGGACGAGATGCGGGCCCTCGACCTGCCGGCCCAAGCGGTCGAGGACGCACTGTTGTCGCTGGTCCCCCCCGGACCCGACGGCCGGTTGCTCGACATCGGCACCGGCACCGGCCGAGTGCTCGAACTGCTCGCCCCCCGCGTCCGTGAGGCGCTCGGAGTGGACGCATCGAAGGCCATGCTGGCGCTGGCCCGGGCGCGGCTGTCAGGCCTGGACTTCGCGCATTGCGCGGTACGACTGGCGGACATGTACCGGCTGCCGCTGTCTGACCAATCCTTCGACACCGTGGTCCTGCAAATGGTCCTGCACCACGCCGAAGACCCGGCCGGCGCCGTTATGGAAGCCACCCGAGTCCTGAGCCGCGGCGGCCAACTCCTGGTCATCGATCTCGGCGAACACGACCATGCCGACATCACCGGCAAACTAGCGCATCGCTGGCCTGGATTCTCCGATCAAACCATGAACGAAATATTTACCTCAGCCGGAATTGCTCCGCACGATCCGATGACCATTGCGGGACCGCTGGCGATCCGCATATGGCCCGCCACCCGCACGGCGACAGCCACCGCCGACTCCACACTCGAACGCGCCCACTGAAAGCGACACGATGACCCGTCCTCATTTGCTGGATGTCCTACGCGATCGCGTGCTGCTGTGCGACGGCGGCATGGGCAGCCGAGTCCAGGCGCTGACACTGGATATCGAAAAGGACTACTGGGGCCGCGAAAACTGCACCGACGTCCTCGTGCTGTCGCGCCCCGACATGGTACGAGAGATCCATCGCGGCTACTTCGAAGCCGGCGCCGACATGGTCGAAACCAACACCTTCGGCGCCTCCCCGGTAACGCTCGGCGAATTCGATCTTTCCGAACGCGCCTTCGAAATCAACAAGGTCGCCGGCGAACTCGCCCGCGAAGCCGCCGAATCGTTCTCCGACCGCCGCGACCGCTGGGTGCTCGGCAGCATCGGGCCAGGCACCAAACTGCCCAGCCTCGGAACGATCGCCTATGACCCGCTGGAGGCCGCGCTCGCCGAACAATGCCGTGGCCTGATCGCCGGCGGCGTCGACGCCATCCTGCTCGAAACCTGCCAGGACCCGCTGCAGATCAAGGCCGCCGTTAACGGCGCCAAGATCGCTCGCCGCGAGGCGCGCACCGAAACACCAATCTTCGTCCAGGTCACCGTCGAGACCAACGGCACGCTGCTGGTCGGCCCCGATATCGCCGCCGCCACCACCGTCATCGGCTCGCTGGATGTGCCGCTGATCGGCCTGAACTGCGCCACCGGCCCGCAGGAGATGGCCGAGCACGTGAGTTGGCTGGCGAAGAACTGGCCCGGCCTGATCTCGATACAGCCGAACGCCGGCCTGCCCGAACTCGTCGATGGCCATACCCACTATCCGCTGAACGCCGCCGACCTCGCTTCCTGGCTCGAACGCTTCGTTGCGGAGGACGGTGTCAACCTGATCGGCGGCTGCTGCGGAACCTCGGTCGAGCACATCACCGCGCTCGACGCGATGCTGCGCAAACGAACCGGCTCGGGTGCATCGTCTCGCCCCGTCCCGGTTCCGCGCAATCCAGTCTGGATCCCCGGAGTCGCCAGTCTCTACCAGTCCGTCCCGCTGCGCCAGGAGAACGCGATCTTCGCGATCGGCGAACGCTGCAACGCCAACGGGTCAAAGAAGTGGCGCGAACTGCAGGAGGTGCACGACTGGGACGGTTGCGTCGCCATGGGCCGCGATCAGATTGGCGAAGGATCCCACGCTCTCGACATCTGCACAGCCTTCGTCGGCCGCGATGAACACGCCGAGATGACCGAAGTGATGCGTCGCTTCTCTGCCTCGGTGAATTCCCCCTTGGTGATCGATAGCACCGAAACCCCGGTGATCGAGGCCGCGCTGAAGCTGCACGGCGGCAAGCCGATCATCAACTCGATCAACTTCGAGGACGGCGAAAAGCACGCCACCGATCGCCTCATATTGGCCAAGCGCTTCGGTGCCGCGGTCATCGCGCTGACCATCGACGAAGTCGGCATGGCGAAGTCGGTGGAGGACAAACTGCGTATCGCTCGCCGGCTCGTCGATTTCGCCTGTAACCAGCACGGCTTGGTACAGTCGGACCTGTTGATCGACCCGCTGACCTTCACCATCGCCACCGGCAACGAGGACGACCGCAAGCTCGCGCAATGGACGTTGGAGGGCATAGCGGCGATCCGCGCTGAATTTCCCGACATCCAGATCATCCTGGGGCTGTCCAATGTCAGCTTCGGGCTGAACCCGGCCGCCCGCGCCGCGCTGAATTCGGTCTTCCTTGACCACGCGCGCCGCGCCGGCATGAGCGGTGCGATCATCCACGTGTCGAAAATCCGCCCGCTGCATCTGATCGCCGAGGAAGAAAAGCAGGTCGCCGAAGACCTGATCTTCGATCGCCGCCGTGAAGGCTACGACCCGCTGCACCGGCTGATGGAATTGTTTGCCGGACGCAAAGCGGGCGATGCGGTCAAGAAGCAGCGGGCCGAAACCGCCGAGGGCCGCCTGAAGGATCGTATCGTTGATGGCGACCGCAAGGGCCTGACCGCGGACCTCGATGAGGCGCTGCTCACTCTGCCGCCGCTCGACATCATCAACAACGTGCTGCTCGACGGCATGAAGGTCGTCGGCGACCTGTTCGGCGCCGGCAAGATGCAATTGCCGTTCGTGCTGCAAAGCGCCGAGACAATGAAAGCCGCCGTCGCCTACCTGGAACCGATGATGGAACGGGTCGAGGGCCAGGAGAAAGGCACCATCATCCTCGCCACGGTCAAAGGCGACGTGCACGACATCGGCAAGAACCTGGTCGATATCATCCTGACCAATAACGGCTACCGCGTGGTCAACCTGGGCATCAAGGTCCCACTGGCGAACATGCTGCAGGCGGTGCAGGACAACCGCGCGCACGCCATCGGCATGTCCGGCCTGCTGGTCAAATCTACCGTGGTCATGCGCGAAAACCTCGAGGAAATGTCCCGGCAAGGCTTGGAAATTCCCGTTTTGCTCGGAGGCGCCGCGTTGACCAGGAACTACGTGGAGGACGACTGCGTCCGCGCCTACGCCTCAGGCCGCGTCGCCTATGCCCGGGACGCATTCGACGGGCTGCATCTGATGGACCGCGTCACCGGCAACGCCTTCGACGACTACCTCGCGGTGATCCAATCAAAGCGCGCCGGCAAAGCCCGCAACACCGCGCGCACGCTCGGACAAGCCGATGCGAAGGCGTTCCGTCCGGTCGATGTCGTCGCCGTCCGCGAACGCCGCCGCCGGCTCACCCGCGACGTGCCCGTGTGCGAACCGCCGTTCTGGGGCGCTCGCATCGTTGAGTCGGCGCCCAAGGCGGTTGTTCCGTTCGTCAACGAACGTAGCCTTTACCAATTTCAGTGGGGCTTTCGAAAGCAGGGCCGCTCGCTGGAAGATTTCCTCGGGTGGGCGAAGCAGGAGTTGCGGCCGGTCATGCGCCGGATGATGGCGCTCTGCGAGGAGAAGGACATCCTGAAGCCGCAAGCCGCCTACGGGTACTGGAAGGCCGCCGGCCAGGGCAACGACCTGATCATCTTTGAACCCGACGGCGTGACCGAGGTGACCCGCTTCTCCCTGCCGCGCCAGCCGAAAGAGGACGGCGAATGCATCGCCGACTTTTTCCGCGACATCGACGATCCCGAGCGTGACGTCATTGGACTTCAGGTCGTCACGGTAGGCCAGAAGGCCTCCGACACCGCCCGCATCTGGTTCGAGGACAACCGCTACCAGGATTACCTTTACCTGCATGGCCTGTCAGTGGAAATGGCCGAGGCGATGGCGGAATACGTCCACAAGCGCATCCGCGCGGAACTCGGCTTTGCCGCGGAGGACGACCGCGACATGGAGAAAATGCTGTCCCAAGGCTATCGCGGCAGCCGCTATTCGTTCGGCTACCCTGCCTGTCCTCGGCTGGAGGATCAGGCGGCCATTCTGGCCATGCTGGGGGCGGAACGGATCGGGATCTCATTGTCCGACGAGTTCCAGTTGCATCCCGAGCAGTCGACCAGCGCCATCGTCGTCCTAAACCCAGGGGCGAAGTATTTTTCTGTTTGATCGGGTTTAAGCCGCGGTTTTCTCAGGTTCCCGGGTTAGCCAAGCCGCCCGCCGAGAACCCAACAGTTGCAAATTCGGAAGATTTGCGATAGGAGTTCTCGATCAACTTCCGGCGATCCGAGCATGGCTGTCGATCCCACGGCGTATCCATACGACACCGTCGTCCGTATTACCGACACCATCGGTAATACGGATTATCAGGCCTCCGGCGTTCTCATTTCGCCCGACGAAGTGCTAACGGCCAGCCACGTTGTGGACATCGCCGGCATCGGTGCGGCCAGCAATATCGTTGTCACCCCCGCGTACAACGATGGGACCGCGCCCTACGGTTCCGCCGATGGTACCTACACCCATTATATTCCCATCGATGATGTCAACGGTCAGATATCGAATGACGATTCGCAGTCGGACTACGCCGTCATCCACTTGTCGTCTCCGTTCACGGGCCTCGGCACCATGGGGCTATCGCCGAACTTCGCAGGCGGACCCGTCACCATCGCCGGCTATCCCACCTCAGCGAACGGCGCAATGGTTGCCAGCACGCAAACTGTTTACCCTGATCCCAATTACACCCTGCTAGATGGCGTTACGCTTGGAAATGGATCGAGCGGTGGTCCACTCTTCGTCGACGGCGCCACCGGCCCTCAGGTGGTCGGGATCGTTTCTAGCGAAAGCGATGTCAACCAGACCGGCTATAACACGCTGATCACCACCGCGGTCTTCAATCAAATCGAACAATGGGTCAAAGCCGACGACGCCACGGCGACCACTCCATCGCCCCCGGCCACTCCTTCGCCGCCGGCAACTCCGTCACCCCCCGCAACGATCCAGGATCACTGGTTCGACCCGCGCAGCGCCGATTTCTCCGGGTTGAACTACTGGGCCCACCAGCATGATGCAAACAGCCTGCAGCTTAACAATGGACTTATGGCGTTCATTGGCTCACCGGAATTTCAAAGCAAGTATGGTTCCTTGCGGTCCGTCCAGGACATGGCTGGAACAGCAGGTTATTCCTCCATGTTCGCGGGATTGAGCGCCTCTGCCGCGACCAATCTGCTGGATGAACACGTCTTTCCTCAGTCCGGCGACCCGGCTGGCGCCAACTGGACCGGACAGCTTCAAGCCGGAGGCTCAATGGGCGAAGGCCTGCTCGGTTTCGCCAATTCGCTCCAGAACCGTATTGCGACCGGTGGCGCCACGCATGACGCCTGGGTCCATAGTTCTTAAGTTAGCGTTGTAACTAGGTGCTTGGAGAACGCTCCGCCCGGCCAGATCATCACCTATTTGGTCGCACACACGCGATTGCCCAGGATGATGCCTAGCACACTGGATCTCTTGCGCCAGCTCGGCGGGATCAAACGCAGGGTCGCCTCTACAGACGTAATGACCGCCGGCGGCATAGCGATATATTTTCCTCGTGCGCCGATGTAGGTCCGCGCATGCTTAAAGCCTACGCGCCTGAAGGTGTCCACCAGTTCGCGGGTTGTATATTCCTTTAAATGCAGTCCCGTTGAACGGTAATGTCCTGCTTGGATTGGGCACGGAAGATCATCGAAATAGGCCGAGCAGTCGTGCGGGCCATTGGCCCGGCTGGGTGTAACGCAGATGTAGCTACCGCCCTTTCGCAATACTCGATAAACCTCTCGTAGCTGCTCATTGGCGTCGTCGGGATGCAGATGCTCCATCAGCTGATTGCTAAACACCAGATCGACGGTATCGCTCTCGACCGGCATGTGGACCCCATCCGTCAGCCGGAGCTCGAAATTCGGCGGCGCGGCGCGCGCACCGGTGTCCAGGGCAGAGACATCAACGCCATAGATTTTCTTGACTAAGGGCGCGAGCGAAAAGGCCAGATGGCAACGCCCGGGGCCGATTTCGAGCACCACGGTAGAAGGCGTCACGAACCGACTCAGAAACGACGTTTCGTATAGCGCAATGCGCTCGGCGCCTGTGCTGTCCTTGGGCAGGCTCTCAGGAAACTTTTCTGCGTATTCGTCGTAGACCTGACCATAGAGGTGCGTCCGTTCGCGGCTTTCCGCCGTTCGAAGCCGTTCGGCGATATGCGTTTCGAAGACACACTGGTCATGGAGACGATCAATAGAATCAACCGCTGTGGAATCTGACACGATATCACCTTGTATGTATATCGGTGATTATGATCCGTCTTGATGAGTTTTCAAATAATATTGTAGCTATATCGGATCAAAAACGGCAACGAAAAAAATAGAATTTGCTTTAAAAATGCTACGCCGAGCTCCTCATCGCGGTCGAGCAGTCGCGACTTCAGCGATGAGACTCGAAAGCGAATCTCATCCGGTGACATTGTCCACCTGGCACCCAGAAGGTTTGACCCGAACATTGCGACGACATCGAATTTTTGAGCCCGCACTCGAAAGCCGCTAGGTAGGCGAAACGATTTTTGTTGCCATTAGCTCCCGACTTGGGATAGTCGGGCCACGAAATACTTTGCTCATGGCAACAAAATGAAAGCCGGACAGATTACCGGCAATGACATTGACAGACCCCAAAACCAACACTCAAAGCCCACGCCACCAAACGGTTGATCCGCGCCATCGGGCACCGAAGGTCAGCGTAATCATGGCTACCTACAATGGCAGCCGCTTCATTCGGCAAAGCATCAACAGCATTCTGGGACAGACGGCACAAGATTTCGAGCTCATTATCACCGACGATTGTTCGGATGACGAGACGAACATAATTCTGAGTAGAATTAACGATCCACGGGTCAAAATCCTAAGTAATTCTGCAAATCTTGGCGTCGTAAAATCCCGCAATCGCTGCCTCGCAGCCGCTCGCGGTCAATACGTTGCGATGCTGGACCACGACGACCTCAGCCGGCCGACCCGCCTGGCGAAGCAGGTCGCCTACCTGGAGGAACATCCGGGCACAATGTTGGTCGGCACCGCCGCTCACATTATGGATAATGGTGCCCTGACACCAACGCGACATCCTCCGCGAAGCAGCCCCATGATGATCCGTTGGCTGCTGTATGTCGCCAATCCGCTGATCTGCTCATCCATCATGTTCCGCGCCGATGGCGTACGGCGGCTCGATATATTTTTGCGCGAAGAATACAAATACGCCGACGATTACGACCTCTACCATCGTCTAATGTCTTCGGGCGATATAGCTCGATTGGACGAACCGCTTACCATCTATCGCCTGCATGGTTCGAATGCGTTTCGGCTCCACGAAGACACCATGACCGCCAATGCAATCAGAGTACTAACGCCAGCATACCTGCGCTGGTTCGGCTCAGGAGCAGAGGAGGCTGTATCTCTGATCGTGCGTCACCTGTCGACCGGGCGCCCCGTACCAAGCAGTGAGACGCTGGCGGCGCTACAGAAGGCGTTCGAGCAACTGAACGTTGCCTTTGCCGCTAGCCACCCGATGGAAGATGCGGACAAAGCGGCTATCGCGGCCTATGCCGACGAGTTATGGCGGCGGATGCTGCGCACGACGATCAACAGCGGGGTCGTAGCACGAGGGTCCAAAGCCCTCACCTTGCCATCAGGACGCCGGTTCTCAAGAAGCGATCTGCCGTATTCTTTCCTGGGCCGCACTCCATTCCACGGGCTGGCCAGGCAACGCCTCCGGAGGCTCCTAAGGCGCCCTGGCATCTCAACAGCACCTTCACGGCCTGGTCAGGCGTCTGATACGCTTTATGAGCAGATCGAGATGGATGGAAGCCGGCCTCCGACAATGTTCGTGGTCGTTGACACCGAGGCGGAGTTCAACTGGGATCAGCCTTTCGCACGCGACCTGACCGGCGTAACGGCGATGGACGATATCGAACGCGGACAGGCAGTTTTCGATCATTACGGACTGCGTCCGGTCTATGTCGTAGATTTTCCTATTGCATCGCAGGATCGTAGCGTCCGCCGGATGCGGGCGATGCTTGATCGCGGCGCGTGCTACATCGGCGCGCATTTGCACCCGTGGACGACGCCGCCGTTTGAGGAAACGCTATCCGATCATAATTCATTTCCGGGCAATCTGACACCGGACCAGGAGGAGCAGAAGCTGGTCTGCTTGCTGGCAACCATCCACGAGCGGCTGGGCGTGATGCCGTTGTTTTACAAGGCCGGGCGCTACGGCTGTGGTCTGGCAACGAAGGAGATCCTGATACGGCATGGCATTAAGGTAGATTTGAGCGTGCTCCCGGGCGCCGATCTAAGGGGTAAGGGCGGCCCGAATTTTGGTGCATTCGAATCAGTACCGTATTGGGCGGCCGGGGAAAGGCTGCTGACGGTGCCAATGACTCGCAGAAACATCGGTCTTCTGCCGTCACTTGGCACATGGGTCGGGACGGTTCAGCGATTACCGGGGTTGCGATGGTTAAAGATACAGCCTGTGCTTTCCCGCTTGCGGATCACCGACACTATTACTCTGACTCCGGAAGGCGTGACGGCCGCGGAACAGATTCGCCTGATCAAATCCATGTTGCGACGAGGCAACTGGCTCTTTGTGATGCACTACCACAGCCCCTCTCTCAGCCCCGGCCATACCCCTTACGTCCGCTCGGCCAAGGATGCGGATCGGTTCGTCCAGTGTATCCGGGAGGTGTCTCGATTTTTCTTCGAGGAGGTTGGAGGGATGCCCGGATATCCACCCGATTTACTCGACATCGCGGAAAGCCGGGTCACCGCGCTTTCTGATATGGCGTTCCCAGCCGACTCCCCTGCCGCGCTTCTACCTAACGTGCCCGGGGGAGGTGAGGTTAATCCAGTCCAGCGATGCCAGGTCCTTCCTCCGTGAGCCGCCTGAACACGGTCTCTAGGTACACTCCGCCGGAAATCCGAACTCTCTTGGACATCTCACGCCACCAGCGGCTTGCCCTTCATGGCCCAGCGGATCGGCTTCGCCATGGTAGCATTGAAGTAGGCGATGAAGCTCTCGATCCTCCGCCGGAGATGCTCTTTGGAGGTGAAGTTGCCGCGGCGGATAAGCTTGCGAACCAGGATGGAGAACCAAATCTCGATCTGATCGACTTCTGCGGCGGCTCCGGTTTTCTGGACGGTGGGATAAGCTAAGGGCTGACCGGTCCAAAGAGGCGTGAGACGTGAGCGTAAAGAGAAAGCAGCACAACGCGGACTTCAAGGCGCGCGTGGCGATGGCGGCGCTGTCAGGCGAGAAGACCCTGGCGGAACTGTCATCGGAATTTGGTGTCCATCCGACGATGATCAGCACCTGGAAGCAGGAGCTGGCAAAGCGCGCGAGCGAACTGTTCGCGCGTGGCAACAAGGCGACGGCGGTCGACGATGCGCAAAGGGTGATCGACGATCTGCACCGCAAGATCGGCCAGTTGCAGGTCGAACGGGATTTTCTTGCCGGGCAGCCCGCCATCTCCCGTCTGCTGAGAGGCGGGCGATGATCGCGCCGAACGCGGGGCTGTCCGTCAACCGGCAATGCATGCTGCTCGGGATCGCGCGCAGCAGCTTCTATTATCAGCCGCGGCCGCCGTCGGCGGAGGAGTTCGATCTTCTCAATCGGCTCGACCGGATTTTCACCGAGCATCCGGTGTATGGCAGTCGTCGGCTGCAAGTGGCGCTGTTGCGCGAGGGGATTTCCGTCGGGCGCCGGCGCATCCGACGGCTGATGCGCAAACTGGGACTGTGCGCGATCAGGCCGAAGCGCAACACCAGCAAGCCGCATCCGGAGCACAAGATCTATCCCTATTTGCTGCGCGACAGGGCGATCGCTCAGTCGAACCAAGTATGGGCAACTGACATTAGTGTGCCGCGGCAAGCGGCGTGAGAGATGGGGGACGGCCCCCCGCAATCGGCTTGCAGGAGCAGGTTGCAAACCACCGTAAGCGGCGCGGGTCAAAAGCCCGGGTCGTGAGCGTTACGGAAAAGGCGCCGCGAGGCGTCAGGTGGGAGACAGGAAGGCGAACAACCGTGAACTGCCGTTCAAGTGTCGAAAGTGCTCAGATGACGTCGAAACCGGTGAGTGATGTTGCGCCGGGATCAGTCTGGCCGATACCTGCTTACGGGCCAGGTGGCGTCCGGCATAGAGGCAGCGCGATCCTGTTTCAGGCTCTTACGTTGAACCGCGGGAACCTTCGGCGGCGATGCGAAGCGAAAGGCACAAGCCGACAAGGCGAGGCCGATAGTAGCGATGCGCCGCCAAGGGACGGAGCCGCTCGTAGTAGCGATGAAGCCGCTGTAACGGCGGTGGAGCGAAGGGGCGGCGTCATCCAGTGGGCATGGGGGATCAACCGGGCAACCGGGAGGAATCCTCCATGACCTGCAAGCCTTACGACATTCCCAAGACCTTGGTATGGGAGGCATGGTTACATGTGAAAGCCAATCAGGGCGCCGCGGGGATCGATGCCGAGACGATCGAGCGGTTCGAGGAGAAGCTGGGCGACAACCTGTACAGGATTTGGAATCGGATGAGTTCCGGCAGCTACTTTCCGCCGCCGGTGAAGGCTGTTCCGATCCCGAAGAAGGCAGGTGGCGTCCGGATATTGGGCATTCCGACGGTAGCCGATAGAATCGCGCAGACGGCGGTGAAGATGTGGCTTGAGCCACGGCTGGATCCGATCTTCCGCACTGATTCCTATGGTTATCGGCCGGGAACGTCGGCACTGGCGGCAATCACCGTTACCAGACGCCGCTGCTGGGACTACGACTGGGTCGTCGAGTTCGACATCAGGGGCCTGTTCGACAATCTCGATCACGGCCTGCTGACGAAGGCTCTTCGCAAGCACTGTCAGGAGCCATGGATCTTGCTCTACGTGGAACGTTGGCTGAAAGCGCCAATGCAGACCACGGACGGGCAGATCCTGGATCGCGATAAAGGCACGCCGCAGGGCGGTGTCGTATCGCCGCTTCTGGCCAACCTGTTTCTGCACTACGCGTTTGATCTTTGGGTGACGCGGCATCTGCCCGGCGTTCGGTATGCCCGATACGCCGACGATGCGGTGCTTCACTGCAAGAGCAAGCGCCAGGCAGAATACGTGCTTGATCGCGTCCGGGAGCGGTTCCAGGCCTGCAAGCTCGAACTGCATCCAGGCAAGACACGGATTGTGTATTGCAAGGACATCAATCGGACCGCGGATCACCCCGAGATCCAGTTCACGTTTCTTGGTTATACGTTCAGGCCTCGCAAGGCGGTGGACAAGTATGACCGGGTTTATGTGAACTTCTCCCCGGCGGTCAGTCGCGACGCCCTCAAGGCTATGCGGCAGACCATCAGGGGGTGGCACCTGCAACTGAAGAGCGACAAGAGCATGGCTGATCTGTCGGCCATGTTTGATCCGATCCTGAGTGCGACTTGCCGGTGCCGGGTGGCCCGACGAAGTGAACCGCTTCGCTGCGGTCGATGAACTTCAACTCGGCAAGCGCCAGGATCCGCCCGCGATCGAGCGAGGGCTGGAAGCTGAAGTCGAAGCCGGAGAGGGTCTTCAGCGTTGACAACCGGGCCATCACAAGAGCGGTTTTGACCCGGCGGGTCTCGCGCAGCGTCAGCTCCTCCATGAGCAGACTGTCGATCGCCTCGAGCGCGGTTGTCTCGCCACGTTCGAGTTGGCGAACGATGACGTCGACGATCTCCAGCGCGCGCGGCATGCGCAGCCCGACAAGCGTGGTCTTGATGCGGTCGACGAGGGACGGCGCGGATAGAGCGTGCACGGTCATTACGCGTTCCCCTTCACCGCTATGACGCGCCCGAGCGCGTCGTAGAATTCGAGCGAGCGGCGAGCGACCACGTCACCGGCACCGCGCACCACCACGGCGCTGTCGTCGATGACGATCCGCGACCGCTGCAACGCCTTTCGATGGGCCGGATCGATGCAGCTCTGGCCACGTCCGGGCAGTAACGCATGGCGCGCAATCAGCACGCCGTCCTCAAAGATCTGCACCTCGTCGATCAGGCAATGCACGTCGAGCACCCGGCGGCGCGCGGTATCGGGCACGCTGTAGCCATTGCCCCCGATGCTGATCATGCCGTCGTGGGAAACCCGCCGCTCCAGCTTCAGCACCGCACGGTATGGCAACAGCGGCAGTTGGCGCAGCGCTGTCTGCTCTTCAGCAAACGCCTCGCTGACCACGCGCTTGATGGTGGCGTGGGTGCGCGGGTTGGCCAGGGTGTCGAGCCAGTGACGCAGCTGGGCGTTGAGGTCATCGAGCTTCCGGAAGCTTCCTGCCAGGTAAAAGTCCTGGCGGATGTAGCGAAACGGGCGCTCGACTTTGCCCTTCGTCTTGGCCCGATACGGTCGGCAGGCTTTGGGGTGGAAGCCGAAATGACGCGCCAGATCGATCAGGCTGCGATTGTAGATGATCAAGCCGTCGGCATCCTCGCCGATCACCGCGGTCTTCATGCGGTCGTAGAGGATCTCCCTCGGTGCGCCGCCGATCGCGGTGAAGGCGGCGACGTGGCAACGCAGGACCGATTGCAGGTCCTGATGAACAACGAACCGTGCCCAGATCAGCCGCGAGAAGCCGAGCACCATGGAAAACAGCCAGACGATGCGCGTGACCCCGGGCTCGTCCGCGAACACCACCTCGAAGCGAGCAAAGTCGATCTGCGCTTGTTCGCCCGGCGGCGTCTCAAACCGCACCTCGAAACGGCGCTCGCGATCGGGCCGGATGTCCTGCACGGCGCGCTTGACCGCGGTGTAGCCGCCGCCAAAGCCACGCTCGCGCAACTCCCGCAGGAGCCGGACAGCGCTCAATCCCGGATAGGCAGCCAGACGTTCACGCAGGTACGGCAGGAGGTCGTCGGTGCGCCGTGGCCGGCGGGGCTGTGCGTGGTAATTGGGCGGATCCCATGCCGCGAGCGATGTATTTGCGCACTGTCTTGCGGTCGATGCCGAGCTGGCGGGCGATGGCGGTGGGGCTGAGCCCCTGCCGATGCAGGTCCAAGATCATCATGAGCTCCCCAAGTCGAACCACTGATTCGCTCCCTCCAAGCAGGGGAGCAGCTTCGGCGCAACGAAGTGGGGAATTTCCAACCGCCACTTTTGGGGAATATTCAGCCGGCGCTAAGACATCGGCCCGCGGCACCACGATATCAAGGATGCGCCAGCGCAGGCGCCAGCCAGCAGCGACGCCCACGTCCCGAACCACGATCTTGCCCTTGAAGCCAAGTAGACGGCGGAGCAGCACAAGCACGAGAGCCGCGATCGCCGGAACAACGGAGGTGCCTACGAAAACGGGTTCGCCAGCGAACCGCGAATGTTGATCCGGCGATAGCTGATGCCATGCGCTGCCATCAGCCGGAACGGTAGCTCGCGATCCTCGGTCCCTGAGGGCGCACAGCCTGTCCAGGCGTCCCAATAATCGTGCGAGGGGAGAATCAGGACGCGCAGGGGCAATATCGCTTCATATCCGTGCCCTCAAGATACAAGAGCCGCACCTCTAACATCTTCATTAAGGGAGGAACCCCATATCGAAATCAGAAGTTATATGGTAACGAGAGTTCTTGCTACACAATAACAAGGAGTATGGGTCACAGGTGGACACGACCGAGCGCGGAACTTCAGCCGAGAGTGCTCTTGCCGACATGCAGGATCCATCTATGCTCGTCCGAACTGCGATGAGCACCGGCTGGATCGTCGGGTGGCGCATGGCTACCCGATTGTTTGGCCTGGTCAATACCCTGATCCTGGTGCGCCTCTTGGTCCCGGGCGATTTTGGTCTGGTAGCTCTTGGCACCAGTTTTATCGTTGCCGTGGACACGCTTTCGACGTTAGGCGTTGAAGATGCACTGGTGCGCGAACCTGCGCCTACCCGTGCTATGTACGATACTGGATTCACGCTTACCGCCTTGCGCGGCGTGATGACGAGCGCGGTAATCGCCCTCACCGCGATCCCTATCGCCTCATTTTTCGCCGACCCCCGGTTGGCAGATGTCTTGTGGGCACTAGCGGCAGGGACACTAATCGGGGGAATTGGCAGCATCGGAGTTGTCGATTTCCGTCGCGACATGGCCTTCGAGAAAGAATTCCTGTTGCAGATACTGCCGCGGATACTTAGTGTCGCCGTAACGATCGGTGTCGCGGTAGTATGGCGTAGCTATTGGGCCCTTATCGCAGGAATTCTCACTGGGCGGGCCGGTCGAACCGCATTCAGCTATCACATGCATGCTTGGCGGCCACGGTTCACCCTCTCGGCATGGCGCCTCCTGATCGGCTTCTCACTGTGGAGTTGGGCAGTCAGCATCGCTGGACTGATACGAGATAGGATTGATATATTTGTCGTCGGACGCCTGATGGCTCCGGCTGCCGTGGGGGTCTATGCCATAGGCGAAGAAGTGGCTGCGCTCCCAAGCACAGAACTAGTAGCGCCACTGTGTCGAGCCTGCTTCTCATCGTTTGCCGCGGCACGCCGAGCCGGTCATGGTGTCGAGGAAGCGTTTATGCGGCCGGTTGCTATCGCCTTCATGATCACGTTGCCCGCTGGACTTGGCATCTCGCTGGTGGCTGACCCGCTGGTCCGGTTGATAATGGGCGAAAATTGGACGCCGGCTATCCCAATTATTGAGCTCCTGGGTGTTGTGGGCGCGTTCGCGGTGTTCGGTCTCCTTGCCTCTACCGTGCTCTCGGCTTATGGAATGCTACGCCATCAATTCACCATTAGCCTATGCTGTCTCGGGCCGCGGCTTCTATTACTGGTTTGGCTCGTTGGCCGATTTGGCACTCTCGGCGCCGCCATAGGCGCTTTAGCCGGTATGGTGCTCGAGCACTCCATCTTCATGGTCGTGGTATTCCGCCGCTTCAACTTGAATGTTGCCACGCTCGCACAGCGCATCTGGCGCGCTGTCACCGCAACGTCTATAATGGCTGCGGTTCTGGTGGCGATCGGTCTGGGATGGACAGAGACAGTTGGTAACTTATTGCACGTGGTTCGCGCGTTGACCGCTGCAATCACTCTTGGCGCGTCAGTGTACAGCGTCGCTTTGCTTGTTCTTTGGTCGCTGTCCGGACAACCCAAGGGCCCGGAAGCTGATATGCTGACCTTTGCGGCGAGGCTGATTCGTCGTCTTGTCGGACGCCGCCGATGGGAATCCTCCCGGCCAGCCTAACTTCACAGTCGCGGCGCCACGCGAGATTGCCACGTGTGCCCTGCAGCCAGGGCTGGCAGCCTCTACGGTTGCATCAAGGGTGTCAAACCCAACTTTCCCACCGTTACGCATCCGACACCCGGAATGCCCCAGAAAACTGCGGAGTTCCGAGGCCAATGTCGATTTGTGGTGCTAAAAATCACTGCCCTTTCCGAGGACATTTGGCATTGACCGGCTCGACGCTGATGTGCTGGCGTCGGTGTTCGAGGAATGCAGTTCGCACAGTTGGTCGTCGAAAATCAAGGCTGGACCATCGATTTTCGCTCGGCGCACTTCAGTCAGAGCTTCCACCACCTTGGCACGTGTGGTGCCTAAATCGCTCTGCGCCCCACAATGCTTTGATTTCAAGTCATATTTTTTCGTCTGGTGGGAAAGTTGGGTCAAATAATGGCTCGGTCAAAGGGAGAATTAGGCGAGCAATCATCATTCCCAAACGTAGCTGCGTGCTAGATTACGCACCGTCGCTGGGCAACCACCAAAACCGCCCCAGGCAGAAATCGCGAATCGCTAGCACGATCCCGTACAGTAGAAACGACCGGTGACGCAGCGAAGATCGACCGTTCTCCTGCGTTAGCATCAGCGCCTGCCGAAGCTCCCACAAGGCGCCACGCCAGGCGAAGAAGCGACCATGCCGCGCCTTTGTGAGAATTATCGAAGTGGGAGCATAATAGCTCGTCATCCCTGGCCGCGCTCGCTCGATAGCACCAGTCTGCTCATCAAAGTTTAGAAAGTAATCCTCTGTAAGCAGTCCCACCTTGCGCAAGGCCGGCCCTGTCAGCAGCATGGAGCAGCCCTTTACAGCGATTGCGAACCGGTGCGTTCCGCGGCGTCGCAATCTCACCAAGTCTGCAGGAAACCTGACGTGGAAAGTGGGTTCTTTTGTCTTCTACAGTTCCAGCAAATTCTGCCCAGAAAGACTTTATGTTGATGAAAAAACCAGGTCAAATGTGCTATCGTCGGGATCCGTTTCAATGTTATGTTATTTCATCGTAAGACTCGATTAGGCATATTTTGTTGATGATCGGCAAAACAAGTATTCCAGCCTATCGTATCACCGAGCACCTTTTCGTCGTATAGAGGATACCAAGAAGCCAAAGCGTGCTTTTGGATTTATCGCCGATTTGACGATAGCACCAACTGCATACAAGATGGGATTTGGATCGCCGAATTCGAAATAGTTATAGCGGCTGCTGCAGGGCGCTCCAGAAGTATCTGATGCAGGAAAGTTGCGGTGATACGTGAGGATAGCGAATTGTCATTGACGCAGACACCAAGACCTCAACCTCCAAAGCTGTCGATGTGTCAGGCTCCATCATTACGGCCGCAGCACTGCATTGTGTGCCCATGCTCACTTGCGGCACGAACCACATGCCAACAAAGATAGTGCTAACCTTCAAGAACGAGGGTGACGTCTGGTACATAACTGCATTGATCGTCGTTCAGGCCCTCCCGTTCGCACGGTAGAAAGCATCGGCCGCCTTGGTCTGCCCGACGACAGCCCAAAGCAGGCAAAAGAGCCAGCCGACAATCGTCCACCCGAACAGCAGATTGATCATTGCGAGCAACCAACAGGCGTTCACGCCGCGGCTACACCCCACGAATGTGGGTAGCAAATAGATCACGAGAGCCAATACGCCCACGCAAGCGATTACTGAACCAGCCATTGCCGCATCCCTATATCCGCCCGGATTGACGCCAGCAGTTTTTTCACAATCAACTCCTCGCTCTGACTCTCGCGCGGTACGGCAAATCGTATTCGCGAACGCACACCCGACCGCTAGCCGCTCCAATGTTGGTCAGTAGCAGAGCACAGAGACACTAACGGCCGGTTAATTTGCCGTAAGTTTCTTTGCTCAAGAGCCGCGCAAAACGGCACGGACGTTGGCACTGGGGATTGGGATGGGTCGGCCGGGAGCGTCCCACTCCTGCATCGGCGTTGACGCAACTCCGGCAGCTATGTGGATATCTCACGCCTCTTTGTTGACGGGCGCGGGGCGACGGGTCAAGGTCGGGATGTCAATACAGCCAGAACTCATGGCCGAAGCCCGCGCGGCTTGCGCCGGGCGCCGGACCGTGAAAGCATTTCCCGCAACGGAAAATGTGGACGAGAAAGGGATAGCCTCCATGGATGTCGGCATGATGATGGTCTTCGCGAGCTACGGCTGGGAGAATTGCTCCGACGACCGGGTGTGGGACGAGGAGATCCGGCTGGCTCGCACTGCCGCCGATCTGGGCTTCGACTGCCTTTGGTCGGCCGAACACCACTTCAATGACTACTCGTTCGTGCCGGACAACATCCAGCTCATGACTTACATGACGGCCGTCTGTCCGGATATCGATGTCGGCACGGCCGCCGTGATCCTGCCCTGGCACGATCCGCTCAGGGTAGCCGAACAGGCCGCAGTGTTGGACAATCTCTCCAAGGGCCGGTTCCGGTTCGGCATGGGCCGTGGCCTCGCCCGCCGCGAGTTCGCCGCCTTCCGTCTCAGCATGGACGAATTGCGCGGGCGCTTCGATGAAGCGGCGCCGATGATCATCAATGCCCTGAAGACCGGCTTCATCGAAGGGCAGGGGCCTTATTACAACCAGCCGCGCATCGAGATACGGCCTCGCCCGCAGCACTCCTTCGACGGACGCATCTATGCCGTGGCATCCAGCGAGGACTCGGTCCTGTCCGCCGCCAAACTCGGCGCCCACATGGTGATGTTCGCTGACCGCCCCTGGGAGATGCGGCTGCCCGTGATCGAGAACGGGCGGAAGCTGCACCGCGAATTCCACGGCACCGAACAGCCGCACATCATGTTGACCGAGTTCTGCGTCTGCGGCACCAACCTGGCCGAAACCGAACAGGAAGCCCGCAGGTACCAAGGAAAGTTCGTCGAAAGCAATTTCTATCACTACGAGTTTTTGGGCGAGCACTTCAAGACCGTGAAGGGTTACGACGCCTATCAGCAGAAGGCTGAGATCGCTCGCAAGGGCGGCATCGAAGGCGCGGTGAACGGCTTCATGCAGGCGGCAAGCTGGGGGACCCCCGACAAGATCCTGCGCGGACTGGAAGCACGTCGCGCGCTGCTCGGGCATTACGAGCTCAACGTCGCCTTTCGCTTCGGTGGCACACCCTTTGAGGTCTCTGAACGTGGACTGAGGCTGTTCGCCAAAGAGGTCCTGCCGGTGCTGAAGACGTGGCAGCCGGTCCAAGCTGGAAAAGTAGCCGCCTGAGCAGCGATAGGTCCTGAACGCGATGACAGCGAACGAGGAATGGGGGCTGGCCGGAAAGGTCGCGATCGTCACCGGTGGCGGGGCGAAGGCTGACGGCATCGGCAACGGCCGGGCGGCATCAATCCTGCTAGCCCGCGCCGGCGCCAATGTGCTGGTTGTCGACCGCGATCTGACGCTCGCCGAACGCACAGTAGCAATGATCGAGAGCGAAGGCGGCAATGCCGTTGCCGCCTCCTACGACGTTACTGAGTCAGGTACAGTGCGCCGCTATGGTTGACGACGCGGTGTCCCGCTGGGGCCGTCTCGATTGCCTCGACAACAACGTGGGCATCGGCAGCAAGGGCACCGTCGTCGACGAAACCGAGGAAAGCTGGACGCGAGTCATGCACGTCAACGTGGACAGCATGTTCCTCGTGTGCAAGCACGCCATTCCCGCAATGATCCGCACCGCCGGCGGCGGATCGATCGTGAATATCTCCTCCATCTCCGCGCTGCGTCCCCGCGGTCTCACGGCCTATACAGTCTCCAAAGGCGCGGTGATCGCACTGACCAAGGCGATCGCGGTCGATCATGGCCCAGAGGGCATCCGCGCCAACTGCATTGCGCCGGGACCGGTCTACACACCCATGGTCTACGCCCGCGGCATGACGGAGCAGGCCCGCGACACTCGCCGCCAGGCGTCCGTGCTGAAGCGCGAGGGCACCGGCTGGGACATCGGCAGCGCCGCTCGGTTTCTGCTGTCAGATCAGGCCCGCTACATCACCGGACAGACCCTCGTGGTGGACGGTGGCGCCACCCTCGTCGGGCCCAGCCGGGCGTCATAGGAACCGGGGCCACATCATCGGGCACACGCAAGCAGCGGCCGGATCTGCGGGACCCGCTGTTCGATAACCGACGCTCGGTGGCGCACGTGAATGGAGGGCGAGGCCGCCGACCACTCAAGAGGCAGCGGCAGAACACTGGCAAGCAGCGCCGCCTCCCTAGGTGACAGTTGCGCGGCCGGCTTGCCGAAGAACGACCGCGCCGCCGCCTCGGCGCCATAGATCCCAGGCCCGAATTCCACGATGTTGAGATACATCTCAAGCACCCGGTGTTTCGGCCACAGCAGTGCGAATTGCGGCGTGAGCCACGCTTCGACAAGCTTCCGAACCGGATCGCGACCCGGCCACAGCAGCAGATTTTTCGCGGTCTGCGTCGTGATGGTGCTGGCGCCACGCGGTCGCTCGCCATCCGACCACGCCTCGAACTGACCCCGCAACGCTTTGAAGTCAAAGCCCAATGTCTCTTCGCAGAAAAGGTTGTCCTCCGAAGCGATGACCGCGTCCGTCAGCGCGGGCGAGATCCTCTCGTACGAAACCCATTGCTGGTGCCGCGGGTGGCCCTCGGCAAGGCGGATCAACATCAACGGCGTGACCGGCGGCGGCAGGAACCGGAAGACCAAGATGAGAGCCAGAGGGCCCGCGAGAACAACCAACACAGCGAGTCCGGCTAACGCCCGAAAGCGCCCGAATCGGGGTCGTCGCGACGTCACATTGGTCACAGATCCTTTGCTGCCGCCCGTGCGGCCGCGACCTGAGAGCCGCATCAGGCGATCCATTTCCTACTGAAGCCGATCAAACTGAAAGCGGCCGAAACGATCCAATTCCGCTTCGACCCGCGCCTTATGCGACTGAGCTGAACCGTGTCCGACCCAGGTCCACCGTTGGATCAGGAGCTTTTGCTGCAGGCGATCCGCCTTTAGATCGATGGCGGCGACGATCTCGTCGCCAACCAGCACGGGCAGCGCGAAATAGCCGTACAGCCGCTTCTCCTTTGGAACGTAGGCCTCAAAGCGATGTTCATAGTCGAAGAATTGTTGCAGTCGTTTCCTTTGGATGATCAGCGGGTCGAACGGCGACAGCAGATGAACCATTTCTTGTCCGGACGGCGATGCGTCCAGCGCCTCCGGTTGGACCCAGTGCTCCGGTTTGCCCGCGCCTGCTATCTCCACCGGCAAGAGCTCCTTGCGTTTGACCCTCGCTTCAATCAGGCGCCGGATGCCGGGCTTTCGACCAGCGTCAAGGTGACAGACCGAATCGAGACTGATTACCCCTTGCGATCGCAAGGCCCGATCGAGCAGATAGACCAGGATCTGCTGTTCAGACGCTGCTTTTGGCCGCTTCTCCCAACCGAAATGGCGGTCCATGAGCTCATACGTCTTGACCATGCCAAAGCGAGCGCGGACGGTTAGCGCTCCGGTGTAGAATGCCAGTTGCAGCGCCCGCTTCGATGGCTTCCTGCTGGCCCAGGGATGCTCCTTTTCGACCAGCACCTCGTCATCGATGTCACGGATGGAAAGCGCGCCGTCATTGCGGATGAGCGTGACAACCCTTTGTAGCTCTTCTTTCTTCACCGAGCTGAACCAGCTCGTCGGCGATCGATCCTGGCGCTTCATGGCGGAGAAATAGAACCGGATGTCTTTGGTCGGGACATAGGACAGCGCGTGCGTCCAATACTCGAAGACCGTTTTGTCGACCGTCAACGCCTGGTGCAGGTGCTCGCGGCGGTATTGCGGATTGCGGTTCCAGAGGATGTGATGGTGGCAGCGCTCTATGACGTTGATCGTATCGATCTGCACATAGCCGAGGTGCTCCACTGCCTTGGATACCGCCTCGGGTCCATCCCCGAACGGCGTCGGCTGATCCAGCCGCTGGGCCCGGAGCCAGATATGCCTGGCGTCAGACTTGGTGAGCGTAAGGCGGGTTTGGCTGTCTGAGGACATCGGCCAAGGATAGCCGCACCGGCGCTATCCGAGCATAGCCAATTTGGGCGGTGAGGGTTGGTAACTGCTCAACCCGACCCGGTTGAGCAGTTACCGGCCCAATAATCGTGGCAATCGAGTTACTCCCATGCTGCTATTTCGCCGGCGCTTCCTGGATGGTGTCGAGAACGATCTTCCAGCCGTCGTCCTCCCGCACCACCGCGTCACTATAATGGCCGCTCAATCGGATCGGTCCCTTATCGCCGTGCCAGACTCCTGACCAGGCGCCGGTGTAGATGATCGCCTTGTCATTCACCACTTTGACTTCAACGAGCTTATTCGGGTCCGCCTCCCAGCTCTTCACCATGCCCCCGAACCAGTTCTCTATCGCCGGCCGACCAACCGAGGTTTCACCGCTGAGGGGCAGTTGTACGGCATTGTCAGCGAACAGGCTGCCCCAGATCGAGGCATCCTTGGTGTCGAAAGCCTTGGCCTTGACCTTTTCGATCCCATCGACGATCTCGCGCCCATCCTGTTCTGTCAGGTGTTGTGCGGCGGCAGGCCCTGCGGACAATATCGCGAGCGCGAAAATGATCGCAGTCGAACGTATTGTCATGTTCTCCTCCATCCTTTAGCAACGAGATGTCCCAAAGCAGTTATCGGCAAATGCTAAGTTTGCAGCGACCAGAAACGCGGCCGCCGATTGGAAGAAGGGACCCAGCCTCTGATGACAGAGGCGGGGGTCACCTTTCGCGCGACCCCGCCGCGATCGCTGCTGCTTTCAATTACGCCGACGTCAACGGAGTTTGTAGCTACCCGAATTTACGCAGTAAGAGACGTAGGTTCCTTCGACCGCCGACTTGAACTCTGGGTTGTGACACGTGAATGTCCCACCACCGCTGATCCCAGCATACTTCCCGGTGCCCGTCGTGATCGTGACCTTCCCGCTAAAGCTCTTTGCGTTAGCCGGGAACTTCCCATCATCGGCGATATCGTTAACGAGATGGTCTCCGTTAGGGTCAAGACCCACGCAGTAGCCGTGAAACTGCTCCATACCGCTCAGGATGTCGATCAAGCCAAAGCAGTGCCATGTCATATGCTCGGCAAACCCCCTGCTTAGCCATAGACCGTTTTCGTCAAAGGTAATCAGAACACGCTCTTTCCCGATCGCCGTAGACTTAGCTGCACCAAAGGCGGTATAATCTGCGTTATACGTTCCTTCCTTCGGCATCTCGGCGGCCATCGCCGCCCCAACGGCCACGGTAGTGCTTAGCGTGAAGGCGGACAAGATACATGTGCGCGATTGCATTGAACTCATCTCCCATTTGCTCATCGTTAGTCTTTCCAGAGCGACCCCTGTTATGTATTGCCTGACTAGAAGGACGTGCCATTCTTGTGGGTGTAGTGCCACCTTCCATCGGCATCCACCACGGACCGAATGTCGTCATTGGGGTAGGTTCCCTCATCGCCTGAGGCACGGTCTCCTACTTCCAAAATAACGCAGTCCCGTTCCGTGCGATTTTCGAGGTGATGTGCTGCACCCCCTGCTGCGAAACCGGCCGCCATACCGGGGAAAAGCTTCGTTTCTCCGCCGTCGATGAACAGCGTCGGCTCGCCAGCGATCACATAGATAAATTCGTCCTGGCGAGAGTGGCGATGGTGCAACGCAGATATAGCCCTCGGCCGGAGGGTGGTCAGATTTACGCCAAAACTTTTGAGGCCGAACAGGTCGCCGAGCGGCCGTTTGATCCTGCCCTCCATGCGTGAGGCGAACGGTTCAGGGTAACTGCTTGACAGTGCCCGGGCCGGGACGGCGGCAGCTTCCACGGCAGGGGGTTGATCCATCATTGGCTCACTCCTTCAAGGTATGCTCACCGCTCAACTGCTATCCCTGATCAGCCACGCCTCGGCGATCGAAACGACGTTCGTCGATATCTCCTCACGACCGTTGAGGCTTTTGCCGGCCAGATTATTGTAGCTGATAGTCGAATAGCTGCGTGCAATTGTAGATGCCCTGCGCGGCATCCGCTGGCTTGCATTGGTATGCGAGTTTGCCTTGGATTCCGGAATACCGTCCGGTGCCGCCGGTAATGACGCCATTGCCGGCACCACCGCTGCTGTTGCCCGTACCCGAGAACGTGACGAAAATTCTGTCCAATCCACTTGCGTTGCCGGAAGCGCAATAACCTTGGAGTTTCGCCGCACCGTTGTCAAAATCCACTGAGTACGCGCAGTTCCAGGCGTCCCCGTGGAGCGGCCCGTTGCCGGCATCGTTGTATATCACCGCCCCCGTGGTGTTCGCGAACAAGACGTGCTTTTCACCTACTGGGACGGCCACTGAGTTTTCCTTCAGGCCAACGTGGGTTTTGATGGTGCCAGAGTTCGGCAGATCGGCGGCTATTGCCGCGGCCCCGAAGGCCATGCCACTGCTTAGCGTGAAAGCGGACAAGATTGATGTGCGCGATTGCATCGAACTTTCCTCCCCATCGCAATTAATCTTTCCAGAGCGCAATTGGTGTCGGCGACTCCTCGGCACGGCGCGCGAGCAAGGTGAACTACCGAGTCCCGGTGGCGTAGCCGGAACTCGTGCCGTCCGACCACTTTATCCCACTTTATCGAGGGGTACCTATGATTGTTCATGGTCCCTTTGACTTGGAAACTCTCCGAGCCAGTAGAAATGCCCCTTGTCGATCTCATACGCCTTGCCGACGCCGAACCAGGCATGCGTGCCCACGGGCTTCCAATCCCCGGCTCGTGTTGCTCCAGAGAAGGTCGATCCGGCGGAGAGGGCACCCATCGACAGTGCCAGTCTTGTGTTTTTCATGACGATCTCCTGCAGTCACCGTTCGCCTGCGTTGGTTTAGCGCCTCGCCCCCACCGATCTGGCCCGGACACTCGTGACGACAAAAGTAGAGAACATACCGATGTTCGACCAAGAAGTATGGACCCGACTTACTCGGCACCCAAATTGGAAAGATTTGCCGGACGTGGTCAAGGTTGATAAACTCAATCGACATGAGAAAGCGGCGCCCGCCGGCTTCGAGTAAACTACTTACCGCCCAAGCGGCCGCGTCCGCCTTGGGCGTTTCCCGTCGTACGCTCTATTCTTATGTAAGTCGCGGCCTGATAGGAGTGAGCAAAAAGAGCGTCGTAGGCCGGGGTAGCCTGTATGACGCGGCCGATGTCGAGGTGTTGCGGGATCGGAAAAGGCGGGGGCGGAGTCACGCGGCTATAGCGGCATCAACCATACAATTTGGTGAACCCGTCTTGGAAACCGGTCTAACAAGATATAGAGGATAGCCATCTCAGCTATCGCGGTCACGACGCAGTCGCGTTATCCGAGGACGGCACACTGGAGGACGTGGCCGGGCTGCTCTGGTTGATGCCGCCCCCGCTGGGGGCCGAGGAAGTCGACCTCCGGGCACCTGTGTCCGCATCTGGGTTTATTGATCGTTGCGTCAGAGCGATTGCTGGCGCGGTTCACCTGGGAAAAATCGACGCGAGCTCTCGGGTGCTACAGGAGGACGCGGCGCGTCTCTTATACATTCTCGCGGGGGCGGCCTGCGGACGCGTCGGATGTTGGCCGGAGGAGACAGGTCCACGAGGGATTTGCCGAGCACTGGAAGGTGGACGCGGCGGGAATGGACGTATTGCGGAGATGCCTCGTCCTTATAGCCGATCATGAATTACCTGCTTCTACCTATGCGGCGCGTGTGGCGGCGTCTACAGGCGCGTCCTTGGGTGCATGTATCCTTGCGGCGCTTTGCACGTTCTCAGGCCGCATGCATGGGGGTGCTATCGACTATGTAAGGGCACTCCTCTCCGATCAAGAAGTTCTGCGAGATCCAGGACGGTGGGCCGTTCGGTGGAGGGATAGCGGACAGAAGCCTCTGATGATACCCGGCTTCCCCGGCTTTGGGCACCGGCTATACCCCGATGGCGACCCGAGGGCCGAGGCCATTTTGCGTTTCCTTACGCTCGATTCCGAGTTGAGAGATGTTGCTGCCGCAATGCAGGCCGCGGCCGGCCTTCCACCCAGCATCGACTTTGCCCTTCTTGCAGTCGAGCGACACCTCCAGCTTCCGCCGTTCGCTGCTAACGCTCTGTTCGTGACTGGACGGACGGTAGGCTGGATTGCGCACGCGCTGGAGCACAGGCGAGGCGGAAATCTGATCCGACCAAGGGCAGTCTACCGCGAGCAAGCGGAAGCAGCCCCCGGGCGTCAGATCGAGTTGGTGGGCGAACGTATCACCGTGGGCTGGCCAGCCGGCGGAGAAGGCAAAAGCTCACGGAAAACGGCTGCACTATCGGCTGATTGATCGACCGATGGCGCGTCGGAACCGACGCACAAATAAACGGGCGCGTGTCTGCTTTGCGCCGATCGCTGCAAAACCACTCTTCCTCTTTTAACAAACAGCAGAGCCATTTGTGCTCGCGTCGCAAACGGGCGCGAACGTCATGCGGCAACGGACAGCCGTTGCCCAAGGTGAGGAATTGTGAGAGTCGCGCTCTTATACTCATGATCAGAACCAAGCGTAGGGAGTGAGCGCTATGACAACGAGTGGCCGCGTCGTGTTCAGCAAGATGGACGAAGTGATATTCGGCACTCCGGCGGTCCAGGCGGTCGCCGATCTGGCCCGTCGCGCAAAGGCGGAGCGTGTGTTTCTGATGGTCAGTGGCACGCTGAACCGCGAAACCGAGGAAATTGCACGGATCCGGGCCGCGTTGGGAAACACGTGTGCCGCGGTGTTCGACCGTATTCCACCACACACGCCACGCAAGGCGGTGATCGAAGCTACCGAGGCGGCTCGCGTCGCTGAGGCCGATCTGATCTTGACGATCGGCGGGGGGTCAGTCACCGACGCGGCTAAGGCGGTGCAGTTGTGCCTGGCCAACGATATTCGTTCGGCCGACGCACTGGACGCGCTGCGCGCAACGAAGGCACCAGATGGGACCATGGGGCCGCCGCCCTGCAACGCGCCCGCGGTGCGCCAGATCGCTGTCCCAACCACGCTATCCGCCGGCGAGTTCAGCGCGATTGCCGGCGTAACCGACGAGCGGACGAAGGTGAAAGAAATGTTCCGCCATCCGCTCGTTATCCCGAGCGCGGTCATTCTCGATCCGGCGATCACCGTACACACGCCGGCATGGCTGTTTCTGTCCACCGGAATTCGTGCCGTCGATCACTGCGTTGAAGGCATCTGCTCGAGGGAGGCGCATCCCTATGCCGACGCCCAGGCACTTCGCGGTCTCAGCCTGTTAGTGAGCGGCCTCAAACGAGTGAAAGTGGATCCATCGGACCTGCAGGCTCGGCTCGATTGCCAGATTGGCTCATGGCTCTCGATGGGCCCGCTGGCCAGTGGTGTACCGATGGGCGCGAGCCACGGCATCGGCTACGTGCTCGGCGCCGAATTCGGCATTCCTCATGGCCACACGTCCTGCATCATGTTGCCGGCGGTGATGCGTTGGAACAAGACTGTCAATGCGGAGCGGCAGGCGATGGTCGCGGCCGCGATGGGTCACCCGGGACAGGATGCCGGCGATTTGCTGGACCTCTTCATCGGCAATTTGGACATGCCGCGCAGCCTGTCCGCGGTGAGCATCGGCCCTGGAAGTTTTGACCGGATCGCTGAACAGGCCATGGCGACACCCTGGGTGCCACGTAACCCACGGCCCATCAGTGGTCCGCCGCAGCTGCGGGAGATTTTGCAACTCGCGGCTTGAAACCAGGCCAGCGTCCCTTATTCGGTCTTGACGGTCAGGACGTCCGCCTCGATCCGCGTTCCACCGATACGCGAAAAGAGACCATCGAGGTCGCCGGCAAGCTGATCCGGGATGCGCCCCGTCGATGTGCCAAGCAGGGCATGCGGCAGTTCCGGCGTGATGTCGCGATCGGCGAGCCAGCACCGGATCTGTTCAAGCCCAGGTGCGGCCGTTAGCCCGACCGGTTGCCGGCGCCCCGGGATCGACAACGCAACGGAACCGCGCACTTGCGCGCCATCGACGGCCCCGGCTGGGAAAATCGGCGTCGCGGTGCCATCATCCCTGGCGGCGACGCAATAGAGGTAGCCGTCCGTGTCGGCCATTACCGTGAGCGCAACCGGCTCGCCCTGGTGATAGGTCGGCCGGCGCCCGTGGTCGCTCGTCATCCACAACTCGGGCCGCGCCGCGGATCGGCTGACCCGGTGCAGTTCGTCGTTGAACTGCTCGCGGCATCCGAGCAGGATCCCGGTAGCAACCGTCGCGGGACCCGGGCCTACCGAAGATGGCATGGCGCGGAAGGTCACTGTGGCGCGCGCCGCGCCGTCGGTGGCGATTTCGAACTGACTGCCGTCTTCGATCGGAACGTCCGCGGGCCACTCCACGCGCTCCGCTTCTGAAGGCCAGCCTAGCGTCCTGGTGTTACCCTTGCGACGAACCGCATACATGCGTGCGTCACCCGGCGGGCGTGTGATCCAGACGGATGTCGACGGCTCGACACAATAGGTGCCGGAGCGCTCCGCATCGATCAGGACGTCGTCTATGGACGGGCCGGATCGCGCCACGTTCGTGGAACGCGTCCCACCGATCATGGTTGCGTCTACGCCGTGAAGCCGGAACAGGTCGGCTAGCATCGCAACGCTGTTGCCAGTCGCCTTCACCTGCTGTTGCCCCAACGTGCCCTCGAACGGGCCTCCCAGGCGCATCATTTCACCCGACTGGAACAACAAAGTGGCGCTTGCACCTTCCGGCACACTCAGCCGGTCGGTCGCAGATACTACCATGCCCGGCACATAGCCCGGCACCGTCGAGGTAAGTAGCACGGCGTCCTGGGCAAATGCGTGGCCCGATACGAGTGACACAACGGCCGTGGCTGCAAGTAATGCGGCGCGACCTACCCAGTAAGAACAACGTGCCATTTTCGCGTATCCTCTTCGGTCACCGTGTAATCTACTCACCCGGCTGCGTCCCGGGTGTGGAACAGTTCACAGCCGCTCGTTCACGAACGCGATAACAAATTTTTTCATTGATCTCCTCTCGTACAACACGCGCAATGCAGACGCCGCCGCGATGATGAGAGAGGACAAGCTCCCGTCAGCGCAAGCCAGGGGGAAACGGATGTGAAACAGATTAGCCTGCTCATGCCATTGGCTGTCGTTTGGGCACTGGTCGGAGGTACGGCCGCGGCCGACCCCAAACCGATATCGCAGGATGCGAAGGTTTACATTATCTGGCCCCCGGACGGGCAAGTCATTCCAGGGGGCAAGTTTTGGGTCCGCATGGGGCTGAGTGGTACCGCGGGAGTTGCGCCGGCGGGGATCGAGAAGGCGAACACTGGCCATCATCACCTGCTGGTCGATACGGATCTTCCGCCGCTTGACCAAGAAATCCCAAATGACAAGAACCATCTTCATTACGGTTTAGGTCAGACCGAGGCGCATCTCGAACTGCCGCCCGGTCGGCATACCCTGCAATTGCTGTTCGCCGACGACAGCCACATTCCGCACAATCCGCCGCTTTATTCCAGGAAGATCACCATAATCGTGCCGCCGTGAACCGGCCGCCTTCAAGGAGAGTTCCATGCATCAACTGCATCGCCTGATCGTCCTGGCGAGCGCGGCGGCGGTCATCACGGCGCCGGTGTACGCTCAGACACCGCCGGACAACCCCACACCCGCCCCAACGCAACCCGCCCCAACGGAACCCGCCCAAGCGCCACCGGCCCAGCCGGCCCAGGCACAACCGGCTCCGGTGCAACCAGTAAAGGCGCCTGACACTCCAGACTCCGGGTTCAAACGAACCCCCTCGCCCGCGGATGCCTACGTCTACATCGGCTGGCCGAACGACAATGAGACCATACGGACTACGCACATCCATGTCTGGTTCGGCACGCGAAACTTCGGCGTGGCGCCCGCGGGAACCTACAAACCGAATACGGGCCATCATCATCTACTGATCGATACCGCACTTCCGCCCCTGGATCAGCCAATCCCGCACGACAAGAACCACCTGCACTTCGGTCTCGGCCAGACCGAAACATATATCGACCTGCCCCCCGGCACCCATACCCTGCAAATCTTGATGGGCGACGGCGATCATGTTCCACACGATCCGCCGCTGATGTCGAAGAAGATCACCATCCATGTCCGTGCGGCGGAAACCCCCGTAGCGGAGGCGCACTAGAGGATGATTAAGCTGAGCGGAACGTTCAAAGCGTGTAAATCATGCGATCAAACAAGGGGATAGAGCATTTACGGCCTGCGCAGTCAGGCTGAAAATGCTCTAGAGAACGCTATTCCAGATCGCGTGCTACTCTGAACCCGTTGACGAGGTATCGCACCGGCGCGTCGTAGTTGCTGCGATAAGCGGCCGTGATCTCGTCATGGGGCGACCGGAACGATCCGCCGCGCAGCACGCGTTTTTCGCACGATTTGGCATCACGTGGCGTGGCATCGCCCGGCGCGCCGCGATAGTTCGGGAACCAGCAATCCGCCGTCCACTCTGCTACACCTCCCAACATGTCCAGGAGCCCGAAGGGATTGGGTGGCAACGCATCGACCGGCAATGGACCGTAGGCGTCCTGGGCGCCTCCGCAATCGGTGCAGTTCGCCAGGGACATACCAACCAAATCCCCCCACCAGAAGCGTGTGGTCGTGCCGCCCCGCGCCGCATATTCCCATTCAGCTTCGCTCGGCAGCCGGTAGGCGTGCCCCGTGGTCGTGTACAGCCACTTCATATACTGGCCGAGGTCTTCCCAGCTCAGGTTATGCACTGGTGTCCGGTCCTCGGCGACACGCATGCGCGGAAGGAAGTTACATCCTTTCGCGGCCAAGCAGGCCTTCCATTCCAGCACGGTAATAGGCGCCTCACCCATCGCGAACGCATGGATCTCCACCTTATGGGCCGGCATCAATTCGGCGTCATGTGACCCCAAACCCATCATGAAGCTGCCTGCCGGAATTCGGACCATCCGAGGACAGGTGGGACAATCCTGGAACCGGTTCCCCTCGCTGGCCTTGCCGCGCGGGGCGGTGGACGGAACTGGGATCAGCGGGCCGTTCGCGGCGGTCATCACGGGTGGTGGTGCCGAGTGCGACGCGTCCGGAGGTGCGATCTGCGGCTGCAGCGAGGCGACCACCGCTGGCTTCTCCGCCGGCTTCGGGGGCGATGACTCGACAACCGGCTTCGCTTGCGGCTCCGTTTGCGACTTCGTCGGATCTGATTTTCCACCGGGGGGAGCGTTCGCCGCTACCTCGAGTTCCTTGCGCCGGCGCCTCGCATCGTCGCTGTGTGGCGACGCGGGAAAAAGCCGCAGGAATGAAGTGAAGTCCCGAGGATCTGTACTGCCGCGCAGACTATCCCACAACGCCAATTCCCCGGATGCATCATTGGCCGCCGCTGCCCCGACCTCGACCTCGGTCGACCCTTCGACGATCCCGCCGTGCCCGTTGTCAACGGTATAGCGCAGGCTACCGGCTGGTCCCATGAAGCCGACCTCGGGCCAGAACGTCAGTTTCGATAGCTCCTCCGGTGTCACATGATCGCCGGGGCGTAGGATAGCGGTGCCGTTGCGCACGGTGCCGCGGGGCAGCGCATTGATTGTCACCGTCAGGGGATCGCCATCCGGACTGACGGGCGCCGGGATGCCCAAAACTTGCTGCGCGACCTCAACTTTCCCTGACCCGCCGCCCAGCACGGGGGCGTGGTGCGAAGATCGCACGGTGATAGGCAGGCTGGCGTTAATGCTTCCGCCCCGGCCGTCTTCCACCAGGATATCCAGTGACCCAGCCGGCCCAATGGTCTTGCCGTCCGGCTTGTACGTCGCTGTCTTCAAATGCTCGGCCGAGAAGACCGAGTTCATCACGGCGGGGTGCCCGTCGATGCGCAGTTCACCAAACCGAGGTAGGCCGATGATCCGAATGCTCAGCGGGTCCTGGTCGGGATCAGTCGGTTGCGGCATGCCTAGCGGCGTGGGCGCGGCAATCTCCGATACCTCAAGCGGCGTAATGGCGGCGATCTCCGGCGGCCTGTTCGGCGGCCGCGGATAAAAGTAAAACGGCTCGGCGCCTAGGGAACTGAACACATAGGGTTCCTGGCGGTTGTTAGTGGCACGCAGAACCGTGTCCCGCACGCTGCGGAAGAACAAACTGAGCTCGAGACCCGGAATTTGGAAATGGGCCAGCAGGGCCGCCGCGAACGGACTGTGCTCCGACCCATCCTCGGCGATCTGGTCCGCTTTCGCTGCCATGACGACCATGGTGTTGCGCGGAACGTTGTCCACCCGAGCGAGGCCAGGTGTGGTCGACACCGCGCGACCGGCGACCGTCATCGATCGCGCTACGCGGTCGATAAACGGGTTGTTGCGGCAGCTATCCAACAGCACGATGCCGATCCGCGAGGCTTGCGACACTTCGCCCAGCAGCCGGTCGAGCGGCATTGCCTCGTACAGCAGATCGCGCTCTCGCTCGAGCTTCGCGTCGGCCGGTATCAGATAGTTCTCCCGGTCGACCTGCACGCCGTGGCCGGCATAGTAGACCAGTGCCACTTCCGCACCCGCGGCACGGATCCCAAACTCCCTTACGCCCACGTTCAGCGCACGGAAATCTGGATCGTACAACTCTGTGACGTCGAACTTCAGACGGCGGAGGCTGTCGCCGATTGCCCGCGCATCATTGACCGGGTTGGCCAGGTGGGGTGCATTCTGATAGCCACTGACGCCGATAACCAAAGCGACCCGTCGCTCGTTGTCTGGCGCCGCCTGGGCGGCAAGCGGCAACAGCACGGCCACCGCTGCAAACAGAAACATCAGTCTATGGGTGATCTTCGACATTAGCCCGAAGATCATTTCATCACCTCCACGGTCAGTCTTGCATCATCCACGTGCGCTCCTTGTATACCACGAAATAGTGATGCGACATCATCCAGCCCACTTACCGGGAGTGGCTCGAGGTCCTGGGCCTTCAGCTTGTCCGGAAGCTTTAGCCCAATTTCGCGATCGGACCCAAGACATCCGACCGCCTCGCTTCCGGGATTGTCGAAACGCAACGCGAAGGATTTTGTCCCGGCGGGAGGAATCTCCATCTGCACGCCGGCGTGCAGGAGCGGATCAGGCTGGAAGCGATTGGGAAATATGCGCGCGACCGTGCCAGCAGCATCTTGGTAGAAGCAATAGACGTAGGCGTCCTGGGTGGGCTGCACCGAAACCACCATCGTCTCGCCGACGCGATAGCTTGGCCTTGGACCACGGGGAGTGCTCACGACCAGCCGCGGGGGCTCCGCTGGCGGCAAGGCCGGCGTGACGGCGGCGTTCATCGGGGAAGCAGCCACCGGCTTCGCGACGGGGCGGCGCGCGTCACTGCCCAGCAGCCGGTAATATAGATCGAAATCTACCCGGCCATTTGGCACCAGGTCGTTCTCGGCCTGATATCGTGCGACAGCTTCAGATAAGCCCGGGTTCGGCCCGTTGCCTTCGTCGCGAAGATATCCGGCGCGGACCAATGCCACGCTCACGACGCGCTCCCGCTCCGTTTCCCCCATGGTGTCGAACCAGCCACGGGCTTCGGTGCGATAGTTCGGGTTGGTCGAACTCGATGCTGAGGCACTGCCAGTAGGGCACCCGTGTCAGCTTGCCGAGGATCTCTATCGTCGAAAGCTCAATAAGGTTTCGCACCGCCTGATGAAACCCCTCCGACTTGTCGAGCGACACGCTCAGCGACAGGCCGGCCTTGCCGATAAACCCGCCCACGTCGGCACCCTTGCCGGACTGCACCACCGCGATCGAGTTGCTCGCCGAGATCCCCGGTAATATCTGGCGGGTGATCAGCTTGCCGACGTTCAGGTCGATCGAGACCACCGAGACGACCTGGTTGCCGTTGATCGCCAGATCCATGCCTGGAATTGACACACCGGCGCTGGCCGAGGACTGCAGGACGTTACTGTCAAGCTGTGTGATGGCACCCCGGACATAGTAATTCGGAGCGACGAAATCGTCGTGCAAGCCGACCAGCTCGGACAACACCTGCACGTCGGTTTGTGTGGGATCATAGTCAACAAAGCGGAATGCATTGCTTTTCGCCGACATGCGGGACACGGCGGTGATGAACATCTCCTTTGTACCGGCCGCTATAAGGCCCGTCGCATCCGGGATACCCGCGGTCGTAATGTAGATGTCCTGCTTGCCCTGGGCGAGGAACATGTCGTCCATGCAGCGCAGCGCTTCATTGAAGTTGCCAATATTACGAACCGCGGCGGTGCGTGGGTTCGCCACATCATAGGCCGTCTCCGGCCGCGTCTGACACGCCGCCAGCAACGTGAGCACGGCGGTCGCCAATGCTGTTCGTCTAAGCGAATTTTTGGCTGGAAAAATCATCTTACACGATCCCGCAACGATTACGCACAGGACGACCCAGAGTGCGCCGGCTTTAGAGCACCATCGGCCAGACGGCCGTGGGTGTTAGCGACGCAACATCCGGCCATCGCCGTACACCTTCGATGGCAGCGGTTGCGGATCGAGTGTGGTCATATCGCCAGACCATGGCATGCGGGGCCGGCCGCAAGTCGCGCAGGACAGTTTAGGAGTGTTCAACGACACCGACATGGCGCCGATATCTGCTACCCGAAGCGCGGCATGTGTCCCGCTGACAAAGATGAAACTACCGAACGCCAGAACCCCCACCCTCAGAAACAGTTTCGCCATCATCACTCTCCTGCCACCGCAAATTCGATGCCAGGAGTTTGCCACGAGGCGTGTCGTCATACCGTGGTCCACTTAACACCACCGTTCCCTTTGCCCGTAGCCTTTTGGGGTTTCCGGTCACATTTACTTGTTAATGGCATAGGGAGTATGAAGCCACTATCCTCCCCAGTCGCTTAAGCCCACCGTGAAGGCAGGACCACAACGAGTTGTTGTCATGGCAAATGCTCCGCTGAACCGGGAAGAGATACTCGCAGGGCATTTCCTGCTGCGGCACCTCCGTCCGGAGGAGCTGTCCCGAGTCGCGGCGAGCGCCTCACTGATTCGTCATCGTCCCCAAGCCACGATTTTTCAAAAAGGCGATGCCGGTGGCAGCATGATGGCGGTGGTGCGCGGACGGGTAAAGATCTGTACCTATTCGCCTGACGGTAGAGAACTCGTGCTCAACATCATCGACCGCGGAGGCTTATTCGGTGAGATCGCGTTGCTCGATGGTCAGCCACGATCCGCCGATGCGGTGGCGATCGAGGATACCGAGTTACTGGTCCTGGACCGCAACCGTCTGATGCCGTTCCTGAATGCCAATCCGGAAATCGCGACGCGGTTGATTGGCGTCCTATGTCAACGCCTGCGCGTGACAAGTGAGGCGCTGGAGGATGCCTTGCTCCGCGACGCGCCCGCGCGGGTCGCACGGGGACTGCTGCGACTCGCGGCTACGTTCGGAAAGCAGGAACTTGCTGGTCTGCGGCTCGATATTAAGCTTTCGCAACAGCAACTCGGTAATCTGATCGGGATTTCCCGCGAAAGCATCAACAAGTATATCGTGGAATGGACCCGAGCAGGCTACCTGTCCGTCGATCACGGATTTATAACGATATCCGACAGGGACATGCTTGAAAGCCTCTCCGAGGCTGAAATCTAGAGGATGATCTTGCTGTGCCCGAGCCGCGTGATTACGGTCAAATCACGGGTCTAATCTCTTCTTGACGGTTCGCTTGTCGGGCGGCTGCGGCATCGATGCGGTACGCCGCCATGGTTGTGTGCCTCCCGCGCAGCAGCAGATCGCCGAGACGAAGGCCCGGAAATCCGCCTGCAAGCCGCGTCCATGTCGGTTCGCCCACCACGATGGTGCAATAGCGTGGACTGGGTTCGGCATAGTCCTTCCCGAGTTGCTCCAGCCGGGCGCCAATATTGGCCGTGTCGCCCAGCAGGCAGAATTCCATCCGTGCGCCTGTCCCCAGGCTGCCGGCCACCATAGGGCCGGTATGAAGGCCCACGCGCAGACCGCCCACCGGCAGGCCGGATGCGGCCCATTCGTCGTTCAGCGTCTCCATCGCCTGTTCCATCGCCAAGGCGCATCGCGCCGCATTATTCGCGTCGGCCGCGATCCCGGCCTCGTCCCGACGTGGGATGGGCACCCCGAATACCGCGAGGATGCCATCACCAATAAACCGCAGCAGCACACCGTTGTGCGTCATGATCAAGCCGGACATTGTATCGATGTAGCGGTCGAGCCAGGCGATCAACGGTTCCGGGGCCAATCCTTCGCAAATCGTGGTGAATCCGGCCACGTCGGCATACAGCACGGTCGCCGTCAGCTCCTGCGGCCGGGGCCGGCCACCCGACATGAACAGGTCGCGCTCTTTCATGATCTGGTCGACCACCGGCTCACTGACGAAGCGGGAGAACAACGCACGCAGCGCACGCCGATCGCGACGGTCGGCCAGCCCGTGCCAGGCGCGCGCGCCGCCGCCCGCGATCGACAGCGCCACGATCGGTCCCACGACAGGAACCAGCATCCCCGTTGCTGCGTACGCCGTGAGCACAGCGGAAATAAACCCGAGGCCAACCACCGTCATTGCCACCACCGCGAAGGAGCCCGCGAACAGGCACCCCAACGCAACGCCAATGCAGGCCAGCGCGGACGCTGCCGATATCTCCGGCCAGGGGAACACCGTCGCCGGCACGGCGCGCCGATCAAGCAGCTGCGAAACGACCTGCGCGTGGATATCCACCCCGAAGCTCGGTTGTCCAAAGGCCGAGGCAAGCGTTCGATGCTCGTCGCTGCCCGCGATCAAGCTGCCGATCAGAGCTACTTTCCCGTTCAGCCAGCTTGCCGGCAGCAGGGCGATCGATTCGGCTGGATAGGTAGGCACGTCGGGCCCAACGTGCCCACGGCTCCGCCGCCACTCTATCCGAAACGGACGCGCAGGCGCCGTGACACCCACCGCCGCAGCGATGGCCGCGGGAAAACTTGGCTGGCCAGTGGACGGATGCATCGGCACATGGTCCCGCACCGTGTCATCGAACCGGTCGCGCGCCAGGTTCGCGTCGCCTGTTCGCACGCCGTCGAGGAAGCCGGCCAGGAATCGCCTCTGACCCGCCGACATGATCGTGTCCGGCGCGACCGAAATCGCGACGACCGGAGTGTCCGTGCGGGTCAGCGCCCGCCGCAGCGCCGCATCCTTTGACGGCTCGGTCGGCCGGTCGAGCACAATGTCCAAGCCGATCGCAATGACCCCGCTCCGTGCCAGCGCATCGATAACCGAAGCCAGGAAAGCGCGATCGACAGGTGACCGGTATGGAAACGCCGAAAGCGTCTCCTCCGTGATGCCGACCACGACGACATCCGAAGCCGACTGACGTTCCGGCCCCAGGAAATGAAAAGCAACAGCCTCAACCAGACGCTCGGCCGCGGCAAGCGGTGACGGCGGTTGCGTTGAAAGCAGCGCCACGGCGGTCGAAAAGATCACAATGGGCACAATCCAGGCCGCCGCCCTGAGGCGCTTTGTAAGCATCACGTTCGTCACCCGCAGCAGCGCCGACACTCTCGAACCCTGCCACCCGAAGCCGCAAGCCCCCAAAGTAAAAGGTAGACCATCTTCACAGTCGGCCAGAGATGGTCTACCGCAACGGCCGCGAAACCCAGGGGATCAGGGGGCGCAGCACTTGTATTCTCGGGGCCGCCCCAAATTGCCGGAAGGGTTGGCGGAAACGCAACGGGCCAAACAATCCCCATGGCGGCCAGAAGGCGCATCGCCCAACCACCTGGCTATCTAGGGCCAACGCTCCGATCAGACTGTAGGGAATCGGCGGCGGTGGCCCAGGCACCAGATGGAGACCGCCCCGCTCGACCGCGGGGTTGGCGGGGGCGCTCCTCCCGGTGCGGACCACTTTCGCCACCGCCTGGTCGGTCATCTCCTGACAAAGGATAAGAACCAACGCGGCGGCGATTGTGAGCGGGATCGTCGGACGCATGGCTCACCCGACCCGTACGAACTGAACGCGCCGATTGGCGGGGTCATAGCGGTTGGAAGTCAACGGCTCGGCCATACCCTTGCCGATCAGCATGAGGCGAGACGGATCGACCCCGACCTTGACCAGGTATTCGCCGACTGACAAGGCCCGCCGCTCCGACAACGACACGTTATAATCCGCGGACCCGACGGCGTCCGTGTGACCTTCCACGCGCACCTTGATCTCGGGCAATTCCTTCATCACCTGCGCCACGACGTCGATCATGGCGTGCGCCGAATCTGGCAGAACGGCGGAGTTGAAAGCGAAGTTGATCCGGAAACCCGCGGCAGTTGGTTTGGCGGCATTCACCTTCGTGGCCGGCGACGGATGCGACACCGGCACGCTGGCGGCGACTTGCTCGACCGGCTGCGCCGCCGTGTCCGCCGTGGCGGCAGGTGCATGCGCGGCCGACATCGCCTGCGTGGCCACACGCTGCACATTCCCGGCTGGCGCAGCGGCATCAGGCCGTTGGATCACGATCGACCGGCTGGCACCAGGCTGCGATTCCGGAACCATGATGCTGCGAAGCTGTTCGACCGACGGAGCGTCATCAAACATCTGCACCGTCTGCGCCGATGCCGCCCCGCCTAGCATCAAAGCAATGCCCGAGGCCGCGATAGCGATCCGGCCAAAATGACGACGATGAAGATGGCCCATGACAAAGCTCCTTTGCTGTTGCTGATGGACGCCGGTTGGCGCCGCTGAACGCAAACTGACGCTTTGCTGGCCTGATGGCTGTTGAGCGGTTCACTCCTTTCATCTCGGACACATCTTTCGGTTCACATACCGGTGAGGTCAGAGCGTGATCGTCTGAGGCTGACATGATCGGAAGGCGTAAATCACGCGATCAAACAGAGACTTAGACCATGACAGAACGCCGAAGTGTGGATCAACCCCAAACGATCATGGTTGTCTTATGAATCTGCCCATCGCCTAAGGCAGAATGGTTCACCATCGGCAGGTTGCAACCTGCCGATGGTGAAGGGGATGGATCGAGATCATGGCGGTCAGGTAGGACCGAGTTAGAGTTGGATCGTCCCCTTCTTTTCCTTCAGGCCCGAACGGAGACCTGGGTGTTTCACGCCCCGGATGACAAGCATGGGACAGGAAAAGATGAATCACGTCATAGCACCAACGCCGGATCAGATCACCCTTGGAATCGACATCTCGAAAGACCGACTGGATGCTCATCTGCATCCCCACGCGGTCGTCAAACAGTTCGACAATGATCGCAAGGGTATTGCCAGGCTCATCGCCTGGATCGCCCCACTGCAGCCAAAACGCATCATCTTCGAGGCAACCGGCGCCTATCACCGAGCACTGGAAATGGCGCTCGGCAAGGCCGCACTGCCAAGCGTCAAAATCAACCCACTGCAAATGCGACGCTTCGCCCAGGCAACCGGAACACGCGCCAAAACCGACCCGATCGACGCCGCCATGCTCGCCCGATTCGGTTGTGCCATGCAGCCGGATATCCCGCCAGCCAGGGATGAAACCATTGATAGTCTTGCCGAATTGCTGGCCGCTCGGCGCGCCTTGGTGAAAGACCGGACCGCAGCGCTCAATCGCTCCAAGACCCTGACACTGGCGGTGCTGACGCACCAAAGCCAGCAACATCTCAAACAAATCGAAACCCAGATCGACGCCATAGACCACGCCCGGGCAACCCTCGTGGCAGCCCATCAAACCCTCAACGCCCGATCCGAAATCCTTGTCAGCATTCCTGGCTTTGGCAACTACACAGCCTTCGCCCTGCTCATCGATATGCCCGAACTCGGCACGATGGACGCCAAACAGACCGCCAGTCTGGCCGGCCTGGCACCGCTCACTAGGCAGTCGGGAAACTGGAAGGGCAAGAGTTTCATTCAGGGCGGACGAGCCACACTGAGGCAGGCCCTCTATATGCCAGCTCTGGTCGCCATCCGATTCAACCCGCCGCTCAGGGCCAAATATCTAGCCCTGCGGGCAGCCGGAAAACCCGCGAAAGTCGCCATCGTCGTCATCATGCGCAAGCTCCTCATCATCGCTAACGCACTGCTGCGCGATCATCGCAGGTGGACACCAGAACTGGCCCAGGCATGAGGTCGAACCAACACCCAGTCATCAACAGTTTTCCGGTTCGGTTGAGACGCCGTTTTCCCGTCCCGGCCATACCGATCCACGGACACCGCGCACAGCGGCGGTCAAGGCTGGCCGAAGGCCATCGCGAAGCGACGCGGCCTTGACGGCTGCGAGCACGGGTCCACTCTGGCCTCGCCGGCCCAGTCAAACTTTGCGAAAAAAGGGCTTGATCAAGACGGATACTCTAAAGACCGAACAACAGCCGTAGCCGCGCCAGCAGATCGTCGCGCGTGGGCGCGAGCGTCTGCACAGGCGCCCGGAGATATTTGTCGTTGCGCGCCTGACGCTCCGCCATGACGGCGGCGAGGCCCTCGGCCACCTCTGGCCGTCGCTTCACGATCGGATCTAGATCCTCGCGATGGATTTCGTAGACGACAGAGTCGAGTGCGGCGGTCACGCTCGCGGTGCGCCGCTGACCAGTTAGCAGCGAGACCTCCCCAAACACCTCCCCTGGCGCCAGACGGTCCCGAATTGGTGCCAATTCGCCGCGGACCGCTTCGACGTCGAGTATCCCCTCGCCGATAACATACAGAAAGTCGCCGCTATCACCTTGGCGCACAATCATCTGACCCGCATCGGCCTCGCGCATTCGCAGCTTGGTCGCGAGCTGCGCCCGTTCCGCTGCATCAAACCCCCGAAATAGATCAACCTGGCCCAGCAGCGCTTCCGCGGCCGACCGCCACGGAACCGGGATTGGTCCGTTCGGACCGGTCTGCTGTATTGTCTGGCCGGCGCAATGCAACGCATGCAGCACGCGTGAGGCCACGGTGTCGCGGCACGCCGCTTCTTGTCCGAAGTCGGGAACGCGAAATCGGACAACATAGATCGCCGCGCCATCGACGTATTCCGCCAGCAGGACATCCGGCGCCAGACCGGGGATTTTCCGGCCCGCGTCTAACGCGCCGGACAGAAGTATCCGTTTCGCCCGGCCGACGGCCAGCGTCGCGTCCAGCGGCACCCGCAGCGAGGTGCGGTAGTCTCGCTCGCCGGCCCCGTAGTTGATCAGCCGCTGCCCGGCGACCAATCCGTTTGGCACGATAATGACAAATCCATTCCGATCGGTCAGCCGAGTAGTACGCCAGGTTATCTCCGTGACTCGGCCAGAATTTTGTGTCGTTTCTATCCAGTCGCCAATCCGATACGGATGATCAACACCAAGGGCGATGCCGGAGAATAGATCGCTGATAACGTTTCTTAAGGCGAACCCTATGACCGCGATCACCACGCTCGAAACGGTGATCAGGCCGGTCGCCGGCTGATCGAACACCAACAGCAGGATTGTCATCGCCGCCGCGGCAAACAATGCCGCGCTCAGCAGATCCGTGAGCAGCCGCGGATACGGAACGCCGCCGCGCGATACCACAGCCACCCGGCGCAGCAGCACATCGACCGATCGCGCCGCCAGCCAGGCCAGCGCCAGCCACATCCAGATGCCGCTCGCGTGATGTAGAACCAGGGCTCCCGCGCCGTCAGGCGCCAAACGCAACCAAGCGTCGATCAACGGTCCCGCGGCGAACAAGGCGCAGCCCATTCCCGCGAGCAAGGCAGGACCGGTCAGCAAACGTCGCGATACGTTGCCCATCCGCTCTCCTTCTTTCTTAAACCTTCGGGGACACCAAGCCGCTACGACATTTTCCAAGTATCGGCGATCGCACCTGGGCTCGATCACGCTTCGTTTACCGCGCCCCTGCGAAAAAAATCGCGGGTGTGGGCTGCTCCACAGCGGCGGCTAGCCCCGCCCCGTAGGTTTCCGCTCGTCGATCACCGACGCCCGGCAGCAGCAAGCTCCGGACCAACATTGAAGGAAAACACACCATGCGTTCAGTTGTTCTCTCCGGCTTCGCTGTTCTCGCCGCGATTGCCGCAACGTCCATCTCCCCCGCCAGCGCCCAGACGACCGGTGGGATCTCGATCACCCACGGCGGCGGCAACCTGAACGTCGCCAAGGGCCCGCTCAGCGAGGCCGATCAGTCCGCCACCACGCTCGGCGGCGTCGCTGGCCGTCATGGCGTTGCCATCACCAACGGCGGCAACAACCGCAACTTCGCCACCGGCCCGCTCAGCTTTGCCGGCCAAGACACCACCACGGTCGGCGGCACGGCATTCGGCCGCGGCCGAGTGCTCACCAACGGCGGCGGCAACAACAACCTCGCCCGCGGCTTCGGCAGCACCGCGACGCAATCCACCCTGACCTTGGGCGGAACGGCTTTCGGAAGTGGCCGGTCGGTTACCAACGGAGGCTTCAACTCCAACCTGGCGGCCGGCAAGTTCTCCTCGGCTGATCAGGAGGTCGCCACCATCGGCGGCACCGCGGGACGTCATGGCCTGAATGTCGTCAGCGGCGGCGCCAACAAGAACGCGGCACTCGGGTTCGGCTCCTCGGCTTCGCAGCAGGTGTTCACCGCCAATCAGTAAAACGCGGGTGACCCCGGAACTTCCACCCAGACCCGGTCCCGCGGGAGCGCGGGGCCGGGTTCGCCCTTAAAATCGACTGTTAAAGGAGTGAGACAATGCAACGAGCATCGCGGTCATCCTGGCCCTGCTCGCCGCTCTTCCAGCCGCGGCGCAAGAGCGGGGTGGCGTGTCTCTGCGCAACCCCGTGTCCGAACTGAATGCGATCGACGCCAACCGCGGCTGTCCGCTATCCGCGACCAGCGTCACCGTCGGCCTCAACAAGGCAACCGGGACCGGATCGTCGGCTCTACAGCAACTCGGCACATTTGGCGGCTCGGGGATGTCTGGTTGCCGGCCGCTGGTCAGCACACAGGTTGTCGCCGGGGCCAACCTCGCGCTGGGTAATGGCTCGTCCGCCGGCCAATCCATCGCCGCGAAAGGCCCGAGTGGCGTCCTGGCAACCACGACTTTCACTCGTGGCGTCAATATCGGCTTCGGTGCTGGCTCCGCCGCCAATCAGCGCCTCTTCAACCAGACCGGCCGATAAGGAGGCTTCCATGTCCCGCTGTTCGCGCACCGCGACGTTCGCTGCTTTATCGATCCTCTGGTGCGGCGTGTCGGCATCCGCCGAAACACTCCGTTGCCAGTCGGTGAACGGCAATCTCAACTGCGCCGGTTCGGGTGGCGTGAGCTGCCAGACCGTCAATGGAAAGAAGGTTTGCACCAGCGGCCATGGCGATGTCGTCCAGTCCTTCGGCAGCGGCCGGTCATCCCCCGACGATGCCAACACCGGTGACGAAGGCCTGGACGATACGCTGTCCGATCCCGCGACAAACCAACATCTGGAACAGCACGGTCCAAGCGGCCGCTCGCTTCTGCTCGATCGCGACGGCACAAAATTGCACGTCCATACTGACTGGCTGTCGATCGATCGCAACTAGTCTCACGCCTCGAAGGGAAGTCGAAATGATCAAGCAAGCATTGCTCCCCATCCTCGCAGTGATGGCCCTGAGCGTACCGGCAATGGCACAGGACGCAGGCGGCGTGCCACTTGCACCCGGCGTCCATGGTGGACCGAAGGGCCTCGCTCGGTTGTTGCCCTTCGTGCCGCAACCTTTCGTCACCGCGCATGACCTGCAAAACGGCATGACGGCCGCTGATCATCAGGCTGCGAACCAGAACGCGATCACGCAGTTGCGCGGCGATCCCGGCTTCTTGTCCGGTTTCTCGATGGGCACGCCGTTGGCCGCTAGCCGCCAGGTTCAGCCCACTCAGGGGTTTCCGGACGACGGTGGCTACGGTTATCGCCGCCACCATCACGGCAACGGCCAGGGACCGATCATTATTAACAATGAGGGACCTTTGGCAGTCACGGTCGGCAACGGCAACGTGGTTCAGCAGCAATCCGCGAAGGGGTCCGGACCAATTGCCCAGCAACAGGTCGCGACGGCACCGAGCGGCGGTTCGGCCGGTGGGGCGCTCAATCTTGTCTCCGGTGCAGGCAATATCATCCAGCGGGCGCCAGGAGAAAAATGATCGCGTAAGCCAACGGTCACATGCGGCAGCGGAGCGTTATCAAGCTTCTCGCCCCGCACCAAGAGTACCATCGCCCATAGTAGGCCTAGCAGTCCCGAGACGGTGGGGATCGCGGTGACGAACAACCGCGTAGGATCTTTCTCGGACTGTCCGGCGAACCAAATTGCACGAGCGGTGGCCAGCGCCGCCGCGATCCCAATCACAAGTTTGCGCAGCCGGGCGCGCCTCAGGTGTCGTCCAGAGAGGGGAACACAGCGGCAGCCCTTGTGAATGCAGAAGATCGAGCAGATCGTCCGTTGCACGCTGCGCTCGACGCGTTCGTCTGGACACACCCTTGCCAACCCGATCTTCTATTGTGATGAATACTAATACCTACGACGTGATCGTCGCCGGCGCCGGTCCTGTAGGTCTCACCCTCGCGATCGATCTAGGACGGCGCGGCGTGCGATGCCTGATCATGGAGCGTCACCAGACCACCGCGCCGTGGCCGAAAATGGACCGCTCCAACGCGCGAACCATGGAATTCTACCGCCGGATCGGGATCGTCGACCGGGTGCGGGCGCTCGGCTACCCGGCCGACAACCCGATGGACGTTTTCCTAACCACGCGCCTCAGCGATCCCCCCATCGCGGTCCTGAAATATCCGTCCGTAGCAGAACGGCGCAAGCAGATCGCCCAGTCGCCGAACGGCGCGTGGCTTCTCGAACCCTACCAACTCGTGTCGCAGAATAAGCTCGAGCCGCTCCTCAAGGAGGTAGCCGAGGGGACCCCAAACGTCTCGGTGCGCTACGGCTACGAACTCGTTGATTTCAGCCAGGACGACGATGGTGTGGCTATCCTCGCCCGGACGGTGGGTGGCCACGAGGAAACGCTGCGTTGCGGCTATCTGGCCGGCTGCGACGGCGGAACCAGCACCGTTCGCAAGAAGCTGGGTATCAAACTGGAAGGGCAGGGCGGCCTTCGCGACCTCGTTCAGGTGATCTTCCGCTCGGATGATCTGTATGAGCGCATCGTGACCGGAAAAGGACGCCACTATCAGTTCCCCGACGCCAACGGGTCGAGCATTATCGCTCAAGGCGACCGCAAGGAGTTCACCCTGCACTCCTCGCTCCCCAAAGACACCGACTTCGTTCCGGTTATTCAAGAATCTGATCGGCTTTCCCTGCGACTTTGAGATCCTCAACGTTGTCCCGTGGCGCCATCATTTGCTGATCGCCGAGCGTTATCGTGACCGCCGCGTTTTCATGGCCGGCGATGCCGTGCATCTGGTGATTCCGACTGGCGGCCTCGGTATGAATACCGGTGTCGGCGACGCCTTCGACCTGTCATGGAAACTCGCCGGTGTGATCAAAGGCTGGGGTGGTCCCGGCCTACTCGATGGCTACGAGCAGGAGCGTCGGCCGATCGGGGTCCGCAACGTCGCAGCCGCCGGCTGGGCTGCCGCGGGCGTGCCGATCTGGCGCGCGCTGGTCACCCCGGCGGCGTACGACGACACCCAAGAGGGCGAGGCCAAGCGACGGGAACTCGCCGCGTCCTTTGAGGTCAACCATCGCCGGATGCATGGCATGGTCGGGGTAGAAGCGGCCTATTCCTATGCCGGATCGCCGCTGATCGCGGACGAGTCTGGCAACGTCGCGGAATGGGAAACCAGCAGCTACACGCCGCATGCCCGCCCCGGGGTCCGCATTCCGCACATGTGGCTGAAGGATGGGCGCGCGATGCAGGACGTGCTGGGAAATGATTACACCCTGCTCGATCTACAGGGCGATTGCGATACGACAGCGCTTGCGCAAGCATTCCAGGCGCGCGGCGCACCGCTCGAGATTCTCCATTTGGATGAGGCTCGCGTCCGCGACGTGTATGGCGCCTCAGTGTTCCTGCTCCGCCCGGACCTTCACATCGTGTGGCGAGGGGATGGACCACCGCAGGACCCCGAGGGCCTCACGTCGCTGGCCACGGGCCACATCCAACCGACCCAGCCGTAAAACAGGACATCGTTTGCGCACCACCCCCACGGGGTGCAAACTTCCCTCAAACAAAGCGTCCGGCGAAAACACATGATCACTATCCCGTCCGAGCGAATCGGCATCGACGTCGGCCGCAAAGTCCCTATGGAGGACGCGATCGACTGGGCCGCGCAGCACGACGTCGGCATCATCGACATTCAGCTTGATACTGGCGCCAATGTCGTCACGGGCTTCGATCAGCCGCGGGCACATGCGATCCGCCGCGCCTGCGACCGCCACGATATCCGCCTCGGTCTGCACACGCTTTCCGCCGTCAACGTCGCGGAATATGCCCCTCTGGTTGCCGAAGCCGTCGATGCATATCTCAAAGCATACATCGACGCCGCCGTCCTGCTGGGCGCCGAATGGATCGTTGTCCACGCCGGATTTCATTTTTCCACCGACATACCTCAGCGTATGCAGGCCGGTCTGGATCGCCTGCGCCGTGCCGCGGACTACGCCGGCCGTAGATCGGTTCTGTTGCTGCTGGAAAACCTGAACAAGGAACCGCCCGACGCCGAAGTCCATTACTTGGCACACACCATCGACGAATGGCGGTGGTTCTATGAGAAACTGGACTCCCCGGCGTTGCAACTCTCTTTCACCGCCAACCACGCCCATCTCGTGCCCGAGGGCGTGCAGAGCTTCATCGATGCCATGCCGCTGCCCCGGGTCCGCGAAGTCCGCCTCGCCGACTGTTTTCGAAACGGCCGAGAGGAACACCTCATCCCGGGCCAAGGGGACTTCGATTTTCCGTCGCTATTCGAAGCTCTGGAGGGAAAAGGCTACACCGGCCACTACATGAACGCCTTCGGCTCGCTCGACGACATGCTGAAGGCCCGTGCGCTGTTTGCCCGAATGGAGATGGGCTGACACGCTCCGTTGGCCAAGAAACCAATTCGCTCCCCTGACCTCACCCCTGATCGGCCGAAGCCGCGGCTTGGCACAAGGGTTCGCCGGAGCTACATCGGATCAACACACACGCGCTGCCAGGAAACGCCTCGAATGATCAACAAGATCGTCCAGACCATGGCCGATGCCATGGCTGGTATCAAGGACGGCTCAACGGTTCTGCTCGGCGGCTTTGGCGCCGTTGGTCAGCCCAACGCGCTGATCGACGGGCTGATCCATCAGGGCGCCAAGGACCTGGCGGTCGCCTGCAACAACGCCGGCGTCGGCCACACCGGCCTCGCTCGGTTGATGGAACTGGGCCGCGTCCGCAAGATCATCTGCTCCTTCCCCCGCAGTTCCGACCCCGTGGTGTTCGAGACGCTGTACCGCGCCGGCAAGATCGAGCTGGAAATCGTTCCGCAAGGCACCTTGGCCGAACGTATGCGCGCGGCTGGCGCAGGCGTCCCCGCCTTCTTCACCGCCACCGGCGTCGGCACCAAGATGGCCGTCGGCAAAGAACATCGGGAGATCGACGGGCGAACCTACATCCTGGAGCACGCGCTCAAAGGCGATGTCGGGCTGGTGGAAGCGTGGGAGGCCGACCGCTGGGGCAATCTGACCTACAAGCAGGCCGGCCGGAACTTCAATCCGATCGTCGCCATGGCCTCCGAGTTGACTCTCGTACAGTCCCAGCACCTCCGCGAATTGGGCGAGATCGACCCCGATCATGTCGTGACGCCCGGCATCTTCGTCGACCGCGTGCTGCATGTACCTTACGGTGATCCTTCCGGCTTCTGATCAGGAGACGTCCTCCATGTCCGCCACCGAACTCGCCTTCAAGCCCTTCACCCGTCAGCAGATGGCGCACCACGCCGCCGCGGATATCCCAGAGGGATGGTATGTCAACCTGGGCATCGGCATCCCGACCATGATCGCCGACCACGTGCCGAAGGACCGCGAGGTCATCTTCCATTCCGAAAACGGCGTGCTGGGCATGGGGCCCGCACCCGCGAAGGACAAGATCGAGCCCTGGCTGATCAACGCCGGCAAGCAATACGTCACGATGCACAAGGGCGGCAGCTACTGCCATCACGCCGACAGCTTTGCGATGATTCGCGGCCACCATCTGGATCTTTGCGTGCTGGGGGCATTCCAGGTCGCCGACAATGGTGACATCGCCAATTGGGCGACCAGCGAGAACGACACAGCGCCGGCTGTGGGGGGCGCCATGGATCTCGCGACCGGCGCCAGACGGCTATGGGTGCTGATGGAGCACACGACGAAAGACGGCACGCCCAAGCTGGTGACGAAGTGCACCTATCCGCTGACCGCACCGGGCGCCGTCAAGCGCGTCTACACGAACCTGGCAACGATCGACGTGACCGAGCAGGGGTTCGTCGTGCTGGGTATGGCGCCCGGTTTGGCGTTCGACGACCTGCAGGCCCGAACTGAGGCGAAGCTGCATCGGCCAGCGTAATAAGCTCGTCTACCGATCCAGCGGCTGAATATCCTGCGGCGGCAAATCCGCCAACAGGGCGGCGGCTGTCCGCCCGAGCACCGGATGCATCCAGTCTGGCGCTACATCCGCCAGCGGCGCCAGCACGAAGGCGCGTAGATGCGCCCGTGGGTGTGGCAGGATCGGGTCCGGTTCGGTCGCGCACCAGATCGCCGATCGCGATGATATCCAGGTCCAGCGTCCGAGCGGCATTCGGGACACTGCGCTCGCGGCCGCACGTGGTCTCCACTGCCATCAGGCGCACGAGCAAATCCGCCGGATCGAGCGTCACGCCCGGATCAACCAGCTAGAGACACGACGCCGTTGACATAAGGCGGCTGTCCGGATGGAGGAACAGCCGCCGAAAGAAACCAGCGTGAAACGCCCCCGAGGCGCATCCCAGGGAGCGAATCCAGCATCCCGACAGCTCGCCGGCACGTCTCCAGTGGCGGTTTTCCCTCAGGTCCCGGCAGATTGGCCCCAACACCAATCAGGACTATACAGCTGGGCGCGGTGCTATTACCGTTTCGATGTTTACAAAATTGACTCATGGTTATGGTGATCGCCGTCCCGAATCCGCCGATTTGGCGGGACTTTATCGATTTCGTTTGTGCCCGCCCATTTCAACCAGTACTCGCAAGGTTAAGCCGATGCCTTTTCTACCCAACGAACGTGTCGCTCTTTTCATCGACGGAGCCAACCTTTACTCTGCCTCGCGCAATTTGGGGTTCGACGTTGACTACCGTAACCTGCTGGATTTTTTCAAGAAAAAGTCAAACGTCATTCGCGCCTACTATTATTCGGCAGTGCTTGAGACGGAAGAGTACTCACCATTGAAGCCGTTGACGGACTGGCTGGCCTACAACGGCTATGCCTTGGTCACCAAGCCGGCGAAGGAATTCACCGATGCCGCCGGACGCCGGCGGGTTAAAGGTAACATGGACATCGAGATCGCAGTGGACATGCTGGAGCTCGCGGACAAGATTGATCACGTCGTGTTGTTTTCTGGTGACTCTGACTTCCGCCGGCTGGTGGAGGCTGTGCAGCGCAAGGGTGTGCGGGTGTCCGTGGTGTCCTCGGTGCGCACCAGTCCGCCGATGGTAGCCGACGAGCTTCGTCGCCAGTGTGATCAGTTCCTGGAACTGGCGGAGATCGCACCCGAATTTACCCGGCGGCAAACCGAGCCTCGCCAGCGCAGCACGGGTGCGCGCGGTACCCCAGCGGAACCCTTCGCCGATCCGCACGAAGCGACCTGAGCACGCAGTGACCTATCAGGCGCCGGCGGTGAATTGTCCGCTGTGTCCTCGGCTGGTTGCCTACCGGGATAGCAACCAAGTGGCCAATCCCAGATGGTTCAATGGCGCGGTGCCCAGCTTCGGGTCGCTCGAGGCCCGGTTCCTGGTGGTCGGGCTGGCGCCGGGGGTGCGGGGGGCGAACCGAACCGGCAGGCCATTCACCGGCGATTTTGCCGGGGTGCTGCTCTACCGGACATTGATAAAATTCGGGTTCGCCGAGGGAGTCTACGGCGCTGATCCGACAGACGGCATGGTGTTGCGGGATTGTCGCGTGACCAACGCAGTGCGCTGCGTCCCGCCGGCCAACTTGCCGACGCCGGTGGAGATCAAGGGTTGCAACCCATATCTTGCGCAAGAACTGACGGCGATGCCACGCCTGCGCCTGGTCCTTGCGCTCGGCGGGGTGTCGCACAAAGCTGTGCTACGGGCGCGCGGGCTACGGGCGAACCATGCCCCATTCGCTCACGGCGCGGTGCATGAGCTGGCGGATGGACTGCAACTCGTGGATAGCTACCATGTGTCCCGGCTGAACACGAACACGGGACGGCTGACGGCCGAGATGTTCGAGGCATTGATCGCGGACATCGTGGCCCGGCTTACCTAGCGCGACATCAGCCTGACTGGAACCGGCGGGCTGATAAAGGTGGTCGTGAAAACAATGAGCTGGAGCACGCTGACCGTTTACGGTCACCCTGAGCGCGCTCTAGAATTCGATCGTATCATCGCCACGCTCGATGTTTCGTCCGCGCGCGATCATGCTCTGAGGCGGACGTCATGCGGCTGACGACCTTTTCCGATTATACGCTGCGAGTGCTGATGTACTTGGCGCTGCATCCGAATCGTTTTGTCACAATCCCGGAGATCGCCGCGGCGTTCGGCGTTTCCACCAATCATCTGATGAAGGTTGTGCAGCAGCTGGCGGCCAGCGGCGAGGTGGTGACGCTGCGCGGCCCTCACGGCGGTTTGCGGCTCGGGCGTCCGGCTGACGTGATTCACGTCGGAAGTGTCATTCGAGCGTCGGAGCCGGATATGGCGCTGGTTCCCTGCTCGGAATGCATCATTCAGCCGGCGTGTGGCCTGACCGGTGTGCTGGATCAGGCAATCGCGGCCTTCATGGCCGTTCTGGACGCCTATACGGTGGCGGATCTGGTTGGTCGGCAGGAAACTTTGGTGGAATTGTTAGGGCGGACGCCCGGCGGCGTCGCTTCAACCGGCTGCGGCGAGAAGCGTGGAGTCTGACGCGCTATGTCCCAGAAACATTGACAACCCAATCAAACCAAACTAATCAGACTTAGTCATAAAGGTATCGTCAATGTTCACGGTCAACATCCACGAGGCCAAAACGCATTTATCTCGCCTGATCGAAACCGCGGCCAACGGAGAGACAGTGGTGATCGCCAAAGCCGGCAAGCCGGTAGTGAAACTCACCGCCTTGGACGCGCCCGCCGGTCGTGCCAAACGCCGTCTCGGCTTCATGGAAGGCCAGTTCAATGTACCGGACGATTTTGACACCATGGGCAGGTCAGAGATTGAGCGGCTGTTCGGCCTCGATCCAGAGTGAGGTTGCTGCTCGATACCCACATACTTCTGTGGGCGGCACTTTCCTGGCGGCGATTACCCTCGCAGGCTCGCGTTCTCCTGGAACAGGAACACAATATCGTCGTGTTCAGTGTCGCCAGCCTCTGGGAGGTCGCGATCAAGCGCAGCCTCGGGCGGGAGGACTTCCGCGTCGACCCAAGGCTGCTGCGGCGGGGATTGGTGGACAATGGCTACGAGGAGTTGGCGATCCTCGGGCAACACACGGTGGCGGTTGACGGTTTGCCACCCCTTCACAAAGACCCCTTCGACCGGCTCCTGATCGCGCAGTCGCTGATCGAAGGCATCACGCTTCTGACCGTGGACCCCTTGGTCGCGCGATACCCCGCACCGGTCCAGGCACTTTGAACTGCCCCAAAGTCTACACCGCCCGCGCCAGTTCTGTCTCGATGGCGCGGGACAGCGCAGGCCCGTCCGGCTCCTCGTCTGATCCAAAGGTGCCGGCGATCCGGCCGTCCCGGCCGATCAGCACCTTGTGGAAATTCCATTTCGGCTGCCACTGCTTCTCGAGATTGACCCACGCGTAGAACGGGGCGGCCTGCGCGCCACGAACCTGGCTGATCGCGGTCAGCGGGAAATCGATGTCGAACCGAGTCTCGCAAAAGGCTTTAACACTGGCGTTGTCGGGAAGACTCCTGGTTGAAGTCCTGGCTCGGCACGCCGATGACGGTCAAGCCGGCCGAAGACTTCGCAGAAAACAGCGCCTCGAGACCTTTGTATTGATATGTATAACCGCAAAAACTGGCGGTATTAGCCACCAGTAGAACTCGGCCTTTGAATTCGGCAAAATCCACTGTGCCACCGTCGATCGACGGGAAGCCGAACGCCCAGGCCAGTTGCTCTTTGTCGGATGCCATCAGAACCCCCTTCTCGCCAGCGGATTTCCGGCGAGTGGCTTTAACTATAACGCTGCTCCAGCCAGGGATCGGCATTGTTGTGATAGCCCCGGACCTCCCAAAAGCCAGGATGGTCGCTGATGGTAAAATGGATCCGTCGCAGCCACTTGGCCGATTTCCACAGATACAGCCGGGGCACGAGCATGCGGACAGGACCGCCATGCTCGCGGGTGATCGGCTTGCCTTCCCACTGGTGAACGAGGAACACGTCCGGCTGGTCGAACTGATCCAGCCGGATGTTCGTCGTATAGCCGTCATAGGCGGTGAAAATGACGTGGTTCACTTCCGCCGAGGGTTTCACGGTCTCCAGCAGGGCGCGGGCAGAGACGCCCTTCCAATGGTTGTCGTAGCGTGACCACTGCGTCACGCAGTGCATGTCGGAAAAACTCTCCGACATTGGCAACGCCATGAACTCATCGAGCCTCAGGCTGAGGCGATTCTCCACAGCGCCATCAACATCAAGCCGGAATTTCGCCTCCGTCACGTTGGGTTGGGCGCCAAGGTCGAGCACCGGCCAATCCTTCACAGGCCGCTGGCCTGGCGGAAGCCGGTCCTTGTTCGGATCTGCGGTAGTATTGGTCAGCAGGCGCCCGTCGCGAGCCCATTCCTGTTTCCGTTCGATCAGTTTGTCGCGAACCTTTCCGGCGATCTCGACGTCGTCCTCTGCCATGCCGCCCCTCTAACGCTGTTGCGACAGAGTGGCGATTTCGCTGCACCTTGCAAGGGCAGGGGCCCGGAATACCGTCACTTCCGCTGCCGTGATTGACCGCCGCGTCCCGCCGGACCAAAGATATCTTTCAACCAACAGCGATCTTGCGACCAAAGTGGATCTTGCATTCAAAGTCTGGGGGCCATGATCCTTCTCATCGACAACTACGACAGCTTCACCTTCAACCTCTTTCACTTTCTGGGCGACGTCGGCGCCCAGTGTGAGGTGTGGCGCAATGACAAGCTGTCCGTCGCCGATGCGATCGCAATGCAGCCCGAAGCGATCGTGCTGTCGCCGGGCCCCTGCACGCCCACGGAAGCCGGCATCTGCCTGGATCTGATTGCAGCGGCCGCGGGCAAGATCCCACTGTTCGGCGTCTGCCTCGGGCACCAGGCGATCGGCCAGGCGTTCGGCGGCAAGGTAGTCCGGGCGCCCGAACCGATGCACGGGAAGGTCAGCGCGATCGCCCATGCCGGTACCGATGTCCTCGCAGGCGTCCCCTCTCCATTCCGCGCCACCCGCTACCACAGCCTGATCGTCGAGCACGACACCATCCCGGACACCCTGGTTCCAACCGCCTGGACGGACGAGCCCGGCGGCAAGCTCATCATGGCGATGCACCACCGCACGCTGCCGATCTACGGGGTGCAGTTCCACCCCGAGAGCATCGCCAGCGAGCACGGCCACACGATCCTCGCCAATTTCCTGGCTCTGGCGCGTGGCACCAACAGCCCGGCCAAAAATCCCCTTGGCCGCGCCGCCTGAGGCATGTCCACCAATCTGAAACCGTTCATCGCCCGACTGGCCGCCGGCGAAACCCTGTCGGACGAGCAATCCGAGACCGCGTTCGACGTCATCATGTCCGGCGAAGCCACGCCAGCCCAGATCGGCGCCCTGCTGATGGCGATGCGACTACGAGGTGAAACGGTTGCCGAAATCACCGGCGCGGTGCGGGCGATGCGTAACCGCATGACGGCGATCGAGGCCCCTGCCGGCGCGATCGATGTCTGCGGCACCGGCGGCGACGGAGCGGGCACCCTGAACGTATCCTCAGCCGTGACGTTCGTCGCGGCCGGATGCGGCGTTCCCGTCGCCAAGCACGGCAACCGGGCGCTTTCGTCGCGAACCGGCGGGGCTGATGTGCTGACCGCGCTCGGGGTCAACGTCGATGCGCCGATCGGGTCCCTGTCCTCGATCCTGGCGGAGGCCGGTTGCGTCTTCCTGTTCGCCCCGCGGCATCACCCTTCGATGCGGCACGCTGCCGGCCCTCGGGTCGAACTCGGCACCCGGACGATCTTCAACCTGCTCGGTCCGCTGGCCAATCCTGCTCGTGTGCGGCGGCAGTTGACCGGGGTGTTCTCGCCCGATTGGACCCGGCCGATGGCGGAAACGCTGGCGGCGCTGGGGCATGAGGCCGCCTGGATCGTGCACGGCATGGGCCTCGACGAACTGACTGTCGCCGGCCAGAATCACGTCACCGCCCTGCACGGCGGAAAAATCGCCAGCTTCGTCGTGGAGCCCGAGGACGCCGGGCTTTCGCGGGCACCCATTGCGGCGATCCGCGGGGGCGATGCCGGCTTCAACGCTTCGGCCTTGGAAGCTGTGCTCCAGGCCGCACCCGGCGCCTACCGCGACACCGTGCTGCTGAACGCCGCCGCCGCGCTGATTATAGCCGGCCAGGCAGGCGATCTGCGCGAAGGCGTGTCCCTCGCCGCACATTCGATCGCATCCGGAGCCGCGCTCGCTGCGTTGGAGACCTTGCGGCGGGTCAGCGCCGTAACCGCATCCTGAGAAAAGGGAAGCCTATGGCAGACGATTTAGGCTTGATGCCCGACGTGCTCGCCCGAATCTGCACCGAGGTCCGCGCCGACATCGACGCGCGCAAGGCAAAGCGCGGTATCGACGCATTGCGGCACGAGATCGCGGCTCGCCACGATGCGACCCGCGGCTTTGGCTACGCCCTGAAGCAGGCGTCCGCGGCCGGCCGATACGGATTGATCGCCGAGATCAAGAAGGCGTCGCCGTCGGGCGGCCTGATCCGGCCCGATTTCGATCCAGCCTCGCTTGCGCGCGCCTACGAGGCAGGCGGCGCGGCCTGTCTCTCGGTGCTGACCGAGCGAGTTCATTTCCAGGGTGATCCGGAGCATCTGAAAGCAGCGCGCGCCGCGGTGAAACTGCCGGTGCTGCGCAAGGATTTCATGATCGATCCCTGGCAGGTCTACGAAAGCCGGGCAATGGGAGCGGATTGTATTCTGCTGATCATGGCGGCGCTGACGGATGTGCAGGCGCGGGAGTTGGAGCAGGTCGCCATGAGCCTCGATCTGGATGTCCTGGTAGAAGTCCACGATCGCGAGGAACTCGACCGGGCGCTGCTGCTTGAGACGTCGCTGATCGGGATCAACAACAGGAATCTCAAGACGTTGCACACCGATCTTGCGGTGACCGAGGAACTGGCCCCCTTGGTGCCGCCGGATCGGTTCCTGATCGCCGAAAGCGGTATCCGGAATACCGATGACTTGCGCCGGCTGGCGGCGGTCGGCCCGAATTGCTACCTCGTGGGCGAGAGCTTGATGCGGCGAACCGATGTCGCCGCCGCGGTGCGGGAGCTGCTCGGCGACGGCATATGAGCGGGTTCACCCATTTCGACCAGGCCGGGAACGCGGCGATGGTCGATGTCTCCGACAAGGCGGTGACCTCGCGCACCGCGACCGCCCGGGCGCGCGTGGTGATGGCGGCGGCCACCCTAACAATGATCCAGCAGGGATCGGCCAAGAAGGGCGATGTGCTTGGGGTGGCTCGGCTTGCCGGGATTATGGGGGCGAAACGGACCGCCGATCTCATCCCGCTGTGCCACCCTCTCCCGATTAGCTCGGTAAAGGTCGATCTCGACGCCAACACTGCGGCCAGCGCCGTGGAGATCATCGCGACCGTGCGCACGACCGGCCAGACCGGAGTGGAGATGGAAGCGCTGACAGCGGCCAGCGTGGCTGCTTTGACCATCTATGACATGTGCAAGGCGGTTGACCGGTCGATGCACATCGAGGGGCTGCGCGTTACGCATAAGTCGGGAGGCAAGTCGGGGGAATTCTCGCACGAATGAGGGGACGCTAGCCCTAAAAATAGCTTGACAGTGTCAAAAATTATTCTTTTCTCAACCGGTTCGATAACCGCTAAGCAGCTTAATTCGTTAATGCCTAACTAGAATGCGGCCAATTTGAGGTCGGTTACCTTGTGCTTCCTCTCGTTGGCTGCAGCCATTGTATTTGGTTGGCACTAAGTTGCGAGGAGACCGCATGTTGCGGTGCACAATAAAACCTGCCATCGCAGGACCGCCAGCGATTTTGTATTCGGGCGACTCGGGCATGGCAGGGCTGTTCCATTGCAAGCATTCTCCATATTGACAAAGAGACAACTTTGCCCGAAACGCTCCGTGGCGCGGAATGCCTCCTCGGTGGTTTGACCGCGGGGACGAGGATTTGGAAGGGACGATCATGAAAGACGTGTGGCAACCGGTTCCCGGCACGCGGTTCTATTCCCGTAACGGGGAAGGGCTCTATGAACGCCTGACCGACCAATTGTACCTACGCGTCGATGAGGTCGATGAGACCGACGCGCGCGAAGTGTGCACCCGCTTCGCCGAAGCGTTTGAAGCTCGTGCCCCAGTCTGCATGGTTGCATGATGCGCGATTACGCTTAGCAGTTTATCGTCTGCGTGGCCCGGTCGATCCAGAAGTCCTGCCCACCCACTCGGCGAATACCGGCCGCGAAATACAGGCCTGCGTAAGAACTGCCAACCCAAGTCCGGCCTGGACACCCGGGAGAAAGGTGTTCGAGTGGCCAGTGGTCCGGGAGCAACAACTCCCGGACCCGCGGAACCTCGGCATGTTCACTCCGGCACCTTCATCGCCAGAAGGCGTTAAACCCGCCTAGTTGGAGGAGCTACCCGTGCTCATGTTGGTTTGCGAGCTCTTCCCACCGGTTCCGGCAGTGCCCATTGCGCTAGAACCGGCACTACCCATTGTAGAGCCGGTCGAGCCCATCTGACTTGTCGGCGGATTTCCAACCCCGGGAACTGCGGAGCTCACGGCGCCCGGCCCGGTTGAAGAAGTGGCCGCACCGGCCGTCCCGCCAGCGGCCGCTGAGCCGGTGCCCGTACCCGAGGCGCCGCCAGCAGCAGCGCCTCCGGCTGCTCCGCCCCCGCCAGCAGCACCGCCTGCACCGCCGCCCCCGCCTGCACCGCCGGCTGCCAAGGACAACGAAACCGGCGCCGCTGCCAGGGCAAGCGCTAGGGCGAGAGCCCAGGATTTGTTCAGCATTGCATTCCTCCTTTCTTTACATGCCGCGCATCGTGTGACGACGCGGCGCCGCGCATCGTGCTACGACACGGCCTTAACGTCCGACCAGCACCAGGTAGGGCCATCAACATTTCCGCCTCACGCTGATTCGATCACGATTGGCAACTTGGTGCCGCATCCTCACGGCAAACGCGTGCGGCCCAACCGCCCGGGCGCCCCCGGCGACGCGATCCGCGGACCATGAGTATCGCTGGGCGGCCGAGGGGTCCCGCTCAGTCCGCTAATTCAGCCGCGGGTCAGGTACACGCGCCGCGACCAGCACATCCACCGCCTTTGCATCCGCCGCCAGCAGCACCGCGGAACAGGCATTCGCGGTCGCGCCCGACGTCATCACATCGTCAATCAGCAAAACATTTCCCGCAAAGACCTCCTTCAGCCGCGACGGCCGTAACACCAGCGCCCCCGTCACCTCGAGCGCCCGCTCCTCGGGGGATTTCTTATCCAACGGCGCGGTGTGCCGCGTCCGGATCAGCGCGTCCGCCACCACGCGCCGGCCGGCCAATCTGCCGATCGCCAACGCCAGCACCGCCGCCTGGTTATATTTCCGCTTAAACAGCCGCCGGCGATGCAGCGGCACAGGCACCAGCACGTCCGCACGCTGAAGCAGCGCCACCCCCGCCCGTACCATCATCTGCGCCAGCACCGACGCCAATTCGACCCGGTCGCCATGCTTCAGTGGCAGGATCAGCCGCCGAGCCTGATCGTCATACCGCAGCGCCGCTCGCGCTTCACGAAACACCGGCGGCTCGGTGCGGCAGCTAGGACACGTCCCCTCCATCCCACCCTGCTCGACCGAGGCAAACGGCACCCCGCAACGTGCGCAGAACGGAACGGTGATGAAATGCGTTTGGCCAAAGCACACGGCGCAGAGCTGACCCTGCGCATCCACCGGATTGTCGCACGCCGCACACTGCGGCGGCAGCAGCAGATCGAGCGCCCGACGCGCCGCCCGGAATATGCCCAGGTCAGGCCGCAGCGTGAGTTTCCCCGGGGAGGCCGAAAGCGACCGTCCCGTCCCGCTCGATCTCGTGCACCAGGTCGATCTCCCAGGAGAGATAGGCGTTCATCGCTTCCTCGATACCGAAATTCCGATCGTAGGGACGCAGGTAGAAATCGACGCACGCCTCATCGGGCGGCGTGGTCTTATCCCTCACCAATGGCCTGCCGAATGCGTGCCACGCGTCGGTGCCGCCATCCAGCACGTGCACCGCCGCGTCGGTCAGCCCCTCAACCTCCGGCACCGCCAAACGAGCCAACATGCCGTCTGGCGATGTGACGACCACATGCCGGGCCGCGGCAAGCTGCGGTTGAACCTCGGCAAGCCGCGATCGCACGCCCCAAATGGCGCCGGGAATATGACCATCACGGAAATCGATGCTGCGGCCGACATCCAGTACCAGCGTGCCGGCGCCGCTATCGAGTAAATGCAGCAGGCCGGTGACGTCGACCCGATCGACGGGCGCGGCCAGTTCCGGAACTGGAACCGGAGCCGTGCCCGTGGCCTTCACCGCATCCAACCCGCCTTCGACGACGAATACATCACGGTGCCCCATCTGCCTCAGCCAGGCAGCCGACATCCGGGCGCGCACACCATTATCGTCGATGAGCACAATCCGCGCATTGCGTACGCCAATCCAATTATCTGTTGCTTGCACCAACTGCCCGCCGGGCGCGCTGCGGCTGCCCGGCCGGTGACCGGCGCGGAACTCCACTGGATCGCGGACATCCAGAATATACAGCGTGCGGTCGGGATCATCCTCGAACCGGGTCAGGTCCAGTGGCCCGATGACGCCGACGCCACACCGCTCGGCGAACGCTCTCGCCCTTTGCAACGCCAGCGCCGCGGTTTTCGGGGTACCGGGCTGGTATTTCTCCGTCCGGCCGCGATCGCAGCGCAGACCGGCCAGTTCCCAGCCCATGGTGCCGTTGCGCAGCGCCACCACCCTGTTTGGTATACCCGCGCGTCGAAGACTTTCCGCCCCCAGGATGCTGCGGGTGCGGCCGGCGCAGTTGACCACGATCAACGTCTTTGGATCCGGCACGATATCGCCGACCCGATACGCCAGTTCGCCGCCCGGCACGCTGATACCGGTCGGGATCGACATGCGGGTAAACTCTTCGAGCGTTCGGCTGTCCAGCACCACCATGTCCCGCTTGGCATCAATCCAGGCCTTTAGTTCGCGCGCCTCGACGCTCTCCGTGCGATAGTGGTGCTCCACCCACTCGCCGAACGCCTTGGACGGCACATTGACCCCGCTGAACAGCACATACCCCGCCGCTTCCCACGCCTTGGTGCCGCCGTCCAGGATCGAGACATCGGTGCAGCCGATCGATTCCAGCCATTGCCCCAGAACCTCCGCCGCCCCACCACCATCATCGACGCAGCACACCCGCACCGCTAGCCGGGGCAACAAGGCTCGGGCCCGAATCTCCTTCCGAGCCAATCCGCAGGTTACCGCCCAGAACAGATGCGAGGTGCCGAATTCGCCATCCTCTCGCGCATCCAGCAGCGCCAGTTCCCTTCCGTCGGTGATCCAGCCGTGCAATTTCTCGGCGCTGATACGATTCATGTCACGGAAGCCTCCGATCCCGCGGGACCGTAGTGCCGGGGCGGACGGCTTGGCAACGCCGCCGTGCCGGTGCACAGCACGGTTCATGGACTCCATGCGAGTATTTGATCGCACTGCGGTTCGCCGCCATCGAGACCGTGCCGCCCGAACGCTGCATCGGGTGGCTGATGTTTTACGCGACGCCGCCGACCGACTGCTGGACCGGCTCGACGACACCAACCGCCGTTTCGCCAATGCGCTGGACGTCGGGGGGCGAGGGGTCGTCGCGCCGCTGCTCCGCGCCCGCGACATGAGGGTGATTAGTTGCGACCTGTCCCCTTCGATGGCCGTCCTGAACGGCGGATTGTGCGTGGCGGCGGACGAGGAATGTCTGCCCTTCGCGCCCGCCAGCTTCGACCTCATCGTCGCCAGCCTGTCGCTGCACTGGATCAACGACCTGCCGGGAGCGCTGGTGCAACTGCGCCAGGCGCTCCGTCCCGACGGCCTCCTGCTCGCCAGCCTCCCCGCGCTCGGCACCCTGGCCGAACTGCGTGCGGCTTTGACTGAGGCCGAAGTCGAGGTCACGGGCGGCGCGTCGCCCCGGGTGTCTCCGTTCCCCGAGCTGCGCGACTGCGCGCATCTGCTGCAACGGGCGGGTTTCACTCTGCCGGTCGCAGACGTGGAGGAGATCAGGCTGCTCTACGCCAATCCCTTCGAACTTCTGAGCGATCTGCGAGCGGCCGGCGAAACCAACGCCATCCGCCAACGCGCCCGATCCAATCCACCGCGCGTCCTGTTCCCGGCGGCGTTGGCGCGATTGCCGGTGGACAACGACCGGGTGCCGGTGACGCTGCGTATGGCGGTGATGACGGGCTGGGCGCCGGGGCCCTGAAGGTCAATTACGGCCATAGATTTCGGAAATCGGAACCCATTGAAAAGGCTTAGGCTTGGTTCACACCTTATATTTCGGGCAGGCCAGAGTAGTGCGTGAGATCGGGTAATCGGTCGCCCGCTACTTTCCTCGCTAGGCACAAAGCCGACCATCACTGGAAAGGACCGAACCATGTCAAAGGTTGTTGGCCTCCACATTTCTCCGCAGAAAACCGCCGTTTGCGTGCTCGACCATAGCGGCTAGGTTCGTCTGGCAGGGAAAGGTGGAAGCGAACCTCGAGCACTTATCGACAAGCTTCGGCTTGGGCGAAATCAGATCTACGCGGAGGGCCTCGAAGCGAATGGCTGCATCGGCACCTCGTGGCTGCCGGATTCAAGGCTGTCTACGTTAAGACGCGACGCGCAACGCTTCCTGTCCACGCGGCCCGGTGACCAGAACGACGAGGCGGAATCGCCGTGCTGCTTCGCATCGGCCATTCAGGGGGTCGATCCGAGGCTTGTTGCGAATGTGCGGCCTCAAAACAGTTGATACACACCGCAACCGCTCCGACAAGCGCGTGCGCGAGCTGCTGAAAGAAAAGCCTTTCCTGAGCGTCACCATAGAGCGCAGCTTCGTGGCTATTTTAGCGTCTATGTGTGACTGCCTCCCGGTTTCCCGGTTTCGTCATTCCAGAAGCAATGGAATGTAGTATGCAATGGAATGGAATGTAATGTAATGTAATGTAATGTAATGTAATACCCGTCGATAAAGGCCGGGACGAAGTACAACCATCTCCCGCATCCACCTGACAGCGGGATCGAACGCACGTTACTGGACTATTGCCCTGCGATAAAACGTTCATCGCGAAGACTGACAATCTACACCGCGCAACGAGGGAGGCAACAATGAAAAAGCTGATCCCAGTAGCCGCAATACTTATATCTTTTTCTGGATGCCGCGATCAGCAGTACCACCGCGACCCGCGTATAGTGTGCGGATTGGTGAATTCCAGGAACGCCGCCGGATTATCCCGGTGCATCGGCAGCGACATTTCCTGAAATCCGAGGTATTGCAGGAAGTATAAAATCGCCAGCGGGTAGGCTAGCATCGATAACGCTAAGTAATGACCTCGAAGGCGGAAGGTTGGCAGGCCGATCAGCACTGCGGCACAGGCGGCAACGATCATGCCGAACGGGATGCCAAGCCAGGGGGTGATGTTCCAATAGACCAGAGCCAGGGTGACGACGTAGGCGCCGATGTCGAAGAACGATGCATGGCCGAACGACAACTGGCCACCATATAGCCGGACAGAATGTTCCACGACACGCCGAATGTCGCCCAGATCGGAACAAGCGTCATGATCAACTGGTAATAGCTGTTGGTGACGAAGCTCGATACCGCGAGATAGGCGGCCGACACGATCGCCAGCGTTACCAGGTCGCGCCTCAGCCGAGGGGCGGCGCCATAACGCATTACGCGCGCTCCGCGACGCGGGGTCGCACTATCCGCGCTCCCGCGACGGGTGTCGCATCAGGCGCGCTCCGCCGAACGGCCGAATAGGCCTTGGGGACGCAGCAGGACGATCATCAGAAATACCACGAAAATCGCCGCATTCTGCAGTTGCGGCGGCAGGACGAGCGCCGAGCATTGCTGGACGAACCCGACGGTGAGGCCTCCCCAGAAGGCGCCCAGGATGCTGCCCATGCCGCCTAGCACAACGCCGGAATACATAATGATGACGTAGTCCAGCCCGACGAAGGGACCGAACGATAGGTAGGTCGCCATCAGCCCGCCGGCGATCGCGGTTATCCCGCTGCCCAAGCCGAAGGCGATCCGATACGCCTTGTCGGTGTCGATACCCATGTAGGTCGCCGCCGTCGGGTTGTCCGCCGCCGCCCGCAGCGCCTTGCCCATGCGGGTAAACTCCAGCAGCAGATACAGGCCGATGGCCGTGATAATGGCGATCGCGCAGGCAATTAGCCGAGCCTTGTTGAGGAAGACCGTGGCGTCGCCGTAGATCGGGCCAACCTCGATCGCACTAGACGCCAAAGGCGTGCGGACGGTCTGCGGCGTGGAGCCGAACAGGATCAGGCCGCCGTTCTGTAGAACCAGCGAAATGCCCAGCGTGACGATCAACTGGCCGAAATGACCCTCATCGAGCGAGCCCGTCGTGCGCAGGCCGGATACGCGCGCAATCAGAAACTTGTGCAGCAACGCGCCGCCTGCAAACACGATGGGACCGGCCAGCAGCGCACCGACGAAGGGGCCGATGTACGGCCCCAGGAACGCCAGCACGCCGCCGCCGGTAACTAGGTAAAGACTGGCGAACATGCCCAGCATCAGCAGTTCGCCCTGAGCAAAGTTGACGATCCTCCCGATACCGAAAATCAGCCCGAGGCCGATACACATCAGTCCGTAGATGCAGCCTATGGTGATGCCTGCGGCGAGTGCGTTCAGCACGTTCTCGATGAGAACCTCGAGGTCCACCTGGTTTCCGCTGCCTCCCGGCTTGGCTGCCCGGTGGGCGGCTTCGGTTTCTTGTACCTGTAATTGGGTCTTATATCCCGCTCCGCCGCCCGCCAACCCGGTGCGCAGACCGGTGAACGCGAGCAACGACCCGATCTATCGGGTAGTCAGTGCCTGCTCAAGCGGGCAGTACAGACGGAACTTCGCGCGGCAGTAGCCTTTGTGGCGGTTTCGCGACATAACTGCGCGCGAGGAGACCGTCATGCCGACCACTACGCCTTCTACCAGCGCCGCGCCCCAGCGTCCTTGGAACCCGGATTCCTGGCGCGATTGTCCTATCCGCCAGGTCCCGACCTACCCGGACGCGACGAAGCTTCAAGAGATGGAAGCGCGCCTGCGCAGGTACCCACCACTGGTATTCGCCGGAGAGGCACGCCGCCTGAAAGCGCATCTGGCCCTTGCCGCCGAAGGCAAAGCTTTCGTGCTGCAAGGCGGTGACTGTGCCGAAAGCTTCTCCGACTTCACCGCCAACATCATCCGCGACACCTTCCGCGTGCTGCTGCAGATGGCGGTGGTTTTGACCTTCGGGGCGTCGTTGCCAGTAGTAAAAATGGGCCGGATGGCCGGTCAGTTCGCCAAGCCGCGCTCGTCTGACACCGAAACCCAGGGCGAGGTGACGCTGCCCAGCTACCGCGGCGACATAATCAATGGCCCCGACTTCACCCCGGACTCCCGCACGCCCGATCCGGCCCGAATGGAATTCGGCTATTTCCAGTCCGCCAGCACGCTCAACCTGCTGCGAGCTTTTTCCTCGGGCGGTTATGCCGATCTGCACGAGGTGCACCGCTGGAATCTCGACTTCGTGGACCGCTCACCGCTGGCCGAGCGCTACCGCGATCTGTCCTCGCGAATTGACGAAACACTGTCGTTCATGGCGGCCTGCGGCATGACCAGCGCCACCACGCGCGACCTGCGTGAGACGGACTTCTACATCAGTCACGAGGCCCTGCTGCTGCCCTACGAGCAGGCCCTAGCCCGCGTCGACTCCACCACCGGCCACTGGTATGGCTGCTCGGCCCACTTCCTGTGGATCGGCGACCGCACGCGCCAGGCCGAGGGCGCGCACGTGGAATTCCTGCGCGGGCTGCAGAACCCGCTGGGCATAAAGGTCGGGCCAAGTCAGGAGCCGGATGATCTGCTCAAGCTGCTCGACATCCTCAATCCGAACAACGAAGCCGGCCGCATCACGCTGATCAGCCGCATGGGCGCCGAGAAGGTGGCGGCGAAATTGCCGCCCCTGGTGCGCGCGGTCGAACGCTCTGGCCACAAGGTGGTGTGGCTGTGTGACCCGATGCACGGCAACACCGTCAGCACCCAGGCCAAGGTGAAGACCCGGAATTTCGATTCCATCCTCCAGGAGGTGCGAGCCTTCTTCGATATCCACGCCGCCGAGGGCACCTGGGCCGGCGGCGTGCACGTAGAGATGACCGGTCAGGACGTCACCGAATGCATCGGCGGCGCCCACCGCCTGTCGGAGGCCGATCTCGGGGCGCGTTACGAGACGTTCTGCGATCCGCGCCTGAACGCCGAACAGTCGCTGGAACTCGCATTCCTGGTGGCCGAGGAACTGAAGCGGCGTCGCCTGCCGCCCGCCGCGCCGGCCCTCGCCGCGCAATGAGGCACACGTCGTGATCCGACGGGTCGAAGATATCGGCGCGGAAATCACCGCGAGGACGGACAGCTACTTCAACCGCACCAAGACCATCGTCGACCGCTATGGCGACAAGCGGGTTACCTACGCGCTGTTCCTGCGCCGCCCGGTGATCTGCGCCCCAAGGCTTATGCTGGACTGGCTGATGACCGTGGCGGAGCGGCGGGGAACCGCGATCGATGTCGATCTGATCTACCAGGAGGGCGACTGGATTGGGGCCGGTGAGCCGATCGTCTATCTCACCGGCAGCATGGTGCATCTCTCCGACCTTGAAACGATATTGCTGCAGAAGATCGGACCGGCGTGCGTCGCCGCGCACAACGCCTATCAGATGGCCTTGTCGCTGCCGGCCGTTGCATTCCTGGCGATGGAAGCACGCCACTGCGCCGGGGCGGAAATGCAGGACATGATGTCATATGCGGCCGCCGTCGGCAGCGCGGCGGCCCGGCGAGAGGGCGCCAAGGGCTTCGTCGGCAACGCCAACGATGCCACCGCGCATTGGTTCGGCGCGGCGAAAGGCTTCGGCACCATGCCGCACTCGCTGATCGGCTACGCTGGTTCCACGGTGCGCGCGGCGGAGATGTTCCGTGACACGTATCCCAATGAACCGATCACCGTGCTGGTGGATTATTTCGGCAAGGAGATCAGCGACGCATTGGCGGTGTGCGCTCGCTTCCCTCAGGTCGCCGCGGCCGGGGAGTTGTCGTTCCGGTTGGACACCCATGGCGGCCGGTTCCTCGAGGGCCTCGATCCGGCGGAAAGCTACGCGGTGCTGGAACGCTATGCGCCGGGCGCGATCCGCCGATATCGCAGCGATTCGGAGTTGCGAGCGTTGGTTGGCACCGGTGTGTCCGCGGCCGCGATCTGGCGCATGCGGGAGGCTTTGGATCAGGCCGGATACCCCAAGGTGCGGATCGTGGCCTCGTCCGGCTTCGGGGTCGAGAAATGCCGGGTAATGGCGGACGCCAAGGCACCGATCGACGTGGTTGGAACCGGCAGCTTCATCCCGGATTCATGGCACGAGACCTATGCGACGGCGGACATCGTCGAATACGACGGCGTGCCGATGGTGAAGATCGGCCGCGAGTTCCTGCTGCGGAAGAATGTTGCGCGCAAGCGCAACGGACACTGATTGCGCTGGGGGCAGCGGCCGTCGATGGCGCACTCCGCTGGACCGATGGTTTCCCCTGTCGCCCAAACCGCCTTACACTTCCCTCATCGACCAAGAGGGCAGAAAACCGTCATGCAACACGGGACCTATGAACACATAGCCGTCGATGGAGCCGGCCATGTCGCGACGATCGAGGTGCGGCGCGGTCCGAACAATTTCATCGATACCGACATGGTGGCGGAAATCGCCGACGCGCTGGAGGTCTATGACCGTACCCCGGATGTCCGCGCGATCGTTCTGTGCGCGGAAGGCAAGCACTTCTGCGCCGGTGCCGATTTCGGCAGCCGGGGACCCGATGGCGTCGCCCGTGCGACGAAACGTGGCCGGCACCTGTACAAGGAGGCCCAGCGGCTTTGGCGCACCGGCAAGCCGATCGTCGCCGCGGTGCACGGCGCCGCCGTTGGCGCGGGTGTCGGCTTGGCAGTCATGGCGGACTTCCGCGTCGCCTGCCCGGAAGCCCGCTTTTCCACCAATTTCACCCGCCTGGGCTTCCATCCCGGCTTCGGCCTAACCGCCACGCTGCCGCGCCTGATCGGCACCCAGAACGCCGCGATGATGATGTACACCGGCCGCCGCCTGACCGGCGAGGAAGCGCTGAAGATCGGTCTGGTCGACTACCTCGTACCACTGGAGCAGGTGCGGGCAAAAGCCGTGGAGATCGCCACTGAAATCGCCGGATCCGCGCCGCTGGCCATTGTCGCGACCCGCGAGACGCTCCGCCGGGGCCTCGCCGACGCTGTGGCGCAGGCGACCGAGCGTGAATACGAGGAGCAGGACTGGATGCGCACCACCGCCGACTTCAAGGAAGGCACCAAAGCCATGGGCGAGCGTCGGCCGCCGATTTTCCAGGCGCGATAAAGCGTGATCGCTGACCCAGTCGAAAGGCGTGAAACATGCGATCAAACAAAAGCTTCGACACGATCGAAGGCCGAAGTGGATCTACCCCAAACGATCATGGTCTAAGCCTTTAACCGTTCATTAACACTTCGGCGCTACGACTTGGGCCTCCAAAACGGAGACCCCGGTGAGCCAGTCGCTGCGCGTTTCACGAATCCATTTCGTCGCTTGGATTGATACCGGCCTGTGGCGCGCCTTGGCTTTCACGCGGTCGCTGCAGGGAAATTCGCCATGGCTTGCGCGGCAGCTTCGCCGAACCGTTCTGCTGCTGTGGTGGACGGCCACGTTTCAGCTGCATATCCATGGCCGCCTTTGGCTCCGGGCCCGGCGGCTGCGTGGTGCTACTCCTGCAGTTGCGCCAGTCGCGGTCATCGACGCCGTCAATCAGCGGTCCCTGAATGTGCCGTTCTCCGCCGATCCGGTGGTATCGGTTATTGTTCCGACCTACGGTCAAGTCCGGCTGACACTCATGTGCCTGGCCTCTATCGCCGACCATGCGCCGGCGTTGCCGATCGAGGTAATTGTCGTCGATGACGCTTGGAACGGCGCGGAAGCCCACTGTTTGGAGCAAGTGCCCGGCATCCGGCTGATCCGCAATGAAACCAATCTGGGATATCTGCATAGTTGCAACAAGGCAGCGGCCGTGGCCAAAGGTCGTTATTTGTTGTTTTTAAATAATGACACAGAGGTGTCGGAAAGCTGGCTGGAACCGATGGTTTCGCTGTTCCGCCAACGCCCGGGCACCGGCGCGGTCGGCGCCAAACTGGTGTACCCGGATGGGTCCTTGCAGGAAGCCGGAGGAATTATCTGGCAGGACGCATCGGGGTGGAATTTTGGACGGCTGGAGGAGCCATCGAAACCCGCCTATAATTACGTGCGCGAAGTGGACTATTGTTCCGCCGCCGCGCTGATGGTCGAGCGGCAGGTGTTCGCCAACCTAGGTGGTTTCGACAGTATTTACGCGCCGGCATATTTCGAGGACGCCGACCTGTGCTTCCGTTTACGCCGGATCGGACTTAAGACCCTATATCAGCCGGCCGCACGCGTCGTTCACCATGAGGGAATGTCGCATGGACGAGATACCTCCGTCGGCATCAAGTCTTATCAGGTCGCCAACCGGGCCGCCTTCATCAGTCGATGGGCCGGTGTCCTCGCGCACGAGCACTTCCGCAATGGCAACAATATTTTTCGTGCCCGCGACCGGGCCATGCACCGCAAGGTTATCCTGGTCATCGACCATTACGTCCCGACGCCCGATCGCGATGCCGGGTCGCGCGTAATAGTGACGTGGCTGGAGGTCATGCTTCAAGCCGGATTTATCGTCAAATTCTGGCCGCATAATCTCAGCTATAGCCCGAATTATACCGAAGCCCTGCAGGACATGGGGGTCGAGGTGTTCTACGGTCCCGGCCAGCCGGCGTTTGAAACCTGGATCAAACAGGTCGGCGGCGAAATCGACACGGTCCTCGTCAGCCGTCCCGAAGTCGCCGAGGACATCATCCCATCGGTCCGTCGGCATTCCAGGGCTCGGGTAATTTATTACGGCGTCGATCTTCACTTCCAAAGGATGGGCCTGCAAGCCGAAGTTATGCGAGACGACCGCATGCTTAGAGCAGCGGTCCATATGCGCGAACGAGAATGCGCCATTTGGCGGCAGGCAGATCTGTCGCTCTACCTGTCCGAAGAAGAGGCAAGAACGGCCTCGGCGCTTCAGCCGGACAGCAAGATCGGAGCGGTCGTGCCGTATTGCTTCGATCAGTTCGCGATGCCGCACGCCGCGCCGAAAGGCGAGGAAATCATCTTCGTGGCCGGCTTCGGACATCCTCCGAACGAGGATGCCGCGTTCTGGTTCGTCCACGAAATCTTGCCGCTGATCCGTGTTGGCGCCCCGCGCGCCCATCTCTCCATCATTGGATCCAATCCGACCCCCCGCGTGCGAGCCTTGGCGGCAGACGGCATAGCGGTGTTTGCCGACGTCAGCGAAACTGACTTGGCAGCAGCGTACGATCGCGCCCGCGTCGCCGTCGTGCCGCTGCGCTGCGGCGCCGGTGTGAAGCTGAAGGTCGTCGAGGCGTTAAGCGCGGGCCTTCCCCTCGTCACGACGCCGGTGGGCGCTCAAGGCCTGCCGGGATTATCCGCGGTGGTCGCCGTGAGGGACGACGCCGCATTATTCGCGGCCGCCGTTGTCACCCTGTTGCACGACGACGTCGCTTGGGAAAAGCGGTGCGGCGAGCAGGTGGAGTACGCGCAAGCCCGGTTCTCCCGCGCCGCGCTGGCAGCATCGCTGCTGCAGGCGCTGGGGGCCAGGTCCCAACTTGAGCCGGGCCAGCCGTCGTCAGCCTCTCAGGCTGATGATGATCTGGTGCCCGGCCCAGCCCTACGAACATCCGCTTCACCGTCAGGCAGTAATCTCCATCTGCAACTCCTGCAGCATCGTCAAATGCATCTGGATCACCATGCGAGCGAGGACAGCGATGTGTTCGTCATCGTTTCCGGTCAGAATTGAATTCAGGAAGGTTTGCTGGATGTTAAGCAGCTGCTGGTGGCCGACGATCTGTCCCTGAATATAGGCAGCGTCAAAAGTCTTGCCTGATTGGCTTTGCAGTTGCTGAAGCAGCGCTGTGTGTTCCGAATCGAGCGGCACGGGCGGCGGGTTGTTGACGTCGGTCAAAACCTGGGCCATTGCCGTCTGCTCATTCACCTCGAACTGCGCAAATTGCTTGACCTTCGGGTGGATCGCCTGCGCCGTCGCAAGCTGACTGGTCTCTTTGGAAAACGTTCCAACCTGAAGGGTCTGGGTTTTATATTCCAGCGGTGTAATTTCTTTCGCTTCGCCAGATTCCGCTTTGGTCCGCGCAAATACCGGATGACGCGGCATAGCGACCAGTGCCGAACTCGCCAGGATGCCAGAAAGCGCCATAATCGCATTTCGCCGATCCATGAAGACTGCTCCGTGTTGGGTTGTCCCGGCGAAACGCGGACGGTGCGAGCCGGTTTGGTGGCCACGAGTTAAATTCTCTTGATCCGTCCCCTCCGCCTTGTGCCGATCTCGGCGATAACCTTAGCGCTCCTACTCTCCTGCCCGAGGCCGATACCGGTTGGGGCGGCGCAGAGTCAGGACTATCTTCGGCGGCCGTGCAAGACGGCCGGTCTACGTCTCGGTCTTGAACCCCTGGCGCGCGAGGAGCTTCCAGGCGTTCTCTTGCTTCTGCCACACCATCAGCACGCCGATCGCAATGTGGGTAACCTTGCCCTCGCTCTCCAACTCCCCGGTGAGCGTGAAGCGGGAGATTGCGTTGGGGCCTGCTGTGGTGTTTCTCACGTTGACGAAGTCCAGCGCCTTCCATTTTGCCGTCCCGCTGGTGGCGTCGAGGATGAATTCCTCTTTCGTCTGGATCTTGCCCGTCGAGTGGCCATAGCTCAGTTGAGCGGCACAGAGCGCGTCGAAAGCGGCATGATCACCCTTGATCATCGCATTACGGAAAGCTTCGACAGCTTCTGTGGGCGTTTGTTCGTCCGCCGCGAAAGCAGGGCGGAAGACACCGGCGGCGGCGAGCACGGCGGCGCCACCAAGGCCGGATAAGGCGATCGAGCGGCGGGATATTCTCATTGGTTTCCTCCTGTCTCTGGTTTGGGCCGCTTAGATTATAGCACGCAACGCACCGGCAACCGCGACCCCGTCCGTATCATCCGGAATGGCAATGTGGCATCGACCTCCGGATCGGGCGCCGGAACGCACGCTGCCGCGGCGGGTGCTGGACGATCTAAGGCACCGCTTTCTTGGCGAGGTCACCCCGTCACACCTCGCCCCAAACCTCGCGCGCCACTTCCACACAGCGGGACAGTTTCGCCCATTGCTGGTCCTCGGTCAGCGTGTTGCCTTCCTCTGTCGAGGCAAACCCGCACTGGGGCGACAGAGCAAGCTGTTCCAGCGGCAGAAACTTCGCCGCTTCGTCGATACGCCGCTTCAACTCGTCCTTGCTTTCCAGTTCGCCGGTCTTACTCGTCATGATACCCAGCACGACCATCTTCTCCCCTCGCGGCACGAACCGCAGCGGTTCGAACCCGCCGGCGCGGTCGCTATCGTATTCCATGAAATACGCATTTGAATTGATCTGGTTGAACAGCACCTCGGCGACCGGTTCATAGCCGCCGGATGCCACCCAGGTGGAGCGGAAGTTGCCGCGGCAGAGGTGCATCGAGATGACCATTTCCTCCGGCTTGCCGGCGATCGCCTGGTTGAGCATGCCGGCATAGATGTTCAACAGGTTGTCGACATGCTCGCCGCGCGCCTTCAGCATGGCGATCTGCTCCGGGTCGCACAGGTAGGCTATGTTGACCTCATCGAGTTGCAGATAGCGGCATCCCGCCATCCCGAACGCCGCCACGGCTTTGCTATAAGCGGCGCCCAGATCGGCGAAGAACGGATCCAGGGCCGGGTAGGTCGTCTGATCGATCGCCTCTCGGCCGCCCCGGAAATGCACCACCGAGGGGGACGGGATCGTCTGCTTCGGCATCGGCCGTCCGCACGTGGCCGGCAAGGAACCGGTAATGGTCGATCATTGTTGGCTTCGACCAGCTGATCTTGCCGTTCACCCGCAGCTTGTGTCGGAGCGGAACACCGCCGTGGAACTGGATCTTCTCCGTGGGTTCGTAGATTTCGACGCCATCGAGACCGGCAACGAAATCGTAGTGCCAGTAGGCGCGGCGATACTCCCCGTCGGTCGCCGCGCGCAGACCGATTTCCTCCTGCTTAGCAATCGCGGCGGCAATGCACCGGTCTTCGATCTCCCGCAACGCGTCGTGCGACAGGGTGCCGGCTTTCCATTTGGCGCGCGCCTCCTGCAGCACCTTCGGACGCAACAGACTGCCGACATGGTCGGCGCGGAACGGCGGGATCATCCGGGCGGTCGTCATTATACGTTCTCCTCTCGAGCCTCGGTTGGTCCGGGCCTTCTCCCAGGGCTCATTCCCCAAGCGTCCGTTGCCCGAGGGCCTATTCCCGTAGCGGCGTGGACCGCGATTTCGGATTGTTCCAGGAACAGGGTATAGCCTAACCACGGTGGCTCATAAGGGCTGACAAGCACGTGACCTGCGCGCGTTTCGGCCGGCAAGATAAAATAGAGCAGCGTCCCGCGAGACGTCGCATTCGATCCGGGGTTGTGTCCGCGGGTTCATTACCCGCCCGGTAGCGCAATTACCGTCGGCACCGGGGGCAGAGTTTCCCGCGAAACCTCCAACACCGGGCTGTCCCGCACATCGATGGCATAGCTACCGCGCTCCAGGTCCAGGAATCGCGACAATACGCCGCGCGTGAAGTAGTGCATCGGCAGCACGATGCGCGGTTGCAACTGCTCTACCACCGCCGCCGCGTCTTCCTGGCTCAAGGTCCGTTCACCGTCTACCGCGACCATCACCATATCGATGTGCCCGAGGCTGTTCACATCGGCCGGTTCCAGCAGATGGTGCAGATGACTGAGATGCGCGATACACAACCCACCCGTCTCGAACACGAATATCGAGTTTCCGTACTGCTCGGTGCCCCCGTCCCAGGTGCGGATGTTGGTCGGCAGGTTGGTGACATGCATGTCCCGAACGGTCAGGTCCACCACGGGCGGATGGCCATTCTCCGACCAGCCATGCAGGACGTGGCCGATGCGCGGGTCGGGGTAGGGCGTGTAGTGCGTGGAGTGGGCGTGGTTCATCGTCGCGATATCCGGCGGATCGACCGGAATGTTGTAACCATTGTAGTCGGTGACGGCGCTCACCCCGGCCGGCGAGACGATCTCGAAACTGGCGTGTCCGAGGAAGGTGATCTCCACCACATCATCCGACGCCGCCGCCTGCCAGATCCTGGGCGGCGCCGTCGCGATCGGCGCGCACCCCGCCCATGCAGCCTTTAGCGGAGCTAGAATCACGAGATAAAAGACCAGGGCCTGTCGCATCTGCCAGCTTCCGTCAGACGGCGCCCTGTTTGATCGCAAGATTCACGCTTCGGAAGGTTTGATCCACATGTCACCTCATTTCATTCACGCAATGGGACGTTTGCTTCACGGTTTGGGACGCTCAGTTCGATGCCGTCACGCTCTGTCTCCAGCATGCCGCTGGGATGCGAGTTGATTCAATCCCCAGAGCTCTGTAACCCCATGCGCAATGATCGAACTCTCTCCCGCGCCTGCCCAGCTGCCGCCCGGCCGCCGTATCTACGCCATTGGTGACATCCACGGCTGTGCGCGGCAACTTGACCACTTGCACGTCAGGATCGCCCAGGACCTGGGCCAAAGACCGATCGGCTCAGCTCTGCTATTGCACATCGGCGACTATGTAGACCGAGGCGCCGATACCGCCGGGGTGATCGCCAGGCTGGTGGACGGTTGCCCCATCCCCGGCATGGACATGATCAACCTGATGGGCAATCACGAAAGCACGATGCTGGAGGCCCTAGCCGGCGAGCGCGCCGCCGGGACGGACTGGTTGTTCGCCGGCGGCAAGGCGGCACTGGAGAGCTACGGCATCGACCCGGAAGGACCACGCACTCTGTGGGCGTCCATGATCCCGCGGCCGCACCGGGACTTCCTTCGCGATCTGGTCCTAATGCACCGCGAGGGCGGCTATGCCTTCATCCACGCCGGCGTCCGCCCGGGTATCGCCCTGGAAGACCAGGCCCGCGACGACCTGCTGCGGTCACGCCAACCGTTCCTCTACTCGGAGACAGATTTCGGCGCCGTCATCGTGCACGGCCACACCCCGGTAAAAGTCCCCGTGGTCCGCCACAACCGCATCGCCATCGACACCGGCGCGGTGTTCGGCGGCAAACTGACCTGCGTCGTGCTGGAGGCCGGCACGCTGGGCTTTCTGACCGCCGACCCGCTGGATCCGCCGGTATCCATTGCCCATCGATAAACTGACCCAGCCACCTCAGTGGCGGTGAACAGGTTTCCCTTGGGCGTGCTTCCTGCTAGCTAGCGCCCCCCGGAGACTCACGCACACCCATGTTCGATTTCGCTTGGTCGGAGATTGTCTTGATAGGAGCCGTCGCGTTGATCGCGATCGGTCCGAAAGACATGCCCGCCGCGATCCGCACTGTGTCCAACATGATCAAGAAAGCGCGCCGCATGGCCGCCGAATTTCAGACTCATGTCGACGAGATGGTGCGCGAGGCCGACCTCGGCGACGTGAAGAAAGCCTTCACCGACATCCGCAACCTGGACCTGACCAGCACACTGGAAAAGCACGTCGATCCGGACCGGACGATCCGCAATACCTTCGCGGAAAATCCGTTCGAACCGACTTACCCGACCCCCAGCCCGGTCCCCGGTGAGGTCTCGACCCTCGAGGAAGTAACCGTCGCCGCCCCGCCCGCCGTGGCAGCGGCTCCCGGCTCCGAAACACCCGACAACCCCGAGGCCCTCGCCGTTCCCGAGGCTCCCGCTTTTCCTCAGGTATCGGCTGAACCGGAAGCGCCCCTCGCGCCAGCCTTCATCCCGCCCAGCCTGGTGCCGCCGCCGGTGCCCAGAGCCGCCACGCAGCCGGCGGAGGCGCCCGCTTTCATTCCCCCCGAAGCCGTGCTGCAACGCCAATCCAAGGCGTAGGCACGCTCCCTGACCATCGGAAAGGCGAACGTGGCAAAACCCGCAGACGACCCGATTGACGACAAGCCGATGCCGCTGCTCGATCACCTGATCGAGTTGCGCCGGCGGCTGATCTGGTCGGCCGGCACCTTCCTGATCTGCTTCGCCATCGCGTACTACTTCTCAAGTTCGATATACTATTTCCTTGCCAGACCGCTGGCTGACGTGCTGCGCGAGCAGGGCAATCCTGACCCCCATCTCATCTATACGCAGCTCTACGAAGCCTTCTTCACCAAGATCAAGGTAGCTTTCTTCGGCGGCGCGTTCGTCGCCTTTCCGATGATCGCGGTACAGATCTGGCTGTTCGTGGCGCCGGGGCTCTACCGGAGCGAAAAGCAGGCTCTGCTGCCGTTCCTTGCCGCCACGCCGGTGCTTTTCGTGCTTGGCGCCGCGCTGGCGTATTACTTCGTCTTTCCATTCGCCTGGAAGTTCTTCGCGAGCTTCCAGGATCCGGTCGGCGGCGGCGGCGTGCCGATCGAGCTGTTGCCGCGGGTCAGCGAATACCTCGACCTCGTCATGAAGCTGATTTTCGCGTTCGGCATCACGTTCCAGCTTCCCGTGGCGCTGACACTGCTGGCAAAGGTTGGGATCACCAGTTCGGCGCAATTGAGGAAGTTTCGCCGCTACGCCTACGTGGGCATGTTCGTCATCGCCGCGATCCTTGCACCGCCGGATGTCATCACCCAGACCGGTCTGGCTCTGCCGCTGATCGCACTCTACGAAATCTCCATTCAGTGTGCCCGTTGGGTCGAACCGAAGCCAGTCGAGGTCTGAATCCATGCACGACATCCGTGCCATCCGAGCCGATCCCGCGGCATTCGATGTCGCCATGGCGCGCCGGGGTCTGGCGCCGGTCTCGGCCGAGTTGATGGCTTTGGACGTCGATCGGCGGGCGGCCCAGACCGCACTGCAGGACCAGCAGGCGCGCCGCAATGCGCTGGCGAAGGAGATTGGTCAGGGCAGGCGTGCCGGAGTCGATACCGCTGCGCTGGAAGCCGAGGCGACGGCATTGCGTGACGACATGGACAGCCTGGAAAAACGAGTGCCGGTGCTGGATGCCGCTATCCGGCGCATCCTGGACAGCCTGCCGAACGTTCTGGATGTTTCAGTGCCCGACGGCCCCGACGAAACCGCCAACCTCGTCCTGAAGCTCGCTGGCCAGCCACGCGCCTTCAATTTCGAACCAAAACAGCACTTCGATCTCGGCGAGGCGCTGGGGATGATGGATTTTGCCACTGCGTCGAAGTTAGCCGGTGCCCGGTTTACCGTCCTGCGCGGCCCACTCGCCCGCATGGAGCGCGCGCTCGGGCAGTTCATGCTCGACCAGCACACGCTGGAACGCGGCTATCAGGAGACCATCGTCCCGTCTCTGGTCAACGCGGCCACCGCCTACGGGACCGGCAACTTGCCGAAATTCGAGGAAGACCTCTTCAAGACCACCGACGGCCGCTATCTCATTCCAACCGCCGAGGTGCCGCTGACCAACACCGTCGCCGGCGAGATCGTCGCGGAGAAAGCGCTGCCGATCCGCCTGACGGCATTGACCGACTGTTTCCGCAGCGAGGCCGGGTCTGCGGGTCGCGACACGCGCGGGATGCTGCGCCAGCATCAGTTTCGCAAGGTGGAGATGGTCTGTATCGCGCACCCGGACAAGAAGCCGCGACGAGCACGAGTGGATGACGCGCTCGGGTGAGATGATCCTGGAAAAGCTCGGGCTGCCCTATCGCCGGGTGCTACTTTGCAGCGGCGATACCGGGTTCGCATCAACCCGAACGCATGATCTGGAGGTCTGGCTGCCGGGGCAGGGTATGTATCGCGAGATATCCTCATGCTCCAATTGCGGCGATTTCCAGGCGCGGCGGATGAATGCACGCTTCCGTGGCGGGACGGATGGCAAGACCGTCGGCTATGTTCACACTTTGAACGGGTCGGGGGTCGCGGTCGGCCGCGCGTTGATCGCGGTCATGGAGAACTACCAGCAGCAAGACGGGTCCATCCTCGTGCCCGAAGTGTTGCGGACCTACATGGGTGGGATGGAGCGCATCACCCCGCCATAATTCGATCGGTGCTCCGGGTGGGTCGATGGTGTCTGAGGCTCCGTGACAATATCCAATCCAGCTCGATTGAGGCGGAAGCCTCAACGCCTGCCTTGCCAGATGAAACCAACCAGAATAGGAGAAATAACTCCGGTCAATTCATTGGCCGCACGGCCGGCAAATAAAAGCGATGCTCCCATTTATCCGGTTCATTGGTTTGGGATTGCCAATCGGGCATTGCACCGAATGGCGCAGGACGCTTCCGCCTTCGATGCCCGCGAGCGATCCACCACACTGCCCGGCGATCACCTGCGTGTTGGGCCTCCGAGCCGACCCGCCGGCGCCCTGGGGCTGATCCCACAGCCATGGACCCATTCCAAACAACGGCGGCCATCGGCAGCGGCGTCATTGTCGGCTTCACGCTCGGCCTTGTCGGCGGCGGCGGTTCAATTCTGGCGGTGCCGTTGCTGCTTTACGTTGTCGGCATGCCGGATCCGCATCAAGCCATCGGCACCAGCGCGCTCGCCGTCGCGGTCAATGCTTTCGCCAATCTGATACCGCATGCGCGAGCGCGGCATGTCCGCTGGCAGCCCGCGCTGATCTTCGCCGCCTGCGGGCTGGTTGGCGCGTTCGCCGGCTCGTCGATCGGCAAGGTCGTTGACGGCCACCGGCTTCTTATCCTGTTCGCGCTGCTGATGCTGGTCATCGCGGTCATGATGCTGCGCGGGCGCAAGGTCACTGGCGACGGGCCGGTCGTCGAGCGCCGCTTAAATCCATGGCGGCTCGGCGTGATCGGGCTCGCCACCGGCACGCTGTCCGGGTTCTACGGGATTGGTGGCGGGTTTCTCGTGGTGCCCGGACTGATCCTCGGGACCGGCATGCCGACGATCGCGGCGATCGGGTCTTCGCTTGTCGCGGTCGGAGCCTTCGGGATGACGACGGCGTTGAACTATGCCGTCTCCGGGATGGTGCAATGGCCGACCGCACTGCTGTTCATAGCCGGGGGCATCGGCGGCGGATGGGCTGGCGCGCGTCTGGCGAAACGCCTTTCAGCCCAGCGACAGACGTTGACACGTCTGCTGGGGTGCATGCTGGTAGTGGTGGCCCTCTATATGCTATATCGGAGTTGGACGTGAGGGTGAGAACCCATCGGCCCGGCCCTTGTCATGTACGGTTTGGCTACAAACCGCTTTCTTCGCATCGAGTTCGAGTGACTGCGAAGAAAACGGATTTTCGTTCAAGACCGCATTGCTGGAAACCACATAGCCTTACACCACCTCTCGACTATTCAGGCAACGCCAGTGTGCGCCGACACGGAGGCGAACAAACACGGTGGAACGCAATGCCATAGCAGGGAAACACAGCAAAAAAATCAATGGAGCCAAAAATGGAATCTACTCAAAAAACAACGTTCTCAGCGCCGCGCCGCAGCTTGTTCGGCCGCCTGGCCGGTACCGTGGCGATCGGACTTGCAGGTCTGACGTCCACGGCGGCACGCGCCGCAACAGACGCTGCGGCATCGGACGGCCCGGACTGGCCAGGCAAGCTAAAAGGGCGCCATCGCCAGGTCGTCGACGGCTATGACGCCAACTCCGGTCTCCCACTTGCTTTCGCGTACACCTTCCTGCTGACAAATCCGCCCGATGCGGCGACAGCGGTCGTCGTACTCCGGCATACCGCGTTTCCGATCGCTCTCAAAAACGCGATGTGGGAAAAATACAAGATCGGTGAGGCGTTCAAGATCATCGATCCGGAGACCAAGGCGCCGGCTGTGAAAAATCCCTTCCTGCAGCCGAAACCCGGGGTTCTGCCAGTCGACGACATGGCTGTCGACCGTCTGCTGGCGAAAGGCACCGTCTTCGGCGGTTGCAACGTCGCACTCGTTGTCCTGAGCAAAATGCTTTCGGGCAACGCCGGCGTCAGCGCGGATGAGGCGGCAAAGGAATGGGCCGCGAACGTCGTGCCCGGTATCACGATCATTCCGTCCGGAACCTGGGGTGTCAATCGCGCCCAGGAAGGCGGCTGCACCTACTGCGCTGGCGGTGGATAAACCTCCGCCCAGGGAACCAGATAGCGGTTCCAACTCGGCGTCCTGATAAGATCGCACCTGAACGCCGGGGCAATACGGCTTGCCCCGGTAACGCGAAACCTAACCGGCACCGCCCACTCAAGGGTGCGTCAACATTGCCTTCCGTATAAGCTTCATGCTGGTAAGCAAGTTCCGGCACGCGCGGTTTGGCCCGCGACCGAGTGGTGGGGTGGCGATCGGCAATGGACGACACAACGCAAGTGGGACGGGCTTGGCGCGTCGGGGTGCTGTTCTCGGAAACCGGCGTCACCGCCGCGGTCGAGCGCACCCAGTTGCAGGCAACGCTGTTGGCGATCGACGAGATCAATGCCGCGGGCGGCGTCCTCGATCTGCCGCTGGAGCCGGTGCGCTACGACCCAGAATCCAACCCCAAGCGATTTCGCGTTTTGGCCGAACAGTTGCTCGGCGTCGACCGGGTACGGCTAGTCTTCGGATGCTATATGTCAAGCAGTCGCAAGGCTGTATTGCCGGTAATCGAAGCACACCGAGCTCTTCTGTTCTACCCGACGCTGTATGAAGGGTTCGAATATTCGCGGCACTGCATCTATACCGGAGCGGCGCCCAACCAAAATTCCCTGCAGCTCGCACGCTTCTTGTTTGAGCACTACGGCAACCGCTTTCTCCTGGTCGGCTCGAACTACGTCTATCCATACGAATCCAACCGTGTCATGACCGACCTGGTGCGGCAGAACCACGGCAAGATCGTCAACGAAATCTACGTGCCGCTGAACGCGCGTGAGGCCGACTTCAGCCGGACCATCCAGGAGATCAAGAAGACTTCGCCGGACGTGATCTTCTCGACCGTGGTTGGGACGGGCACCGCCGCATTCTACCAGGCTTACCGTGCCGCCGGCTTCGATCCGGCCCGCCAGCCGATCGCCAGCCTGACAACCAGCGAGGCCGAAGTGGCCGAGATGGCGGCCGAAACAGCGGAAGGTCACATCACCGCCGCGCCGTTCTTCGAAACGCTCGGCACGCCGTCCGCGCGCCGCTTCGTGACCGCCTACAAACAGCGATACGGGGCAGACGCACCGATACCCGCGGCAGCCGAGGCCGCCTACTTCCAAGTCCATCTCGCCGCCGCGGCGATCGCGCGCGCCGGCAGTGCCGACCCCGAACGCGTGCTGCCGGAGCTTTGCGAGATCGAGTTCGCGGCGCCGCAGGGGCGCGTGCGGATCGATCGCGAGAACAACCACACCTATCTCTGGCCTCGGGTCGCGCGCCTCGACGCCCGGCGTAATTTCCAGATCGTTTGGGACCCAAGTGGGTCCGTGCGTCCCGATCCCTATTGCGTGGTGCAGAGCCTCTACGATTGGTCGTCCGACAGAACCGCGGGTCCGGCCGCGGCCCGCACCAACGCGGTTTAAGGCGTGCCGATCCAGATCCTCCGTGACCTGCGCGGCCTGCGCGTCCTGGTGATCCACCAACCGGATCCGGAGGGTGTCGAACTGGTCGACCATCTCCGCCGCATTGGCTGTCAGGTGGAGGCGTCCTGGCCGATCCCCGACGCGGCCGACAGCGCCGATGTGATCGTGCTGGCGATCGACCACGAGAGCCGCGCGCCGATCCAGCGACTCTGCCGCAGCTTCAACGGAATTCTCCCCACGATGATCGCCGTCGTCGGATATGAGGATCCTTCCATCCTGCAGATCGTCCTTGATGCCGGCGTGCACGCGGTGATCGAGCGCCCGGTCCGTCCGTTCGGACTGCTCACCCAGCTCACCGTGGCCCGCAGTCTCTGGCTCGAGCGCCAGCAAGCTGCCCGGCAACTCCAGAAGGTCGAGCGCAAGCTCGCCGGATGGCAGAATATCCAACGCGCCAAGTCTATACTCATGAGCGCACAGGGCCTGACCGAAGAGGAAGCGCACCAGACGATCCGTCGCAAGGCGATGTCCAAGCGTGTGCCGATCGAGGAGATGGCAGTGGCAATCATCAACGCAAATGAGCTCTTGAACTCCGCGCCGAAAGTCACCTAACCTCTTGCTTGCGAAAGCGCGATGCGGCGCACTATCGCATTTCGGGGCACCAATGAAGCTGTCCCGGATGGCATCGACGCCAGGTAGACCCACACGGGGGTCCTCCTGGCTTTTTTCGTTTGAGTTCGGGCCTATGCTGCCGCCGCGGCCCGGCGCATGATCAAACCCCGACGCTCGGCGCTGTCAGCCGATGCGCGGCGGGCCAACAGGAGAGGGAAAGCATGAGTCTGGATCGCCGTTCATTGCTGCAGGCTGGCGCGTTCGGCGCGGCCACGCTGGCGACACCGTATTTCTTTCATCGCAATGCAGCAGCGGCGGACGCGTTGCGTGTCGGTGTGCTGTTCTCCCTGACCGGCGGCTTGTCGATCATCGAGAAGTCGCTATCGGATGCGACGATGATGGCGATCACCGAGATAAACGCCTCGGGCGGCGTCATGGGCCGTCCGGTCGAGGCCGTGCTGGAGGACGGCGCGTCAGATCCGAAGACCTACAACGAGAAAGCCTCAAAGCTCGTTATCGGCGACAAGATGACCACCGTGTTCGGCTCCTACACCTCGGCCAGTCGCAAGGCCGTGCTGCCGGTGTTCGAAAAGCACAACGCCATGTACTTCTACCCGACCTATTATGAAGGCTTCGAGTGTTCGCGCAACGTGGTCTATACTGGCGCTGTCCCGAACCAGCAGCTTTCCAACTTCATTCCATGGATCGTTAAGACCCTCGGCAAGAAAAAGTTCTTTATCGTCGGATCGAACTACATCTATCCGCGCGAGATGGCCAAGGTCTGCAAGATCCTGATGAAGCAGAACGGCGCTGAATACGTCGCCGACGAATATCTGGAACTTGGCCATTCCGAGTGGGGCTCGATGGTCAATAAGATCAAGAACTCCGGCTGCGACGCGGTCCTGTCCAACGTGGTCGGCGATTCCGTCGTGGCGTTCTACCGTGAGTTCAAAAACCAGGGCCTGACCCACGACAAGCTGCCGATTTGCGCCACCGTGACCTCGGAAATCGAGATCGCCGCGATGGGGCCGGAATACGCCACCGGAAGCTACACGTCGTTCCCGTACTTCATGGCCATCGACACAGAACGCAACAAGGCGTTCGTCGAGCGCTACCGCAAGTTCGTCAAGGACCCGAAAGCCGTGACGCACCATGCATTGGAGTCGTCCTACTTCCAGGTGTTCCTGTGGAAACAGGCCGTCGAGAAGGCCGGCAATGCAACCGCCGATGGCATTCGCGATGGCGTTCGGGGCCAGGAGTTCGATGCGCCCAACGGCCATGTGACGATCGATCCCAACAACCTGCACACCTACCTGACGCCACGCATCGCGCAATGGCAGTCCGACGGCCAGGGCAAGATCGTCGACGCCTACCCCCATCCGATCGAACCACTGCCCTACGTCGCCTACGGCGAAACCGAAACCAACCTGTTCTGCACACCAAAAGGTCTGGACACCGCAAAGCTGAAAAAGAGCTGACGGTCGAGCGGGCGTGGAGATGTCCGCCGTGGGAAATCATCGGCTAACCACCGTCATGGTGAGCGCAGGCTCACCATCCGCGCCTTCGCGCGCCGGCGTCGGCAAATCCGGTCCACCTCCACCCCTTCGGCCATAGCGACGAGATCAGTATCGTGTTGGACGTCATCTTCATCGGACTGAGCCTGGGTTCCATCCTCCTGCTGGTGGCGCTCGGTCTCGCCATCACCTACGGCGCGATGGGCGTGATCAACATGGCGCACGGCGAGATGGTGATGCTCGGCGCCTACACCACGGTAATGTCGGCGATCTGGCTGAAGCTCGGCTTCCTGGCGTCGCTACCGCTGGCTTTCATCGTGACCGCCTTGCTCGGCTGGGTTATCGAGCGCGTGGTGGTACGGCGATTGTACGGACGGCTGCTGGACACGCTTTTGGCTACCTGGGGCGTGGCGATCCTGATCCAGCAGGCGGTGCGGCTCGAGCTTGGCCTTTCATTCCTGGGCATCCATATCCGAGGGCTCGGACCGGGTTTGCAGAACGTGACGGTGCCCGAGTGGATGACCGGCGTGGTCAGCGTCGCCGGCGACCAGATCAACATCTACCGGTTGTTCATCATCGTGGTGACCGCCGCGCTCACCGGCGTGACGTGGTGGCTGATGTATCGCACCGACATCGGAATCCAAGTCCGCGCCATCATGCGCAACCCCCGCATGGCCGCCGCATGCGGCATCGATGTGCAGCGGATCAACGCCCTGACCTTCGCCTACGGTTCGGGGCTCGCTGGGGTCGCCGGCGTGATGATGTCAGGTTTCAAGACTGTGTTTCCCGACATGGGGACATCGATGGTTGTCGACGGCTTCATGGTCGTTGTCGTCGGCGGGGTCGGCAGCCTGGTGGGCTCGATATTGTCCGCCGGCCTGCTCGGTCAGGTCGACGGCGGCGTGGCCTCGGTGACCAATGACATCCTGGCGCGGGCGGTGGTGTTCGGGCTGGTCATCCTGATCATCATTGTTAAGCCAACCGGCCTGTTTTCGTTCAAAGGCCGCTGAGCAGATGGCTCGTTCGCCCCTAAGAGCCCAAACCGGCGGTCACCGCATCGCGCACAGCCAATTTTCTTGTTGGGAACGCCCAAACGTGGCCCACTGCCCACGCCTGCTGAAGCGAAATCGCCGCGTCCGTCCCATGCCAAACCCTGAGAACCGCTAGAGCATGACCATCCAACGCGCGCTCGATCGTGCCGCCTACATCGCGTTCATCGCCCTGATCCTGCTGGCGCCGCTGGTGCTGCAGGAATTCTGGCTGAACCGGATTGCCAAGTTCCTGGTGTACGGCATCCTCGGCGTCGCAGTGTCGCTCTGCTGGGGCTACGGCGGAATCCTCAACCTTGGCCAGGGTCTGTTCTTCGGCGCCGGCGCCTACATGCTCGCTATGTCCTTGAAACTGTCCAGCGCCACCAGCCTGCAGCAGGGGTCGGACCAGCCGGTGCCTGACTTCATGCTCTGGAACGCCGAGCCCGGCTCACCCACCGAGCTTTGCTGCATCAACAAGGGTTCGTTCCTGTGGCTGCCGTTTCAGTGGCAATGGTTCGGCGTCGCGATGGGTATCCTGATACCGGTGGTTCTCGCCGCCGTGCTTGGCTTCATCGTGTTCCGCAAGCGCATCGCCGGCGTATTCGTGTCCGTCATCACCCTCGCCCTCGTCCTGCTCGTGCGGCTCGTGATCATCGACGCCCAGCCCGTCACCAACGGATTCAATGGCCTGACAGATCTCGGCACGTTCCAGGTCGCCGGCTTCGAGTTCGATCCCTATTCGCGAGCAACCTACTACCTGGTCGCCTTCACCCTGATCCTCGCCCTGGTCGGCGCGCGTCTGCTGGTGGAAACCCGCGCCGGACTAATTCTCCAGGCGATCCGAGACGACCAGAACCGCGCACGCTATCTCGGCTTCGACGTGCCGGTCTATCAGGTGTTCTTCTTCACCGTCTCCGCGGCAATCTCCGGCATCGCCGGCATGCTCTACGTCATCGTCGCCGAATTCGCCTCCCCCACGTTCATGGACCTGAGCTTCTCCATCACCATGGTCGTCTGGGCCGCTCTCGGCGGCCGGAGCTCACTGCTCGGCGCATGTATCGGCGCCATCCTGATCAACATCATCGCCGCAAGCGTCAGCGAGACCGAGATGTTCGTCGAAGCCTGGAAGGCGATCATCGGCCTCGTCTTCGTCCTCGTCGTGCTTTACTTGCCGCGCGGCCTGGCCGGCTTCGGTCAGGATATCGCCGATGCGCTGGCAAATCGCTTCGCACGACGCGAAAAACCTGCCGCCACAGTCTCCGCGTTGCGCCAGGCCGGCGGCGGCACGCCATGACCGTCGCCCTGACCGTCGACGGGATCGGGGTCTCGTTCGCTGGCGTCAAAGCTGTCGACGGCGTCTCGCTGCTCATCGAGGAGGGCGAGCTGCGCGTCCTGCTCGGTGCCAACGGCGCCGGCAAGACCACGCTGATGGACCTGATTTCCGGCAAGACGCCCAGCACCGAAGGCAAGGTGTTCCTGTTCGACACCCAGATCACCAACTGGAGCCCGCACCGCATCGCCCGCGCCGGCGTCGGCCGCAAATTCCAAATTCCAAGCATCTTCCGCGACTTCACGGTCAGGCGTAACCTCGACGTGGCCAGTTGCTCCGATCCGCGTGTGCTCGCCAACCTGGGCATCGGCATTCCACGTGCGCGCCGCCGTCGCATCAATGAGGTACTGGAACTGACCGGCCTCGCCGATGCCGCGGAAACGCCTGCCGCGAACCTGAGCCATGGCCAGACCCAGTGGCTGGAACTCGGCATGCTGATCGTGCAGGACCCGAAGCTGTTGCTGCTGGACGAACCGACCGCGGGCATGACCCAGGCCGAGACACACAAGACGGCCGAGATCATCAAAGGTCTGCGTGGCCAGCACACCATCCTGGTGGTCGAGCACGACATGGCGTTCGTGCGCGAAATCGCGGAGCAAATCACGGTCATGCACCTCGGCCGCGTGCTCGCCGAGGGCAATATCGCCGCGATCGAAAGCAATGAGGCCGTGCGCCGCGCCTATCTCGGTTCCCACGGCATCAGCGTGAAGGCAGCCTGAATGCTGATGTTGCGCGAGGTCGACAGTTTCTACGGCCGCAGCCACGCACTGCACGGTGTCTCAATGGACGTTGCCGATGGCGGCATCACCGCCGTGCTCGGCCGCAACGGTGTCGGCAAGACGACCCTTCTGAAGACCATCATCGGCCTGATCGACCGCATGCGGGGCCGCATCGAGTTGCAGGGCACCGACATCGCCCCGCAACCGGCGTTCCGCCGCGCCCGCCTCGGCATCGCCTACGTCCCGCAGGGGCGCGAGATCATTCCCGACTTCTCGATTCGGGAAAACATTCTGATGGGCGCATTCGCCCGCCACGACGGCAATCGCACCGTCCCGGATATCGTGGCGCGTCTGTTCCCATACCTGGCGCAAAACCTGGACCGCCCCGGCGGAGTGCTTTCGGGCGGTCAGCAACAGCAGCTTGCCATCGCGCGCGCACTCGCCGCCGATCCGAAGTTGCTGCTGCTCGACGAACCGACCGAAGGCATCCAGCCCAGCATCGTGGAGGAGATCGAGGCGCTGATCCTGCGCCTCAACAAGGAAATCGGTATCACGGTCATCCTGGTCGAGCAGAACGTGGCGTTCGCGCGCCGCGCCGCGGATGCGTTCGTGATGATGGAGAAGGGGCGCGTCGTCGTCTCCGACGCAATTGCCGGGCTGACCGACGACGTCGTGCACCGGCACATGGCTGTCTGACATCACGTCACGACAGCAAATCACCACAAACAGGAGGCTAAAATGATACACGGCGACATCAGCAGCAGTAACGACACCGTCGGCGTAGCGGTGGTGAACTACAAGATGCCGCGAATGCACACGCGGGCCGAAGTCTTGGCTAACGCTCGCAAGATCGGCGACATGCTGATCGGCATGAAGCAGGGCCTGCCGGGCATGGATCTGGTGATCTTCCCCGAATACTCGACCCACGGAATCATGTACGACAGCGCCGAGATGTACGCGACCGCATCGATGGTGCCGGGTGAGGAAACCGAAATCTTCGCCGAGGCCTGCCGCAAGGCGAAGGTTTGGGGCGTGTTCTCGCTGACCGGCGAACAGCACGAGGAACACCCGAAGAAGGCGCCTTACAACACGCTGATCCTGATGAACGACAAAGGCGACATCGTTCAGAAGTACCGGAAGATCATGCCGTGGGTGCCGATTGAGGGCTGGTATCCCGGCAACTGCACGTACGTCTCCGATGGGCCCAAGGGCCTCAAGGTCAGCCTGATCATTTGCGACGACGGCAACTACCCGGAGATCTGGCGCGATTGCGCAATGCGCGGCGCGGAGCTGATCGTGCGCTGCCAGGGCTACATGTATCCGGCCAAGGAACAGCAGATCCTCATGGCAAAGGCGATGGCGTGGGCGAACAACACCTACGTCGCGGTCGCCAACGCATCCGGTTTCGATGGGGTGTATTCATACTTCGGTCATTCCGCGATCATCGGCTTCGACGGCCGCACGCTCGGCGAGTGCGGCGAGGAGGACATGGGCGTCCAGTACGCGGCACTGTCAAAATCCTTGATCCGCGACTTCCGGCGCACCGGCCAATCCGAGAACCATTTGTTCAAGCTGCTGCACCGTGGCTACACCGGCAAGATCAACTCCGGCGAGGGCGACCGCGGGGTCGCGGCGTGCCCCTACGACTTCTACTCGAAGTGGATCGCCGATCCGGACGCGACGCGTGAAATGGTGGAAGCGATCACCCGCCCGACCGTCGGCACCGAAGAATGCCCGATGGACGGTATCCCGAACGAGACCGCCGCCCACCGGTAGCCTCTCCCGCGCCCGGTCGCCAATCGGGCCCGGGCGCAATAGGGGGTCCAAAGGGGCGGCGCAACATTGGGGAAGCGCCATGCAGCACATTGAACGCGTTCTCGGCAGTCGCGCCGAGGCGCATTTAGCGGAGGCGCTGCACGCCCTTGAGCACAAGGGCGCGGTCGATGTCCTGGCACTCGCGCCGGGTGACGTCAGTCGACGCCGCATGCGCGTGCGGACCCAGAGCGGGGAGGACCTCGCCATCGCCCTGCCGCGCGACCAGACGCTGTTTGATGGCGCGGTGCTGCTGTTGGAAGCCGGCCGCGCCATCGTCGTGCGCGTCGCCACGGAGCGCTGGCTGCGGTTGTCCCCGTGCTCGATCGCGGACGCGGTGGAACTCGGCTACCACGCCGGAAACCTACATTGGCGCGTGCGCTTCGCCAGCGAAACATTGCTCGTCGCGCTTGAGGCGCCGGTGGACGACTATGTCGCCCGGCTTGGCTCCTTGGTGACAGAGCGGCGTGTCGCAACCGCGATCATTGCCGACGGCGACGATCCATGATCGAACTGCTGCACGCCATCTGGCAGGCGGACAGTGGCTTTCCTAGCGGCTCTTTCGCTTTCTCAGGCGGCCTCGAGGCGTTCTACGCCCTGCCAGACGCGGACGAGGCCGCGCTGCCAGCCTTGCTGCACGATATGGTGGCGCTGCGCTGGGCAAGCAGCGATCGTGTGGCGCTGTCGCGCGCGCATCGCGCCTGTGGCGCGTTAGACGCAAAGCCTGCCAGCGGCGCGTTGAACGTGGATCACCCCGGTGGCGCTCTGGACGCGATCGCGGCGGCCGACGCGGCACTGGAGGCCGCGATACTGGTGCAGCCCCTCCGCGAAGGGTCGCGGCGCAACGGCGTGGCACTCCTCGCCGCTCACGAACAACTCGGAACGGCCGGGGCGCGTCGGCTGCGCGCAGCCTGCCGAGACGGTCGGTGCCTCGGGCATCTGGCGGTCATGCAGGGTGCCCTGTTCCGCGCCATCGGGATGGATCTGCCAGCCGCCATCGCCGCGGCCGGCTATGGCGCCGCGGCGTCGCTGGTCACCGCCGCCGTGCGGCTTGGCCGTGTCGGAGCCATCGAGGGCCAGCGCGCCTTGTCCGGCGTATTGCCGCTGCTGGCACATCTTGCATCCCACCCGCCGCCGCCCGACGCCGTGCCTGAGGCATTTCTCCCACTGCTCGACATCGCCGCCGCCTGCCACGCCCGCGCCGGAATGCGCCTGTTTGCTACCTAAACGAGGCAATAATGCTGTTAACGCCCACGGAAATGGAACGGCTGGTGATCTATACGGCGGCAGAGCTGGCGCGCCGGCGCCGCGCAAAGGGACTCAAACTCAACCACCCGGAAGCCGTCGCGCTGATCTCCGACGAAATTCTTGAGGGCGCACGAGAAGGCCGCTCGGTCGCCGATCTCATGGGCTACGGTTCAACCATCCTCACCACCGACGACGTGCTGCCTGGCGTCGGCGCGATGCTCCCGATCCTGCAAGTGGAAGGCATGTTCGACGACGGCACCAAATTGGTCACGGTGCACGAACCGATCCGCCCGCCCGAAGGCGCCCCCGCTGATGCCCTTGAACCCGGTGCGATCACCGCCTTGCCCGGCGATATCGAACTCAACGCGAGCCGCCCGACGATGCGCGTGCGAGTCGTCAACACCGGGGACAGGCCAATCCAAGTCGGCTCGCACTACCATTTCTTCGAAGTAAATCGCGCGCTGGAGTTCGATCGAGCGGCCGCCTATGGGCTTCGTCTCGACATTCCTGCCGGGACCGCGGTGCGGTTCGAACCAGGGCAACTTCGAGAAGTATCCCTTGTCGGCTTCGGCGGACGACAGGAACTCACGGGTCTGAACGACCTGACGCAGGGCGGCAGCCTCGATGACGTCGGGCGCACGGCGGCCATCGCCCGCGCCCGCACCGCCGGCTTCCGCGGCGCCTAGCTAGTACCCCCTGTCATTGGTTCTGCGGCAAATCTCTAACTCGCTCACTTCGCAATGACGGAGATGGCCCTTGCCGAGCCCGAATTCGAAGGCCTGCTTGACCCAACTTTCCCACCAGACGAAAAAATATGACTTGAAATCAAAGCATTGTGGGGCGCAGACCGATTTAGGCACCACACGTGCCAAGGTGGTGGAAGCTCTGACTGAAGTGCGCCGAGCGAAAATCGATGGTCCAGCCTTGATTTTCGACGACCAACTGTGCGAACTGCATTCCTCGAACACCGACGCCAGCACATCAGCGTCGAGCCGGTCAATGCCAAATGTCCTCGGAAAGGACAGTGATTTTTAGCACCACAAATCGAGAGCGGCCGTAGAAGCCCGCAGTTTTCTGGGGCATTCCGGCTGTCGGATGCGTAACGGTAGGAAAGTTGGGCTTGACTGAATTTGCGCTGTCAGCACCGGAATTGGCCAGCCCGATCACCTGTGCGCCGGACGCCTGAGCCCGCAACAACTGGGAGGCGAAATCGCCGGTATTGAGCGGCGCCCACGCATGGCCGAGCACTTGCCACCGCTGCGTTCTATCTCGCCGCTTGGCGGTGCCTTCCAGGTTGGCGCCAAAGGTATAGTCGGCAGTGACGAAGAACCAGGTCCGGCCGCCCTCCGCCACCACCGCCCGCGCGGTCCCGGCCGACAGCTCATAGGCGTCGAAAGTCCAATGCGCATCATACGGCGAGCATTCCTTGTTCGTCAGCGCCGTGGTCGCGGTGCTCGTCACCAGATCGACGCGATGCTTATCCCGCGCCAAAGTCTGCACCGCGATCGCGACGGCGGAGTTGGTCAGATCGGTAACCATTTCCACCCCGTCGCGGTAAATCAAACCAGCGCCGCGCGATCGCAGTGCCGATATCGGGCTGGTTCTGATGGTCGGCGGCGACGATCTCGATCGGGCGGCCGAGCACGGTAGGTCCGAAATCCTCGACGGCAAGGCGCGCCGCCGCGACTGAACCCTCGCCCGCCGCGTCGGCGTAGGGACCGTTCATGTCGGTCAGAACGCCAATTTTTAGCGGCGCCGGCGCGTCCGCCGCGGCCCATTGTTGTTGTGCAATCGCCCAAGCGGGCCGATCGCCGGCCCCGGCCACAACGCTGGCACGACGCGGTTACCGAATTGCTCGCGCTTCAGGCCGCCTACGCCGCCTGGTTTGAAGCCCTGCCAGGCTGAGCAGCAGCCCCTTGGCGTCGCGCAGTGTGGCGCGGACGATGCCGGTGTTCGCCGCCGTTACGAAAAGCTGAGCGATCGTAGTCGTATACGGCAGCAGATAGCTCGGGTCGTCGCGGTCGATGATGACCTCGTGCGCTTCGACACGCACATTATGCATGTTGGTCGTGCCGGTGACGCGCTGGCCGAAGGCCGTCCCAATCATCAATCAGTTCGGCCCCAGGGCGATCGGCCGGAACGATGACAGTGATCCCGGCATTGTCGGCTGCCGTCGCGCGGATCAGGATCAGGTCGGCGTACCGGCTGCCGGTGCTGTAGTATTTTGTGCCGCGCAGGCGGAATCCATCACCGTCCGGGACCAGCGCGATCTTCAAGGGATTTTTTCACCCGTCTGCGGTCGGTCGAGTTCGGCGTTGGCGAGCCCGACGATACCGCCCTTAACACCGTCCGCCGCCAGCCTTCTAGGCGTGCGTCGATCGAGCCGGCCAGGAAGCGCTCCACGAAGGTAAAGTGGTTCCGCTAGATATGGGGTACGTTGGTGTCTGCCTCGGCCAAATAGATCGCCTCTTCGATGACATCACGCAGGGTGCCCCTACCGCCGCCATCAGCCGCCTGGGGGATTCAGCGCACCGAAGCGGGCCTGCCGTAGCAGCGCAAGCGCCTCGTGCAGATGAATTCGGTCGGCGTCATGGGCCGAGGTCGCAATCGTGTCGTAGATTGATGTAGCGCGGGCGAACGGGCAGTCGCGGCGACCGAAACGATGTCGTTCATGGTAGTTCTCCCAGGTCCAGACTGGTCCAGACGGCGGGGGGTGTCCGGTTGCCTTACATCATTCTTCTTGCAGGTTTAATATGCACGGCACGTATAATATTGGTGGTAGCTTCTGGTTTTGCTGGCCTTGTTGCGCTTACGTCGGGGGAATTGCCTTGAGGGATTGATCAGTATCACGCGGACTAGCTGCCCCTGCCGCCGGCCATGCATGGAGAAACCTCGCGGCGTGACGGCAGGCGAGTAGCGCGGCGGGCAAGTCGACTCCCGTGTCCGGCGAATTGGTGGCAAGCCCGACCCATGGGCTACGGCCGCGACCCGGCCTGCTCCAACAGCGGCAAGACCCGCTCACCGAACAACGTCAGGCGGGGTTTGAAGTCGTAGAGGCTGAGCTGGATGCCATCGATGCGCGCGCGAACGCGATGTAGTCACCGACTTGTTCCGGCGTCCCGATCATCTGAATGTTCCCCCCGAGCGCTCGCTGATCCGGGCCGCCGCGACCGACCTGCCCGCGCCAGGCTTGCGCGTCACTGTCGAAACGTCCAATGCCTTGAGGCGCCGGCGCGGGATCGGCGTTCTCGACGATCGCGTTGTAGTAGGCGCGCGGTCGCTCGTCCGTTTTCCCGCACACAACCATCGGATTGATTAGCGTGCGGATTTGCGACCCCTCGACCGCGCCTCCACCTTGATCCGGGCAGCAATTCTAAATTCCGGTTTCGGTGAATATTTTCGGCGTTCCGGCCCGGTGTTCAGGTGGGTTGAGTGCAGGACGGGGGAATGCCTGTGGTCGAGATGGCGGCGCATCGCTGCCGCGGCGATGAGAGCACTGGCAACGGTTTTGTTGCCGTGTCCAAAGTTGTGCCCAAAGTTGTATCCGTTGGTCTTCAGCACGTTGAAGGTCTCGTTCTCGATCTTCCAGCGGGCGCGACCGCAGGCGGCCTGCTCGGCGACGGTGTCGGGGGTGATGGCGAGATCCGGGACGAAGCTGTTGTAATAGGTTCGCTTTCCCTTGGCGTTAAGGAAGGCCGCCAAACGCCTGCTCCGTAAGCTTTCAAACGGCAGCTGCGGGCGCCTCGTGTGCTGATCACAGACAAATTGCGCAGCTAAGCGATGACACGTCCCGCGACCCTTTGTATACAGGCTATCGCTACCCAGCCGATCTCATAAGCTATGCGGCTGGCTCTACTTTCGGTTCCCGTTGAGCGTCGATCGCCGGCACGAAGCACTGACTCTGGCGCGCGGTTGACCAGGAGGGCTTCGTTCTCGACGTTCTGGTCCAGAGCCGGCGCGACAAGACTGTCGCCAAAAGAAACCTTTCCAGCTCACGAAGGTGCTCGAGCATCTAAGGGCCTTGCACTCCAAGAGAACGCGTCCGCTTACTGGATTCCAAGCAAGCGTTATATCGCCAAGCCGCTTGAACGCCACCCTCAGAGTTCCTCTCCACGATCGCATCTTCGACTTGAGTTGCCATGCGAAAAATCACCGCGATGATGTTTGTCAACCCCTCGCGTAGCAAACCCTGCCACCATGATGGTCGGATCGAACGCGTCATCAAGCTGAACCAAAGGCTTGCGGAGAAGCGAAGGACGGCGCCGGAACCGTCACGGCTGCCGGTCCCTCTCATCGTAGCCTACAGGAACATCCTGCCAGTTAACTTGTCCGGCGGCATTAGCGCTGTCACCACGGCGTCCGCCTTTTGCCTCGGCAGGATTTGACTATCCACCGCCGGATATAATTATCTCAATCTCTTGCCGACGATCCTGGATCTCGCGGACGTTCCTGAGCGTTCCCTGTCCGGAGTCCTAACGGCGGATGCCAGCAGCCAACCGCGCCTTGATTCTTCTCCGGCATCAGTTCGCGCTTCCGCTTGCGTCCCTTGAACTTGCCCTAGGCCTTGGAAATGCCCTCGTTCCAACATGATCTCGCGTTCCCACGTCGCCACGCCAAGCCAGGATCGTCACCATCAGCTTAGATGTCGGGTTTCGCATGGTCCAACCCCATGCCCCCATCGACAGTATCAGCAGTCCGACGCCGCGTTTCGTCAGATCCCCTCGATCTCCAGCAGTTCGCCGTCGTTATTCGCGTAACGGGCCCAGTTGCCAGTTGCGGTTCATCGTTCCTATATCGCGATGGAATCTCCCGTTGGCAAATGGGGGAACGGCGAGTAAACATTTGCACTCATGCGCGGGCCTGCGCATGCCGATATCGACTGAGGGGGAACACAATGAGAGGTCGTGTGTTGACCGCTGGTGCCGCGATGGTGGCTGGGTTGGCGCTTTCCACTGCCCATGCGATGGTCACGCGGGACAATTTCCCCCCCAAGAGCACCGCAGATTTAGTTGCTCTCTGTACGGCGCAGCAAAACGATCCATTGGAAGCGGCAGCAGTAAACTTCTGTCAAGGCTTTGCCGAGGGAGCCGTTGAGATCGCGCTAAGTTACAGCGCCGTGAGCCCCCCATCGCGACGGCCGTTCTGTTTGCCGACGCCCCCGCCCAGCCTCGACCAAGCGGCGAGCGATTTCGCCTCGTGGGCTGGCAGCGACCCCGCGAGACTGCAACAGCCTGCGGTTGTTGGGCTGATAAATTATTTGATTGAACGCTACCCCTGCCCTCATGAGGCTGTTACCCAGCGCCGCCCGCAAAAGTGAGCCGCATCGCCTCTCAAATGCTAACCGATCGAGGGAGCCAAGAATGAAAAAGACCATGATTGCGATGTTGGTGGTGACTATCCCCCTCATGGGGTGTGCCGACCTTACATCTGGCCAGCAGCGCGCACTCACAGGCACGGCGATCGGCACGGCGGGGGGCGCCGCAATTGGTGCGATAGCGGGAAACGCTGGCCTTGGCGCCGGCATCGGCGCCGGCGTCGGCCTGGCCGGCGGCTTACTTACCAATGCCTGGAAGAACAACCAGCAACGGTCATTCGAGCAGGGTTATCAAGCCGGTCAACAGTCCCGCTAACATTTATGCATCGGCACCGTGAACCTTGCCATCCGCTCCGATTACAACCAGCGGCATCAGTAGCTCAACCTATGATCTATTCACGCACCAACGCGACTTTCCAAGGGTGATGTCTGCGGAATCCCATGGTGCGCGCATGCCGTCTAGATTGAGTGACGCATATGCGGCAACGCCGTGCCGAACATCAGCCAAGTCATGCCCTGCAGCAACAACTCAACGTCGATTAGTGTGCCCAAGCACCCATAGCCCGGACCATGGTAAGCTCGTGTAAAGCAACACGCCGATAACGATGCTGATCAGTCCGCTGAGCGCAATCAGCCACTACCTGCCCATCTCGCGGTGGCGCAGTGCGACGAGGATGCGTAAGGCGCCACCGACGGCTAAAACGCCGATCAAGAACAGTGTGATCACCACTGCGCCCTTCACCGGTTCGCCCATAATCAGGAGGCCGCCTACCGCGTAGACGATGCCGCGCAGCATATTCATCAGGAAACCGGACCAAGTCTTCACCATGAAGGCGTGGATCGCCTGGAACACGCCACCGACCAGAAGCATGGCACTGATGAAGGTGGTACTGATCAGCGTCACCGTTGCCACATCGCCCAGCGCAAAGACGCTCAACAGCAGCATTACCACGCCGAGTCCGACGAACCAGCTCCACTTCTCCCCGACGTGGGCATAACCTAGACCGCCACCCGGCTTTGCCCCTTGCGTGCCCGACGACATTGCCATCCTCCCGTTGCATCGCCGAGGGGTCGGCGTGACACCGGGTGCCGTCCGGGCGGCTACCGTCGATATTCTACGCGACTGGCGTCCTGCGCAAAATCGGCGGTGGTGCAGGGATACCGCAGGTTGCAAGGGGGATGGGTGGCAACATTGACGCCATGACAATACCGTCGCTGGCCGTCCTGCGCTGGTGAGGTCCATGCCGTCCAAGTTCAACGAAAGTTGGCGCAACAAATCCCACGCCTGTCAAATTGCTTCCAATTCCGACCCCCCTTTTCGTGCGCAATTGCGACCCCTCATCGGGCGCTGGTTACGGCTTATCCCCGTCATGCATAGGCATGCATAGGAGGGATCCGCACCCTTAGCGCAGCGCCTGTGGCGTTGCGCGGAGCTGAGGGCGCGGGAGTTCAGGCCGAAGTCGCATGGCGGAACGATCGCCCAAAGTTCGCTGAGGTCAAACTCGCAGATCGCGCCCAACGCCTCAGCGGTCGCGCGAACCATGCCGGTGAAACCGCCATGACTGACGCCGAGCGCCAGGCCCGCTTGCTGTGCCCCAGTCCGAAGCATTCCGGGGTCGTCCCTGGGCAGAAGCGGCTGCCTCATGCGCTGTCGGAGGATCAGGTCCGTCAGCTCATCAATGGCAATGAGATCATAGCGTAACAGTTTCTCGGCGAGGCGGCCGTGCAGCCAGTGGCTTTCTCCTGTTCAAGCTGATCGACGAGATCGACCAGGTTGCAGAAGCGCCCCCTTCGCACGGGCACGAACGACCGCCGCGGCGACGCCGAATGCACAGATGCGTTTTATCGCTACCGTGTTCCGCCTATGAAGATCACGTTACGCCGTCCCTCCAGGAACGAGCCAGTGGTGGCGAGTTCGCGAACCATCGCGAAGCGATCTCCCCGTAGGGAGATGGCCTGGGAGATGGCCTGCGGGATTTTCGGATTTGACTTAAGCCTAAAAGCCATAGCGACAGCAAAACCCGCGGGCATGGTTTCGAATTGTCTCCACCCAGCTCTCATTGTCTTGGGGCCGGGTGGTTTATAGTAGCAATTCCAACCACCAAGTCTTGCAATGATCCAAGCCAACCAGGCGAGAGAATGCGATGGATGGGGGTTTTTCTGACGTTCTGTGTTGCCCTCCAGCCTCGGGCCGATAGCTCCGGCCACAGACAACAAGGCAGCATCAATCACGTCGGTTGCCGGTCTTGTACGGCCGTTTCGCGCATCGACCAATTGGATTGTTCGGCACGCCGCCGCCAGGCCGACCACGGCCACCTTGAACAGCCGTTCAGCCCGATGCATCTGGGTGGCTTTCAGCCGCATCCCATCGCTTTTCAGCGCGCGAAACACTCCTTCGATGCGCCAGCGCAGGCGATATAACCGCACGATCTCACATGCTGCGTCGGCGTCGCCAACCTCGAGGCTGGTCAACAAACGCCAGTGCAGCGGTTCCTGTTTCGTCGCAGGATTGATCTCGCGCGTCTCCACCAGGGTCATCGACATCGTCGTCGGCATCGGTCTTGGCGAACCCCTGGCGCGGCAGCAGGAGGGTAACCGGGCCAGCCCGCAGGGCGACTGTCGCGACCCGGCTGGGTCGCCCACGCGGCGCGGCGCGACCTTGACCCGCAGGCACGTCAAATCAGGCCAGGCCGCCGCGCTGGCGAACAGCGACCCCGCGACAACCGGCCGATCCGGTGCGCGCTCGATTGCACGGTCTTGCGCCGCACAGAAAATGAGGTCGACCCCAGCCGACCGACCGGCGAAGCAACTGTAGATGTCGCTCTCGCGGTCGCCGACCACCAGCTGGGTGGGGACAATTCGAAACCATGGCCGCGGGTCCTGCTGTCACTATGACTTTTAGGCTTGTCAAATCCCAGAATCCGTAGGCCGCTGTTGGAGGCCGTCCAGACGACTTCCGGACTACCCTCGTACAAAACAACACGATCGCAGTCTGTGCGAACGACATCCCGGTTTCTCGCTGACACCAACGGCAGTGACAGGCGTGCACAATCAGCGGCCTGCTGGTGAGCCGGTAGCGTATTGAACCACAGGTGCATCGGCCATTCATCGTGAAGTCGTTCATGGCGAACCTTCCGTATCGCGTTGATGGCCGATCTTCTCCGTTGTCACGGCCGACTGCTATGCCGACTGTGTGCCAGGCTCCTCGCTGAAATCGCCCGGTGCGGCGATCGGGTCGGCGTACGTGGCAGAGTGGCCAACCGCTACGGCGATCGCCACCCTGAGCGATCCCGCCGGCGATTCGTGGCAAGGCAGTCAGTTGGCGTCCTGTGCCGCACGCTCTGCTGCCTCGAACTTCTTCACGTCGTCTGGCGTCGGCTTCGGCCGGTCTAGTGCGATGGTCACCTTGTCGATTTTTGCCGGTGAACGGGGCTCGGACTTGAAAGTCGCGGCCATGAGCGGTGTGGTGGCGCAGGGGAGCCTAGCGTTCCAGTAGTTTGCTGCGCCGGCGCCGCGGGCGATACGAAGACCCAGGCCAACAGTAGAACGGTCGCGCGGACCAGCTGGTTGCACCGCTTTTTGGTCCCTTCCCCGGGGTTTCCGTCGGCTTAACGTTCGAGGCTCTTGCTATGCAGATCGGGCAGATGCTCCAGTGGCAAGCCGGTGATGGATCTCGGTTACACGACGTTGCTCGGTGACATCGCTCCCGCCGAATCGCCGGATCTGCGCGCCGACGACCGCATCAACACCTTCCTCCGGTCCAACTGGTTCCGGCCGTTTGTGAAGCATAGCCCTCGGGACGCACGCATGAACCGGCCTCGGCCGTCAGGTGCCGGACGTCACCCGTTGTCGCGACGGCGCGGTGTTGGACACAGTGGCAGT
>CAWHWH010000060.1:0-284074 GCA_963832865.1 uncultured Pseudomonadota bacterium
GATCGAGCGCACACTGTCTGGGCAGGCACGCGCCAAGGCGGAGGGAAAGAAGTTCGGCCGGCCCGCCGCGCTATCCGATAAGCAGCGGGAGGAGACGTTGCAGCGATTGGCGGACGGAGCATCGATCAGCGCGGTGGCGCGGGAGATCAAGGCCAGCAGGGCTACCATCATGCGGATGGGGCGGGCTGGAGAGGCGTCTCCAGCCTGACTTCAGGCTCCTTTTGTATCAATCGTGGATCCAGAGGAGTCCGAGGTTGGGGCGTGGGCGTTGCGGTGCGGCTTGGCTCGCGGCCTGTCGCGCCTTTGCTTTGCGCCGCATCCATTTAGTCATCCTGTAGGGACCTCCATATCCCGACCTTTACGCGATCGTTCCCGTAGTTGTAGTCGAGCGACAGGGCTTTTACTTGTAGTAGCCGACGCCGCAGACCTGATCAGTCACCTTTGTGAAGAACGTTATCTTGGCCGCCGGGACGTGCGAACCCGGCTCCGGCCACATGTAGCTGATCACCATGATTTCATTCGGCTGTGCGATCGCCATCATTTCCTGGCCGAACGCGACACCGTCGATATCGTAGAGATCCTTGATGTTACGGCCAATCTGTACGGGGTCGATTTGCGCATCGACCTTGCCGTCCAAACGAGCGCAAAACACGTAGAGGTCACGGTCGCGGAACCCGTTGGTGCCAGCCTTGAAATCCGCGAGCGCCTTGGGTTCGTCCAGCTTCATCGCGGCCACCGCTCGTTCCAGCATGGCCCTGGCCGATTGTGCCGATCCTTTGTCATTCGACCCGCTGTCAGCCGACTGGGCCAGTCCGCCGGTGAGCAGCAGCCCCGCGACGATGGCAACCGCCCGGAAATCGCGTGATGTCGTTATTGTTCCCCCTATCGAGCCGTCGTTGCGACTTCAGAAGATCAACCAGGCGAACACGTAGAGCGCGTTGTTGTCGCTCGCTGCTCGGCCGAAGCCGTCGTAGTTCGACGTGCCACCGTTGAACTGCGTATACAGCGTGTATTGTATCCTGAGTTTCAGGTTAACAAAGGGACCAGCCCAGGAATTGGCCTTGCCGAATGGCACATAATCCGCCTCGAAGATGAATGCGTTGCTGTTAGGCTTGCCATTAGCGCTGCCGGTCAGCGGGGCCGGCGTGTAGAGCAGAGGGTTTGGAGAGCCCCACGTCTTTTGCCAGGCGACCGTCGCCCCGTAGGTCTGCTGGTAGTAGTAGGTGACATTGGCGCGTATCTGGTTCAGCGAATTGTCCTGCTGGCTCGCCGACCCGGTGGCGAAGGAGCTGGCGAGGTTCTGGTTTTCGTGGTCGAAGATGCCCAGCACCGAGACGATATGCGTCCCGTCGCCGATCCATTGGTCGCCGCGATCGACCGCGTAGTCAGTGTAGCTGTCTTGCCCGTTCGAGCCATTGCTGGCGAAGGTCGAGGTCGCGGGATTGATGTTGGAATGCAGGAAAATCCCGCCGATATGGGCGGACTGGCCGCTCCAGTTCCACTCATAGGCGGCGCGCACGTAGGGCGCTGGATTTGCGGTGGCCCCCGGACCATACGCGTTGCCGGTATAGCTCAGCAAGCTGGGACCATAAGTGTTATAGAGCCCGGCTTCGAGGTACAGCGAGCGATCGTACCAAGCATAGACGGTCGCGCCGAGCGAGTTGCCGATCAGGCCACTGGCCAGCAGTGGTTGAGCTGTTGGAACCAGCACCAATATGGACGAAACATGGGGATATCCCCATGCGTAGCTCGAATTGAACGGGTCGGGCCGTTGTTGATGTCCAGGCCGAGACGCAACTCGGTATCGCCGACACTGAACGGAGAGGTCAGGCGCAGATCCGTGTTGTCCAGATGGAACGCGCTGGTGACGCCGTCGAACGTCCCCTGAACGAACGCGCCAGCATAATCGGTGATGCGGCCACCGGCGAAGAGGCTGATCTGGTCCATGGCGAAGTTGCCATTGGGACCGTAATTGTTGGCAGCGGGCGCGCCCTGCCCTTTGGTCGTGTTGCTGTAGGAGCCCAGCAGCATCAGCGACAGTGGGATAGGCGTTGTGTCTTCGCCGCCGGTCTGGGTGTAGCCGCCGATCTTGAAGGCCCGCCCGAAAGCCGTTAGGCGACGCCCAACAATGAGCGAGTCGGTTGGGATCGCTGGTCGGGGAGGGGCAGATTCCGGCGTGAGCCGGTGCAGGTTATCCTCGCCCCATGATAGATGCATCATCGATTCGCGAACGGTATGCGGCGGTTAGCCGTGATCTGAACGAGCGTGCCCGTCGTCTGTTTGGGGCGGCAGAAGCAAGGACTGCGGGACACGGCGGGATCACCGCGTCGTCGCGGGCAACGGGTCTCGCGCGCAGTACGATAGGCCGCGGGCTGAAGGATCTGGACGACCCCGGCTCGCTTGTTGGGCAAGGTTCGGCGGCCAGGCAGCGGCCGACCAGCTTTGACATCGAAAGATACGACGCTGCTTGAAGACCTGCGCCAGTTGCTGGAGCCCGCGACGATGGGCGATCCGATGCGGCCGTTGCGGTGGGTGTCGAAGAGCCACGCGAAGCTGGCAGCGGCGCTGTGTGCGATGGGGCATCAGATTGCCAAGAGCAGCATCCCCAAGTTGCTGGACTTGTTGCAATACCGTCGACAGGTGAATCGCAAGACGCTGGAGGGCAGCCGCAATCCTGACCGTGATGCGCAGTTCGAGCACATCAACGCCGCTGCGGTTGCCATGCAGGCGGCTGGCAAGCCGGTGATCTCGATTGATACAAAGAAGAAGGAGCTCGTTGGAGACTACAAGAATGCTGGAAGTGACTATCGGCCGGAGGGCTGTCCCGACAAGGTGAAGGTGCACGATTTCGTCGACGCTGAACTTGGCAAGGTCATTCCTTATGGCGTCTACGATATCACCGCCAATGCTGGCTGCGTGAGTCTCGGCATTGATAACGATACGGCGCAGTTCTCGGTCAACTCAATCCGACGCTGGCTGGATATCATGGGCCGAGAGCGGTACCCGGCGACGGACGCATTGATGATTACGGCGGATGGTGGCGGCTCCAACGGCTCACGCGTGAAGCTATTCAAGCTCGAACTCCAGAAGCTGGCTGACGAAACCGGTTTGACCCTTCAGGTTTGCCATTACCCGCCGGGGACGTCGAAGTGGAATAAAATCGAGCACCGGCTGTTCTGCCACATCACGCAGACCTGGCGCGGCACACCGCTGACCAGTCGATTGGCGGTGGTGGAACTGATCGCCTCCACCACGACCAAGACCGGTTTAACGGTGCGATGCGAACTCGATACGCGGACCTACCCCAAGGGGATCAAGGTCAGTGACGAGGAGATGGCCACGCCGCTTCGGGCTGTTGGTCGTACACCATAGCCCGGCGAAAGCACTCCATGGCGCCAAAGTGCATCGCCACCGTCTGCGCGGCCAGCATGCCTTCGATTTCGTCGGTTGGCTTGAACGCCCGCAAGGCCGCGACCGCGGCGAACATCTGCTGACTGCAAGCTTCGTCGGTCTGGCCCGGAGGAAACCAGCCGGTTCGGGCCATCGCGTTGATCAGCACGCCGTTAAACTTGTCGCTCCGCGACCCGCCGAACCTTCACCGCGGGCTGGACGTTGCCGACGATCGCCTGGCCGCCTTCGTGCACGACAACCCTTTCGACACGAACAACCTGCGGACCTTTGCCCCGCTTCCGATCCAGGGCCTCGAGCATGTCGGTCATGCCCCGGGCAAGGTTCGCGCCGTCCTTCCGTGGCTTCGGCCGCTTCGGGCTGTTGGTCGTACACCATAGCCCGGCGAAAGCACTCCATGGCGCCAAAGTGCATCGCCACCGTCTGCGCGGCCAGCATGCCTTCGATTTCGTCGGTTGGCTTGAACGCCCGCAAGGCCGCGACCGCGGCGAACATCTGCTGACTGCAAGCTTCGTCGGTCTGGCCCGGAGGAAACCAGCCGGTTCGGGCCATCGCGTTGATCAGCACGCCGTTAAACTTGTCGCTCCGCGACCCGCCGAATGCGCGCAGTTCGTCGGTTTCGGGTTCGTCGATGAGGATATCTCGCGCGGGGGCCTTCTTTTTCGCCAACACCGCTGGCGCGATAGCTCCGCCGCTCCGTTTCATCTGTGGCCCGGTTCTTCGGAGGGTCTGCCCCATGGGATGACATAACAGTCCAAAAATGCCCCTGTAACGTCCATATATGGGGTTTGCCATTGCGGAACAAGGATGACCGTATATCCGGACGCGCTGACAGGCCGTATGGAAGGCTATCATCACAGCGGGCAATACCCTCGGCCGATGACGAAAGGCCAGATCGCGATGGGTCGCGGCGATGGTAAATAATTACCAACGAGCATCTGAATTGGCGCTGGAGATGGCGATGTTTCGCTACTGCGTCCGCGGGCGACACCCTGAACTATCGGCTTTTCCGCGGAAGGCCGGAAGTTTTCAAGGGCTGCGCGCTCGCTTCCCTGACCCATGCCACGCGTGAGATTTGTGGGATGGATAGTGGAACTGCTGGACGCGAAAAAGCCCCCGGCTACCACACCAAGGGGGCGAGTTTTCATCCTGGGACTATAAGGTTGCGGACCCGGCGCATCACAGCGGGCAATACCCTCGGCCGATGACGAAAGGCCAGATCGCGATGGGTCGCGGCCCGAGCTGCTAAAGTCCGGCAATACGCTCGAGGTCCTTGCCATCACGTTTGACAATACTTTGGCGGCGATGACCATCACGCAGCCGCCGCGCACGACGCCGATGCCGTTGGGCAAGCTTCCCGGCACCGCCGATCCGCTCACTCCGGTCCAGCACCTGAAGGGCTCCTGGGTGATCAACAACAGCGACTTTCAGAAGGTGAGCGACTTCGTGAGAGCCCACGGCTGCCCCGTCGGGGCCTAAACTTGAATTGCAGACACCAGTGACCGCAGCAGGATGCCACCGCACCGCCCCCAGTCGGCTTCGGCGCCCGCCGATCGGCCCGCTGACCGACCAATTATGGGACACACGATGGGACTTAGCGTCACCGGCGTAGCTGCCTCAACGTAATCAGTATCTTAGTGGCAAACGCGGCGGATGGTATTTCCGACCACTCACCATCGGCCAAGGAAAAATTGTCGTCTTGAACGACATTTAAAACCGGTCTCCAGGGACGACCGGTTAAACCCCTCCTTCTGGAGGGCTCCAAGCGGGGGTTCGGCCCTTCCTCGCCCACCAGCGGGCGGTTTTCTGCCGTCCTGAGAGACCTAGGCCAATATCTCTTCGAAGGCGAAGGTCGCACGTTCGAATTGTGTCGGGTCCGCCAATTAAATCAAGATTTTAGCCGATCCCCGCAGGCACCGAAAACAAGGTCGGGGCAACATCGGGGCAACAAGCCGTTCGCATCGAGGGAGCAGAAAACTGCTCGTCGCCATGTCCCTGCTGGCGGGATCTGTTCGGGCTCCAAGACGCCGCCGCTGGCGGATGGCGCCCCCCTCATTCAGGGTCCTGGGTGGCCGTTGGACCGACGACAATCTTGCCAAGGTTGGGGTCGAGGGCTCGAATCCCTTCGCCCGCTCCAGATTTTCCAGGAAGTTACAGCGAAGCAGCTCACTGGCGTTTGGGTGGCGCGTAGATTTGGGGGTCTCATGGGGTTCGACTTAGGCGCCGCTGAGCGGTCCGGACACGCGGCCGCGAGGTTGTCTGTGGGGAAACGGCCTGCCTCATCGAACTGCAGTTCGTCACGATCCATCCGCCGAGTCATTCCCATAACACTATGAAAACGCTCGATCTTCGGTTTCTCGAGGTTCGGCTACCCCTCGTGCTACCCCCAACTCGGTTTTGCTTGCCCCCGGAGCGAGTTGGCTGCTGGACGCTGGACGCGGTCGTTGTGACCAAGAATGACACTCTAGCCTCGCCGCGGATAACGGTTATGGTAGCGAGCGTGATGGACCTCGTGAATCCGAAAGACCCTCCCGCAATTGCGAACTGGATCACTCATGATCCCAGCGATGACGATGCCATTCTGGACCAGCTTGAGCGCAGCATACCCGTTCGGCTGATCGCAACGCTTGGCGAATATACGGCTGCCTTCGCGGATGAGCTTGCAATCGACGCTGAGAACCGAGCCACCGCACATCGGTTCGACTTCTTGCCAGTGCGCGCCACTGAGCGAGGCGGTGTGGTCGGCCTCTTTCGCCGAGGGGCCGGTCGGCCAAGCGGTCCCTCCACAGTCCGCCAAGTCATGCAACCGCTGGATGGCGCGACAAACCTCATAAGCGCCGACGCCCCCCTGATCGACTTTGTCGTAACCGCGGACACGTGCCCTTGCCGGCTTGTGCTCGACGGCACCGAAATTCGGGGATTGGTGACGCGGAGCGACCTTCAGCGGCTGCCTGTCAGAACAATCCTCTTTGGGTTGTTCATTCACCTGGAGCTTTTACTTACTGACGTGTTGAAACCCCTCGTCGGTCCGAACGTCGAGCCGTTCGACTTGCTAGAAAAGGAAGAGGCGAGGAGAGCGCGCACGATTTGGAACAGGGCGATCGGATCAGGCATGGACCGTGACATTTACAGCTCGCTCTTTTTCTCCGACAAAATCCTGATCGCCCGGAAACTGCACGTTCTTGGAAAGCCTGACGACGAGACCGAACGTGAACTCACGGAAATAGAGCGGCTGATCCGCCATCCCATAGCCCACGGCAAGAGCTTTGCCCTGACGCCAGCCGAGGCGGATGCCTTGGTTCGGGCGACGCGATTGATGCGTGATTGGATAGACTGTTTGAGACTAGACTGCCTGAAACTGCACCTTAGGAGCGTCTAGATTTTGCGGCAACCTCTTTTTTGCAGTGCAGCAAACTGCATCGAAAAGTCTCGCAACGAGCCATGCGTCCAGACATGCGTATCGCCTGGCATAGCGACACACTCTTAGCGTGGCCGCAAGTGCTCGACCGGCGAACCCACACTGAGACGGGACTGTCCAGACATTCGGGGATGACAGGAGCGCGTTACGATCGGCCGGAGCTGACTGACCCCGCATCTGTCGCGACGCGGCGGGGCTAGTCCATGAAGCCGGCGCCCTCGATCTCTCGAATCTATTGGGTGTCGCCTGATCGTTCACGCGACCTGCTGCGTGATTATGTCGAAGCGTTTAAGCGGCAGGGCTGGCCATGCGATGGCAAACGCCCCCTCATCATCGAGGACGAAAAAACCCAGTGCTGTAGGAGCAGGCTCCTGGCTGGATTCGGAGACATCGGCCGTTTCGATTGTCCTAGCCGGCTCGGCGGACAAACCGTCCATCGCCCGGTCGCGACAATACCGCCGCACCGTCCCAGATCAACCTGCCCCGAAGATACGTGGCTGCAACGCGGGCACGCATGGGCCGGCCGTGATAAGCGGACCACCTCATCTCGGGTCGATCCACGATACTTGCCTCGTCAAACAGGAAATTGCCGGGCTGGAGCACAAGCAAATCGGCGTCTGAGCCGACGCGGATAGCACCCTTCCGAGGCCAAATTCCATGCAGCTTTGCGCTCCGCTCGGCGCAATAGATTGCCATCAATGTGGGCGACAAACCTCGCTCTTGCAGCAACGAGTACATCAGCGGCGCGAAGCTTTGCAGACCCGTCAGTCCTGCGCCGCAAGCGAAGATATCATCTCCCAGCTTTCGCTCCCGCGGCCATGGTGCATGGTCGGTGGAGATGTAGGCGACTTTCCCGGCAATGAGCGACGCCCACACGCGTTCCACTTCCGCCGCCGTTCGAAACGGGGGGTTGCACTTGCCGAAACCTTTCAGGCGAACCACGTCGTCCTCGGTCATGCACAGATACTGGATGCACGCTTCTCCGGTCGTCTTCGCTCCCAGTCCACGAAACGATTCCGCAAGCTCGAAACCGCGCGCGATCGACGAGTGCGCGATGTGAACGTGGGCGCCTGTCTCGAGCGCCATTTCGAATATAATGCCATCCGCAAGTGCTTCGGCGAGCGTGGTCGGGTGCGACAATGCATGATCGGGTCAGTGCGCCCGGCCGCACGTGCCTCGGCAGTGAGAGCTTCCACCAACTCCTGCTCTTCGTTGTGAATTGCCACCGGCAGCCCGGTTTTTGCGATGGCATGAAATGCGGCCAGCATGGTCGGCTGGTCGATCCGAGGAAATCGAACTGCGTCATACTCGTAGGTGGAAAGCTTGAACGCGGAAATGCCACTTGCCGCAAGTTCTGGAATGGCGCCTACACCGTCCGTTTTCGTGATGGTGCCGTAGAGCGCCATGTCGACGTGCGCGGTGCGGTCCACTCAGCCGATTTTGTCCGCAAGTATCGCTGCATCGGTGACTGGTTTGGGCACGTCATAAGGCATGTCGCAGCGGGTCGTCACGCCGCCGGCCGCGGCGCATCGCGTCGCCGTTTCGATGCCAGGCCAGCCGGTCGATGACGAAGTATGCATATGGCCATCAACCAGTCCGGGCAGAATCGAGATTCTCGCCGTAATCGATCGTTTCGGCTGCCGGTGGAGACACTCCCGCGCCAATCACGGCGATGATTTCCCCACGGAGCGCAACATAGCCGCCCGGCACACAGAATCCGATGTTACCACGGTGCCGATGATGATGCGGTCGAATGGTTCTGACACTTTCATCCGAAATTTCCCAAATGAACGGCGGCCCTTCTATCTCGGGCCAATGAGCCGCGCTCCGGTGCGTGGAAATGCGCCTGCCAATCGCGGTTGATATTGGATACGCGAGCCGCCGAACAGTAACCAGCCCAGGTGCTATTTAGTTTGCCATCGGCCTTCAGCCGACCCACCCTGGATGAAAACATATCTGAGCAAGTGGCGATTTGAAGAAGGTCTTTCCTTTTTTCTTCCTAGCTGCTTGACTGAGATCAAGTGCCAGTCACGATATCCTTGAGGCAGTTTGACTCCGTAGATCGGCGCAGCCTCGTCGTCCGATTGTCCAGAGACGGGAGCCGTGGTGGCGATTGTGTCGGCGAGCGCGCCAATCCCGACGAGCGCAAGAACAATTCGTTTCATGGGGTCGGTCCTCCTTGAGTGTCGCTTATGCCCATTCCAAATCAGACCTGTCGGTACGTATTGACGGATCAAACGGAAACATCGGTGCAGAACGGCCGGAGTAACATCGTTCTTGGCCGCCGCGGCGGCAGACCGGCGAAACGAGCCCGCGAGGGCAACCGTTATTGCAACGCCGCCCGAAAGCCCACTCTTGTCCGGTTTGTTGTCTTCAGACGAGATTGTGCGTCTCCTTGCTCACGAGGGGAAACCGTGCTTCGCCATTGGCGGCGTGCGCGGTCCGTTCGTGCACGTGCGCGGTCGGGGTTCGGTCGATCAGCAGACTGAGCAATTCCGGCCGACTGTAATGGCCGCGCGAGTCCATGAGCTGCTTGCTTCTGTCGATCAGCCTGAAATCGAGATCGGCGATGACCGCGGCCTCACCCGAGCGGATCGGCTCGCCCAGCAGCATGCCGTCGGGCGCCACGATCGCGGTGAAGCAGCCACCCGAGATCGGGCCGATCTCGCAGCCCGTGTCCTTCATGATTTGCGCCTGCTGGTCGGCGTCCAGCCAAGCCGTCGCGTTGACGACAAAGCACCTGGACTCCATCGCATGCTGCCGGATATTGATTTCCATCGTCTGGGTAAACCGCTCGCCAAAGATCGAGCCCGGATACATGGCCGAATGAATCTGCTCGCCGTCGGCCATCATCGCATAGCGCGCGAGTGGATTGTAGTGCTCGAAACACGCAAGCCGGCCGATGCGGCCAACCTTGCTGTCGCCAGGCCCGACCCTTTCGCCCTGGCCCCAGATCATGCGCTCGTAATGGGTAGGCGTAATCTTGCGGCGACGCTGGATCAAGGCGCGATTGGCGTCGAACAGCAGCTGGGTGTTGTAGAGACTGCCGCCGTCACGCTCATTGACGCCGATGGACACCACGACCTCGGCCTTTCGGGTAGCCTCCCCGATCGCGTTCGTCGCGGGGGACGGCACTGTCACCGCCTCGTCCAGCAGCTTCAGATGCTCGGTTCCCGCAAGATCCTGTAGCGGCGTTTGGACGACGGAAAAATACGGATAGTGTTTACTGAGTAACCGGTGGCGGTTCGATCCACGCCTCGTCCCGTTCCAGCGGCGGTAGCGGGACAACCACTTCGGCTGGCGTTTGTGCCGGATAGCTTCCAGATAAGATCGCGGGTGGCTTCCGTGTCGACATATGTGTTTGTGGCACATCATGTTTCTGAGCAGTCCGCATGGCAAGATCAAGATCGCGCGGAAGACTGATACCGTTGCAGAAGTCGTGGCCACCGGAATTGCACTTGAACTGCGGATCGTTCCGGCTCGCCAAGGCACCGGCTATGCGATAAAACTTCAAAGCGGCTTTGGGTGATCCCAGACCCTCCGCGGACTGACCAAGATAATAGTAGGCCAGGTCGTTCTGATATCCGATCTGCATGACCAATGCTCCTAGGTGCAGCCAGTCCTTCGCGACGTAGCGGTTGTTCAGTGTAAGCAGGTTAGCGCGCCAGGTTTCCGCGCACGCGGCGCCACAACGCAAGTCGACCCTCCCATCCCGCAGATTGGCGATCATGTTAGCCTCGGTCTCCGACGATAGCACAGGCGTCAGCACAGGCGTCGTTATCCTCGGCGAGCATGCTCCAAGTAACGAACCTGCCAATACAATGACAGCAACGCGCATCAATGCCATAGCCCACGCCTTGCCGCCTGAGCCTGCTCTTCAGCTTGGCGATAAAGCGGCTCCGCGTCCGGGGTCGCGCGTGCCACCCCGTTAAGCAACAGGACCTCCGCAACGTCCAGCTTTTGCCTCGTCAGGCACCGATAGGTGCTGGCCCCGGCTGGGTCGCATTCCAAATAGCGGCCATGGGCTTTGATCCAGTGGTCAACCTGATCAGCCTTCTCAGGCGCGATCATTTCGACACCTAACAGGTGGACTGTTTTTCCATCGATGATCGGCCAGCCATCGACCAGAGATGCGTCCGCCGCTCCTTTAATCTGCTGCGGCGATTGCGGTTCCTGGGGTAGCAGGAGGCTTGCTTCCGGCTTCGGTTGTTCGACTGGCGGTGACTGTAAAGCTTCTGACCCAAGCTCGATCTCAGGGTGATCATGCTCGGCGCTTGACGGCCGCTCGGTAGCACCCGATGCGTTCTGCGACCCGCGATTTTTGGCCTTTGGCATCTCCACCTGCACAATCGTGCCATCGCTCAGGATACCGGTCACGACGTCGTGCTCGCTGCCAGCGGGCGTTGACGAGGATAGTTGAAGATAGGCCACCATCGCGGTCAACGCCAACGCACCGGCCCCCACAGCGGCCAGCCAAAGGTTGCGTCGCCGCGACGGCGCGGTCGGAGCTTTCGCTTGTTCGTCGCGACCAAGTTCCGCGAGCATTGCATCCGCATTCTGCGGCCGCTGCGACGCATAGCTCGGCCATCGCTCCTCGCCCTTGACCATTTTTGAACTCACCCAAACAGGCTTACCGCGACGGCTGTCCGCTAAACACCACGGGAGCTAGCGTCGCTGAGAGGCTACCATTGCACACGAGACAGTGTTCTGACCTCAGGGGCCGAACTCCGCAGGCCTTAATGTATCTCGCCCGTGCCACGCAGCCGGCTGCCGCGACCTCGAGTAGGCAAGCCATCTTCCCGCTCCGGGCTATTTTACCCGACGCAGACTAGCAGTCTCTTCGTACGCATTCCACTAGATTATCTTAGGTCACGGCAGCAGTCAGGCACCGTCCTACACGCCGAAGCTCCAACTACGGCATGTAGCTCGCAGAATCCCGATGCGACGCGACTGTCGCGCCGAGGATCCGCCGGCTGCGGCGTCGAAGACGAGCCAGCGCGATGCGGCCTTCGCCGCCAGACCCCAGCCTGCGAGCCAACAGCAAGTTGGCCCGCTTGGGGCAGCGACATCTTACGTTTCGCCGCCTCCTGCCGCGGCGGGTATTACTTGAAGGTCGCGAGGAACTCCTGCACCAGAGTCTGCGCCGGGATATCAGATAGTCATGATCGAGCCACCAGTCCCAGTAGGTGTCGGAACGTGACAGTCGCTCGCTCGTAAGGATCGGTGCAAAGATTGTAAATTCAGGGTATCCGGGTATTGACGAACGGTTCGCCCCACAGCGCGAGCGTGCCAGGCGATCGGTGTTGCAAGAATACCATTTTCCGGTTGTCGAAGCGCCGCGCCATCAGATCGCCGTCATCGGAGAAGTAGATGAAGCCAAGGCGTGGGCTTTTTGCTTCCTGCCCAGTCAGGTACGGGAGCAGGTTGTAACCATCGAGGTGCACCTTGAACGTGCGGTCGCCCACTGTATACCCGGCCGGTAATCGCTCCTTAATGCCGGCATTCCGGTCACGACGAGCAGCGTCGGCTTCCAGTCGTGGTGGCCGACGATCTCGTTCGACACGGTTCGCGCCCTGATCTTGCCCGGCCATCGAATCATGTAGGGAACTCGAAGCGCACCTTCCCAGGGTGTCTTTTTTGCTGCGGAACGGCGTGGTTGCTCCGTCCGGCCAGGTGTTCGCGTGCGGTCCGTTGTCGGTTCCGTACATAACGATCGTATTCTCGGTCAGCCCAAGTTCATCGAGCTTGGCGAGTACCGTGCCGACATTTCCGTCGTGGCCGATCATCACGTCGTGCATCCTGCCAGCGCCCGGACTGCCCGACGCTCGACGGTTTGGGGTGGGTGCGCAAGTGCATGTGAGTAAAGTTTACCCACATGAAAATAGGTTTTCCGGCTTGATGCACTCGGTCGATAAAATCCGCGGAACGTCCCGCGATATCGTCGTCGATCGTTTCCATTCGCTGCTTCGTAACCGTCCGGTATCCCCGATCTTCTGCTTGCCGACGTGGCCCCAGCGCGGTTCGACCGTCGTATCGTCCGTATCTGTGGCGAAACCATGGATCACGCCCCGTGGACCATAGTTTTTGGCGAAGTTCGGGAAATCGGCAGGCTTGGGATAGTCGGGACGTTCGAGTTCCTCCTCGGCGTTCAGGTGATAGAGGTTGCCGTAGAATTCATCGAAGCCATGGACGGTCGGCAGGAACTCGTTGCGGTTGCCGAGATGGTTCTTGCCGAATTGCCCGGTCGCGTAACCAAGCCGCTTAAGCATTTCGGCATGGTTGGGTCGGAGGGCGCCCAGCCCGATTGGCGAGGCGGGAACACCAACTTGACCTCGAACCCACCGCGATCCTGAAACGCTTCATTTGCCGCTGGCGGATCGAGACAACCCTCCAAGAGGTGCATGAGCACCTGGGCGTCGAGACGCAACGCCAATGGTCGGATCTGGCCATCCTGCGCACGGCTCCGGCGCTGCTCGGTCTCCACTCCCTGGCGACCGTGTGGGCGCAGATGCAGAAACCCATCACTGTTGTCCGCGCCCATCCCGCCGCTTTGCACAACAAATAACAACCGACCTTCAGCGACGCGATCGCCGCGGTCCGCCGCTCCTTATGGTCGCCGCCGAGCTTTTCCATGTCCCGGTCGGGTTCCGAACGCATAGAAATCCCGGTCACCTTGCTAAATCGACTCGTGTAGACTCTGTGTTTCGCCGCCTAAGATGCTGAAAGTCGAGCTGACGGAGCGGAAGTAGGTTCGCTGGCGGCTCACTACGTTCGGATGCGCCTGTCGTGCCGGCGCGTAGCCGCCAGCGAGACCCCGATCTGCAAGCCCTGAGCGATGTCGACCGTGGCGACGTGCCGCCGGTCGACCCGCGGCAGGTGACCCTAGTCGTCTGACTTGCAAAATCCGCCTTCGTGATTCATCCAATGCTCGAAATGCCTACCCGGTGGGCACCCTTCGTGGGGGCGATGCGCCAACTCGCCGCCATACCAATAACGACAATGGCCGTATCCGTCACGGAAATAGCCATTACCACACCCTTCTTCAACTTTGACGATCGGGCTGTGGCTCTCAAGAATACCAAGTCGATCGTTTATCGCGACGGTCGCCGCTTCCGTTGGAAGCCCGTTCAGCAGCGGAAACATCATCAACGCAGGAGCTAGAAACCTAAACATTAGCATCTCCTCATTTGTTCTTGACCAGAGCCCATCTCTAGTCACGTTTACTGTTGTATGCAGTATTGGCCCAATCCGGAGTGACGCCAGTCACCTTTCTGGCATATCCAAAGAATTTCTTTGGCGGCAGGGAAGTCGCGGTGCTCGCACTCGATATCTCCTGCAGAAGTACGTTGCGGCCGGCACCACCCACCATGGCCCCCACATTGGCAGGCAAACGGATCCATCCGCATTCTCTGCGCCACACCACGGCGATCCATCTGCTCAAGGCAGGCGTCGACTTTGCCACCATCAGCCAGTGGCTCGGTCACGCAAGCCTCAACACGACGATGCGATGTGCGCGTGCCGATATCGATCTGAAGCGGCAAGCGTTGGCGCAGGTTTTTCCGGATGTGCTGGCACCTCCGAAGGGCGGTGCCTTTGCCTTCCATGGCGACGGCATCATCGGCTGGCCTCACCGGCTGTGATGCCGTTGGACTGAGCCGCTCGCACGGTGCCGGGGCTATGGGGATTGAATGGTCCCGCGCTGGCCGGAATGAGGTAAATGGAGTGCTTGGCCGGCCTGCTGCAGGCATGGCGACCGCCAAAAGCGATCATCTGCTTTGATGACTGGCCGCAGCAGCACCGCGCCAAGACCGAAATAGCAAGGTAACAGCACAACGCTTGAGACCAATGGCGACGGCTCCCTCGTTGCCCGGGCGATTGGGCAATTCAACGCGGTGCGGAAGCGGTACGCAAAGCTTGCTGTGTCGTCATGACGTGTCGATGATCAATGGAACCTGGGTGAACGGCCGAAGGGCGCGGAGCAACACCGTATGGCCGTGCGGCAAGCAGGGCACTGGCAGAGTGAGACGCCAGTGAGTTCTTCGTAGATGTCGCGATAGTCCTTGTCCGCTGCCTCGGGCATCGGCTCCATCTTCGACATGCCGATGAGTTCGCGACACAGCCGAGAAAATGCACGATCTCTTCGGGACTGAGAATGATCGGCAAGGTCCGAGGCTTCTTGGGCTGGGCACGATCTCGTCGAAATCCCATGGCCGTCCCAGGGTAACGCGACATAGAAATCGGATTGCCGAGACAGCGACTTTGATCGAGCTGGCATTTGGCTTCTTCTGATTGGTCAGATAGAGCTGGTAGTTGCGGATGTCTTCGATCCCCAAGACCTCCGGGGATTTGTCGAAATGTCGGGCGAACATGGAAACTTGCTGAACGTAAGAACTCTGCGTCGGAAGTGACAGGTTCCGTACTTGCACGTCGTCGGTCATGCGTTGGCGAAGGTTCGTCGTCATTGGGGTCTCCCTTGTCAGACGGAACGTGCTGCAGGCAGCCATTCCATGCTGATCCCCCCGGACCCGATTATCTGCCCCAGACGGCGCGATCTGCGGGCTAGCGCCCCGTCTTCGACGGCCGCAACGTTCATACTGGATCTCGATCATCGACATGAATGGTTTCCAAAGGCCTCGGCCTTTGGCGGGTCCAGGGCGGAGCCCTGGCCTTGCTTGGTTACCAGCGAGGGGGCTGTATACTGAGTGATGAACCTCATCCGGACAGTGACAATGGCGCCAAGTACTGCCGCCACTGCGGCTTAGTCCAATGCCGACTTCACATGAATCAATTTGGACTAACCCGCGCAGCGGGAGCCGTGTGCCCCGGCGCCCTCACGACAACAAGTGTGCTGGCTGCCACTGGGAGATTGGATCATCCGTCGATCGCGTCCTATAATCGCCACGGTTTGCGCGAAAAGTTGTCGGGCAGACCAGCCAAAAGCGAGGTTCCTGACACTGTCGCCCCGACCCACTCAACCGCAAGTCGCGGCCGGTTTGCAACGTTGGGTGAATCCTCCCGATATTTCAATCATCCCAAAACCATACAATGCCCGCTGACCCAAAATCTGTGCCACACTCGCGCTGGTAGTGCTTATATCGCTCATATCGCACCCCCTCCGAGCCGTGCCACGGCTAAGGTGCGAGCGGGTTAGCCCAATAGCGTTCTATCGCTCACCGACGCGGATTTCAGCTGCGAAATTCTTGCGGCGATACCTGTGCGCCGCGCCAGTGAGCGATAAAACGCTATTCATCATGCTGCGCTCGACATAAATTGATGATTAAGGATAGCCGACGGCGTCATGGCAGCTAGGGCGCATTGTGCAGCATGCAGCTAGTGAAAACGTCCGCTGCTGTCGCGAAACCACTGAGGTCGAAATCGTAGGACACACGCGCGGGTAGCACTAGAACATGGAGCACCTTGCCATTGTCTGTGGCCTCGAACAGCGTGCCGAGCGTTTCTATATTGAGCGCCACTACGGCAGACGCTCCCGATGCCACCGGTACGTGAGACGCGACATCGAAGTGTGCAATTTCCCGGTCGTCGACAGCCACGCCGAGCTTCGTGATCTCGGGCGTGCCGTCATTGGCGGTGAACACCAGTGAATAGATTGGGCTGGCTCGCCCAAAACCCGTCTCGAACCGCCCAGACATCACCACGGCGGCAAATCGCTCACGCAGCGGTGAACCGAACGTGCAAAGGTGGCCCATTGGTTGCTCAAACCCCGACCATGCTGCGCGCATCACTTCAGGCGCCGCCTGTGCATTCATGGCTCGATGCGCAGTGTGTGAAGCAATCACTGCGATCAGGGCCGCAGCGACCGCTGTCATTAGAGGGGAAAGCCGGGGCGAGCCTTCGCGTCCTGCGGAGAATTCATCTGTTCTGCCAGTAATATCAGTGTCGTTGTCTGATCCACCGACAAAGGCCATGTTGCCACTACTTAAAACGGTATCGAGGCCCACGCCAGCAGGCACGATATCAATATCACCGATGGTTTGCCCCGCAGATGGTTGGGCATTCCGAACGTCTTGATCTCCAACAGGATCCATGACACAAGCGCCTCCGCGCTCTACCGGGCGTCAGTGGCAGTCCTCTTGGCCATCCGGTTAACCGAGACCGTGAACAATATCTTCCCAGCGGATTCGGTCAATTGGGGGGCCACGCAGGCCATCTGGCCTCAAGTCAAGCTGGCAAAACCGATGGGGCACCCTAGGCCGGCGTGTGCGCCACCACTATGAAACCCTTCATACGTCGGGTGGGGGGCAGCGGTTCTCCCTCCGAACCGACACTTCCGTCGCTCGACCCGGCCAACACCGTTGATCGCCCGCCGCGGGGCTGGTTTAGCGTTGCGACTCTCCTGCGCATGCTGTCCGACGATTGCCCAAAGCCGCTGGCGTTAGCGGCTAAAGCCAGTGGTTTGCCATCCCGTCCCATCGCGACCAGACGAATTGGGCGTCTTGGCAGCCTCGATCGGCGAGCATCCAGCCGATGTCGCTGATAGCGTCGCAACCTCCGAAGGTGGCGACGGCCAGGCCGATGGAATGCAGTTCGCAAGCTTCTGGTGTCTTGACCCGTTGGTAGTCGATTTCGATCAGCTCCCCGATGGACAAAACCCGCAGCGGGCTCTGGTCGGCAACTCTCTCAGACTTGCCTTTAGCGGCGAAATAGGCGGTTTCGGCGGCCCGGTTTGCATCGTGTTGCTGCTGACGGACGATTGGCACGATCGTTTCTAGCCGCCGCAGCAGTTGCTCCATCTCGGGACTTGTGGGACCGGTCATGCTGCCTCCGCGGCTGCTGGCTTGGGTTGCTCGATTTGGGCGGTGATGGCACGCTTTACTGAGTAACGGGTGGCGGTTCGATCCACGCCTCGTCCCGTTCCAGCGGCGGTAGCGGGACAACCACTTCGGCTCGCGTTTGTGCCGGATAGCTCCCAGAAAAGATCGCGGGTGGCTTCCGTGTCGACATATGTGTTTGTGGCACGTCATGTTTCGGAGCAGTCTGCATGGCAAGATCAAGATCCCGCGGAAGACTGATACCGTTGCAGAAGTCGTGGCCACCGGAATTGCACTTGAACTGCGGATCGTTTCGGCTCGCCAAGGCACCGGCTATGCGATAAAACTTCAAAGCGGCTTTGGGTGATCCCAGACCCTCCGCGGACTGACCAAGATAATAGTAGGCCAGGTCGTTCTGATATCCGATCTGCATGACCAATGCTCCTAGGTGCAGCCAGTCCTTCGCGACGTAGCGGTTGTTCAGTGTAAGCAGGTTAGCGCGCCAGGTTTCCGCGCACGCGGCGCCACAACGCAACTCGACCCTCCCATCCCGCAGATTCGCGATCATGTTGGCCTCGGTCTCCGACGATAGGACAGGCGTCAGCACAGGCGTCGTTATCCTCGGCGAGCATGCCCCAAGTAAAAAACCTGCCAATACAATGACAGCAACGCGCATCAGTGCCATAGCCCACGCCTTGCTGCCTGAGCCTGCTCTTCGGCTTCGCGATAAAGCGGCTCCGCGTCCGGGGTCGCGCGTGCCACCCCGTTAAGCAACAGGACCTGCGCAACGTCCAGCTTTTGCGTCGTCAGGCACCGATAGGTGCTGGCCCCGGCTGGGCTGCATTCCAAATAGCGGCCATGGGCTTTGATCCAGTGATCAACCTGATCAGCCTTATCGGGCGCGATCATTTCGACACCTGACAGGTGGACCGTTCTTCCATCGACGATCGGCCAGCCATCGACCAGAGATGCGTCCGCCTCTCCTTTGATCTGCCGCGACGATTGCAATTCCTGGGGTAGCACAAGGCCCGCTTCCCGCTTCGGTTGTTCGGCTGGCGGTGACTGTAAAGCTTCGGACCCGAGCGCGATCACGGGCTGATCATGCTCGGCGGTTGGGGGCCGCTCCGTATCATCCGATGCCTTCTGCGGTGCGCGAATTTTGGCATGTGTCATCTCCACCTGCACTGTCGAGCCATCGCTCAGGATACCAGTCGCGACCTCGTGCTCGCTGGCATCAGGGAGTGACGTGGGCAGCTGAAAATAGTCCACCACCCCGATCAACGCCAACGCACCGGCCCCTGCAGCGGCCGCCCAAACGTTGCGCCGCCGCGACGGCGCGGTCAGAGATTTCGCTCGTTCGTCGCGACCAAGTTCCGCGACCATGGCATCCACATTCTGCGGCCGCTGCGACGCATTGTTCGGCCACCGCTCCTCGCCCTTGATGACCATCTTAGAACTCACCCGAATAGGCCTACTGCGACAGCTGTCCGCTAATCACCCCGGGAACTAGCGTCGCTGAGAGGCTAGCATTGCACACGAGACAGTGTTCTGACCTCAGGGGCCGAACCCCGCAGGCCTTAATATATCCCGCCTGCGCCACGACCTCGAGTGGTCGCCGCCGAGTTTTTCGATGTCCCGGTCGGGTTCCGAACGCATAGAAATCCCGGTCACCTTGCTAAATCAACTCGTGTAAACTCTGTGTCTCGCCGCCTAAGATGCTGAAAGTCGAGCTGAGGGGGCGGAAGTAGGTTCGCCGGCGGCTCACTACGTTCGGAAGCGCCTGTCGTGCCGGCGCGTGGCCGCCAACGAGATCCCGATCTGCAAGCCCTGAGCGATGTCGACCGTGGCAATGCGCCGCCGGTCGACCTGCATCAGGTGATCCTAATAGTCCGACTTGCAAAATCCCCCTTCGTGATTCATCCAATGCACGAAATGCCGATCCGGTGGGCACCCTTCGTGGGGGCGATGCGCCAACTCGCCGCCATACCAATAACGACAATGGCCGTATCCGTCACGGAAATAGCCATTACCGCACCTTTCTTCAACTTTGACGATCGGTGCGTGGCTTTTGAGAATCCCAAGTGGATCGTTCATCGCGATGGTCGCCGCTTGCGTTGGAACCCCGTTCAGCAACGGAACCATCACCAGCGCAGGAGCTAGAAACCTAAACATTAGCATCTCCTCATTTGTTCTTGACCAGAGCCCATCTCTAGTCGCGTTTTCTGTTGTATGCAGTAGTGGCCCAATCCGGAGTGACGCCGGTCACCTTTTTCGCATATCCAAAGAATTTCTTTGGCGGCAGGGAAGTCGCGGTGCTCGCACTCGTCGTAAAAGTGGCACGTTCGCGAGACAACGAATTGTTGGGGACAAGTCGACCCCGGTCACGTGAAGTACACAAGCAGCCACGGGCGTGGCGCTCGTAGTGATCGATGATGCGATCGCCCATTTCCTTCATATCCGGACAGTCAATTCACAATTAAGTTGTATGAAAGTAGTTTTACATCGGGCCCAATGAGCTGATGTTGGAAGTTCGACGAACTCATTCAGACACGGATCGTCATTGTATGGCACTGGAAGGTAGCCTCCTCGGTTGGATCGAGCGCCTAGATTGTTGGTGCTATTGCCTGATGCCCGTCCGGCTCGTTGCCCGTTACCTCGCAAGCGATCTTCGACGGTCTTCAGCCCGGACACCGAACCTGAGGCGCCGGGCGCTGGTCACCGCCTGACCACAAGGTTTGAGGAACGATCCCATGACGACAACATCAAGACAATCGATCCAACCACAGGTCCGCTCAATCGACGGCCTGTCCATTCGCTACGCCGAGAGCAATCGCCCGATGGGCGGCAGGCGCCTGGCCTCGTGGGCGCGACGATCTGACGTTTGGCCGCCATTGCTTCTATTTCGGAAGCGGGCCGAGGCCGGGGACTTAGGCAACCGCGAAGAAGAGCGACTGCGGGCCGATTGGCGGGCGCCGAAGCCGGCTGGGGCGGTGCGGTGGCATCCTGCTGCGGTCACGGGTGTCTGCAATTCAAGTTTAGAACCCGAGGTGGCAGCCGTAGGCTTTCATAAAGTTGCTCACCTTCTGAAAGTCGCTGTCGCTGATTATCCAGGAGTCTTTCAGGAGCTTGACCGGACTGAACGAATCGGTGGTTCCGGGAATCTTTTTCAACGGCATCGGCGTCGTGTGCGGCGGCTGCGGACCGATGGCCATCGCCGCACAAGTATTGTCAACCGTGATGGCAAGGACTTCGAGCTTACTGTCGGCCTTCAGCTCCTTGCTGATCTTCTTCATTTCGTCTGCGCAGGCCGTGCTGTCGAAATATTCCGGGGTCTGAATCTGGATCAGGACCATCGCCTGCTTCAGTGCCGTCTGCCACATCTTGAACCAGTTCTTGTTCTGCGCACCAATCGACACGTACGAACCGTCCGCAGTTTTGCCGGTCGTGGAATTGAAGCCCTTGGCGGGGTCGCGCAGGTCCGGCGCGACCTTGCCGCCGCGGGCGTTGCGGCTGGCGATGTTATCGAGATAGACCGCGTTGTCTGAGTAGTAATCCAGGTCCTTCATCAGCCTGTCGCGCAACCAATGAGCAAACAGATCACCACCACCGGCATTCGCAAAGCTCAGTATTATCCTGCTCTCCTTGCCTGTATAAGGCATCATAGCCTCCGCTTTCTTGGTTAACGAATCGCCAACGGAGCGATCTGGAGCCTGTCACAGAAACGCCTCGGAAGCGGCGATCAGACGCTACTCTGTTATGCGCCGATGTGACTGTGACGGCGCGCGCGGCCCCGGCTGGTCAAGTGTCGCCAGATTTTCATTCAGAATAGCACCGGCGTCGGTCTTACAGTACCACCCCTGCTTGAATGGCGAAAAATCTCCGTCTGCCGGTTGGACTACCTCATCCTTGAAAGCCATTGATATTGCTCTCCACTATTCAATAAGCTGATGCCCCCGTTCCGTTAGAACACCAGTAACTCCCGCGGCTGCTTGCGCCCGGACGCTCATATCGATAATGCGGCCTCCAAACGGCGTCTAATCCGAAAATCTGTGTTTTTCTCCGAAAATCTAAGATTGCAATCATTTGCCCGTAGTTCACCTCTCCCGATCCCGCCAGCGATGATAGAGTTCGGCCGCTTCGGGTGCTTCGCCGACGGACTGCCGACAAGGCTCGGCGGCCGCGCCTTCGGTACTGATAGCGCCGACTGAGGGCTCGGGGCGGTGGTCAGCAAGGACGAGCTTTGCGCCACGTCCGACAAAGCAGGATCACCGATGAGAATCGACAGTCGGGGATAAGATGCCGCGCTGCGCAAAGGCTTTAGCGCTGCCTGCCCCTGGCCTGCGAAAATCTGTGATTTTCTCCGACAATATGGTCTATAATTTGGGTCATGGCTCGCCTGTTTGACCCGCCGGCGATCATCGAATTCGGCCGCTTCGGCATCTTGCCGCATCGCCGGCAATTGCTCGCCGGCGGCCGGCCGATAAGGCTTGGCGGACGCGCCTTCGACCTGTTGTTGGCGTTGCTCGAGGCGCCAGGAGCTGTGGTCGGCAAGGACGAGCTGCTGAGCCGGATCTGGCCGGGCCGGATCGTCGAGGAAAACCGGCTCCAGAGCGAGATTTGGGCGCTACGCAAGGCCCTCGGAGCGGACCGCGACCTGATCCAGACGGTCGCTGGGCGAGGCTACCAGTTCACTGGCGAGATCCACGAGCTTGGGGCGGGCGTCAACGCGCGACAGGTTGCTGCGCCCTTGGCCGTTCCCGCCTCGCCCAGCCCTGCGACCAATCCCTCCGAGAATGTATCCGAACCGATCGGCCGAGAGGCCACGCTCTCCGAGGTGACGGAAGACGTGACCCAAGTCGCGCGGCAGCAGTCGCTGGAATCCGCCGAACGGAACTCGGGTCACGAAGCATGATGCAGCCGAACGTCGGCAAATCACCGCCATGTCGTGCGAAGCGATCGGCGTGGCAGCGCGAGCCGACGGGATCGGTCTGGAGGATTTGCACGAAGCGATCGTTGCCTTTCAGCACTGCGTCTCGGAGATCGTCGGTCGCCACAGCGGTTTTGTCGCCAGCCGCCTCGGGAACAGCGTCCTCGTCCTTTTCGGCTATCCCGCGGCCCACGAGCACGACGCCGAGCGGGCTATCCACGCCGGGCTCGAATTGTGTGCGGCGGTCAGGACCCTGAGCCCCGATGCCGACGTGCCGATGCGGTGCCGGGTCGGCGTAGCGACAGGAATGGTCATCGTTGGCGACCTCGTCGGCGCCGGCGAGGTCGCGGATCACGGCATCGTCGGAGACACCCCAGACTTGGCCGTACGGCTGCAGTCATCGGCGCAGCCGGACACCGTGACGATCGAGCCGACCACTTGGCGTCTGATCGGCAATTTGTTCGATTGCCACGAGCTCGGCGCACTGGACACGAACAACGACACCGAACTGATACGCCGTTGGCTGGTGCTGGGTGAGAGTGCCGTGGCGAGCCGGTTCGAGGCATTGCGCGGATCGAAATTGACCCCGCTGGTTGGCCGCGACGAAGAGATCGACCTGCTGCTGCGCCGGTGGGCGCGCGCCAAGGCGGGAGACGGCCAGATTGTACTGGTCTCGGGTGAGGCGGGCCTCGGCAAGTCGCGCATCACCGCGGAACTTGAAGAACGCTTGCAGGCCGAACCGCATCTCCGTCTGCGCTATTTCTGCTCGCCTTATCACCAGGACAGCGCGCTGTTCCCGATCATCGACCAACTCAGCCGGGCCGCCGGGTTTGCGCGCGACGATCCTCCCGCTTCAAAGTTGGAGAAACTCGAGGCCTTGCTGGCCCGCACCGCGCCACTGGACGACGATGTGGCGTTCCTCGCCGAGCTCATCTCATTGCCGGCTTCTGAGCGCCACCCTCTGCTAAATCTCAGTCCGCAGCGGAAAAAGGAAAGGACGCTGGAGGCGTTGATCCGCCAACTCGAGGGACTGGCGCACGAAAAGCCGGTGGTCACGGTATGGGAGGATGCGCATTGGCTCGACCCCACCTCGCGGGAGCTGCTCGACCTGACCGTCGAGCATGTCCGCAGCCTGCCGGTGCTGCTGATCGTGACGTTCCGCCCCGAACTTCAGCCGCCCTGGGCCGGCCAGCCGCAGGTCAGTATGCTGGCTCTCCGCCGTCTGGACCGGCGTGACTGCACCACTTTGATAACGCAGATCGGTGGCGGCAAGACGTTGCCCGACGAGGTCGTTTTCGCGATTGCCGACCGCACTGACGGCGTGCCGCTGTTTGTCGAGGAATTGACCAAAAGCGTCTTGGAGAGAGGTTTGCTGCGCGAGGAGAACGATCGCTACGTGTTCGATCGCCCGTTGCAGCCGCTCGCGATCCCCGCAACCCTGCACGCCTTACTGTTAGCGCGGCTCGACCGCCTCGTGTCGGCGCGGGGCGTGGCGCAGATCGGCGCGGCGATCGGGCGCAAGTTTTCCTATGCGCTGCTGCGCGCGGTATCCCGGCTTCCCGAGGGCGAGTTGCAAATGGCTCTCGGCCAACTCGTCGCTTCTGCGCTGGTGTTTCAGCGCGGCGCGCCGCCCGATGCGGTGTATACCTTCAGTCACGCGCTGGTGCAGGACACGGCGCACGGCAGCCTGTTGCGCAAGGCCCGGCAGCAGTTGCACGCGCAGATCGCCGGCGCGCTCGAGACCCATTCCCCCGAGGTCATAGAAACCCAGCCCGAGCTTCTCGCACAGCATTACGCCGAGGCCGGTCTGGTCGAAAGGGCTGTCGCCTATTGGGACAAGGCCGGTCACCGGTCTGTCGCCCGCTCGGCGATGGCGGAAGCGGTTGCGCAATTTCAAAAGGGGTTGGACCAGCTGGCGCTGCTGCCCGAAATCCCCGAACGTCGGCAGAAGGAGCTCGAGTTTTCCAGCGCTTTGGGCGCTGTGTTGAATGTCGTTAAGGGTTCGGCTGCGCCGGAGACGGGCCAAGCCTACGCTCGCGCGCGGGAGTTGTGGGAACAGCTCGGTTCCCCCGCGGAGTTCGTTGAGGTTCCGTGCGGGCAGTCCCGCTACCACGCGCATCGCGGCGAATTGGATCGGGCGCAGTCTCTCGCCGAGGACTTGCTGCATCTGAGCCATCGACGGAACGACGTCGCAGGGCTTGTGATGGGTCACTACTCCTCCGGTCGAAACCTGATGTGGGTCGGCAGCTTTGCGTCGTCCCGATCGCACCTCGAAACGGTGCTCGCACTTTATGATCCGAACTCCCATCACTCGCTCGTGCGTCAGACCGGAATCCACCCGCAGTTGGCAGCACAGGCGGCTTTGGGGATCGTCCTCTTTTGTCTCGGCTTTCCTGACCAGGCATTGGCACAGAGCAACAAGGCGATTGCTGGGGCGCGGAGACTGCCTCATCCGCCGACCTTGGCCATGAGCATGGGGATGGACGCCCTTCTGCTATCGATCATCGGCGACGACGTAGGCCTGGAGCAGCGGGTTGACGGCTTGGTTGCGATCGCGACCGATCAGGGGTTCCCTTTCTACCGTGCAACGGGAGCGATCTACCGTGGGTGGGTCAAGGCCAAGCATGCCGATGTGACTGAGGGCCTGTCTCTTCTACGTGCTGGTTCGAGCGCTTACTGCGCCACCGGGGCCACGGTGTGGATGCCCTTGTATATCGCCCTCCTGGCCGCGGCATGTGAGATCGCAGGTCAAATCGAAGAAGCCGCGGCCCGGTTGGATCAGGCGTTGCAGCTCGTCGAAAGGACGGGGGAGCGCTGGTTCGCTGCGGAGCTCGATCGGCAGAGAGGCCAGCTGCTGCTACGGCAAGGCCATCCCGAAGCCGCCGAGGAGCTGTATCGCGAAGCCCTCAGCATCGCCCGAGAGCAGGAAGCCAAGCTGTGGGAATTGCGCGCCGCCGCGAGCCTCGCCCGACTGTGGCGCGACCAGGGTCGCTGCGCCGCAGCCCGCGACCTGCTCGCCCCGGTCTACGGCTGGTTCACCGAGGGCTTCGCCACCCCCGATCTTAAAGCGGCAAAGATGCTGCTCGACGAACTGGACGCGTAGCCGACAGTTCATTTGGCCGTAACAACCTCGGTGGCGGTAAACGTCCGGTTCTAGCGCGACTTGCGCGTTTAGCCGAAGTCCGCTTCAACGCCGTCCGGTCGACGTGTCCGCTTTCGGGGATGCCAACCAGTTCGATCGATGACCGGCATGGTGAAGGTTCGGGGACACGGATGCCGGAGCCCCAAAAGTAGACCAAAAATAGATGAATAGACACAGTTAGACGCCGCCGGCTGGGTGCAAATAGGCCCGCTTGTGATATAATTGCCTAGTCTCCACCTCATCTGGCTTCATGTAGGGATACTTAACCCAGGTCGGCGAGGAGTGACTTCGCGTCCCGCAAATCCTTGGTGTCGAAGCCTTCGGTGAACCAGCCGCAGACCGGGGCGAGCAGCTCATACGCGTCTTGGCATTTGCCTTGGCTCCGCCAGAGCCGAGCGAGGCTGGTGGACGTGCGCCCAGCTCCCACATTTTGGCCTGCTGGTGGCGCGCCCGAGTGAGGCAAGAAAGTTCCGTTCGGCACCTTCAAGATCGCCCTTAAGCGAGACTCAGCGTGGATGGTGCCCAAAGGCTGGGCCATCCCGGATATTACTGATGTCTCGTGCCGATGAGGGAGGCGGGGTGGTGACCAGTCACGGTGAGCTGGCGGCGTTCGCCTGCGGCCTCCGCAAGTATCCGGCAGGGTTGCGCGGCGAAGGCGGGGGAACGGGATCACCGGTCACGGAAAGGTGGCCTAGGAGTGAGCGGTCGGTAGCCGCGATCCGCAGAGCGACGCGCCGATGAAGGCGGACGATATCTTCCGCGTCGCTTCTATGAGCAAACCGATTACGGGTGGTCGCGGCCCTTACTCTAATGGAGGCTGGTCGCCTCCGGCCCGACGACCCGGTATCAAAGTACTTACCGCAGTCCGCCTCTATGCAGGTCGGCATAGTATGAAACTCACCTTCTTGCTGCAGATCCCGATGAAGAGTGCGTCCAGCGCATCATGCTGGCCGCGCCCCGGGAGTCAGAGGCCGCCGACACCTGCTGCTATTTAACCCGCGCGGAACGCGTTTACGATCGTAGACTGGACTTCGTCGAGCCGAAATGTCACGAACAAATATCGTATTCGAACTGAATTACTGACGATACGGAGCTTTCGCGAAGTCAAGCGATGCCACGTGGCATAAGATTCTTGAAAAAACTCTCGACGCCGAAGATCTAAAAAGTTGCATACTAACGACCGACCTCCATCACACCTCGTCGGTGGTTAATGCGCGCTTAGGGCCTGAGCCAGAACAAGCAACTCGGTAGAAAAGACTCCGGAGTGCCGCAACAACGCAACGAACGAATCCGGAATAGTCGATGCGAATCGGGTGTCTTGGCGTCCAGCCTGACCGGATGATCGACCAAGATGCCATCCGGGCCCGCTACAATGCACTCGGACCGTTCCTCAACGAAAGAGACCGACGCTTGTTCGCGGCCAGTGAAGCACGCGCTGCCGGCCGCGGCGGAATTGTTGCGGTTTCGCGGACCACCGGAATTGCCCGAAGCACCATAGGCCGCGGCCTAGCGGACCTCCGGTCCGGGGCGATGCGATGCAGCGAGCGGGTTCGCCGCAGGGGTGGTGGACAGAAGCCCGCGATCGAGACGCAGCCCGGGATCTTGGAAGCTCTGAATGAGCTGGTGGAGCCGTCGATCCGCGGTGACCCGGAGGCTGCGTTGCGGTGGGTCAGCCTGAGCCAGCGCCATCTCTCCGCGGCGCTGGCCAAGCGGGGCTTCATCGCCGGTCAGAAGCTGGTCGGCCGGCTGCTGAAGCGTCTCAACTTCAGCCTGCAGGCCAACTGCAAGACGCGCGAAGGTGCCAACCACCCCGACCGCAACGCTCAGTTCGAGCATATCAATGCCACGGTGAAAGCATTCCAGGCCGCCGGGCAGCCGGTGATCTCTGTCGACACGAAGAAAAAGGAGCTTGTCGGAGACTTCAAGAACGGCGGCCGCGAGTTGCGGCCCAAGGGGCAGCCGGAGCCGGTCCGGGTGCATGACTTCGCCATTCCTGAACTCGGCAAGGCGGTGCCGTATGGCATCTACGACGTTTCCGCCAATGCCGGCTTCGTCAATGTCGGCATCAGCGCGGACACCGGAGAGTTCTCCGTCGCGAGCATCCGACGCTGGTGGTACGAGATCGGCGCTCCGCGTTATCCGGATGCAAAGCAGATGCTGATCAACGCCGACTGTGGCGGCAGCAACGGCGCCCGTCTGCGCCTATGGAAGCGTGAACTGCAAGTGCTGGCGGACGAACTTGGCATCGAGATCACCGTCTGTCATGTCCCGCCCGGCACCAGCAAGTGGAACAAAATAGAGCATCGGCTGTTTTCCTTCATCACTCAGAACTGGCGCGGCAAGCCACTGATTAGCTACCTGGTCATCGTCCAACTGATCGCCAGCACCACCACGGACACCGGGCTCACCGTTGCCTGTCGCCTCGATGAAAGTGACTATGCGAAGGGCATCAAGGTCACTGACGCCGAGATGGCTGCTCTCAACATCCAACCCGCCGATTTCCACGGCGAATGGAACTATACCATCGCCCCGAGGGCCGGACGGATGACGCGGTTATTCGGGCTCAGACCCTTACGCGGAGAAGGCTCGGGTTATGCTCTCCCCGACCAGTCGGACTACGACCGTGCGAGACGGAGGGAGGGAAACGGGCCTCTCCAAGAGCTCGAACCCCCTGTAAAGGGAGGCCAAGGAGCCTCCCTGAATCCCTGAATGGCCGCATCGTCTTGCCACGATCACCGCAACTCTCCCGATGCCCGCTGATGAAGCCGATGTTGATCGCGGCTGCAATGATCGTGCCGCAGCTGCTGGCGATCAGCGGGGGATTGTCTGGGTCCATCGCTACCGCCATCAGGCTGAGCGATCTGTTTCCTTGGAACGATTGATTTGGTGCCGCACGGGAGGAATGCTCAGGCTCTTTTGGAGATGATTGAACGTTTCGGATCCCGGCTCGTTCGTCTTTCGCCTGGTTACGGAAGCCTGTGAGAGGCCGGCCGTGCCCCACTTGCGATGTCTTGCACCCTATGATCAAACGCGGTGCGTATCAGCCGGAGGGCGCCAAAATGCAGCATGAGACACTGACTTATCAGGCCGATGGCCTGACGATGCGGAGCCAGCTTTTCTTTGAGCCGGCGTCCGCTCGCCGTGCCGGCATTCTGGTCTTCCCGGAAGCGTTCGGGCTGGGTGAGCATGCGATATCGCGCGCCGAGCGGCTGGCCAAAATGGGTTTTGTTGCGTTGGCTTGTGACCTGCACGGTGACGGTCGTGTCGTTGACGACCTGCAGGAGGCGATTGGCCTGCTGCAACCTTTGCTAGCCGATGCTTCGCGCACGCGTGCCCGCGCGACCGGGGCGCTGAAGGCGCTGACGGGCCGATCCGAGGTGGACTCGGCGCGTGTGGCCTCCATCGGCTTCTGCTTCGGGGGCACGATGTCGATCGAGCTAGCCCGAGCCGGCGCGGACGTGAAGGCAATCGTCGGCTTCCATAGCGGCCTGGCGGCCAGCGGGACAAAGGCCAACAAGGATTCCCTCAAGGCCCGCATCCTGGTCTGCATCGGTGCTGACGATCCGATGATCCCTCTTGACCAGCGCGCGGACTTCGAAGCCGAAATGCGCGAGGCCGGTGCGGACTGGCAGATGCATCTCTACGGCAACACGGTGCACAGCTTCACGAACCCGGAAGCAGCGAAGCGCGATATGCCCGAAGCGATCCGCTACAGTCCCGAAGCCGATGCTCGCTCGTGGGCGTCCCTTCAGGCGTTTTTCGCAGAGACGTTGCGGTAACCGCCTCAGTCGGGCATCCTCAGCCGGAGAACGCGCCAAACCAATCTTGGGGATGGGTTTGCTTTTGTCCGTGCCGCCGTGGGACGTGGACGCCTAATAGCTTCCAAGCGTCCCAGAGGCAGCGGTGTATGAAGGGCCTCGGACGCAGGCGATTAACCAGACCTGGACAGGCCCCAGCTGATGGAGCGATCAGAGGCGCGGCTGAACCAAGGAGCGGCGATGAACGTCGTCGAGTGGTGCGAGACCTCGGTCTTGCCCGCTACGAGTCGGCGTTAGAAGTTACTAACGATGGCAAAAGGGTGCCCTTCGTCGGTGATCCAGCAAGCGCACCGCCGCCAAGTGAATTTCGTATATGCGCGGGCCGACGATCTTTCCGATAGCGGTGTGAGCCGGAGAGACCAGGTTCCGTTGATTACCCGTAGGCAAGCACGGGGCCGCAGGGGACGATGGAGCGTTTCGTAGGAAAGCGGGCTCTGTTGCCGCTTACGATGCGCGAGGCGTTGCGTCGGATATGGCAAGCGGCCGGCTAGCTAGCCATGACCTCAGATTCTTCGAGATCCTGGAGCAATGCGGGTTCGAGGTCATGGTGGTCAATGCCCGTGACGCCAAGCACGTTCCAGGACGCAAGACCGACGTCAGCGATGCGCAGTGGCTGCAGCGCCTGCATGAATACGGCTTGCTGTGCGCCAGCTTCCGGCCGCAGGCCGAGATCGCAGGGCTGCGTGCCTATTTTCGGCAGCGGAGCGGCTGTTGGATTACGCGTCGGCGCATGTCCAGCACATGCAAACGGCACTGATGCAAATGAACCTGCAACTGCATCATGTCGTAACCGACATTACCGGCGTGACCGGCCTGGCGATTATTCGCGCGATCGTGGCGGGCGAGCGCGACCCGAACGCGCTGGCCGCGCATCGCGACCGGCGGTGTCACGCGACCGTCGACACGGTGTGTCAGGGTTGGGAACTATCGGGAGGAACACGTCTTCGCCCTAGCACAGGCACTGGAGTTGTACGACGTCTATCAGACGAAGGTGAGGGCCTGCGACGCGCAGATCGAGGTCATCCTCAAGCGGCTGAAGAAGAATGCCGCGTCGCCCAAGAGTAAGCTTCTCCCCATCAGGCAACACATACGCCAGCCTAACGCGCCGGCGTTCGACGCACGCGGGGCACTTCATGCAATCCTTGGAGTGGACCTCACCCAAATCGGCGGGCCGGGGCCGTCTCTGGCGCTGAAGTTGGTTGGGGAGCGTGGGACCACCCTCGAAGCTTGGCCGACAGCGAAGCACTTCACGTCATGGCTGGCACTCGCACCGCATAACAAGATCTCCGGCGGCAGGGTGCTGTCGTCACGAACGCGGCGCACCGGCAATCGGGCTGCATCTCTGTGCCTATGTTGATCCCGGTGCGACATACTACGAAGACCGTTACCGCCAGCCGGTCCCACACAACCTTCAACGACGGGCGAAGTCATTGGGCTTCATACTCCAACCTCTCGAGCCCAGCGTCCAGGCCGGTGTTTCTTAGGAATAGCTCCACTTGAAGGCGCACGAAAAGGCGATCTTCGGAGTTCTGTGTCGGAAATTTCCGCTAAGGTCCCTGCTGTTCTGGGGCTCGCGATTCCGCAGTTTATCCCGCTGCTGTTCGTCCACTCCGTGACTGGCGCTGGATCGCGGCGGCGCCGATCGGCCTGACCTGATGATCCGCTCCTGCCCGAGAGGCCTGCAGGGCACTTTGCTGATGATGTCCCTCTCCGCTCGATGCGATCGTTACCGGTCTGGAAGATTTGCCGGGCACGAATCTCTGCGAGCATTTCGGTGGCTTTAGCGTGTGCGTTATCGCGATCACGGTGGTCTATGCCCTGATCCTCCCGGTCCTGCTGCTGGTGCCGAAACGGCTGATCGACACCGCGGATGGGCGGGCGCCCGAGGTCGGCCCGTCTTTGACCTGAGCCCGGGGGTAACTCGCCTGGTGCCCGATCGGCAGAGGCCGAGTTGCATAGGATGTGGGGCGATCTGCCGAATGCATTTGGCAATCGAACCGGCGTCGAGTAACGCTGCATCATGGTTGCTGATCGGCAGAGCGAAAAGCTCCAGTTATTATTGCGGGTATCGACCACCCTGGCACGGCTGTGGCAGAGCCAAGGCAGGCGCCGAGACGCGTATGAGCCGCTCGCGCCGGTTTACGGCTGGTTCACCAAGGGTTTCGACCCCAGGGGTTTGCAGGAAGCTAAGTCACTTCTCGCCGAACTGCGGTAGTCGCAGCGGCGTGGTTCAATCGAGCGTTAAATAAACTCCCATGCAACGCATTTGGATCGGTCTAGGCTCGCTCTCCGGCCTCGGCGCCGTGGCAATGGCGGCGTTCGCGGCGCACGGGATCGCGAACGCCACCTCCCTGCGCATCGTCAGCAGCGGCGTGCAAATGCAAGGCTGGCACGCGCTGGCGTTGGTCGGCACCGGCCTCTGGGCGCCACGCGGCGGGCGGCTGGCCAATGCGGCGGGGGCAGCCTTCGCCGTAGGGTTGGTGCTGTTCTGCGGAGCGGTCTACTCGCTGGCTCTGGTCGGCGCGTCCTGGGGCCCTCTGGCGCCCGTGGGAGGCATCCTGCTGATGATCGGCTGGGTGCTGCTGGGGGCCTCCGCGCTGCGCGCTCGATGATAAGCTCTGCATCACAGCGAGACACACGCATCGTTTCGGCGCGAACATGCTGCCTACCTGGAGCACGCGCTTCTGCAGTTTGGAGGGGCGATGGCGTGATGCCACGTTCTGGCGGCGCCGCGCCGTACCGGCGATGGCAAGTGATAGGATGAAAGCGTCAGCTGCAGAATCAGCCCGAAATCATTGTGCTCAGGCCGCACGAGGCGCTGAGTGATGGGGAATTGCATCTCAGGGGGAACTCACCCATGGCGACGACTGTCACCGATCACGCGCCGTCAGACGCAACGATCGTCAAGGCCGCGATCTATCCATCCATTGGCGTTGCCCGCGTCGGGAACAGTGCGACGGACTGGTACTTGGGTCCTGAAGTGCCCGATCCGCTGCCCCTGCCGGCCGGCTCATATCGCGACAGCACCGGTGCCCTGAAGCGCGAGGCGGCGCGCTTCCGCATCTACGGCCTGAACGCCGCAGGGATAATTGTACGCGAATTGACCAGTGCAGACGCCAACACTGTCTGGACGGTGCAGTTGGCGAACAAGAAGGCCGCCTGGTACGGCTTTCAGCTAGCCCTCGATATCCCGGAAGCTTCAGCGCCAGGCTCGCCCCCAACCACTTTGCGGAACCCGATGGTTACGGACCGCGCAGCCCTGGCGATCACGCCGTCCGCCTGCAGCATCTCCGGCGTCAGCCAACCGGAAAAGCGTTTCGATGGCGGCACCTTCATGGGGATTCCGGTCTACCTGGGATCGGTGCTGACGGATGATGCCGGCCGGTTGCTGGTGCTGGGCGGGCACGGTGTGTCCGCTTCTTACACCGGTGCTATCGCCGTGACCTTTGCCAACAACGATACCTGGTACGACGACGTGGCCGACGGACCCGTCACCGCCCAGGTGAACCTGGCGGGTAAGGCGCTGCCGGTGGAGCCCGCCTGGGTCGTGGTGGCGCCGCCGAATTATGGCCCTTGCCGCAAGTCTGTCCGAACGCTTTGGGATTTGATGCGCGACCTTGCCGTGCAGAACGGCTGGCTCAACAAGCCGGCGCGACCGTCCTTCACCAACGACATCCTGCCCATTTTCCAGCGAATGGCCGGCCTGCAGTGGGTCAACGAGGGCTTCGCGGCCGGTTTCGGGTGGAAGGGCCTGTTCGACCTCACCCCGGCCGTTTTAGCCCGTCTGGCTTCCACCGACCCATCCGATGCAGAATGGCGCAAGGTCATTGCGAATCAGTTCCGCACTTACAGCCTGGACAGCGACGACACGGTCGATAGTTGGGCGCCGGTGCCCTGGCCGTGGGTGTATGGCGACGCCATGAACCAGCCGCCGGCTTTGTCACCTCGCCAGCACAGCAGCCTGACCACGTTGCAACTCTCTCAGTTGAGGCAGTGGGCGGCGGGCGACTTCGACATCGACTACGATCCCGACCGACCCATCCCCCGCCGCATCGAGGACGTGCCGGTGGCCGAGCAGGGGAATACCCTAACCAAGGCTGCGTTGGATTTCTGTCTGGCCGACGCGTTTCACCCCGGCTGCGAGATGACCTGGCCGGTGCGCCAGATCGCACTGTACCGGGCGCCTTTCCGCTTCGCTCACGCCCCAGCCGACTGGGTGGAACCCGACTACGGCATGACTCTGACCTACGCCATCGCCTCCGCCCCCAATGGCTGCCTGGGGCCGCAGGTGCCTGGCGGCATCAGCCGGTGGATGGCCGTACCCTGGCAGTGCGACACCGCCAGTTGCCGCTCGGGCTACAACAAGGCCTACGATCCATACGTCCCCACCTTCTGGCCGGCTCGGGTGCCCAACCAGGTACTCACGCGGCAGGACTACGATATCGTCATGGATACAGAACAACCTCTGCCCGAGCGGCAGGCTGCCTTCGCCCGCCGCGCCGACTGGGACGCCCCCTTGGGTCTGAAAGCCCCCTACGTCACCCAGATCAACAATATGATCGCACATTTCGACCATCTGGGCGTGGTAGAAAGCCGTCCAGGTCCGCAAGACGGTTCCTTCCCGGCAACGATGGAGGTGGAAGATCGGCACAAGCCGATTGGCGGCACCCCTCTACTGAAACGAACCGCGGCCGGCGACAACGATGTGACCGACCTGTCAGGGATCGACAAGGTGCGCAGGCTACCCCGCTCGCTCCATCGCTAGTCCTGCAGAGGCATGGAACTGACGGCTGATGTAGTGGTAGTTGGCGCCGGGCCGGCCGGCGCCGCCACGGCCCTGATGCTCGCTCCGTTCCATCGCACGCTTCTGCTGGACCGAGCCGAGCTGAACGAGACAGCGCCACCCGCCGGGCGCATCGGCAAATCGCTCCCGGCCGCCGCCCGGCGGCTGTTCCGGGACATGGGATTGTGGGAGTCGTTTCTGAACCAGGGCCACGCCCCCCGCTACGCCGCGCGCAGTCTGTGGGGTGGCCCGGAACCCGCATTCGCCGATAGTATCCGCGACCCCGACGGACCCGGGTGGCACCTCGATCGCACCCGTTTCGATGCGTGGCTGCGACGGCACGCCATCGGCCGTGGAGCCCCTATGGTGGCGCCCGCGCCCGTGACGCATCTGGTTGACACGCAAAACGCTTGGCGCCTCACCGCAAACCGCCATGGGCGCGCGCTGGTCATCACCGCCCGGTTCGTGGTCGATGCAGGCGGCCGCGCGGCCCCTTTGGTCAGGCTGCTTGGTGGCCGGCCCCAGCCGCGAGACCGCCTCGTCTGCAGCTGGACCCATGGCTCCGCGCGGGGGGATGCAGGCACGACCATCACCATCGCCGACAAAAGTGGCTGGTGGTATACAGCCCCCTTGCCGAGTGGTCGCCGGGTCTTGGCTTTCCACACCGACGCGGATTTGCCGATTACAAAGGGTTTGGTCGGAACAGGGCTAATGAACCACGCCCATGAACAGCCCACTCTGGCCGCCTTGCTTGCCGAACTGGATTTCCGTCCTGACAGCTCAGGCGGATACTGCGCCGCGCACAGCAGTTGGATCGAGGCCGCCTCCGGCCCAGGCTGGCTGGCGGTGGGCGACGCCGCCCTCGCCTGCGACCCGCTGTCGTCCCAAGGGTTGTTCAACGCTCTTTATTCTGCTTTGACGGCTGCCACAGCCCTGAGACGAGCACTGGCGGGCGACACCGGCGCCTTGACGGACTACCAACGCATCATCGCTCGGGTTGTCGATGTCTATCGCGACCACCTTGCGGCTTGGTACTCCTTGGAATCGCGCTGGCCAACCCAGCCCTTCTGGGCCAGACGGCGCGGCTTGGGTCGTGACCAGGGCTGATCTGTCGCCGAGATCATACCACTACCTGGCAAAAGAGACCCGGACCGGCCATGTGGAGCGCCGATACCGGTCAAGCAGGCCTCAGGAGGGAGGTTCAGGCAACGAAAAGGTTCTTTCCTGGGCTCCGAGGATCGGTGGCGCTGCGGTCGGGCATGGAACTGTGCATCGCATGCTCAAGCATCATGCTCCATCGACTTCCGCCACTGCGGCTTCTCTCGAGATCAGCCGGCGCGCTGCGACCTGCATAAAGCGCGGGCCTTCGCCTCGCCGCCACAGCAGGTAGAGGTATGCACGAGAGAAACCGTGCCGCTTGCAGAAGTCCTCAATGCCGTATCCATAGTGTTCGACATCCATGTTCTCCTCGCTACGCAGGTGGACCTAGCGAAACATAACAAGTCGGGTGCGGAGCCCGTAAACGGGGACAATGACGTTGCGCCAATGTCCCAGGGACAATAGCTATGCGAGTTTGTCCCCGGTATTCTTCCGTTGCAACTGGCGCACCGTGCCGCGCTTCGGTCTTTTGCCAGTAATAGGCGGGATCACAAGGACTAGGAATTGGATGATAGGATTGGCACTTTCGCCGTTACCAATCTTCAGTCGCGGCAAGGTCGGATTGCTGGCCTGCACCACGTCGCGAAGCTTGTCGGTAACAGTCGATCCCCGGCCGAGCGCCCAGCGACGAGCGTTTCAAAGCAAGCTACCCCCTCTTCGCTCAGGACTACATGTCGCGCCGTGCCGCTCTTGCTGACGGGGATATGTAACGTGCCCGCCGCCATCCGGGTTGAAATCACCGACGGTGGCGGCCGCCAGTTAGAATGCTCGGCGTCCGATTCGCCGTCGATCGGCGTCGCCGGGCTGCCTCTTTTGGATCGTCGGCCTCACCCTCGCTGAAACGCTTGGGAGCGCCCTTTCTAGTGCGAAGCCGAGGTGGAGCCGCGGCTAAGCCCTTGTGCCACTCTCGAATGGTTTTCGTCGTCAGTTTCGCGCATGCAATGCTGCCCAAGGCGGGAGAATCGGCGCTTCGGCCCTCCATCAGGCATCGCTTGCCGACTTCAGATTCTGTTCCAGCCACGCTAGCGCTAGATAATCACTGATCACGTCCTTCACGGTGTAGGGGCCGCTCGCCGCCGCAAGTTGGCCAGCGGCCACCCGCTTGCGCTCCACAAACCGTTGGCGGGCCATTGCCTGCGCTTGTGCGTAGGTCAGTATCGCAGTGCCGTCGGCGTCGATGGTGTCGTCAGCTGTCCCGATGACCCCCAGCCTATCGCCATGGCTCCCGAGGCGTGGCCGCGCCGCTACGCGAGGGTAGCGGATACGGGGACGAGCTGGACCGGCAGACCGTCAGCGATTTCGGCAAGCCGAGCGCCATACCGGTTTGCGAGCGCTCGACCGGCGATGTGCTCGACGAGGTCGACGACTTCGAGCGGGGGAAGCCCCAGCCAACCACCTCTTGCCCGGGATTGCGACCTAACGTCTGCCCCACAGGAGCGATTGGGGCTGGCGTTCGAACGAGTTAGTTTGCCATCGGCCTTCAGCCGACCCACCCTGGATGAACATATCTGAGCAAGTGGCGATTTGAAGAAGGTCTTTCCTTTCTTCTTCCTAGTCAATTCTCTGATCGAGCGCAGCGTCTCGGTCGCTTCGGCGGCCATTTTCCGCAGGTCCTGGTGCGTGTCAGAACCATCGCCGTAACCCTGCTGTATCGACGTGAGCAGCCGGTCTGCTCTCTTCAAGGTGTGTCCAAGTCCTTTGACAGTTCCGGCAATTCGGTCTGGATGGATTTCAGATCGCTGTCCGCAGTCGTGGCCAGCTGATGCAACGACCCAATGAGATCATTTGCATTGGTGCCCAGCTCCTCGAGCGGCATCTTGTCCAGTTTCGCCACGATCTCACCGAGGGTGTCGGTTAGTCCCTGCAAGCCGCCCGACTGGCTTGGCACGACGATCATGGTGGCCTCGGTGTGTACCTCCGCCGGGGGCGCGTCCGGCAGCATGTCCAAGCCGATGTCTTCCTGGCCGGTCACCAGATTGCTGGTATCGATCCGGGCGCGCATTCCAAGGGCGACCAGCTTGCGCGTGTCGTTGAGTGGATTCGTGGCCGGGATCTGCTGACCAGGGAGGATACGTCTAGGTTGAACGTCGAAGGTAACGCGCACACGCGGTCCGCCTGTCGCAAGATCCAACTGCAACTCTGTGCCGGTGACCGTACCCGCCCTGAGGCCATAGAGCTTCACCGCTGAACCCGGCTCAAGCCCGGAAAGAGATTGTTTGGAATAAGCAACAAAACGATAATTGTCTCGGAACCCTGCGTTCTGGGCCTCATCGAAGTGTTATAGAGCGGGAATTTCGTCTCGAAGGTCGCGGGGGGAGATTGGGCAGCATCCTCGAACTTGGCGAAGTTGATGCCGCCGACCAGCAAAGCCTCCAGGCTCTCAACCGCGACATGGAGGCCGCTCGGGCCAAAACTGGCAGTCAAACCCGATGAATTCCAAAAATGGGTGGCGGCCCGGACATAATGGTCATACGGCGCATGGATAAAAACATGCATGATGATCGGTTTGCCGATCCCGTTTTCCTGGTAATCGATCATGCGGGCGACTTTGATGTCACGGTAGAAGACAGGGGCACCTGGCTGCAGCCAGCCCAGGTCGGATCCCTGCAGCGTGAAGGTTTCGCCAGGCTGATCGGTTGGGATCGAAGGTTGCTCCAAGCCAAGGAACTGGCGCTCTGGTTTGCCGCCGGGCGTACCGGGATCCATGTCGATGTACTGACCAGACAATAAAGTTTGCAGACCGGAGAGATCGGTTGGGGAAAGATTGGGCTGAACGACCCAGAACCGCGCATGCTCGGTCAGCAGCGCCGTGGTCTTTTGATCCATGCGAACACGCGCGACAACCTGCTGAAAGTCAGAGTTGCACGCTCTCAACGGTGCCAATGGCGACCGCTTTGTGCATCACCTTAGTCTGGCCGGCGGTCAGCCCCTGCCCACTGTAGAAGGTGACGGATATGAGAGGCCCCTCCGAGGAGAGGGTCTTCCACCCGAGATAGATGGCGAGACCGGCGGCGACGATCGGCACCAGCCAGATCAGGTGGAAGCGGCTTGGGGTCCTGACGGATGCTTCCGATAGGTCGCGAGGCGAGTCGTTCGTGCGCCGAAACCAATGGAATGGGCTACCCGCGACACCGAGGCGGCCAATCGCGAACCTGGTGAGGAGATGGCGGTGCTTTGCTCTGCGGCATCCCACATCAGCCGTGGATCGAAGCTGTAGGCGGCCAGCATCGTCAGGATGACGACGGCCGCGAAGGCGATGGCGCCGTTGTCTGGGTGGATCGTGCCGAGGAAACCGAACTGCACGAGGGCGGTCAGAATGGACACCATGAATATGTCGATCATTGACCACCGGCCTATGGCTTCGACTAAGCGGTAAACGCGGGTACGATGCCGAAGCGCCCGGATCGAGCGGCGATGGACGCTGACCAGCATGGACGCCAGAGCGATCAGCTTGAAGAGCGGTATTAGGATGCTAGCGATGAACACGACGATGGCTATGGGCCACCATCCAATCGCCTCCAACTCGATCATCCCGGCGATGATTGTCATTGGCTGGCCCCGGCCCAGGCGCGAGACCGTCATCACCGGATAGGCGTAGGCGCCGAAGGCGCAGATCGATGCCGCGAGCAGCAGTGCCCATGTACGGCCCAGGCTGGCAGGCTTGCGGATCCAGACGCGCCCGCCGCAGCGTTGGCACCGCGCTGTGCCATCGATATTGAAGCGGCAGACTTTGCCGCAACACTGGCAGCCGATAAGGCGCATTTCGTGCGGCTGTGGCGCGGGAACGGGCGGCAGGCAGCGATGCTCAATTTCCTGCCACACCGCTTCCGGGTCGAGCGTGACATCGGCGGCGACGATTGCCAGCATCAGTCCGCCCAATCCCCAGGCTGCGGCGCCGACCCCGACTGTCGCCAGATTAACCAACCGCGCATAAGCCACGAAGAAGCCCACAAGGAAGACTTCGATCATCGCCCAAGGGCCGATCTGAGAATAGATCCGGAATAAGAGGCGCAGCACGTAGGGCGGACGCGACAGGCGCAATCCGAGCAGGACGAGCGCCAGCAACAATAGCTTGATCGGGGGCAGGATGATGATGAACAGCAGGACGAGACAGGCGAGCTCCCAGAAGCCGGTGATGTAAAGCTGTTCTGGAAAGGAGACCAATGTGGCGGCGTGCTCGCGGCCGAAAACCTCGATGGCCGAGAACTGGAGGGCGATGACCGCGATGTAAAGCGCGAGGCCGGCGAGTGCGCAGGCCAAGGGACGGATCAGTGCGTCGTGCCGGGTCCGGCGGAGGACGTGACGGCAGCGGATGCAGCGGGCCGTTGCACACGCAGGCAGGGCAGGGATGAACTGCAAGTTGCCGCAATCAGGGCAATTTGTCAGTTGGCGCTCGGTCAGTTGAGGTGTGCCGCGCTGGAACATTGTGATCCCTTCCGTCCATCGGCGCCCGGACACCAATGGGCCTTGGATGGCAGGCGGCCGTCGGGGCAGAAGATGAAGCGGCCACCTGCGGTCGCTAGCGCATATTCAAGCGCGTTGACCCCCCGCCGACAACTGAACCCCTAGTCGCGATGAACATGGCCCGGCCCGAACCCGAGCAAGCGGGAGCAAGCACGTCCGGTGGGGCAGCCTCATGCCGGAGCCCCAAAAGTAGACCAAAAATAGATGACTAGACGCAGTTAGACGCCGCCGACCGGGCGCAGATGGGCGCCCCCGGCCGGTGGCTGCGTGGGCTGCATGCTACCCGATCGACAGGATCAACTACCGAGAGCACTCCCGTGCCGCTTGTGATAGAATTGCCTCAACGCGCCGGCGACGGCGCTTTGGCAGAATGGATGGATCGACGCCGTGGCCACGGGCCATAAGACCGGCCGCCGTCAGAAAGGGCACGCCGAACAAAGCCACGGTTCGGCTCGCTGCGAAATTGGCCGAGGCGGCCGAGCGGGCGACCGCCGGCCTATCACCTTCGGAAATCGCTTCCATGATGCCGGTGGACGTCATGTTGTTCGCAATGCGGCTTGAGCTGGAATCCGGGCAGTTGCGCTCCGCAGCTTCGATCGCCGAGAAGGCGGCTCCTTACCTCCACGCCAAGATGGCTCCGCGAGCGGGGAGGGAGGTGACCGCGAACTCACGATCAAGATCATCGGAGGCCCACCGGAGTAGTACTCCCCGGCCAGGCAGGAAGCGGGACGCGAGCAGGACATTGCCGACGCTGCTGCCGTGCCGCGCGACCCGCCGCATTCCAGACGAAGAGTAGCGGTTACAATATGCGGCTGCCGCCGCGCTTCTTCGCCCATATCCGCGACAAGCTGTTGGAAGCCCATCTGCGCAGTGGATTGAACCTTGTGCTTCCGTGCACCGAATCGTGCGCACGAAACGTGGTCAAGCCAAATTCGGCAGGGTGCACTTTCAGGCGAAATCGATATTCGTTTTGGGAGAAGGTGACGGTCAAAACCCTGAGATCTGGCACGATCTCAGCGAGTTGAGCGAGTGTGATGTATGACATGGTCCAGCCTCACGCAGACAGGAATTCGAACGTCACCGAGCGGAGCGGACGCTCACCCCTAACCAATCGGCAATTTGTGTTGAGATCGATTTAGCCAGCCCGCTGCGACGCCCCCATGAAACGCTTCACAGCATCGACGTATGTCATGACGCCGTGCAGCAGCCTGTCGTCGAGCAATTCATGACAGGACGTTGAAAGCGCAACCTGTCGCACAAATTTCGATGCTAGGCTGATCCCTGCACGTCTCTGCGCGGGCCGGTGGTAACGGGGAACGCGTGGGTAATTCAGGAGCCAACCATGACAACCTACCAAAGCTCCGAATTCACAACGCTTTTCGAGACTTACACTGGCGGCTCCTCTGGGATCGGTGCCCATCTGATGCGCTTGGCAACCGAAGCGGACTCTGAGACACAACTACTTGTCGCTACCGCAACTGATCTCATCCTCTATCCCGGCGATGGCGGAACGCCGAGCACCCAAGGTTTCCGGATTGCCACCAGGGGCTTCAAGGAACTCGCCGCTGTCTCACATCTCGGGCCAGCGATAGCGTCGTTGGTGAACATGCGGCGGCTCGCACCAACTTCGAACCTCTGGAAAGAGGACGCCGAACGGCTGCTGGAGGCAACCCGAACAGCGCGGGCGGCCAACTCGGCCTCCCTCTGGCGGGATCAGATCGGGGTCGAGGCTTATCGCGGGCGAGAAGACGCCATCGCAACCATGCTCGACTATGGATGCGCGCTGACGATCCGCTACCTCGATGCCGTTCTCGCGGACGAGACGCTGCTCACCCCCGAATACCTGCGCCGCAACCTGCTTGCCGCCGAAAGCAGCGCGTTGGGTGCCACTATCCCGTTCAACTGGCTCATGATCGCGACCTTCTTCCTCACTGGCCTCGACATCAGTCATCGGGTCATTCGCTGGTGTCGCGAGCAGGGATTGGACTGGTCCCGCACCATGGTTTTGATCTGCGGAAAGCAGGGGCGGCCGACGTCTGGTGTCACGCTTGCCACCAACTCGATCGCCCAAATAATCCTGGCGGCTTCCAACCATAAGCTGCCGGCGGATCGGCTCTATATCGCACCTCACGGACCTGCGCTCGGACTGCTGAAGCCGGACGACCTTGAGCCTGTCCGTGCGGCGGAAGGCGAGCTCCGCGTTCTTTGGTCTTACACACGGGCGATCGCCGAGCTTTCCCCAACCATGTTCGAAGGCTATCCGCGCTATGCGCCAAGTGCCTATTCCCCGCCGCCCTTGACGGAAACGACTACCGAACTCGCCGAGATGCCTGCGATTAAGGGGGCGGACGATATGCGGGCGATGGTCACCCGCCTGCGCTTGGTGCAAGAGGATCTCGCCAGCTCCTGTCTGGATGCGTGACGGATTATGCGGCCGAACAGCTCCGACTGAATGGAAACGATCCCCTGGCGGTGGTGGTTCCGGGACTGGACGGCGTCGCCTATCGATCGAGTCTTTGAGCGGCTTAATTCTTAGCCTAATGAAATCAACACTTTAGATGGAAAGACGAAAGACGATCATGAACACGTGGGATAGGGAGGAGTTAATTCCTCTTCCTCTATTCTTGGTGGTTTCATTGTTCTGGCCCCAATCTACAAAGGTCATGGTTGGCTTTTAGTCTTTCCAAGGAACCAATATAAATTGTCGAAATGTTCGGGATTCCAATGGGCCGGGTGAGATCGCCTCGCGCGCGCACGAAAGGTAAAGCGACGAGGCTATATCACTGTCGATACGCTCGACAGCGTGTGCGCAGGAATGGGTGTTTCTCCTACCCTGGCATCTGACCACCAACCAGAATAGCTACTTCAGGCAGGTCCGAGGGCTTCAGCCGCATTGTCAGGCGACAGGGTAACCCATCCTGAGGCGACATCAGGAATCCAGCCACCCTGCGTATCAGGGAGCGGCAGTATAATGGTTCGATCGGGCATTTTTCCGCACGGCAAGGACGAGCGGAGACAGACGATGAGGACGCCGGACGAGGTGGCGGCGATGCAGCACCTTCACAGTTGGGGCTGGGGCACGCGGCGGATTGCGTCAGAGGTTGGCTGCAACCGCGAGACGGTTCAGCGGTATCTGATGGATGCGGCGGCAGAATGCTTGCCGCCGGGAGGTGGCATCTAATTGCGTCTATTCATCTATTTTGCTCGAAAATCAACGCAGTCTCGGCGAGCGAGGGGCTTAACGCGACAGAGCCCCTTCGTCCGAGACCGGCAGACACTCTGCCGCGCAATTTGGCAGCGGCGGCGGATGATTTGCGATCGGAGCAAGGCGGAATGCGGACAGAAGACCAACTTCACGCCAGCTTCGGCCAATCTTCCAGAACGGGGTCACATAACTTTTCCATACGGTCACGTAATCTTTGCCTTTGCCATCAGGCAAGCCCAATCGATAGGTGTTCGTCCGAGGCGGTTGTAGCAGAGTATTCCACAACCAGTCCCACAGTGGAAAAATCGCGCCGAAGTTCTTGTCCCAGTGGTGCGGGTCGACGCTGTGGTGTAGCCGATGATGTGCTGGGCTGATGAAAATGCGTTCAAGTCGGCCGAGACGAAGGTCGATATGGGAATGCCGCAGCGGCGCGAAGGTGATGATGCTGATGATCACGTAGATGCCGACGGCGGACGTGATCAACTGTGCCGGGTCCGAGATCGTCAGCCATGCGTAGGTGCCAGCAAGTATTCCAAGCACCAAACCTTCGACAGTCAGATTTATCACGAGCTCCAAAGGATGGAGGCGGTGAGTGGTTATCGGATTCAGGCTCTCGGGCGCGTGATGTACTTTATGGAATTCCCATAGCAGCGGCACACGATGTTGCAACAGATGAATGTAGAAGGAGGCAAAATCTCGGACCAACAGACTGCACAGAAGGAACAGGCACATCGATATTGTATTCCACGGAACCCCGACAGGCGTGATGCCGGACGCAGCAAGCCCAGCCCGTACCTCCGTTGCTGTCAGCACTGTCATTGCAGAAGTCGATGGGAAAACGAGCGACGACAACAGTCGATTCGACAGGCAGATCGAAATATCGGAACGCAACCAGCGGGTTCGCATCACATGAGCGGGAAACAGGTGGATGAGAAGTCCCTTAAGCGAAATGGCATTCCCCAGTTGAATAGCTGTCGTTCTATAATGTACAGCCGCGCCAATCAACGACATTCCGTAAACCGCACCTGTTCCCGCGAAGCCCGCTGCGGCTGCCTTCATTAGCATCATTGACATGACGGTCTCCATAAGCCCGCCAGGCTCTCTCGCCGCGAGCCGCTCCATAAAACCTCCTGCCATCGCCCCTTCCACCGCCCGGTGGCACAGCCGTTGCGAAAATGCGGCGTGGATCGTTCGTCTCGCGTTGACTGTACGGCACCAGCCTGCACGGGCGATCCAACGCCGTCACCGTACGCGACCCGGCAGCTTCATGACAGGGCTCTTTTGCTCCATAGCCATAAGGATTACCCGGAACGGGCCGGCGCAGAGCCGATCGGTATCCTCGCCAGTGCTGGCGTTTGGTTCCAAAGTTTGTTTTATCTCGGCAGGCGTTGTCGGCTTTCTCAGATTTGGGCTCAGTTGTGCCGGAGCCGCCGCATTCAATCTCAGCATAGCATTGTTTTGCGTCAGCCAGGCCGCGAGTTTGCGCGTTCCCGATCCCCCAGAAACGCGTCCAGCCGGTCAACAGGAGGCAGGAGCCCTCGCGCGGCGAGATATGCTGCATTGCGCTCACGCTGCTGCTGGGTGAATCTGCTTGCTGGCTGCCAATCCGTCGGGGGGACGCCCGGCACTGGCGTCTGATCTTGAGCCTGTTCGGAAGCGATCCAGGCTCCGGAGCTTTCGCGCACGCCCGCCGGGCGCGGCCACCCCTTCGACCTCGGATACGCGCTGACTATTGGGGCGCATGAGTTCGATCACCGCTGTCGGCACGAGGACCTGTTGCCCCGCTCAACGCCGGCATCGCGTTTTGGGAAGCGAACGGCGGCAACTCCCGCAGCCCGACCTAGAAAGCGTTCTTGGCCGAAGGCATGGCGCCGACCGACGACCTCGACAATGCCGTGCAACTGATCGACGAGCAGATCGCCCAAGTCGAACGCCCCGGGTGGGACGAACGTGTGCACTACTCCGAGATCCTGCGCCTCAAAGGCTGAATGCTCTCGCTCAAGGGCGATCCCGAAGGTACCGAGCGGAACTTTCTCGCCTCGCTCGGGTGGGCGCGCCGCCAGCAGGCCAAATCTCGGGAGCTCCGCACGTCAACCAGTCTCGCCCGCCTGTGGCAGAGCGAAGGCAAACGCCGAGACGCGTATCAGTTACTCGCCCGAGGCTTCGACACTACGGATTTGCCGGAGGCGAAGGAGCGCCTCGCCGAACTGAGATAGAGCAGCTTCTTCGTTGTCTAGTCTGGCCCCCTTACGGGCCTGTCACGCGCAGATTGAGCGGTGCATGACCGTTGTCGGTGTCGAGCACGTACAACTTCACCTTGGGGAGGATCTTTTCCATCGCCTCTAGATACAGCCGGGATCGTGTGATCTCTGGCGCCTTCTCGTACTCCTTCAGTAGCGCGAGGAAGCGATCCGTCTCGCCAACCGCTTCGGCGATGTGCTCCTGCCTATAGGCTTCCGCCTCGCTGATAACCGTGCGCGCCTCGCCGCGCGCCTTCGGAATCTGGTCGTTCTCGTAGGCACGTGCCTCGTTCTGCAGCTTGTCTCGGTCAGCCGTCGCGTTGGCCACGTCCTGAAACGCCTCGGCGACCGAGCGGTCGAGCGTCATTGCCATGATGCTCGCCGAGGTGATCTGTACTCCGCTGTGGTAGCGGTCGACGATCTCCTGCGTCCGCGTCTTCACATGTTCCTGCATGGCCATGCGGCCAGTGGTTAGCACTTCGTCGATCGGCATCGCCGCGACGGCCTCGGTGAGCACAACTTGCGCCACGGTATCGACCAACGTTTGCGGCGCCTCCACGCGAAACAGAAAATCAGCGGGGTTGCCAACCACGTATTGCAGCACAAGTGCGATGCTGAGGATGTTGGTGTCGCCGGTCAGCAACTCCACGCCCGAGACACCCTGAGAGGCGTTGTCCGGCAGCGCGAATCCGACGCCGGTCTTCATTACACTCGTAGTCTTGAGCACGTCGGCGCGATCGATCGGCCACGGTAGCCGGTAGTGCATGCCAGGCGCGACATGCTCGACCACCGCGCCGAACCGCCGCACGACGCCACGTTCGTCTGTCCCCACTACGTAGAATCCGGAGGCCAGATAAGCCGCCGTCAATACCAATAGGGCAACGCCGAACACCGCGGCGCGCAGGTGTCGTTCCCTCCGATGCGGTCTCGCGCCGGGTGGGGGAACGTCGCCAGGTGGCCGGGCGGTCGCCGACTGTTCGTGCTGTTCGTCGGTCGGCGCCAGGCGTGGTACAGCCCGCTCAAGCTCGCGATCATGGGCGGCGATCGGGTTCATGGAAGCGCGGCCGACGAGTTGCCGGCTTGCGGGCTGGCCAGCGCCGGCGGCCGATCGGGGATGGCGGGCGCCACGGCATCGGATCCCGGGCGCTGCAATTGATAGCGCAGAATACCCGCCGCCGCCGCGTCGGCGGGGAGAAATAGTGTGGTCTTGTCGTCGAGGAACTGCTGATACGCCTGCAGCGTGCGAAGGAATTTGTAGAACCTTGGATCGCGGCTGAAGGCAGCAGTGTAGGTGCGGGCGGCTTCCGCGTCACCCTCGGCTCTCAACCGCTGCGCCTTGGCATACGCTTCCGCCGCGATGTCTGCCCGCTGGTGATCGGCTTCCGCGATGATGCGCTTCGCCTCCATCTCGCCCGCCGAACGCTGCTCCTTGGCGATCCTGCCCCGCTCGGCCTTCATACGGTCGAACACGTGCTCCTTGTTCAGTTCCGGCAGAGACAGGCGACGAATGTCCACATCCACCAGTTCGATGCCGTAAGCCTTGTCGACGAAGCGCGCGGCACGGTCGCGGATCGCAAGCACCATCGAGTCGTACTGGCTCGACGCCGCGCCGGCCGTGATGAACGAGCCGGCACTGAAACGGCCAATGACCGCGCCGATCTCTCCCTCCACGATATCGGCGATGCGCGCCTCCGCCACCGCGCGTTCGCCGAGCGTTTCGAGATAGCGCCTCGGGTCCGCTATGCGCCACGTCAGCATAGTGTCGACCACGATGTTTTTCTTGTCCTCGCTGAGGAACTCGGCTTCAGCCGGGCGAGTGAGGAGCAGCCGCCGGTCGACCCGAACGACGCTGTCGAACGGCACCTTGAAGTAAAGGCCGGGGGCGGAGATTACGCTAAGCACGCGGCCGAAGCGCGTCACTACGGCGTATTCGGTCACGTCGACGGCAAAGCAGGACGCGATCAGCGCCCACAGGCCGCAAGCCGCACCGAGGATCACGAGTGTCCGGACGAGCGCTGGCCTTCTCTTCGCGCCTTCTCCGAAACCTGTCGCCGCGCTCGACACGGCCTACCTGCCTCCGCCCGGTGCAAACGGCTGCAGAAGCCACAGGTCGAAATCCTTCACTTCGCTGGCGCCCGGCCGAATGATCTTTTGCACGCCGGGCAGCACGGCACCGATTGTTTCGAGCTGTAGACGGTACATTGTCAGCTCCGGAGCCTTCCGGTACGCATCGAGCCGAAGTGTGAACGCGGCCGCGTCGCCTTCAGCGTGCTTGATGTCCTGGTCGCGCGCGGCGAGGGCCTGCTCGAGCTTCGCCGCCGCTTCGCCCTTCGCCTGGTTCACCTTCTCGACGGCGAAGATGTTGGCGCGGTTGATCGTGCGCAACTTGTCCTCCTGCGCGCTCGCGACATCGCGGAAGGCGTCGTGCACCGCGTCTGGCGGATGCACATAGAGCAGTCGGAACGTGACCACCTCGACCCCGGCGCCATAGAGGTCGAGCTTCGCTTGTGTGATGCGGGAGACCTCATGCTCGATATCCTCGCGCCCGGTTGTATAGATGGCGTCGATGGCACGCTGTGCGATCACGTCGCGCAGCGCCGCGAGAGCGGTCGCGCGTACGAGCGCGTCTGGGTCGACGACCTCGTAGGCATAGGCCAACGCATCGATGACGCGATACTGAATGACTGATCGGAGGTCGATCAGGTTGGCATCACCGCTGAGCAGGAAGGAGTCCTCGGGTCCTGCCTCCCGCTGGAACATCGACCGCGACGCCGTCACCGCATCCGGCACCGGGTTGCCCCCGATCGCGCCGCGACCGCCGCTCAGACGGCGCGTCAGTTCCTCGCGCGAGACCTGCGCGCGCGGGAAGCCGAACTCTGCACGGCGCAGGCTTGCAAGAGAAACCACGCGATCGCTCTCAATCGGCCAGGGCAGCCGATAGTGCAGACCGGGACCGAGCGCGGGCGCTACTACGCGGCCGAAGCGCAGCTTCAAACCGGTTTCGCCGGGCGCGATCTCAAACAGGCCGCTGCCAAGGTAGAGCGCGATCACCGCCACAAGCGCCGCAGCGAGCAGGCGCCGGCCGGAGATCGAAACGCCACCGAAAGCTGTAGCGCGATCGCGCAACCAGATCCATTCGTCGGGAACCGGGGTGCGGCGCATGCTCGCGATCAGCAGCACGAGCATGATGATTGCGCCGGCTACCTTTACTGAATCCGGAACGAAATCACCGGTGGTTCCGAAGATTGCGCGTGGGTTGATGTCCCAGGCGCGGTAGCCCCAATCGACCGCCCAGCCAGCCAGGAGGGTCATGGCGACGACCACCGATAGATAGACGCCGACGGCACGTGCGCCCAAGAACTTCAGCAGCATGACCACGCTGCCGGCGTTAGTGGCCGGGCCGGCAAGCAGGAAAACCAGGGCTGCTCCCGGACTGAGCCCCTTGATCACCAACGCCGCCGCCAGCGGGGTGGACGATGAGGCACAGGTGTAGGCTGGGATGCTGATCAACAGCATTGCCAGCATCGACACGAGGCCACCGGTCAGGTAGTGCTCGATGATCCCGGGTGGCAGGGCCGTCGCGACGATGCCGGACAGGACGATGCCGAACACAAGCCAATAGCTCGTGTCATCAAGGAGTTCGCGAAATGCGTAGCGATATATGCGGACCGCTCTGTCGCGGACGCCCGAGACAGTCCATCCGCTGTTCGCGGCGGACTCCGTCGCGGTTGGATGGTCATGGGCGTGCCCGTGGTCATGGCCGTGCCGATGGCCATGGTGGTGCTCATGTACGTGCTCATGGCTGCAGCAGTGATCGTCATCATCGCCGACAGGCGGACAGCCATTCGCTGGCGCTTGGGGAGGCCCGTGGCTGTCCTCCACCCGCGCGCGAGCGACGCCGACGAAATTGGTCGCGAACCCGGCGGCAAGGGCCGTGACGATGCCGGCGAGCGGTCGGACAACGGTCAGGATCGGGTCCGTGAGGGCATATGTCAGGCTGATGGAATCGACCCCGGTCTCCGGGGTGGCGATGAGGAAGGCAACGGTTGCGCCGCGGGTCGCGCCCTGACGGCGCAATCCAAGCGCGGTCGGGACTACGCCGCAGGAGCAAAGCGGCAGCGGAATCCCGATCACCGAGGCCCAGAGCACCGACTTTACCTTGCCGGTGCCGAGGAGCCGGGTGAACAGGCCCTTGGGGACGAGGACGGCAAGCGTCCCGGCGACCAGGAAGCCGAACAGCAGGAAGACGGACGCCTCCTTCAGGATCTCCCAGATTTCGAGCAGGACTTGGAGCAGAACGTCGATCATGCCGAGCCCCTGAAAGAGAGCACCGGTTAGAGACCGGTTTCTGGCAACCGGGCTCTAACCGGCCTCTGCACGTGTGCCGCTTGCTACTGCGGCAAGTACTTCTTGTCGATGGCGCACGCCACGGAGTATTGCGGATCAACGACGTTTGCGATCTTCAGCTTGCCGGCCTCGCCGAGCAAGTGGACCGCCTCATATTTCTCGTAGCCGTAGTCCTGCACCAGCCAGTTGACCATGTCGGTGCAAGCGAGCCTGAGCGCGTCGATCAGGGGACGCGTGCTGCCAATCGACATGACTTCGGTGTCGGTGATCATATGCGGCCAGGCGACCTTCTTGCCCTTGATCAGGTTGACGGTGAACTGCACGTCCATTGAGGTCTCGATTGCCGCGCCGTCAATTTCGCCGTCGCCCTGTGCGGCATGCCCGTCGCCGATGAAGAACAAAGCGCCCGGCTCATTCACTGGGAACAATAGGGTGGCCCCTGCGATCACGTCTCTGAAGTCCATGTTCGCGCCGTACGGGCCGGGATTAAGCGAACTGATACACTCCTTTCCTCCGGGGGCGGTGCCGATCGTACCCAGAAACGACCGAATTGGCACCTCGATCTTGCCGATCTTGCTGTTCGGCAGATCGAGCATGGCGACGTTGCGGGCCTTGTCGAAACGCCAGATGAACAACCGGTCGGGCGCCGGCGGCGTAACCATCATGGTTTTGAACTCGGGTCCGAGCGTGCCGAAATAGGGGATCGATGCGCCCCACCCCCGGTCGCGGTTCGGCTCGATCTTGTCAAGATGGACGGAGAGCGTGTCACCTGGCTCCGCGCCCTCGATATAGAACGGCCCCGTTTGCGGGTTCACCTTCGCAAAGTCGATCTTGGCGGAGAATGTTTTGTCGGAGACGGAGAACACGTCGTTGGAGGCGTCCCGTGTCCGTGTCACCACCGAATCGCCAGGTTTGATGCGGGCGGCTACGGGATGCGAGTAACAGTAAGTGTAATAGACAGTGTCGCCCGGATCGTACCTCACGATTTCGGCGGAGGCCGGCTGTCCCAGTGTCATTGCCACAACGGTGAGTGACGCCAACGCTGTCTTCATCAGTGCTTTGTTGATCTCAGACATTAGTGCGTTTCCCCTTATCGATGTGCTTGTTCTCAGGCGAAGACGAATTTCTGTTCTTTCTATGGGTGGACGTTTTCCTCCTGTCTTGCGTGAATCCCGTTCCACGCGGCGCTCCGCGGGACGCCAGCGTGGTTGTAGTAGTCGCCGTCAAATAGCACTCCAAAAAGCTCGGAGTCCGCCGGCAGGACCATGGTCGTGCCCTTCTGGATGAAGGCGCGGGATGCGTCCATCGTGCGGAGGAACCGATAGAATGCTGGATCGGCGCTGAGCGCCTCGGCGTAGATGCGCGCGGCCTCGCTCTCGCCCTCGCCGCGGTACCGCTGCGAGGTTTCGATCGCACGCGAGAGGATGCGAGCTTTCTCCTCCTCCGATACCGCGCGGATGTTGAGCCCGACCTCCTCGCCCTCCGAGCGGTAACGCATGCTGATGCTTCCGCGCTCCGAGCGCATTCGCGCGTAGACACGGTCGCGATTCTGCTTAGGAAAATCCACATTCTGCAGCTGCACGTCGACGACCGCGATACCATAGTCCCTGAGCGCAGCCTCGCGGCACTTTCGTGTAACCGCGGCTAGCACGGCATCAGCGTGGTAGGCAGCGGGATCGAGTGAGACGAAAGTGGTCAATGGACTTTGCCCGATGGCCGCGCCGAGTGCGGCGAAAAGGATGTCGCGGAGCCGCGACTCCGCCCCTGCGCGATCGAAAACCGTCTCGAAAAACCTTCGCGGGTCGGCAATTCGCCAGATGATCGTGCTCGAAGCGACGATGGGGGTTTTCTCGAGCGACAGAAATTCGCTGGCCGGGCGCCCATATGCGAACACGCGGCGATCGAATGTGTGGACGCTTTGGTACGGGAGCTTGAAGCTCAACCCGGGCTCGGTGATCACCTGGATCGGCTTGCCGAACTCTGTGACGACCGCATACTGGGCCGCGTCGACCGTGAACAGGCCAGGCTGCCGAACAGCATGGCAACCGCGGCAACCGCAACGAGAGCCGTGCGCCTGCGGCGCTGGGTCAAGGCCGCCACGCGTTGAAACCTGGGTTTATAAGACTTTGGGGCGACACGAATGGTGCCGCAGCCGGGTGATCAGACCAGTCGATTTGTTGCGCTGACGCCGATAGAGCGGCAACGAGTAGGTGGAGCATCATGGCTCGTTCCCCCTGCTAACAAAGACTGCAGCAAGCCTGCTACCGTAGTCTCGCTCGTCGCGTGAGGTCCAATCAACGTTGCACAAGAACTAGTGACCACGAAGGTGAGCGCTTTGCTCGACTTTTAAAGGAGCGGGCTTTTTTCGAGGGTTGAGTGCGCTTTGAGCCGTGGTTGTGCGAGCGGAATTGCGATGGGCGCAGCTAACGGCGCTCCAGCCGCCGCTTCGTCGGTGTAGCGTCCGCCACCCTCTGAGCCGTCCGAATTTCGATAGGTCGTCCGCGCGTGGATTATGGCGAAGTCTCCGAACAGCCGTATCAGCGTTCCGTCCGGATTTGTGTTGAAGAAGTCTCGCTGTCCTGTTCTGGTGTCCTCATCGCGATCCTCCGACGCCAATGACGCCATCCGGGCCGCCACGCCGGGCGCACAGGAAAGCCCCGTCGCGCCTCCGTCGCGAGTCGCCACGGTGCCGTGCACTTGATCCGAAGGTGCCAATAGGTCAGGGTTTTGCTTCGCGCTGCGATTGCTTCGCGCTGCGATTGCTTCGGCAAGTGCTCATCGGAATTAAGCGGGTGTCATCAACCTACGGATCAAATTTGTCATGGGCCGGTCAGAGTCCGGCAAATCGCCTGATCCAAGACTGTTTTCCCGCGATTTGTGGTACTTGCGGGAATTTACTCGCAGTTTGTGTGGTGCCGAGACACCGAAATGCTCGATGCCGGATGCGCGGCCGTGTCGGTCATTGACGATCTCCAGCAGGTCGCGCCGTTGCTCAGCAGTGAGCGGCGTGATGCCCCAATCGTCCAGGATCAGCACCTGCATGCGCGCCAGGCTCTTGAGCATGCGGGTATAGCGACTGTCGCCGCGAGCCAGGCCACCCACTTGCGGGCGCCGGCCTGGGCATTCTCGCCGCCGGTATAGTATGCGATGACGAACGGGCGCCACGTCCTGGTACTGTCCCGAACGCCAACTTGCAAGGAAACGCCGAATGGCCACAAACAAACGCAAGGTCATGCTGCCTCATACGATGGGCCGCCAGGGCATCGACCTGATCAAGGTCCGAGAAGACATCGAGACTGTGATCTACCCGACCGGCATCAGCCAAGCTGACATGCTGCCGCTGCTGGCCGACTGCGCCGGTATCGCCCTATCGGTCACGCCGTTCCGACAGGCGGAGATGGATGCCGCTCCGGCGATCCAGGTGGTCGCGCGCATCGGCGTCGGCTACGACGCGGTGGAGGTCCCGGCTTTGACGGCCCGAGGGGTGCCGCTGATGGTTGCCGGCACCGCCAACTCCATCTCGGTCGCGGAGCAGGCGTTCCATCTGATGATCGCGTTGGCGAAAAAGAATGCCGCATTAGATCGTCTGGTGCGGACTGGCCAATGGGGCGACCGACATGGGGGTTTGCCGATTGAACTGTCCGGCAAGACCGTGCTGATCGTCGGTTTCGGCCGCATCGGCACTCGCTCCGCGAGACGCTGCCTTGGCTTTGAAATGACGGTGCTGATTTACGATCCCTATATCGATCGCGAAAAGGTTGCTGCCGCGGGATGCGAGCCGGTCAGCGATCTCGACGTCGCCCTGCCACGAGCTGATTTTGTTTCGATCCATTGCCCAAAAAATGCTGAAACGATTGGTTTGTTCAATGCCGCCCGGCTCAGCCGCATGAAAAAGGGGGCGTTCATTGTCAATACCGCCCGGGGTGGCATCATCGATGAACCGGCCCTGTATGCCGCCTTGAAGTCCGGCCAGCTGGCTGGCGCGGGGCTCGACGTTTTCGAAGAGGAACCGACGAGCGCGAACAACGACTTGCTGACACTGGACACTGTTATCGCCTCGCCGCACATGGCCGGCGTGACCGTAGAGGCGGTCGCAGCCATGGCGATCGTGACTGCCCAGAACATTCTTTCGGTCCTGGACGGTGATCCGAACCGGGACAACGTCATCAACAAGGAGGTACTGCGCTAGCCGGCGACCATCCCAACGTCCCCGCCTAGAGGATGGCTACTCGTTGGTTTGAAGAATTGGCGGATAAAGCACATGTCAGGAAGCACCCTAGCTGTTATCGCGGGCCCGATTCCACGTGTGCTTCGCGCGCCGACATGAGATTCAGCCGGCAGATCAAGATTGACTTGATGACGGCGTTATCGACACTGTTGCTCCAGCTTCTCCCAGCGGCCGACCCCTCGCCGGCTTCGAAGCGCGACCTTGGATTGATTTGCCAGCCTGAGCACTCGAATCGCTTTCCCCGACCAGCCGATGCGTGCTTATACGGGTGAGCTAGCAACGCCATGCTATCGTAACTGAACAGCGACCAGACTTGGGCAACGCTTCCGAGGAAATCGATACTCCGTCGCCGCCCGAACATTGTGGAAGCACGGCGCTCCCGGACGAGACGATGCCTCGCACAAGACAACGCCAGCCGCCGAGACGATGGTCGCGTCAGCTGGCTTGCCAATCCGCCATCATAGCAAGGAGATACTCGATGTCCTTTCCAGGACTCACCACCGGAACGAGAAGCGAAGCAGTTCCCCTGCTCGCCGGTCCCCGGCATGAAGAGATACTGAGCGCACTGCACGCCCATCTGAAGCCGCGCACCTACCTGGAAATCGGGGTCGAGCGCGGAGAGACATTGCGGTTGGCCCGGTGTCCGTCGATCGGGATCGATCCGAACATGCAGATTGATCACCAAGCCATCGGCGAGAAACCGGTCTGTTTGTTGTACCGCATGGGGAGCGATCGCTTTTTCGAGACCTATGATCCAGAGGCCTTACTGGGGGACAGGATCGATTTCGCGTTCCTCGACGGGATGCATCTCTTCGAGTTCCTGTTGCGCGACTTCATCAATGTCGAGCGGCATTGCCGGCGGAATTCGCTGATCGTGCTGCATGACTGCGTTCCGACGGATCTTTATCTGGCTCGCCGCCACCGCGAGGACGAAGCGCTCCGGGGCACCACCAGGATCGCGGGCGGGTGGTGCGGCGATGTCTGGAAGATGGTGCTGATTTTACGCGAGTACCGGCCGGATCTCCGGATCTATGGATTTGATGCGGCGCTGACAGGCATGGTCGTCGTCACAAATCTCGACCCTCAGTCGGAGGCGCTTTCCGATCGGTATGTCGAAGCGGTCGAAACGTTCGGGGCGCTCGATCTGGGGGAGTATGGCCTGCAGCGCTACCTCGACGAACTGGCTCTAAAGGACGCTCGGGTGTTAACCGACCCAGTCGGACTCGCGCGATACTTCTGGCTGTGACCTGGCGGCGCGCCCGGACGGCGCATGGCGGCTTGGTCGTATTTGCCTGCGTTGGCACTTTGGGCAAAGAAGTCTCAATCGGGCTGCCGATGCTGAGTTGATGTTGCTGTTGCGCTGGTCGGCATTGGGCTGACTGCCGGCCCGGATGGCGCGTAGTAGTTTGCTGCTATCGAGGGGCAAGCACGGCGCCAATCTCAACTTGGCGGTTCCGCATCGACGCCGTGCCCCACACCGTGCTGGGCACGCATGCAGGGGCAGAGTGCGCGACGTCGCCGATCTGCACCATGTCCGTGTCGGGACAATGCGCGATGCAGTGCCGTCGGCTACCTCGACCGCGAGGCGATCCTCCATCAAGACTCCCGGCGTCCTGGGCCGCATCGAACTCCGTCACCTCGTCGGGAGGGGAACCGCCGGACCGCCATCCGGGGGCAGCCAGCGACCGGCACCATCGAACTCGTGGCCGTCCTGAGCGTAACGAGCGCCGTTTTCCGCGCCCCAGATTTCGGCGTGCGGCTGCGCTTTGTTCAGCCAAGGTACATTCATCGCAGCGCTCTATTGTCGTACAAGTGCGCCACCCACCAGCCGAACAGACTACCGAGGAGTATCATCAAACTCACGCCAGCTCCAGCTGCCACGATGAATGATGCCGGCTCGTCTGACTTCAGGGGTATTTGGTGCTGCGGCGAAATTCGTGCCGGGCTTACGCACCAGCGAGGCCAACACGCGCCCAGCCGCATGCCCCGACGAAAGAGCGCGAAGCAATGCCGTGCCTATCTGCACGATAATTTTCAAGGCTCTGGCGCGGTGCGCAGCGGAGCGACGGCCCACCTTGGAAGGGGAACCGGGGTGCCTTGCCGCGCTTCACGAGGCCAAAGATATCTGCTCCATTTGTCGTCGCAAGCGGACGGATCATGAAATGCCTTGGAAAACCATCCTGGTCCTCATAGCGGTCGCGGTGCTGGGTGTTGTTGCTTACGACATAGCCCGCTACGAGCATATCGTCCCAGGCGAAGCGGAGTCACCAAAGCGACAATAGCGGCGGTGGCGCACCCCGCCGTGATTGTCGAAAGCGCCTGGCTGGCGGCACGCCACCGCGCCCTGGGCGTCCACGTCCGCACCGAATATGCTGAACCAGCCAGGCGGCAGGAAATCAATGACTATCTCCGATGATGTGGCGAAGGCCCTATTCGCGCGCGCCATCGGAGCCGGTTCGGGGCGGCCGCCGGGCCGCAGGAAAGCAGGAAAGTGGTGACCGTGGAGCGCGAGAGATCAAAGCCGCGAACGGCATCGCTGCGGCTCCGGAGAGTGGTGTGATGCCGTTGGATGTGATCCTAGCCGTGATGCGTGGTGAGCAACTGTCGGACGGCCGAGTGCCGAGTGAGCGGGAGTTCAATGCGGCGATCGCCGCGGCCGCCGCATCTCCACCCAGGACTGAGCGCGGCAATGATCCAGGCGGACGTGACGTCCTCGACAGCCCCGATGGGCGCGATCTCGGTTAGCCGATCCCTCCGGACGCCCGCACCTGGTCGCTTTCCACCATTAGACTAACTTTGCCTGTCTTCGTTATCATGCTCGTTAACCAACTGATACGACGCTGATTAATAATCGTTTTCGCGGCCGCTTCGCCAGCTTGGTGAAGCCGCGGAAAGGCCTTTGTAATGTCTGCACCTCAGTCACAGGACGCGTCCCGCCACACGTCCGGGTCGGGCGGTTGACATCGCTAGCAGTCCCAAGCGCCAGCACCAAGCGGAAAGCATTGATAGGCGCCACCACACGTTGCCGCCACAGTCGGAACAGGGCCGTGTTGGCAGCACTCCGAGATCGAGCGCGGCCGAGGCCCCTGTAGCTGAGGCCCTTGCAACTGTCGCGCCTCCGTCCCGCTCCGGTGATGTCGGTGGGACAGACGGGACAGGCCTCTCATCCCCGTTGTCCCAGCCATTGTCCCGCTGCCTGTCCCGCAGGAAAGCCAGCTTACGTAATCCTTTTTTGCGGACCGTGTCGCTACCTGTCCCCGCCACTGTTCCGGCTACGGTTGTTTCGAAACTAGACTGTCACGCTGTCCCATTCCATGGCAGTGGGACAGCGGGACAGTCTGGCTTCGATACGAATTCGCGCGTGGCTGGATTGCCCATTCAGGAAGCCCCCCCTGGCCTTCCGTTGCAGGCGGTTCACCGCGCTCTTGGAGAGGCCCCTCTCCCTCGCTATGTCACGCACGGTCATTCGTTCCGCCGTCAGCACTGCAACTCGCGCCCCATCCGCATCGGCCAAATCGCGCATCGTCCAACCGCTGGCGCCGAGCGCTGCCTCGAAGGGCTTGGCATCGTCACCGTGAAAGGCCCGATTTTTCTCGAAATGAACTTCGAATCGCGCGCCCTGGTCGGCCTAGTAATCTTGCGGCCGGCGAAGTGCGATTACGCTATCTAACACATCCTCCCGTCTGCTCGTGCCACGCTGCGCGCCGCCCTTTCCGGCATGGTGCACGAACACAACGCTGCGCCCCGCGCGTCGTTGTTCGAGCGCCCACTCTTGCACTGGTAACCAACTTTCCGCCTCGTTCTCTCGGCTGCTGCGTGCCAGCGTCGAGATGTTGTCCACGAAGATCACGTCGATGTCCGGGAGTTCAGATTCGATGGCGCGTTGGTCAGCCTCGTTTCCGAGGTCGAACCCGTCGTTTTGCAGGTCCATCGCCAACAGCCGAAAGTGGCTGGGATCTGGCGGGGCTTCAGTCGCCGCCTGGACAATTCGGGCGTAGCGGTCTTGAAGCACCACGGCGGGCATCTCCCCGTCGATCACCAAAACTCGGCGCGGCCTCGGTGCTTGCCATCGCAGAAACGTCCCTTTGGAGGCGATGGCATATGCACAGCCGAGCAGCCGAGAGTGATATGCGTTTTCCCAATGCCGCGCGGACCATAAATCATGGCAAGGCCCTTCTGCGGCAACCACGGGTCCAGGATTAGGTCACGGGAAGGAAATTGCGCTCCCAGAAGTTCATCGCGAGCCATGATACGATGTTCGGTGACGCCGCGCCCATTCATCGTGATGGCGTCCGGGGAATCCAGGATAGTGAACCCGCTTTTCCCGTTCAACGGAGGCTTCCGGGCCACTGCAACCCTGTGGTGCCATTGCTTCACCGCCGTAAACGTCAGCGCGTCAATCCGCTTGTCGCCAAGGGTAGGGAGGATGTGTGCCTTTATGGTAGCCTCAGTGTCCTTGAGCGTCCGCCCACCCCGTGCCTTGAAATCGGTGATGTATGCGATCATCGCCTCGGCTACCGTCATCGGCTCCAACACGCGGCCCGCGCTCCGTTCGATTTCGCAGAACCACTTGACCGCCGCAGTTTGCGCCTGGGCGATTATGCGGGCGTTCTGGGAACGGATAGCCTGCGGGTCGTCCGCCTGCGTCGGCCTATCCGCCGTCGCTGCTCGGACTGATTGTCGGAGCGACAAACATTAGTCGCCAGTTGGCTTTCGGCTGCATTCTGCGCAGTGCGCAGAGCCCGAGAAGCCCGATCAGCAATTCGCGTGCGCGCCGCAGCAGCGCAAGGGTCAATGCGGCGTCCGCTGGCACGCCGACCAGCCCGCATGAGGCGATGATCGCGGCCTCCTGTGCGCCGAGCCCACCCGGTATCATAAACGCAGCGCTGCGCAGCGCCTGGGTCAGGCTTTCAACGACGAAGCCATCAACCAACGACAGGGGATGACCAAGCAAAAGTAGAATGCCAGATACCTCGACCGCGCCGAGCGTCCACGCGCCGAGATGATAGCACGCAGCCCGGAACAGGGTTATCCGGTCAGCATGAACCCGCCGGATGCTGCCCTGGAAATCCACCAGCCAACCCGGCTTCGATGCAGCCCACCGTGGCGCTAAACGGGCAAAAGCCCGCTGGAGTAGTCCGACCGGAAGGTTGCGCTGGAGTGCCACCATGGCGGCCACCGCGGCCAGTGCCAGCGCTATATCAAGCGCCGCGATCGATCCCGACACCGGACTGCCGCCTCCGGCCAGCAGCAGCACGAGGCCGATCAGCGTGATCAAGGCCTGAGTGCCGGCCTCCACCGTCATATCCACGGTGGCCGTGGCTCCGGCCAGGTCGGCCGCCACTCCGCCCCGCGCAAGGCGCAGCGCCGCCACCGTCTGGCCGATGAATGCACCGCCCAGCACCAGCGAGTTGAGCGATTCGCGTATCCAGCGCAACTGTACCATCGTACCCAACCCCGGTCGTCCCGAGCGGGCAATTAAGCAGCGCCAAGCGAGTGCAGTGAGCACAAGTTGCGGGATGTGCACCAGGACCGAGATCGCCAGGCCGGCCGGTGCCTGCCGCAGCGCCCCAGCCGCTCCGGAAAGATCGTGGCGGTTCAGAACCAGCACTGCTGCGAACAGGAGCACGCCCAGAAGTGTACTGAGGATCGGTGCCAATTGTCGCTCCCCGCGAATGTAGCGTGCTTAGCTGTAATCTGTCCGCCGGGCAACGCTTCGGCGCGTGTGACCTTGACGCCTTGCAATCGGCTTAATATAGCAATCTCCACCGTATTTCGATAAACCTAGCCAATGAACAGCGCGAGTTCTGGTAGTAACAGTGCGCGTTATGAAGCGGATCTATTTCCGGGAGCGTGACAGCATGCCGCTCAGCCAGGCTGAGGCCAAATCGAAACGGCGGCCCCTGTGGAAGATGGCGTTGAAAGCCGTCGTCGATGGCGGGCCGGGGACGTGTCATTTTGCGGTCACCAGCATCTGCAATGCGCGCTGCGATTTCTGCAACTTCGCGATCGATCGCATGCCGGCGAGCGCGCGCCACTCGGTACCCCTTGCGGATGCCAAGCGAGCGATCGAGATCCTGGCATGCAACGACGTCCAGTTCCTGATTTTCACTGGCGGCGAGCCGCTGGTCCATCGCGATTTTGTTTGCATGGTCGCACATGCGTCAGGACTGGGCATGTCGCCAACGCTAGTCACCAACGGCTGGCTGTTGACTGAGGCCCGGATCGATGCGCTGGCAGATGCCGGACTGGCTTCGGTGTACATCTCGATCGATGCCGCGAACGCCGAGGTGCACGAGCGGAATCGCGGTTTGCCGGGAGTTTGCGACCGTATCCGCAAAGCCAACGCGCACTTAAAGCGCCGCGGCATTGGCACGGCCGCCTCGGTTACCATGAGCCGATTGGTGAATTATCCGGACCTGCCGCCGTTCCTGAAATCGCTCGGGTTCGACAGCCTGACGTTTTCCTACCCGCTCCGTGACCTCGCATCCCCCTATCTAAGCTATTCGGACTCCAGTTTGGTCGCCTATACTAGCGATGAACTGTTTGAGGCTTTCGAGGCGGCGAAGGCACTCAAAAAAAGCTTTCAGGTGCTCAACCCTACAGCCTCGATCGACGACATGCAGCGCCATCTTCGCGGCGAGCCGGAGAAGTTTGTCTGCATCGCCGGATGGAAGTTTTTCTACCTCGATTGGCACCTCAATCTTTACCGATGCCACAACTGGGAGCGGCCGCTGTGCCATGTATTCGATTTCGATGGCTCCCAGCGCGTCCGGGACGGCTGCACCGCGTGCATGATCGACTGCTATCGCGACAACAGCGTGATGCAGCATATTGGTATGGCCGTCAGCGACGGGTTCAATGCCGTGGCGCGCGGGCAGTTCGGGGAGGCTGGTCGACATTGGTTCAATCCGGCGAATTTTGCCTCGCTGAAAGCCGTGATGGAGGATGCTCCGGCCTGGCGACGCCAGATCGGTCGATCATAGCCGCATTGGTGCATGGATAAATCAGGGGTTCCAAACAACTGTTGGGGTGGACTGGCCATACGGCATATTTGACCCAGACAGATACGGCGAAGCAATCACATTCCATTTTTGCCAGGTTCATATATTGTCGACTCTCTCCACAACCCAATGACAACCAAAAAAAGTCCAGCTCCGCGAGGCAGCATTCCGTTTCGTATCCGGACGAAACTACCCTGAACGACGCGATCCTTCGCACGATGATGTGAAGGTTGGCGCGACGTTTCTACTATACACGGGGGATGGTTTGGATGTGGATGGACAGAAGAGTGTGCTTCTTGAAGCAAGCAGGGCCGAAGCACCTGTCGTCTCTAGCATCGGCTTTGTTCGATCGATTCGGTACGAAACTTGAACAAGTCGATGCTTTGAATACGGTTCTCTCTTCCTGATGGCCTCGTGATCGCCCTTTACCGTACTCGAAGGTAGATCCATAGATCTGGCAAGTATAAATATTAAGTCTCAAATAAGGGGGCTTCACGATGAAACGACTCTCCGTCATTTTTTTGTCGGCGATAATTATCAGCGGGTTGTCGGTCGTCGCCGGACGAGGCGCGGAGCCGCCCAACGCGCCCGGGATTACCGACACCGAGATCAAGATCGGCCAGACCATGCCATACAGCGGGCCGATCTCAGGTTATGGCACGATCGGCAAGGCAGAACTCGCCTACTTCAGGATGGTCAACGACAACGGCGGCGTCAATGGACGCAAGATCAACCTGATTAGCCGCGACGATGGCTATAGCCCGCCCAAGACGGTCGAACAGATTCGGGAACTAGTGGAGGTGGAAAACGTCGCCTTCATCTTCCAAAGTCTGGGCGACGTCACCAACGCGGCGGTCCAGCGCTATTTGAACGACCGCGGCATCCCGCAACTGTTCCTCGCGGATGGCAGCGCCAGGTGGGACGACCCGCAACATTTCCACTGGACGATGGCTTGGCAACCGTCCTACCGAACGGAAGGCCGCATCGATGCCGCATACATTCTCCGAACGAGGCCCGACGCGAAGATCGGTGTCCTGGTTCAGGACTCCCTCGGCGGCAAGGATTACGTGGCCGGACTTGAGGAGGGCCTCGGAGATCGCGCGAAGACGATGATTGTCGACAAACTTACATACCAGGTGACGGACGCGACCGTCGATTCGCAGATCGGCTTGCTGCAAGCATCTGGCGCTGACACATTCTTCGATATTTCGGTACCGAAATTCGCTGCTCAGGCGATACGAAAGCTGTGGGATGTCAACTGGAAGCCGCTGCATGTGCTGACCTTCGTTTCGACGTCGGTTGGCGGTACCCTAAAGCCGGCAGGCCTCGACAGGTCAGTAGGTATTGTATCGGTGGGCATCCTCAAGGACCCGACCGATCCGAAATGGGATGGCGATGCCGGTATGAAGGAATGGAGAGCGTGGATGGACAAATACTATCCGGAAGGCGACAGAAGCGATGGCGCCAACATCTACGGCTATCTCATCGCGCAAACGCTGATGCAGGTCCTCAGGCAGTGCGGCAACAATCTGTCGCGTGAAAACATCATGCACGAAGCCGCCAATCTGCACGATCTCGAACTCCCGCTGCTGCTGCCCGGTATTCGCATCAGCACCAGCCCGACGGACTACCGTCCGGTCAAGCAGATGCAACCTGTTCGCTTCAACGGACGCAACTGGGACCTGTTCGGCGACCTCCTCGCGGGATGAACGGCGACCCCCGCCCTGCCGTCATGGGCGGGGTCAACTCTTGACCCACGGGTGAGATCCCCTCGTCATACCCTCGTGCAACTGGCGCATTGACCCTCGGCTTCGATGGTTGCCTTCCCGACCTTGAACCCCAACCGCTTGGCGGCATCTTCCAGTGCATCCGCAAGTTCATGATCTTCCAGTTCGGTAACTTTGCCGCAGGTCCGGCAGATCAGAAACTGAGCGGCGTGATCGTGGTCCTCCTCCACGATGCACCCGACGAACGCGGCCCGGCTCTCCAGCTTGTGCACGAGCCCCTGTTCCTGCAGGAATTCCAGCGCGCGATACACCGTGGGGGGCGCCGCGCTCTGGCGGGTGCTGCGAAGCTGGTCCAGCAGGTCGTAGGCGCCGGTAGGGGCATCGCGATCCAGGATCAGCCCGAGCACCTGGCGGCGCAGATCGGTCAACCGCACGCCGCGGCCTTCGCAGATCACGTCGGCGCGGGTCAGCAATGTCTCGGTGCGCGGGGAAAACCCCATCAGGCACTCCTTGGCGGGCCACGCCTAATGTGTACATATCATTCATGAACGAAATTACCACCCAAGCCGCTACCGCACCGGCCGCGATCCCGTGTGATGCCCTGCTGGCGGCGATCTGCTTCGACGCCAACGGCCTGGTCCCAGCCATCGCGCAGCAGCACGACACTGGTGAGGTGCTGATGATGGCCTGGATGAACGCCGAATCCATTCGGGAGTCCCTGGCAACCGGCCGGGTCTGCTACTTCAGCCGCAGCCGCGGCCGGCTGTGGCGAAAGGGCGAAACCTCCGGCCAAACCCAGCACCTGAAGGAGCTCCGCGTCGATTGCGACGGGGACACGTTGTTGCTACTGGTCCACCAGGACGGCGTCGCCTGCCACACCGGTCGCCGCAACTGCTTCTACCGAGCCGCCATCGCCGGCGCCCTTGTCGAAATCGCTGCACCGGAGGTCTCGCCCGACACGCTGTACGGCCACGCCCATGGCTGAGACCACCCCGGTCACGGTGTTGACCGGCTTCCTCGGCGCCGGCAAGACCACGCTGCTGAACCACCTGTTGCGCCACCCCGCCCTGGCCCGCACAGCCGTCCTGGTGAACGAGTTCGGCGAGATCGGCCTGGACCACCTGTTGGTCGAAAAACTCGATGACTTCATCGTCCTGTTGAACGCCGGCTGCCTGTGCTGCACCGTCCGCGGCGATTTGGCTCGCGTCTTGCGCGAGATGCTGCCCGCGCGCCCGCCGAGACGACATTTCCCGAATTGTCATCGAGACCACAGGCCTGGCGGACCCGGTGCCGATCCTGGCCACGTTGATGACCGACCCCGTCGCCGCTGCCGCCTACCGGCTGGACGGCATCGTAACGGTGGTCGACGCGGTCAACGGCGCGGCGCAGCTCGACGAGCAGGCGGAGGCCGTCCGGCAGGTGGCAGTTGCGGATCGCCTGATCATCAGCAAAGCTGACCTGACTGATACGGCGGCGCTGCGCCAGCGGCTGACGGCACTGAACCCAGGCGCGCCGGTGGCCGAGGCCCGTCACGGCCTGATCGATCCGGCCTTCATCCTGCACGCCGGCCTGTTCGACCCGGCCGCGAAAAATCCCGAGGTGGCCGCTTGGCTGAACGTCGCCGCGTTTGACGACCACGCGCACGACCACGGCCACGATCCTAATCGTCACGACGCCCGCATTACCGCGTTTTGCGTCACGCTGGAGCACCCTCTCGAGTGGCAAGGCGTGGCGATGTGGCTGGAGATGCTCGTCGCGTCACGCGGTGAAAGTCTGCTGAGGGTTAAAGGCATCCTGAATCTGAAGGGGCACGATCGTCCCGTGGCGATCCATGCGGTGCGCCATCTGATGCACCCGCCGGTCAAACTGACCGCCTGGCCCGAGGGCGATCCCCGCACGAGCCGCCTGGTTTTCATCACCAGCGACCTGCCCAGGACCGTCATCGAGGAGGGGTTACGTGCGTTCCAAGCGGCCACCAGCCCGGCGTCCTGATGAAAGGGGTGTTCTGTGCATGCAGCCCACGCGCAATGCTTTCGGCCAAGATCGTAGACCTGCTGGGCGAAGCCAGAGAACTACGGACTGATTTCGCGAGCTAATATCGCTGCTTTTGCCGCCGTCAACGTGGATCGAACGAGTGCACCGACACTTCTGGGAAGTGCCAAGGTTGCAGCGTCACAGTTGGCGCAGCCTCCGCGCGAAATAAGTGGTAAAGTGACCTCGCCGCGTGGCATGATCGCGGAGCAATTACGCCAAAGGCGCGGATGTGACTCCAGCAAAGACAATCGGGGTGCTGACTAGCGGCGGCGATTGCGCCGGGCTCAATGCTGTCATTCGCGCTGTGGTGTGCCACTCGGTGCTGGGCTACGGGTGGCGAGTTCTGGGCATCCGTCAGGGGACTCAGGGATTGCTGCGCCGTCCGGTAGATTTCGAGCCGCTCGATCTGCATGGCGCCAGCCCGGCAATGGCGCGGATGGCTGGCACCATCCTCGGCACCACCAATCGCGGCGATCCGTTCGCCTATCCGATGCCGGACGGGACCCGTAAGGACCGGTCCGAGGAAGTGATCGAGGGGGTCCGCATGCTCGGCCTCGACGGGCTGATAGGCATTGGGGGTGATGGCAGCATGGAGATCCTCCGCCATCTCACCCAGCAAGGGAACATTCCCTTCGTCGGCATCCCGAAGACGATCGACAACGATGTGGGCGCCACCGAGAACTCCATCGGGTACAACACCGCGGTAATGGTGGCGACCGAGGCGATCGACCGGCTGCAGCCGACGGCGGCCAGCCATGACCGTGTGATGATCCTGGAAGTGATGGGAAGGGACAGCGGGCATATCGCATTGGCGGCCGGGATCGCCGGCGGCGCGGACGTAATCCTGGTGCCCGAAATCGCTTACGATATCGAAGTGGTCGCCAGGCACATTAATCAGGTGCGGGAAGCGGCCCGCCGCAACTTTGCCATCGTCGTGGTGGCCGAGGCGGTTTGTGACAACACCGGCGCCCACGTACAGGTCCAGCATTCACCAGGTCATCAAACCTATGGCGGGATCGGCCATGTCCTCTGTGGGGCACTGACCCAGCTAACCGGCGCGGAGGCGCGCGTCACGGTGCTCGGTCATGTGCAGCGCGGCTGCGCGCCAACGTGGGACGATCGTCTGCTTGCCTCGGCATTCGGTGTCCACGCCGTGGATTGTATCGCCGAGGGACGGTTCGACCGCCTCGTCGCCTGGCAGCACCGCCGTGTCGTCGATGTGCCGCTAACAGCGGCGTTGGAGCCGGTTGAATTCGTGGTCGCCGACGATACGCTGGTGCATACCGCCCGCGGATTGGGGATCTGCCTCGGCGATCGGTAGGGTCTGTCCGGCGAGCGTAGCGGCCAGATCCGCTCAGCGACAATTCCACGCAAACCAGCGGCGAGCGGCTGCGATGCCAATCGCCTTGCGTGCACCGGGCTCCTAAACATTACTTAGCGGAGGCTCTGGTGATCTCGTTTATTTCTTGATCGGAATATCCCGCCTCGGCAAGAACCTCCCGTGTGTGCTGCCCGAGTTGTGGCCAAGGACGATGTACGTTCGGTGGCGTCTTGGAGAAGCGCGCTGGTATTGCCGGAATAACGACACTTCCCTCCACGGGATGTTCATGAGCTTCAAAATAACCAGTCTCGGTCAAATACGGTTCCGAGAACAGATCGTCCAGACCATTGGCCTTGCCGCAGGGAATATCCGCTGGCCGTAACTCCGCCAACCATTCTTCCGTGCTGCGCAGCTTCATGCCCTCGGTCAGCGTCGCGTAGACCGCGTCGATATTGGCGGCGCGGGATTGAACAGAGTTGAACCGGGGATCGTTGATCAGGTGCGGAACACCCATCGCCTCGAACAACTTGCTCCACTGGGAGTCGCTGTGAGCAATTACGCTGATGTAACCGTCCTTGGTCTGATAGGGCCGGCGATGCGGCGTCCGCATCCGCGCGTAGCCAAGGCCTTTCTCCGGTTCCCCAAGCGTGCCATGTGACAAATGCTCGACCAGGGTGAATGATAGAATCGTCTCCATCATTGGCAGATGTATTTCCTGTCCCTGACCAGTCCTCTCCCGATGGAACAGCGCCATTCCGATCATCGAGGCCAACATGGCACCGGTCAGCTTATCGACCACCACGGTAGGAAAATAGCGCGGCGCGCCATCCGGCCCAGCGTTAAGCGAGGCGATGCCGGACACCCCCTGGATCAGGTCGTCGTACGCCGGGAACTCCTGCATCGAGCTGCCTTTACGGAAGCCGCTTGCGCATGCGTAGATCAGCTTCGGGTTGCGCGCGGACAGGGTCGCGTAATCCAGCCCCAGCCGGTTTGCCGCGCCGATCCGCATATTGTGGACGAAGATGTCCGCGGTTTCGACCAGACGCAGGATTGCCTCGCGCGCCGCGGGCTTTTTCAGATCGAGAACGATACTACGCTTGTTGCGGTTGAGATTGGCGAAGTAGCTGCCCATGCCCGGCGTGCGGGAGGGCCCAAGCAGGCGGGTCGAATCGCCCTCTGTGGTTTCGACCTTGATTACATCCGCGCCCATATCGCCCAGCGTTTGCGAGCAGTATGGACCGAGCACGACTGTGGTGATGTCGATGACGCGGATGCCGGTGAGCGGGCCGGTGGGTGTTGTCACAGGGGGGTCCTCATCGTTAGGCTAATCTCTTAGTGTTTCACGTGTTTGGACGTTCGGTTCGGGGCGGGTAATACCCCCGACAGACGAAGCATCGCTGCCCGCCTGTTGATTGGCAACCGTTGTGTCCTTGGTCCGCGTTAGGGCAGCCGGTATCAGGCTGTCTTTCTTGGCGCATTGTCGGCGAGAAGTATCGCGCCATGGCGCCGAAGCGCCGCCAAGGTAGACGCCGGAATGGGTACGCTAATCGATCAGCCGACGCGGGACTTCAGTGCCGCTCAGTTGAAGGCGTTCGCGGCCCTCACGCGCCGATGGGGCTGATCCCGGTTACTCGGCGGCCGCACGCCCGGTTGCGCCCGGCACCGTCGCCACATGCTTTTCGGGACCCATCAGCACAAGCACGATTGTCGCGACCAGCGTACCCATAGCGATGCTAAGCAGGCCGATGGCAAAACTGCCGGTCGCATCCTTGATGGCCCCCATCATGTAGGGTCCGAGGAAACCGCCCAGATTGCCGACCGCGTTGATCATCGCGATCCCGCCTGCGGCCGCGGTGCCGGTCAGCATCGCGGTCGGCAACGCCCAGAAAGTTGGTGCAATGGCAGACTGGCCCATCTGGCTCAGGATGATCGCGACCATCATTAAGATCGGATTTTGCAGGAATATGCACACCGCCAGGCCGGCGAAGTTCAGGAAGCAGGCAGCGGCGGTATGCAAGCGGTGCTCGTTGGCACGGTCCGCATGCGTGCCCCACCACACCATCGCGAATGCGCCGGCGACGAAGGGCAGGGCGCTGATCACCCCGTTCAGGCCGACACCAACGCCGAAGCGGCTGACGATCTGCGGCAGGAAGATCACCAACCCGTAACCCGAGACGTTCTGACCGAAATACACCAGCGTGAGCAGCCAGACCCGCGGGTGGCGCATCGTCTCAGCCAATGAGTAGTTGCGGCGCGCCTCCTTGGCAGCGCGCTCGTCGGCGATGCGGCGAGCCAGCCACTCGCGCTGTGCCGGTTCGAGCCACTTTGCCTGGGCCGGACCGTCGGTCAGATAGACCATCACCACGAAGCCGAGAATGATGGCGGGGATCGCCTCCAGGATGAACAGCCACTGCCAGCTTGCCAGACCGCCCCAGTCGCCAAGACGCAAGATCTGACTGGATATCAATGAGCCGGAGACGATGGAAATCGGGATCGCAGTCATGAAGATGCCGATGATCCTCGACCGGTAGCTGGAGGGGAACCACCACGTCAGATACAGGATGATGCCCGGGTAGAAGCCGGCTTCGGCGAGGCCCAGCAGGAAGCGTATGCCGAGGAAGGTCCAGGCGCCGGTGACGAGGGCGGTGACACCCGAGATGATACCCCAGGTGATCAGGATCCGAGCGATCCAGCGCCGCGCGCCGACCTTCTCCAGGATCAGGTTGCTGGGGACTTCGAACAGGAAGTAGCCGAGGAAAAAGATGCCGCTGCCGATGCCGAAGATTGCCGCCGACAGTCCGAGCGCCTTGTTCATCGTCAGGGCGGCGAAGCCGACGTTCACGCGGTCGAGATAGGCGGCGAAGTAGCAGATCATGAGCAGCGGGATCAGCCGTCGCCCGACCTTGCGCATGGTCTCTGATTCGATCGCCTCGACGGCGGGGGCCATATTGGGGGCCATGAGCTACTCTCCCGGTGGATCGTCTTTGTGTTCTGGCCGCCCCATCAGCATGACGCAGGGAACAGCTTCAGGACGTTGAACTCCAGCTCTTGACCCCGGCGGGGCCAAACCACTTTGTCTCGGACTAAACTTTTGCTGTCAATGCGCACAGATGGGTGAGGGGCGATATCCCGCTATGCACGACCTGGCTGTCATCGTTTTTCGCCGAGAGCAGCTCCTGCGCCGGCATCTCAGAGAACGAGAACGCCTTATCATAGGCTGGCAGCAGAATCTCGCCGAGCTTGGCGCACCCGGCGTCGACTTAGCGCGAGGTCAGTCGCAGGAACACGGTCGAGCGGTGGTCGGTCACCTTCGTCGTCCGGTGGCTTGACTCTTTTGGCTTGTCGGGCTGAACTCACTTTCTATTGGGCTCGAGGCAATCGGGTTAGATCTTTGACGCAGTCTTTGCAGCAGAATGGAGCCCCGCTGGCCCGGCTCGACAACTATGCCGCCCATCGCTGGTTACGCAGAGCGCCGCAGGCCGTGACCTTGGGAACTTAGGCTTTCAGAGCCTGACTCTCGTCTCATTGCCTAAACGCAGCGCGGCAGCGGATCACTGTCCAAGAGGTACGATCGCACCTCGCGGAAAACCACGTTCGGTGAGTTTTGGCAGGCTGGAAACGCCCCATCCCCCACCGAGCGCCTTGACCAGGCGAATGCTGGCTTCCATGCGACGGCGCAAGATATCGACATCGTTGCGCTGATTTGCGAGCGCGGCGGTCTGCCCGGTAATGACCTGGAGGTAGGTATCCTCACCCCCGACGTAACGGTTGGTGAAGAGGCGCAACGCGTTCTCCGCCGCGTCCACCGCTTGGCGTTGTTGCTGTCCCTCATCGCGAAGAATGCGCAGCGTCCTCCACCTGCTGAAACGCTGTGAGCGTGGTCTGTCGATACGACGCAACCGCGGCATCGTATCCCGCCAGCGCTATCTCCGATTGGGCATGACGTCTGCCGCCGTCGAACAGTTCCTGCGTCAGTGACGTTCCGATCGCCCAGAACAGGCTCGGCCAACTGAACCACGTTGCCGCGCTCGAGCCCAGGAAACCCGAAAACGCGCTGAGGTTGAGCGACGGATGAAACGCCGCCCTGGCGATGCCGATCTGCTCGTTCGCCTCAGCGACGCCACGTTCGGCGGCAGCAATGTCGGGGCGGCGCTGCAGCAATTCCGAGGGGATACCTGGCGGGATGGATGGCTGCAGCGCGTCAAGCGGCGAAGGTGGCAGGGTGAACGCCGCCGGCGGTTTGCCGATCAACGTGGCGATCGCATGCTCATACTGTGCCCTCATCACGCCGACATCGGTGTCCTGGACGCGGGTCGTATCAAGCTGCGTCTGGGCTTCCGCTACGTCCGACGCGGGCGCCTCACCTCCCGCCAAACGATTCCGAGTAAGGCGCAGCGCGGTCATGCAAACCTTTACTGTATCGTCCAGCAGGCGCTGCTGCGCGTCGGCGCTGCACGTTCAATGTAGTCCAGGGCAAGTTCCGCATGCAGGCCAAGGCTGACGTTTCCAGGTCTGCATCGGTGGCCTGCGCCTCTTCGGTGGCGGGGCGGTTTTGCCGGCGCGAATAGCCTTAATGAGGGAGAAGTCACGGCCGTTCCGTCTCCAATACGAAACTGCATGCGAGGGCGCAGGAAAAGCCGTTGATCTGCTCAATCTCCGCGACATGCTGCAGGATCGCTCGAGATCAACCGCATCTGTTCAGGCCCGCCCGAGCGACGGACGTGACATCAGGCGCTCCGTCCACGTGCGTGGTGTCCGGTGGTTACGGATTTCGATATCCAGGTAATAGCGAAATTTGCGCGGCCCGACTGTGCGGATGTAGTTGACGATATCGTTCAACCCAGCGTCCAAGCCCGACCGTTCCAGGCTAAAAGTGAATTGGCATAAGCTGAGAAAAGCCGTGATGGCGGATAAGACCCCCGTCACCACGGTCCTTTTGTCACGTTATCGCAGACCGAAGAAACTCAACACAGCGATAACCACAACCACGAGCCCAACGATATAGATTATGTTATTCATGTACAGCCTCCTTGCGATGGCAATATGCCAGCCAGACAGGCATCAAACCCCTCAACACGCGTTGCCGTTGCTTCAAAAACTGGTGTCGTGCCGATTGGTCGGGAACCGCTACGCCCCGCACTACGCGGAGTGACGCGATCGGCGTCAGACGTGGAAGCTTTCGCCGCAGCCGCAGCGGCCTTTCTCATTCGGATTGGTAAACGTAAAGCCCGCGGTCAGGTTCTTATTTTCATAGTCCATCACCGTGCCTATCAGGAACAACGACGCCTTGCGGTCGACCAAAACGGTGAGATCCTTGTCCCTGACGACCTCATCGGTCGGAGCCGCTTCCTCCGTCCAGGACATGTCGTATGACATGCCGGAACAGCCTTTCGTCTTGACCCCGATGCGCAGCAACTTGCCACGCTCGCCTTTCGAGTAGAGCCCGCGCAGCCGCTCAGCCGCCGCGTCGGTGAGGGTCATCAGGGGCGGCAAGGCCCGGATCTTGCGAGGAGCGGTCGTTGTCGTGCTCATGGTCCAACCTATGTCGTGATCGATCAGAACATATTCAATTGCAACCGAGCTTCCTCGGTCATGCGGGAGGGATCCCACGGGGGATCCCAGACGGTTTCGACGTGACAGGAGGTCACACCCGGGACCGTCAGCACCGCATTTTGGACTTGCTCAGGCAGTTCCTGCGCGCTTGGGCAGGCGGGAGCCGTCAAGGTCATCTCCACCTTCACGCCGCCGTCATCGTCGATTTCAACGGCGTAAATCAGGCCAAGTTCGTAAATGTTTACCGGGATTTCCGGATCGTACACCGTCGCGATGGCCTCGATCAGGGTATCCTCACTGGGCAAACCGGAGGGATCGACAGGGGTTTCGCCATCCGGGGTCCAGACAGTGTTGGGTTGGCTTACGTCATTCACTGCTTGCCTCCTTTGCGCCATCAAGCGCGGCGATCAGGGCATGCCAGGGTAGCGTAGCGCACTTCACCCTGGACGGATATTCGTGCACGCCCGCCAATGGAGCCAGACGCTCGATCGGTTCGGCGAGCGCGGCATCGCAGTCCGGGCAGTTGCCGGTTCGGGCCATTTCTCTGAAGGCTTCGAACAACCTGCGCGTGTCAGCCTTCGCGCGTCCCTGGACGGTCTCGGCCATCAGATCGGCGGAAGCGACGCTGATCGCGCATCCTCTGGCTTCGAAACCGATACGGCCGATCGTGTCGGCGTCGAATTTGACCCAGACCTGGACGCGGTCGCCGCACATCGGGTTGTCACCCTTGGCGGTCGAATCGAAGCTATCCAGCCGAACAGCGTGCCGGGGGCGGCGACCGTGATCCAGGATGACTTCCTGATACAGGTCACGCAAATCGTCGAAACTCTCCGTCTGCGTCATACAAAGAACTCCCGCACGCGGATTAGCCCGTCTGCCAGAGCGTCGATTTCGGCGTGGGTGGTATAGATGCCGAAACTGGCGCGCGCGGTGCTGTCAAGGTCGAAGCGGTGCATCAACGGTTCGGCGCAGTGGTGTCCCGCGCGGACGGCGATGCCTTGGCGGTCCAGCAGAGTCGCCACATCATGGGCATGTGCCTGGTTCATGGTAAATGAGATCACGCCGCCACGGTCCTGAGCCTGGCCGAGGATGCGCAGACCATCTACCGTGGCCAGACGCGCGAGGGCGTGTTCCGTCAGCGACGCCTCGTGCGCCGCTATCGCGTCGTAGCCGATTGCGCGCACGTATTCGATTGCCGCTTTCAGACCGATGCCTTCGAGGATCGGGGGTGTGCCAGCCTCGAATTTATGCGGGACCTGGGCCCAGGTGGATTGTTCATAGGTTACGGATGAAATCATATCCCCGCCGCCCATGAACGGCGGCATCCGCTCCAGCAGGTCGCGCTTGCCCCACAGCACGCCGATGCCGGTCGGACCGTACAGCTTGTGTCCGGTCCAGGCGTAGAAATCGCAGCCCAGAGCACGAACATCGACCTTGCGATGCACGATGGCCTGGGACCCGTCGAACAGTACCTTGGCGCCATGAGCGTGAGCGATCCGAACGATGCGCTCCGCCGGCACGACAGTTCCGAGCACGTTGGACATATGGGTGATCGCGACGAGGCCGACCTTGCGGTCCGCAAGCAAGGCCTCATAGGCAGCCATGTCGAGTTCGCCGACGTCGGTGACCGGCGCGACCCTTAGTTCGATCCCATGCGAATCGCGTAGCATTTGCCACGGCACGATGTTGGAATGGTGCTCCATGCCCGAAATCAGCACCGCCTGGCCGCGCTTCAGCACGCCGCGCCCGTAGCTGTGGGCCATCAGGTTGAGCGCCTCGGTACTGTTGCGGGTGAATATGATTTCTGAGCGATCGTTGGCGTTCATCAAAGCCGCGACAGCGTCGCGCGCTGATTCATAAGCTTCGGTGGTTCGCTCGCTCATCCAGTGCAGGCCGCGATGGACGTTGGCGTATTGGGTTTCCATGGCGAGCACCATGGCATCGATCACCGCGCGCGGCTTCTGCGCCGAAGCGGCACTGTCAAGAAACACCAGCTTCTTGCCGCGAACGGTCTGCGTCAGGATCGGGAAGTCTTTCCGGATGCGCTCGACGTCGAGGGCGATGGGTTTGGTCATCACGTTCATGCTTCTTGCCTCTCCCACCACTGTCCGACGGCGGTCTCCAGCAGGCGCCGGATCGTTTCATCCGCAACAGCATCCAGCGCCTCGGCGAGAAAGGCACGCACCAGGATAGATCTGGCCTCGGCGTCGGGAATTCCCCGGCTGCGGAGGTAGAACATCTGCTCGGCGTCGAGCTCCCCGACCGTGGCGCCGTGGCTGCATTTCACGTCGTCCGCGAATATTTCCAGTTCGGGCTTGGAGTTAACTTCGGCGTAGGGTGACAGCAGCAACGCCTGGTTCATCTGGTAACCATCGGTCTTCTGGGCATCGCGGGCGACCTCGATCTTGCCCTGGAACACGCCATGGGAGCGACCGGCGAGCACGTTCTTGACCGTCTGGCGGGAGGTGCAACCCGGCGCAACGTGGCCTACGACGGTGGTGAAATCGGCGTGCTGTGCCCCAGCCAGGATTTGCGCCGCGTTCAGGTGAGCGATCGCTCGGGCACCGCTGAGCTGAGCATGGACTTCGGTGCGCGAAAGGCGCGCCCCGAGGTTCAGGGTGAAGCTGTCATAGGTGCCGCCCGCTTCGACATCCGCGTAGGTGGTGGAGACGTGGAAGGCGGTCAGCGCCTCGTCCTGCAGGCGGATGTGGGTCAGATGCGCGCCCTCGGCGACGTGGATTTCGGCCAAGGTGTTCAACAGATAGGCGCCCTGCCCGACCGAGATTTCCACCACGGTCAGTTGCGAGCCTTTGCCCAGCCGGATGCTGTGGCGCGGGTGGTAATCAGCCTCTCCGCCGGCGATGCTGACGAGTTGAACGACGCCGCCGTCAACCCCCGGAGGCACGTCCAATGCGGCGCCATCGATCGCCAACATGGTGTTGAGTGCCACCATCGGCTCGCGGTCCGGCCAGGTGAGGGTGCCGAAATCCGGCTGCTCGGCGAAGCGGGCAAATCCAGCGGGGGGCATGGCGGACAGATCCGCGCGCATCGCGCCATCGACGAACACGATGCGGGGCGCGTCCAGTATCGGCAGTCGGGCCAGCATCGTTTCGGCTTCGTGCCGAGGCGACGGGGCCGGTTGAAATTTGGCTTCCGCGAGCGGACGCAGGCTGGTGAATTTCCAGGCTTCGATCCTGCGCTGTTGCGTCCCGCCGGGCAGGCCGGATTCCTTGAACGTCGCCGCCGCTGCCGCGCGCAGGGCGGAGTCGCCTGGCAGACGCCCGATCAGTTCCTCGTAGCGCTGCAGGAAGCCGGCTGCTCCGGTGCTCACGCGGCCTCCGCGGTCAGGCCGGCGTAGCCACTCTTTTCCAGTTCCTTTGCCAGTTCCGGGCCGCCGGAGCGAACGATGCGGCCGTTCGTCAGAACGTGGACGCGGTTCGGGACAAGATAATCGAGCAGGCGCTGATGGTGGGTGATCACCAGGGCAGAGAATTCCGGTCCGCGCAGCGCGTTGACGCCATCGGCGACGATTTTCAACGCGTCGATGTCCAAGCCACTATCGGTTTCGTCCAGGATGGCCAGTTTCGGGCGCAGGATGGCCATCTGCAGAACTTCGTTGCGCTTCTTCTCGCCGCCCGAGAAGCCTACATTCACGTTGCGCTTCAACATGTCGGCCGGCATCGCCAGTTGTTTGGACGCGGCGCGGGCGAGCTTCAGAAATTGCACCGCGTCGAGTTCGGATTCGCCATGCGCGCGGCGGATCGCATTCAGTGCGGTGCGGAGGAAGTTGGCGTTGTTGACCCCGGGCAATTCGATCGGCGCCTGGAATGCCAGGAACACGCCGGCAGCGGCCCGTTGTTCCGGTTCCATATCCAGAATATCGATGCCGTTGAAGGTGACGGACCCGCTGGTGACGGAGTAGTCCTCGCGGCCCGCCAGGATGTAGCCCAGGGTTGATTTGCCGGACCCGTTCGGCCCCATGATCGCGTGCACCTCGCCGGAGGGCACTGTCAGATTGATACCGTTCAGTATCGCCTTGTCGCCTATCGAGGCACTCAGTTCGCGAATTTCGAGCATTAGCCTACCGATCCTTCAAGCGAGACCGCCAGGAGCTTCTGCGCCTCGACGGCGAACTCCATCGGCAGTTCCTTCAAAACATCCTTGCAGAAGCCGTTGACGATCAGGCCTACGGCATCCTCTTCCGACAACCCACGCTGGCGGCAGTAGAACAACTGATCATCGGCGATTTTCGACGTTGTCGCCTCGTGTTCGATCTTTGCCGTCAGGTTGCGGCTTTCGATATACGGCACCGTGTGCGCCCCGCACTGATCACCGATCAGCAGGCTGTCGCACTGGGTGAAATTGCGGGCATTCGAGGCACTCGGCAGCATTCGCACCAAACCGCGATAGGTGTTGTTAGAATGGCCGGCGCTGATGCCCTTTGAGATGATGGTGCTGCGTGATCCCTTGCCGATATGGATCATCTTGGTCCCGGTATCGGCCTGCTGATGATTGTTAGTTACTGCGACAGAATAGAATTCTCCGACGCTGTCTTCGCCATGCAGCACGCAGGAAGGATATTTCCAGGTAATCGCCGATCCGGTTTCGACCTGGGTCCAGGAAATCTTGGAGCGCGCGCCACGGCAGGCACCGCGCTTGGTGACGAAGTTGTAGATCCCGCCTTTGCCGTTGGCATCGCCGGGGTACCAGTTCTGCACCGTGGAATATTTGATCTGTGCATCGTCCAGGGCAACGAGCTCGACGACAGCGGCGTGCAACTGATTTTCATCACGCTGCGGGGCGGTGCAGCCTTCGAGATAGCTGACATGGCTGCCTTCGGCGGCGATAATCAGGGTGCGTTCGAACTGGCCGGTGTTGCGCGCATTGATGCGGAAGTAAGTGGACAACTCCATCGGGCAGCGCACGCCCTTCGGAATGTAGACGAAACTTCCGTCGGTGAAGACTGCACTGTTCAGGGCCGCGAAGAAATTGTCCGCTGTCGGAACGACCGTGCCGAGATATTGCTTTACCAGGTTGGGATGCTCGCGCACCGCCTCGCTGATCGGACAGAAGATGACCCCAGCCTTGCGCAAGGTGGTCTGGAATGTGGTGGCCACGGATACGCTGTCGAACACGGCGTCCACCGCGACCTGCGTGTTCTCGATGCTGTCGGGATCGACGCCGGCCAGGATCGCCCGCTCCTTCAGCGGAATTCCAAGCTTCTCATACATCTTCAGAAGTTCGGGATCGACTTCGTCCAGGCTCTTGGGACCTGCCTTCTTCTTCGGCGCGGCGTAATAGTGGAGATCCTGGTAGTCGATAGGCGGGTGATCGACGCGCGCCCAGTGCGGCTCCTCCATTTTCAGCCACGCGGCGTAGGCCTTAAGGCGCCACTCCAGCATCCACTCGGGTTCTTCCTTGCGAACCGAGATCAGCCGGATGATGTCCTCGTTCAGCCCCTTTGGAGCGAAGTCCATCTCGATCGTTGTCTCGAAGCCCCACTTGTAGCCGGACTGCGTGACGGACTGGACGGCATCGAGTGTTTCGGTAGCAGCAGCCATAAGGGATCCTATTCGGCAGCCGATTGAAGGGAGGCGAGCGAGGGTCGAGCCTGTAGGGAGGCCTGGGTGCGAAACGCAGGTAACAGCGCGACCTGCATGTCGGCCAATGTGATGTTGGACAACGCTGTGTGAATGGCCTCGTTGACGGGATCCCATCGCCCACGCATCGGACACAGACCCTGAGATTCACATCCGGACGGCGAGCCCTCGACGCAGGCGGTGAGCGCGATTGGGCCATCTACGGCGGCGATCACATCGGCGATCGGTATGGCGGCGAGGCTGCGGTTCAACCGATAGCCGCCGCGGGCGCCTCGCTGAGATGCCACCAGATCACTGGCGGCCAAGGTTTTAAGCACCTTGGCGACCGTCGGTTCGGGAATCCCCGTCGCGGCGGCGATTCCGGTCGACGTTTGCACACCCTCTGATCGGCCGAGGCGTACAAGTACCACCACGGCGTAGTCCGTCAGCTTCGACAGCCTGAGCATGGCGTAGAAAACCCTCGGTTTCTGCGTATTTCGATTATCCGGACTGGTTCGGTCCTGATTGCAGGGAGATGGCGTACCCGATGGCCAGCGTCAAGGGGTTTGATGGCTGGACGAGTTGTCATTGTTGGCTGCGGAGGCGAGCGGCAATCGTGCCGAGGGCCATATAATCCGAGCGGGCAAGAGGAAAGTATGATTGCCCATCGGGAAAAGCGTAAGGCAGGGCTCCTTGCACGACAGGATGGGGCCGCCACACCACCATGAACCCGTCAGACCGCTTGCATTGCCCTGAGTGCCGAGGCCGTCTCTCGGCGATCTTCGCGCATGAGATGCGATGCTCCGATTGCGACCGGACGGTTGCCTGGGTCGATGGGATAGTCGATTTCGTTGGCGGGTGGCTGAAGCTCGAGGCTGAGCGTTACCCTTGCATGACGCAGGAGGGGACATCTGGTTCGGATCTGTTAACGCGAATCAAGAGTGCGGTTGGCAGCCGGTGGGGGGTTGGCTTAGGCGATGCGATCGAGTTCGGATGTGGTGTTGGATCGCTGGCGGAGGCGATCGTGTCGGGGGAGGGCGTCCGCAGTCTGCTGATTGTCGATACGGATATGATGATGCTGCAGGCTTGCAGGGGCAGGATTGCTGACCTCGAAATAGCTTGTCCGGTATTGTTCGCGGCGCTTGACGGGAGTCTGGCCGCAATCCGCGACGCGACTGTTGACACCGTGGCCGGCGCCTCGATGCTGAGTGGGATATCTGACACTCGCGCTTTCCTGACGATGGTGCACCGGATATTGAAGACCGGTGGGCGAGCGATGTTCGTGGTGCCGAACCGGCGTTACCATCACGCAATCAGTATGGCGATGGCGGAGACCCTGACGCAGCGATATGCGCGCGATGGAGCTTGGCCCGATGGATGCGGGCCCGCGCTGACGTTGCTGCAAGAAACTCGGCGGTTACTGGTATTGGGGGATTTGGCGTTCCTGAATTCATCGGAAGGGAAGCATCTGTTCAACAGCGATGCGCTGGAGGACCTGGGGAAGCAGATCGGCTTTTGCACGGCGGAGGTTATACCGCTGGACCCCGATCCGGACGGGGGCGAGACGATCACCCGTTTGTGCAGGGACGCCAGGGCGGCAGACGATTTCGCGCGGGAGTTCGGGCCGCTTGCCGCCTCGGTCGGGCGCCCGTTCTTGAGCCTTCTCGACTATCGTGATTCGTCAGCGTTCAGCCTGCTCTGGCTCACGAAGGCGATCGGGCCGGCGGCGCGGATCTTCTCGGATCGTCTTGTTGGCCCTCCACCAACCAACCTTGCTCCGGACGCGGCGGTTGGGGGGATGGTCCCTCGATGGTCCATAGAGTTGCTGGCCCAGGACACGCCGGACGGGGTGATCGTGGCGGTAGGCGGCTGGTGTCTCAGCAATACTGATGCGAAGTGGGTGCGGATCACGCTCGATGGTGTTGCCCAACAGGCACCGGTCTGGCGCCACCGGCCGGATGTGCACGAGGTGCTCAACCGGACAGGCGCGTATCATCCGCTGAATGCTCTTTGCAGTGGCCTGGGATGCTCTTTGATGTTTGCCGGCGTTCATCCACGCGACGAGGGATGCACTCTGCTGGTTGAAATCGTTCTGGCGGGCGGCCTGAACGTCACCGGGCCGGCCCCCGAGACGCTGCCGATGGACCAACCGATGGTGATTGCGTATTAGACCCATGGTCTTTTGCTGTATTGATCGAACGCTTGAAGACGGTTGGCGGGTGGTTACTGCTATTGCTGGCGGCCTTGTCGCCTGGGGCCGCCGGCGCCGCGTCGCCTCGAGAAACTGATACGCAGCGAGCGTTGCTTGACGCCGAGCGGGCCAGCAACGAGCAACTTGCCGCACGCAAGAGTGCTGCCGACCGGGCGGCCAAGAGCGCAGCGCACAGGCTGCTCCTGGCAGAGGAGCGGGTCGAAGCGGCCGCCAAACTACGGCAGGCGGAGGCGGCCACGGCCGACATCGCTGCGCGGATCGACGCGCTGTCACAGCAGCGGCGCGAGGCGGAGCAGCGGGTGCAGGACCGAGCTAAGATAATGCAACCGCTGTTGCCGCTGATCGAGCGGCTAGCGCTGTATCCTGTGGAGACGTTTCTGGCGGTACCGGCGCCACCGGATCAGGCGCTCCTCGGCTTGGCGGTGCTGCAAGGTTTGTCACGGCAGATCGAGATCGAGGCCGAAGGGCTGCGCCGTGATCAGGCGGCGGTGGATGCGGCGGCGGAGGCGCTGCGGCTCGAGGCGCCGCGCCTCGCCGACGCTGCGGCAGCACAGAAACGCGAAGCCGAGGCGTTGGATCAGGAAATCGAAGCTGCTCATAAAGCGGAGGCCGAGGCGGAAACGCAGGCGGATGAGGCCGCCAGTCAGGCTGCCGCTGCTGCCAGTCGGATGGAATCGCTGCGTGCGGCGCTGGCGGCGATCGAAACCCAGCGGCGCGCCGACGAGGCGAAGGCTCGCGAGGAGAGGCTAAGAGCCGAACGGCAAAAGCAAATGGCGGAGGCGCAGGCGGCGCACGAACGGGAAGCGGTGGCGGCGCGCCCGACGGGGGCGGGCACGATCTCATCTGGTTCGGGGCCGCACGGTCAGTTGCAGCCGCCGGTAATCGGCGTGGTGGTCAAGGGGTGGGGGGAGCAGACAGATGCCGGGCCGGCGACCGGGTTGTCGTATCATGCGCCCCCGGGCGCGCACGTCATCTCCCCGTGCGGGGGGCGTGTGGTATTCGCCGAGAGTTTCCGGAGTTATGGGTTGCTGCTGATTATTGACTGCGGTGGCGGCTATCACGTTGTGCTGGCGGGATTCCGGCGGCTGGACGTGAAGCTGGGTCAACGCCTGCTGGCAGGAGAACCGGTGGGGGTTATGCCCGACTGGGAGCCGGGGACGACGGCCCAGCGTCCGGCTTTATATGTGGAGTTGCGGCACGATGGAACGCCGGTGAACCCGACGCCTTGGTTGCGATCGAGCAGTTGAACCGTGGAAGCGGTAGGTGACAAGGGGTCCTATGCTTCACGGCGCGCGAAGCGCTCGAAGGACTTGGCCAGCACTTCGTAGATCGCGCGTTTGAACGGCACTGCGAGCGCGGGCAACTCCGACAGCCTGACCCAGCGCCAGGCATCGAACTCGACGTGCGGATCTAAATCCAGGCGGATATCGCTGTCCTCGCCGGTGAAACGCATGGCGAACCATCGCTGCCGTTGGCCGCGGTAGCGGCCGCGCCAGGCGACCCCTAGCAGATCGGGGGGAAGGTCGTAGGTCAGCCAGTCAGGATGCTCGCCGATCACCACCGCCTTACGCGTGCCGATCTCTTCTTCCAGTTCGCGGAATACCGCCTTTGTTGGGTCCTCGCCTTCATCGATGCCGCCTTGGGGTAATTGCCATCCCCCCGCCGGTCCCTCGGCGTTCGGCATGTCGGCGCGCCTGGCGACGAAGACCAGTCCATCCCGGTTGAACAACACGGCGCCTACATTGGGCCGGTAAGGCAGATCGCTCATTTGGCCTGGTCCTGTTTCGCCGGTGGCTGCACCAGCGCGCTCATGGGCGCCAGCGTGAGGCCCTTGGAGGCCAGCGTATTCGCCCAAGCCGTCACACGCTCCACCGCCACCGGCCGGGGCGCGGAGATGGTCCCCAGCGCGGAGCCCTTGTCCAATGCCAGATGTGTCAGCGCGTCCAAGCGCTTATCCAGTGTCGCCGCATCGAGCGGATCATCATCCAGCGTCAGATCCGCTGACCGGTTCCAGGCGTGCGCCTGTATCTTCTGGCCGGTTCGCGCGTCAAGGAACAGCAGCCCGCGACTTCCCACCTCTGTCAGCACGGCATCAAACTGATCCGGCATGCCGGTCAAACGCTCCCCATGCATATAACCCAGGGCATTCGTCACTCCGACATAGCCGCTGAGCCGCCCGAGGATCGCCTGCAATCGGGTCAGGTTCTCGGCCGGGGGCAGGGATGTCATCAGCGCGACGCGGTCGTCCGGGTCGTTCACCGGATATCCTTCCGGCTCCATCGGCACCGAGACCAGATACTCGTGTTCATTCGAACGAGCGACACCGAGCAAACGGCTCATGTCGGGGGCGTAGGGGGAGATCGCGAGTGTGACGCCGCCCGGCAGAGTCTTGATTGCCGCGACGCTATTGCTGTCGCTCATGCCGATGCCAGCCATCAGGACTCCGACACGCGGACGTAGAGTGGACGCGTCGAAACCGGCCGCGTAGGCCGCCATCGGCGCCCTGCCGTCGATCGAGATCCTTGGCAATAACGACTTCGGGTCGTTCGGAACAGGCTCCAGCATTGCCGGATCCGGGTCGACAACCGGGCCAGGGGTGCTTCGCCCGGGCCGAATTGCCTCCACTAAGCTTTTAGGTGTTTCGGCTGTCTTGCCGAAGACAGGGACGTGCCGAGGCGGAGACTGATCGGCGTGCGTGACCGGACTCGAGGGGGCCGAAGGCGATATCGTCGTTGTCTGCTTGATCGGCGGCGGCCCTAATATTTGCAGGACGCCGCCCGTCAGGACCAGCAGCAGCAGCAGCCCCGCCCAGAAGCGCGCCAACCCTTGCCAGCCCGAGAAAAGGCCGCTGAGCTGACCTACTCCTGGGATAGGGGCGACCCAAGACAAGGATCAGTTGGCGGACGCGTTCTTCTGCGCCGCCATTGCCTGTACCAGTCCGACCGCCTGCTGTAGCTGGAAGTCCGTGTCATCGGGTTTGGCCGGATCGAACTTCGGGAAATCCTCGGGTGGCTTGTCCGGGATTTGCTTGGCGATCGGAGGCAGGTCGTTGCGTGGCGGCAGCGCCTGCGAGCCAGTGCCACCCTGGTTGGTCAGCACTTTGTTGTAGTCCGCCTCATGCTCGCCGCCGAAGGTCGGGCGCTCTTCCCGGGTTTCCCGCACCGGCACGTCGGGCGAGATGCCCAGGCCCTGAATCGACCGGCCGGACGGTGTATAATAGCGCGCGGTGGTCAGCCGCATGGCGCCATTGCCGGGTAGCGGGATCACGGTCTGCACCGACCCCTTGCCGAAGCTGCCAGTGCCCAGAAGGATCGCTCGGCGGTGATCCTGCAGGGCGCCCGACACGATTTCCGACGCGGAGGCCGACCCGCCGTTGATCAGCACCACGAGCGGCGCACCCTTCAGGATGTCGTCACCCTTGGCGTCCCAGCGCTGGCTATCCTCCGGATGGCGCGCTCGGGTGGAGACGATCTCCCCCTGGTCGATGAAATCTGAGGAGACCGAGACGGCCTGGTCCAGCAAACCGCCGGGGTTATTCCGCAGATCGAGCACTAAACCGCGCAGCTTGCCACCGTTCTGTGCCCTCAGGGCCTTGACCGCAGCCTTGATCCCGGCGTCGGCCTGTTCGGTGAACTGAGACAACCGGATATAGCCGATGTCGTTCGGCTCCATCCGCGATTTCACCACCTGGATCTTAATGGTTTCGCGGATCAGCGGCACCTCCAGCGGCTTTTCGACATCCTGGCGCTTGATGGTGAGCACGATCTTGGAGTTCGGCGGGCCGCGCATCTTGTCGACGGCGTCGTTCAGCGACATGCCGATCAGGGTCTTGCCGTCGAGCGCGGTGATGATGTCGCCGGGCTTGATTCCGCCGCGGGCAGCGGGGGTGTCGTCGATCGGCGACACGACCTTGATGACGCCCTTGTCCTCACTGACCTCGATGCCGAGACCGCCGAATTCGCCCTTTGTCTGGATCTGCATGTCCTTGAACGCCTTGGCATTCATGTAGGAGCTGTGCGGATCGAGACCGGTCAGCGCGCCGTTGATGGCGTTTTCGACCAGTTCCTTGTCGTCCACCGGATCGACGTATTCAGCCCGAACGCGCTGCATGACGTCACCGAACACTTTCAGCATCTGATACATGTCGGCGTGGCTGCTGTCCTGGGCCAAAGCGCTGCCCAATCCGCCGAGGGCCGGCCCAAGGGCGGCGCCGGCCGCGAACGCGGTTCCGATCAATAGGCCATAGCGCCAATGCCGAGCGCGGAGATTCATGCTGTCTTTCCCTTCGGCGCCGCGGACCACTCCGGAGCGCATGATCGGCCCTTATACACCATATGACGGACTACAAAGCGAGCAAACTAGATCACCAGGTTGTCGCTTAAGGAACCGTGCGCCGTCCAGTGTGGATTTGGTAAGGTTCCGTTTTGGTCACAGGATGCTTCGCGCGACGGGGGCGAAGCTCGAAGCGCAGGCGCCGCATCGGCCGGTCCACCAGGAGTAGCATGAACCAGGAAGCCAGGAGGGTTGCGGCGAATGATACGGCGAAGAACGTGAAACCGCGCCCGAAGCCGAAGTGTGGGAGGAACCAGGCCGCGACCGTGGTGTGGAGGAGGTAGATCGGGTAGGATAACTCCCCCAGGAATTTGTCCACGGGAAATTTGTCAACAGTGCCGGCGGGGCGGGATGTGGCCTCTGCCAGAGAGAGAACGACCCAGGCGGAGAGCGGTACAGAAAGCCATAATCCGTAGGTCCAGGGCCAATATGCGTCGTGCAGCCAGTAGAGGCCGTGCCCGCACCAGGCAAGAATGCTGAGCGGCGGCGAGGCAAAACGCCCCAGGTCGTGCCGATAGTGGTAAACCACCGCACCGGCCGCGAACGGCATCAGTCCGGTCGCAAATCCACAATACCGAGGGATGAAGGTCGGCATCCCGAAGCCAAACTGAAGGTTGGCGCAGATCGCCACGGCGAGGCCTAGAAGCGCGGCGCCTCGGCTGCTGGCGAACAGCGGCATCAGCGCATACGCCCAGACCTCGACAAACAGCGCGGCGGCGACCGGCACGGGCAGCCCGCGCTGCGCAACGAACGGCACCATCGCCAGGTTGCTGAGCCAGTCCGAAATGTTTTGCGGCAGCATGAATTGCGGGTTCAGGCCGACTGGGTCGATCCCTAAAGGTCGAAGAGCCAAGATGGTGGCGATGCCAAGCACTGCAGCGACGATAAACGAGGGGTAGATCCGCAACAGGCGGTTCGTGGCGAATTGGCGGAGTCCGACCGCCGCGGTGCCGTATTTGGTGGTCAGCACCAGGGTCATGAGATAGCCGCTGAGGACAAAGAAGCCCCAGACCGCATAGGCGGCAGGGCCGTCGATCATGCCGGCCCACAGATGGGAGATGACGACGACGGAGGCGAGGAAGAATCGCCATGTTCCAAGGCCGGTCCGCACGCCGTTTTCCCGCATAGGTTGTATTCGGCGTAGCGTTACGCTTTAATTGGCAGGCAATCACGCGGAAATCCTTCTAAATTCGTAAGAAGCCTCGGAGCGGCGGCAGTCCCTCGGCCTGGGATTCGCTCATGGGTTCACATCTCGCCCTGACCCGCCTAGGTTGCCGCGAACGCATCCGGAGGAAATGATGTCGGGTATGATGGACGGAAAAGTCGCGGTGGTGACGGGCGCGGGCGGGGGAATCGGGCGGGAGATCGCCCTGATGATGGCAGCTGCCGGCGCAAAGGTGATTGTCGCCGATATCGGCGCGTCATTGAGCGGCGAAGGCGGATCGGCCAGCCCGGCGCAACAGACCAAGCAACTGATCGAGCAGAAGGGTGGTACCGCCGAGATCTGCACCGAATCCGTCGCCGCCTGGGGTTCGGCGCAGAAGATTGTCCAGGCCGCGCTGGACCATTTCGGCCGGATCGACGCGGTGGTGAACAACGCCGGCATCCTGCGTGACGTGATCTTTCACAAGATGACTGAGGACGACTGGCTGTCGGTGATCGCCGTTCACCTCAACGGCGCCTTCTTCGTCTCCCGAGCCGCCGCCGAACATTACCGCAAGCAGGAAAGCGGCACTTTCGTGCATATGAGCAGCACGTCCGGGTTGATCGGAAACTTTGGCCAGGCGAATTATTCGGCGGCCAAGCTGGGGATCACCGCGTTGTCCAAGTCGATCGCGCTGGACATGAAGCGTTACAACGTTCGTTCCAATTGCATCGCGCCGTTCGCCTGGAGCCGGATGACCAGTTCCATTCCCGCGACGACGCCGGAGCAGCAGGCGAGGTTGGCGAAGATCCAGCAGATGACGCCGGAAAAGAATGCGCCGATGGCGGTTTATCTTTCCTCCGACGCGGCGAAGCACGTTACCGGGCAGGTGTTCGGCTGCCGGATGAACGAGATGATCCTGTTCAGTTCACCGCGACCGATCCGGATCATACACCGGTCCGAAGGCTGGACGCCGGAGACGATCGCGGAACACTGCATCCCAGCGATGGCGGCGGCGTTCATGCCGCTCGACCGCTCCGGGGACGTGTTTGGCTGGGATCCGGTTTAGACCATGGTCGTTTTGGGGTTGATCCACATTTGGGCGTTCGATCACGGTCTAAGTCTTTGTTTGATCGCGTGATTCACGCCTTCCGACTGGGTCAGCCTCAGACGATCACGCTCTAGACCGTTTTCGACCTGACTGTCCAGGCTGACGACTGATCGTGGTTGGTCGGGGCTCCAGGTACGGGCCGGACATCCGCTTGCGGGTCAGATGGTTTACGGCCAACGCACCTCGGGAGGCAGGCTCATGAGGATGGCTTCTACGTGGCCGCCGGTCTTCAGGCCGAACAGCGTGCCGCGGTCGTGGATCAGGTTGAATTCGACGTAGCGTCCGCGGCGAACCAATTGATGATCGCGGTCGGCCGCGGTCCAGTCCTGGCCCATACGGCGGCGGATGATTCGGGGGTAGGCGTCGAGGAACGCCTCCCCGACATCGCGGGTGAAGGCGAAGTCAGCATTGGCGTCGCCGCTGAAATGGTGATCGAAGAAGATGCCGCCTGCGCCACGAGGCTCCTGCCGGTGGGGCAGATAGAAATAGCGGTCGCACCACTCCTTAAACGTCGCATAGTAGCCCGGGTCGTGCCGGTCACACGCAGCGCGGAACGCCGCATGGAAGTCCGCGGCATCCTGCTTGGCCTGTTCGGTCTCGAGGCGCATTGGGGTCAGGTCACCACCGCCGCCGAACCAGCCTTTGGTGGTAACGAGCATGCGGGTGTTGAAATGCGCGGCCGGGACCAACGGGCTGTGCATATGCGCCACCAGGCTGATACCGCTGGCCCAGAAGCGCGGGTCCTCGGCGGCCCCCGGGATCTGGGCGCGGAAATCGGGGCTGAATTCGCCCCAGACGGTGGAGACGTTCACCCCGACCTTCTCGAACACCCGGCCCTTCATCGCGCTCATGACCCCGCCACCGCCTTCCTGTCGGTCCTCGGTCGGCCGGCTCCAGGCGGTCTGTTGGAAGCGGCCGGGTGGGCGATCGCTGAAGCGGCTGTCGTGGGCATCCTCGATCGCCTCGAACGCGGCGCAAATCCGATCGCGCAACTGCTCGAACCACGCCCGCGCGGCGGGTTTGAGTGTTTCGTGCGCAACGGCGGGAGGATTTTCAGTCATCGGGGGCTTGTTCCCACACACGATAGTCGGGATAACCCCCGTTGCCAACTTGTTGCAGGAGGCGAGGCCAGTCCCTAAGACTGTGCCAGACGCTACGACCGGGGCAACCTGGCGCGTTGACAAGGCGGCATTATCGGGCTAGCCGCGGGGTTGGCCCTCGGTCAGGCACGCCTACGGTCTGGCTGAAACGGCAACTTGAGGGAAACTATGGCTGAACCGTCCGCCGCCGCCACCCACCACGCCGCTTCCGGGGACGTCACCAAGCGCGATCTGTTGCAACTGATTACCATTTCCGGCGCGGTGATCGGGGCGGGCGCCATCGCCTGGCCGCTGATCGATTCCATGAACCCGTCGAGGGACGTTCTGGCCTTGTCGTCGGTCGAGGTGGACCTGACGCCGGTCGTCGAGGGCCAAGGCATCACTATCGTCTGGCAGGGCAAGCCGATTTTCGTGCGCCATCGCACCGCCGCCGAGATCAAGGAAGCCGCAGGACGTCCCGCTGGGCCAGTTGATCGAGCCACAGCCGGACTCGGCGCGGGTGAAGGCCGGCCATGACCAATGGATCGTGCTGATCGGCATTTGCACCCACCTGGGCTGCGTGCCCCTGGGCAACAAGCCGTCCGATCCCCGCGGCGATTGGGGCGGCTGGTTCTGCCCGTGCCACGGCAGCCAGTATGACACCTCCGGACGCGTCCGCCACGGACCTGCGCCGCTGAATCTGTGGGTGCCACCTTACGCATTCGAGTCCGACACCAAGATCAAGGTCGGCTGATCCGCCACACTCTCCCGCGCCCTACGAATCCAATTGGGAACCAACCATGGCCGGCCTCACCAAGAGCGATTTTGCCAATCCAGTGATTAACTGGATCGACACGCGCCTGCCCATCTTCACGATGATGCAGAAGGAATACGGAGTTTTTCCGACGCCGAAGAACTTCAACTATTTCTGGAATTTCGGCGCGCTGGCGATGGTCGCGCTAGCGATCATGATCATCACCGGCATCTTCCTGGCGATGGATTACCAGCCAAACAGCGAATTGGCTTTCGGCGCCATCCAGCACATCATGCGCGACGTGAACTATGGGTGGCTGCTCCGCTACGTCCACCAGAATGGCGCGTCGATGTTCTTCATCGTCACCTACATTCATATTTTCCGTGGCTTGTACTACGGGTCGTACAAGACTCCACGGGAACTGCTGTGGATGCTGGGCGTGGTCATCCTGCTGCTGATGATGGCGACGGCGTTCATGGGCTATGTGCTGCCCTGGGGCCAGATGTCGTATTGGGGCGCGACGGTCATCACCAATCTGTTTTCGGCGTTTCCGGTGGTGGGGCCGAAGATCGTGACGTTGCTATGGGGCGGGTACAGTGTCGATAACCCAACGCTGAACCGCTTCTTTGCCCTGCACTACCTGCTGCCGTTCGTTCTGGTTGGGGTGATCTTCCTGCATATCGCGGCGCTGCATATCACGGGATCGAACAATCCCCTGGGCATAGACGTGAAGTCGCCGCAGGATACGCTCCCGTTCCACCCGTACTATACAATCAAGGACAGCGTCGGGATCTGCGTCTTCCTGATCGTGTGGGCCGCGATGGTGTTCTTCGCCCCGAATTTCCTGGGCGACGTGAACAACTTCATCCCGGCTAACCCGTTGCAAACGCCCGCGGACATCGTCCCGGAATGGTACTTCCTGCCGTACTACGCGATCCTGCGGTCCGTGCCGAACAAACTGCTGGGCGTGTGCATGATGTTCGGCTCGTTGCTGGTGCTGTTCGTGCTGCCATGGCTGGACACGTCGCCGGTGCGCAGTGCTCGGTTCCGGCCGATCTACCGCCAGATTATCTGGGTTTGGGTGGTTGCGGTGATTGTTTTGGGTGTTTGCGGCGCCCACAAACCGGAAGGCATCTGGGTCATTCTAAGCCGGGTGTGCACCTTGTATTATTTCCTGCACTTCCTGGTGATCCTGCCGGTGCTTGGCAAATTGGAGCGACCTTTGCCGCTGCCGGAGAGCATCAGCCGGCCGGTTCTCGGCGGACGTGGCGGCGGGCCTTTGCCTGGGGGCGCCCCGGCTAAGCCGATGGGAAAAGCGTGATGGGGGCGCTCCGTTTCGCTCTGACCGGGGCGCTCGCCGCCGGGCTGCTTGCCGCCCCACTGCTGGTCACTCCGGCGGTGGCGCAGGAAAAGATGCCGAACGAGAATTGGAGCTTCGATCGACTGTTCGGCACCTTCGATCTCGCCGCCGCACAGCGGGGGTTCCAGGTCTATTCCAGTGTCTGCTCCAACTGCCATTCGATGCAGTATCTGCATTACCGCGATCTGTCGGGCATCGGCCTGGACGCCGATCAGATCAAGGCGATAGCGGCTGGCATCACGGTGCCGTCAGGGTTGGACGATCAGGGCAATCCGAAGGAGGGTCCGGCGACCCCAGCCAGCCAGTTCAAATCGCCGTTCGCCAATGAGAAGGCCGCTCGCGCGGCCAATAACGGCGCCTTGCCGCCTGACCTGTCGTTGATCGTCAACGCCCGTGAGGGGGGGCCGAACTACGTCTATGGTATCCTCACCGGGTTCGCCGAAGCGCCGTCCGGGTTTAAAATGCAGGACGGGATGTATTACAATAAGATGTTTCCTGGCCATCAGATCGGCATGCCGCAGCCATTGCAGGACGGTACCGTCGAATATACCGACGGCACCCCCAACACTTTGCCTCAGGAGGCGCACGACGTAGTCACGTTCCTGTCCTGGGCCGCCAACCCGGAAACGGTGGAGCGCAAGCAGATTGGCGTCCGTGTGATCCTGTTCCTGGTGTTTATGACCGGCCTCACCTATGCCGTGAAACGAAAGGTCTGGTCCGACGTCCACCACTGATCCCGTTATTCAGCCGGTTGTCGGCATTGTTGGCGGCTCCGGTCTGTACGATATCGACGGGCTGGAGGACAAAAGCTGGCGGCGGGTCGAGACGCCGTGGGGAGATCCGTCCGACGAACTGCTGTTCGGGCGCCTCGCAGGGATCCAATGCGTATTCCTGCCGCGCCATGGCCGTGGCCATCCAACATCTCCGACGCATCTGAACTATCGGGCGAACATCGACGCGTTGAAACGCTCCGGCGTGACCGATGTGCTGTCCTTGTCGGCGGTCGGAAGCCTGAAAGCGGAATTGCCGCCTGGGCACTTCGTTATCGTGGATCAGTTCATCGACCGCAGTTTCGCGCGGGAGAAGAGTTTTTTTGGCGACGGAGTCGTCGCTCATGTCTCGATGGCCCATCCGGTATGCTCGCGGCTGGGCGAGGCGCTTTATGGCGCGGCATCGTCGCTGTCGCTGCCGGTGACGCGCGGCGGCACCTATCTGGTTATGGAAGGGCCGCAATTCTCGACGAAGGCGGAGAGCGAGCTTTATCGGTCATGGGGCTGCAGCGTCATCGGCATGACCAACATGCCGGAGGCCAAACTGGCGCGTGAGGCCGAGCTTTGTTACGCGACGGTGGCGATGGTGACGGATTTCGACTGTTGGCACCCGGATCACGACCACGTCACGGTGGAGGCTGTGGTCCGCATTCTGCTGGGAAATGCGGATAAGGCGCGTGATCTGGTGCGGGCGATCGTGCCGAATGTCGGTCAGGCGCGCGGCCTTTGTCCGTGCGGGTGCGATCGGGCGCTGGACAACGCTTTGATCACGGCAGCGGACCGGCGCGACAAGACACTGGCCGCCAAGCTGGATGCGGTCGCGGGACGGCTGCTGTAGCTACTTCTCTGTCGTCTCGGCGGTTTTCGGGGCGGCGGTGAGTTGCTTGGTGGCCTCGACCGCTTCACTGACTTCTTCTTGGCTTGCCTCGGCCGCGCCGGCACCGAGCTTCACGCTGCCGTTGGGTTGGGGTACGGTGATTGGCTTGACCTCGACGGCAGCCACGCCTTTCTCCTTCAGGTCGAGCTGGTCCGCGACCTTTGGCGCCAGATCAACCACTCGGCCGTTCACATAGGGTCCGCGATCCTCGATCTTCACGGTAGCGGTCTTGCCGTTCTCGAGGTTGGTTACCTTGGCTACGCTACCCAGCGGCAGGTTCTTGCTCGCGGCGACGTTCGAATTCGGGTTCATCCGGTGGCCATCAGCCATTTTCCGGTTGCTAAAATGATGAGCGTAGAACGATGCGCGTCCTTTCTCCTTGCGCCCGGACTGGTCGACATGGCTGGCGGAGGGCGTCACCGGCGGCAGGTTGTTGAGTTTTTCCGCCTCCTGCTTGGCGCCCGGTACATCGGCCGGGAGCGGCTCCGCCGAGAAGGCTGGGCTTATTCCGCCCAACAAGACCGCCAAAACCGCAACCCGCCACACCGTCATTCTTATACCCCAGGGAAAATTTGCGAAGGCCTAAACCCATATTTGGGGTCTCGCACACGCCCCGATCAGGACGATGCATGACAAGCAACGTCAATCTGGAACAAGAGTTGCGATCACAAGGTCCACAACACAAGATTCCGTGACAGGACGAGTTCGGAGCCGGTATAGGCGTGCCACGGCAGCGCGACGCCGAATCCGAGGGGTTCTCATGCTCGATGTAGCCGGGATCATGTTTAGTTCGGTGATGATGCTGATGATCATCGTCCGGTCGGTCCGCCTGGATCGGCTCCAGCCATGGTTTCAAGCGATCGAGCGCAAAAAGCCGGTGGGCGACGTGACCCGGACATGGCGCCGAGAAAGCTGAAGGCGTTTTGGACGTTGGATCTTGCTGCGTAGCCTTTGGCTGCTGCTTGTCTATGCTTCGTTTCTGGGTGTAAGCGGCTCGGCGCCTTTCGTGGCAACACTTGGGTATGTATGGGTGGACACGTTCGGGCCGCAGAACGTCGCTTATATCCTGCTGAACCAGATACCTGTCGCGATGATCATGGGGGCAGTAGCGGTCGGGGCCTACCTTCTGTTGGACCGGCGCTCGCCACCGCCGCTGTCGACCGAAATGGCGCTGATGATCGTCATGATGATCTGGGTCAGCCTGACGATGATCTGGGCACAGGTTCCCAGCGCAGCGTGGGAGAAATGGGACTGGGCCTTCAAAACGCTGGCCTTCGCCACGTTTATTCCGTTCGTCATCCGGTCGCGGATACAGATCGAGGCTTTCGCCCAGACCTACGTAATTGCGCTGGCGGCGAATTTCGTGCCGTTTGGCTTGAAGACGCTGGTGTCGGGCGGGGGCTACGGCTCGAACCTTGGGCTGGTGGGCGGGAATAGTGGACTGGGCGAAGGCGGCCTGCTTTCGACCGTTTGTCTGATGGCGATCCCACTGGCGATCTATTTATCGAAGCACGGCCAGTTGATTCCCCGCATCGAAGCTATTGCCATTCGCCTACTGGTTCATCGCTGGCCTGGCTTTGGTCACCGCGATCGGCACCTACGAGCGAAGCGCCCTGATGGGGATATTGGTTCTGGGGACGTATATGTGGATGCGGTCCAAACGGAAGCTTGGGTTTGGCATCGTCATCCTCATCGCCGGGTGTCTGATGATCTATACGACATCCGGCGCCTGGAGCGAACGGGTTGCGACGATCGGAAACTTTGAACAGGAAAATTCGGCTCTCACGCGTATTTTGGTGTGGCGGTGGACGTTGGAGTTTACCGCGACCCACCCGTTCGGAGGGGCGTTTCAAACCTATCTGATCAACCACATCGAGTTTCCGGCGACGAACGGGCAGCCGGCGACGATTCAGTTTGCGCGGGCTTTTCACAGCATATACTTCGAAATGCTTGGAGAACAGGGTTATCCGGGTTTGGTGATCTTCCTGCTCATCACGAGTATTACTTTCTACCGGCTCCACCGGCTGGCGAAGAGGGCCAGGGTGTATCCTGAACTGGAATGGGTCGCCAGCTTATCAGACGCGCTGCAGAGCGGCCTGGCGGTGTTCATGACCTGCGGCGCGTTCGTTGGGATCGCGTTTCAGCCGATGTATTGGTATTTCATCGCATTGAGCACCAGCTTGAACGCCTACATGTGGCGTGTGGAGACGCAGGAGGCAAAGCCAGCGGCAAGCGGCCGCGGGATGATGGTGCCGGTAACGGGCTTTTCGGGTGCTCAGGCTGGCGTTTTGGGCTGGCGGGATCGGTCTGCTGGTTCGGGGTTGGACGCCGCATCGCGCCGCGATGATATTGCGATCAGCCGGTTGCGGGATTGAGGCACAACTTTTCGCTGATTGAATACGTCGGCGCGCAACCGCATTGAAAACCCGCGCGGTGAGTGGTTCGGAGCGGCCTACATTGGTGAGCGCCCGCTGTGCCCTGGCGTGTGGACGACGGGCACATCTCTCAGCGCAGGTGCTTGGCGAAAAAGTCCACCGTCCGCTGCTGGGCGAGTTCGTAGTCGGGCTTGGTGTAGCTGTCTCGCTCGTCGCAGCCAAAGCCGTGCTGAGCGCCTGCGTAAACGTAGACTTCGACTTTGGGTTGCGCGGCGCGCACCGCATCGACGTCGCTCATTGGAATGGATGCATCCTTCTCGCCGAAATGCATCTGGACCGGGCAGTTGGGGCTCTCGTTCTTGGTGCCGGGAATGCCGCCGCCGTACCAGCAGGACGAGGCCAGGAACTTCTTGGTCCGGGTCGCGCCCCACCAGGCGACGGTGCCGCCAAAGCAGTAGCCGACGATGGCCAGCTTCTTACCCGCCAGATGATCGGCCGCGGCGTCGATGTCCTTCATCAGGTCGACGTCGGAAAGCTTCATGCGGAATTCACGGCCTTTATCGATATCGGCCTCTGTGTAGCCGAGTTCCACGTCTCGCTGTGCACGGTCGAAGACCGCGGGGGCCACGGCGGCATAGCCTAGCGCCGCGAAACGATCAGCCATGTCACGAATGTGCTGGTTGACGCCGAAAATCTCCTGGACCACGACCACGCCCTTGGCGGCATTGGCCGGGCCCGCGACGTAGGCGGAAAATGTAAAGCCGTCCGCAGCCTTCAATTTGATGGTCTCACCCATTCTGGTTCCTCCCGTGAGATGTGATGGGCCACAGAATGGCGTGATTGGGTGATCCGTCAACCACAGGTCCGGGCGAGGACGGGTAGAACGTATTGCGGAGATACCGCCGTCCGCGACGACGGGTGAGCGGGCCCTACGGGAGTAGAACGGTGCTGCCGGTCGTCTTTCTGGCCTCTAACGCGCTGTGCGCTGCGCCGGCATCCTTCAGGCTGAACATCTGGTTCACCTCGATTTTTACCGCCCCGCTGCCGACCACCCCGAACAGGTCGGCGGCGGCAGCCTCCAGATCGCCGCGCTTGGCCGTGTAGGTCGCCAGCGTCGGGCGTGTCAGGAACAAGCTGCCCTTGGCGGCGAGCAGACTGAGTTCGACGGGCGGCACCGGTCCTGATGCATTGCCGTAACTCGCCATCAGGCCAAGTGGCGCCAAGGAGTCGATGCTGGCCGCGAAGGTGTCCTTCCCCACGCTGTCGTAAACCACCGGCACCATCGCCCCACCGGTGATGCGTTTGACCTCGGAGGCGAGCGTGGCGTATCCGATGACGGCATGCGCAGCGCCATGGGCACGGGCCAGCGCCGCTTTCTCCTCGTTGGAGACGACGCCAATCACTGTGGCGCCGAGATGTTTTGCCCACTGGCACATGATGAGGCCGACACCGCCGGCCGCGGCATGCACGACGATGGTCTCGCCTGGCTTCACGGTGTGGGTCCGGTGCAATAAATACTGCGCGGTCATGCCCCGGAGCATCATGGCGGCAGCGGTCTGAAAGCTGATGTTGCCGGGAAGCTTCACCAGGCGGTCCGCGGGGATCACTCGTTCGGTCGCATAGCCACCCATCGAGCCGGCGTAAGCTACGCGATCACCGGGTGCGACATGGGTGACGTTCGCTCCGATCGCGATCACTGTGCCGGCCCCCTCCTGGCCGATGATCAGCGGCAGGTGCGGCGCCTTGTAGAGGCCGGTGCGATAATAGACGTCGATAAAATTCAGGCCGATCGCTTCTTGCTTGATCAGCGCCTCGCCCGGGCCGGGATCGGGTGTCGGGACATCCTCCCACACCAGGACCTCCGGGCCGCCATTGGCGTGGATGCGGATTGCCTTTGTCATGTCAAGTCTCCGTACGACGAGGTGTTCAAAGCAAGGTCCGATTCGGATTTTCCAGCGCCAGCAGCCAGCGCTTGGTTGGCAATCCATCTCCACCGGAGTAGCCGCCGATGTGCTTCGTCGCAACAACGCGATGGCATGGGATGATCAGGGGGATCGGGTTATGCCCGTTGGCCTGCCCGACGGATCGCGCGCTGCCGCCCGCCTGCGCCGCGATGGCCTGATAGCTGCGCGTCTCGCCATATGGGATGTCGCGCAACGCCTGCCAGACCAGGCGGCGATAGGCGGTTCCGGGAGGCGCGAGCGTTAGGTCAAATGCCGTCAGCGTGCCGTCGAAATAGGCCTGAAGCTGCTCCCGAGCAGCTTCCAGAAGCGGCGAAGTTTCCTGATACGGCACCCAGCCCCAATCCAGCGAGACGATTGCACCGTCCTCCTCGAAGACTGTGATGTCCCCCACCGGCGAATGAAGCGAAAGCTGCGGCACCGACGACGTTCCGGATTATCCGGGAGGATGCGAGCCGTTGCGGCAGTGGCTGTCAAGGGCGGCGTTCTTTACGACCGATTGGCGCCGGGTACCCAGAGCACCTCGGTCGTGGCATTTTCATTCAGCACGCGGCCAAGAACGAAAAGATGGTCGGACAGCCGATTGAGGTAGCGGCGGATCACGGGATTGGCGTCATCGACAGCGACCACGGTTCGCTCCGCTCTTCGGGCGGCGACCCGGGCCATATGCGCGAAGGCGGCGGCATCGGTGCCGCCGGGCAGAATGAAACTTTTCAACGGGAGCAGCGCGGCATTCATCGTGGCGACCTCGGCTTCCAGGCGAGCCACGGCGGTGTCGGTCAGGCGAAGCCGGTCGCCGCCGGAGCCGGGCACGCACAGATCTGCACCGATGTCGAATAGGTCGTTCTGTATCCTGGCTAGCATCGCATCCTCGACCGAGCGGGCTTTGGTGTGAAGGCGCAGGACGCCGATGCTGGCGTTTGCTTCGTCGACGGCGCCGATCGCCTCGATCCGAGGATCCGCTTTGGACACCCGGGTGCCGTCGCCCAAAGACGTTTGGCCCGCATCGCCACCTCTCGTCGTCACTCGATCGACACGCACCATGGGAGACCTCCTTTGCTGGCTTGGAGTGACGCTTGCCGGCGTGGCTGCTTAAGCCGATCACGGTTTGACGCGTGGGTTCGCCGTTTAAAATGCAGACTTTTGGTAGGTTGGAAAGGCCGGTATCGACGACGCCAAAGTCTCTGGTGCCGCGGGATAATTCCGGTACTCGTTGGTGCGCGAATAGACCATAGGCGCTTAAGGGCGAAGCCCGACTAAATTTTGTCGATGGTTAGGCAGCGATCCCAAGTTCGTGAAAGACGCCCTTCATGGCAAGTCGCAGGTCCCTGGCAGTGGCGGTCGATCGGTCGTGGGTTTTGTCCTCCCGCGGACGGGACTGATGCCCTGTGCGAATCGAGTCCCCCGCCAACCCCCGCTGACACGGAATCACAGATTGAATCATGCAGGAATCGATTCGCACTTGTGCGACTGCCGTAGCCGAACCGGGTCCGCTTTCCACTCCGAAGCACAAAACTATGGCACAGGCTAGCAACGATCCATGCCTTCGCGGAGACAGCGACGGTGGCCCAGGCAGATCCCGGATGCCGGCATAGATTAGCGGGAAGAAGGCCACCGAGACGAAGTAGAGCGGCAGAATATTGAGGCTCGCCGGCATCGCGCGCAGCACCAGCGCCTCTCCGATGGCTGCAACGCATGTCATGAAAGCCACCGCCCAGATCGGCACGAGCGCCCTGCTATGTCAGGGCGAAAAACCGGCTATTGAAAGCGGTCGTATTGAGTGCCTGTGAAACGCAGATGCTCAATACTCTTCAGCCGTAGGCCTCTTCCACCCCAGTGCCTTGAACGAGTGATGTCCTGCTCTGCTTGAGAGGCGATCAGAAACCCGACCAGGGTCACGGCGGCCATCCGTCGCGCGATGCAGCAACGGCTGACCTTGTGCGTTTGTCAGCGACAAAACAATGCCTCATTCCGCCGGGACGGCCACGTGCGATGCGGATCGCTCGCGAAGCCGAGCAGCCAACTGACCCAGGCGCTCCATGTAAATGTAGATCACCGGGGTGGAGAACAATGTCAGCACTTGCGACACCACTAATCCGCCGACCATTGCATAGCCGAGTGGTTGGCGCAGTTCGGACCCGGTGCCGGTTCCCAACATCAGTGGCACGCCGCCCAACAGTGCGCACATGGTCGTCATCAGGATCGGGCGAAAACGCATCCGACATGCCTCATGAATCGATTCCTCTGGAGAAAGCCCCCACGTCCGTTCGGCCTCCAATGCGAAATCCACCAGCATGATGCCGTTCTTCTTGACGATGCCGATCAGCAGAATGATCCCGATGATTCCCATGACATCCAGACCGAAGCCGAATGCATACAGGGTCAACAACGCCCCGAGGCCGGCTGAGGGCAATGTAGAGATGATAGTCAGCGGATGGATGATGTTCTCGTAGAGCATTCCCAGAATGAGATAGACCGCGATCAATGCTGCGAGGATCAGGATCGGTGTGCTGGACAGCGAGGACTGGAAGGCCTGTGCGTTGCCCTGGAAGCTGGCCTGGATCGTCGGCGGTACGTGCAGCGTGGCCATCGCCTGGTTGATTGCCGTCACCGCCGGGCCTAGCGGCGCATTGCCCCTCAGGTTGAAGCTGAGAGTGACCGAGGGAAACTGCCCCTGATGGTTGACCGAAAGAGGTGCGACCGTCGGTTGCTGCGTGACCAGTTCGCTGAGTGGCACCATGCCGGCGGTCTGCGACCTGACATAGATCCGCTGCAGCGCATTCGGTCCAAGCTGGAATTGCGGGTTTACCTCCATAATGACGAAGTACTGATTGAGGCTGGTGAACAGCTGCGAGATCGGCCGCTGCCCGAAGGCGTCGTACAGCACGCCGTCGATGGCCGCCGCCGTGATGCCCAGCCGAGAAGCGACATCCCGATTTATCTTCAGCGCGAGCTGCGGCGCGGCGGATTGCTGGTCGCTCGTCAGATCGATGATCTGCGGCAGTTTTCCCAGCGCGTCCTGAACGATCGGTGCCCACTTGTTGAGCTCGGTGAAGTCAACGTCGCTCAGCGTATACTGGTACTGCGTCGCGGTCAGACGGCCACCGATATTGACGTCCTGCACCGGCTGCATGAACAGGTGCACGCCGGGCACCGCCCGCATGGCCTGACCTAGCCGCGCCATCACCGAAGTAATCGTCGCGCGCTGGGCTTTCGGCTTGAGGGCGATGAATATACGCCCCTGGTTCTCGGTTGAGGTTGCACCGCCCGCACCGATATAGGCGCCGGCCGTGTCAACCGCCGGGTCCTTCAGGACCACGCCGAGCACTTGCTGCTGTACGTGGACATGCCCGCTGGCGAAATGTCCTCCGCCGCTTCGGTTATTCCGAGGATCAACCCGGTGTCCTGCTCTGGAAAAAATCCTTTCGGGATGACGATGAACAGCCAGCCGGTCAGGGCAACGGTCGCCAGCATCGTCATCAGCGTAATAAACCGATGGCGCAGCGCGATGACCAAGCCTCGGTCATAGATCGCCAGCAGCGAGTCGAAGCACCATTCCAGGGCACGCGAGACACGCCCCTGCTCCCCGGGCTTCTCATGTCGCAGCAGCCGCGCGCCCATCATGGGCGTCAGCGTCAGCGATACGAGCGTGGAGACGGCGATAGCGACGGTTACGGTGACCGCGAACTCCTGAAACATGCGGCCGACCATGCCGCTCATGAGCAGCAGCGGGATGAAGACCGCGACCAGAGAAACGGAAATGGAGAGAATCGTGAAGCCGATTTCTCCAGCGCCGTCCAATGCCGCGCGCATTGGCGTCTTACCCATCTCGATATGGCGCGCGATATTTTCGACCATGACGATTGCGTCATCCACGACGAAGCCGACCGCGATGGACAGGCCCATCAGCGACAGGTTGTCCAGGCTGTAGCCCAACGCATACATCACGGCGAACGTGCCGATGATCGATACCGGGACCGCGATAGCCGGGATAAGCGTTGCCCAGACACTGCGCAGGAACACGAAGATCACGCCAACGACCAACCCGATGGTGAGGATCAGGGTGAACTGCACGTCCGCGACCGACGCACGAATTGTCGTGGTGCGGTCCGAGATCACCGAGACCTTGATCGTCGGCGGGATCGAGGCCTCGAGTTGCGGCAGCGCAGCCTTGATCGCTTGCACCGTGCTGATCACGTTGGCGCCGGGCAGTCGCTGGACCGCGATGATGACGCCGCGATGCAGATTCACCCAACCCTTCAACGTTTCATCCTGCGGCCCTATGATGGCCTTGCCGACGTCGGAGACCCTGATCGGTCCACCATTGCGGTAGGCGATGATCTGATTGTCCCAGTCGGCCGGCGTCAGAATCTGGTCGTCGGTCTGCAGCGTGTTGGAACGGGTCGCGCCGTACAGACTTCCCTTCGGCTGATCAACGCTGACGTTGGCCAGCGCGTTCCTGACGTCCTCCAGGTCGAGGCCGTTGGCCGCCAACTGGGCCGGATTGAACTGGACACGAACCGCCGGGTGCTGCATGCCGCCGATGGTGACGAGCCCGACACCTGGCACCTGCGATAGCTTCTGCTCCAGAATGCTTTCGGCGTAATCGTCCACGGTGGTAATCGGCAGCGTGTCCGAGGTGACGCCAAGCACGAGGATCGGCGCGTCGGCCGGATTGGTCTCGTGGTAGGTCGGCGGGGTGGGCATGTCCTTCGGCAACTGGCCGGCCGCCGCGTTGATGGCCGTTTGCACCAGTTGTGCCGCGGCATTGATGTCGTCGTTCAGGGCAAATTGTAATACAATCGAAGTATTGCCTAATGAACTGGTCGAGGTCATCTGGGTCAGATACGGAATTTGCCCGAACCACTTCTCGAGCGGCGTCGCGACCGAGGAGGCCATCGTCTGCGGGTCGGCGCCAGGCAATTGGGCCGAGACTGAGATCGTGGGAAAAGCGACGTTCGGCAGCGCGGCGACCGGCAGTAGCCGATATGCGGTACCGCCCAGCAGAACGATAGCGACCATCAGCAACGCGGTTGCGATTGGCCGCTTGATGAAGGGGGCTGGAATATTCATCAGAGCATCCCCGCGCTGGCTTCGGTGCTGTTCTGCACCCGCGGATTGCCCGGCGCGACCTCGGCGACCTTGACCCCGTCGCTCAGGCCATATTGACCCGCCGTCACCACGGTTTCGCCGGAGGTCAACCCGCGATCAATGAGGGCACGGCCGTCCAGCGTTTGCGCGACCGTGACCGGGCGTTGCTGCACCGTGCCATCCGGCTGGACCACATAGACCATCTCGCCGCTCTGGCCTTGCTGCAGGGCGCTGAGCGGCACGGTGATGCCGTCATGCCGGACCGCCACCGTGAGGCGTACATTGACGAACTCACCCGGCCACAGCGCCCGGTTCTCGTTGGGGAACGTCGCCTTGAGCTGCGCGGTTCCCGAACTCTGGTTGATCCTGTTGTCCACCAGCAGAAGCGTGCCCTGGTCGAGCTCGGTGTGATCGTCCTGGCCATAGGCAATGGCGGTCAGACTGCCTTTGGCCATCGCCGACTGCACCGCGGGGACGTCCTGCTGCGGCAACGTGAAGTCGACCGAGATCGGCTGGATCTGGGTGATCGTTACGATCGGCGTAGTGGAGCCCGGTTGTAGGATGTTGCCGATATCGACATGACGTATGCCGGTCACCCCGTCGATGGGCGAAGTAATCGTGGTATAGCCGAGCTGGGTCTGCGCATTGAAGATGGCGGCTTTGTCGCCGACGATCGCGGCTTGGAGTTGGGTCACCGCCGACGTCTGGTCTGTGACCTGCTGTTCCGTCGCATATCCCTGCTTCGCCAGTGGGACGAAACGCCCGAGATTCGTTTGCGCGTTGGTGAGGTGTGCCTGGTCGCGTGCCAGGTTCGATTCAGCCTGCTGAAGTACTGCCTGGAACGGGCGCGGGTCGAGCTGCGCGATAAGGCTGCCGGGATGCACGGTCTGGCCTTCGAGAAAGCCGATCTTGTCAATCGTGCCGGTAACCTGCGTGTGGATGTCCACGACATTGTACGGCATCACGGTGCCGATACCGGACCTCACCAGAGGCACGCCGGAGACCTGGACCTTTTCGGCAACCACGGGTACGGCAGGCGCTGGCGGCTGCGTCTGCGGCGTTGGGCTCGCACCTTGGACGCGCCACGCCGCCACCCCACCGCCAACAACGGCGACGCAGAGACCGAGAACAACGATACGTTTTTTCATTGACTGGATCATCCTCTGGTTCGCCATTTTGGTCTTGCCCCGCTGGTCATTCCGTTACATCCATGCCCTTCTCGGAACCCGCGTGCCGGCCCGCGGGCGAGTCACGGAGGAGCCCGATCTACCTACGGCCGCAGACCGGTTGGGCTCGTGGTCTTGCGGCTAGACTGACGACCCGGTCCCTTCGCAAGACATTGACGGCAGACGAAGCCCCTCAGTCGAATAATGCATCCGTCAAATGGGATAGGCAGGGGACATGCCGCCAATGCGAACTATTCACTCGCACATGCGCGGATTGCATGTGCCCCGAAACCTGCGGTCCGGGCTTTTGCCGATTTGGTGCCTCTGGGCGCGCTGGCTTTGCCACTTGACCTGCCTCTGAAGGTTACGGCGACGTGGTGGCATTGGCACGGCGATAACGTTCTCGCACACTAATGGCTGTGAAACTTCGCCGGGATCGGGGGCGCCGGCCGGATAGGTTCATCCTCGACCCGCTCCGCCAAATGCAGCGCTGAGCGGCTACGGGCGGTCCCAGTGGGGCGGTTGGCCGAAGCGCACAGCCAGGAAGCCGAGAAAAGCCTTCACTTTGGGAGAAACGACTTTTTCGGCGGGTAGACCGCCCATATCGCACGATCCGGACCGGGCGCCATGAGCCACTCCCAATCGGTTAACACAGCGACGAGGTGCTGTTCACGAACATCGGGTCCCACGAGCAAGGTTGGCAGGAGAGCGATGCCGAGACCGGAAAGTGCCGCGTCGCGCTGGGCTTCTGAATCGTTCGCGCGAAGGTGCCCGTTCACAGCGATTTCGAGCGGTTCGGAATGGGGATCATCAGCAGACCGATAGTACCAGGCCCCGGTCGGCTGCAAGGCAAACGCCAGGCACTCATGAAATGCGAGGTCTGAGGGTCCTTGCAGTGCTGGTCGGCCACCCAGATAGTCAGGAGTAGCGGCGAGAACGCGCCGTTGAGCAGCCAGCTTCCTGGCGACGAGCGTTGAATCAACCAGCTCTCCGATCCGGACGGCGACATCCGTCCCTGTTTCGATCAGGTCGATGGTTGCATCCGTAAGCGTCGCGTCCAGCCTGATATCGGGATAGGTCGCCAGGAAGTCCTTGATGTGCGGCATTACATGCCGACGGCCGAACGCAGTGGGGACATTGATCCGAAGCGATCCTTGCGCACGCTCGTTCAGCGATGCCGTAGAATAGCGCGCGTCCTGGACATCGGCAAGAATCTGCGCCCCTCGCTCGTAGAATGTCCTGCCCGCTTCAGTCAGGTGCAAACTGCGTGTCGAACGGTTGAGAAGGGCGGCGCCTAGGTCTGCTTCGAGCCCACTGACATACCGCGAATCGGTTGAAACCTTCACACCAGCCTCGGCCGCGGCCCGTGAGAAGCTTCCGAGATCAACCGATCGCACGAAGGCGCTCACGCAACAATTTTTTGGCCTACGAGGGCGAAGCAAGCAGCCTCCGGCCAACGAATTGAAATGACTCGGAAGACCGTTCCGTATACAATACGGGTCAGCCTCTCAGAACAGCGGACGGGAAGTTCGCGTCAACGTTGCCGAGGCCACAACCGACGTCAGAACGCCCGCTTCGAAACCACAGGCACCCACGCCAGCCGTTGCGTCGAACGCCGAAGACATTGCGGCCGGCCAGAAACTCTTCAACGAGAACTGCGTTCCCTGTCACGGACCCAACGCCGTTCAAAGCGAGCAGCGCCGCAACCTACGACGGCTGCGGCAGCGTTGCGGCGAAGAAATGCCTCAGACGTTCATATTCACTGTGACGCACGTAAGGGTCAGCAAAGGCATGCCAAATTGGAGCGGCCGCATCACGAGTGACGAGTTCCAAAGATCCTCGCGTTTCTCACATCTGTGCAAGAAGCGGCGCCCTGATCAACCTTCCGAAGTAAAACGATAGCGAATATTTCGCCGATAGGTCTCCCCAGGCCTTAGCACAGCGGACGGGAAGTTCGCATGGTGCGGTGAGTCCGGAAGCCCTTGAGGCTCCAGCGCCAGTCCCGCGGATTGGCGGTAGATGACCTCGCCATGACCGGCGAAAGCGCCGCTGAGTTTGTTTCCGGTGTAAACCTGAACACCAGGCTGATCGGTATAAATCTCCAGCACCCGGCCGCTGAGCCGGTCAAGGACTTTGACCGCCGGGCCATCACCGCCAAGGACAAAGCAATGATCGTAGCCCAGACCGTAGAATATTTGCGGGTCAGGCTGCAGAATCCGAGCACCCAGGCGGGTTGCCTGACGGAAATCGAATTGGGTGCCTTGGACGGATCGAATTTCACCGGTCGGAATCTGCTTGGCATCGGTCGGCAGGAATGCCTCGGCGGCGATGGTGACCTCATGGTCCAGCACCTCCCTTGAATAGGGACCGCCAAGGTTGAAATAGGGATGCGCGCTCAGGTTGATGATCGTCGGCTTGGTCGTCTGTGCCTCGAACGCTAACGACAAGGTGTCCGCGTTGAGTTGAAAAGTTGCCCGGATGGTCACCTCGCCGGGAAACCCTTGATCACCATCCGGGCTGACAAGGGTCAGCGCCAACGTAGAGAGCGGGTCTGCCGCGGCGGAGGCAACATCCCATAGCCGTTTGCTGAAGCCGTCGGCGCCACCATGCAGCGTGTTGTCGCCGTCGTTCCGGGACAGCCTGTAGGTTTGGCCGTCCAACGTGAAGCTGCCAGTTGCGATGCGGTTCGCGTAGCGCCCGAGCAGGGTGCCGAAAGAGCCGGCTGTGCGGTAGCCGTCGACGCTGTCGAAACCCAATAGGACGTGATCGCGTCGACCGTTTCGGTCGGGGGCCTCGATACTGACCATGCGGCCGCCGAAGTCGGTGATGCGGACCCGCAGTTGGTCGTTTTCCAAAGTGAACAAGGATGTCTCGCGACCATCCGGTATCCGCCCAAAAGGTTCGGAGGGTAAAGCTGTCATAATCGGTTTCCCCGTGTTGTCCCGTGCGCCCCTTGATCCCCGTCCGCTCCCGGGTGACGATGACCCCAACATAGACCGGGGGGAACAGACATGCCACGGCTTGACGGAAAAGTAGCCGTCGTCACGGGCGCGGGGACCGGCATAGGACGCGCGACCGCCCAGTTGTTCGCGCGCGAGGGCGCCAAGGTCGTGGTCGCGGAATTGAACGCCGAGGCGGGAGAGCAGACCGCGCAATTGATCGTCCAGGCCGGGGGCGACGTGATCGCCGTCAGGACCGATGTCACCGACCCCGACAGCATCCAGGCAACGATCGAGCAGGCCGGTGCGGCACTACGGCGCACTGCACGTGCTGCACAACAACGCCGGCGGCTCCACCGCCCGGGACAGCGACGTGACGCAGGCGCCGCTGGAGGAGTTCTGGCGTGTCATCAAGCTGGATCTGTTCGGCACCTTCCTCGGTTGCCGCTTCGGCATTCCGGCGATCATCCGGTCGGGAGGTGGTTCGGTGATCAACATGTCTTCGAACGTCGCCCTGATGGGGATCCCCGGGCGCGATTGCTACACCGCCGCCAAGGGCGCGGTGGCCTCGATGACCCGGTCCATTGCGGTCGAGTTTGCCCCCAACGTCCGCGTAAATGCCATCGCGCCATCCGTCACGATGACCGAGCGCGTGGCCAAACTGGTGGCTGGCAATCCGGCTTTGGACAAGCTGGCGGACTCTCACCTGCTGGGTCTGATCGAACCGGAGGACATCGCTAACATGGCGCTGTTCCTGGCGTCCGACGAGACCAGGAAAGTAACCGGACAGGTCTATCCGGTCGATAGCGGCGTCACGATATACTGAATAGGAAAGTAACAATGAAGATCAAGCGCATGGAACATATCGCCATCGCTGTCGACTCGATGAAGCAGTCGCTCGACCTGATGCGCGACACATTTGGGCTGGAACTGGAATACGAGGAGCAGATCGGGGCGACGAAACTGGCGATGCTGCCGGTCGGTCAGAGCTATATCGAACTGCTGGAGGGACAGGGACCTGAGTCGGGCGTCTCGAAATGGATCGCCGAAAAAGGCACCGGGCTGTTTCATATCTGTTTCGAGGTCGATGATATCGAAGGCGCCATCGCCGAACTGAAAGCCAAGCAGGTGAAACTGCAGAGCGAAACTTGGCGCACCGGCCATGGCGGCTCGAAGATCGTGTTCCTGGACCCCTCGGCGACCGGAAACGTGGTCATCGAACTCGCTGAACTGGTGCACTGATTATGACGGGTTTCGTTCATCCGGAATACCTGGTCGAGACGGAATGGCTCGCCCAGCATCTGGACGATGTCGTCGTGCTGGATTGCACGACGCATCTGATTCCCGATCCGAAGATCACCTACGTGGTGAAGCCCGGGCGGGAGGATTTCGAGCGCGGTCACATTCCGGGCGCGCAGTTCTGCGACGTGTCGCGGGATGTCTCCGATACGACGCAGAAGCTGAATTTCATGCGGCCAACGCCGGAGGATTTCGCTGCTGCGATGCGTCGTTTCGGGATTGGCAATGGGACCCGCGTGGTGACCTACAGCACCGCCAATCCCTGGTGGGCGACGCGGGTCTGGTGGCTGTTGCGCGAGTTCGGACACGATAACGCCGCGGTACTGAATGGTGGCTGGCAGAAGTGGACGGCGGAAAACCGGGCGATCGAAACAGGCCCCGGACATCACCGTTCGGCAGGCGATTTCGTCGTGCGCGAGGTGCGTAACCTGATGGTAGGCAAGGAAGAGGTGAAGGCGGCGGTTGGTGATGCCGGCGTCTGCACACTGAACGCACTGCTGCCGGCGCAGCATACTGGCAGCGGGGGCAACAGTTATGGCCGGCCCGGCCGCATCGCCGGCAGCGTCAACGTTCCGGCCGCTCATCTGCTAGATCCAACGACCAATATGTTCCTGCCGGCCGATGAATTGCGCCGCCGGATGGGGGCTGTGGGAGCGTTGGATCGCCCTGTCATCGCTTATTGCGGCGGTGGTATCGCCGCCAGCGCCGATGCCATGATCCTGACGATGCTGGGCCACACCGACGTGCGGATCTACGACGCGTCACTGTCGGAATGGGCCAAGGACGAAAGCCTGCCGATGGAGGCGGGTTGAAGAAAGCTTGCCGATGGAGACAGATTGAAAGGGACGGAGCGTCGGTCGGCGGGAACAGCCGGCTCCTCCCCGTCATGGCAGGCGCAGGCCTGCCATTAACGGCTTCTGGAGACCAGCGCCGCTGGCCAGTAATCATCCCATACAAGGTTAGCCGGAGGAAACAAGAATGCGCTTGAAAAACAAAATTGGTATTGTCACGGCGGCGGCCTCCGGCATGGGCCGCGCCGGCGCTATCCGCTTTGCTGCGGAGGGCGCGTCAGTCGCCGTCGTCGATCTGAACAAGGAAGCCACCGACACCGTAGTGCGGCAGATCTCCGCCGCTGGTGGCAAAGCGATCGGCCTGTCGGGAGACCTGACCAGCGACGAGTTCGCCCGCGACATCGTACGCGAGACCGCCAAGCATTTCGGTGGCCTTGATTTCGTCTGGAACCATGTCGGCACACCCGGTCCAGCCTCCATCGAGGGGCTCGACTGGAAGGATTTCGATTTCGCGATCGACCTGAATGTCCGCAGCGTTCTGGTTACCACCGAGGCGGCGCTGCCGGAATTGCGCGCCCGCGGTGGGGGATCGATTTTGTTCACCGCCTCGACGTCCGGCTTGCAGGGGTCGCCCTATAGCCCGGTCTACAACATCGCCAAATTCGGTGTGGTGGGGTTGGTGAAGGGCCTGGCAAAGCGCTACGGGCACGAGAACATCCGCGTCAACGCCGTCTGCCCCGGCACCACCGACACCCCCATGCTGCGGGTCTTCGTCGCTCGTCCTGACAGCCAGGTGCCTGCTGGGGAAACGCCGGAAACGCTGGTCGCCAAACGAGGTGTTCTGAATCCGATGCGCCGGGTCGCCCAACCCGAGGAAATCGCCAACGCCGCGCTGTTCTTGCTGTCGGACGAGGCGTCGTTCGTTAACGGCGTTGCGCTGCCGGTGGACGGGGGTGCGACCGCCTGAGCGTGATCGACTGAGGCAGACCCAGTCGGAAGGCCAATCACGGAATTCGGTGATCACTTGCGAGGGCCCACGTCTTACGGGTGCCCTCGTCGAGCAAGCTCAAAATTGCGCTGTCGTTGGCATTGGTCCACACCCCAACGCCCGTAGGGCCGTCTCCCCACCCCACATTTATTCGCTTTCCCTCCCTCTGCCATTTATCGAGTTTGGGCCTGAATGTGATAGTATGCGCTGACCTGGCGCACCAATAGTCTCCCCAAGGATCAACAATGAACCCGTGCCTAGGGGGTCCAAATTCCGCTCATTGGTGGGAGAAGGACATGGGCAGTCCGTAGTGGCTCTCGAAGTAGCTCCGTACTGATGGTTTAGTGTTAGGGTTTGAAACGGTAACGAGCCACATATCGTTAGGTGCGACCCCTTTCATGCTAGCAATATAGATAGCGACACACGCCATCTGGCCGCAGTTACCAGCCCTCTGACCTCGGATTGCGCCGTATAGCGTGGCGCCAACTTCGAGCGGCGTTTGGCCAGAAAAGTTATCCTGGTTAATAAGTCCCTCAGCCATCGGGAAACCGAAGCGCTCGTCTATCTACCCTTGAGTTGGCCTTAACCGCCCCAAATACCATCGCCAACTTGTCCCTGTCCTCGTACTCCTTGTTATTGGATTTCAAGTCGCCTTTATAGAAGTCCTTGGTGGCTTCGTAAGTGAGACGTGACTGTTCTGCTGTCGCCATTCCCTTTCCCCGTATTGCCTGATCTAATTAACGTAACATATTAGACCAGGGGCGAACAATACGTTGACGGAGGGAGACGAGAAGGGATCTACGGTCGGTTCGTTGCACTCATCGCGCGCTGCTCTGCGGATCAAGGCCAACGGATCTCGGCCGAGTGCTTACGCCGTCGTGTGCCATCAGTATCACCGTTGACAGCCGGTATGTCAGTCTCAGCGATTGCTCGTTTTACCGCCACGGTCGTTTTCTATGACAGTATTATAGGGTTAGATCATCAATTATCAAAATCGCAATCGGAGAACTGCACGGCAAAATACCAAGCTACAAACGGTTGGTTCAAACCCATGGTCGGCACCATGAAAAATGCGCGGAGCCGACTTGTCGAAGCAATGCTATCGCGGCGGGGTGGCTCTTCTATCATATCCCTATCATATCGAGGGCACGCTTTGAAGCGTTCCCAATGACAAGTTCGGCCTCATCTACACCGAGATTTTCGCGAACAGCATCAACTGGCTGTTGGCCGCCGACCGTGCCCAAATTAATATGCGCCAGACCGGCGTCGAGATGGCCGGATAGGGCGCACGCACGATCCTTCTGCGGGACACCTTGGCACGCTAATTGCGTTGCGTTACCGTACCAGCAGCCGGTGCGCATGTAAATGACCTCGGAGATTCAGGGGGCGGGTATCAATCCAACCGCGCCCGCCGCAGCCATCCAGGCCACGGCGACGGCTGATCACCGGTTCAGTTTCCATGACTTCCTCTCCGCCATCAACCCGCTGCAATATAGGATCGAACGGTGGGCAACGACAACACGGTGAAGTGGCAGCGGCTGAGCCTTCAACTGCCGCCGAGCCGGCTGCGCGCTCACTTCGTCAAGGCGACGGTGCGGGTGCATGAGTATCCGGACGGCGCATTGGCGGTTTATTGGGGACCGCACCGGCTGGCCGACTATGGCATGGACGGCGTTTTGGTTCAGCCGGCATCTGGCCTTGTTGCGGGCACCACGCCGAGTGAGGCTGTGACACGGCGCATCTCGCAGCCGACCCCGTTGCATTCCGTTACGTAACGCTATGCCGGGCATGACACCTGTGGATTTGTGGACAACCCCTTCCGGGGCTGCTTGCGCCGACAGTGCGTCAAACCCGGTTGTCCACAACTCCACAGGCGCATCATCAGCAGAAGGAAGGGCAATAGTGTCTTCTGCAGGACGGGTCCCGTGCCGGATGACACGCTTCCATCGCGGCATTTACCCTAACGCATGCGCCAGGGGTAGAACAAGAACGAGCTGCCTGTAGTGGGCACAATCTACCGAGCGGTCACCGGTGATGTGATCCCAGAGACGTTGCGCGATCTCGGCTCCATGTTGGTGAGTGGACTGTTAGGCGGTCCCATCGGCCTGGGCATAAATATCGGCACGATGGTCGCGGAAAAGGTGACCGGAATAGATCCAGAGAAGATTTTCGCAACACCATCCAAGGCAGTGGCCTCAGGGGGGGCTCCGGCAAGAGCGCTTCCCACAACCACGCCGGCTCCATCAACCTCATCCCCGGCTGCCTCAGACCCGCCCGCGGACGCTAACGCCACCTCGGCTCAGCTTGCGTGGAGCTCGACCCAGCTTGCAGCCTACGGCGTCCGGTCGAGCGCATCTGGGACTTTGACGCTTGGCGCTATCGAGGGAGCGGATGTACTCAACACCCTCCAGCTAGTCAGGCTCGGCCACGCAGCGGCGGCCTATGCCGCCAACCAGACCATGCCGCTCAAGACCGCGGCCCAGGGCGGCTGACAGGCCTCAGCCAAGGCGCAGTGCTACTTGCAGGCCGTTACCATGATCTCCACCAGCACGCCGGGCGCGGCCATCTCGGCTTGAACGCAGGCGCGAGCCGGGGCACCCTCCTTCGGTAGCCACGGGGTCCAGATCTCGTTCATCAACATCCGGTCCTTGATGTGCTTTACCCAAATTACCGCTTGCAGCAGCCGGGTCTTGTCGGTCCCATGATGTTCGAGCATCGCGTCGATCTGCGCCAGCACGTCGGCGGTTTGTCCCTTGATGTCTTGCCTGGTGTCGCGGGCCGTGATCCCCGGCAGGTAGACGAAACCGTGGTATTCGACGGCCTTCGACAGGATCGGGCCGGGTTCGGTGCGGATGATCTTGCTCATTCGGCTGCTCCAGTTCAAACGGATCGCAGCGTTCTAGGGCAAGACCCCACGCCCGGCCAGAGCATGGCGGCTTGACCCTCCGGCCGTTCTCGGACTCGAGCCGGAGCAGGGGGGTCGTTGTTCCCCGTGGCGCGACTGGCGGCGATCCGGGTCAGCGGCGTGATTCTCCACGCCATAGACGGCGAGCAACTCGCCTCCCTCGCCGCCTGATCAAAGTCTAGCTAAGCAAGGACATCCCGATAAATGATGCGTCAAGGCGGTCGTTGGTCTGGACCAATAGTATAGTTCCATTCGCAGTGGAATTCGGCCCGCTTGAGATGATCGCCTGCCTCCCCGACGCCAAACTATGGCAAGGCGCCTCGGGCGTGTCCGCGGAGTCTCAAGCGGTCGCGTGTCCCACGTTGCTGTCCTTCTTTCGCAGCCCCGATAGTCGCAGCACCACGCCTTTCGGACTCGTTTTGCTGACGAAGCGATCCACCGTCATCGCCCAGTCGCTGGCGATTTCAGCTAATTCCTCCTCAGCTTTGACCCCTTTGAGGAACAGACAGAACCCGTCCAGCGCCAGTAACCCGGCGGCCAAAGGCAGCAAGCGAGACAACGGGGCCAGGGCACGAGCGGTAATCAGAGGCGCGGGGGGCAGCCGAGCGTCTTCAATCCGGCAATTATGCACGGCGGCGGGGGCAGCGGTTTCCAGAATGGCCGTGCGCAAAAAGGCGGCTTTGCGGCGGTCAGACTCGATTAAATCAAACCTTACGCCAGTGGCGATGGCAAGCACCAAGCCGGGGAAGCCGCCGCCGCTGCCGAGATCGATGGCCCGCTCGGTTCCGGGCGGCATCAATGGCACCAATTGGAGCGAGTCGGCAATGTGGCGCTCCCAGATCACCGCCGCGTCCTTCACGGCGATCAGATTTAGCGTCGCATTCCAGCGTAACAGCAGGCCGGCGAACTTGTGCAAGCGGATGGTAGCGTCCGTCGTCATGCAGTGGCCCGCGGGGCGTGCACTTTTGGCTTATGCATGCCCATCCTTCCATTGAAGGCCTTAGCGTGCCGCCGGCGCCGGTGGTAGTCCTCGGCTTCACGGTTGTGGTCAGTACGGACCGACATTATCGCCGCCAGATCGCCGGGACCGAGCGGCGGACGTCAAGGTCGGTTAGTTTGTCGCCGTCGGTTTCGATCTCCCGCCGCAGCCGTTCGGACAGATGCGGGTCGCGTCTCGTAACGTTCGCTGTATGTTCTTGACACAGAGGTGCAACCTGAACTAGAACAAACCCACAACCACACATCAACCACACACCGCAACGGTCACCCCAATGTCCCCCCAGCCAAATTTCTTCCTGGAAAGCATTATCACGTTCCTGCTGCCCTACTTCAGTATCCACGCCGCTGACCTGCGCGGGGCTCGAAGCGAAATCATCGACACCCTCGTCTCCTACGCCACCCGCACCCGCGCGGAGATGCTGCAGGCCGCCCAGATCATCGCTCTCGGGATGACCACGCTCGACGTCCTCGCGGAGGCCAAGACCGCGGAGATGTCCCAATCCATGCGAATCCGCTACCGGGGCTGTGCCAACGGTCTGAACCGCTCCACTCTGAACACCGAAAAAGCCCTGGACAGACGGCTTGACTGCGAACTGCCGGCAGCAACCCCCGAACCGGTGTCGGAACCCGTGAACGACCTCCCTGACGCCGATATGGAGATCGCCATGGCGCAGGCGCGCGCCGCGATCGAGGCGCATCGTAACAGCCTCCCCACGGCCCGTCCCGCGTCCGCCGCACTCAAAACCTCCGTCAAGACGCCGCACCCGACGCCGCGGCAGGAACATGACAAGCAGCTTTGGTCCAGCGCCACGGTCGATGCGCTCAACCAGATCCCCCTGCCCAACTGACCAACCCCGTTCGGCTAACCCGTCTTTCCAAATTGTGATCAATGGAAAAGCCCTCGGATTTCTCAACTACGGCCCGCTTAATCCGAAGAGCAACATCAGCCTCACCGAACAGTCGGGCTGATAAAGTTGCGCGTGAAACAATGACCTGGAGCGCGCTGACCGTTTACGATCAACCTGAACGCTTCTAGCTCGACGACGAATCGGTTTGCGCTTTCTCCATGTGTTCGGCCAGTGCCTCGTATTCTTCAGCCAAGGAGATCAGTGCATCAACCAGCCGCTGATCGGAAACGATCAGCACCATACCCCTGTAGCGCAAGGCCTTTTCACGCAGCTCATCAGGCGTGAGGGTTTCCATGTTCCGATCTCCACCCATGTGGAGGAAACGGCGGGAAGGGGCGACGCGTTCGCGCGACCATCCCGAGTTGATCTCGATGCCTATCCAATGTAAACAACCCTTACATCAGATTCGCGACGGTGTGGACGCAATGGCATATCTCAACGCGGAGACGTATCGGGAACGTGAGGCGCAGTGGCGCGAGCAAGCCGCGTATCGGCCGCCCGGCCGCGAGCAGCAAGTTTGCCTGGCTCTGGCGGAAGGCTATGCGGAGTTGATCACGCTCCTCGGCCGGCCGGCTTTCAACGACGCCGCTTTGGCGGGAGGCACCTTGAATCGTCTGGCGGCCTCCGCCGGGGCGAGAGCAGCGCGCAAAGAGCAACCGCGGAGCGACCAGTTGCCGGAAGTGGTCTAGCTCTTCCCAAGCGCCTCCGCATAGGCGGCAACAGTCGCCGCGAAACCGTTCTCCAGGGCATCGGCGGTCAGTTCGTGACCGATCGACGCCTCTGCCAGAAATGGCACTGCCTGCATCAGCGGCGGAATATTGTGCAAATTCAGATCATGTCCAGCGTTAACCACCAACCCGGCATCTCTGGCACGAGAGGCGGTTTCAGCTATGTTCGCCAGAATCGGCTGATGAGCCCCATCGCGAAACGCAGCGGCGTAGGTTCCGGTATAGATCTCCACTCCACCGGCGCCCGCTCGCCGCACCCGGTCGATCACCAGCGGGTCGGGGTCAATGAACAGGATCACCCGGCACCCCAACGCCTTCATCGCGGTGATCGCCGCCGCCGCCGGCTCGGCCTGCGCAGCATCGAGTTTCCAGCCCTCCTCGGAGGTAAACGCGGTCGGGGCATCCGGCACCAGCGTCACCTGCTCCGGCCGTGTCTCGCGGAGGATCTGCATAAACCGTTCGTCCGGATAGCCCTCGATGTTGAATTCCACCGCCGGCCGCAGCGGCCGCATCAGCTCCGCCAGCATGGGCACGTCGGCAGAACGAATATGCCGCTCATCTGGCCGGGGATGTACCGTCAGCCCGCCGGCTCCTGACTCCAGAGCCACGCGAGCGAATTTGCGCAGATCTGGAACCCCAGTGCGGCGGGAGTTTCGCAGCAACGCGATCTTGTTCAAATTCACGCTCAGACGGGCCATGCGGCACGATAGGCTGCGCGGATCAGGGACTCAACGCGTCCCTCGCCCTCTTCGCCGGAGCGTGAATGGACTTCCCCGATTTACTGCGGGACATAACCGCCGGATAACCCTGCCGCCTTTGTTCGACCTTGGGCGGGCGGTTCTGCATCCTTTGGGGGGATCCGGTTCGCCATGTCTAAAAAACTAGTCTCCCAGGCCAATCTGCTGGTTTTTGGCGTGCTGGTGGCGTTTTTAGTGGTGATCGGGTTCACCACGTGGGACCGCATGACCGCCGCCCGCTTGGCCCGGGAGTGGACCGAACATACTTACGGCGTGCTCGGTGCGATCCACGAGTTTCAGATTGCCGACCGGGGCGCGGAATCAGATAACCGCGGTTTTCTGCTGACCGGCAATCCGGACTACCTCGGTCCCTATGATGCGGCGCTAAGCCGCGGCTCGGTTCTGCTCGGCGATCTGAAACGGCTCACCGCCGACAACCCCGCCCAGCAGGCGCGTTTGCAGACGTTGGCCCCGGCCTGGCAGCGGCGATCCCAGCGCCTCGCCCAGTTGATCCAAATTCGGCAGGACTCTGGGCTGCAGGCGGCAATCGATGCGCTCCAGACGCAGGCCGACCAGGAGACCATGAAGGAAATCGACGCGACCCTGACAGCGATGACGACCGAGGAACAAGCCCTGCTGGCCGAGCGACAGGCCCAAGGCGTCAACCGCGGCGACTGGCTCCAACGCCTGATCCTCGCAGCAACGGCCATCGCGATCCTCGCGTTGCTTTGGGCCGCCCGGCTGCTCAATCAGGCGTATGCCCGTTCTTATCGCGCGGAGAGCGAACAACGCACTTTGGCGGTGCGGCTACGAGCGTCGCTGGATAGCCTGAGTCAGGGCGTCGGGGTGTTTGGGCCGGCCCACAAGCTGCGGCACTGGAACGATTGCTTTCAGATTCTGCTGGAGCTGCCGTCGGCGATGGTGCGTGCCGAAACCCCATATGCAGCCTTTGCGGACCATCTCGCCGCCGACGGTGAGCCTATGCTGGAAAGCGAGGACCAGATCGAGCACAGCCAGCAAATCAGCGGTGAGCCGATCGTCTATGAGCGGACCCACCCCAACAGCACCCGGCTCGAAATCCGGCGGACGCCGATGCCCGACGGCGGGTTTGTGCTGACCATCACCGATATGACGAAGCGAGCGCAATCGGAGGCGGTGCTGCGCGAGTCGCAGAAAATGCAGGCGATCGGCCAGCTGACCGGAGGAATAGCGCACGACTTCAACAACCTGCTGACGGTGATCCTGGGCAATCTGGAACTCGCACGGATGAAGCTGGATCCGCAAAACCCGTTGACCACGAACATCGACCGATCGCTATGGGCGGCGCAACGGGGCGGCACTCTGACCAGCCAGCTTCTGGCCTTCGCCCGCAAGCAGCCGCTGGCACCCGCGCCAATCAACCTGTCGGCGCATCTGCCGGAATTGATGCCGTTGCTCAACCGTACGCTGGGCGAGCACATCGAGGTGCGCTTCGTGGACAGCGCTGGTCTGTGGCTCGCCATGACCGACCCGGCGCAACTGGAAAGCGCGGTATTGAACCTGGCCCTGAATGCGCGCGATGCCATGCCAGGCGGCGGCCGGTTGACGATCGAGCTGGCCAACAAGGTGTTGGACGCCCAGTACGCTCAAGCCCACGCCGAGGTGACTCCTGGCGATTACGTCATGGTCGCGGTTTCCGATACCGGGCACGGCATGACCCCCGACGTCGTCGCGCGGGTGTTCGAGCCGTTTTTCACCACGAAAGCCGAGGGGCGAGGGACCGGCCTCGGGCTGGCGATGGTGTTCGGCTTCGTCAAGCAGTCCGGGGGCCATGTTAAGATATACTCCGAGCCCGGTGAGGGAACGTCGGTCAAGCTGTATCTGCCGCGTGCGATCGGAGCGGCGACGGAGATCGGTCAGCGCAGCGGGGTGCCGGCCGATCTGCCGCATGGGTCGGCGACGATCCTGGTGGTGGAAGACGAGGCCGGCGTGCGCGAAATCGCCGTGGCGATCCTGCGCAGCCTCGGCTACCGCGTGCTGGAGGCGCCCGACGGTGACGAGGGACTGCTGGTGTTTGGCGCCCACGCGGCGGAGATTGACATGCTGCTTACGGATGTGGTGCTGCCCGGCAAGCTGCGCGGCCGGACCCTGGCGGAACGCATCACCGCGATACGGCCGGAGGTGAAGGTGCTGTTCATGTCCGGATATACGGAGAACTCGATCGTTCATCACGGGCGGCTGGATGACGGGGTATACCTGTTGGGCAAGCCGTTTAAGCGTGAACAACTGGCGCGGCGAGTAGCCGAGGTTTTGGCGTCTGCTACCGCGGGGGGATTGAGCGAGGCGGACAATGTTGTCGATCTCAGAGCGCGCAAGCGGGATTGAGAATCGCGGGATTTGGTCCAGACAGCCGGGCGGCCGGTAGGTAGGCAGGGATGCTCAACATAGCTGTTGACTATCAACGAACACGTTGATAGTTTGGTGCGACGATGGCCAGCTCACCCATACGGCGGTTGATCGATGACAGTGGAAGCTGTTCCCAAGAAGATCTTATGGATCAGGTCTTCTTCGCCCTCTCCGATCCGGTCCGGCGGAGGATTTTGGAGGCTCTCGACGAAGAACCGAAATTGGTGTCCGAGCTTGCGGCGCCATTTGACATCTCATTGCAGGCGGTGTCGCGACACATCCAGGTTCTGGTGCGCGCGGGACTGGTTGATCAAGAACGCACCGGCCGTATCAGCCGATGCAGTCTGGTTGCTGGCCCGATCTTCTCGGTTGCGGTCTGGATCAATCGCTACAGCAAATACTGGCAAGAACAATTCGATATGCTCGCCGTCGCGTTGCAGGAGATCGAGGATGACTCGCCGCGCAAGCGAAAAGTATCGAAACCGACGCCGTGATGTGCTTTGGAGTATAACCGTGGGATAGGGAGATTTTACATGGAAACACACAAGATCGTCTCGCGTGACGAGTGGGTCGAGGCGCGCATGCAGCATCTGAAGCGTGAAAAGGAACTGACCCGTCTGCGCGACGAGCTGAGTGCGCGGCGGCGTGATCTGCCTTGGGTTCGGGTCGACAGGGAATATGTGTTTGAGGGGTCGGACGGAAAAGTTGGTCTGCCTGAGCTATTCGGCGACAAATCCCAGTTGATCGTGCAGCACTTCATGTTTGGGCCGGACTGGGACGCGGGCTGCAAAAGCTGCTCGTTCTGGGCTGACAATTTCAACGGCATCGTCGTCCACCTGCAGCAGCGTGACATCGCGTTTGTGGTTGTCTCGCAGGCGCCGTTCGGCCGGATCGAAGAATACCGCAAGCGCATGGGATGGGGGTTCAATTGGGTTTCGTCATTCGGAACCCAATTCAACCACGACTATAATGTATCATTCACTCCGGAAGAAACCGCCGCGGGGGAAGTTTACTATAACTATAAGCCACGAAAGACATCGATGACGGAGCTTCCGGGTATCAGCGTGTTTTTCAAGGATGCGCAAGGGGATGTATTTCATACCTATTCATGCTACGAACGCGGGCTAGATATGATGAATGCGGGCTACCACTATATTGATCTTGTGCCGCACGGCCGGAATGAGGCTGGGCTGTCCTTCCCGCAAGCGTGGGTCCGCCGTCACGACGAATACTGATGTTGATCGCATGACGTCCGCCTGGGACTTTCCGCTCGGACGCGATCGTGCTTTAGGACCGATCCGATGAACGATACCGAGACCGCCGACAGACTGTCTGACTATCGCCGCCAAATCGCCGATTTGCGCGAAAAGATGCGGGCGTTGCAGGCATCCGCCGAACCTGTAGAAGTGCCGGACTACGCTTTCGCGACGTCTGAGGGGAGCGTTCAACTATCGGCGCTGTTCGGCGGCCAGCGGGATCTTATTGTGATCCACAACATGGGCTCTTCTTGCGCCTATTGTACGCTTTGGGCCGATGGCTTCAATGGCATCTACGACCATATCGCCAGTCGCGCCGCCTTCGTCATTTCCAGCCCTGACCGGCCGGATGTGCAACAAAAGTTCGCCGCCAGCCGCAACTGGCGCTTCCCGATGGCGAGCCACTCCGAGACTTCCTTTGCCGCGGATATGGGGTTGCGGTGGCGGTTGGCTCCCGGGCGTCACGACATTCCGCAAGGACGGCGCCTGCATCTTGAGGATATCCGATAGATCGTGCTCACCCGGTGATGATTTCTGCGTTCTCTGGCATCTTTTTGACCTGCTTCCAGAGGGTGCCGCGGACTGGGTGCCGCGCTACCGATACTCGTGATGAGCGAGGGGTATTGGGGAGCAACGGAGCGAAAAACCTGTGTAAGGACCGGCTCTTCATTTTGGGTGCTGGCTGAAGCGGGATCGCGCAACGGTCGGAGTTCACCACCGGCAATGATGTCTGGATGAAGGCATAGCGGCCGAGCATGTTGATGGGCTCGAAGCCGAGTGGCGACAGGCAGGCGACGTCCTCCCGAGCCTGATGACCTTCAGCCCGGAGTTGGGCCAAGGCCGGTCATATATATATATATACAGCGTGTTCCAAAGCACGATGACGTCGACCACCAGGCCGAGCGCGCGGAGTTGGTCTTCCTGGCTTTCCGGTAGCGCTGGGGCAATTCGCCTCGCTTGCCATGGAACACGGCGCGGGCGAGCCGGTGGCGACCTTCGCCACGATTGAGCTGAAGGTCGCCTACCTGGATGCCGAGTTGGACGGCGCCACGCACTTCGGCGTCAGAAGCCGGTCGGGCCGACCGATCCGATCCAGCGGCTTACCTTTGTGGGGTCCTGCTCGTCCATGTAGAAAAAGTGGGTCATCGTCGGACGGACTGACGGAATGGCCGGGTCGTCGAAGGTCATCCGAACCTTGCCGTGGAAGACCTTGAGCAGCGGGCTATCGAGGTATTCGACCACGTCGTGGTGGGCGGTGAAGCCCTTGTCGATGAAGTCGCGCAGATTCTGCCGGATCGCCTCCCTCCCGTGCCAGTCTGCGACGCCCAGGTTGCAGATCGCGTCCTCGGCAAAGCAATCGAATCCCTGCCCGAAAGTCTTGTCGTCGATCTCCTTCCACATGGCCAGCAGCCAGGCCGGCGGTTCGGTCTTGGTAAAGGTGATGGTGCTCATGGTGGTCTCCTTGTTGAACGCGTGTGGTTGGGGGATCATCCGGCGGCGCTATTGGCGACGTGGATGCCGAGCCGGGTGGCGATGCGCCGTGCCGTCGCCTCCCGCTGAGTAGTAATGCGCTGCACCGCTTGCCTGGCTTCCGCCAGGATCGCCGCGGGTGCGGTCTCGGGCGTGCCGCTGTTGAACGGCGGTTCGGGCGCGTAAGCCATGTGCAACTGGATCCTCTGAGCCGCTGCTTCCCCGCGGAGTTCGGCGGCAAGGCGCAGGGCGCCGTCGATCCCGGCTGTGACGCCTGCCGCGAACACCCAGTTGCGGTCCACGACGACCCGCTCGTTCACCGGGATCGCCCCGAAGAACGGCAACAGATGGAACGACGCCCAATGTGTCGTTGCCCGGCGCCCCTGCAGCAGCCCAGCGGCACCGCAAAGCAGGGCACCGGTGCAAACGGAGAAGACACCGCGGGCGCCAGTCGCCTGCTCGCGGATCCAGCCGAGTACGGCCTCATCCTCCATCAGCGCCTCCTGCCCAAAACCACCGGGCACGTGCAGCACATCCAAGTGCGGGGCGTCGGCCAATGCCGCATCGGGCGCTAATCTCAGCCCCTTCAAGTCCCGAACTGGCCCTGCCGTCTTGCCGTAGATGCGGTAGGTCGAGTTTGGAAGGCGCGATAGCACCTCGAATGGTCCGGTGAGGTCGATCTGGTCCAAGCCCTCGAACAGGAGGGAGCCAATTTCGAGATGTGTGTCGGGCGGGAGCATGGCTGCGTTCCTTGCCTGGTTGCCTTGACACGGAAGATGGGGCTGACAACGTTGGCGAACATGCCAAATGACCCTCGAATCCAGCCAAAGCTGCCCCGGCCTGTCGAGCTGCTAGTCTTTCCTCGGGTCCAGATACTGGACGTCACCGGGCCGCTGCAGGTTTTCGCTACGGCGAACGACATCGCTGGCGGCAATGTTCCGCCTTACGCAATCCACGTCGTGTCTCAGGCGGGCGACGCAGTCGCCTCCTCTTCGGGGATTGGGCTGCTGGCCCACCCGCTCCCGCCGCACAGTTCCCCGCTGGACACGCTGATCGTCGCCGGGGGCCCCGGGATCGAGGCGGCGGCAGCAGATGAAGCACTCGTCGACTGGGTGCGAGGACGTGCACACCAGGCACGACGATTCGCTTCCGTTTGCACCGGCGCGGTCCTGCTGGCGGCGTCCGGCTTGCTGGATGGGCGCCGGGCCGCGACGCACTGGTCACTTTGCTCCGAACTGGCCCGGCGCTTCCCGTCCGTGCAGGTCCAGCCCGATCCGATCTTCGTGCACGACGGCCCGGCTTGGACCTCGGCCGGTGTCACCGCCGGCATCGACCTGGCCCTGGCATTGGTGGAGGAGGATCTCGGCCGCGCGGTTGCGCTGGCGGTGGCGCGCTACCTGGTGGTATTTCTGAAGCGGCCCGGGGGACAAGCGCAGTTCAGCGCCACTCTGGCCCTGCAAGACGACGGCAGGTTTGACGCTCTGCACAGTTGGATTGGCGCACACCTGTCGGGTGATCTCTCCCTGGCGCAACTAGCCGACCGGGCCGGAATGAGCGAGCGCAGTTTTAGCCGGCACTACTTGGAGGCGACCGGTCAGACTCCCGCCCGTGCCGTCGAAACTCTCCGCGTCGAGGCAGCTCGCAGCCTGTTGTTGGACTCGCAGTTGCCGGTGAAGCGCGTCGCACAACGCTGCGGGTTCGGCTCGGAAGAGACAATGCGGCGCAGCTTCCTTCGGCTGCTCGCAGCAACCCCGCAAGAGTATCGCGCTCGGTTCGGGTCTTGATGGCCAGAGGGAAGAAATCGCCCTTTGCAGCTGACAGGACCCTGCATTGCGTCTACGAAGGTTAGATCAAGGCAGCTACATTGCGGATTGGTCTGTCCGTGTCCGAAACTGGAAGGCTCGCCGCCCCTGGACCCCGGCGACGGCCTCGTATATTGGCGGGCAGAAGACGAAGACAGTAATCAACAATCGACGCCTTCATGTTGCAGCAGCCAGCGCTTCCGCTCCAAGCCGCCACCGTAGCCGGTCAGCGTTGCATCTGCGCCGATCACCCGATGACAGGGAACGACAACGGAAATCGGGTTCGCACCGTTTGCCGTTCCAACTGCGCGCACTGCCTTTGGCCGGCTCAATCCGGCGGCGAGGCGACCATAGGTCGTAGTCTTGCCGGTCGGGATGGCGCGCAACGCCGCCCAAACCGAGCGCTGAAACGGGGTGCCTCCGGTCTTCACTGGCAGCGAATCGATCGCGGTCAATTCTCCCTCGAAATAGGCCTCAACAGCTCGCCTGGCCGCTGACGCCGCGCCCTTAGGCTCCAGCCGCACACTGCCATAGTGCAGCCGCAGCAGCCGGTGCATGCTCGGCGCGCGGTCCTCCCAGTCGAGCGCACGCAGTTGCGCCTCCTCATCGGTCACAATCAGCGCCGTGCCGATCGGGGTCGCAAACGTCTCGATGAAAAAGTCGGTCATGCGCTTGCCCATAGATGTTGGGCGGCGTAGGCCCGCCACGGCCGCCAGGTTTCAGCCCGCGCCAGCAGCGCACTCGCGGTCGGACGCAGGCCCTCGGAGTCCGCCATCGCGCGCATCAGGCCGATATCCGCGGCCGGGAAGGCGTCCGGCTCGCGCAGTTGCCGCATCGCGATATACTGCGCGGTCCATTCGCCGATGCCCGGCAGCGCCCGCAGTTGCGCGACCGCTTCCTCCAAGCCCCGCCCGGCGGCGAAGATGTGCGGGTCGGCCACCACCGCCGCCGCGACCGCCAGAAGCGCCGCGCCACGGCTTCGCGGCATGCCCAGGGAGCCCGGATCAGCCCCGGCCAGCACCGCGGGATCAGGGAACACATGGGTCAGCGCGCCGTCCGGATCGCGCAGTTTTTCGCCGAACCGAGCCACCAGCGCGCCGGCCAGCCGGATCGCGCCCGGCACCGTGATCTGTTGTCCCAGCACCGCTCGCACCGCCAGCTCGAACCCGTCCCAGGCGCCCGGCACGCGCAATCCCGGCCGAGCGGCCACCAACGGCGCGAGGGTGGGGTCCTTGACCAGTTGCAACGCGATCGCGTCCGGGTCGGCCGCCAGGTCGAACACCCGGCGCAACCGCGCAATGATCTGAGGCAGCGCGGAGAGTTTCGGAAACCGCACCGTCGCTTCCAGGGCATTTTCGCCGCCCGGCCGCACCGTGACGGTGCCCTGCTGGCCGTCCAGCCCAATGGTCCGGCGGTAGACGTCCCCCTCCACGCTTTCGACCCCAACAATCGCCCGGGCTCGGAGAAAACCGAGCATCGCGGGCCAGTCATAGGGCGGGCGGTAGCGCAGCTTCAGGCTGATTTCCCCGCGTGGCCCGGCGGACACATCAAGGCCGCCGGATCGGCGCAGCGCGGTCGGCGGCCGCTTGAACAGGCCCTGAAACGTGTCGTTGAACCGGCGCAGGCTGCCAAAGCCGGCCGCCATGGCGATCTCCGTCATCGGCAACCGGGTTTCGTGGATCAACTGCTTGGCGAGCAGCACCCGCCGGCTCTGTGCCACCGCGATGGGCGACGCGCCTAGATGCTGCTCGAATAGCCGGCGCAGTTGCCGCTCACCCATCCCCACCCGGCTGGCCAACGCATCGACGGAAGCCTCGTCGAGCGCCCCCATCTCCACCAGCGCGAGCGCCCGCGACACGGTGTTGGAGGCGCCGCGCCAGGCGCCAAGGTCGGGCGAGGTCTCCGGCCGGCAACGCAGGCACGGCCGGAACCCGGCCTCGTGTGCGGCCGCCGCGGTCGGGAAGAAAACCACATTCTCCGATCGGGGTGTACGGGCCGGGCAGATCGGCCGGCAGTAGATCCCGGTCGTTTTGACGCCGGTGAACAGCCGCCCGTCGAACCGAGCATCACGAACGGCGATCGCTCGGTAGCAGGCATCGTGGTCGAGATCGAGGGTGCCCATCGGGTTTATGCCGCCATACATCTGGTAATCAGGTTTTGCGCTTCAGGCTTGGTCACGTCGCGTCCTCCTGAGATGGGGGCGGACAGTAGCCAGAGGCCGCAAGAAAATCTGGCCGTTTTCGGACGTGATTGACAGGGACCGATTGGGGAACGCCTGCCGTCGCCAGTCCGGCCGGCACTACCGTCAAGGCTTCGGGCGTTGTTCGAGCATTTTGCGCCTGCGAGCGAGGCTTTCCGCCGACCACAGCCTCTCGCGATCGTAGTATTGTTCGAAAGCAGGCACTCCCGGGGGGAGGAGCACCCACGGTTGCTTTGACATCGTGAAGATGTGGATGTCCGGAGGCAGTTGGTCAGGGTCTTCCAACGTGCCGACGCGAACAAATCGAAAGCGGTCGCCGGCGCCCATGTAATTGCTCCACAACGATATACGACAGCTCGGACAGCGCGAGATCTTCTGCCCCTTGCCGCTGTTGGAGGGTGTCCAGACGACTTCCGGACTACCTTCGTACAGAACAACACGATCGGCCTCGATCATGGCATTCTGTGCGAACGACGCCCCGGTTTCTCGCTGACACCAACGGCAGTGACAGGCGTGCACAATTAACGGCCGGCTGGTGAGCCGGTAGCGTATTGAACCACAGGTGCATCGGCCATTCATCGTGAAGTCGTTCATGGCGAACCTTCCGTATCGCGTTGATGGCCGATCTTCTCCGTTGTCACGTCTGTTGTCACGGCCGACTGCTATGCCGACTGTGTGCCAGGCACCTCGCTGAAATCGCCCGGTGCGGCGATCGGGCCGTCGTAAGTGACAGAGTGACCAACCGCTACGCGATTGCCACCCTGAGCGCTCGGGAGCCTGCCGGCGATTCGTGGCAAAATCTTCAGTTGGCGTACTGTGCCGCACGCTCTGCTGCCTCGAACTTCTTCACGTCGTCTGGCGTCAGCTTCGGCCGGTCCAGTGCGATGGTCACCTTGTCGATTTTATCGGTGAACGGGGCAGGGACTTGATAGTCGCGGTCATCAAGCGGTGTGGTGGCGTCAGGGGAGCCTAGCGTTCCAGTAGTTTGCTGCGCATGCGCCGCAGGCGATGAATCTCTCGACTTCGGACGCTCAGTAGTTACGTTACACCATCTTTTTGTCCGCACGCACAGCCGAATTGCAGGCCGATCTTGACCGCGTTGAACTCTTAGCTCCCGGCGAGCAATGCGCGGTGCGCCGAGCGGATAGATGCGCCGTTGGTGCCATGGCTGTGCCGAGTTGCTGAGGTGCTGTTCCACCCCCGCCACAGCCGGATCAGGCTGATGGATATTATAATTGGGTCAGCCTGCCAATGCGATGCGATCGATAGAGTTAGCGTCTGCAGACATCAATTCTTCGACTGCGCGGGCCTCGACCCATTCAGCGATGGCGGCCAGGGCGATCTGCTCTTCCTGAATCGCCTGCCGCAGTGCCGACATGCTGGCGATGGTGTCGGAATTTTTGGCCAATGTCACCGCTGTGCGCAAGGACGCGCGCGCGGTCAGGTACCGCGCTAGTGTTTTATGATCGTTCATAATCGGTCTTGGTCCTCTCGGTCGGTCTCAGCCGATGCGGCTTGTGCGCCAATCGGCGGCGGTGTGTGCTTTGGTGCCAGCGAAATAGTCGATAGTCTGTCGCAAGCCATCCTCCAGTGCCACGCTCGGTTCCCAGCCCAGCGCCTTGCGGGCAATGCTGATATCGGGACAGCGTTGCACAGGATCATCCTGCGGCAGAGGACGGAACACGATACGCGACTTGGAGCCGATCATAGTGATGATTTTCTCGGCCAGCGCGAGCACCGTGGTCTCGACCGGATTGCCAAGATTGACCGGCCCGGTCAGGTTGTTCGATTCCATCATCGCGATCAGCCCTCGAATCAGATCGGTCACATAGCAAAACGCCCGCGTCTGCTCGCCGTTGCCATAGATCGTGATGTCTTCGTTCTGGAGCGCTTGCATGATAAAGTTGGAGACCACCCGGCCGTCGTGCGGATTCATATTTGGGCCGAAGGTGTTGAAGATGCGCACCACCTTGATGTCGATCCTGTGCTGGCGATAGTAATCAAAAAACAAGGTTTCCGCGCAGCGTTTGCCTTCGTCATAGCAAGCGCGGGGCCCAAGGGTATTGACATTGCCCCAGTAGTCTTCGGTTTGCGGATGGATTGTCGGATCACCGTAGATTTCGCTCGTTGAGGCTTGCAAAATCTTGCCTTTGACGCGCTTGGCCAGCCCCAGCACGTTGATCGCGCCGAGCACGCTGGTCTTGGTCGTTTGCACCGGATCGAACTGATAGTGGATGGGCGACGCTGGGCAGGCCAGATTGTAGATTTGGCTAACCTCCACGTACAAGGGAAAGGTGATGTCGTGGCGGAGCAATTCGAAGTGGGGATTAGCCAGCAAATGGGCGATGTTGTCGCGGGAGCCGGTGAAGTAGTTGTCCACGCATAACACTTCGTAGCCCCGGTTCAGCAACGCCTCGCACAAATGCGAGCCGATGAAGCCGGCCCCGCCGGTGACTAGAACGCGGGTTCGGATGTTTCTCATGTTAAGCTCCTTGTAAGGCGTTCAGCCGCGGGTGGGTCTTGGTGTGCCATTGCCACGCGGTTTTTACTATCATGTCGATATCAGAATATTTTGGCATGAACCCAAGGACATCGCGGGCCAGGCTGGCATTGGCGACCAACTCGGGGGGATCACCGGCTCTCCGGCCGCCGGTTGGCGCCATCAAGGCGCGGCCGGACACAGCGGCGATCGCGTTCAGCACTTCTTTGACCGAATAGCCGCGTCCGATGCCGAGGTTGAACACGCCCCCGGTGCCGCCATTCAACAGATAGCGCAGCGCAAGGATATGGGCGTCGGCGAGATCGCTGACATGGATGTAGTCACGCACCGCCGTGCCATCGTGGGTCGGAAAATCCGAGCCAAAAACCTCAAAGTCATCGATGTAGCCTTGCAGCGCCATCATGGCGCGCGGGATCAGATGGGTCTCGATATCCCGATCCTCCCCGACGTCACCGTCCGGATCATCGCCACTGGCATTAAAGTAGCGAAGCGCGACCCGCTCAAGCTGATACGCGGCGACATAATCGGTCAGGATCGTTTCGCACATGAGCTTCGACCGCCCATACGGGTTAACTGGTTCGGTAGGGGTCTGTTCTGAGATGATCGGCGTCGCCGGCGAGCCATACACGGCGCAGCTACTAGAGAACACAATTTTCCGCAGCGCGGTCCGTTGCATTGCCGCCAATACTGAGAGCGTACCGGCAATGTTGTTTTCGTAATACTTCGATGGGTTTGTTACCGATTCGCCGACATAGGCGAACGCGGCGAAGTGCATCACGCCGACGATGTTGAAGGTACGGATTGCGTGTGTTACCGCGTCGGTGTTTCGGATGTCGGCTTCGATCAGCGGCCCCCAGCGGACAAACTCCCGGTGGCCGAGACGCAAGTCGTCTATGGTTACGGGACAATAACCAGAAGCAGACAGTATTTTGCAGGCGTGACTACCGATGTACCCTGCACCACCCGTGACCAAGACATGCTGCATAGTTGTTTATACTCCGTCAGTTTGCCGCATACACTCGGATGTAATCGATCAGAAAATTGCCTGGAAAGGGTGTCGATTGGTTGGGTTGGCCGGGCCAGCGCCCGCCCACCGCGAGATTGAGCAGCAGGCACATCGGGCTGTGCAGATCAGCCGGCGTATGAGTAAAGGCCGCCCGCTCGCCGTCAAAGTACCATGCGATATACTGTTCCGTCCACAGTACGCCGAAGCGATGAAACGTTGCACTCATATCGGGCACCGCGATCGTAAACGTCGTCATCTTTGGAGTATTTTCCTCGTTGTAGTGCGCCGTGACGTATAGATTGGTAAGACGATCGCCGCGGGCTTCCAGTATATCGATTTCGGGTGGATGCGGCATGATGACTTTTGGCAGCAGCCAGAAGGTGGGCCAAAACCCCTTGCCGGGCGGAATCTGCGCACGGATTTCGAAATAGCCATAGCGTTGACTGAACGACTTATACGACGTCAGCAGACCGGAGATGTATTTCTGACCTTGCAGATACGGTGCGACGGTGGGCGCCGGAATGGAGGCTTGGATTTGCAAGATACCATCTTGTATCGACAAAGGATCGAGTCGCAGAGGTTGCAGCGCGGTGCCGCGATAGGACGGATCGACATAAACTTGTTTCTCATCCTGATCGATCCATCGTCGTCCCCACCAATAGCTGGTGCTGGTTAGTTTCGAGGGCAGATGGTCGAACTCCTCATCGAAGGTCATCGGCCGATTGATTGGAGCCTGTACTGGTGGTTCGTCAGCATAAGCAGTCACGATCAGCGGGACTACCAGCATCACCCAAAAGCTATGTCGCACCCGTCATCTCCACCCAAAATGACGTGGATCGCGCCACCCTAGAATAGTCTTGTATCGTAATAACATTTGCGCCGTTTTTATGATCGTAGACGTCGATTACCCTCTTTTGCAGCGCCGGGTCTTCGGTGATGAAGGCATTGGCCAGTAGGATACGAAAGGGCGGCCGGCACATGAGTATGCTCGCCAACAGATACTGTTCGCTGTAGAATTGGCGGTTCCAATCTGGTGGATAGTCGTGCGGAATGAAAATATCATGGATATGCACGATCACCCCTGGCTTTAATCTTGGTAACACCTCAAAGAAGAAGACCGTCACGTCGGAATTGGTGAACACTCGGTGCGAGCCATCAAAGAACAAGATATCACCGGCCGCTAACTCATCGAACAGGCTCAGGTCACAGGTTTCTAACGGCGAGCGGATAATGCGGTCGCAGAGCTGATTGATTTCCTGTCGCGGTTGCGGGTCAACCGAGGTGACGTGGAGCGTCAAGCGCTGTGCGTCGATGGTGTGACGGACAAACCGTGTCGAATGTCCTGAGCCGATCTCGATATAGCGTCGCGGCTGCTTCCACGCGATGAAGTTTATCAAGGCCCCCGCATCGAGCCGCGAAAACCAAGTGTTGTTCCAGTATGGCGCGTTGGGTGCCTGCTTCTGTGGCTGCGCATGGACGCTGTGCAGCAGGTGCGCATGGCTAGCCATCGCATCCAGCGATTCTTCATACACCCGACGCTGTTCATTCAGAATGCTGTAAAGCTTGGTGTAGGGCATCCGGCCGGCCTCCCATCTTGGCGTCGGGGTGACCGGATAAAAATCTTCGGCAGTATGGCTCCACCGATAGGGCAGGCCAGAGATGCGATAGGCACGCCGAAACGTCTTGTTCAACATGGGCCATTAAACCTATTTTTTGCTGATTGGTAACTAACGAGGGTGACGCCCCGCAGAGCGTTCTTCACGCGCTCGTCGAGCAGCGCCGGCAGATCATCGGCGAACATGTGGTCCGGCACGCCCTGAATCGGATGGCAGTAGATTTCGCTGGTCCCGGCGCCCAGATGCATCAACACATCCACAAGCTGATCGGCCGTCCACTCACGCCCGATCGACCGGTCCGGCGAGGTGAGTTTGTACGACGCACCAAGCCGACGTAATGCGATGAACCGGAGCCAGCGCAGGGCATCGACCACGCCGATGCGTGCCTTCGGCGCGTCCCATGGCACGCGCAGCGCATTGACCTGCCAGCGCGCGGCTTCACGCACGACCATCCAGGCCAGCACCGGACGGACATGCACATTGCGATGCACATTGACATGGTCACACCGCAAACCTGTTGCGAAATACGCCGCAAACTGTGCGCTGATCTCGGTCTGTATCTGTGCTCGTCCCCGTGCCGAACGCAGCGCCTTGTCGAGCAAACGTTCATCGCCATGAGGGAATTGACCATTTTGATGGAGCATACTGACCGCAGCAAGCGGTGCGGCGGGGCGGGTATCACCGAAACTCAGATGCAGTCCGACCGCCAAGCCGGGATTTTGCTGCGCCAAAGCGACGGCCGCTTGCGCCGCATCGCCGCCGACCATCAAGCTAGTGCAAGTCAAGACGCCGGAGCGATAGGCCCCAAGAATGCCGGCGTTGTTTTCGGCTGATAGGCCAAAATCATCCCCCGTCACGATGACTTGCCGCACTGTACTTTTGCTAAAAAGTAACATACCAGACCGCACCCACCAAGCCACAGGCCAGAACCGAGCTGCCCCACAGCCGCAAGGCGGCGGCGGGCAGCAGGAACTTGTTGTATGCAACCAAATGCAATTGCAGACCGAGCATCACCAAGGCCGGGGGAATACAGCCCCACGCCTGTCCGACGATGCCGTAGCGCGACCCTAGCTGCATCATCGCATAGAGCGAGGACAAAACGATCCCAAACATGATCAACGACTCGAGCCACGGGCGCTCCGATCGGGCTATCACCAGCGGGATCAGCCACGTACACAGACAGAGCGGCACCCCGGAAATCAGCAGTACAGCGGATGACGATGCGGCGCCCGAGAACTGCGGGAAAATCAGGCCAAGACCGAGGCGACAAAACAGTAGGCCGACGATTGTTCCACCCGTGATGAGTGTGAGCAGGTGCCTCAGCTCACGATACAGAGCGGCTCTGTCCATGATCGTAAGATGACGGGGATAGTAACTTTGCGCCACGAGCGTAATGACGCCGACCCCGATGACCACGAGATTGGCCCCGAAGCCAAATAAACCAGCATCGGATGCACTGGACACTGACCAGCAAACCCATCGGTTGCTCAGCAAATAGAGCGACCACAAGGAACTAAACACGCATAGCGGTAACGATTGCACGAACAGCGTGCGCAGGCGGAGCGTCGGCCGGTGCCACAACACGTGAATGAATGGCTGATGCAACATGACCGCTGTCATGACATACCAGACAGCCAGTGCCAGCATGCAGCCGCCCACCCCGCCCACCAGCAGTCCTGCGATGCGCGGCAGACTGAAGCCGATCTGCATCAACACAGCAGCCAATGTGAACGGCAAGATTTGCAAGCTTGCGCGATAATATGCCGTCGGTCCATTAGACAACATGAACGCCACACCGGCAATGCCGGCCAATGTCGTCAACCAACCGGCGAAGATCGCGGCGATGGCGATCACCCCCACCAGCAAGCCTGCGACGACCAATCGTGCGGTGATAAAGGCCGATAGATCGCCGGCCAGGTCATCGCTTGGCCGACTGAACATGCGATCGGCCAATCGGGCCAGACCGAGATCGAAATCGGCCATGTACTGATACACACTCATTAACAATATAAAACTACTAAAACCGGCTGGGGTCAGAAGGATCGGAGCCGCGATCGTGGTCGCCGCGCCGGTGATGGTCAGCAGCGGCGCGCAAATCGTGTACGCGATCGGACGGCTGAGCCATGCGCGCGAATGACTAATCACCGTCGACATTAGCGACGGTTCCGACGCCATGTATCGATAGACCCCAGTGGGAGGAGACCGATCCCGAGTACCATCAGCCAATGCACCGCGCGCGTGCGCCCTTCGCGTCGCATCGCCCGCGCGACTTCGTAGAGTGCGCCGATGCCTTGTTGTCGTTTGGCGCGCCACGCTGTGGTACTACTCAGTAAGCCTGAAAAGGCCACGTCGGTCATGTACGCATGATATTTCCGCGCCCACGCGAGGCTGGCCCGCCACGATTGCACCTGATTGCGGGCGACATCGTCATGAACGTGCTGGATCAGCACGACGTCTTCAACCATCAGCAGCGGAATTTTCTCACGGGTGACGCAAAGTAACCACCACCCGACCTCCTCATGTGCCTCCTCCGACGGGAAGGGCAGGCGCAGCGCTAGGGAGCGGGGAAACAGCGGCGTACCGGAGGCGATCAGCCCCGGACGCGCGAGCGGGGTGGCGCGATCAAATAGATACTCGCCCAAATCGTCGGAAGACTGATAAAGACGTTGAGGCGTCACCGTGTTTTGGCCGCTGGCCAATTGATATTTGGAACGCCCGCTGATCAGAAATTCCGTGCCGGCCAATGCCCGCTCTTCGACAAGTTCCATTTGTGTGGCGATTTTGTTTTCCGTCCATTCATCGTCATCATCCAGCAGGCCGATATAGATGCCCTTGGCGGCGCGGATTCCCATATTCCGCGCCTCCGCCGGGCCGACATGATGACCGGTCTCGAGGCAGGTAACCGATGGGTGACGCAGCGCTTCGACGGCCGCACGGGTATCGTGGTCAAGCCCGTCGATCACCACAATCACCTCGATCGGAGAATAGGTTTGCCGCAACACACTCTCGATCGCCCGGATGACCTGCTTCGGCCGACGATGGGTTGGAATCACAGCACTGACCAGGGGCAATTCAGACTGCATAGGATGGGGTCCAACCTCGCTGTTTTATGGTGTTGGTGTGATGATCGATGCCAAGCAGAATGAAACACACCAGAGTGCCTAAGCTCGGCGGTCCGGAGAGGCCAACTTCCGTCATACTGCCGAAAATACTACTCAGTACTAGCAGGTCTCGCAGCAGATCGGGATCGCGATACCAGTACCACAATAGCAGCCCAAACCATGCGAGGAACGGAATCGTTGTGATGATGCCGCCGCTGAATAAGACTTCCAGATAGCTGTTGTGGGGATGCGGCGGGATCGGTGCCGCCCCCCAATGTGCCAGCATTGGGTTGAGCACGTTGGGATTGTCAAATTCGTAGAAGCGCTCGAAGATATTGAAGCCATAGCCAAACCATGGCCGGTCAGCGATCTTCGGGACCACGTAATCCCAGATGTCAATCCGCCCCGCCAACGCGTCGCCGTCGCCCGGTCGAATAAATATGGATATCAATTGGTCAAGATAACCGGTGATAACGATGAGCGTGAGACACGTCAGAGCAAACAGCACGACGGCAAAGAACAGCCGACGATAGCGACAGGCTACAAACGCCAGGAACACGCTCAAACCGGAGGTACGGCTTTGCGTTGCCATCAGCGTGATGACGGCAAAAGCCAGCAGAATCCAGAACCAGAACCGGCCGATATAGCCGCGATAATAGGCCGCGATTAGCAGGCACAAGAGAACCGATGTTTGACTGCCGAGAAAGTTGGGATGCCCGCTAAAGCCTTGCAGCCGCATGGTCCCCGCTAAGAAACCAATGGTCGGATCGAAGGCCGCGAAAAGCCAATTCGCAACGTCATAGCCGACCAGGCTCCAAACCATCGCATTGACTAGAGCACGGGTGGTAAACACCTCGGCCAGCAATGGGCCAAATATCAGATATACCAGCAGTCCCGATGCGGATACCACAGTCATCAGCGGATCGATCGACCATGCTGCTGAGGCTAACGATAACGCAATGAAGATCAAATAAAGGCCAAAGCGGGGATCACGAAAATACGGCACGATGTCCCGCCAGTTGATCAATGCTGGTATCAGCATGCAACCCCAAACTGCGACCTTGATCATGTTTTGCATGTCACGTTCGATCGCATTCTCGGGCTCGCCGCGCACCCGATAGTTAATCACCGTCAACGCCGTGATGAGCACCAACAACAGCGCCGTGTGCCCGCGCAAAGCGGCTTTGGTCAGCATCAGCGCCACTGCGCCACCGCCCGCCATGGTCAGCGGGAGGAGATAGACAGACGAATCGCCTCCCGCTCCGGAGGTGATAATGGCTAACCACAGCAGGGTCGTCGCCCCGCCTATGATCAGGACCGGCCAAAGTCGATCAGCGAGCACGTGCGGTCCGCATCCGAGGAAGCACCAGCAAACCGCAGAGACAGATCATCAGGATCACGGTCCCGGCGACATAGAGCAACGGATCGGGGAATGAGGGCCGATCTGGCAACTCGGCCCAGGAGACTATTTCCATATCGGACTGCAACACGTCGCCCCGGCCGGCTTGACGCTCGTAACGCTGGTTGGCTTCGTGCAGATCGTCCAGACTGACGGTCACGGCCCGGTGTAGATCGATGCGATGGCGCTCGTTGGCCTGCCAGAGTACCAACTTGACATCCAGGCGGGACAGATCGGCACGTATCCCGGCTTCGTTCTCCTGAGCCACCAGCGCCTCATTCTGCGCCGCCTTGACCAGATGCTGGGTCTCTGCATCGACAGCTTGGTGGAGGAAGCTCAATACTGTCTGCGAGGCGCCCGCCGTCGGGCCGACGCCTGATCCGCTGCCGGTCGAGAGTTCCACCAGGCGCTGCCGAAGATGCTGCAGCAGGGGCGAAGCCAACGCATCGGCGGTGCTGTCGATGCCGCCCGAGCGTTGGCTTGCCAACAACATGTCGGCCCGACTGGTGGCTTCCACGGAGCGTCGCCGCGCCTCGGCATAGCTGGTGCTGAGCGTGGCAAGCTGACGCTCCATCGATTCTTTGTCCGCCCGATGCACCAATCCGGAGGATTCGACGAAGTCTTGTTCAAGCTGCTCGTTCTGATGATAGATCGTCTCCAGGGTGGTAATCCGATCGCGCATCGACTTCAACAGATCGTCCTGCGACTTGGCTTTGCGCTTGATTTGATCGACGTAAAACCGCTTGGCCAATGTATTGGCTAGCAGCGTAGCTTTGAGCGGATCGATGGACGAATAACCGATCGTCATGAAGTACGACTTACCGCGTTTGACGATGAGATGGCTGGCTAGTTTCGCCCGCACCTGGGCCAGATCGCCCCGTTGCGGCGGTATCCAAGGCGTTAGCCAGGGTTGGCTGTTCACCATGCGGCGCAACCAAGACGGCTTCAATGCTCTATTGAATTCCGGATCGGCGAGCAGGTTGTGTTCCTCCACAACGTTCGCCTGCAAAGCGTCCGAGCGCAAGATGTCGATCTTGGTCTGGATCGCGCTGTCATCGAACGCATCACGAATCGACTGATCCCAACTGGTGCCGCCTTCCTGATTGGTGGGATGCAGCAAGACTTCGGCGGTGGCGCTGTATTTTCGTGGCAGTACAGGATAAGTCGCGACGCTGATCCCACCCACTACCAGAGCCATCGCCAGCATCGGCGCGACCAGGCGGAACCGGGCACGGGGTCGCGCTCGGCTCTGTAGGTTCTGAAACACGATGTCGTCCATATGTGTTTGTTATCCTCTGCCCGCGCCTAGAACGAATCTTGCCGCCAGATCTCGCGCAACGTGAGCACAATGATCACGATATTAAAAAGGAACGACTGCCGCGCAATATACTCCATATCATGCGCAACCCGTTGTTCGATTTGATGCGCCGTTCGGGTTTCGCCGCGCCAGCCATTGACCTGTGCCCAGCCGGTCAGCCCGGGCCGCACGCAATGACGCAGCGCGTATTGTGGCACCACGTCACTGTACAAACGCTCACCGGCTTTGGCATCAACCGGATGCGGCCGGGGGCCGACCAACGCCATATTACCCATCAGCACGTTGAGTAGTTGCGGAACCTCGTCGATCGACAAGGCCCGCAGCCACGTCCCGACGCGGGTCATGCGGGGATCGTTGCGCAGCGTAAGGCGCGACCCCGCCAAATCGGCCGCGGCGTGCTGCATGGTGCGGAATTTCCATATCCAAAATACTTTATTGTCGTAGCCGATACGCGGCTGGCGAAAGAACGCCGGTCCTGGACTGTCGAATTTGATCAGCCATGCGATAAGCGCGATCGGCACAGCCGCGACCATCAATGATAACATTGCGACAGTAAAATCAAAACAGCGGGTGAGTTCAAACCGGCGCGGCGGCGGTGCTTGCACGATGATGTGCAGCAAGTGAATCTGCCGCCGCCGGAGATTGCTGACAGGTGACGACCTTAGCGTTACTTCCATGTCAGACGGTTCCCTCTTCCGCTCTTTTGTCGAAAAACAGCGGGTACATCGTCAATTTACGTTTAACCTTGGTCGACAACAGCGTCTCGTGACGGCCGAGATGATACGCAGTCAGTTTCAACGCCGTGCGGAGCGCGGCTTCAGGCAGTCGCCACGGCGCTTGACGCAAGAGATAGCGGAGTTCCGACAGCACATAGCGCTTGCCCTCGCTGGACGCACTCTGGAACGCGGCGAACAAGTCTTTAAATTGCCCGTGATTGTAGCCGTTTTCAAAAAGGCGCTGAAATTCTTGCTTAAGTGTATAGCCGTGCGAATGTTCAACCAGCGCGTCGCTCACGTACGCCACTGCGTATCCGGCGAGTAAAGCGCGCGCCGCTACCACCTGATCTTCGCCGATCAGACAACGATGCGGATACCCGCCGATGCGGTCGAATGTCTCCCGCCGACCGGCTGAAAACGTGTTCGAATTAAACGCAGCGCGAATGCCGAGGTCTCGGGCTGCCGGCCACGTGCGTGTCATACTAGTCGCAGGATAATTGAAATACCGCGCATGCCGTTCGATCGCTTTGGCCTGTCTACGCGGCAGTTGCCGGCCGTACGCGATACCGATCGCCGGGTCATCGAACACGGCGCACAAGCGGGCAATCGAGTCGGGATTCAGCAGGATACAATCATGCGTCATGAAGACGAACAGATTTGCATCCGTCAACGTCATAGCATAGTTTCGGGTAGCCCCGTGGTCGAAGTCTTTATGGGCGATAGGAATGACTTCGCAGCCCCCGGCGCGGTACACGTCGGGCGAGCCGTCAGTCGAACCTGAGTCAATTACCATTACGTGCGGAGTAGGACTTTGGCGCTTGAAAGCATCGACCTGTATTTGTGCGAACCGACCAGCGTTTCGTACAGGCAGTATAACCGTGACAGAAAGCATAGCGCGCGCCTATCTTCAGAGCCACTGTTGCGGCATCTCAGACATTGGTGAGTAAAGCCGTTTTAGAGAGTTCCCCAATGTTGGCAATCCCAAAGCATGCTCACATATAAGTGATTGAGGAGCGATCATTGTAACGGAACAATACACCTCTACCGAATCCCCGCAGATGCTTCCAAGTGTCTCTCTATTTTACGTTTGGTCAAAACGACAAGTAGATACGATGACCAAACCAAATTATTTGGAAAGAAGTACGCTCGTAGGTTGAATTTAAGAGTGCGTAGAAATTCTAGTTGCAACGTAAGGTAGGTGGCACGAATTCTAAGTATGATTGAATTGCCTCGGGGCACAACTATTCCGATAGTGAGCTTCCTCCGAAACCTATTCAGAGCGCTGCGCACCGGGCAAGGGTGCACTCCCCTCTGAGACGCGGTCTCACTACGACCATAGCGGCCAAAGTGGTCACTCGTGCAATCGACCAGTGTGACTTCGACTGACGCAAGGACCCTAACTCCGTCTTCCTTCTTCGGTTTGACGGAAGTCGTTGATAGCATTGTATAAAATGTCGTTTCCGCCACCCGCTACTCGCTACAATGCAAGCCCCAGCAGGGCGAACGTCTTCTGCTGCACCGACGTCGGCCGCGTCACCACGGTCAACGGATACTGCGGGTTGGTCGCGGCGCTGATGATTTTGCGAGCCATCGTCGCCCGATCGGCCAGCAGCGTGTGGAAGCTGTGCACCGGCATCCACCCGGCGTCACGCCCGTGGTCTGCTTCTTGAGCGCGGCCGAGGAACGTTGCGCTGGCGCCACCACTGCTGCGCAGGGCTTCGGCTTCCTCCTTATCGGTGTTCGCTCGCGGCCACTGCTTGCCGCCCTCGCTTAGGATCGCGTTATGTCTACCGGCAGGATTGAGCTGGTCGAAGGATCATAGCTCAGAGCAATCTCCTTTCTCCCGACTTCTTGAGTTCACACAGTGAGCCATGCGGCCGCATTCGGCACCCCGGCGGGACTGCTTTGCATTATTGAGAGCTTGGCAACACGAGCTATGAGCAAAAATTCTCGGATACTCGAAGAGCGAAAAAGACTTGCCACGATGGTCGGACAGACGAGGTAGGCAGCCGCCTCCGCCATTGAAGCCGGCACCCGCGCGGGCAAAATTAACGCGCTCGCCATGCGCTGGCAGCCGGCGATGCTGCCCCATCCGCCTGCTGCCCGCGCGAGGATAGACTGGATCGTTTTGTGTCGCTCGGCCGGCGGCGGCAGCTTGGCCGCGAGCGCTGCGAGGAGGTTTTCCGCGGCCAACCAGCTGGGTGACCCACCAGGCCGGCCAGGATGCGTTGCTGACGATGGCCGCTGTTCGGCTTTTGGTAGATGGCCTCCAACCACTCATACATCCCCTCGGATCGGGAGGGGCACTGGAAACACGGCGGGACTTCTCTCAGGTCCCCCGATTTCTGTCCAACCGATGGGGTCCACCTCAGTCTCACGGCGTCGGCATTCGCGCTCGAGTTCAACCGTAACCGTCAAGTCTTCCATGCCGCCCGACGCGGTGTGGAAGAAGATTGGGGACTTCTGCGGGATCAAATCATGGATACCGGCAGTCTCCGGATGCGTCATCAGCGCTGACAGCAAGCAGCGGACCGTCTCGTTGAAAAATGGCGGTGAAGTGGTCGAACGGCTAGACAACTGGGACGACGCTAAGCGCAGCTACACCTATTCGATCTTGTCAGGCCCGCTGCCGGTCTCCGACTACCGCTCAACGCTGAGCGTGGCCCCGGATGGCAAAGGTTCGGCCCTGCATTGGCACGGCACCTATCAAGCCAACGGACGTCCGACGCAGAGGCCCAGAAATTGATCGACGGCATCTACGAAGATAGTGCCAAGAATTTGCTTGGCGGCTGATTTCTTCCTCTGTATCGGGCCGGCCGGTCATCGCTGGAGCAAAGCCGCCGGCCAGCTTTTTAATTTTGTCCGCTGCACTGCAACCACTTTGGGCCGCCGAGGGCCTTCGGTCGCCCGTCGGCCTTTTGGAGGCTAGAGTCGGGACAGCCCGGCGCCGGATCGGGCAGATGTGTCTGAGAAGCCTGCCGGCGGCGCTTGCCCATGACAGGCGGGCGATTTTTCGGGCGTCCGGCTGTCCGTTCTTCTGGATTCAAATTAGCGGCAAGGCGGCCGGTGGTGTCATAGCCTCGACATCCGCGACTTCGATCCCATTTTCTGGGAGAGGAACCCGCGTATGCCGGCGCCAATCGTGGCGATATCGAAGTCCTGATTGATCATGCGGTCTCTCTCTTGACGATTGACGTCAAGCGGTCCGGACCTGAAGTTCTACAATCGCGATTTTCGACGATGTGGAAACGGTGCCAGATCAGTCGTGTTCAGCGGATGTCGCGGGGACTCGCCGTGCCCGCTCCGATGAGAATATAAACCTGCGACACTTTTGATCGTGCCAAGTGGTTCCGGCATAAGCCGGTGCCACATTCTTACCCAATCGCCACCGCGCATCAGCCACGCTGCATGAATAACTACACCTTGTGTCCCAGGACACAGCGCCGTCGCGCCAACCTTGGCACGGTTGCCGACGAAGCAGCGAGGAGGCTTTCATGCGCGTCTATATCGAGGTCATTTTGACGATCATCGGCCTGTTGGGCGCCTATGTCGCGTTGCTGCCTCTGATCACCTGACGGGGCCGATAACACGACTCTGTGAACCCTAGACTTTTCCCGCCCTCGAGCGCTTGCGGTCCCCGCTCACCCGGCACTTACTGGCCGTGTGGCGAGTGGGTTCTACCGGCAACGACCGGATCGGAAGATGCGGTCAGCGTCCGTCACTAACGCAAGAAACGCTTGAAAGGGAAATTCAATGTTCGAGATTGGCGTCTTTCATAACGGCGCGTCCAGCCTTCCGGTGGTCCTTACCAAGGACGGCGTCGCGGTTAATGACGGCTCGCTCGCCGAAGTGCATACCGCGGCACAAGAGGTCATGATCAATCAGGTCCGTCAGGGCATTCTGGCGGAGAAATTAGGGTTCCAGTCGTTTTGGCTAACGGAGCACCATTTCCAGCCGGAAGGCGCGGAAATGAGCCCGAATCCGCTGTTCACCCAGATGGCGATCGCGTCACAGACGAAAAAGATCCGCCTGGGGCAGTGCGCCAACATCGTCGTCTGGCACCACCCCGTCCGGATTGCCGAGCAGATCGCGCAACTTGATGTGATCAGTGGCGGGCGCGTGGAATGCGGCATGGGCCGGGGCTATCAGCCACGCGAAAACGAGACGCTGGGCCGGCCTGTACGGCTCGACGATCCAGGATCAGGAACGTAACCGCAAATCGTTTGAGGAAACGGTTGCGATCATCCAGAAATGCTGGACGCAGCCATCGTTTTCTCATCGCGGCGAGAATTTCTCGATTCCGCCGACTTATACCAAGTGGAACCATAAGCAGACGATTGCCTATTTCGGGATGGACAAGGTGGAGCGGCGGCTAGAGGACGTGATCGCGATCGGCGCGCCTGACATGTACTCCGCCGGCAATCCGGTGCAGGCGACGACGACGACCTTGCTGGAACTGCAGGTCTTTCCGCAACCGGTCCAGAAGCCGCACCCGCAGATCTGGGAGCCGGTGACGAGTTCCCGCTCGCTGAAATGGGCGGCGGAACACGGGGTCAACGGCGTGATGATCGTCGAGCCGAATGACCGGTTGAAGAAGAACATCGACATTTACTATGAGGCGGCGGAGAAAGCCGGGTGGCCGGACATGCTCAATCGCGGCAAGTTCAAGTATGGCTGGGACGCGCAGAAGCGCCGCGGCATCATGACCAGCCGTTATATCCACATCACTACCCCCGGCAAAGAAAAGCAGGCCATGGAGCGTGCCGCCAAGGCGATGGAACTGCAGTTCGACTACTATGGACCGTTCGGTTTCGGCGCTGTCGTTGCGCGCCTGGACGAGCCGATGTTCGATCTGAACAAGCGAGTTACGGCGGAAATGCTGCGGGAGCGGGAAATTGCGATCCAGGGATCCAAACAGTTCGTCATCGACAAGATCATGAAGATGAAGAAAGAGATTGGATACGACGATTTCAACTTCATGGGCTGGTTCGAACTCGGCGGCTTCGAGGGACGAGAGATCGAAGACCAGATGCAGTTGTTCGCGGAGGAGGTGATGCCGGTGATCGCGCGCGAATGCGGTGGTAAGGTGGATCTGCCGGAACGCGGCATCAACTACGTAGCCTGAACGGAGATAGCAAAGATGGCAAGCAAGCAAAGCGAGCAACTGGTTGCATATTATAAAAGCGTAATCGGCGCGCTAGCGGTCAACCCGGAGATGCCGCTGGACGAGATGCGGGCGATGTTCGAGCACATGGGTGACGTAACGGGGGAGCCGGGCGGGGTTGATTATATCGAAACCGATGCCGGCGGGGTTCCGGCGCTCTGGGCGGTGCCGAAAGGCAGCACTCAGGACCGGGTGCTGTTGTGCTCGCATGGCGGCGGTTACGTCACCGGCTCGATGTTTACGCATCGCAAGGTGTATGGACACCTTGCCAAGGCGGTCGGCTGTCGCGCGCTGATCGTGAACTATGGGCTGGCGCCGGAGAATGCGCATCCGGGTCCGGTCAACGATATGGCAAAGGCGTACAAGTGGCTGCTGGATCAGGGGATCAAGCCTGGGCACATCGCGCTGACCGGCGATTCGGCGGGCGGTGGCCTGGCGGTTACGACGCTTCTCCGGGTTCGGGAACAGGGGCTGCCGCTGCCGGCGGCGACGCTGCCGATCTCACCTTGGCTCGACATGGAGGGGACCGGCGCCAGCTTCGAAACCAACAAGGAGCGTGATGTCCTTGTGATGCGTGAAATCATCGCGGGAATGGCCTCGACGTTCCTGGGGGAGAAGGGTGACCGGAAGCATCCGTTGGCTAATCCGCTGCACGCGGACCTGCGCGGTTTGCCGCCGGTGTATATCCAGGTTGGCGGATACGAGGCCTTGCTGGACGACAGCCACGCGTTGGCCGAAGCGGTGCGCAAAGCGGATGGGGAGGTGAAGCTCGACGTCTTCCCTGAGATGCAACACGTGTTCCACTTCCTGGCCGGCTCCGCGCCGGAGGCGGATGAGGCGATCCGCCGGCAGGCAGCCTGGGTTCGTCCGAAGTTGGGGCTGTCGTAACAGGGACTATCAGACCCGTGGTTGCGCCACGGGTCTGCAGGCCTGGCTGAGCAGGGGGTATTCGCGGGGAACTATGGAGACAGATCCAACGCTCATGTTGGACCTGATTACGGTTTGTCGGTTTGCCGCGGGCAACGCCAAGGTTAGTCGCATTGCTTTTGAGCCTCGCTCGCCCCGGAGGCGTATATGTCTAACCAAATACCGACCGTCGCACTCGCCCTCCAGGGCGGCGGGTCCCACGGGGCTTTCACCTGGGGCGTTCTCGATCGCCTGTTGCAGGAGGTGGCAGCCGATCGCCTCCGCTTCGCCGCGATCAGCGGCACCAGTGCAGGAGCGTTCAACGCGGCGCTGACGGTCAGCGGCCTGATCCAGGGTGGCCCAAGCCTCGCCCAGCGCAAGCTGGAGGACTTCTGGCGGTCCACCTCGCAGGCCGGCTTTCGCGGCGGCAACCCCTTCTTCTATGGCGAACCTGGACCGTTCGGTGTCAACCTCGACTGGTCTCCGGTTGCCATCGCGCTGGAGGCGATCGGGCTGGTCGTCTCGCCATACACCAACCTTTTCTATACCGACGTGATAGCGCCGCTGGTCGAGCAGGCTTTTTCCGCCGAGGATCTTGCCGCGCTGAATGCCGCGGCCGAACCACGGCTGTTCCTGACCGCCACGGATGTCACGAGCAACGGCCGGGCGATCTTCAGCCAACCCAACATTTCGGCCGCTTCGCTGCGGGCCTCCGCCTGTGTTCCCACCGACTTCAAGGCTGTCACCATCGGCGGCGTGCCATACTGGGACGGCGGCTATCTCGGCAATCCGTCGCTGACGCCGCTGCTCGATCATGCGCAGGATTTGCTGCTTGTGCTGGTCAATGCGTTTCATCGCGACGGTATGCCGCCACACACCGCTCCCGCCATCATGGACCGGTTGAACGAGGTTACTTTCAACGCCTCGGTCGTGCTGGAGGTGAACGCCATCGAGGCGATCAATAGTCTGCTTGCCGAGTTGGAGGCTTCGGGCGTTACTTATACCGGACGCTACAAGCCGGTGCGGCTCCATGCCATCCGTAATGATAAATTCATCGAACAATTAGGCTTCGTTTCGAAGAACAGCACGTCGTGGGGGTTTCTGTCCGAGCTTCGCGACGCGGGTTATCGAACGGCGGACGCGTGGGTCGGCAGATATCTCGGTAACGTGGGCAAACGGTCATCCGTGAACGTCAAGGCGGAATTGACCGGTGTGGTTCTCAACGCACCTGTGCGGTAGGTTCGACGGAATGATCCCGGCGACGACAAGTGACGCACCGGTGCAGCAAGAAAAGGGAGAACGTCGTGAAAATCGATGATGTCTCGATAACGATCTTTGGCTGGGACAATATCCCGGCGACGATCTACCATCAGGGGGCGACCGCTGCGTCCGGGAGCAACTTGGGGCTGCTGCGTATTCACACAGATGCGGGGCTGGAGGGATATGCGTTCCTCGGGTCGGCCAGCAATCCGGCTGCGATGGATGGTCCGCAACTGATCCGGTCGTTGAAGCCAATGCTGATGGGCCAGGATCCGTTGCAGCGCGAGCGACTCCATGCCGGGATGCGGCTGATCAACCGCGCCGTCAGCTATCGCACGATCGGGGCGGTCGATACGGCGCTGTGGGATCTAGCCGGCAAGATCGCCGGGCTGCCTGTGCATGCGTTGATGGGGACGTTTCGGAATTCGATCCCGGCCTATGCCAGTTCGCAGGTATTGCCGGACGCGGCGGCGTATGTGGATCAGGCGCAGGCGTTCAAGGCGGCAGGCTGGCAGGCGTACAAGATCCATCCGCCTCGGGTGCCCGAACGGGACATCAAGGTGTGCGAGGCGGTGCGCAAGGCGGTCGGCGACGACTACCGGCTGATGCTCGATTCCACCTGGTCGTATGACTATACCGACGCGCTGCGTGTGGGCCGGGCGATCGAGGAGATGGGGTATTACTGGTTCGAGGACCCGCTGTCGGACGAGGACATCTATGGCTACGTCAAACTGCGGCAGAAGCTGGATATCCCGATCATGGCGACGGAGTATCCGGCCGGCGGGCTGGATACCTATCCGATCTGGCTGACCGAGAAGGCGACCGACTATCTGCGCGGCGATATCCCGAACAAGGGCGGCCTGACGGCCATGCTGAAGACGGCGCACCTGGCCGAGGCTTTCGGGATGAAATACGAGATCCATCACTCCGGGAATTCACTGAACAATCTGGCCAACCTGCATCTGTGCATGGCGCTGCGGAACACCACGATGTGGGAGGTGTTGTTGCCGGACGGGGCGCACAAATACGGCATGGTCAAGGAACTGGAGATCGACGCGAACGGGCTGATGCATGCGCCGACTGAACCGGGGTTGGGCGGGGAGATCGATTTCGAACTGATCGCGCGGAAGACCGAAGCCGTGCTGCGGTAGGATGGGCGGTGGCAGGATTGGAGCGGACATGCGGCGCCCGATAGATGGGTCGCTTTTCGGGTCTGCCAGTGGTAGCGTGCGACTATGAGTACAGCGCTCACGCTGCCGGAGTTCCTCACCGTTGACGCGTTCCTGCGTTGGGAAGCGCCGATGGGCCAGCTTTGGCAATTGATCGACGGTGTGCCACACGCGATGGCACCGCCAAGCCCTACCCATGCCCTGATCCAGGGCGAGGTCGCGGCCCTTATCCGCATCCATCTGACCTCGACGAACATGCCGTGCGCCGTCGCGGTCACTCCGGGCATCGTTCCACGCGTGCAATCCGACATCAACATGCGGATCCCTGATCTGGTGGTGACCTGCTCGCCGGCGTTGCCAGGGGACAATGCCATTCGCGACCCTGTTCTGGTGATCGAGATACTGTCGCCCAGCAATCGCGCCGAAACATGGACGAACGTCTGGAGCTATACGACCATCCCGAGTGTGCGCGAAATCCTGGTCCTGCATTCGACTTCGATCGGCGCTGACCTGTTGCGCCGGGGTCCGGACGGCACCTGGCCTGAACGGCCGCAGGCGATCGGGCAGGATGACCTGACACTTGACAGTATCGGCTACACCGGTCCGCTCGCCGCATTCTACCGCACCACATGGCTGAGCGAGACGGCTTAGCGGTTCGCAGTATCTGTTCGATTCTTAATAAGAACGAACGGTCGGTCTCAAATCCGGCCAAAAGCGGGCGCTGCCGAGGGTGTTCGAGGACCGGCGCATGCTGGTGGTCACCTTCGGCGATGTGAAGAGGCTCGCGGCCTTCGGCTCAATCAAGGAGGACGATATGGCAAAGGTGTTTATTACCGGATCGTCGGATGGGCTCGGCTTCATGGCGGGTCGCCTCCTGGCCGAGCAGGGGCATGGGGTGGTGCTCCATGCCAGAAGCGAGGCACGCGCTGAGGCCACGCGAGCCGCGCTGCCGCAAGCCGAGGCGGTGCTGGTCGGCGATCTTTCGGCGCTCGCGGCCATGCGCGACGTCGCGGATCAGGCGAACCGACGGGGACGGTTCGATGCGGTGATCCACAATGTCGGGATCGGCTATCGCGAGCCGCGCCGTGTCGAGACTGTCGATAGACTGTCCCAGCTCTGGGCGGTCAACGTGCTCGCGCCTTACGTGCTCACCGCGCTCATGCAAAGGCCCAACCGGCTGGTCTATCTCAGTTCAGGCATGCACACCGGCGGCGATCCGAGCCTGGAGGACCCCCAATGGTCGGGGCGGCGTTGGAACGGCAGCCAAGCTTATTCGGACACCAAGCTACATGACGTGCTGCTCGCTTTCGGCGTTGCGCGACGCTGGCCGGATGTGCTGGCGAATGCTGTGCACCCCGGGTGGGTACCGACTCGGATGGGCGGGACGGGCGCACCTGATGACCTCGACCAAGGCCATCTGACCCAGGCATGGCTGGCGGTGAGCGAGGACCCGGGCGCGCGGGTAACCGGCGGCTATTTCTACCACCAGCGGCAGAGAGACGTGCACCCGGCCGCGCAACGCCCCGAACTGCAGGACCGTTTACTCGATTACTGCCGTGATATGTCCGGCGTTGCGCTGGTATGACGAGTCTGAGACCCGCCGCAATGTGCCGCACGTGCTTGGCCGCGCAGGCTGGGACGAGTGGTAGCAGGCGGTTGCCAGCGTGCCTCAGGCGACGAACTTCTTGCCTTTCAGCGAGGCATCCGATCGGCGCTGCCATAGCGCCATGTCGGCATCCTTGCTGAACATCACGCGGACGCCTTTGCCGCCCTGGCTAACCCGGATCTTCCCGCCGTTACGGGCCTTGTGATCCGCCAACCACTCCTGAAACTCTGGGTCCTCGGCGCCACGGCCGTCGAACTCCAGGATCCCGGCGATGTCTTCCTCTTTACGACGCTTGACCACTGGTGCCTCCGGGACGCGATGCCGCGTTCGGTTATGGGGTATCAGAACTCAGATAGGTTGCTTGCACACGGACGAACAGGCAGGCGGCCACTATTTCCGGCGGCTGACGGGTTGCTTACTTCCGCGCCTTGCGGGCGGCGTATTTCGCGTCGCGCGCTGCCTTGCGTTCGGCCTCTACAGCCGCGGCCCTGGCCTTGGCTTGCGTCGCGGCTTCCTGTTCCTGAGCCCGGCGAGCGGCCTGTTCCGCAGCAAGGCGCGCGGCCTCGGCGTCCTTGGCGGCCCTGCGCTCGGCGGCACGCGCATCCCTGGCATCGGCGATTGCCTTCAGGGCAGCCTGTCGGGCGATCTCGGCGGGGTCATCGGGTTGCGGCCGGGCGCGGAAGCGCTCCAGCAGGGCTTGCTTGGCGGCGGCGGCGGCACTGATGCGGTCGTCGAAATTGGTGCGTGCGTGCGCGGGCTTGCTCGCAGGGCTACGGTTCGGATTAGGCATAGCGTGCCTTTACGCCGGACACGGTCGCCGGGCAACCATACCCTAAGCAAGGCAGAGTGTCGCGACAGCGCGTAGGTGGCGCTCGTGGTCCCCGGCAAAGCGGAGGACTAGGTGGCTGGCGCCCGCTCCTGGAGGTCTCCTTTGTTTCGAGCACCAGTCCGGCACACAGGCACTGGCGCCCGAAAAATACCCTCACACGTTCCGGGTCACGATGGTCTCTTCCCTACGGCGTAGCCGTTCTGTCCAACGAACGTTTGAGAAACTAGACTGATACAGGGCTTTTCCGCCTAGCCCGCAGTTTTGAACAAATCGTCTGGCAACCCCAATAAGGCGCACGGTGGTCTCCTGTTAATAGCATGTTGATAGCCTGAGTATTGAGCTGAGTCGCATGATGCAAGTACCTACCGATCCATGTCAGAAAGAGCGCAGGCCTTGACCGGCCCTCCCGCGCGGCTGATTGAGTAAAGTCATCCGCATGGCTTTCCTGGAGCAAGCGACGTGAATTTGGATGTACATGCCGCCGCCAGACCCGCCCCGATCCCGCTGCCCGAAGCCGACATGACGCCCAAGCGCCTGTTCGAACGGGCCATCGCCCTGCGCGGCGTGTTGCGGGAGCAGCAGGACGAAGCGGATGAACGCGGCGCCTACTCGCCCGAAATCCACGAGGCCTTCTTGAAGGCCGGGTTCTACCGGGTGACTCAGCCCCGCCTGTTTGGCGGCTATGAGTTCGAGCTCGAAACCGCCTACCGGGTAATCGTCGAGATCTCGCGCGGCCACCCCGGCGCCGGTTGGTGCCTGTCGCTCGGTGGGTCACATGCCTACGTCGTCGGTTCGCACTGGCCCGAGCGGGCGCAGCGGGAACTGTTCGGCACTGATGGGCATTTCATCGCGCCGCACCGGCCGGCCCCGATGGGCACGTTAAGGCCCGTGGACGGCGGGTATATTCTGAACGGGCAGTGGGACTACTGCTCCGGTATCCCGTATGCGACCCACCTGCTGTGCGGTGCGATGCTTGACGGGGCAGGAGGTGGGCGTCAGGTCGTCGTGCCCCGGGCGGCGTTCGAGGTGCTCGATGACTGGGGCGGCGACCGCACCCTGGGCATGCGGGCCAGCGGTTCCAACAGCGCTCGGGTCCGCGACGCCTTCGTACCGGAGCACATGGTGATCGTGCTGGACTGGCTGGGCGCCCGACCGGACGGGATGGAAGACGGCACGCCGGGTACACGGCTGCATGGCAGCCCGATGTATCTCGGCCGGATGATGGGACCCTATCATTGTTCGCTGGTATCGGTGGTGGTTGGTGCGGCCTGGGCAGCTCTGGACGAATTCGAGACACTGATGTTGCGCAACCGATCGATCGCTGATCCGACCCTGTTGTGGGCGGATCATCAGGATTATCTTCGACCTTTCGGTCTGGCGCTGTCGATGACCGAGGCAGCGGAAACAATCCTCTACGGGGTGGCGGACCGATATATGGATCTATGCCGGCGATGGCAGCGAGACCGCACACCGATCAGCGTCGAGGACAATTTGCGGCTGTGGGCGATGGCACAGCAGGCGGGTGGCCTTGCCAGGCAGGCGGTCGAACTTCTGTTCCAAAACTCGCTGTCGGCGCCCACGAAGAAAGGCAGTAAACTGGCGCGGTATTTTGCTGATGTGGCGATGTACAACTCGCATATCTCGGCGTTGCAGCATAATCACGCGACTTATCTTGCGCGGGCACACTTCGGCCGGCCGACCGGCTTCCGGGGCCTGTAGGCGGGACGAGCGCGATGCGAAAGCTGACGGACTACACGACGTATGCCGATGCTCATCGCCTGTTCTCGACCGCCCGGCTATGGGAACTTTTCGACGGCAATCGCGAAAGCCTGAACATCGGTCATGAATGCGTCGACCGTTACGCCAGCCCCAGTCGGGTTGCTCTTCGCATCGCGCATGCTTCCGGGCCGGATGAAACCATAACCTTTACCGATCTGTCGGCTTGGTCATCCCGCTTCGCGAATTGGCTGGACGCCACGGGAGTAAGGCCCGGCGATCGAGTGGGCATCATGCTGGAACCGTCCCTGCCGTTCTATGCGGCGTTGTTCGGAGCAATGAAGCGAGGCGCCGTGGCGGTCCCTTTGTTCACATTGTTCGGCCCCGACGGCGTCCGCCTGCGCATCAATGACTGTGCGCCGTCGCTGCTGTTGACCACGCCGGAAAAAGCAGCGGTGCTTGCCACTCTGGCCGGGCCGCGCATCCTGGCGGCGGATCATGTGTTCATGGCCGCGCTGGAGGCGTTTCCTGACCAATATGAACCGCGGACCGCGGCGACCGACATGGCCATCTTCCAGTATACGTCGGGCACAACGCGCGAGATGCCGGATGCCATCAAGCACACCCACCGTGCAATCGTGGTGGTGATGAACGCGGCGCTATATGGCACCGGCTTGCGGCCCGGCGACCGGTTCTTCTGCCCGTCCTCGCCCGCCTGGGGTCACGGCCTGTGGCACGGCACCCTGGCTCCATTGGCGTTGGGAATCGAGACCGGTGCCTACGCCGGTAAGTTCGACCCGGAGCGTCTTCTCAGGGCGCTACGGGATTATGGCACGACGAATCTGTCAGCGGCGGCTACGCATTACCGGATGATGAAAAACACCGGCCACATCGAGGATTACCGCACGGTCCTGCGAAAGCTTTCGTTTACCGGTGAACCCATCGATCAAGAGACTGCTTCGTTTATTCAGGCCGCCTACGGTGTGCCGTTGTGCAGTATGTATGGAACCACCGAAGTTGGTGTTGTTCTCGCCAATTATCCCGGCGCCCCGGACTTCCGGATCAAGGACGGATCGCTCGGCCGGCCGGTTCCTGGTGTTGATGTGGAAGTGCAACGGCCTGATGGGTCCAGGTGTGAGCCAGAGGAGCTTGGCGAGATCAAGGTGCGTCGTCACGGCGCATGGTTTCCCACGAAGGATCGAGGCCGCATCGATGCCGACGGCTATTTCTATCATGCTGGCCGAGCCGATGATGTCATAATCTCAGGGGGCTGGACCATGAGCGCGGTTGAGATCGAGGACGCACTAATGGGACATCCAGCGGTTCAGGCGGCAGCGGTGATCGGCGTACCCGACGGGCTGCGAGGCCTTGTGGTAAAGGCGTTCGTCGTGCCGGCCCCTGGCCACACAACCGATGCAGCCGCTATCAGCGACATCCAGGCGTTCGTGCGCACGAGGCTTAGCCAGCACGAATACCCTCGTCTCATCAGTTTCGTCTCCGACCTGCCTAGGACGCCGGCCGGGAAAATCAATCGCAAGGCCCTGCGCGACCAGGAAGCCGCCTCGCCTAGATCAACGGAGCACACATGAGCGCCGAAACCACGCGGTACTTCCCGAAGATAACCGATGAGGCGCTCGATGCGTTGCGAGCCCGCAAGAACGTGCGGATCGAGAATACGCTCGAACCATGGTGCCACGAAGCAACACGCGATAACATCCGTCATTACGCTCACGGCATTGGCGACGACAACCCGCTGTGGTGCGATCCTTCATATGCCTCGAAATCGCGTTTCGGTGGCATCGTGGCGTTGCCGAGTTTCCTGTTCGCCACCAGCCGAATCGTGTCCGGCTACGTGGGCGGGATTCCGGGCGTGCATGCGATGTGGGCAGGCGCCGACTGGGCCTGGCACAAGCCGGTCTTCCGCAATCAGGAAATTACCACGGAAGCGTGGCTGAAGGATCTGATCGAGCATGATACGAAATTCGCCGGTCGGGCGATCCAACAGATTTACCATGTCAATTTTTTCAATCCCGATGGCGACCTGGTCGCCGAGGCCGATAGCTGGTGCTTCCGTACCGACCGCGACCTGGCGCGCGAGCAAGGCACCAAATACACCGAAGTCCGAGCTCGGCCGAAGCGTATCTATACTCAAGACGACCTTCAACGTCTCTATAAGCATTATGAGGCAGAACAGATCCGTGGTTCCAGACCGCGATACTGGGAGGACGTGGCGGCCGGCGATAGGGTTCCGACCATGGCGAAGGGGCCGATGACGGTGACCGGCTTCATCGCGTTCGCGCAGGGTTGGGGAGGCCTTTATATCCGCGCCAACAAGTTGGCCTGGCGTCAGGTCAGTAACCATCCCGGCCTGGGGATTGCCAATCGTTTCGGAATCCCGGATTGCCCCGAGCGGGTACATTGGGAGCCGGAGTTTGCCTTGATGGTCGGGGCGCCGGGCGCTTACGACTACGGCCCGGAGCGCTGCTCCTGGCTGACCCACCATCTGACGAACTGGATGGGCGACGACGGTTTTCTGCGTCGCGCGTCCTGCAAGATCCGCCGGCACAATCCGGAAGGCGACCTGCTATTCATCGACGGTACCGTGATCCGGACGTTCCAGGAGGAGGGCCGGCATTTGGTCGAGATCGAACAGTCCGCACACAATCAGGATGGAGAATTGTCGGTTCTGGGCTCAGGGATTGTGGAATTGCCGAGCAGAGCGGGCGTATGAAGCACAGGCGGGCTGCCGCAAGCGTCATCTGTACCGGCACAGATTAGAGGCCTTAAGTGATCATATCTCACGAGTTTCGCTTCGTTCTGCTATCACCTTGGAAAACCGGCAGCTCGACTTCTCACGAGCGGCTCGCGGCCAACAACGACAGTCCCTATAGTCGCTTTTTTTACTTCAACCCTTTTCTTCAGCGGGTCGTGCATCAACACATCACATACCCTGAACTCGCGGCTCTTCCGGAAGGCCGGAAGGGATATTTCTCCGGAGCGTTCGTCCGCAATCCTTATGACCGGGTCTATTCCGGCTTTTTACAGTTGCAGCGCGATATCAAGCAGCATCCGACCGCGGAGTATCCGGCCCCTTGGATAAGGGCGCTGGTCATGCGGCAGATTGCTGAAAATTCGGCCCAACTCGCAGCCGCCGATTTCGACTTCGATCGGTGGGTCGGACTGATAGAGGAACACCAGATCTACGAGGTTGGACGAAACTCGAGCTTTCCATTGCATCCCGCACATTATTGGACCGGCATCGACAAGGAGCAGAACGTCAATTTTTTGGGCCGCGTGGAGAATTTCGACCACGACTTCAGTGCGTTCTGCTCCGACGTCGGGGTGGCACCAGCCGACGTCCCAAATTCAAATGTTTCAGACGTGGTGGTCGATGCGCCGACGACGATGATGCCCCGTTATCTGAGTAGAATGAACGCCGCATCGATCAGCAAGATCAACACATTGTTCGACACCGATTTCGAACTGTTTGGCTACAAAAAATATGTCTGAGTGACTTGACCGTTTCGATTTAATCCCGGCTGAAGGCTGCTAAATCCTCCGGCTTCCGGCTCCCCAGTTATCCTCCAGGTTGCGGATCAGGCCCGGACTGAAATGGCACAACGCCTGTTCCCGAGCATAAACGGCGCAGTATCGGCGAAAAACATCCAAAGGCTCGACCGCAATCCGCAACGCCCGGCGGTTGGCAATCGCACCGACAGCGCCAGCGCTTGTCAACATCGACACCGTGCGATCGATCGCCGCATCCATCTCCGGGCCAGCAACGATCTCGTCACAGATCAGGCGGCCTTCGGCACTGTCGCATTGCAGGCGCCGTTCGGCCTGGATCAATTGCCGCGCGAGACGGTCGCCGGTGAACCGGGGCAGCCTCAGGTTCGCCGCGCCGGGGATAATCCCTTCCTTGCGAGCGGGCAACGACAGGAAGGCATCCTCGGTTGCCAGGACGTAGTCCATGGTCAAAAGAATTTGGCAATGGCCACCGATCGCGAATCCCTCGACCGCTGCGATCCAGGGCTTCTCGACGCCGGCGCCGTTCACATCGTCGGGCAGCAGATCGGGCGTGGCGATACCACGCAGATACTTGTGCACGAAGCCCAGTTCGCGCTGCAGATACCAAAGATACGGGATCGATCCGTGATACAGATGCGTCAGGTTGATACCGGCACCGAAGATGCGACGTCCGGCATACTTGGCGTGCTCCACCGGCTGCCCGCGCAGCACCGCGATTTCCGTCCCTGGGTCCAACGTGGCGACATCGACGCCGATCTCCATCGCATCGATCGTCCCCTGATCCTCTGCATTCAGATAGCGCGGGTTGGAGCTCAGCAGATGCACCGCGCGGCCGTGCCGTTCGAGGCGCACGGGTCCAAGATCCACAAATCCCTGAGCCGCCAGACGTCGCCAGCGCCGCCGCCGCCTCCGGGCGAGGCAGCAGCATCGCGTGGCACAGATGCGTCCCGCAACGCGGATCAGCCAGAACATGCGCGAGCAGCAGGCTTTGGTCGGCTTCCCACCCTTCCTTGTCCTTCAGCGGACGCCCGCTCTCGGCCGCAAGCTGTTCGCGCGTCGGCACCAGCCCCGGATAGGCTTCGGCAGCGTCGCGAACCAGGTCTTCGACACGCACGAACCGGGTCATCCCGTCGGTCACGGTGTGGTAGACCGCCTCGACATTCTCCCGCAGGAAACGGTCGCGCGCCGGGCGGTCGTTGAAGGTCGGGTGCATGGGCGTCAATCCTTCGGCCGCAGATCGAGGACTCGTTTCGCCTTGCCCTGCGAGCGTTCGAGCGTCCCCGGCTCGACCACCCTCACCTTCGTCGTTATGCCGACAAACGATTTTATCAAATGTTCCGCGTGCCGTTCGAGGGCCGCCATGTCCGCGCCGCTCAGTTTACCAGCCAAGGCCGCCGCGGGTTTCCACGACGACATCCAGCTCGTCCAAACTTCCGGGGCGGCGCAATTCCAGCAGATAATGCGGGGCGAGCCGGTCTTCCTTTGCCAGTACCGCCTCGATATTGGAAGGAAACACGTTGACGCCGCGGATAATCAGCATGTCGTCGCTGCGCCCGCTGATGCGATCGATCCGCCTCATGACCCGCGTTGCCAGCGGCAGCAACCGCGTCAGATCGCGGGTGCGATAGCGGATGAGAGGCATGCCTTCCTTGGTAAGCGTGGTCAGGACGAGTTCACCGGCGTGCCCGTCCGGAACCGGTATGCCGGAGCCGGGGTCAATTATTTCTGGAAAAAAATGGTCTTCCCAAAGCGTCAACGCGCCTTTCGAATCCGCGCATTCCTGGGCGATTCCCGGGCCCATGACTTCCGACAGCCCATAGATATCTAGCGCTTCCAGCCCCATGCGCCTTTCGAGTTCACTGCGCATCCCTTCGCCCCACGGTTCGGCACCGAATATCCCAAGCCGCAGACTACACGCTGACGCATCGATCCCCTGCCGGTCGAACTCATCGGCGATGGCCAACATATATGACGGCGTCACCATGATGATATCCGGCTGTGAAATCGTTGATGATCTGCACCTGCCGTTCAGTGAACCCGCCGCTGACCGGAATTACCGCCGCGCCGAGATGTTCGCCACCGTAATGAGCGCCCAGGCCGCCGGTGAACAAGCCATAGCCATACGCTACGTGGATCTTGTCCGATGCACGTCCCCCCGCCGCTCGGATCGACCGAGCCATTAAAGTTGACCAAGTATCGATGTCGTTCTTGGTGTAGCCGACGACCGTGGGCTTGCCGGTGGTGCCGCTGGAGGCATGGATGCGAACGATATCATCCATGGGGACCGCGAACATGCCGAACGGATAATTCTGCCGCAGATCCTCCTTGGCGGTCAGCGGAAACCTTGAAATGTCCTCCAGCCGCCGAAGGTCGTCGGGGTGAACGCCCGCCGCATCGAAGCGAGCCCGGTAATGTGGAACGCGTTCGTACGCACGGCGCACAGTGTCGCGCAGCCGGATCAACTGCGACGCCCTTAACTCGTCGGCACTGGCGTGCTCAATCGGTTCGACGTGGACCACGACGCTCTCCCTGGCTGGCCCTCCCCGTTTCGAAGCGGATCAGAAATTGAGGATCGTGCAGCGCGGCAGGGGCGTCAACAAATAGCTCGCTGTCTCACAACCCGAACAAAGCCTTCGCATTGCCCCCCGCGATGGCCGCCCGGTCCGCTTCGGTGAATGAGGCCACAGAGGCGATATGACCGATCGGGTCGTATTCCCCCATGTCGTAAGGATAATCTGTCCCGAGCAGGATCTTGTCCACGCCAAATAGTTTGACCAAGGCTTCCAACTGGTCTGGGGTAAAAACGATCGTGTCGAGGTGGATTTTCTTCAGATAGGAAGTTGGCGGCTTCGGCAGCGCTCCGTGCGCATCGCTGCGCGCGCCCCATGCGTGATCGATTCGGCCCGAGTACGCCGGCAGATACCCGCCGCCATGGGAGGCGATAATCTTTAGGCCAGGATACCGCTCCAGCACCCCATCAAAGATCAGATGATGCAGCGCCATGGTGGTGTCCAGAGGATTGCCGATGACGTTGCTGAAGTAGAACCGGCCGAAGCGTCTCGGTTCGGTGAAGCCACTGGGGTGAATGAACACCACGGCGCCAAGCGCTTCGGCCTTGGCCCAGAATGGCTCGAAGGATGGATCGGACAGTTCCAGGTCGCCAACATGTGCCAACACCTCGACGCCTTTGAGGCCCAGCGTCTTCACGGCATATTCCAGTTCGGACGCTGCCGCCTCACCGCCGGCCTGCAGAGGAACAGACCCCATGGCGGCGGGAATACGATCCGGCATCCTGGCCGCAATAGCCGCCACGCCCTCGTTAACCATACGCGCCGCCTCGATGCCGACCTCGGCCGGCACGTTGTAGTAGCACTGCGCCGGGGCCGGGCTGATCACCTGCGCATCAATCCCCATCGCGTCGAAGTCGCGCATCCGCAGCGCCAGGTTCACGAGGTTCGGCGTTCGGTCCTCGTCTTGCTGGCGGGAGAGAGTACGCGTGTCTTCGGAATAGACGGCTGATCGTGGATCCGGCGTCTGGTGCGGACCAACATATGCGGCCGCGGCGGGGACCAAAACGTGGGAATGGATGTCGACGGTCAGGCTGCATGGCCTGATTTCCCGTCCCGGCTGGCCATGCTCTCGCGCTGCAGACAGGTCATAGCGATTGGTGGGTCCTGTCATCGCGTACCTCTCCCCGAATTCTATCTACGCCGAAAGGATCCTGTGAAAACTGCCATCCATATTCACGCCCGCGTGACACGCGTTCCGGGGGCACTGGCTATTTCTGCCTGATCCCGTAGTTTCGTCCGGCCTCGATAGGATTTCGCACAATTATGGCCAAATCTCCAGCGTCTCGCCTTCCGGCGATCATGTCGGAAGCGGCGACAGTTCTTATCGACGATTGGCTCGCCAAGCTGAGCGCATCGCCTGACCCGAGATTGCGGGCGCCGGAGCTGGAAAGCCAGTGTGACAGCATTGTCAAGAAACTGGCGCAAGCCTGCCGCGACGGCAATGTCACCGATACCGACGGGCCGTCATTCGCGCCGCTGCGAGAGATCCTTGCCGACCTGTCGCGGACCCGAGCGCTGGCGGGATTTTCACCCACCGAAACCGCTAAGTTCATTCTATCGCTGAAGCAGCCCTTGTTTGCCCGGTTGCGCGCCGTTCTGGCCGCCGAACCGGACCGTCTTGCCGCCGAGACGCTGACCGGCAGCGAACTGATCGACGCCCTCGGCCTGTTCATGATGGAAGCGTTTCAGCGGGCGCGGGAGGAGGTGATCATCCGCCAGCAGACGGAAATCGCGGAACTTTCGACGCCGGTGGTGAGGCTGTGGCAGGGCGTCTTGGCGCTGCCCTTGATTGGGACACTCGATTCCGCCCGCACTCAGGTGGTGATGGAGAATTTGCTGGAAAGTATCGTTCGCTACGAAGCGGACATCGCCATCATCGACATCACCGGGGTTCCGACCGTCGACACTCTCGTCGCGCAGCATCTGCTGAAAACAGTTGCCGCCGCCCGGCTGATGGGTGCGGACTGCATCATCAGTGGCATCAGGCCGCAGATTGCACAGACGATGGTGCATCTCGGTGTTGAATTGAACGTCATTTCCAAGGCCAACCTGTCGGATGCTTTCGCGCTGGCGCTGCGCCGCCTTGGCAAGGTGGTGGTCAACCAGCGGCGCGCCGTCCCGACTGAACCGGGGTGAGGCGCAGCTTATGGATCGCATTCCAATTCTAAAGCTGGGTGAAGCGCTGCTCGTCACCATTCAGGTCGACATGCACGACCAACTCGCCATGGCACTTGAGGAAGACCTGACCACAAGGATCGTCGACCAGAGCGCCAAGGGCGTGCTCATCGACATCTCGGCGCTGGAGATCGTCGATAGTTTCATCGGCCGCACATTGGCCAACATCGCCATGATCGCCAAGGTTTTGGACGCCGACACCGTGGTCGTCGGCATGCGCCCCGCCGTTGCCATCACTCTCGTGGAGCTTGGCCTGTCGCTTCCGGGCGTCCGTACCGCGCTAAATGCGGAACGGGGCATGGCCATGATCATGAACCGGATCGGCAGCGCCGGTGCGATCGAAGGGAACGAGGAAGAGGGTGACCCGTAGCACCGTGCCGATCCGCGCCGGTGAGGATGTGGTGCGGGTTCGCCAGGAAGTGCGCCGCTTCGCAATCGACGCAGGGCTGGGACTGGTGGATCAGACCAAGATCGTTACCGCGGCGAGCGAACTCGCCCGCAATACGCTGGACTACGGCAAGGGCGGGCACGCGATCATTGAGATCGTGCAAAATGGTGCCCGACGCGGCGTGAGAATCGTATTTGAGGATCAAGGGCCGGGCATCGTGGACATCGAAATGGCGTTGAAAGATGGCTACACCAGCGGGAAAGGCATGGGACTAGGGCTGGGGGGCGCTCGGCGCCTGTGCAACGAGTTCGCGATCGTGTCGACACCTGGGGAAGGCACCAGGGTCACCATCGCGCGTTGGAAGTAGCGCCATGGAAGCCATCTCCGTCCGCGATCCGACCGACGTCGCCAACGCCCGCCGACGCATCGGCGGTCTGACCGCACAGCTCGGTTACGATGAAACCAACGCCGGACGCGTCGCCATCGTGGTAACCGAACTGGCACAGAACCTCGTGCGCCATGGCGGTGGCGGCGAAATCCTCGCCCGGGCAGACCAGGAGCGCAAGGCAGGGATCGAGATCATTGCGCTGGACCGTGGTCCCGGCATCGCGGATGTCGCCGCCTGTCTGCGCGACGGCTATTCGACCGGTGGGACCAGCGGGAACGGGCTGGGGGCAGTCAAGCGGCTGGCACATCAGATATTGTTTCATTCGACACCCCAAAAGGGCGCGGGCGGTGGCACCGCCGTGCTCGTGCGCATGGGTGGGAATGCCGGCCCTGGCGCCACGCCAAATACCGCGGCCCTTTGCGTGCCAAAGATCGGAGAAACCGTTTGCGGCGACACCGCCGCGATCGTCCGCCGGCCGGATGGCACTGTCGAGGTCTTGCTGGCGGACGGCCTCGGCCACGGCCCGCAAGCGGCAGCGGCCTCCGGCGAGGCCGCCCGATTGTTCCGCAAACAGGCAGCCGCCGGCCCCGCGGCGATCTTGGCCACCCTGCATGCCGGATTGCGCGCGACTCGCGGCGCTGCCGTGGCGGTCGCGTCGATCGATCCTGTAGCCAGGCAGGTTACCTACAGTGGCATTGGCAACATCGCGGGCTTGATTTGCGACTCCGGTGGCGTGCGCCGTATGGTGTCTCATAGTGGGACCGCCGGTCATACCGCCGGCCGGCTCCAGGACTTTCGCTATCCGCTTCACGGCCGCCCGGTTCTCGTGATGTATTCCGACGGCCTCGCCACGTCCTGGTCGCCGGAAAGTCATCCGGGATTGTTTGCCTTAGACCCGCTGCTGATCGCCGGCGTGCTGTATCGTGACCATGCGCGCGGCAGGGACGATGCGTCCGTGGTCGTGTGGAAGGGCTGACACGATGGAATGGCCGCTGTTGACCGTTGCCCTGACCCAACCCGAGGACATCGTCGTGGCACGCCATCGTGCTCGGCAGGTAGCTTCGCTGGCCGGGCTGGACGCGTCCAGCCAAACCCGATTGGCGGCTTCGGTTTCGGAGATCTCTCGGAATGCACTCACGTATGCCGGGGGCGGCAGGGTCGACTTTGCGATCACCCGGTCGGAGCCGTTGGCCGTTTGTGTTCGGGTCACGGATCGCGGGCCGGGCATAGCCGATCTCGATGCGGTTTTGGAAGGGCGCACCGCCGGCCAGGGTATTGTTGGAGCCCGCAGGCTGGTGGACGATTTCACCATCACGAGTCAACCGGCTGGCACCACCGTGACTTTGTGGCGGCGTCTGCCGGAGGGCGCCGTCGTCTCCTCGGTCGATGTCGCCCGCATCGTCGGCGCGCTGGGAACCGGAGCTGCCCTCAATCCCGCCGCCGAGTTGCTTACCCAGAATACCGAACTGATCGCCAGCCTGACGGAACTGCGCACCCGCCAGGACGAACTTGTGAGACTCAATTCTGAATTGGAGGATACCAATCGCGGCGTCGTCGCGCTCTACGCCGAACTGGATGAGCGAGCGGAGCAGTTACGCCGGGCCAGCGAGCTGAAATCGCGCTTCCTGTCGAACATGAGCCACGAATTCCGCACGCCGTTAAACTCGATACTGGCGCTGTCGCGGCTGCTGATGGACCGCACGGACGGGCCGTTGACGGTGGAGCAGGAACGCCAGGTCACGTATATCCGCCGCTCGGCCGAAAGCTTGACCGAACTGGTGAACGACCTGCTGGACCTGGCCAAGGTAGAAGCCGGCAAACTGGAGATCCGTCCGAGCTACTTCACGATCGGTGAGCTGTTTGGCGCGCTGCGGGGCGTAATGAAGCCGCTGCAGCAGAACGACGCGGTGGACCTGATTTTCGAGGATGTCACCGATTGCCCGCCGCTGTTCACTGATGAGGCCAAGCTGGCCCAGATCCTTCGAAATCTGATCTCTAACGCGCTGAAGTTCACCGAACGCGGTGAAGTTCGGGTAGCCGCGGCGTTCGATCGCGAAACACGGCAGTGCCGGCTTGAGGTTTTAGACACCGGGATTGGCATCGCCTCCGAAGACCAGGAGTTGGTGTTTCAGGAGTTCTCTCAGGTCGCCAATACGCTGCAATACCGTGCCAAGGGTACTGGCCTCGGCCTGCCGCTGTCCCGCCGTCTGGCTGAACTTCTTGGCGGCACGCTAACGCTGCGGAGCACGCCCGGCACAGGGTCCACTTTCACGTTGTGTATTCCGATATCGCTCGGACAGGTATCGGCGAGTGCTCCTGCGGTCGTGTCCCAACCGAGGCAATCGCGCGGCGTTTTGATTATAGATGACGAAGAGACATCTCGATATGTGTTGCGCCAGATGCTCGCCGGGTTCGAGCCAATGCGGGTCCAGGAGGCCGAGACCGGCGCCGAGGGCCTCCGGCTGGCGCGAGCGTGGCAGCCAGATGTCGTGCTGCTGGATCTCCGCCTGCCTGATATTGATGGGTTCGACGTAATGGACCGCCTCCACGCGGATCCCGTCACCGCCGGACTGCCCGTGATCGTGTGTACCTCATCGGTCCTGACCGAGCGGCAGCGCGGCCGGCTGAATCATGCTCGGGCGATTCTGTCGAAGGCGACCCTGACACGTGTGATCATGCAGCGCACCCTGAGCGATATTTGGCCGGTCGACTTGCCGGTCGAGATGCCGGAGCCTTTGATTTGAACGTGATTCCGCTCGCCCGGACACGCCCGCTCGTCCTCAACGTCGATGACGACGTGGCGAACCGGTACGTCAAGACACGCTCGCTGCTGCTGGGCGAGATGGAAGTGATCGAGGCGGAGACCGGGACCGCCGCCCTCGCCTTGATCGCCGAGCGGCAACCGCTGTTGGTCTTGCTGGACGTAAATTTGCCGGACGTGAGCGGTTTGGAGGTTTGCCGGCGGATCAAAGCTGACTGGCCGGACATCATCGTTATTCAGATTTCTGCCACCGCCACCTCGGCGGTTGAGAAAGTCATCGGGCTGGAGAGCGGCGCGGATTGCTACCTGACGACGCCGGTCGAGCCGATGGAATTGATCGCTGTCGCTCGGGCGATGTTGCGGTTGCGTTACGCGGAGGCCCAGGCGCAAGAATCCGGTGAACGCTATCGTATGATCGTCGAGAGTGCGGTCGATTACGCGATATTCACCTGCGGATTGGATGGCCGGATCACCAGTTGGAACTCCGGCGCACAGGCGATCCTTGGATATCTGCCGGAAGACATCATCGGCGAGCCTTGCGCTCGTATTTTCATGGCGGACGACATCATCGCGGATGTCCCCAACGCGGAGATGCGGACCGCTTTCCAGGGCATCAGTGTGCACGCCGAGCGCTGGCACCGGCGTCGCGACGGCTCCCGTTTTTGGAGCAGTGGCCGGATGGTGGCACTGCGCGACCGGCGTGGCGAGGTGGCGGGATTTCTGAAGATTTTATACGACCGATCGGTCGAGAAGGCGGCCCGAGACGATCTGGAGGCCCTGAACGCGGAGCTTGAAGACCGGGTCGCCGAACGCACTCGCGATCTGGCAGATGCCAACGAAAAGTTGCGGGCCGAAATTACGGAACGCGAACGGGCGAGCGAGCAAATCCGCCAACTCCAAAAAATGGAGGCGTTGGGCCAGCTTACCGGCGGCATTGCGCATGATTTCAACAATCTTCTCACGGCGATCCTGGGCGGCCTGGAAGTTACCCGGCGCCGCATCGAGGACCCCAGAAGCCGTCGGCTGATCGACAGTTCGATCAGCGCCGCCCAGCGGGGCGCAAAACTGATCGCTCAGCTCATGGCATTCGCCCGCAAGCAGAATCTGCAGGTGGAGTATCTGCCGCTGAACGCTCTGGTGCATGATATGAAGGAATTGCTGGAACGAAGCGTCGGGGCGGAGGTTCGTCTGATCTATGATCTGACACCGGACGCCTGGCCGGTGATGGCGGACGCCAATCAGGTGCAGACGGCACTGCTGAACCTGGCGATCAACGCCAGGGACGCGATGCCAGGCGGGGGGACGTTGCGAATCGCCACCGGCAATCTTTGCGTCGCCGACACCGAACCGGATCTGTCGGCCGGCGGATATTCCGTGCTCTCCGTCCAGGACACCGGCACCGGGATGCCGGAGGCAGTGCAAGCGAGGTTGTTCGAGCCGTTCTTCACGACCAAGGATATTGGCAAGGGAACCGGGCTCGGGCTGGCCCAGGTCTATGGCTTCGTGCGCCAGTCGGGTGGCAGCGTGCGGGTGCACAGCGTGGTGGGCGAGGGGACGACGTTCACCATCCTGCTGCCACGGGCAGAGCCGGAACACGTGGAAGCGCAGAACGGCTAACGCGATACGAGCGTCAGGACATCACGTCCCGACGGGGCTTTAGGCTTCTCGGTGTGTCGCTCCTCCTGATCACATGGCGAAAACGGCGTGTTTTCGCGCGGCCGCCCAGGAAATCGCGGCCGTGTCGAACATCGGATCCGCAGCCGCACGGTGACCGTCACGCGATTGCCCCATTCCGGCTTGCCCTGTTAGGCGTGGGGTGCGATTGTCCGACCGTTTCGGAAGACCGGGGAACCGGCTCCGGCTGGTTCCGCCGAGAGGATATTATGGCAAAGATTAAGGTCAAGACTCCGGTTGTCGAGTTGGACGGGGACGAGATGACCCGCATTATCTGGGGTTTCATCAAGGAAAAGCTCATCCTTCCCTATCTCGATATCGATCTGAAATATTATGATTTGGGAATAGAATACCGCGATCAGACCGATGATCAAGTGACGGTTGATGCGGCCAACGCCATCGCTCTGTATGGCGTCGGGGTGAAATGCGCGACCATCACTCCGGACGAGGCTCGGGTGCAGGAATTCGGCCTTAAGCGTATGTATCGCAGCCCGAACGGAACTCTGCGCAACATTCTGGACGGCACGATCTTCCGCGAACCGATCATATGTCAGAACGTTCCGCGCCTGGTGCCGCATTGGACACATCCGATCGTCATCGGCCGCCATGCCTATGGCGACGTGTATCGCGCTGTAGAATTAAAAGTGCCCGGCCCAGGTACGGTTACCATGACCTACCAGCCGGTCGATGGGGGCCCGGCGCAGACGCTGGAAGTCCACAGATTCAGCGAGGGCGGTGGCGTGGCGATGTCCATGCACAACACGCGCGTGTCCATCGAAGGATTCGCCCGCGCCAGTTTCAACTACGCGCTGATGCGCGGCTGGCCGCTGTATTTCTCGACCAAGAACACGATCCTGAAGACCTACGACGGCTTCTTCAAGGATATCTTCGAGACGATCTATCAGAACGAGTTTAAATCGCAGTTCGACAAAGCCGGCCTGACCTATGAGCACCGTCTGATCGACGACATGGTCGCCTGTGCGTTGAAGTGGAACGGCGATTACGTGTGGGCCTGCAAGAACTATGATGGCGACGTGCAGTCCGACACCGTGGCGCAGGGCTTCGGGTCGCTGGGCCTGATGACATCGGTGCTGCTGAGTCCCGATGGAACCAAAGTGGAAGCCGAGGCGGCGCATGGCACCGTCACGCGGCATTATCGTCAGCACCAGCAGGGCAAGGAAACATCCACGAACCCGATCGCGTCGATCTTCGCATGGACCCGCGGCCTGATCTATCGGGGCAAGTTCGACAACACCCCCGACGTGACCGCTTTCGCCGAAACGCTCGAAAAGGTCTGCATCGAAACGGTGGAGGCCGGGTACATGACCCGCGATCTGTCCGTCATGATCGGCCCTGATCAGCCGTGGATGACGACGCAAGGCTTCCTGGCCAAGTTGGATGAGAATCTCCAAATGGCGATGAGGTAGCACTTCATGCGGGGTCTGTCCCATCGCGGGGCGGGAATTTCGGGTCAGCGGCGTGCGCTCGTTCCCCTTCGGAGGCGGACATGGCCGACGTGACCGAGATCGCGGGTCTTCGGAAATATCCGTTTGCCCGCCGCGGCATGATGATGACCGGGCTGATCAGCGGCTTTACGCTGGCTACCCAGCGTGTGGAGGCGCAGGCGATCCACACCGACGAGACCGGCATCGAGGCCGGCGCGACGGAAATCCCGACCACGGACGGTAACCTGCCGGCCTATTATGCCAGACCGGCTCGCGCAGGGCCGTTCCCGATTGTCCTGGTGAACGAAGAGATTTTCGGCGTCCACGAGTACATCAAGGACGTATGCCGGCGGCTCGCAAAGGTCGGCTATCTCGCGGTGGCGACCGAGTATTACGCCCGCATCGGTGATCTCTCGAAGATGACCGATGTGAAGCAGATCCTCAGCGAGGTGATCCGGAAAACGCCGGACGCCCAGTATATGTCGGACCTGGATTCCACCGCTGCGTGGGCACAGCAACACGACGGCAGTGCGACACGCCTCGGGGTCGTGGGCTTTTGCCGCGGCGGGCGGCAGACTTGGCTGTATGCCGCGCACAACCCGCGACTGAAGGCAGCGGTCGCCTTTTATGGCCCAATCGGTGGTGAACCTTCGCCGATCCAGCCTCAAACCGTGCTGGATATCGCCGGGGAAATCGAATGTCCGCTGCTGGGACTGTATGGCGGCCAGGATCAGGGCATCCCGGTCGGATCCGTGAGGCAGGCGGAAGCCAAGGCGAAGGCGGCCCACAAGATCATCGATATCGTCATCTATCCCGACGCGCCGCACGGCTTTCACGCCGACTACAGGCCAAGCTATCGGCAGGCAGACGCCGAGGACGCGTGGAAGCGCATGTTGACCTGGTTTCATCGCTTCGGCGTTTAAGGGCCTTGACGGCAGGTTCCATCCCGCTTCTCGGGTGTTGTCCAGGCGAGCAATCCCGGGACGCCGAGGCATAAAAATGTTCATAGAATGCAATATTTTCTCGTACTGATATTTTGCGGCCTCCTGTTGGCTCCAGCCGCGTATGGCCAGGGGACGCCGCAAACCTTGCTCCCGACCGGCGATCTCAGCACCAAGGGTAATCAGATTGTTGACCAGAAGGGACGCCCCGTCAGGCTGGCCTGCGTCGGCTGGAACCAGGTGGTCGAGGAAATCCCCCTGGAGCGGCAGACGGCGCTGATGGCAAAGCTGGGCTTCAACTGTATCCGGCTTTCCTGGGTCAATGCGACCAGGGACCAAGACACCGCCGGGATCGACCGCGTCGCGGTCGCGGCGAGCCAGGCGGGATTGCGCCTGATCCTGGATAACCACACCAACGAACCTGGTCACGGCGAGGAAGACAATTGGGGTGCGCAGCAGAAAAATGGCCTGTGGTACGACCTGGGCGGCAGCTCCGACGGGACCGACGGAGGCGGCAACCCCGGCACCGTCACCGACGCAAAGTTCCTTGCCGACTGGCAATTCGTGGCTCGGCACTATGTCGGCAACCAGGTGGTCATCGGTTACGATCTGCGCAATGAGCCGCTGGACTGGCCTCACATGAGCGAATGGGGCGGGGGATCCGACCGCGATATCGCGGCGATGTACACTCGTGTCGGCAATGCCATCCTGGCGGTCGATCCAACCAAGCTGATCATCGTTGAACCGCCAAACAGCGATTGCCGCAGGGTCCACAAGTATCCGCTGACATTAGCTGTACCGAACAAGTTGGTTTATTCGGTGCACGAATATCCCGGCGAGATCAGCGGCCAGAAGGTCAGCAGTGGGTCCGGCTTGATCAACCGGATGAGCGAAATGTGGGGCTGGATTTACAACGAGAACGTGGGACCGATCTTCGTCGGCGAGATGGGTTCGTCGATGGTCAGTGATCAATCGAAGGCCTGGGCCGCAACGATCGTGCCGTACCTGAATGGCATCGGGGCGGATGGCTTACATGTTCCTTCAGGGGGGCAGGCGGTTTCCACTGACTGGTGGGCCTGGGGCTACCTCCCCGGACAGGCTCCGGACGGCACCTTGGAAGCCGATTGGAAAACCCCCCGCCCCGAGCAGGAGGCGGTTTATGGGAAGCTGCGACAGGCCGCGTTGCCGGACCAGTGATGTGATCGCTGGTCAGGTGTCAGGCCGGCGCCTGATCGCGAACATGCCGTAATAGTCCCTCAATTGTCGTAACGACGGCGGATACAACAGCGCGGCGATCGGCACGGCAATATCCCATAGTCCGAGGTCCTGCCAGAACAACCCGATCGCGATCGCCGCCCACCACAGCACCGCAATACCATAGTCCGGCGATCCGATCACCCGGCGTAGCGACCGGTGAAGCACCGGATAGCTCAGCAACGCCACCATCTCGGCATAACCGTAGCCCGCGATCCCGCAGCGATTGACCAAGACCCAGGCTGCACCGGCAAACAAGAGGATATGGACGACGTGGAACAGAAACACCGCCAAATTACGCTGCAACACAAAGAGGACCGAGACATGGATGTTGAACTGGGCGTTGGTTAGATAGCTCACCGCCAGATAGGGATAGACGACCATCACCGGGTCCCAGCGCTTGCCAAACGCCAGCGCCAGCAGGCTGCCGCCGAACCAACTGAAACCGATCAGCACGGGACCAAGTGCCAGGGTCTGCAGACGCAGGCCGTCCGTGGCCGCCTCGAGCAGTTTGGCCGGCTCGTGCTGCACCCGCGCTAGAACGGGGACCGACAGCCGGTAGGCGACGGCCTTGGTGAATGTGAGCAGTTCCAGCATTCTGATCGCGAGACCGATTTGGCCGACGGCCTCGGCCGGCAGGAAGTGTCCCACAATCAGCGGATTGATCAGCCCCCGCAGTTGCCAGAGCCAGTCCGACGCGGCGTAGCCAAGGGCGTAGCTCAACATCGACCGGACGATCGCGGCGTCCCACGTCGGCCTTGGCCAATACCGCGCCCCAATGTGGAAAGCGGCGCACAGGAAAAGCTGTTGCAGGCACCAGCCGCTGACCAGCGACCAAACGCCAAAGCCGGTGAACACCAACGGCAAGGCGAAGCCGTAGTAGAGCAACTGACCCGCCACCTCGATCATCGCCACGCGACGGAAATCGAGCGCACGCTCCAGCTGCGCGCTGGCACCAACGGCGATGGTCTGGAAGACGACCGATAGCAGCAGCACCGCCAGCAAGGGCGGCAGCCCCGGCATCGGGATCCATCTCGCGATGAGGCCGAGACTGGCTTCCAGGATCGCAGTCAGCGTGATGCCCGTAATCAACAGTAATGTTGTCGCGACGTCGAAGGTTCGTCTCGTCACTTCGCCCGGGGCTCGGACGAGATAGACGCCGATGCCGGCTTGGCCGAGGCTTTGTGCGTACTGACAGATGCCGAGCGCGGCCACATACGGGCCATATGCCGCCGGCCCGATGATTCGTGTGATCAGAAGCAAGCCGATCAGGCTGAGCCCCATCGAGGCGAGCTGACGCCCGATCAACACGGCTCCGCCCTCGACGACCTTGCTTCTCAGGCCTTGGCGGGCTGATTCCATCGTTCGCGGGCACGACCGCCCTGGCCTTTCTCACTATTCACGCGGGTGCAGTTCCATGCTGCGGATCGCTATCGCGACCCTGCCCGTTTCCCGAAAGCGGGACTGGAGTGGTGATACCACCCCGCCTGGCGCGATCCGATTAAATTCAGCTAAGAAATGACGTGGCTAGCGGGATGGGGGAGATCACGGTGCCTGTGGCTGTCCCAGCCGAAGACCCGCAAAGACACGCCTGAATGGCCATATCCGCGGTATGTCGTTGCATGTCGGCGCATGACCTAATGTCCGATGGTTCCGAACCGATCGGACCCAAATATCGTGTCGACAAGGCCCCTCGCCGCGGCTTTGGTCGAACCGCGGCGGCGAGCAGGACAGCAATTCGGAGGGAAGAGGTTAGGAGGTCCACCGCTGGAAATCCAGAAGTAGGTGCTATCTGCTCCACACCGCTGGCCGGAGACTGGCCGGAGGCGGAGTAATCTCAAGGTTCTCGCCTATCCGATGATCAAACCTTGAGCATCGCTACGTTCGTCCGCTTGTTCCGCGGTCAGCCACAGAGACGCGATGTCCAGTCAATCATTCATCCCGGCCCCCTGTGCATGGTCAGGCGATCGCGTAGCTCCGCAGCGTCTGAAACCAATCAAAAACCATCGGCGTCAACCACCGCTTGGGCAAAGGCCTGTGGGTCTTCCTGAGGCAGATTATGACCGACGCCGCCCGTGATAATCCGGTGTGCGTATGTGCCCGAGAACTTTTTGCGATACGCGTCGCCGTCCGCGTGTGGCGCACCATTGGCATCACCTTCAAGGGTGATCGCCGGCACGGTGATGACCGGACCTTCGGCAAGCCTATTCTCCAGATCATCGTATTGCGGGTCGCCTTTGGCCAAGCCGATTCGCCAGCGGTAGTTATGGATCACAATGGCGACGTAGTCCGGGTTGTCGAACGACGCCGCGGTGCGATCGAACGTAGCATCATCGAACTCCCATCTCGGCGAAGCGATCTGCCAAATGAGCTTGGCGAAATCGCGCCGGTATTTGTCGTAGCCGAGAGTGCCGCGTTCGGTGGCAAAGTCGTACTGATACCACCACTGGTACTCAGCTTTTGGCGGCAGCGGCATCCGGTTGGCTTCAGGGCTGCCGATCAGGTAACCACTGACGGCGACCAAGGCCTTGCAGCGCTCTGGCCAGAGTGCCGCGATGATGTCAGCCGTCCGCCCTCCCCAGTCGTAACCGCCAAGAATCGCCTTCTCGATCTTGAGAGCATCCATCAAAGCGATAGTATCGACGGCGACTGCCGCCTGCTGGCCGTTCCGAAACGTTGTACTTGAAAGAAAGCGCGTCGTTCCACAGCCACGCACATAGGGGACGATCACCCGGTATCCCGCCGATGCCAGCAAAGGCGCGACATCGACATAGCTGTGAATATCGTAGGGCCAGCCGTGCAGAAGAATAACGGCCGGACCATCAGCGGGGCCAGCTTCAGCGTATCCTGTACCAAGGACGCCGGTATCGATCTGCTTGAGTGAGGCGAACGACGTGTTCGCCCCCGCCTTGGGTCGATCCTCCGGTATTGTCTTGCCGGGTTGTGCATTTGCGGCGCGGATCGTGCCGATCTGGGCGACAGCAAGAGCGACCGCCGCTGTGCCAAAAAAGCGGCGGCGCGGATAGCTGATTTCTTCGTTCTATTCCCGTGTAGGCATCAGTAACTCTCCATGCGTGATTGTTTACGCGGCCTGAACCCAAAATTTTGTGCCAACGTCCCGGATCGGGACCTATTCGGCTCAGACCAGGTTAGATGGTGCAATCCGCCGCTTGCCTCTCCGGGATTATGTTAGTGGCCCGCGCTCTGGCCGCCGTCGACGTGCAGGATTTCGCCCGTCACGAAGCCGGCCAACTCGAGGTAGAGGATTGCGTCGACGACGTCGGAGATCTCGCCCATGTGGCCGACCGGATGCAGGCGGTCCAGTTGCGGATACGTCTCGACGGGATGCATCGGCGACTTCATGACACCCAGCGCAACCGCGTTCACCCGAATACCCCGCTTCGCATACTCGATCGCGAGTGATTTGGTCGCGCCATTCAGGCCGCCCTTCGTCAGCGAAGCCAGCACGGACGGTACGCCGGTCATCGCATGGTCGACGAGGCTCGTCGTGATTTGCACAACATGGCCGCTGCCCTGCTTCTCCATCTCGGCGATCGCCAGTTGAGTGATGTGGAAGAAGCCCGCGATGTTGACGCCCAGGATCGATGCATAGTCGGCCTCGGTGTACTGGGTAAACGGCTTGGCGATGAAGATACCGGCGTTGTTGACGAGCGTATCGATGCGTCCGAACCGATCCATGCCAGCGGATATCGCGCGCTCTGCCGTCCGCCGATCGGCTATGTCCCCAGAGATCGTGAGGACGTCATCATTGTCCGCCGGTGTAATAGAACGCGCGATCGCAACCACCCGGTAGTTTCGATCTCGGTACGCTTTGACGAGAGCCGCCCCGATACCCTGCGACGCGCCAGTAATGACGGCAACTTTTTGTTCGGTAGACATGGTAAACTTCCTTTATGTTTGAGGGAAAGAGGATCGATCTAGAACAGGAATGTGCTTTAGCGGGGCCGCGTGACCCGCGACGCGATAACGGTAAGCAGCCGACGAACGGGAAAGGTTTGGAAACAGAGCCTGGCGGGCGCTCTCATAGGCCTTCCAGTCAGCCAGATCCGGCAGCGACGGCAGGGTTACCAACTCGCCTTGATCAAGCCCCGCCAGCGCCGCATCGACCATCTCGCCAGCCGGCATGACCAACTCTGCGGGAAGGTGCTCGACCGGCATGCCGGCGATACCCCAGAAATCGGTGGCGGTCGCGCCGGGAAGCACCACCTGGACGCGGACGCCCTTGTCGGACAGCTCCTGGTTCAGCGAGCGGCTGAAGGCGAGCACGAAGGCCTTGGTACCCGGCATACACGCCGTTGAGAATCTCAGGGTGAACGGCAACAAACGAGGCGACATTGATGATCGTTCCGACACCGCGGGCGACGAAAGCCGGAGCCACGGCATAGGTCATCCGCGTAAGTGCGCCGACGTTCAGCGCGATCATCTGGCTCATCTTGCCGACCTCGGAGCCGAGCAGCGGTGCGGTGGCTCCTATCCCTGCGTTGTTCACCAGCATCGTGATGCGCGAATTGGTCCGCAGCACCTGTTCGACCATTGCGAGATCGGCTGGCTCTGTCAGGTCGGCGGCCAGCACTTCGATCTTGCGCCCGGTCCTGCGGGCAATTTCGGCGCTGACGATATCCAGGCGCCGTCGATTTCGAGCAACCAGAACAAGGTCATAGCCGCGGTGTGCCAGTCGGTCAGCGTAGATCGCGCCGATCCCGCAGGAGGCGCCACTGATCAAGGCCACCCCCATGGCATCTTGGTGCATCTCCGTTTGCTTCAAAGCGCTAAAGCCAGCGCTGAGAAGGCTGTATTGCAACGCCTGCACAACAACTGTGTTGCGCACATGATCATTCTCCCTGGTGCGGCTTGGCCTCGGGTGGACCGGTCAATCCGAAACGATGCATTACTCTCGAGGCCGGGCCGGTGCTTTTACAGGATTGCGCGAATTTTCTACCGATTGCCGTGTTCAGCGCATTGGCGACTATCATCTCGAACGTCCCGTCGAGGCGAAGCAAAGGCGGCCAGGCCGATGGCGACCGAGGCGATCCGCGCTCGAGCTTCCGGGGCCGACGCTTGGCGGCCGTGGTCTTTCGGCAAACCCTGTCCCCCCATGGTGCGAAACTGACCGTTGACCTAGAGTGCAACCCAGGTCAGGCGGTGACAAAAGTTGACGCAATGATTACAGATCGGGTGGCGCGCGCTACAGACGTAATCTCATTCGGGCCTTTCACCTTGGTGGCGAGCGAACGCCTGCTGATGAAAGAAGGCGCGCCGGTTGAATTGGGCGCGCGCACGCTCGACATTTTGATCGCGCTGGTGTCCCGCCCCAATGAGGTCGTTGGCAAAAGAGAGTTATTGGCTCAAGTTTGGCCCGACGTCACCGTGGAAGAGGGAAGTTTACGATTTCATATCGCGGGGCTGCGCAGGGCACTCAGCGACGGGAAGGACGGCGCACGATACATCACCACTCATGCCGGGCGGGGTTACTGCTTCGTTGCTCCAATCTCGCTGTCGGCAGGCAAAGCCAGCGAGAACAAGACCGACGTCCCGATTATCCAGGATGCAGCCCTACCCGCCCGTTCGACGCGAATGGTCGGGCGGGCAGACGGCATTCTCACGCTGTCAGTTCAGCTCGCTGCTTCGCGCTTCGTCACCATCGTGGGCTCGGGCGGGGTCGGCAAGACCACGGTCGCCGTGGCGGTCGCGCATGATCTGTTGGAGGCGTTCGCCGGGTCGGTGCTGTTCGTCGATCTTGGAGCGCTGCTGGATGCCGACCTGGCGGCCATTTCGCTGGCCTCGATGCTGGGACTGTCGGTTCAATCGGAAGACCCGATACCCGGCCTGATAGCCTATCTGCGTGACAAGAAGATCCTTTTGATCCTGGATAACTGCGAACATATCATTGAGGCTGCTGCAAGCCTGGCGGAACGGGTCTTCCTGGCAGCCCCTCAGGTCCATATCCTGGCGACGAGCCGCGAAAGTCTTAGGGTACAAGGCGAGCGGGTCCACAGGCTGGCGCCGCTCAGCTTTCCGCCCGACGACGTGGGGCTCACCGCGGCGATCGCTCTGACTTTCCCCGCGGTCCAGCTATTCCTGGAGCGCGCGGAAGCGAGCGGCCTGCGTTTGGACCTCAATGACGCGGACGCCGCGATTGTGGCGAGCATCTGCCGAAAGCTCGACGGTGTGCCACTCGCGATTGAGTTGGCAGCGGGACGAGTTGAGGCCTATGGCCTGCAGGAAACCGCGGCGCTTCTCGAGCAACGCCTGACACTGCCGTGGCTGGGGCAGCGCACAGCGCCGCCACGCCAGAGGACCCTGCAAGCGACGCTGGATTGGAGTTATGGGCTCCTGTCCGCAGTGGAACGCGTGGTGCTTCGCAGACTTGCTGTATTTGTCGGCCATTTTACGCTCGAGGCGGCGCGGGCAGTCGTGACAAGCGCGACCATCGACCAGGTTCTCATCCTCGGAGCCATTGGCAGCCTCGTCGCCAAGTCAATGGTCGCGACCAATCGCGTCGGCACAACGATGCGCTATAGGTTATTGGACACGACGCGCGCATACGCCCTGGAAATCAGCGATGACGACGCCGAGTTCGCCGCGCGCCACGCGACTTACTATCGAGGGTGGCTGGAGCAGAACGGGACCGAATGGTCGACCTTGTCGACCGGGACGGAACGGGCGCCGCACCTTGACGGTGTCAACAATGTCCGTGCTGCCTTGGAATGGTGCTTCGGTGCCAACGGCGATCGCGAGGTTGGCATCGGACTTGCCGCCGCGGCCGTGCCGGCTTTTTTGGCGATGTCTCTGATGGCTGAATGCCAACGCTGGTCGGAGCGGGCGCTGCTCGCGCTAAACGAAGCCTCTCGCGGGGGGCACGAGGAGATGCAGCTTCAGGCGGCCTTGGGATTGTCTTTGATCTTCACGCGCGGCATGGGTGAGGTGGCGCGTGAGGCCTTGAAAAGGGGCCTGGCGATTGCCGAGGAACGTGATGATGCCCTTAGCCAAATGCAGTTGCTCTGCCCGCTGCACATGTTCCACTTTCGCATCGGCGATTTCAAATCCGCCCTGTACTACGGAAAGCGCACCCGCGGCGTTGCCGCGGCCATTGGGGATCCCGCCGCTATTGCGTTGTCCCACACCTTCATGGGGATTCCACTCCACGTTACAGGCGAGCTCGAAAGCGCCCGCGTGGAGTTTGAGGCCGCGGTACAGCATGGGCCGGGCTCGCAGCGGACCAGCTTGACCTATCTCGGTTTCGATAAAGTCGCCGGAGGAGCCCTGGCGAGGACCCTGTGGTGGCTAGGCTATCCAACTCAGGCCGAGGATCGCGCCCGCCAATCGGTCGAGGACGCCGCCGGCACCGGCCATCCGGTGTCGCTGTCTGTGTCCTTGCTCTGGGCTGTTTCAGTGTTCCTCTGGACGGGCAATCTAGAGAGCGCCGAAGAGCATCTGGATCGGTTCGTATCCCATGCCGAATCCCATTCCCTGGGGCCCTATATTGCACTCGGACGCGGCTACCGAGGGGAACTGGCTATTCGCCGGGGCGATGCAGAGAGCGGCGTTGAGAGCCTGCAGAGATGCCTGGAAGAGCTCCACGCAGCGCGGTACGAGGTGCTGGCTATGGCGTGCAACATCCCTCTCGTTCAAGGACTTGCGGCACTCGGCCGGTGCGCGGAAGGCATCACCTTGGTCAACCAAGCTATCCGACAGGTCGAGGCAAACGGAGGCCTTTCTTACCTGCCAGAGTTATTGCGCGTGAAGGGCAGCGTGCTTCTCGCAATGCCGCAGCCCATCGATGAGGACGCAGAAAGGTGCTTCATGCAATCGCTTGACTGCAGCCGTCGAATAGGCGCGCGAGCATGGGAGTTACGCACCGCGATCGATCTGGCGGAACTGCGGGCCGCGCAAGGGCGCCGTGAGGCCGCCCGCGCTGTTTTGCAGCCGGTGCTTGAGCAATTTCTAGAGGGCTCCGATACGACGGATCTGAAGGTTGCCGAACGGCTGCTGGCCACTTTGAGCTAATAGTGACCTTGTTGCATGGATCAACTTGAAGGACACAGTATTACCCAGCCTTCTCATTTCATATGATACGAACGTAGTTCGGGCGTCCCAGCTCCAGATGCGGTTCAGGACGTCGACAGCAATCGCCACGTCGGTCGTCTGACGGCCGTCCGTCTGCAGTGCAGTGCCTCACCGATCACCCGTTTCCAGCGGCCGATGTCGGCTTCCACCAAAGCACGCAGATTATACCCCGACGCCTTCTGCCATCCCATTCGGCCACGCTCTGCAATCAATTGAAGATGCCGGTCGGGTTGGGTGGGCGCAGTCTCGGCTGTTTTGTCAATCGGCACCTTCATCGTCGAGGACTTAGCGAAACGTGAGGCGGCGGACGTGCGCCGCGCTCGCCCGCTGCCCGTGGCGCTGCAGAACCAGCACGAGGACTTGCTCGCCTTAGCCCACGACGCCAAACTGACCGACATCGCGCAAGCCCATGCCATGTCTGAGTCCCTCGTCCGTGAAGCCTGCCTGCTGCATCGACTTTCGAGTAGCTCAACCGACTATTGGCGGGGATGGAATGACTTCGGGCGAAGTCGGGCGACAAATTCCACCCGCTGTCACGCTGCGTCGCCATCTGGGTGGTTCTTACTTGGATTTGCTGCAGTTCTGCTTGAACCATGGGCCTCATGCACAGCCGACGTGCCGAACGGAGGCAAACGCCGCGGGAATTGATGGCCGGCCAAGGCCATCCGCATTGGGTAACGCTGCTGGGCCTCGGGCCATTTCAGCCTCGGCACGCTTGGCCCGGGGAGGCCGGTCACCTCCCCATAGAAACCGCCTGCAAAGCGAACTCCAGCAGTCACGGACGGGCGGTCTCCGCGCGACCTCTGTAACCAAAAAAGACGATTCTGACCACGCCACGTACGGCGTGGCTACCGCGTCCTTTCTCCGAGCTTCAATAAAGCCTGCCCCCCATGGTGCGAAGCTGACTGTTGACCTAGAGTGCAACCTGGGTCAGGCGGTGACAAAAGTTGACGCAATGATTACAGAGCCGGTGGCGCGTGCTACAGACGTAATCTCCTTCGGGCCGTTCACCTTGGTCGCTAGCGAACGCCTGCTGATGAAAGAAGGCGCACCGGTTGAATTGGGCTCACGCACGCTCGATATTTTGGTCGCACTCGTGTCCCGCCCCAATGAGGTCGTTAGTAAAAGACAACTATTGGCTCAAGTCTGGCCCGACGTCATCGTGGAAGAAGGCAGCTTACGGTTTCACATCGCGGGGTTGCGCAAGGCGCTCGGCGACGGGAAGGACGGCGCACGATACATCACCACTCATGCCGGGCGGGGTTACTGCTTCGTTGCTCCGATCTCGCTGTCGGCAGGCAAAGCCAGCGAGAACAAAACGGACGCCACGACAATTATCCCGGACGCAAGCCTACCAGCCCGTTCGACGCGAATGGTCGGGCGGGCAGACGGCATTCTCACGCTGTCAGTTCAGCTCGCTGCTTCGCGCTTCGTCACCATCGTGGGCTCCGGCGGGGTCGGCAAGACCACGGTCGCCGTGGCGGTCGCGCATGATCTGCTGGAGGCGTTCGCCGGGTCGGTGCTGTTCGTCGATCTCGGAGCGCTGTTGGATGCCGACCTGGCGGCCATTTCGCTGGCCTCGATGCTGGGACTGTCGGTTCAATCCGAAGACCCGATACCCGGCCTGATAGCCTATCTGCGTGACAAGAAGATCCTTTTGATCCTGGATAACTGCGAACATATCATTGAGGCTGCTGCAAGCCTGGCGGAACGGGTCTTCCTGGCAGCCCCTCAGGTCCATATCCTGGCGACGAGCCGCGAAAGTCTTAGGGTACAAGGCGAGCGGGTCCACAGGCTGGCGCCGCTCAGCTTTCCGCCCGACGACGTGGGGCTCACCGCGGCGATTGCTCTGACGTTTCCCGCGGTCCAGCTATTCCTGGAGCGCGCCGAAGCGAGCGGCATGCGTTTGGACCTCAATGACGAGGACGCCGCGATCGTGGCGAGCATCTGCCGAAAGCTCGACGGTGTGCCACTCGCGATCGAGTTGGCAGCCGGACGAGTTGAGGCCTATGGCCTGCAGGAAACCGCGGCGCTTCTCGAGCAACGCCTGACACTGCCATGGCAGGGGCAGCGCACGGCGCCGCCACGTCAGAGGACCCTGCAAGCGACGCTGGATTGGAGTTATGGGCTCCTGTCCGCTGTGGAACGTGTGGTGCTTCGCAGACTTGCTGTATTTGTCGGCCACTTTACGCTCGAGGCGGCGCGGGCAGTGGTGACGAGCGCGACCATCGACCAGGTTCTCATCCTCGGAGCCGTTGGCAGCCTCGTCGCCAAGTCGATGGTCGCGACCAATCGCGTCGGCACAACGATGCGCTATAGGCTGTTGGACACGACGCGTGCATACGCCCTGGAAATCAGCGATGACGACGCCGAGTTCGCTGATTTCGCCGCGCGCCACGCGACCTACTATCGAGGGTGGCTGGAGCAGAACGGGACCGAATGGTCCACCTCGTCGAACGGAGGTGAACGCGCGCCGCACCTTGATGGTGTCAACAATGTCCGTGCTGCCTTGGAATGGTGCTTCGGCGTCGCCGGCGATCTCGAAATTGGCATCGGACTCGCCGCTGCCGCCGTGCAGATTTTCTTGGTGATGTCGCTACTGCCCGAATGTCACCGGTGGTCAGAGCGGGCAATACTTGCGCTCGACGATACCGCTCACGGAGGGTCCGAGGAGATGCATCTCCAGGCGGGGATCGGAATTTCATCAATGCAGATGCAAGGAGAAGGCGACGCAGCACGTTTGGCCCTGAACAGGAGCCTGGCGATCGCGGAAGAACGCAGCGACATCCTCCACCAGGCGGCACTGCTCGGTATGCTGCACATGTTCCACTTCCGCGCCGGGGATTTCAAAACCGCTTTGTCTTACGCAACGCGCTGCCGGGGCCTTGCCGAGACAATTGATGATCCGGCCGCTATCACGCTAGCCCATTCGATTTTAGGGAGGTCGCTGCTGGTCATGGGAGACCTTGCCGTTGCCCGCATCGAGCTCGAGGCCTTACTACCGATTTGGCCGAGCGCCCAGCGCACCCGGTCGATCTATCTTGCCTACGACCGGCACTATCGAGCCGGCATCGCCTTGGCGCGGACACTGTGGTTGCAGGGCCATCCGTTTCAAGCCGTGGAGCGCGCAGTCCAGACCATCAGGGACGCCGAACGGATGGACCATCCTGCATCTCTAGTCTCCGTCTTAGCGTGGGGTGCGTCGATATTCCTTTGGACAGGCGATCTCCGGAGCGCAGAAGAGGTACATCAGATTCATGTATCTCCCGTGCCGAATCCTATTCCCTGGAACCGCTCGTTGCCGTCGGACAGGCTCGCAAAGCGGAGTTGGCCATTCGCCGCGGCGATGCCAAGAACGGCGTGGAGAGCCTGAGGGAATCTTTGGAGAAAATTCACGCGGTGCGTTACGAACTGATCACCACAGAATTCGACATCTCGCTCGCCCAAGGACTTGGAGCGATCGGACGGCTCGCCGACGCCTCTCAGGTGATCAACGAGACGATCCAACGAGTGGAGACAAAGGGCGACGCCGCGTACATGCCAGAGCTGCTACGGGTGAAGGGACGCCTGGTCTTGTCAGAGCCGCGGCCTGGCGCCGGCGAAGCGGAATTATGCCTTATGCAATCGCTCGAGCTGAGCCGGCGTCAGGGGGCGCGCGCATGGGAGTTGCGCACCGCGACCGATCTGGCAGCTCTGTTCGCCGGCCAAGGGCGTTCCGAGCGCGGCCGGGCGCTGCTGCAGCCAGTATTCGAGCAATTCGTGGAGGGCTTAGATACAGCGGATGTGAAGGCTGCCGAACGCCTGTTGGCGACCTTGGGCTAACCGTCGGACCCGGCCTTGCCGACCCCCGTTGGCGCCGCGGCGATACATGATCGGTGCCCGTGCAAGCCGCCGAATTCCCGCCGCTCGCAGCAACTAACAACGACTGCTAGAGCATGATCAGGCTGAGCGGAACGTCTAGAGCGTGTGAATCATGCGGTGAAACAAGGGGATAGAGCAATCGGGGCCTGCACAGGCACGCTAAAAATGCTCTAGCAGCCCTCACAAGCCATAACGGGCGTTTTGCGCAGCCTCTGCCTAGATGTGTGCATGGCAACAAGCGGAATTGGACCGTGCCGCGGGCTAGGTCACCGCTCAGGGGAGATGCATCCGATGGGTTCATTCGCTCGTCTCAGGAGTGAGGAATGTGGTTCGCGACCAGAAGAGACTTGGTCAGAAAAGGAATGGCCCCGTGTATTGGCGCTCAAAGATAGCTTCAACGCGATGAGGCTGCCAAATGGCGGGTCAGGTCGTGGTGACTGGACTGTCGGTCTTCGACGCTTTCCGACAAAGCCAGCAACGACGGAATCCGGGTCGCCAGTCGAGAAACCGCCATCAGTCGTTTGGAATCCGACCTCGCGCTGGCAGGAGGGCCGGCTCGCCGGGCTTTCGACCGATCAACTTCTCGATGACCTTCGCCGGGCGATAGAGCGAAATCCGGAAGCGACGCGTGCGGCGGTCGCGCAGTTGGTAACATTCCTTTCGCCATCGGTTGCGATTGAATCGGTGAGCGCTCGTGGTGGTCTGGCGCCGTGGCAGAAGCGCAAGGTGGATCGGTATCTGAGGGAGAACCTGGACCGCCCGGTGCGCCTAGATACGGTGGCCGAGCAGGTCGCGCTAAGTGTCAGCTATTTCTCCCGTGCGTTCAAAGAAACCTTCGGGACTACTCCACACATGCACATGCTTCGGATGAGGGTGGAATTGGCTCAGAAATTGATGCTGACAACGGAAGAACCGCTAAGTCAAATTGCGCTCGCGTGTGGTCTGGCAGATCAGGCGCATCTTTCGAAGCTCTTCCGACGCGTCGTCGGCGAGACCCCAAGCGCTTGGCGTCGCCGAAACCTCACTGATACTCAAGCTGAGGGGAGAAGGCGCGGCTCAACAAGAGGCCAATTCGCTCTCCCGGATGCGGGTTCTCGGGGTATGGCCGCGCCGCCCTAAGCGAGTCTTTCCGCGTCGGCTTCTGAAGTCGCTGTTGCGGGTACTTTGGCGTAATGACCGATTGCGGAGGGCGTTTTGTCGTGGGCAATAATTTGTCCGGGCGGTGTTGAAGACACGCTGAACTTGGTAATTGGTTAGAATCTTCGGTAATGCTGGAAAAGCACAGCACTAGCCCGGGTCGTATAGGAGGCCCACATGAAGCGTTGTCGACTTGAACAGGTCGACCTTTGTGGGGAGCGAATACTGCCATGATAAATCGTCAACTATCGGCGTGGCTGCAGCCTGAGTCGGTAAATGTGACTCCGCGGCCCAGGCCGATAGATTTAACATCGTTGCAGGGTCATTTGTCCCGCTTCGAGCGCTTGGCCTCGACAGCAGACCAATTGCCTCGATGGCCGGCGTCGCTGCAAATTCTTCTTAGCTCGGCGGTTCCGGGATCCTGGGGCGGTCGCGAGATGCTGTGGCCATTATGGGCCCAAGAAGCAATGCACCGGACCCATTGCACAATGCATCTGGCGTTGCGGCTTGAACGTCAAATGACGCAACAAGGAAACGGCGCCACTTGGTCCGCATCCCGCCTTGGCAAGGCGATGGCTCTGGCAAGTTCTTTCGCCGAGCTTCGGATTGTCGAGGACGAGGAAGTGCTTCTGTGTTCTGGCGAGATTGCTGTTAGGCTTCTGTGTCTCTTCAAGCTGCCTGACGGCGACCTCCAACCGCCGATAGTGCTCGAGGACGTCGCCATGGCCGCCTACAAGCGGCGCGCGCTTGTTCTCGCGACGAGCGCCCTGGTCATGCAAACGATAGCAAACGCCATGGATCGCGGCTGCGTACCCGCTATAAGAATCGAACTCGCTGCTCAAGCCAGCGGACAATGGCGCCTCGCCCTCACCGAGGACGATGTGTGTGCGGACGACGATACTCGCGAGTGCGACGACATTGTAGACGGGTTGGCCGACCTTCTGGCAGCCCAAAACGTGCGTCGCTTCCGCCGGATAAATGAGTTCGTAACCGAGATTTACTTTGCAGGCTTTGAGGTTGAGCCGTCCGTGCTGCCTAAATCCTCGCAGGTAAGTCGAGCCGTAGCATGGGCACACGCCTGAAGAACAATCGCTACAATCACATACGTTGGAAGGAGTCGACACATGAGCCCGTATCTTACCCCGTTTCTCGAACGTGCGGTGATCCAACCCAATCGCCGCGCCTTGTTGCAAATCGCTCTGATTGCGCCTTTCGCCTTGCCATACCGGGCGCGCGCCGCTGGAGCGCAGTCCACGGCGCTGGACCCAATTGTCACGTTGAACAGCGGACTGCTTGCGGTGATGAAGGCGGGCAACGCTGTCCCATTTACAGAACGTTACAACACTTTGTCTCGGGTCGTGGAAGATACGTTCGACTTGCAGGAAATCCTGCGCCGTTGTTTAGGTTCCAGTTGGAGCACCCTGGCTGCACCCGAGCAGGCTGAGTTGCTGCAGGTTTTTCAGCGCTTCACTATTACCTCCTATATCGCCAGCTTCAACAGTTATGCCGGACAGCGGTTCGAGATTGAACCGTCCCCGCGCGCCGTCGGGAGCGACGTCGTCGTCGAAACGCATCTCGTGCCACTGAATGGCGAGCCGTCGCGCCTGGACTACATGATGCACGTACAAGGGAACAAGTGGCGCGTCGTGGACGTATTGCTCGACGGCACCATCAGCCGCGTAGCGGTCCAGCGATCGGATTTTCGCAGATTCCTGGCTGGCCATGACCCCTCAAGTCTGATTTCCAGCATGCAACAGAAGATTGCCAGTCTGTCCGACGGAAGCGTGCGGTCATGACCAGCGCAGGTGATGGCAGTAACTCCGTACGCGCTAGGGATGCGCTTAAACACCCGTTTTCTCAACGGAGAATCGATCCATGTCCCACCACTATTGCGGCCCTCACCTCGGCTTTCCGCGCGGCGATGCTCGCCTGGACATAACCGACCTCTTCGCCTTCCCAAAAGCGGTCCGGGAGGCAAGGGTACTGGTGGAGACAGTAGTGGAAGACTCTATTTGTCGAGTGTCGTCACGATCGGCCGTCGATGCAAGGGTGTAGGGAGGGCGATGCGGGATCGCCTTGAGAGTTTGAAACCAAGTTTGGAAGATTTGTCGCCGACCGCTTTTGGGTGCTGAACGGAATCTGAGGCTGCTCGGAAGCTTCTGGGAACCACGATGACGCAGGCGAGCACAGTTATGACGTGGTCATCATGGGTGCCGGGGGCGGGACTGCGAGCTGCATTAGGAATGGCGGGGATATGTTTCAATCATGGGACACTCATCGCTTGGCTCGGCGAAGCGCGATGTGTCGTCTGAATCGGCGAATGTTCCCGTAGCCCAGGGCTGAATTGGCTTGCTTTGATCGATGAGTTGCACGATTGGGCGAGACCGGTGCGCCGATGCCGACGACAGGTGCGGATGGACCGTCCGCGATCCGGACGCTGAGCACGTGAATGTCAGATCGGTGTCGGCCTATCTCGAGCCCGTTGTGCATGACCGATCTGGGGATCCGCTGCGGGGTTGGATACTTGCGCCGCCTTCACGTCCTAGTCGCGATCGCTGACCCAGTCTGGCAGATAGGGCTGTCCGGTCCCACATCGTCCTGGCAAGCGCCTACTTTGCCGGCGCTACCAGAGCGGTCTTCAGCTCAAGACCGGCGTCATGCCAGGATCTCCGGCGGCCATCGCCCGCTGGTACGCCGGGCGTTCGCCGATGCGCCTCAGGTAATTGCGAAGGTTTGGGAACGCACCTAGATCGCGGGGGGCGAAGGCACGCATGGTCATCAGCGGGAAACCCATGATGATGTCGGCCGCCGTGAACTCATCGCCGGCGAGATAGGGCGTTTCACCCAACCGCTTCTCGATAAGTGCAAATGCAAGATCGGCACGTGCCTTCAGCGATTCAAGCACGACATTATCTCCCGACGCGCCCGCAAGCGATGCGATAAATCCGGTCATCTGGCTTGGCATCATGGTGCCGTTAGCAAAGTGGAACCAAAACAGGTAATCGGCGAAGTTTGGCTTGTCAGCTGAAACCACGAGCCGGCCGTTGGCATATTTCGTGATGACATACTCGATGATGGCACCGGATTCACCTAGAACCAACGCACCGTCCGTGATGACCGGCGCAATTCCCATCGGATGAAGTGATTTATATTCCGCAGGTGCAAGACCGCTGGCCGGATCCCGCTGATAGCGCTTTAATTCATAAGGTATCTCCAGCTCCTCGAAGAGCCAAACGATACGTTCCGACTGCGATACGCCGAGATGATGCACAGTGATCATGGCGAAAACTCCCTTAACCCCTTCGATCGACTGCGAAGGCCGTCATCCCGGTTTTATAAACACTGCCCACAGCGGGTTCCAGTGGCAACGGCCCGGACCCGGACGAGGCTAGCTCCGCGGGAGCCTTGGGCTGGTTGCTAGCGGTCTGGCCCTCTGGGTCGGGGCGCCTTGACGCGAGACGCGCGGTCAGGCGAGCAAGTCCCATCTGCTTCAGGGGTCCGCACTGTTCGCTTCGGGTCGTAGCGCTGCGAGGCAGGATCGCCGAAGCTCCGCTAGGGAAAACTTAGGCCACCGTCACTTTCGTCTTCACGGAGTTCGCAATGAAGCAGACTTCGTGCGCTTCATGATGCATCTGGTCCAGCTTAGCCTGTTTCGGAGCTTCGCCTATCCATTCGATCTGGGGATGAAGGATAACCTGAGTCATAGCGTGCTTGCCCGGCGCAATTTCTTCCATCACGCCCTCCGCGTGGTCGCGATAGGCGGCGACGGTGAAGCCTGCCAGTCGGGCCACGTGTAAGAAGGAAAGCATGTGGCAGTCCGAGAGGGCGGCGACCAACATTTCCTCCGGGTCAACGGCTGCTTCCACAGCCCACTTGCCGACAACATGCGGCGAGGCCGACGCGGGAACGACTGTCCCCCCGTCAAAGCTCAAAGTGTGGCCTCGGCTGTAACGGCCCTGAAGAAAGTCCTCGCCGCTGGCCAACTTCCAATTGATGTCCGCAGAATAGGTCGCCATCGTTTCCCATTATCGGAAGATGCCTTAGGTTGGGACACGGTCTATCAAACGCCGGTGGGCCATGTCACCATCGTGAAACTACCCCACATCTATCTTGTCGCCTCGGGCCGCGATCATCAAGGCATCCCTCTACGCCAGCTCACGGATCGCCTGCTGATCCTCGGTGACCGCGAAAGATTGCAAATCCGTCGTGACTCTTGCTTCCCGATCCAGATTGAGTTCTAGCTCTTGAACCCGCTCAATCGCCACGGAAAACAGCCTCGATGTTGTTACCGTCCGGATCGAGCACAAATCCGGCGTAGTAATTCGGCCGGCGCAGTCCGGGCGCTCCATTTTCGGTTCCGCCGGCCTTTAGGGCTGCCGCGTGGAATGCATCGACCTCTGCCGTACTATTGGCCGCAAACGCGGTATGCTGTTTGACGGAGTGCGGATGGTAGCGATCGATCCAAAAGACAGGATAAGCAACACCGTAGCCGATGCCATTGCTACCTACGTTATCGGGCATCTGCCTCACCCGGCGCATGCCAAGCGTTGCCAAAGCTGCGCGTAGAAATCGGCGGAACGGCCAACGTCAGCGACTCCAATTCCTGTGTGGTCAATCATCGAGGGCCTCCTTGGTGCGCATGATTAGCATGAATTCGGCCGCTTTGTCTTAGTAGGCCCAAAGTGCGCCACGCTTGGTACGAAATGAGAGAGTTACCGTCTCAGGCCGTTCCGCCACGGGCGAAGAGGGCGGCCAACTTCATTTCACGGTCATCGCGTTCGTCGGAATGCGGTGACGCGGCGCGCCGGTCGAGCACCGTGCCGCTGCGACGCAGTGACGACCGTCTGCAGCAACCACCGCACCGACGCGTACGGCGGTTCGATCGCCAATCGTTCACGCTTTCTGCTGGAGCTCGTGGAGGCAATGGTTTCGGTATGGGGGAGCGGCCGTGTCGCGGTGCGGATCGGGCCAAGCGGAATTTGGAACGGCATGGTGGACAGCGATCCGCGGGCACTGTTCGCCTACGTGGCCGATCAACTCAAGCGTTTGACCTCGCTTATCTGCACATTATCGAACCACGCGTGAAGGGCAACATACTGGTCGCCGAGGGACAGGCGCCTGTCGCCGCCGAGGAACTGCGGACTATATTCAAGGGCAAGATCATCGCCGCCGGCGGCTTCGAGCCGGGTACGGCCGAGGCGGTCGTCGCGACAGGTGACGCCGATCTCGTAACATTCGGACGCTACTTTGTCTCCAACCCCGATCTGCCCAGACGCATCGAACTGGGTCTGCCGCTCACTCCGTATGACCGGAACACGTTCTATACGTTCGACGCACGCGGTTACACAGACTACTACCCGTTCTACGAAGGCCGCGCCGCCGCCTGACCAACGGCCATCCATCCGCGTGATTTTTCACTCGACGCGACCATCGTCCGCCCGGTGCGGTTTCTTGCCAGCGTAACGGGCAGCCACCCCGGCCATCGTGCTTATGCCCAGTGGCCGCGCACCCAATAGGGGCCTTCCCAGTGCGGCGGCACCCACACGCGGTGCGACGGGGGATAGTAGGCCGGCGGCGGGGGATAGTAGGCGACCGGCGGTGGCGCGTAGTAGGCGACCGGCGGTGGCGCATAGACTGGCGGGGCTACGACCACGGGTGGAACCCAAATGCCAACGCCAACTCCGCCACTCCACCAAGCATTCGCATCGTGCGGCATCATGGCGGCCAGGCCCGCGACGGCGAACACACCGCCAAGGCGCTTCAGAACGGACATGCCAAAGCTCCTGTTCAGAACTGTAATCGAAGCGGGAGATATAGGCAGTCCCTGTTACAGGTGTGTATCTGAATTGTTTCGAACGTTGAGGTCCCAGCTTTCGCCATCTCAAACGTTCGGGAAGCCGGGAACGCGATAAACGCGCGCGGCTGTACCGGCAAACAATGCGGCCTTCTCGGGCACCGATGCACCGGCCGCGATGCGCTTGAATGCGTTCCACGTGACCTGGTAGGAGCTCCAGCGCTTCTGAACGGGGAAGTTACTCTCGAACATACAGCGGTCAACGCCAAACAACTCGATGCTGGTCTCCAGCCATGGGCGCCAAACCGCGGCGACTTCCTCGGACGCGGGCTGCATGTCGCGTGCCCCGGAGCCGGCTCCCGGCAAACGGATCGGCAGGGCGCCCAGTTTGACGGTCACGTTCGACCGTTTCGCCAGCGCCGTCATGCCAACTTTCCAGTCCGTGAACACCTTCGCTCGGTCGCCTGCGTACGGACCACCCAAGATAGGGCTGCCGACATGGTTCAGCACGATTTGCGTTCCAGGAAACGCGTCCGCCAGATCGCCGACCTCATGCAACTGGATGATAAACCCACGCATCGAATACCAGCCCAAGCGCGGCGAGGTTGGCGAAGCCGGAGCGGAACGTACGGTCGCCCAACATGTCAGGGCCGGGCACAACCTTATGAATACGGTCCGAGGCATCCCAAGCGGTAGACTGCCGGATGCCGGCGAAGCGATCGCCGCTGGCAATCAGATGCCGTTCCAGCAACCCGCGCGCGCGGTCGCCCGCCATCAGATCGACCCGCCCCACCATGCGAGCACATACACGGCACGGACCGAATCCACCGCTCGCGCCCATCGCCGCGATGCCCGTCACGAATTCCGTTTCACCCAGGGATTTTTCGTCTTCCGCGCCGGTGACGCGATACATCGAGTGGCATTCCTCGAATACCGTCGCAATGACGTTATGGCCGCTGCTCAGGTCGGCCAGCAGCTCAGGCAACAAGTAGACGTTATTGTCGCGTATCCACAAGTGATGGTGCGGGTCGATGATCGGCAATGGCGGCTCGAGCACCGGCTCGATGACGCGGTCCAGCCACGCCTGATCGACCTGGCGGCAAAGCGTCTGACAGTCTCGGACACGAGTTTCCTCCGGTTTGCTACCCCGCCGCCGCCATCGTCTGTGGCGCGCCGAGTTCGCGCAACCGCGGTGCCACCTCCCTGCCGAACAATCGGATATTCTCCTTTGCGTCTTGATGGCTCAGAAGCCCACCCTGGCCAAAGAACAGCAGATGACCGACCCCGCCCATGCGCTGATTGAACGCCTTCAACTGGTTGAACACGTCGTCCGGCGTCCCGGCGAAGACGGTCTCGGTGTCCATGAACTGCTCGACCGACGCGGTGCGATGATCGATCGGCACCCCGTTGCGATCAGTTACCATCCGATGCGCTCGCGGCCCCGCCTTAAGCATCGCCACATTGGCACCGATCGAGTTATACCCCGGCGGATTGGTGAACGGCTCCGCCACCACCGGCGCCGTCCGCACATAATCCGCAATGATATCCGCTCGGCGTAGTCCTTCCTCGCGCGTGTCCCCTACCCCGACGATCGCGGCATAGGCCATGCGATCAGGACCCGCCTTCCAGCCCAACTCGGCAGCCCGCTTGCGATACGCCTCATACATCGGCTTCGCCAGACCGCCGGACAGCAGGGTGCCGACCACATGCCCCCGTTCGGCCGCTGCGACGCCGGTATCGACGCTCATGCCGGTCATCCAGATCGGCGGCGTCGGCTGTTGAATCGGTCGAGGCCAGATGTTGACGGCGCGATACTGGTAGAACTCGCCCTCCCACGAGAACGGCCCCGTGGTTGTTGACAGCGCCTTGATGATCAGGTCGTGCGCTTCCCAGTACCGTCGCATCAACCGCCCGGGGTTGGAATTTGCCGGCGCGATCTCGTATGGCGCGCCCTTGACCAGGCCCATCTCAATTCGCCCCGCGGACAGGCAGTCGAGCCAGGCCATTTCCTCGGCGACGCGCACTGGATCCGGCCGGTTAGCGATCGGGTTGCCCAGGCTCAACAACCGAGCCTGCTTCGTTTCACGTGCAATGATCGAGAGCGCCATCGGCACGGATACCGTCATACAGGTTGCGGTGCTGTGATGCTCGTTGACCATGATATCAACCCCGACCTCGTCGCACAGCGCGAACTCATCGAGATACCAATTCAGCAGCTTCCCCGCGACCTCAGGATCCACGTTCTCGCTCGGAAAATTCACCCGCAGCGAGCCCCGGGCAAGACCCTTTTCCCACGCCGGATGGTAAGCCATTTCGGAGAAGTACCAGGTGCGCATGTTTGTATCTCCTATAGCCGTCCGGTGAAGCCGCGAACGCACGTGGCAAACGCCTCCGGCTGCTCCCAATGCGGGTAGTGACCCGCGTTCGGAATCGTTTCCATGGTGGCGCCGGGAATTTCCGCCTTCCACGCGTCGCCGTACGACGTTGCGACGATGCCATCCTGCTCGCCCCAGAGCAGGTGGGTCGGAATGTCGATCCGGTGCAGCCAGCGTTTCAGCCGGGGGTTGTGCATGTAGGGCTTCCAGCCAAACACCACCAATGCCTCCCGCCCACGCGCGACGCCGGCCAGTTCGGTGTCCGGTAGTTTCGTGTAGTCGATCTCGCCCTTGGCCGGATCCGCCCAGGCCAGACCCATGAACTCAGCGCGCGAGATCGCGTGCATATCGACTATATCGCGATCCAGCACGCCGCCGGCCTTGATCCCCAGCGGCGCGGTCAGCAGCAACCCCACGAAGCGAGCGGTATTGCGAACCGCCATTTCCGCCGCCACCCAGCCGCCGAAGCAGGCTCCGGCCAGCACCGCGTCTTCCAGCTGAAGCTGCGCCGCCAGATCAAGATAGAGATAGGCCAGATCATCAACGGACCCTACCCAATCGGGCAGCGCCGATCCGCCGAACCCCGGATGATGCGGCGCGATGACCCGATGATCCTCCGCCAGCGCGTCGAACCAGGGCCGGTCGGCCTGTAGCCCCTCCCCGGGGTGCAGGAACAGGACAGGACGCCCCTGCCCTTTCTCTTCGACCTTCAGGTTCACGCCAGAGACAATGACGTTATGGCTCATGCCGGTGCTCATTCGTGGTGCCGAACCGAGTTTACCCGTCACAATGAGCGGGGCAACTTCGTGGCGCCCCGAAATCAGACCAGGGCAAACTTCGGAAGGGTCACCTCATCCGTCACCGCATCGAACACCACCTTCACCGGCGCGCCATGAATTCTCGGTCCTATCGACCAGATTCCTCACCACGACGCGGCGAGGCCGTAATCGTCGATATGGGGGAAGTTGCCATACTTGGTGTTGCCGAAGCCCTTGAGTTCGTTCACCATCGAACATGCGTTCTTTACTGTCAGCCGACAGTGACCGGCGCCGGCCCGGTCACGACAGTTCCCAGCACGCAAGAACTCAGAACCCGACCCGGTCCCCGCCCTTCAGGCTCAGCATCTCCCGCGCCTCCGCCGGCGTCGCGATCTCAAGGCTAAGATCCTCCAGTATACGCCGTATCTTCCCCACCTGCTCAGCGTTTGACTTCGCGAGCTGCCCTTTACCTATGTAAAGACTGTCCTCCAACCCGACCCGGACATTGCCGCCGTTGATCGCCGCCATCGTGGTGAAAGCCATCTGATGCCGCCCCGCGGCCAGCACCGACCAAACATACTTATCCCCAAACAACCGATCCGCGGTCTCCTTGGCGAATAGCAGATTCCGCGGCTCAGCCCCGATCCCGCCGGTAATACCAAAGATCGATTGTACGAACAGCGGCGGCTCGACGATGCCGCGATCCAGGCAATATGCCAGATTGTATAAATGCCCGATGTCGTAACATTCAAATTCAAACCGGGTGCCATGGCCCTTCCCCAGCTTCTCGACGATCCCCTCGATATCCTTGAAGGTATTGCGAAAGATGAAGTTGTCCGTGGCGTCCAGGTATGGCTTCTCCCACGGGAACTTCCACTGTTTGATCCGGTCGCCGGCCCTCGAGATATTGAAGTTCATGCTGCCCATGTTCAGGCTGCACATCTCCGGTTTCGCTGCCAGCGGCGCCGCCAGGCGTTCGTCCAGCGTCATCGTCAGCCCGCCGCCGGTGGTGATGTTGATCACCGCGTCGGTGCTCTGCTTGATGATCGGCAGAAAGTTCATGAACACCGCCGGATCAGGCGTCGGAGAGCCATCGACCGGGTTGCGCGCATGCAGGTGAATGATCGCCGCGCCGGCCTCGGCCGCCTCGATCGAGGACCGCGCGATCTCCTCCGGGGTAATCGGCAGATAGTCCGACATGCTGGGCGTATGGATCGCACCGGTGACGGCGCAGCTAATGATGACCTTTGCCATTGACGTTTCCCCTTCGTGGACGATCGCACGGACTGTGCCGCAGACCTGCCGGAAGGACCAGAGGCGGTCAGCGCGGCAGTGTGGCCATTCGTGGATTGGGAAGCTGTTCCGTCAATAGGTCGATCTGGACCACCCGTCCGCCCCACCCGCGCACGAGATCGGCCCCGACCACGTCCTCGGCGGCGTGATTGGCGCCCTTGACCAGAACATCGGGCCGCAGCGCCTCGATCAGTGCCTCCGGGGTGTCTTCCTCATACAGACAGACTTGATCGACGCAGGCGAAACTGGCCAGCACGGCCGCCCGAGCGGCTTCGGGCTGCACCGGATGGGGGCTGCCTTTCTGCCGGCGAACGCTGGTATCGGCGTTCAAACCGACGATCAGACGGTCGCACGCCGCCCTGGCCTGCTCCAGCAACTGAATATGCCCCTGATGCAGCAGATCGAAGTAGCCGTTGGTGAACCCGACGCGCCAGCCGCGATGCCGCCAGCGTTCCGCCTGTTCTACCGCCTCCTCGTGGGTGACGATCTTTCGCAGCGCGCTGTGCTGCGGCGTTAGCGCGGCGAGCATATCGGCCTCTCGCACCACCGATGCCCCCACCTTGCCGACGGATATTCCCGCCGCCAGGTTCGCCAGCCGCACTGCCACCGGCAGCGAAAGCTGTGCCGCCAAGGCCGCCCCAAGCGCAGCCAAAGCTGTGTCACCTGCCCCGGAGGTGTCGAACACATCAGCCGCCTCGGCCGGAAAATGCTGCGAACCGTTGGCATCCACCAGTGTCATGCCGTCGTTGCCGCGCGTCACGACAATGGCACCGAAGCCGTGCTGAGCCCGCAAGTGCTGGGCTGCGGCGACGATCGCTGCCTCGGTATCCACTGGCATGCGAGAAGCAGCCGCGAGTTCCTGGCGGTTCGGCATCACCACGTCAGCCCCGGCATAGCGCGCGAAATCGCTGCCGCGGGGATCGACGATCAGCTTGCGGCCAGCCTTGCGCGCGGCTTGTACCAGCCTGGCCGGCACGTCAGCGGACAACACACCCTTGCCGTAATCCGACAGCACGGTGACGCTCGTTGCCGCCATCGCGTCCAGCGCAATGTGCAGCAGCCGGTCCGCGAGCTTCGGGTGGATCGGGTTGGTTTGCTCCCGGTCGGCGCGCAGCAACTGCTGGCCGGCGGCGATCAGGCGAGTCTTCAGCGTGGTGGTGCGGCCGCCCTCCACCAACAGCCAAGGCTCCACATTGGGCTGACCTCCGATCAGCCCGGTCAGGTCCGATCCGGCCTGATCATCGCCAACCACTGAGATGAATGCCGTCGCCGCACCCAGCGCGGTCAGGTTGCGCACCACGTTTCCGGCGCCACCCGGCAGCGCAACTTCCCGCTCGATCGCCAGAATCGGCACCGGGGCCTCCAGGCTGATCCGCGTCACCTCGCCATAGGTGTAGCGGTCGAGCATGACGTCGCCAATGACCAGGACATTGGTGTGGGCCAACCGCCGAACAGCCGCGGCGAGATCCGGCTGGGGCTCATCCGGGCGCGGCGCGGATCCGGGGGTAATCTGGTTCATTAAACCTGCCGTTACCAGGGTGTCATTGGGGTGCAACTATCTTCGCTTGCTGCAATGCAACAAGCAAGTACGTTCGCGCATCGGCCCACCCTCCAAATGAACCAATCCAGTCATGTTCCGCTTCCTGCGAACATAAGGTGAGGCTCTGTGTCTCCTGATCACAACAGGAGCAGTACCCGCGACGACCACCGAAATCCGGCCTACCCCTGCAGAAACCCGACCTTATCCTCTTCCAGCACGACACAGGTCAACGCCCCGCCCAGCACCGCGCCGGTATCGATCGCGATGCGGTTAGATTGGACGATCGGCTCTCGTTTCGGGGTGTGCCCATGAACGATCACGGCACCGTGATCAACCCGGGAGGACAAGAATGGTTCTCGAATCCACAGGAGATCCTGGCGTGTCTGCTGAGCCAGGGGAATTCCGGGCCGGACCCCCGCGTGGACAAACATGTATGGGCCGATCCGATGGCTGATTGTCAGGTCGCGCAGAAACATCAGATGCCGCATCGGAATGTGGCGGGCCCATTCGGCCGGCGACACGGCCCGGGAGAGTCCCCAACTCAGCAGTGAGTCCGCGCCGCCGTTCATCAGCCACTGGTTCGGCGCCTCCTTGTCCTCACCTACGACGGCAGTCAGCATCATGTGCTCGTGATTGCCCATCAGGTTGATGAATTCGTCAGCCGGAACGGGGGGCTGATTGATCAGCCACTCGACCACCTGGGCGCTGTCGGTACCCCGATCCACATAGTCGCCGAGATGCACCAGTGTCGTGTGTTCGGCTGGCCGGGCGGCAATGTCCTCGGCGATTGTTTCGTGCAGAGCGACGAGGCGGTCCAGACAGCCGTGAATGTCGCCAATAGCGTAGATACGCTCGCCGGGTTGCAAGGTGGCGGGGGCGGCGGTGAAATCGATCATGGGGAGGTAACCTAGACCACTTTCAGCCTTGGTGTGCAGGCCGAAAATCTTTCTAGCGCTTTGTTTGATCGCATAATTCGGATCTGGGAACGTCCCGCTCAGCGCGATCCATATTCCAAACCCAGTGGCGGGTTCCTGTCACACTCCTCTTGGCCAAACTTCTCTTGGCGGATGTCTCTGGGCGCCTTATCCGGACGCGCATGAGCGTAATTCAGGTAGACAATCTTTCTAAACGATACGGCGACGTGCGGGCGGTGGACGGTATCAGCTTCGCCGCGCAGGCTGGGGCGACGCTCGGGTTGCTGGGCGGCAACGGCGCCGGGAAGACCACGACCATCGCCATGCTGCTCGGTCTGCTGGTTCCAACCTCCGGGCAAATCACCATTCTCGGTCACGATATGGCAAAGGATCGGTTCAATGCGCTCGCCCGGATGAATTTCTCGTCGCCGTATGTGGCCCTGCCGTCGAGGCTGACGGTGCGGGAGAACATGCTGGTTTATGGGCACCTGTACAATGTTCCCAAGGTCGATCAGCGAATCGCTGTTTTGGCTCGCGAACTGGACCTTGGCGGGATCCTCGACCGGCCGGCAGGGCAATTGTCCGCCGGCCAGAAAACCCGGGTGGCTCTGGCCAAGGCGCTGATCAACCGGCCGGAGGTGTTGCTGCTGGATGAGCCGACCGCCAGCCTGGACCCCGACACCGGCGATCTGGTGCGCACCTGGCTGGAGCAATACCGAGCGGAAAGCGGCTGTACCATTCTGCTGGCCAGCCACAACATGGCCGAGGTGGAACGGCTTTGCTCCGACGTGGTGATGCTGAAGAATGGGCAGGTGGTCGATCGCGGCAGCCCGGACGAGCTGCTGACGCGCTACGGCCGTCATGACCTGGAGGCGGTGTTCCTGGACATCGCCCGCGATCGTAAACACAAGGTGGACGCATGAAGCCGATGTTTCGCCGCATCTGGGGCCTGATGTACCGGCATCTCGCGCTGTACCGCCGATCCTGGCCCCGTCTGTTGGAGTTGGCTTACTGGCCGGTGCTGAACATGTGCATCTGGGGCTTCACATCCAGCTTCCTGCGGGCACGGATGGGCAACCCCGCGATCATGGCCGGTGCCACATTGCTAGGCGGCGTATTGCTGTGGGAGGTGACCTTGCGCAGCCAGATGGGCATGTCGATCTCGTTCCTGGAGGAAATGTGGTCGCGCAACCTCGGGCATGTTTTCGTCAGCCCGCTGCGGCCGTTCGAGATGGTGCTGGCGCTGATAGGCATGTCCATCATCCGCATGCTGTTGGGCACGATGCCGGCGATCCTGCTGGCCTGGGTGTTTTACGCTTTCAACCTGTTCGCTCTTGGGCCGGTCCTGGTGCTGTTCTTCATGAATCTGATGATCATGGGGTGGGCGGTGGCACTGGGCGTGGTGTCGCTGATTTTGCGGCATGGCGCCGGCGCCGAACCGTTGGCATGGGGGCTGTTGTTCGGGTTGGCTCCGTTCTCCGCGGTGTTCTACCCGGTTTCGGTGCTGCCGGGATTCATCCGGCCGGTCGCCTATGCACTGCCGACGACGCATGTGTTCGAAGGCATGCGGGCAGCCTTGCTGCAGGGCGTCATCCGCTGGGACCATCTGGCGGCGGCGTTCGCGCTGAACATGGTGTGGCTGGGCGGCGCTGCCTTGCTGTTCGGGCGGCAATTCCACGCCGCTCGGGTCAGCGGTGCGCTGATAAGCATTGGTGAATGATGGAAACGGATTTCTGGCTGATCCGCCACGCACTGGTGGACGAAAACGCTCGGGCCTTCTTGTATGGCGTGATGGACGTGCCGCTGTGCGAGCCGACATTGCTGGAACAGGCGCCGATGTATCAGGGCTTTGGCCGCTCGGCTGCCGCGTCCGGCTGACTGGCTGGTCACACCGTTATCGCGCACGCGGCGGACCGCGGAGGCGATTTTCGCGCATGGCTATCCGCAGGCTGAGCTGGGGGTCGAAGCCGGATTGATCGAGCAGTCGCTGGGCGAATGGCAAGGGCTGCCGCATCACGAGTTGCCGGCGAAACTGGTTCACCCGGCGCACGCGTTCTGGCCGCTGGCCGGTCATGAGAAACCGCCCGGAGGGGAAAGCATGGCCGAGGTGATTACCCGCGTGGGTGCGGCGATGGAGCGACTGGCGGAGGAGCATGCGGGCCGGGAGGTTGTGATCGTCAGCCATGGTGGCGCGATCCGGGGGGCTATCGCACATGCGCTGCGGATCGGGCCGGATAACGCGCTGCATATGTCGATTCAGAATTTGTCGCTGAGCCGCTTGCAGCGGACGCCGCAGGGGTGGCGGGTGGTCTGCGTGAACGAACTGCCGGGGTATTGAAGGGCGCCCCTTGCGCCGCATTGGGTAATATAAGGTCCCAACCCGGTTCCGCGAGCGGCGGTTGCCTCGGCTTCTTTGTCCGCCGAACGGCAGAGACGCGGCGGACAACGGGTAAACCTCCTTGCTACCGGGCGCAGGCCACCACAACGGTGCCGAGCTTGCCGCCGGCCTCAACGGAGCCATGCGCCGATGCGGTTTGGTAAAGCGGAAATTCGGCCGCAACGGACAGGATGCGGCCGGGCGCGCGAACGAACGCCGCAATGTCGGACTGCGCCCGCTTCCGGGCCGGGTGCGGGCTGGTCGGCAGCACGAAGCCGCGAACGGTCAGGTTCTTCGCCATCAGTGCCCGCAGATCGATCTCCGGCTTCAGCGCTCCATTGGTCGCGTAGTAGGCGATGCTGCCGCTCTCCCGCACCGATCCCAGCGTCGCGCCCAGGTTCCCGCCGAGATCAACATCGACGACGTGATCGACGCCGGCGCCGCCGGTGATTTCGGCAACGCGGGCGGCGACGTTTTCGGTACGGTAGTTCACCACATGTGCCGCCCCACCGGCCTGGGCGCGGGCCGCCTTGTCCGGCGAACTGACGGTGGCGATGACCTCGGCCCCAGCCCAGGCCGCGAGTTGCACGGCATAATGCCCAACCGCGCCGGCCCCACCGGTAATCAGCAGGGTCTTGCCCTGGACCGACCCGCCCGCGAACACGCAGCCATGCGCGGTCATGCCCGGAATCCCCAGCGTGGCACCCTCGGCGAACGAGACATTGTCCGGGAGTTCCGTGACGAGGTCCACGTCCAAAGCGATATACTCCGCGGCCGTGCCCATCCAACGCCCGTTGCGTTGGCCGTTGTACAGCCAGACCCGTTTACCGACCCAGCGACCCGGGACGCCGTCGCCAGCCTTGTCAATCACCCCGGCGCCATCGCTGTTCGGGATGACCCTGGGATATTCGGCTGGGACCGACCCGCGCCGGCGATAGGTGTCTGACGGGTTCACCCCCGACGCTTCCAGCCGTACCCGCACCTGACCGGCTGTGGGCTCGGGCCTTGGCAGTTCACCGGTCACGATGACTTCGTTTGCCGGCCCCTGCCGGTCGTACCAAACGGCGCGCATGGTTTTCCTCCGTCAGCTCGGTCGGCGACACTCTATACGCGATCCCCAGCGGCGTTGATCCCCCGGCGATATTTACTATCAATCCGATATCGAAAGAGTCTAGGCTGGCTTCAGCGTTTTGCGTTTCGGGGAGACGAAGGTGCCTTGAATGGCGATTATGACGGCTCCATTGCCGCGGTGCTGGAGCAATTGCGCTTGACTGCCAAACTGGAAGGCTTGGCGGTGCTCGACCTGAGCCAGGATGCCACGGGCGCACCGCCCGATTATTTGCTCGGCGTCGCTGGTTCCGGCACTGCGGGTCTCGGACAAGCGCTATTGAGCCGCAACCCCGATCATCCGTCCCATACCATCGGCACGGACAAGCGTCCCATTCTGGCCTGTCCGTGGGTGCTGCCGCCAAGCCGTCGGGGCGGGCTGCTGCTTTGGCGAGCACCGAAAGCCCGCGCCTGGACGGAGGCCGACCACGACCTAGGCGCCGCGGTGGCGATGCTGCTACGCAACGTCATTGGCGACGGCATGGGTCAGATTGGCATCGATCGTCTGACCGGTCTGCCAAATCGTCGCTGGTTCCTGGAAGAGACGGACCGGCACATTGACCGGCTCGACGTGGACGTCAGCGTCGGAACGCTGGTTCTGGTCGATATCGACGATCTGCGCGGTGTGAACTTAGTGCTGGGCCGGGAGCACGGAGACAACGTCCTGGTCCGCATGGCTAGCCGGTTGCGCGCGGTGGTCCGCCCTAGCGACATCGTCGCCCGCATAGGGGCCGACGAGTTTGCGCTCTGGCACGACGGAATGGACCATCTTACGGCCGCCGAACGCGCCGAATCGCTCTGTCAGGAGCGCCTCTTCCAGGACTTGCCCAACGGCCATACGGTGACATTCTCCGTCGGCATCGCCAGCCGGCAGACCGGCAGTTCCGAGGACACCCGAACCTTGTTGCGACGTGCCCACATGGCCGCCAAAGAGGCAAAATCCTGTGGCGGCGGCAAGTGGCGGGTATCCCACTCCGAACCGGCGTCTGGATCCCCATAAGAGCCGCGGTCGGCAACTAAGCGCGGTTGCTCTCTCGAGTGTGGACGGCCGATGCATATGCGGTCGAAGGGGAAGCCGCGTTCGCCGTTGGCAACTCTGCCGCATCCCTGGGGTATACTTATTACCATGACCCCGACGGGCTAGCTGACACAGTCGCCAGAGCTCGGAGTTTTCATACCTCGGAGCCGAGGTTGACCAACGACAATCGGGTAAAATAATTCCAGGGAGGATCTTATGGACGCGCTCGAACGTCTGCGCCAAGCACCGCTGCCCTTCGCGGCGCTGCTCGGGATTCAATTCACCGCCGCCACGCCAGAACGGGTCACGGCGGAACTTATTGTGCGCGACGACTTATGCACCCGGCCCGCCGTCCTGCATGGCGGCGCCATCATGGCTTTCGCCGATACTTTGGGCGCGGCCGCCACAATCCTCAATCTGGCCGAGGGCGCAGGCACGACGACCATCGAATCGAAAACGAATTTCATTGCCTCTGTGCCAGTCGGCAGCAAGATACTCGGCGAGGCAACGCCGGTTCATCGCGGGCGACGCACTATGGTCTGGCAAACCAGGATCACGAACGAGACGGGGCGCATGATTGCCCTGGTGACGCAGACGCAGTTGGTGCTTGGTCCTCCGGGTTCGTAATCCGGTCCTGTCAGTCTCTTCAAAGGCTTCACCTGCGGCACGGTCGCTTAGGCTGACACACCGGTGTGCAAGCCTTCGTCGGCAAAAAGTTGGGGAATGAAAAAGCCGACAGGGGCGGACCGGCATCGCATTCGGGCTTGATCCCCATCCTAAGTCGGATGACAATCTAAGGATGATGCTGCTTCAGGCACCTCCCGAGCTTGACACTGGCGAGCAATGTAATGAGGTGCGGCCGGATCAGTCACGCCGGATGGTCGGGCCCGCTTTCGCCGCTTTGGACTTGGGCACCAATAATTGCCGAATGCTCGTTGGGACGCCTTCGGGCAATGGGTTCCGGGTATTGGACAGTTTCTCGCGCGTCGTCCGGCTAGGTGAGGGTCTGCACGGCACAGGCATGCTGAACGAAGGCGCGATGGACCGCACGATCTGTGCTTTGCAGATCTGCGCCGCGCGTCTGGCGCGCCGGCCCGTGCGCGGTATTCGCGCCATCGCCACCGAGGCCTGCCGGCGAGCAACCAACGGGCCCGCTTTCCTGTGCCGGGTGAAGCAGGAAACCGGCTTCGACTTCGGCGTCATCTCCAGCCGTGAGGAAGCCGAACTCGCGCTGGAGTCTTGCACGCCGCTGCTGCCCTGTGACGGGCGCCGGGCGCTGCTGTTCGATATCGGGGGTGGGTCAACGGAACTCGCGTGGGTGCGCTTGACCAACGGCGACCCTCATTTGATCGGCTACGAGTCACTGCCGGTGGGCGTGGTAAACTTGGCGGAACGCTGGGGCGACGCCGGTTTTACGCCGGACGGGTTCGAAGCTATGGTGGCGGACGTTGTCGAGCGTCTTCGAGCCTTCGAAAGCGTCCATTGCATCGCCCGGGAGATCCGCGACGGCGGTGTGCGCCTGCTCGGTACCAGCGGCACCGTAACCACCCTCGCGGGCGTGGCACTGAATTTGGTGCGCTATCGACGAGTGGCCGTTGACGGCATCGAGCTTTGCAGCAAGGAAGCCGCGGACGCGCTGTCCTACCTTCGTACCTTGGGACGAGAAGGACTAACGCAGCACCCTTGCGTCGGTCCCGACCGGGTCGAGTTCGTTCTGCCGGGTTGCGCGGTCTTCGCAGCGATCACCCGGATCTGGCCGGCACCGCACGTCATAGTTGCCGACCGCGGCTTGCGCGAGGGCGTGCTGCTGCGGCTGATGCGTGCCGACCGCCTGCGTCAAGGACGCCGCCGCGACGGTTGCCGCTAATGAGCAAATCTCCGGCTGCGCCCTCCCGAGGGCTGTCGGTTCGTGTCAAGTCGGCAAAGTCCCGCAGCCCCGCTTCGGCGCGGTGGCTGGCCCGTCAACTCAACGATCCCTATGTCACGGCCGCACGGCAGCAGGGCTGGCGGTCGCGAGCGGCGTTCAAGCTGCTGGAGTTGGACGACAAGTTTCATTTGATCCGCAAGGGTGCTCGGGTGCTGGACCTGGGCGCGGCACCGGGCGGCTGGACGCAGGTTGCTGTGAAGCGCGGAGCGGCTTCGGTGCTTGCATTGGATTTGCTGCCGATTGATCCAATTCACGGCGCGACGATCGTGCAGGGCGATTTCGCCGATCCGGACATGCCCGCGCGGCTGGTCGCGGAACTCGGCGGTGGCGCCGATCTCCTGCTCTCCGACATGGCGCCGAATACGACAGGTCACGCTTCGACCGATCACGTCCGGATCGTCGCGTTGGCCGAGATGGCGCTCGACTTTGCCGTCCAGGTACTGTCTCCGGGCGGTGCGTTCGTAGCGAAAGTGTTCCAAGGCGGGTCGGAGAAGCAGATCCTGGACGTGCTGAAGCGGAATTTCGCCAGCGTCCGCCATGCCAAGCCGCCGGCCAGCCGCAAGGGATCAAGCGAACTGTATGTAGTCGCGACCGGGTTTCATGGGCATTCAAGGGAGCGGACAGGACCAGGCGTGGCGTAATGATCCACCAGCCCGAAGGGCTGACTGGTACGGGCGCAATTGTGTCAGGCTGCGTCGCGGGCGGCGGAGAGGCCCGCCAAGGCCCGGTTGGCCCGGTCGCGTGTGATCCCGACCACGCCATGCTCCGCTCGAATCACGCGTCCGGTGACCGGTCCGCCGGCGCCAGGCAACTCGACTTCAGCCTCTCGGCCAAGCGGCATCGCGTCGCCGAGTCTCAAACCCACCCCGGTCTCGGACAGACCATCGACAACGACCTTGGTGGCGGCTGCTCCAGGTAGCCGCAGCATCGCGGTGACGCCGCTTCCCGCGATCCGCTCAAACCGCCGGCGTTCGCCCGAATCGGTGTTCACGGCCTGCAGGAATGCCTCCACTTCGCGGCGCGGCGTCTCCGACTCGGAGCCGATTTCACTCGCCTCTGTCAAAATGTTGCGGCTGGCCTCGCCGGCCTGATCGGCAACTTGCAGCACGTGTCCCATCGCCTGCGCGGCCTGGGCGGTCGAGCCGGCTACGCCCTGGATGCTGGAGGCGATCTCCCGTGTGGTGGCGCTCTGCTCCTCCACCGCGGCGGCGATCGCCGTTGATACCTCGCCCATGCGCCCGATGATGCTGCCGATCTCGTTCATCGCCGCCACCGTCTCGTCGGTCGCCCCGCGCACCGTCTCGATTTGCGCGCCGATCTCCGCCGTGGCCTTGGCGGTCTGCGCGGCAAGGGCCTTTACTTCGCCAGCGACCACGGCGAAGCCCTTGCCCGCGTCGCGGGCCCGGGCGGCCTCGATCGTCGCATTCAGCGCCAGCAGGTTGGTCTGACCCGCTATGCTGTCGATCAGGCGTACCACATCGCCGATGCGTGCGGTCGAGTCCGCCAGACCGCGAATGGTGACCTGGCTTTCCTCGGCGCGCTTTACCGCCTGCGTCGCAACATCCGACGCCGCTGCCACCTGACAGGAGATTTCTCCGACGCTGGCGGTGAACTGTTCGACGGCCGCGGCGACGGCGGTGAGATCGGCAGAGGATTTGTCCGCTCCGCCGGCCGTCTCCGACGCCTCCTGATGCACCGCGGCGGCGGAGTCGTTCATGACCTCAGCGGCTCGGCGCATATTCCCGGCCGCCTTGCCCAGCGCCGCCATGACGTCGGTGACCGAGGTGCCGAAGACACGAGTATGGTGGTCCATGGCGTCCTGCCGGCGCGACCGGGCCGCGCGTGCGGCTTCCTGCTCGGCCGCCAGCCGCTCCGCCTCTATCATGTTGGCCTTGAACACCTCGACAGCCCGGGCCAGATCGCCGATCTCGTCCTTGCGACCCGCGTCCGTCGCCGAAATTGATTTGTCACCCCCGGCAAGGCGGTTGATGACTTCGGTGATTCGCCGGATCGGCCGCGCAACGCCCGAAATAAGCGCGAACCCCGCCATCAGACCAAGCGCGACCACGGCCACCATCGCCACGATAGTGCTCCAGCGTGCCCGCTCTCCTCTGCGAGCTTCGAGACCGCAAGGTCGAAGTTGGCGCGACCCTTTTGTCTGAACAGGGAAACCATTTCGGCCGGCTGGCCGCCGCTCTTGACCAGCGCGAGGACCTGTTCTCCGGTTTGTTTGACGCGAACCAAGGCTTGATCGAACTCGCGCATCAGACGCTCGTCATCGGTTCCGCGTGTGATTAGAGGTTCGTACTGCTGGCGCAGCTTTTCTACCATCGCCATTCCCTCTGCCAGATAGGCCTGATCCTCCGCCAGATCGGCAGCGCTGCCTGCAAGGTGACCGAGCAGCAATCGGGCCTCGCGGACGCGATACTGACCAATAGCCGCACTGAGCTTGCCAATCGCCACAGTCGAGGGAAGCCAATTGTCGCGAACCTCTGCAGCGGAGTCATTAATCAGTCCGCTCTCGCGAAGTCCGACCAGACCCAGGACGCAGGTCAGAAAAAGCATGCTCGCAAAGGCGATGAGGACCTTTGTCGCAGTCGGCAGATCGAGCCAGATGCGCACGTCGTCTCCTTGCTCCCGAAGGGGAGCCTTTAATCGACAAAGTGGAGTTGATAATGAAGTCGAGCGGATAATAACTTAGAGACAAGTAAATCAATCGTTAACAAATGACGATCTATTCTGATCTTTCTGCTGGAAACGCCGGCACGTTGACGCCGTTTCTCCCTTGGTCGGGCCGCTGCACGGACACGTTCAATTGGCGTTTGGACCCGATGCGAGGCTCCGCCCGTGCGCTCCCGCGGAAAAACCTGCCCGATCAGGCTGACTTTCGGGGTAGGCCCAGAAGCGTGTGCAATACGTAGTCGGTATGCGCGCCGACGGCTGGTCCCGTCCAGCGCACAACGTCCTCCGGCCGTTCGCCGTCCAGTCGAATCGCCGATCCCGGATGCAGCGTGCGCCCGATCAACGGATCGTCCAGTTCCTGCACCGCGTGGCGCGCTCGGAAATGCGGATCGGACGCGCAATCGGCGATGTCGAACAGGCGCGAGCACGGCACCTCTGCTTCCTCCAGGATGGTTTCCGCGTCCCTCGCCGGCAGCGTCCGTGTCCAGGCAGCAATTGCGACGTCCAACGCACCGCGGTTCTCGCAGCGCAGCCCGTTGGTGGCATAGGCTGGGTTTGAAGCCATCTCCGGCCGGCCGATCGCCGTCATTAGTCGGGAGAAGATCAGATCGGAGTTCCCGGCGATGCAGAGCCACCGCCCATCGGCGCAGGGATAGGTATTGGTTGGCGACGCGGTCGGCAGGGCGGCGCCCGCAGGTTGCCGGACCCGCCCGTCGAGGGCGTATTCGGGCAGCATTCCCTCCATCAGGCTGAACACGCTGTCCACGAGGTTTACGTCAATCACACGGCCTGTGCCGGTGCCCACCGCGTCGCGCTGCCAGACCGCCGACAGCAGCCCGATCGCGGCATATAGTCCGGCGAGGTCGTCACTGATCGAAATCCCGCAGCGCGGCGGCGGCAGGTCGGTGGCACCCCCAGGATGGCCGGTAAGGTGCCGCAAGCCGCCGATCGCCTCGCCAATTGCCCCGAACGCCGGCTTGTCTCTATACGGTCCATCCTGGCCATACCCGGATATACGAGCGATCACGAGGCGCGGATTGACCGCGTGCAGTTCCGAGGGGCCGATCCTAAGGCGCTCCAGTTGACCGGCGCGGAGGTTCTCCACCAGCACGTCCGAGCGGGCGGCGAGCTTCAGGACGGTATCGCGATCCTTCTTCAAGTCCAGTTCGATTGAAAGTTTATTTCGACCATGAATGCTGAACCACACGGAGTTGCCGTCTTTCGCAGCACCCCATCCGCGAAACGGATCGCCACCCGGCGGCTCCAGCTTGATAACTTCGGCGCCAAGGTCGGCCAGGATACGGGTGCAGAACGGGGCAGCGACGTAGTGTCCGATTTCAAGGACCTTTAGCCCAACGAGGGGTAGAGTGCTCATGATTCGCTACCTTGGGTTGAAACCACCGAAACACTTCGCTCGAACAACCATTTGTTAACCTTTCGTTAATATTCTGCTTCTACATACAACCACGGCGCCGCTTAGGCGGTGTCCTGTTTCCTCCCCGAAGTCGCGCCACACAGTGCGCGACAAACTTTGGCGGTGCGGCCACTTTCCCCCGGCCGCGCCGCCTTTTTTTATCCCATAAGCGGCGTCTGTCGATGGGGTGACCCCCTCTCCAACATTGCGTGTTTCGCCGCCGTCCGGCAGCACCCGGCTCGCGGTATCGCTTAACGCCTCACGATGACAATGGGTCTCGCGCTGAGACTTGCTGTCGCACTGCATCTTTCCACGCCGCCGGGCAGGACGCATGATCGCGCTGCATAAATCATCGCGGAGTGGTGCCAAATGGACCAGATTGTCATCGCGCTGGCGCAGGCCGCCGGCCTGAACAAGGCCCTTGAATTGTTTCCCGAGGACGTGCAGGCGGCGGCGGAACAGGCGCTGAGGAACGCCGGCGTGGTGCAAGTTCCGACCGACCCCGCCGCGGAACCCTGGCCGCCGATGCGGGCAGGGCTTGGCCTATGAGCGCAAGCCACTGGCTGTCCGCGACCGAGATTGCCCAGGCCTACGCCGCGAAGACACTGACACCGCGACAACTGCTGCTCGACCTGCTGACGCGCATCCAGGCGCTGGATCCCAAGCTGAACGCGTTTATCCGCCTGGACGCGGATGGTGCGATGGCCGACGCGGTACGAGCGGACCAGGAGATCGCGGCCGGGCGCAGCCGCGGACCGCTGCACGGCGTGCCTGTCGGGATAAAGGACATCATCGATGTCGCCGGTCTGCCGACCACCGGCCATTCCAAGATCCTGGTCGACAACATCGCCAAGGCGGACGCCGTTGTCACCCGGAAGCTGCGCGAGGCCGGCGCGATCATCATCGGCAAGCTCTCGACGCATGAATTCGCCATCGGGGGACCGAGTTTCGACCTACCGTTTCCGCCGGCGCGCAATCCTTGGAATCTGTTGCACCATCCGGGCGGGTCGTCGTCGGGATCAGGCGCCGGTGTCGCAGCCGGGCTGTTCCCGGTCGCGCTCGGCACCGACACCGGCGGATCGGTACGCAATCCTGCCAGTGCCTGCGGCATCGTCGGCCTGAAGCCGACATATGGTCTGGTGTCGCGGCGAGGGGTTTTTCCGTTGTCCTTTACCTTGGACCACGTCGGTCCGCTGACCCGCACCGTCGCGGACGCCGCACTCATGTTGGATGCCATCGCCAGCCACGATCCGGCCGACCCGGGTAGTGCCGCGACCCAGGCGCGGGGCTTCGGCCGGATGTTGGACCGAGGCGTCCGCGACCTCCGCATCGGCTTCGTTCGCCATTTCCACGAACGCGACCTGCCAGCCCATCCGGAGGTTGCCGCCGCGCTGAACGACGTGGCCCGCGTCCTGCAAGCCGAAGGTGCCCAGGTCCACGATGTCACCCTGCCGGCGCTGACGGAATTCGCCGGTATCAATCGCGTCATCCTGTGCAGCGAGGCCTGGTCCGTTCACGCGCCTTGGCTGCGCGAGCGTCCGGGCGACTACGGCCAACTCGCCCGCCGCCGTCTGTTGCCGGGCGCGTTCATGACCGCCGGCGACTATGTCGGCGCTCAGCGCCGGCGCACCGAGGTCATTGCCGCGGTCGAGGACCGCCTGCGCGACTACGACGTGTTGCTGTGTGCCAGCTCGATGGACCCAGCAAGCCGCATCGCCGACGCCGAGGAGACCGCACGCACCTATCCCCGTCAGGCTAGGACACCGTTCAACGTAACCGGCCACCCGGCCCTGGCGATGATGGCGGGCCTGTCACGCAACGGCCTGCCGATGTCCGTTCAGTTCGTCGGCCGCTACTTCGACGACGCCATGGTGCTGCGGGTTGCCGCTGCTTATGAACGGGCAACAGCCTGGCACAAGAAAAAACCGCCGATCGGGTGATGAGTATGCTGCCGGAATCCGGACCGACCTCGCGCGTCTATTTCTCCCAACGTCTGCGATTGCACTATGTGGACTGGGGCAATCCGGACGCGCCTCCCCTCATCCTGCTGCATGGCGGGCGCGACCACTGCCGCAATTGGGACTGGGTCGCCGCCGATCTGCGTCGAGACTACCACGTTATCGCGCCCGACCTGCGCGGGCACGGCGATTCTGCCTGGTCGGCGTCAGGTCACTACACCATGGCCAACTTCATTTACGATTTCGCGCAATTGATCCATCAGCAGGCCCTCGCGCCAGTGTCCATCATTGCTCACTCTCTCGGGGGCAATATCGCACTGCGTTACACCGGCATCTATCCGGAGAATGTGCGCCGCATCGTCGCGATCGAGGGGCTCGGGCCGGGCCCTGGGCAGGACGGCGTGTCCGACAAGAAGCCCATCGCCGAACGGATGCGCCATTGGATCGACGCACAACGCGGGCTGTCCGGCCGCCAGCCGCGCCGCTATCCGGCGGTTGAAGCGGCCTACGCGCGCATGCAGGAGGAGAACAAGCACCTGACGCCTGAGCAGGCGCGGCATTTGACGCAGTATGGTGTCAACCAGAATGAGGATGGCACCTATAGCTGGAAGTTCGACCACTATGTCCGATTGTGGCCGCCCTACGACATGACCCGCGAGGCGATCGCCGAGCTTTGGGGGGCCATCGAGTGCCCGACGTTGCTGGTCTACGGGTTGGAAAGTTGGGCGAAGAACCCGGCCGAGGACGGACGGCTAGCATACTTCAACAACGCCCGCGTTCTGGGTGTGGAGAAAGCCGGGCATTGGGTCCACCATGACCAGCTCGACTTCTTTCTGCGCGAGGTGAGGGGATTCCTGACCCAGACGTGACCGAAACCGGCGGTAGTGGCTGAGTTTGAATGGCCCTTTGGACCCCGAGCGGTCCTGCGTAGTCACAGCCCAACCGGTCGAGATTGGGGGCCGCAGAGCCCTATTCCATCCAAACTTGGATGGCCCCGCCGGCGGCGTCCAGAGGTCGCCAAGAGGCGTGGTAGTGTCGAAATTTCTGGCCTTTGCCGCCTAACGCGAAGCGCTAGCGTGATAAAATGAGTTATTTCCCTTCTTCGCTAGATTTGATGCTGGATCGAACCTATAACGTGGCGGTCCGCAAATCGTATTGCTCCTCGGTCGTTACTTGGCCCGATGTCATGCTGCTCGCGCGGGTGACTCTGGCATAGGCGAGGGTGTCAAAGGAGAAGGTGGCGTAAATGACGCAGGATACAGAGGTGAGCCTGGCGCCATTGAAGGCATGGGAAACGCGCACTATCAAATGGGCCGAGACGAAGGCAAAGACCGAGCAAGAAAAGGCCGATTTTTTGGCCGAAGCCGCTGGGTATCGTAAGCGGATCGACGCCATTCTGGGTGCCGCCCCAAGCGCAGCGGATGTAGCCTCGGAGACCGCTCAGTCAAAGCCGGAACCGACATCCAAGAATGTCAGGACGCCCACGGAACCAGAGCCGGCCCTGTCGGAACCCACTAACCTGATTCTTTATGGGCCGCCGGGGACGGGCAAAACTTTCGCGACGGCAGTCGAGGCGGTACGCCTGTGTGGCAAGCCGGTGTCCGAAAACCGAAGTGAATTGAAGCGCAGCTATGACCTGTTGATCGAGGCTGGGCAAATCGCCTTCGTCACATTCCATCAAAACTATTCATATGAAGATTTTGTCGAAGGGCTTAGGCCAACTACCGGGACCGAGGAAAGCGACGATCGATCCGGTTTTCGGTTGACACCTAGGCGCGGCATATTCCGCGAGATATCTGCCCTAGCCGAGCAAGCCCGAAAGACCGCGGGACATACAGGCGGCTTCGAGATTGGCGATAGGCAGGTGTTCAAGATGTCGCTCGGACGGGCCGGCGTTGAAGATCATATCTTCGATGCGGCGATCACCGACAACTATATCGGCCTGGGCTGGGGCGGAGACATTGATTGGTCGGATCCCCGCTATGACGGCGACGCAGGCTACAATGCCATCCGCGATCAATGGCGTAAGGTTGACCCGGAAAAGAAGGGCAGCAGCAGCGACATCTCCCAACTCTGGCCCTTCCGCAGCTTGATGCGCGAGGGCGACCTCGTTGTTGTTTCGTGGGGCAACTCGCATTTTCGGGCGATTGGACAAATTACCGGACCATATCGGTACGAGCCCAGCGGCATAGGCGAGTACTCTCATCGCCGAGCCGTGCATTGGCTACTGCTGCCTGCGGAGCCGCTGCCAGTTGATACACTCTATGATAAGCCCTTCGTCCAGCGCTCCTGTTATCTCCTGAGCAATGATCATCTGAAGCATGAGGCGCTGGCTCGTCTGCTTCCCGGGCGGGCCATGGCGGAGGATGCTGCGCCCGACCAGTTCGTGCTGATCATCGACGAGATCAATCGCGCAAATATTTCCAAGGTGTTCGGGGAGCTCATCACCTTACTGGAGCCGGACAAGCGGATCGGGGCGAAGAATGAGCTGAAGGTCAAGCTGCCCTACTCTGGCGATACCTTCGGTGTACCTCCTAATCTGCACATCGTCGGCACGATGAACACGGCAGATCGTTCGATTGCATTGCTCGACACCGCGCTCCGGCGGCGCTTTGATTTCCGCGAACTGATGCCTGATCCTACCTGCCTGCCAGCAGAACTGGACGGCGTGCCACTAAGAGTGATGTTGCAGCGTATCAACGCGCGTATAGAATATTTATTTGATCGCGAACACCAGATAGGCCACGCGTATTTCATCGGCTGTCGGAACAAGACGGCGATCGAGAGTGTGATCCGCCGCAAAGTGATTCCTTTGCTCGCCGAATATTTCTACGAGGATTGGCGAAAGGTTGCGTTGGTGCTCGGCGACGCCGAGGGACAGGGCGGCTTTCTGGACCGGCAACTGTTGAAGGCGCCAGACGGCTTCGGTGCCGACGGTGAGGCAGTTGAGCGCTACCGCTGGACGGTACGCGAGCGTTTCGCCAACGACGCCTACGAGCGGTTTCGGTGATACGGCGCACCGTCCTTGAATGGCAACGTATCTCCTACGGAGAAGGAGAGCGGGAAATTCCGGAAAAGGCTGCGGACCGGCTGGTTGCAGTCGCGAGATCGTCGCCGTTAGGTGGCGAAGGAGGCGCGCGTATCCTTGCTCACGGCCGGCGGGATCTGCGCGCCGGGCAAGTGGTTGGCGTCATTGCAGCCGAGGGTTGCTCTCTCGAAATTTTGCCGAAGATCGAGGGGCTTGGAGACGCTACTGGTAACCCCAGCGACAGCAGCATTCGTCGACGTCTCGTCCAAATGCTCGCGGTTGCGCTCGATGTCGAAATTGATAGCGGTCGCGTCACCAAGCTCGGCTGGCAGCGCGACAACCTGCTGGAGGTGCTGATCGGACTGTTTACCCACAAACTCGTCGACGCCGTGCGCACCGGTTTGCCGCGCCGGTATGTCGGCCATGAGGGTGACCTGTCCGCTCTGCGAGGCCGGCTGGACGTAACCCGGCAGTTCACGACGTTGGCAGCGACGCCCCAAAAGCTGGCCTGCCGTTACGATGATCTCTCACCGGATATCACCCTGAACCGGATCATGAAGTCAGCGGTCAAGCGCCTGGCGCAAGTGGCCCGCTCGTCCGAGAACCAACGGATGCTGCGCGAGCTTGCCTTCGCGTATGCAGACATTGCAGACGTACCGATCGCCGTATTGCGCTGGGATGAGGTAGTGCTTGACCGCACCAATCTTCGTTGGCGCGAACTTCTGAGCCTTGCAAAGCTGCTACTTGGAGAGCGGTTCCAGACAACGACAAGCGGCGCAGCGCTGGGCTTCTCGCTGCTGTTCGAGATGAACACGTTGTTTGAGGAATATGTCGCAAGGATGCTGGGCCGAGCGCTCGCCAAAGACGGGCTCATAGTCCAGCGACAGGGCGGTCGGCTCTACTGCCTGAACGAACTTGATGGCGATGGATGTCCCCGCTTCCAGACCATCCCCGACATCCTCGTTAGGCGTGGCTCCGAGACATTGTTAGTGGTCGACACCAAATGGAAACGGCTAAGCGCCCGCGTTGACGATCCGAAGCTGGGCATAGCCCAAGCGGACGTTTATCAACTGTTGGCCTACAGCCGCATATATCGCTGCCCACGGATGATGCTGCTTTATCCCCATCACGCCGAACTTAGCGGCACGGATCACTTCACTACGCGGTATCGCGTGACGGGCTCTGATGCCGAACTAGCAATTGGAACGATCGATGTCGGCGATGCAAAGGGGATGATGGCGCGGTTAGGCTCATTGGTCAGACGCCAGCTTGCCTAGATCTCCAACGCGGAGATACTCCTCGGACGTTGCTGACACTTCGAACGAAGGACCGCTTTCGGGGATGTCGAGATGATGATCCAAAGTGGCCGACATGGGCGCAAACAGCCGCTGAGGGCAGGAGTGTCCTATGTCCAATTTCCACTCTTTTCGGAAACCATTCAAACTGATCCACCACCCGGCCGCCGCGGTGATCGGCGGCGGTCCCGCCGGCCTGATGGCGGCCGAGGTCCTGGCGGGCGAGGGTGTCGCGGTCACGCTCTACGACCAGATGCCCTCCGTCGGACGCAAGCTGCTGTTGGCGGGGCGAGGTGGTCTGAACCTCACCCACGCCGAAGCGATGCCGGTTTTTCTGTCCCGCTACGGCGCCGCTCGCTCATGGCTGGAGCCGATAATTGCGGCGTTTCCGCCGGAGGCGCTGATCGGCTGGTGCAACGGGCTCGGCCAACCGACCTTCATTGGCTCGAGCGCCCGCGATTTTCCCCACGTCGATGAAAGCCTCGCCGTTGCTGCGCGCCTGGTTGCGGCGATTAGCAGACCTGGGCGTGCGGATTCGGACACGGCATCGCTGGATCGGCTGGAACGCGGGCGGAGACCTGGCCTTCGAAGCGCCGGATCGGGTGGTGCTCGATCGTCCGTCCGTGACCATCCTCGCACTGGGCGGAGCGTCGTGGCCGCGTCTTGGCTCCGACGCCGAGTGGGCCTCCCATTTGCCGGGTTTGCTTGCCCCCTTCCGGCCTGCCAATTGCGGGTTCGTCGTTGATTGGTCGCCACATTTTCGCACGCGTTTCGCCGGCCGGCCGCTGAAGCGCTTGTCCATCCGCTTTGGCCCGATACCGTCCGCGGCGAGGCCGTTATCACTGAGACCGGCCTCGAGGGCGGTGCCATCTACACCTTGTCCGGCTGGCTCCGCGATGCGATCCAGGCCGAAGGAACCGCGACAATCCGGGTCGATTTGCGTCCCGATCTCAGCCTGACGGTGCTGGAGGATCGCCTCGGTGGCCCACGTCGCAGCCAGTCGCTCGCGAACACGCTTCGAAAACAAGCGGGGCTTGCGCCGGAAGCCATCGGGCTGGTGCAAGAAGCACTGCATACGGGTGCTGACGCCAACCGATCTGCCAGCGTTGATCAAGTCGCTGCCTATCCGTCTGGTGGCTACCGCTCCGATCGCCCGGGCGATTTCATCCGCCGGTGGTCTGCGCGCGGACGCCCTGGACGCGCACCTGATGCTGCGCGACCATCCTGGCGTGTTCGCCGCCGGCGAAATGCTGGACTGGGAGGCTCCAACCGGCGGCTATCTGCTGCAGGCCTGCTTCAGCACGGGCGTCGCGGCGGCCAATGGCGCCCTGTCATGGCTGCGCTGACGCCGAACGGCTTGCACAACGCGAAGTGTTCGTCCAAATCAGCGGCTTCGACCGCACACCGCCCGGGAGCAAACATGTCCGCCAGCAGGCCACGCACCCTTTTCGATAAGATCTGGGACAGCCACGTCGTCGAGAAACTCCCCGATGGCACCTGCATTCTCTATATCGACCGCCACCTTCTCCACGAGGTCACCAGCCCGCAGGCGTTCGAGGGTCTTCGAAGTGCCGGGCGCAAGCTGCGCCGTCCGGATCTGACCATCGCTGTCGCCGACCACAATATTCCCACTGTCGGCTCCAGGGTACCCTCCGACATCAAGGAAGAGGACAGTCGCGTCCAGGTGGAGACACTGGAGCAGAACGTTGTCGAATTCGGCGTTCCCTACGTCCCGATCCTGGATGTGCGGCAGGGCATCGTCCACATCATCGGGCCGGAACTGGGTCTGTCGTTGCCCGGCACGACCATCGTTTGCGGCGACAGCCACACCTCGACCCATGGCGCGCTGGGCGCGCTGGCCTTCGGCATCGGCACGTCGGAGGTGGAGCACGTGATGGCCACCCAGACGCTGCTGCAGAACCCGGCGAAAAACATGCAGATCGACGTTTCCGGCACGCTGGGCTTCGGCTGTTCGGCCAAGGACATCGTGCTGGCGATCATCGGCAAGATCACCACCGCCGGCGGCAACGGCCACGTCATCGAGTATACCGGTGACACTATTCGCGCACTCGACATGGCGGGCCGCTGCACGGTCAGCAACATGTCGATCGAGGCGGGCGCTCGCGCCGGCCTTATCGCCCCCGATCAGATCACGTTCGACTACATCAAGGGCCGCGAATTCGCCCCGAAAGGTGAGGCATTCGAACAGGCCGTCGCCTACTGGAAGACGCTGCCGACAGACCGCGGCGCGCACTATGACACCATCGTGCGCATGACGACGGCCGAGATCGCGCCGATGGTCACGTGGGGCACGACCCCTGGAGCGGTGGTCCCTGTCACCGGCGTCGTGCCCAATCCCTCCGACGAACCCGACGAGGGCAAGCGCGCGCAGTTGAACCGCATGTTGGAATACATGGCTCTGTCGCCGGGCCAGGCGATGCAGGACCTGCCGATCGACGTAGTCTTCATCGGGTCCTGCACCAACGGCCGGATCGAGGACATTCGTGCGGCCGCGACCATCGCCAAGGGTCGAAAGGTTGCCGATGGCGTACAGGCTTTGGTGGTGCCTGGTTCTGGTCTGGTCAAGCGGCAGGCTGAGGAAGAGGGTCTCGACCGTATTCTGCTTGAAGCCGGCTTCGAGTGGCGCGAGCCGTGCTGCTCGATGTGTCTCGGCATGAACCCCGACAAGCTGACGCCGGGTCAGCGCTGCGCCAGTACGTCGAACCGCAACTTCGAGGGCCGCCAAGGCCAGGGCGGCCGCACGCACCTGCTGTCGCCCGCGATGGCCGCCGCCGCCGCGGTGAGCGGCCGACTAACCGACGTGCGGCAGTTGGTGTGAGGGATGCGCGGCGACATTAGTCCCCCCGTCGTGGTCGGCGCAGGCCGACCATCTACGACTGGGCCGCGACGATCCCAGACGGAAACACTTGCATTAATGGCGCCGTACGGATCGGATGCGACAACGAGAAAAAGGGGGAGATAAACCGTACGGCCATCGGGCACATGTTCCGACCAACCGAAGCCGTGGATGGTGGGCCTTCACCCACCATGACGGGTTGGAGGGCGCGGCGCTTCGCTGCCTCTCCCGTGAAGCCGTCACCCATGAACTAGACAAGCAACGGATACAAATCCTCCCACCCCGGATTGAACTGCTGGATCAACCGGACCTTCCACGCCCGGCGCCAGCCTTTGATCGCCTTCTCCCGTTGGATAGCCGAGACGATCTCCTCATGGCGCTCGAAGTAGACCAGCCGCTTCAACTCGTATCGCTGAGTAAAACCGGCAACCGCCCCTACCCGGTGCTCATAAATCCGCCGAAGCACATTCCGCCGTCACGCCTACGTAAAGCGTCCCGTTCGGTCTGTTCGACATGACATAGACGTAACCACCTCTCATGCCGATCATTATGACTTCATAACCTTAACAACCCATCGCCAGAACATCTAGGGCAGGGAATACACCTATGGAACCCTTCACGACCCTCACTGCCGTTGCCGCGCCGATGCCGATGCAGAACATCGACACCGACAAAATCATCCCGGCGCGCTTTCTCAAGACCATTAAGCGCTCCGGCCTTGGCGTGCACCTTTTCGACCCGCTGCGGTTCGACAAGGACGGCAACGAAAGGCCCGAATTCGTGCTGAACCAGGAACCCTACCGTCACGCGCGGGTCATCATCGCGCACGAAAACTTCGGCTGTGGATCCTCGCGCGAGCACGCCCCATGGGCGCTGCTGGATTTCGGCATCCGCTGCATCATCGCGCCGGACTTCGCGGACATCTTCTATAACAACAGCTTCAAGAACGGTATCCTGCCAATCCGCCTGCCGCGCGCCATCTGCGACCAACTCATCGACGACGCCAAGTTGGGCGGCAACGCGCGCGTCACTATCGATCTCGCTCGCCAGGTGGTCGTCCGGCCGAACGGTGAGGAAATTTCCTTCGACATCGATCCCTTTCGGAAGCATTCGCTGCTGAATGGGCTGGACGATATCGGTCAGACCCTGCAACACGCCCCCCAGATAGACGGGTTCGAGGCAAGGCGCCGACAGGCCCAGCCCTGGATGCCCTCGACTACTGCCGCCTGATCGGTTGAAGGGCCTGCTTCATCTGCTTTGACTGTTGCTTACGCGCTTAGCCAAAGGACATCCCGATGCCAGCCAACAAGAATCTGCTGATACTCGCCGGCGACGGCATCGGCCCCGAGGTGATGCGCGAGGTCCGTCGCGTGATCGACTGGATGGACCGCCGCCGGATGGTCACGTTTAACGTCGCGGACGACCACGTCGGCGGGTCGGCGATCGACACCTACGGCACGCCCATTACCGACGACACGATGCAGAAGGCCAAGGACGCCGACGCGATCCTGTTCGGTTCGGTTGGAGGCCCGAAATGGGACAAGCTTGGTTTCGACCTTCGGCCGGAGATCGCCATCCTGCGCCTACGCAAGGAACTGGATTTGTTCGCCAACCTCCGCCCCGCCGTCGTGCTGGACCCGCTGGTCGATGCATCCACCCTGAAGCCCGACATCGTGCGCGGTCTAAACCTGATGATCGTTCGCGAGAGCACCGGCGGCATCTACTTCGGCGACCCTCGCGGTGTCGAGATCTTGCCCGACGGCCAGCAGCGTGGCTTCGACACCGAGACCTATACGACCAACGAGATCGAAAGGGTGTGCCGCGTCGCCTTCGAACTCGCCCGCAACCGGCAGAACCGGGTGTGCAGCGTCGAGAAGGCCAACGTCATGCAGTCCGGTCTGTTCTGGCGGCAGACCGTCACCGCGCTGCGCGATCGGGAGTTTGCCGACGTCGAACTGACGCACATGTATGCCGACAACTGCGCCATGCAGTTGGTCCGCAATCCGCGGCAGTTCGACGTCATCGTCACTTCCAACCTGTTCGGCGACCTGCTGTCGGATCTGGCCTCGATGCTGACCGGTAGCCTGGGCATGTTGCCGTCCGCCACGCTGGGCGCCGTCCAGCCGTCCGGCAAGCGGCACGCGCTATATGAGCCGATTCATGGCAGCGCGCCCGACATAGCCGGCAAGGGCATCGCCAATCCGCTAGGCCAGACTCTGAGCTTCGCGATGCTGCTGCGCCATTCGTTCGGTATGACGGAAGATGCCGCTTTAATCGAGCAGGCTTGCGTCAACGTACTCAAGAATGGCCTGCGAACCGCGGATATCATGGCGCCGGGCTCGGCGCGAGTAGGCACCGGCGTTATGGGCGAGTCGATCCTGCGGGAGTTGGATAAACTCGCAGCGTAGTTTTCGTGACGTTTGACGGCGGGGGCCGGCTAGCCGTGGATCGGGTGGCGGCACCGACGCGTAGGGGTTGATACCGTGAAGAGGTTCCGCTACACCCCGCCGCCTGACTGGCGCCCGTAGCTCAATTGGATAGAGCACCAGACTACGAATTTGGGGGTTAGGAGTTCGAGTCTCTTCGGGCGCGCCAGTCAAATCAGCATGTTGGAGATATCCGCCTCAGCGACCTCAAGCCTCGGGTAACATTCTGGGTAAGAGAGGAGAGGGCTAGGCTGATCCGCTGAACTTCACGCCACGGATGGAGAATATGACCCCGGCAGAGGCGATCGAGGTGCTACAGAAGCGCCTCGTGGGCGAGTGGGTCGCGGTGTCGGGCGAGAACGTGCATGTCATGCTGGACGACATAGGCTTCGCTAATGGAGGCCACGATTAAGCAGGCCCTAGAGCTGAGGATCATCCCGGCGACGAAGCACCAATCTGAGATGGCCGATCGCTCGCCCCGTTCAGCGATCCGTGCCTGGGTAAGCATAGAGGGAGAACGCCATACCGAAGCTCCAGGTGGACGACCAAGTGGTGGCCAAGATCGATCACGGGACTGCCCGGGAAGCCAGATCTCGGTCTCAGCCGGATCATCGCGGAGTGGTGCTGAAATACCGGTGATCCGCGAACTTGCGCCGAGCGATGAACAAGCGGGTTGACATGGCGCTGCGATACCAACGGACGAACGGGACGGTACATGAAACTCAGCGCCGGATCTTGAATTGAACTGGATCGGGCCGGGGTTCGTCGATTGTTGGATATCGGGGTCGTCGTCGAGATCGCAATATGCGACGCTCAGGCTGTTGATGCGGCGACCGATGTCCAAGATCGAAAACGGGTGCTCATGCTACGACGCTCCCTGCCAGGAATTCTGAAACGCGGATCGCCATCCACTTCGCAAGGTCGATCATGACGATTTCGCCGTCTGGGCACCTGTTGGAATGGGGCACCGCACACGGCGCCATTGCAGCGGCGCCAGCTAGCGTGATCGGCCGGTCGATCTGTACTACTTCGGTCGGCCAGCGCATACCATTCGGCGTCGGTCGCTTCCAGGGGAGCGTAGTTGTCGTCATCATCATCCATCTTCGTGGGTTTGAAGCTGAACCAGGCGGTCGCACAGCTGGATTTAGGCGTGCATCTCGCCCGTGAACCGTTCGTTCCGCGCGGCCAACTTCGCAGCGAGCCGAACCGTGGCTTTGTTCGGCGTGCCCTTCTGATGGCCGCCGGTCGAAGGATCAGACGAAGATCACTATGCCGGGCGCGAGCAAGAACGCCCTGAATGCGATGCCGACCTTCATATACGGTGATTAACAACTCCGTCGGTTCAGCCGGGCGCGCGACGACGAAGTGGTCAGTGGCATCGCGAAAGCGACCGGTTGCCGCCGGAGGGCCTCACGCCTCCGGATCGGCCTCTCGTCGCGGTGGCCACAAGCATGGTCGGGCGGCGCCGCGCCAGAGGCGCCACACCCAAACCACCCCGCTGACCTCCAAAAACCGTCCAAACTAGCGGGCTGGAACCACAGGTAAGCTCCATGATCGTTCTTCGTTGTCCGCTCTGCTGAATTGGAATTAGCCGCGCACAGTTTTGCTCATCGCATACCCGCACCCTCGTGAAACCGATTTGTGCAAGGGCCGTGTGGGTTACATTATCGGGCCGCGAGAACGACGAGTGCTGTGGCGATGATTGTCAGAACAGACGTATACGTGTCAACCATGTTTTCCTCTTACGCTTTTTTGGAAGTAGCCGTTCAACAGGATGTGCCTTCAGTCATGCAGTGGTCAGCAGCGGCGGCGGAAGCCATCTGTTGGTTCCGAACATGATGTGCAGTCATGACGCATAGTTCCTACAAGCCGCAAGCCGGAGCTCGAGCGGACCGGAGGCTCACTCCCGACGGGATGACCGTGTCAGAAACACTAACGGCATCGTAACCATTGCGAGGAATCAGCTTAAAATTATAAGCAACGATTTGGGACTGCCGAGTGAATTTCCTGATTGAGCATTGCGGCTCCGTGCGTGGGACGTTGATATAGAAGACCCAGCGCCAATTGTGGTTCTCGGTAAGCCACCCGCCAAGGATAGGACCGAAGATCGGTCCGGTCATCACACCCATCGTCCATACGGACATCGCTGCGCCGCGCTGCTGGGGTGGATGGATGTCGAACATCACGGCCTGTGACAACGGCACCAGGGAAGCACCGAGCATGGCCTGAAGGACCCGAAAATCACGATCTGGTCCAACGACTGTGCAATGCCGCACAGGATCGACGTCACGGTGAAGCCGCAAATGGCGGTGACAAACAGCCTGGTACGACCGAACCGAGCGGCAAGGAATCCAGTGGGCGCAGTCATGATCGCTGCTGCCACGATGTAGCTGGTCAGCACCCAATTGATTTCTTCTTGGCTGGCGGACATCGATCCCTGCATGTAGGGCAGAGCGAGGTTGGCGATGGTACTGTCGAGTGACTGCATCAGCGTGGCCAGTACGGTGCAAATCATCACCATAGTGCGCGTCACTGTGTTCAACGAAACATGCGCTGGCAGCTCGGTCGTCACGCGTTTTTTTCCTGCTCCGTAAAGAGTTCTCGACCCAAAAGCTCAAGCCTCGGGCGGATCTAGATCCAACCTCCGCACCACTAGAAAATATAACTCTAAGCACGAGCCATCGAGTGCCAGCAAGGCGCGATCCCTTGGACGAATTGGAACTCCTGCGCTCGAGGGGAATCGTCGCAACCACGTGGCGGTCAATTCGAAAAGTGGCAGGCGCCGATCCACGCTGCGCGGGGTATAGGAGGAACAGATAATTGCGGCAGGGCACGGTTGCCGAGGTGGTCGCCAGGGTGATCGCTGAGGCCGCTGAGCAGGCTGGCATCGGCTTTCATGTCTATCCCCACATTCTACGTCATTCGGCTGGCTACATGTTGGCCAACGAGGGCACCGACGCGCTGCTGATCTAGGGCCCACCTCAGGCACCGCGCCGATGCGGCCCACAGGCGGAGAAAATAGACGAAAAGTAGATGAATAGACGCAACTAGACGGCAATCGGCGGCAGTTCGGAAGCCGGGGAGTACTACTCCGGCAGGCCTCCGATGGATCTTGATCGTGAGCGTAATGCATGACGTCCAGCGGCGACATGGAACTTGATCGATGAGATGTTCACGGTCAGTTCGGCTTAGCGTGAAGCCATGCCCGTTCTATGGCGTCACCCGTAACGGCCCGTGAGGACTGCGGCAGAGAATGCTCTCGTCAACATCGACGATGTTCGACCGCCCACAGAAGGCCATCGTGTAGTCCAGCTCCTTGGGAAGGATTTTCGATGACCTTTAGGACGCCGGGCTCACCCATAGCCGCGAGGCCGTAGAGTGCGGCGCGCCCAATCATAACGCCCTTCGCTCCCAGTGCGACCGCCTTGAGCACGTCCTGTCCACTGCGAATGCCACCGTCCAGCAGCACGTCCATGGTCCGACCCACCGCATTCACGATAGATGGCAGCGCCTCGAAACTCGACGGCGCGCCATCGATCTGGCGTCCTCCCTGGTTGCTGACGCTGATCGCATCGGCGCCGGAGTCGAGCGCGTGGCGGGCGTCATCGGCGTCCAGGATGCCCTTCACCATCAACTTGCCATTCCAGCGCCGCTTAATCCACTCGATCATGTTCCAGTTCATCTTGAGCTCGAACTGCTGAGCTTGCCAGGCAGCGAACGAGGCGAGGTCAGTCACGCCCTTAGCATGGCCAATCACGTTGCCGAAGCCGCGTCGCTTAGTACTCAGCATGCCGCGGCACCAAGCGGGATGCGTCAGCATGTCCACCCGATGCCCCAGATCGAACTTCGGCGGCAACGAGAGCCTGTTCTTCAAATCACAGTATCGCTGCCCCACAAGGTGGTAGTCCATCGTCAGGATGAGGGCCGAACAATCCGCAGCCACGGCGCGTTCGATCAACCGCTCCAGGAAGTCCCGATCCCGCAACATGGATATCTGGAGCCAAAACGGTGCCGTGGTGAATTGACGGATATCTTCCAACGAGCAAACGCTGCCAATGGAAAGCCCGTAGGGAATCCCACAACGCTCCGCGGCCCGCGCCGCCAGGATTTCGCCGTCAGCTCGCAGAAACCCGGCCAGACCCGTCGGCGAAATGGCCACGGGTGTTGCGGCGGGTTGCCCGACCAGAATCGTGGCTAAGCTGCGGTTCTCTATGTCGATGTCCACGCGCTGCCGGAAGGCAATCTTTTGAAAGTCTGCCTCGTTCGCGCGATAGGTGCTCTCTGACCAGGAGCCAGAGTCAACGAACTCATAGAACATCCGCGGTAGGCGCTTCTTCGCAAGCACACGAAAATCTTCCACGCAATTAATTCCTGATAGCCCCATTGCAGCGACCCTGAGCTGTTGGTCGATGTGCATAAACATCGTGCCCGCATGAACGGATAATAATCCCGGATTGCCCCGATGGGCGGGCAATTCGTCCGTGCTACGGCGAAAGCGCATGGAGAGCGCTTCGGCCGCCAACCTGACCAGCGTCCAGGTCCGACCGGCTCGCGGCGAAGGTCCTGGCACTCGCCGCAACCGGACGCGGCTATCGTTTGATCGGGCGCGAGGTGGGATTCGGCGGCGGAAGTCTCTCGCACCCGCATAGGTTTTTGCTCAAGTGGTCAGACAACAACGACCGATACGACAGGGAGGGGCGTCCGAATGGAGATGGCTGCCGGACTGCGGCTGTCGGAGACCTATTATTGGGACCTGAACGAGCGGACCCGCGGCTTCCAGAAGCGTATCCAGCCGAAAGTGACGCTGTGGCCCAACTTGGCGCAGGCCGGCGATTACTCTTGCACTCTGCATTACCTGAAGGCGGTCGCCGACATCGGTCCGGCAGCGGCGAAGGCCGACGGTGCCGCGACGGTGGCCCGGATGAAGGCCATGCCAACGGATGACGACTGTTTCGGTCCCGGTCGGGTTCGTGAAGGCGGCCGCAGGATCCACCCGGCGTATTTGTTCGAGGTCAAGCGGCCGTCATGGAGGATTCCTCCCGGTTGCCCGGTTGATCCCCCATGCCCACTGGATGACGCCGCCCCTTCGCTCCACCGCCGTTACAGCGGCTTCATCGCTACTACGAGCGGCTCCGTCCCTTGGCGGCGCATCGCTATTATCGGCCTCGCCTTGTCGGCTTGTGCCTTTCGCTTCGCATCGCCGCCGAAGGTTCCCGCGGTTCAACGTAAGAGCCTGAAACAGGATCGCGCTGCCTCTATGCCGGACGCCACCTGGCCCGTAAGCAGGTATCGGCCAGACTGATCCCGGCGCAACATCACTCACCGGTTTCGACGTCATCTGAGCACTTTCGACACTTGAACGGCAGTTCACGGTTGTTCGCCTTCCTGTCTCCCACCTGACGCCTCGCGGCGCCTTTTCCGTAACGCTCACGACCCGGGCTTTTGACCCGCGCCGCTTACAGTGGTTTGCAACCTGCTCCTGCAAGCCGATTGCGGGGACCGTCCCCCATCTCTCACGCCGCTTGCCGCGGCACACTAATCTCAGTTGCCCATACTTGGTTCGACTGAGCGATCGCCCTGTCGCGCAGCAAATAGGGATAGATCTTGTGCTCCGGATGCGGCTTGCTGGTGTTGCGCTTCGGCCTGATCGCGCACAGTCCCAGTTTGCGCATCAGCCGTCGGATGCGCCGGCGCCCGACGGAAATCCCCTCGCGCAACAGCGCCACTTGCAGCCGACGACTGCCATACACCGGATGCTCGGTGAAAATCCGGTCGAGCCGATTGAGAAGATCGAACTCCTCCGCCGACGGCGGCCGCGGCTGATAATAGAAGCTGCTGCGCGCGATCCCGAGCAGCATGCATTGCCGGTTGACGGACAGCCCCGCGTTCGGCGCGATCATCGCCCGCCTCTCAGCAGACGGGAGATGGCGGGCTGCCCGGCAAGAAAATCCCGTTCGACCTGCAACTGGCCGATCTTGCGGTGCAGATCGTCGATCACCCTTTGCGCATCGTCGACCGCCGTCGCCTTGTTGCCACGCGCGAACAGTTCGCTCGCGCGCTTTGCCAGCTCCTGCTTCCAGGTGCTGATCATCGTCGGATGGACACCAAATTCCGATGACAGTTCCGCCAGGGTCTTCTCGCCTGACAGCGCCGCCATCGCCACGCGCGCCTTGAAGTCCGCGTTGTGCTGCTTTCTCTTTACGCTCACGTCTCACGCCTCTTTGGACCGGTCAGCCCTTAGCTTATCCCACCGTCCAGAAAACCGGAGCCGCCGCAGGCCGTCGGTCGTTCGGCCGCCTCTGCGAATTTCGCATCGTAGTCGGCGTTACGCTTGTTCGGCGTGCCCTTCTGACGGCCGCCGGTCTTATGGCCCCTGGCCACGGCGTCGATCCATCCGTTCTGCTACAGCGCCGCCTCGCTCTTGGGCAATCATATCACATACGGCACGGAAGTGCTCGGCGTTCCTACGCTCGCAGCTTGCGCCGAGGGTGCGCGGACAGCGGCGTCTAATTGCGTCTATTTATCTGTTTTTGGTCTAAAGTAGACCAAAGGCGGAACATCTCGCCGCCCTCGGGGCTTGGGGACAATCTGACCCACGGATAGCGGGTAAATGCTGACTTGCCATATCCCGCTATGTCGGACGGCCGTCAGATTATAGCCCCGATACTCTTCATCGATCATTTCTTCATTTAGAATGAACCGCCTCTTTGAATTGCGCAGTCATCGTGGAACTTTTGACGACATAAGCATTGCCAGATAGGCCGACCGATCCAGCACTTCGGCTGACCGGCCCAGCACCGAGGACACTGCTATTGGTGGCGCTGGCGGTATGATCTGAAGACCAAAGAGCATCGATACGTCGATTTGCTCGCGTTTGAACGGCCCAGGCGATGCCCCCGAGCACGAGAGCTAGGATCGGGACGAACACGAAGATGGTGTAGCCAAAGCTATCCATTACCGTAGCCCTCCAAGCAGGTGCCGCGCGAACCCGTGAAGCAAGGCGCTGATCCCAGCAAACACGACCATAGCCGCAATATAATACCAAACCGGGAGGTCATCAGGCGCATAAGATAGACGGCCTGCTACCGGGGTGGCAATTCCGACCGTCAAAAAGCACGTCGAAGCCCGATCGATCGCACTCGCGAGCAGCTTTGTGCGCTCGTTGTGGATCAGCGTCTGTCGGGTTTGGTTCGCCGCCGCTATTTCTCCGCTTTCACGAGCGACTGGCGGAAGGCCAACTGTCGACAAGGTCTCGTAGACCTCCCTGATTAGGCGAGGCATGTCATCCGCCGGTAGTGCCAAAACACAGCCGGGCAAAATAGACGAAAAGTAGATGAATAGACGCAACTAGACGCGATCGGCGGCAGTTCGGAAGCCGGGGAGTACTACTCCGGCAGGCCTCCGATGATCTTGATCGTGAGTTCGTGGGCGCCTCGAGACGACTGGCTCATTCAGCCCGGTCCAACCGAATATTCCCAAAGCCGTCCACCTGCGCGCTCATACCCTTCGGCACCAGACAGGTAGCGTCGTATTCCTGCACAATCAGCGGACCGGTGGCCATCCTGGTCAACCCAGCGCGGTCGGTGACCGGCGTCTCCACCCATCCCTCGCCGTGAAACCAGGCCCGGCGGCCGGCAGGCACCCCCTGCACGAACGGCCGAACACGACCCGGCAACCGAGGCCGCTCCGGCAATCCGCGCGCCATGACCGAAAGCCCCATCAACTCCACGGGCTCCCCTCCCGGCGCACGAAACCCATAGGTCTTTTCGTGCTCCTCCGCGAACAGAGCCGCAATCATCGCCGGCGAGATATCGCCATCGGGAAGTGCGACCTCAATCTCGCTCGACTGTCCGGCGTAACGCGCCGACGCAGCGCGCTGAAAAACCTGTCGCTCCATGCCAAAGCCATCGCGCCCCAGCCGTTGCGCCCCGGCCGCGGTCAGCCCAGCGATGATGTCGTTGATCCGCACAGGATCCGCAACATCCAGACGCACCCAGATGCTCTGCCGGGCATGATGTTCCGCATCGGCCACGAGCAACCCGAACGCGCTGAACACGCCTGGCAGCGGCGGAATGATGATCTGCGACATTCCCAGTTCCGCGGCGATGCCAGCCGCAAACAACGGCCCGTTGCCGCCGAACGCCAGCATCGCGAACTGCCGCGGATCGCGTCCCCGCTCGACCGACACCGCTCGGATCGCTCGCATCATCGTTGCGGACGCCAGGCGCAGCATCCCGTGCGCCGCTTCCTCGACAGACCAGCGCAGGGGCACAGCCAGATCGCGGTGGATCGCCGCGCGAGCCGCCTCCAGGTCCAGCCGCATGGTGCCACCGGTCAGCCCGCCAGGATCCAGATATCCCAGTACCAGACTGCAGTCCGTGATCGTCGGCGCAGTGCCGCCGAGTCCGTAACAAACTGGGCCGGGCGAGGCACCGGCACTCTCCGGTCCGACCTTCGGCGCGCCCGCGCTGTCCAGCCGGCAGATAGACCCGCCGCCGGCGCCGACCTCGGCCAGATCGATCGCCGGCAAGCTTCAGCATATAGCCGGCGCCCACCAGCAGACGTGATCCGGCCATCACCCCGCCGCCAACCTCGATCGCCTCGGTGCGCAGGACCTCGCCGTTCTCGACCAGGCCGGCCTTGGCGGTCGTTCCGCCCATGTCGAACGTAATGATCCGTGGCTCGTTCAGGCGCCGGGCGAGGGCGGCACCGCCGACGACGCCGGCGGCGGGACCGGATTCGATGATGTGGGCTGGGGATTCCGCGGCGAACGCCGTCGAGGCCAGGCCGCCGTTCGATTGCATCAGTTGCAGCGGCGCCTCGATGCCCAGTGCGCGCAGCCTCGCATCCAGCGCGGTGATGTAGGCACGCACGACCGGTTGCACGTAAGCGTTGATGACCGTCGTGCTGGTGCGCGGATACTCCTTGATCTCCGGCAGGATTTCGCTGCTGACCGAAATCGCCACATCCGGCAACGCGTCCCGCACCGCCGCGGCAACCGCCTGCTCGTGATCCGGATTGGCATAGCTGTGCAGCAGGCAGATCGCGACGCTGGCGACGTTCTCCGCACGCAACATGGCGATCACCGGATCCAGGCTCGCCGCATCCAGCGGAACAGCCACCGATCCGTCCGGGCGCATCTTTTCGATCACTTCCAGACGCAAACGACGTTCCACCAGTGCGCGCGGCTTGGTCCAGCCGATGTCGTACAACACCGGCATGCGCAGGTCGCGGATCTCCAGGATGTCGCGAAAACCCCGAGTGGTGATCAGCGCTGTTTTCGCACCCTTCGCCTCCAGCACGGCATTCGATGCCACCGTCGTTGCGTGCAGAACGTCGCTGACCTCGCCCGGCCGATCCGCGAGCAGCGAACGCAGCCCTTCGATGATGCCCTCGCCGTAGTCGTGCGGGGTGGATGCGGTCTTGTGGGTCGTGACGACCCCGTCGGCTCGAGATCGCGACCAGATCGGTGAACGTGCCGCCGATATCGACGCCGATACGCAGCGTCATGCCGCCGGCTCCCACGCGACGGCGGGCAATGGCTTTCGTTCGCTGCGCAGGCGGGCACGCAGGGCCTCGGTTGCGGCGACGTCGATGACCGGCGGATCACCGGCAGCAACGACGCCATAATCCCGCGCCGCCGCTTCGAGCGTAACCAGTTCGTCCCGCAGGTCACGGGCGACAAGATCAAGGTCGCGATCCAACGCCGGCCCCCAGCCGCCGGCCCCGGGCAGTTCGTGCCGGAAAATCTCCCCGCGCGTCAGATTCATCGTGATCTTGGAATGCAGTTTCGCCTCGCCCGGCAGACCGGGGTTCATCACGTTCAGCCCGGGCGCGCCAGGGCCGCCGCCTTGCAGCCCGTACGGACGATGCGTCTGGCGATCGGCGCGGACCTGCAGAATCCCCTCGTCCGCCAGCATCCGCCACGTCTTGCGCTGCGCCATTCCGCCGCGATACCGCCCGGCGCCGCCGGTATCCGGGACAAATTCATAGTCCAGCACTTCCAGCGGGTTCTCCGCCTCGATCACCTCGACCGAGAAGCTCGCCATGTTGGCGAACATGCAGGTGTTGCCGTCCAGCCCATCCGCCCATGGCCGCCCGCCCCAGGAACCGGAGATGAAATCGACATAGATGAACGGGGTCAGATCCTTGTCGTAGCCGCCAATGGTCAGGCCGGTATTGCCGCCGTCAGACGCGGCGAAAACCTTGTCCGGATACAATTGCGCCAGCGCACCGAAAGCGCAATCCACGCCGCGAAATCCCGTCAGCCCGCGCGCCGCGCAGGCAGCGGGCAGCTTCCCATGCGTAATCGTCCCCGCCGGCGCGATAATCTTGATCGGACGGAACACCCCGTCGTTGTTCGGCATATTCACCGACAGCACCGATTTCACCGCCGTGAAACTCATGGCCGCGGTATAGCTGAGGGTATTGTTGATCGATCCTTTGACCTGTGGCGCACTGCCGGTCCAGTCGACCTCCATCGTGTCGCCATGCTTGCGGATCGTGCAGACCAGCGGGATCGGAGTGCCCACGTCGATCTGATCGTCATCGATCCAATCGGTGAAGGTCGCCTCGCCATCGGGCAATTCCAGCAGGCACTGCCGGGTCAACCGCTCGGAGTAGTCCATCATCGCCACCATCAGCGTCGATACATCGTCGGCGCCGTAACGGTTGACCAGATCCGTCATCCCTCGTGCCGCGATCTCACAGGCAGCGAGTTGTGACCGGATGTCGCCGAAGACCCGGCCCGGCAGACGAACGTTGCGCTCGATCATGCGGAACAACGTCGCGTTCGGCTGGCCCTTTTCATACAGCTTCAGCGGCGGGATCCGCAGCCCCTCGGCGTAGATTTCCAGACTGTCGGAGGCATTCGATCCGGGCACACGCCCGCCCACGTCGGTGTGGTGACAGATCGTGGCGGCATAGGCAATCGGACTGCCGTCAGCGAACAGCGGCTTGAAGATGAAGATATCCGGCAAATGCATGCCGCCGTCGTAAGGATCATTGTTGATGAAGATATCGCCCGGATCCACATCATCGCCGAAATGCGCCAGCACCGCCCGCAACGCCACCGGGATCGAGCACAGATGGCCCGGCAGCGACAGGCCCTGCGCCACCAGCCGCCCCTGCGCGTCGCAAATCGCGGCGCTATAGTCCATGATGTTCTTCAAAACACCCGAATACGCGGTTCGGTAAATCGTCAGCACCATCTCGTCGCCAATTGCCGAGATCGCGTTACGGAACAGCTCCTCAGTGATCGGATCGGACATTTTGCGCAACGTTCCCTGATACCACTTTATCCGATCACCGATGCGGTTTCGTGGCAACCGCACTTTCGCCGCGGCAAAGTGCTCGATGGCGGCCCAGACGTGCTGATCACTATCAGCAGGTTTGACAGCGCCGATGAGGCGTTTGCCTCTAACGAAAAGGCAGCGAACTGGGTGAGGAACAACGTCCTTGAATTTACCAAGGGGATGCCGGAGGTCATGGTCGGCAACACTCTGATTGCCGAGGTCAAAGAGTAGGCCAGTCAAGACATGTCCGCGACCGATCTCGCCGTGCCATTCCCTGACGTATCAGGAAACACCTATAAAGAGGTGAATTCGTCCCACTCGTTGTGAGCGCGGCGTCAGCTTTCCGTTGCCCCACGCCTCGAAAGCCGAAGCGGATTGTTATATGCTCCGACCCGCCGCCGAGCCGACAGGATCACGCGCAGAGGGAGCTGACGGCAGCGCGGATCCGGGCGCGGCCCGAGGCCGGCGCGCGTTGGGGGCCCGGGTCACGCCGCCCTCGCATCTTCCAAGATCATCGCTGCCGCCTTCTCGCCGATCATTATGCTGGGTGCATTGGTGTTGCCGGCAACGACTGACGGCATGATCGATGCGTCCGCCACCCGCAGGCCGCCGATCCCGTGTACGCGTAGCCGCGGATCGACCACCGAATTCGTTCCGGTTCCCATCGCGCAGGTGCTGCTGGGATGGTGGTTGGAAACGCCTGTCTGGCGCACGAAGGCCTCGATGTCGGCGTCTGAGGTCGTTGCCGGCCCGGGCGCGATCTCCTCAGCGATGTAGGGCCGCAAGGCCAGTTGTGCGGCGATCGTGCGGGCAAGCCGGATGCCGGTCACTATAGCACGCATGTCGTAGTCGGTGCGCAAGAAGTCGAACAGGATCGATGGCGGCGCCAGTGGATCCGGCGCTAGCCAGCCGCACCGAACCTCGCCCGTCCGGTTTCAGGTGCACCGGGCTCAGGGTAAAGCCCGGAAACCGGTGCGGCGACGATGCGATCCTTGGTGCGCTCCTGCGTGCTCCATTCGAGCAGGTTGATTTGCAGGTCCGGTCGTTCCAATCGGGGATCGGAGCGGGTGAACAGCCCGGCATGGATACCGTTGCTCGCCATCGGGCCGGAGCGGAACAGGCCGTAGCGAATGGCCGCGGTGATCTTGCGGGGCCAGGAGTTCTCCAGGTCATTCAGGGTGATCGCACGGGTGCAACGCCAGCTCATGTAGGTGTTGAAATGATCGTGCAGGTTGGAACCGACGGCCGGCATGTCGCGCACCACCTGGATGCCCATGTCCTGTAGGTGCTGGGCCGGCCCAAGTCCCGACAGCAGCAGAAGTTGCGGCGAGCCGTAGGTGCCGCCCGAAACAATCACTTCCGCTCGTGCCGTCGCGGTTCGGCCGCCCTGCGACGGTCATGTATTCGACGCCGGTCGCGCGGCCATCGGTCAGTCAGCACGCGGGTGGCATGGGCGCCGGTGCGGATAGTCAGGTTTGGCCGCGACCGGGCGGGTCGAGGTAGGCCTTCGCGGTGCTCCAGCGGCGCCGGTTCGATGTGGTGGTCTGGTAATAGCCGCAGCCCTCCTGGTCGGCGCCGTTGAAGTCGGGGTTGCGCGGGATGCCGGCCTGCTCCAGGCCGCCAGCACCGCTTCGGCCAGTTCGAACCGACTACGGCTGGTCGGAGACGTTCAGCGGGCCACCGGTGCCGTGATATTCGCTCTCGCCCGCGGGCCTGGTTCTGCGCCTTGCGGAAATACGGCAGAACGGAGTCCCAGTCCCAGCCAACGCAGCCGCGTTGTCGCCACTCGTCGTAGTCGGCGTGGTTGCCGCGGATATAGACCATGCCGTTGATCGAGCTGGTGCCGCCGAGGGTCTTGCCGCGCGGCAGATAGAGCCGCCGGTTGTCCAAGTCGGCTGCGGCGCGCTTTCGAACTTCCAGTTGACCACGGGGTCGATGTAGGTCTTGGCGAAAGCCGAGCGGGATGTGGATCCAGGGATTGGTGTCGGGCGGCCCGGCTTCGAGCAGCAGGACGGGTGGCGGCCGGATTCGGAAAGCCGTGCAGGCGACCACGGCACCCGCCGATCCGGCACCGGTGACGATGAAGTCATAGATGTCCTGTTGCATGTTTTCCGTGTCCCCTCTGCCGCCTATGCTGCGGCTGGCGGACGCAGCAGGCAAGTGACGCATGGCCGGCGATTCACTATGTCCGAACTGGCTTTCGGGGCGCGCAAGCCATCAACTATAGGGCTCGTTCTTCGTGCTTAGACTTGTTCTTTGCGCGCAGGGATCGCGGAGAAGGCGGCCCTTGGCGATGAGGGTCCGCCGGGCCCACCGGCCAGCCTCGGTGAGCCAAGTGTTATGATGGAGCCAAGCTGCGGCGCGAAAGCCCTTACGTTTGTTAAGGTCCGCCATGACCTTTATGGCCGCGACGCGCCTGCCGCGCCGGCGACCTTCGACCAAGCAGCGACGCTGGCTTGGCAAAGTCCGTCGGAGAGCACGTTATTGGCGACAACCGGAACCGACGGCGTCACGTTCCCAGGAGCCATGCGCTCCGACACGTGCCGCTCGCATCCATGTTTTATTTACCGATATTGAAATGCCCGGGTGATCGATGGTCTGGCTCTCGTCCGAGGTGGTGCGTGAACGTCGGTGGCCGCCACGGCGGAAGGTGCTGTTCGTCAGCTGAGCACTGGAAGTCATGCCTGCGTCTCCTGCCGCCATCGCCCGCCGATACGCCGGACGTTTGCCGATGCGCTTCAGGTAGTCGCGAAGGTTCCGCAAAGCACCGGGACTGTTGGGATAACACCGGGATAACACGACGAGCGGGCTGAGCCCGCCTGATAGTCTGGTGTCGTTATCGGGGCCGATCTGCGGCGCTTTCATTTGGTGGGCCAGAGTTCATCCAGCCGGATACGCGGTGTGCCCGTCCAAAGCCCACTCGCGATCCAACCTTGTCGTTCCGCCAGGGACGGCGGGATTCATGTCCGCCCGCTCCAGCTCAGGGAAATGTTGGCTGCAGGGCTTGAAAGAGCACAACTGATCGTAATCAGTAGGTCCACAGTTCAATTCTGTGCGCCGGCATCATCATAATCCATTGATTTTCTTGCTATTCTGGCGTCGCCCTATTGGGCAATGCTGTCGCGCTTACGCCAGCGGATGGTAATTCTCAGCCACCCCGACCGCCTGTTTGATTCCAGACGCAAGTAGGTTGGCGGATGTTCTCCTGCACGTGTGGGTCGATCGCGGGCGCGTAGGATCGCGGGCGCCGCCCGGCATACCGCCGGTAGGCCACTTCGCTATCGTGGGAATCCCGGCCAGTGCTTGGCCGAGCGATAGGCGACCGCAACAAAAAGAGGTGGTCGAGCGTCGGTTCCAACCGGTCCTGTCGTCGCCCTCTATGCATCGGGTCCGAAACGTGCGGCGCTTTTGCCGCGAGGCCCGTGCGACCACCGAATCAGGTTGCTCTTCCGTCGTAGGCCAAGCTATCTCGTCCGTGTCGTTTCGCATGGAAGGCTGCCATGTCCGATATTCTTGCCCCGCTAACACGATGACGAGAAGGACGTGCAGTCGGGTGTCATCATCTCGAGCCCGAGACATGAGCAGCGCGCCTTTGTTGTCAACTCCGCATAACAACGATTGCGGCGACCGGTCGCAGCCGACATGTGGCCTGAGTAAAAAGGACTATCCAGAGCATCGGCCCTCGGTCGGCGAGGCTCCAGCGTCGGCCTGGCGATGCCCCAAGTATACGCCGCTTGCCATGTGACCAGATGGCCGGTCATATGGGGTATACCGCCTGAAAAAAGCCGGTTTCAAAAAAGGACGCAGGGATGGCCACCAATGCTGCTATGGCCGGAGCCGCACCGCCCGTATCGACGCTGCGGCGCGTCGTGATCGCCGCCACGATCGGCAACGTCCTCGAGTGGTTCGACTTCGTCATTTACGGCTTCCTCGCGGTCACGATCTCGCAGGTGTTTTTCCCGACCGGAGACCCGACCGTGTCGCTGCTGGTCACTTTCGGTGCGTTTGGGCTCGCCTATCTCGTGCGCCCGCTGGGGGCGATCTTCGTCGGCTCCTATACCGACAAGCACGGACGCAAGGCCGGGCTGACGCTCTCGATCGCGCTGATGATGCTTGGCACGACGCTCATGGCGTTGACGCCGAGCTACGCGGCGATCGGCATCACCGCGCCGATCCTGATCACGCTCGCGCGCCTGTTGCAGGGATTTTCGGTCGGCGGCGAGTTCGGCGGTTCGGTGGCGTTCCTGATGGAGCACGGGTCGCAGCGCCGGGGCTTCGCCGCCAGCTGGCAGTTCTCCGTCGCCGGTCTGATCACGGCGCTCGCCTCGCTGTTCGGCATCGCGTTGAACACGCTTCTTAGCCATGACCAGCTGCTCAGCTGGGGTTGGCGGCTGCCATACCTCTTCGGCATGCTGGTCGGGCCGGCCGGGCTCTATATTCGGTCGCGGCTGGCCGAAACGCCGGAGTTCCTGGAAGCCGAACACCCCGAGGCGATGCCGATCCGCGAACTGCTGAGCAAGCATCCGCTGTCGCTGGTGCTCGCAGTCGGCGCCTCGATCATCTCGAACAGCTCGTTCTATATTCTGCTCTACATTCCGACCTACGGACAAAAGACACTGCATCTTCCCGCCTATACCGGCTTTACCGCGACGTTGGTCGGCGGCGTCGTTCTCGCGGTCTTTTGCCCCTTGTTCGGCCATTGGTCGGACAAGATCGCGCGGCCGCGGATCATGGTTGTCACGGCCTGGCTGTTTGTCCTGACGTCATGGCCGTGCTTCTTCCTGATGGCGTCGTGGCCGACGCTGGCGACGTGCATCTTCGCCGTCGCGTGGCTGCAACTGCTCAAGGCGGGCTACAGCGGCGTGCTGCCGTCGCTGCTGGGCGAGCAATTCCCGGTCGCGACCCGCGCGATCGGCGTGTCGCTGAGTTTCAGCACGGCGGTGACGATCTTCGGCGGCTTCGCGCCGTTCATCGCGACCTGGCTGATCGCCGCGACCGGCGACCCGTTGTCGCCAAGCTTCTACCTGGTCGTGACCGCCGCCATGAGCGCCGCGGCGCTGGCAATGCTACAGCTGCGGTCGGCGCGGGCGGTGCGGACGAAGCTGGAGGCGTCATCGGCGTGATGCAGGCTGCCGCGATTGTGCTCCCGCGTCGACCCGCGATCGGTGGCAAACGTCCGGCCAGCCACGCGGCTCTCCTGTAACGTCGATCCGGTCAGGCGGCGTCGCACTGATCGAGCCTCTCGCGGATCCCCTTTGTGTTCCGGGCGGGAGTTGGTGCACGCATCTAATTGGATGGTCGGCGATACAGGCGAAGGCTTTCAGGAATGTCCGGAGTTCATCCATCCCAGTCGTAAGCGGTCATTTCCGAGACAGCTGACGAGTGCCCGGTATCGGGAGGAGGAGACCTTGTCCGGATGGGCGCAAAGCAGCCGACGTTGGGTCGAGGCTTCTGCGTTCGGCTTGAGCCGTTCCGAGAGGTGCCTGTCAGCCCTGGCGGCCCATGGTTCTGGATGACACTTTTACTTGTAGCAATGGTAGTCAAACTAAATTATATTTGCAACTGATACTATCTACAGTGTGCCTAAATGAAGTGAGAATTTTCCTTGATCGTTTTGTGAAAATGGTCATCACCCCAAACCACACTGGGGAAAGCGATCAAAGGCGAAGGGATGGCTCCGGCTAACAGCGTGCATATCGAGTGGCAATGGCCTTGCTTGGGGCCTGCACACGGGATACCCACCGGCTCCGGCATCCAACTAGCTGATGATCGAATCAAATGGCGTTTTGTCGTGCAATGACGCGCACGGGCCTATACCACGGCGGGCACCTCACACGTTACAGATCATGCTGACGTGGCTCCCGACCGCTCGAATGCCCGCAATTGGATTGAGAGATAACCTAGCAATTTTGCCCTGCTCTGGCCTGTATGAGCCAAACACTTAGTTTTTTGATTTCGATAATGCCTCAGTGATTTGAAATTAGAAGATTAGGTAGGTAGTGTTCTTGATCCAAGTGTGGTCTGGTTCGACTACTGCGTATTCATATCCAGGCGGTTGGTCCCCGATATAGGACAGCTAGGCTATACCGTGGTCGTAAAGATTGCTCCACATGCCGTCTAGTCCGATGACAAAAAGGTTTTCCTTTTTCAGGGCAGGGATTGACGGGAGCGGGATTGTGCCTTGAAGACAAGGACAGGCAGATCTGTAGCGATCATAGCATGGACTCCTTCGTTTCATATGGAATTCCAATACCATCGGTTGGGGTACTTGACGAGGCACATGGCACATTCCGACAGCACAACCCCTCGATACCAACTCTGCTGCTGACGATACGGCAAATAATTCGCTGCACTTGCGGCCAATCTCTGGGGACCGGATCCATGTCCGTTGCGAAGTTGATCAGGGCATCACCGCTGGCCGGGTCCATGAAAAGCACCTCGATCGAGAGTTCGGCAGCTTTCATGGCCGCCGCCACCTCCGCTGCGATGTCGTCGAGCGCCATCCTGAGATGTGCCCGTTCTGCATCAAATTGATTGACCGGCGCAGTCCGCTCGTCTGCTTCGGGTTGAGTGCGTTGTGTCATGATCATGTCGCCGCCATCGTTGTGGCGTATTTACCTGCGAAGAACTTGCAGCGCGTGCAGGTGGCGCCGCGCCACCTTAGTGTCCGTCCGAGAACTTTCCGAGTTGTTAGAGTTGGTTAGCACAGGGGGCTTGAACCCATTGACTTTGCTGTGATTTCATGACGGCATCGATTTGCGATGGGCATAATGTGGACCACTGAAAACCGTCCTCGGTACAACCGGGACAAGCTGCGCTATCCAAGTGACCTGACCGACGAGGAATGGGGGCACTTGGAGCATCTGATCCCGCCAGCCAAGCGCGGTGGCCGCCGCCGCGAGATCGATGAACGCGAGGTGGTAAATGGCCTCTTGTACATTCTGAGCACGGGGTGTCAGTGGCGCTATATCCCCAGGGACTTGCCGCCGCGAAGCACCTTGTTCGACTACTTCCAACGCTGGGAGTACGACGGGACGTTGTTGAGAATTCACTATGAACTCTATCAGAAGTGCCGCGAGTTGGTCGATCGGCAAGCGAGTCCGACCGCCTGCGTCATCGACAGTCAGAGCGTTAAAAGCGCCGAAAAAGGCGGCGCTCACATCGATCCCTCGGGTTATGATGCAGGCAAGAAGATCAACGGCAAGAAGCGACATATCCTGGTGGATACCGAGGGATTGCTGCTGCACGCCGTGGTTCATCCGGCCGACGTTCAGGAGCGCGATGGCGGGATACTGCTTCTGGCGACCCTGTTCGGGCTGTATCCGTTTCTGAAAAAGCTCTTCGCTGACGGCGGTTACCAGGGGCCGAAATTCCGCACCGAACTGGCCAGGGTATTGCCTGGGTTGGCCGTCGAAATCGTCAAACGTTCGGATACCGCCCAAGGCTTCGAGGTTCTGCCCAGACGCTGGGTCGTCGAACGAACTTTCGCCTGGCTCAACCGGTGTCGTCGATTGGCGAAGGATTTCGAGAACCGGACCCGTAACGCTCTCGCATTCCTTAGGCTGGCCTCCATTCGTCTGATGCTAAGAAAGCTGAGCAATTTCAATGGATAGTTTCCGGACAGACTTCTAAGAGCCTCGGCGACATCAGTTACCGCAACGGCGGCTGAGAAGCGTCCTCTCGTGCCTCGCCATAGGTGACCGAATTCCTGGCTACGTGGGTCATGGGGCGTGCCATTCGATATCTGTCCGCCATGAATGCGGCAAACCGCTTTCTTGCCATTTCGCCGACAGCCCAACGTCCACCCATCGTGTAGCCGAAGGCCGGACCGAATCGCTCGCGGTACTCGGCGAGAACCTCCTCCCGGATAGCCTCACGATCGGCAGCGTGTGCATCACAGAGGGCTTGAAAGTCGCCCTCGGCGGCCGCCGCGACCGCGTGATCGTACTCGGCACGCACATCCAACGACGGCAATCCGTGCGCCTGCCTGAGAGCGTTGCGTTTGGTCAGTTCGCTAAAGATCGCCGACTTGTCCATGATCATCCCTCTCAACGTCAACGTAGGTACTAACCGCGCAACTGCCGAACCAGACTCGGATGCCGACTGGAAAGAAAGCGGCTCACATTCCGTTTGGACGTGTAAAACACGATCGATGTCAGTCAAGCGGAATAGACAATTTCCAGGGAAAAGATGATCGCCCCTCCGGTGGTCAAGTCCATTGGGCCGATCTCACGCCTAGTCAGGGTCTTCCTCCACCAACAGATGATTACAGATGGTGACGGCGGAAGATTTGGCAACGGCTCTTTGCGTGAAGGCCAAACGGCTTGGGAGATCGCACTGCGAGTGGCTCGTTGTCGTTTTGGGCGCCAAGTCCATCGGTGTCGCTAGTTAGTGTCCGTCCATAAACGCTAATCGTCTAAAATCCAGCTGCTTCGCGATATCGCGAGTCAAGCCCGGCGGCTTCGATTCAGCGGTTCTCAATGCGAATGAGTTGCGCTCTGAGTTCGCAGCGGACCATGAACCTGAGTTCGATATGCCACATATTGTGGAGTTATTGACTGGCTCCCACAGCATGCGGTGATTTTCTCTTGTGGATAGGCTCGATCGTCGATTTCAAGGGCGAGGGTGAGCGCCATTGCAGACATGATCGGGGCGTTGAGCGAAGTCTGCGCCGGTCTGCACGACCAGCGCAGAGGCCCGCGGCGCGACGGCGACTACACAATGGCGGACATTGGTCTGGCGGCGTTTTCGATCTTCTTCATGGGAAGCCCGTCGTTCCTTGGGCATCAGCAAGCGCTGGCGGAGGGGCACGGTCGGTCGAACTGCGAGACGCTGTTCGGCATGTCGGCGATCCCCTCCGACAACTACATCCGCCTGATGCTGGACGGCGCTTCGCCTGCGGCATTCGACGGACTGTTCGTGAAGGCGATCGAGGCAGCGGGGCCACTGACACCGTTCCAGTGTCTTGACGGGCGGGTGCCGATCGCGCTCGATGGGAGCGAGCACTTCTGTTCGCGCAAGATCAAATGCGAGCAGTGTTCGACACGGCGGCGCGCCGATGGCGGCACCGAATACTTCCACGCCTTCCTGGGTGCCAGCATGGTCGCACCGGGCCACAAGCAGGTCCTGCCCCTGCCGCCGGAATTTATCGCGCCGCAAGATGGGGCGGAGAAGCAGGACTGCGAGCGCAATGCCGCGAAACGGTGGCTGGCCCGGCACGGCGCCGACCTCGCTCACCTCCGGCCTGTCTATCTCGGCGACGATCTGTTTGCCTGCCAGCCGATCGTTGCCGCCATCCAAGATGCCGGCGGCAACTTCATCCTCACCTGCAAGCCAGCTTCGCATAAGACGATTGCTGAATACCTGCAGGGCGCCGAACTGCAAGAACATCGTCAGACCATCTGCAAACGCGGCAAGCGCACCACCACCACCTACCGCTGGCTCAACGCCGTGCCGCTGCGCGCCACGGACGATGCCATCCTGGTCAACTGGTTCTCCATCGAGACCTTCAACGCCAAGGGCAAGCGAACCTATTACAACAGCTTCGTCACCGATCTCGCCATCACACGCGACACTGTCGCCGAACTGGCCGCCTGCGGCCGCGCCCGTTGGAAGATCGAAAACGAGACCTTCAACGTGCTCAAGACCAACGGTTACAATCTCGAACACAACTTTGGGCACGGCAAGAAAACCCTCGCCAGCATCCTGGTCACCCTCAATCTGCTCGCTTTCGCATTCCACACCGCCGCTTATCTCGGGGTCCTCGCCTGGCGAGCCGCCATCATCGCCCGTGGCCCCATGTATCGCTTCTTCGAGCATCTGCGGACTGTCACCGCCTATGTTGTCTTCCAGGACTGGCCTCACCTGCTCCAGTCCATCGCCGCGGCCGCGATACGGCCACCTTGACCACAGGCATCCCACCGTCCCGCCACTCAACCCACCTCAACACGGAGCCGAAACGCCGAAAAATAACTACAACCCCTTGGATTTAGAATTGCTGGCTTCGATTATGTTCGGCAGCACACCACTGCAGCCGAATCCATACCCCACCGCCGGAGCCCGATCATGCGTCAGGAACGCATCATCCAAGCCAGTCTATTCGATATCTTCGCCACACACGAGATCGGTCGCGAGTTGAAGCAGATCTCGCAGTGGCTCGATCAGCATCGTCCATTGCTACGCCTAGTCAGCAACGATTTGCGCCGCGACGGGGTGCGCGAGACCGGCCGGCGTGGTCTGCCGGCGGAAGCCGTGCTGCGCTGCGCGCTGCTGAAGCAATACCGCCAGCTGAGCTACGAGGAACTGGCGTTTCACCTGGAAGATTTAGCATCGTTTCGCGCCTTCGCACGGCTGCCAATGGGCTGGACGCCGAAGAAGGCGGTGCTTCAGAAGACCATCAGCGCGATCACCGCGGCCAGCTGGGAAGCGATCAATCAGGCGGTGGTGCGCAACGCCCGGCAAACCAGGCTCGAGCCGGCGACGCGATGGTTCGCATCGATAGCACGGTCACTGAAGCGCTGATGCATGAGCCCAGCGACAGCTCGTTGCTCTGGGATGCGGTGCGGGTGATGACGCGGTTGCTGGAACAGGCGTGTGCGTTGGCCGGCCGCGCCGCGATCAGCTGGCGTGATCACCGCCGGTTGGCCAAAAAGCGTGCGCACGCCATCCAGCACAGCCGCGGCAAGGAGCGAAAGGCCAAGCTGTATCGCGAGCTGATCGCGGTCACGCGTGCCACCAAGCTGGCGCTTGAGCGAGCGCTCGTGGTGCTGGCGGCATGCGCTGGACCGACCGCCGCGGATTGGTGCCGCGAGGTCAGCCATTACCTGGCCTTGATCGAGCGCGTCATGACGCAGACCAGGCGCCGGGTGTTCGACGGCGAAGCGGTGCCAGCCAGCGAAAAAGTGGTCAGCCTGTTCGAGCCGCACGCTGACATCATCGTCAAAGGCGGCCGCGAGGTGCAATACGGCCACAAGATCAATCTGGCGACCGGTCGCAGCGGCCTGATCCTCGACGTCGTCGTCGAGACCGGCAATCCGGCCGATGCCGAGCGCTTTTTGCCCATGCTGGAGCGCCACATTGCGTCTCACGGCCAGCCGCCACGCCAGATCGCGGGCGACGGCGGCTATGCCAGCGCGGCCAACGTCACCCAGGCCAAGGCGCTTGGCGTGAGCGATGTCGCCTTCCACAAGAAGGGCCACCTTGGCATCGAAGCCATGGTCAAAAGCCGCTGGGTGTATCGCAAGCTGCGCAATTTCCGCGCCGGCATCGAGGCCAACATCTCCTGTTTGAAGCGGGCGTTTGGCCTGGCACGCTGCACTTGGCGCGGGCTGGCACACTTCACCTCATACGTTTGGTCCTCGGTTGTCGCTTACAACTTGGCTCTCTGTGCGCGACTAGCCGTGGCCACGACCTAACCGCCGCTCGCATTGGGCACGCCGAACGCCGCTGCCCGCACGTGCCCAGCGGTACACGCAAGGGTTGCAATTGCAACTACCCCGCCGCCAAGGCGGGAAATTGCCGCCACTGGAACCGGTCGGGACAGCCGCACGGGGCCTACCGAAGAATGTCTTCCACGAAAAAACCCCGTTTATGGACGGACACTAGCTAGGGGTTCAAGTCGGATCACGGCTTCGTCAGCCGAGCCCGGTTCCCTACGAAGGCGCGAGCGGGGGATCTGACACGCCGCAGCGGGAAGCGGCTTCCAGCCGGCGATGGTCCGAGCGCACTCCCTCGCCCTGACGTTGTCGGTGATCCCGGGAAACAGCCGGCGTAGCTCAACGGCGGCCGACAGCTCGCCCTCTTGCTCGAAGGTGGCGCGGATCGCGGCGGCAGCTTCCTCGGAAACGACAAACATGGCCGAGAGCATGGTGACGTGCGGCGGCAAGCTAACCAATCTATCTTGTCTGGGCGGGCGAATTCCGCCCAACTAATTATCGTAGAGCGTTTTTCGCTTGGCGGCGCGGCGCACAGGCCGCCCCGTTCGGGATTCCGTGGCTGGAATCCGCGCCGGTGAGCGAAAAACGTGTTGCACTAAACCGCTCCCCCCGCCGCCAGGGCTATGGGTATTGAATGCCGCGGCATCCTTTGCCGATGCACCCTCGGGACATCCCGAAGCGCAACGGGCAGGCATTCGCCGCACCAAACGAGCCTTCGAGCGATCGTCACAGCCGGGATTTGGCCGCTTGGCCCCCGTTCAGCGACGTCCGTGGCGGTCGCGGCGCAAGCGTCCTCATCCCGCTCTGGCGGACGATTCGGCTTCGTGCGGTTGGAACGCCGATCCGGGTCATGATGTATCCGGAACCGGCTGGCAGATTTTGGGCGGCGCGATACAGTCGATCACCACCATGATGCCGGTGTGGCAGTGCGGACATTCTCGCAATGACTGTCCGGTCAGTGCCTCGAAACGGTCGCGGTAGTCAGCCGGCGGATCGGCTGCCGGTCCGGCCGGCGCCATCCCGAGCAGTTCCCGGCACAGCGCCAGCTTTCGGGCACGATGGCAGTTGCCGAGGAAGCCGAAATAGCGGATGCGGTGAAATCCGTCCGGCAGCACATGGATCAGGAAGCGGCGGATGAACTCCTCGGCCGGGAGGGTCATCGTCTTCTGGCGGTTGTCGTCCCGGTAATCCTTCCAGCGGAAGCAGACCTTGCCGTCGTCCATGGACACCAGCCGGTTGTTGGAGATGGCGACGCGATGGGTATAGCGCCCGACATAGTCGAGAACCTGAGCCGGCCCGGCGAAGGGCCGCTTCGCATAGACCACCCACTTGGCGTTCCAGGCCGGCGCCAGGTAACGCCGGAACGCCGCGGGCTCATGCAGGTGACGATGCGCGGAGAAGAAGTTCAGCTCGCCGGCGGCGAACGCCTTCTCCAGGTAGTGCAGGAACAACCCTCGAAACATGCGCGACAACACCCGGACCGGCAGGAAGAATCCGGGCCGGCAGGCGATCCAACTCTTGCCCGTCGGGCGCGATCCCGCCGCCGGGAACAAGAAAATGCAGATGCGGATGGTGCGTGAGGGTCTGTCCCCAGGTGTGCAGCACGCCGAGGAAGCCGATCTCCGCACCCAGATGCTCCGGGTCGGCGGCGATGGTGCGCAACGTCTCCGACGCCGCCCGGAACAGGATGTCGTAGACCACGGTCTGGTTCTGGAACGCGATGACCTCGATCTCCGCCGGCACGGTGAACACGACGTGGAAGTACGGCACGTCGAGCAGTTCCGCCTGACGGTCCTCCAGCCATTGGGCCCGCGCGAGACCCTGGCACTTCGGGCAGTTGCGGTTGCGGCACGAGTTGTAGGAGACGCGCTGATGGCCGCAATCGCCGCACCGCTCGACATGACCGCCGAGCGCGGCGGTGCGGCAACTCTCGATCGCGGTCATGGCACGCCGCCGCGCGGACGACAGCGACGCGCCGTGCTGATCACGGAAAGCCGGGCCGAAGTGGCGGAACACATCCGCCACTTCCAGCCCCTCGCGGGCCACGAAACCCGCGCGTCAGGCGGGCACGAGGTCCGGCACGGTTGGCGAGACGACGTCGAGAGACTCCAGCGGACTGGCGGTGGCGCAGACCTTGCTGGTGGCGATCATGAGATACTGAGCCGTGGTGCTCAGATTGCGATGACCGAGCAGCAACTGGATGGTGCGCAGATCGGTGCCGGCCTCCAGCAGATGAACGGCGAAGGCGTGGCGCAGCGAATGCGGCGGCAACCGGTTTGCCGATGCCGCACCGCAGCCTCACCTCCCGGCAGGTGCGATCGATGGTGAGTGGAGAGATCGGCTGGCCGGGTCGCGGACCGGGAAACAGCCACTCTCCGGGATGGGTGCGCTTCCAATAGTCCCTGAGCATATCGAGGAGTTTGGGCGGCAGCATGACATAGCGGTCTTTGCGGCCCTTGCCCTGTTCGACCCGGATGACCATGCGCTTGCTGTCGATCGCGGCGGGCTTGAGGCGGACGGCTTCGGAAATCCGCAGACCGGTCGCGTAACAGACGGTCAGGACCACGCGGTGCTTCAGGTTGTCCACGGCGCCCAGGAAACGCGCGACTTCGTCCTGGCTCAGCACGACGGGAAGCTTCTTCGCCTGACGGCCGGCGGGGATGTCGTCCTCGACAACCCAGGGCCGCTTGAGGGTGACGGTGTAGAAGAACCGGAGCGCGGAGACCGTGACAATGATCGAACTGGCCGCGAGACGTCTCTCCTGCGTCAGGTGGATCAGATAGGTCCGGATCTCAGCCGGCCCGAGAAGTTCAGGCGATTTGCGAAAGTGGCAGGCGAACCGGACGACCTGCGCGACATACACACGTTGCGTGTTCGGCGTCAGGTTGCGGATTTGCATATCGTCGATCATGCGACGGCGAAGCGGGCTCATGGACAACTCCTTTGCGAGATGGACAGCGCCACATGGCGCCGGCGCATCGTCTCGCGGTTGAGTTGTCAGACCAGAAGGACGTGTGCGGCGGTTGCAACCAAACAAAGCCACATGGAATTGGAAAAACGAAGTCTAAATCACAGAATTACCGCGAAGCGGTTTAGTGCAACGGTGTTTATCGCGCGTAGGGCCTCGTCATGCCAGGCCACGCGCCTGCTTCCAGGCAGTAGCGAAGCCGGGAGCCACCTTGTAAGGGTGGTCATGCCCCTGGAAGGCATACCAGCCGCCACCTCGAGCGGCCGGACACGGCCCTTCCCAACAAATCAGGCAGCTTTGCTTGGCTCGGCCAGCCGGGGCTGACTATTTTGACCCACGGCGGTGGCGGTCGGAACCCCGACCTCAATCCGGCGAGGCCTCAGCTGCTCCGGTATCTCTCGCTCCAGCTCGACCGACAGCAGACCGTGCTCCAGGTTCGCCTTGGTAACCCTCACATGATCAGCCAGGTTGAATGTCTGCTTGAAGCTGCGATACGCGAGCCCCTGGTGCAGCATTTCCCGGTGCTCCTGTTCAGCCTTTTTCTGACCGCTCACGATCAGGGTGTTGCCCTGCTGGGTCAGTTCGATTTCGTGCGGAGCGAAACCGGCAAGGGCCATGCTGATGCGGTAGTCGTTTTCGCCGACCCGCTCGATGTTGTACGGCGGCCAGTCGGGACGACTGCTGTTGTCCAGCATGTCAAAGAGGCGATCGAAGCCAACGGTGGAACGGAAGAGGGGAGCAAAGTCGTAAGTTCTCATAACCACATCCTCCTAGAAGCAACATGGATACGGACGCCGGCGCTTTAACGGCGCCCCGCCGAGCCATTTCGGCCTCGACGCCAGCGAGGTAATTTTGCTGGAAATCACCTTCAAGAGACCCGACGAAAAATTTTCAGCCTATTCGGTTAGCTGACACGTGCTCGTGCGCCGCAGCCCTGTCCCGCCGCAGATTTCCATGAGTACTTTATACACCCGCGCATTGGCGCGCCCGGAGAGATTCGAACTCCCGACCCGTTGATCCGAAGTCAACTGCTCTGATCCGCTGAGCTACGGGCGCTCCGTTCTCTCTAACTCTGCGTGCGGGCGTCGCGAACCGTGCATCATCGCTCACCACACCATGTTTAGATCTAACCATTACCGACGCGGGCTCAAGTTCCACTTGCGGCCCGGACCTGACTAGGGGCCCGGGTTATACTGCAGGGGCGAAGGCCGGATGCAATCCGCCGAGGAAGCAGACGACCGCCGCCCCACTCGCCGCGATGCCCATGACCCGCCGCCGTGCGTTTTGGTGACGAAAATGAACAGGGAATTGGCGGTGGGCCGGCGCCCCTGATCCCATACTTTCGGACGCTCCGATTAACGCTATCTTGATCTTGAGGTTGCATCAAACTCGGGGCAGCTCGGCGTTACCCTCATCGAGCAATTCCTTCGAGGACCGCCGGTTATGAGAAAAGCATCAATTGCTGCCGCAATGATTAGCGCATGCTTCGCCATGCCATCGCTGGTGCTCGCCGCGGGAGGGGGCGGCGGAGGAGGAGGTGGTGGTGGTGGCGCTGGCGGCGCTGGTTCCTCCGCGGCAGGGAGCGTGGGGGGCGCCGGAGCGCCAGGATCAGCCGGGGCGCCAAGTCCAAGTCTCGGAGGGGCAGCCGGGCCGGCGGCGTCGCCCGGATCAGTTGGACAAGTCGCCAATCCGAACAACGTGGCGGGTCAACAAGGAACTACGCAACCGTCATCGGGCACCACAGGGCCAGCCGGGACGCCTGGCGTTGCCTCAGGTAGTGCGGCGCCAGGATCAAGTCCAGGTCTTGGAGGGGCAGCCGGGCCGGCGGCGTCGCCCGGATTAGTTGGACAAGTCGCCAGTCCGAACAACATGGTGGGTCAACCTGGAACTACGCAACCGTCATCGGGCACCACAGGGGTAGCCGGGACGCCAGGCGTCGCGGCCTTAGGGCCCGAGCCTGAACAAACGAGTTGCACGAAAAACTTGTAGAGATGGCAAAAACGCAACGAACGACTCCGGCAAAGTCGGAGCGAATGGCGGCCATTGCGGCATCTAGCCTGTCGCAATGATTGACCCAGATGCCATCCAGGCCCGCTTCGATGCGCTCGAGCCGTTCCTCAATGAGAGAGACCGACGCCTGTTCGCTGCGAGTGAAGCCCGCGCGGCTGGCCGCGGCGGCATAGCCGCGGTTTCACGAACGACTGGAATGGCGCGCAGCACCATCGGCCGCGGGCTGGCGGACCTTCGATCCGGGGCCGTACGCTGCAGTGACCGGGTTCGCCGGATGGGTGGTGGACAGAAGCCCGCGACCGAGACACAGCCTGGGATTTTGGAAGCTTTGAATGACCTGGTGGAACCGTCGATCCGCGGTGACCCTGAGGCGCCCTTGCGGTGGGTCAGCAAGAGCCAGCGTCATCTTTCCGCGGCACTGGCCGAGCGGGGCTTCATTGCCGGTCAGAAGCTGGTCGGCCGCTTGCTGAAGCGTCTCAACTTCAGTCTGCAAGCCAACTGCAAGACCCGCGAAGGGGCTAACCATCCCGATCGCAACGCCCAGTTCGAGCATATCAATGCCGAAGTGAAGGCGTTTCAGGCTAGCGGACAACCGGTGATTTCCGTCGATACGAAGAAGAAGGAGCTCGTCGGAGACTTCAAGAATGGCGGCCGTGAATTACGGCTCAAGGGGAACCCGGAGCCGGTCCGGGTGCACGACTTCGCCATCCCTGAACTCGGCAAGGCTGTGCCCTACGGGATCTATGATGTTTCGGCCAATGCCGGATTCGTTAATGTGGGCATCAGCGCCGACACCGGAGAGTTCTCCGTCGCGAGCATCCGACGCTGGTGGTACGCGGTCGGCGCGCCGCGTTATCCGGATGCCAGGAAGATACTGATCAACGCCGACTGTGGCGGCAGCAACGGCGCGCGCCTGCGCCTGTGGAAGCGTGAACTACAAGTGCTGGCCGACGAACTTCGGATCGAGATCACTGTCTGCCATGTCCCACCTGGCACCAGCAAGTGGAACAAGATCGAACATCGGCTGTTCTCTTTCATCACCCAGAACTGGCGCGGCAAGCCGCTGATCAGCTATCTGGTCATTGTCCAATTGATCGCCAGCACCACCACCGACAGCGGACTCACCGTCGCCTGTCAGCTCGATGAAAACGATTATGCGAAGGGCACCAAGGTTACCGACGCCGAGATGGCCGCTCTCAACATCCAACCCGCCGTCTTCCACGGCGAATGGAACTATACCATCGCACCGAGGCGGCCAGATGGATGACGCGGTTATTCAAGCTCAGGCCCTTAGCTGCGCGGATGGCTGGCGAGCACCGTGGCGCCGTCCACGATGCGTACCTCATGCGGGTCGGCGAGCACCTCAGCACGCGACGAACGTGCGTATTGGATATGGAGTCCATGCGGGCGTCAAGGGAAGCGAGTGGCGGCGGGCCCGATCGGCGCAGTCTCCGGCACAGTAAATCTGGCCGCGGTCACAGCAGCTGCAGATAACCGCCTGAGTGCGACACCCTTCGCACAGAAATAGCCGGGCCGATGCCGCCTCGCCAGGCCACGTGGACGACTGCCACGATTGCCACGATACTGGCCCTGCATGCGTGTCCAGCACGATGTAAAGCGCGGCGTCGATGCAGAACCGCCAAGTTAAGATCGGCGCCGTGCTTGGCTCTCAATCGCCGCACGCTATCACGCGCCGCCCGCTCGGGCGCCAGTCGGACGCCACCCGCGCCGGTGCTGACCGCCCTCTCGGACGCGGCTGCCGATCCGTTAAGACATAATGTGCCAGCGGCGATCATGCGCCACCAGCGTGGAAGAGGACACAGGCGGAGAGGCCTGTACACCGGCCTTTCCGCCACGATCAACCATTCCCGGCGCGCGTACCCTTACCGTCCGCCGTTGATCTGCTGGGCCATCTGCAGATGGTGCTGCAGCACCGGCAGGTATTTCTGCGCGAACGCCTTCAGCGCGGGATCCTGTCCAGAACTTGCCTCCTTCTGGAAGTCCGCAACATCCTGCTGATGGTCCTCGACCATATCGCGCGCATAGGCGGAATCAAACGCACTACCCGAACTGGACTGCAGGCGCTGTTCCGTCGCTGCGCTCGCGGCATCGGGTCTGGTGGGAAGTGTCAGGTTCTGCTGCTTTGCGATCGCTTGGAGTTCCTGATTGGCCTGCGAATGGTCTGTTACCATCTGTTGACCGTATTGGCGAACCTGCTCGGATCCTGCCTTTTCGGTCGCGAGCCGGCCCAACACAACTTCAGCCTCTCCGCCGGCGGCGGCCTTGGTCGCGAAGGTCCGGTCAGCGGGGGAAATCTGTGCCATGGCCTGCCCGGTCGCCAGCATCAGTACGCCCGCTCCAATAAGGGATGCAGTCTTCTTCATATTGGTCTCCTTCTCGGTCCTGGTTAACTCGGTTTTTTCTTCGGCATCGACTGGCTCAGCTTCTCCGGGTCGTGCTCTGACGCCGCATCTTCCTCGAGTTCCTCATGAACGTCGCGCACCGCGGCTTCGTTTACGTGCTTTGCCTGCTCGACCAGCTTCGCGCCGCTCTTCTCGTCACCCTCGGCAAAAGCCTCGAGCGCCTTTTCGGTGATCTCCCGCGCACGATCATACGATTTTGGTGCCGCACTTTCATCGTTTGACATATCCGTTCTCCTGAGAAGTGTTCCCACCGAACGCCAATCAGCAGCGGAAGTTTCAGCCAAACCAGCGGCGCGCGATCTGGTGATCCGGCCGCGGAGGTGATTCCACCTCAGTTCAACAGGTACATCTTTTTCTTCATCAACGGGAACCCCGACGCTTGCACGCGGTTATCGCGCGAACGCAAATACAAGGAAATGCGGGCGAATGCCGAAGTGCCTTTTGTTGACCGGTGGTGCGGGATTTATCGGTCGCCACCTCTGTATCGAACTATTGATGTATGGGCACAGTGTCCGCATTCTCGATAATCTGTCGGAGCAGGTGCATGGCAATGTCCCCCTGCCGTTACCGCCGGACATCGAACTCATCCGGGGCGACATTCGCAATCCCGAAACGATGTCGACCGCTCTCCGGGGCGTCGACGGCGTGATCCATCTCGCCGCCGAAGTCGGTGTCGGTCAAAGCATGTATGAAATCGCCCGCTATGTCGGCGTCAACGATCTCGGCACCGCTGTGCTGCTGGAGCAACTGATCCGCAATCCGGTCGAACGTCTCGTCGTCGCATCGTCCATGAGCGTGTATGGCGAAGGGCGCTACACCGCAGAAGACGGCACGCCGGTTCGTTCGGTTCGGCGCGGCGTCGGCCGCAACGGGTCCGGATGGGATCCGGTCCTGTCCGATGGTGCCCGCTTGATCCCCGTGCCGACCGATGAGGAGAAGGAGCCCGATCTTGCCTCGATTTACGCGCTGACCAAGTACAGTCAGGAACGAAGCTGTCTCATCATCGGCGCCAGCTACGGAATTGAGACAGTTGCATTGCGCCTATTCAACGTGTTCGGACCTGGACAGGCACTGTCCAATCCATATACCGGCGTGCTGGCCAACTTTGGCGCCCGACTGCTGAACGGGCAGCCTCCTTTGGTCTTCGAAGATGGCCGTCAGCATCGAGACTTCGTGCATGTCGGCGACGTCGCCCAGGCGTTTCGCCTGGCGCTCGACAGCCCGGCCGCAGCGGGGCAGATCTTCAACATCGGCAGCGGCCACGTCTATACGATAGAACAGGTCGCCTGGATGCTCGCGAAGGCCATGGGCCAGGGACATATCGGGCCAGAGATTATGGACAAAGCGCGCGCGGGCGATGTCCGCCACTGCTTCGCCGACATCACCAAGGCGCGCACCTTGCTGGGCTACCGCCCGGCCCAACGCCTGGAAACGGCATTGCCAGCCCTCGCCGACTGGATCAGGCGATCCACGGCCCAAGATCGCGGCGAACACGCTAAGCGGGAGCTCGAGGCACACGGGCTGGTGGCATGAGTGCTCGTGACAGAACTGCTTGTGGCAAGATTGGGCGGCCCAATTTCGGATTTGTCGAGTGGTTCCGGCCGGGTGAGCACGACCGGGTCCTGCGCGCAATCGAGGGCATGCGCGCGGTGGGCGCGTCCTTCATCCGCACTCATCTCTCATGGGCCACCTACCACACGCCGGAGGGCGCGGCATGGTACGACTGGCTGATCCCCACCATCAGCCGCGACCTCGACCTTCTGCCGTGCGTCCACTACACGCCGCCGTCACTGTCGCGTACCGGGCGTTCATCCGGTCCGCCGCGGCGCCTCAAGGATTTTCCTGACTTTGTGGATCATGTGCTGACCCGCTACGGCAGCCACTTCCGGCACATCGAGTTGTGGAACGAACCGAACAATCTGCTGGACTGGGATTGGCGTGAGGACCCGGACTGGCTGCAGTTCTGCGAAATGATCGGTGCCGCTGCACATTGGACGCGACATCGCGGATGGCAGCCCGTCCTCGGCGGTCCGTGCCCGTTCGACCCCAACCTGCTGCACCTGTTCGGTCAACGCGGGTTGCTCGGCACCGTGTCCGCTGTGGGCTTCCACGCCTTTCCCGGAACCTGGGACAGCGAGGCCGGCGGCTGGCTCGGTTACACCAGCCACCTCGCCACCATGCGATCGGTGCTTGATCAGTATAATCCGGCTGCAGAGATCTGGATCACTGAAGCCGGCTACTCCACCTGGCGGCATGATGAGGCAACCCAGATCGAGCGGTTCCGTCAGGCCCTGGCCGCTCCAGCCGACCGATTTTACTGGTATTGCTGGCAGGACGTTTCTCGGAACGTTCCTGTGCAGGAAGGACTGTACTTCGATCCCAGGCACTACCATTTGGGCGTGACGGACGTTGCGGGCCGGCCCAAAATGCTGCATCGCCAGTTGGCGAGTGCTGGCCTCGATATCCCTCGGCGACCCGCAGGACTGGCCGCGCCGAAAATTGTCCGTCAAACGAAACCCATGCTGATCTTTGGCGGCGCCGGCTTTGTCGGCTCGAACCTCGCCGACACGGCCATGAGCGCCGGCGAAGACGTCATCGTCTTCGACAACCTCAGCCGCCCAGGGGTGGAGCGGAACCTGAAATGGCTGGCGGCCCGCCATGGCAACCGACTACATGTCATTCCAGGTGACCTGCGCGATACTGTCGCCGTCGAAGCCGCCGTGGCGAATGCTGGCAGCGTGGTACATCTTGCCGCACAGGTCGCCGTGACTTCCAGTCTGGCCGACCCGTTGGACGACTTCACCGTCAACGCTCAGGGCACCCTAACCATTCTGGAAGCGATACGCCACCTGGCGCCCCTGACGCCGCTCGTCTTCGCCAGCACCAATAAGGTCTACGGCGATCTGGCTGATCTGGAGATGCAACGGACGTCCAATGGCCACGTCCCAGTGGATCCGACTATCCGTGATCGCGGCATCGACGAAACGCGCTCGCTTTCGTTCTGTACCCCGTACGGCTGTTCGAAGGGAACTGCCGACCAGTACGTCCTCGACTACGCCCATTCCTTTGGTCTGCGTACGGCGGTGCTGCGCAAAAGCTGTATCTACGGGCCCCGCCAGTTCGGCACCGAAGACCAGGGATGGGTCGCACACTTCCTGATCCGCGCGCTCCGCGATGAACCGATCACGATTTACGGGGACGGGCATCAGGTCCGCGACATACTTCACGTCGGCGACGCCGTAACGGCCTACCGCACAGTCTTGAAAAACATAGACCACCTGACCGGCCAAGCCTTCAACCTGGGCGGCGGCACCAACAATGCGGTCAGCCTGCGCATCGTGCTGGACGAAATCGCAACGCTGACCGGGCGGCCCGTGCGGATCAGCTACGCCCAGCAGCGTCCGGGCGACCAGGTCTACTTCGTTGCCGATTCAGGTCGACTGGCCGCGCAGGCCGGGTGGCACCCTACCATAGCCTGGCGTGACGGGCTGCGCGACCTCGCTGAGTGGCTTGCTGCGGATCTCGATCTTCCGGCCATCAGCCCGCTACGAATCGCACGACAGGTCATCGCATGAAGGTCGCACTGGTCAATCCGCCCTGGCGCTTTGACGGCAGCATCTATTTCGGCTGCCGCGAAACGCATCTGCCGCTGGAGCTCGGATACGCCCAGGCCTTGCTGCATCAGGACGGCCACGAAACGCTGCTGATCGACTGCAACCTGGGGCCGCAATCCGCCACCCAAGCCTGCCAGGATATCGAGGCCTTCGGGGCCGAGATGACAGTCGTGACCACGGCACCGACCTATCTGTTCTGGCGCTGCGCCCCGCCAGAACTTCTTGTGCCGCGCCACTTTCTCCAGACGCTTGGCCGCCGCGGCGGCCGCACCGTAGCGGTCGGTCCGCACGGGTCGGTTACGCCCGCCACGACCCTGCACAAGCTGGATGTAGACGCGGTGGTACGCGGCGAGTGCGAGCACATCATTGCCGCCCTGGCAAGCGGCTGCGACTGGTCCGTGATCCCATCGATCGCGATCCGGATCGATGGTAAAGTTAAGATAACCGGCGGCCCTGCGGCCCACGACTTCGTCAACTTGCCGCCGCTGCAGTGGCCCGATGCACTGATCATCCGCCACACGCACCACCACCATCGCTTTGACCGGCCGCAGCTCGGTCTCGGCGCCGAGGTCGAGGCATCGCGCGGCTGCCCCTACAACTGCAGCTTCTGCGCCAAGATCGACTTCCGCGACAAGTATCGCCGCCGCGACCTATCCATCCTGCTAACCGAAATCGACCACCTGATCGCGCAGGGCGTGCGCTACCTCTACTTCATTGACGAGATCTTCCTGCCCCAACGTGCGCTGCTGGAAGCCCTGGTTCAGCGGGATGTGGTGTTCGGGGTTCAGACCCGGATCGACCTGTGGAAGCCGGACATGTTGCGCCTGCTGGGTGAAGCCGGCTGCGTCTCCATTGAGGCGGGCATCGAAAGCCTGACCGCCGAAGGCCGGGAAGCCCTGGCCAAACGATGCCGCCTGGAAACCGAGGACCTCGCAAACCTGCTGATCGAAGCCCGCCGGCATGTTCCATTCGTTCAGGGCAACCTGATTGGCGTCGATCAGGACGATCCGAAACTAGTTGAATATTGGCGCAAGCATTTGATCGACCACGGCGTCTGGGCCAACGCCCCGGTGCCGATGTACCCCTACCCGAGCTCCCCTGGTTACCGGGCGATGTGGGGCGAACCCGACGATCAGGCATGGGAACGCGCACATGACCACTACTTGCGTACTTTTCAGGACTTCAGCGACATCCAGCACCAGCGATCCGTTGCCGTTGGCCGTCCTGGAGGAAGCATGCTGCGCCGGGTGCTGATCACGCTCGATGCGGTGGGCGGTGTCTGGCGCTACGCGATCGACGTCGCGCGCGGCCTGGAATCGTACGGCGTCGAATGCCTGTTGGTCGGGTTCGGCCCCGAACCTGATGCCGCCCGGCGCGCCGAGTGCGGCCGCAGCGAACTCGTCTGGACGGACGAACCGCTTGACTGGACGGTCTCGCAGAGTGCCGACCTCAACCGAGGCACCGACACGCTGGCCGGCCTGGCGCGGGGCTGGAATGCCGACCTGCTGCATCTGAACCTGCCCTCGCAGGCGGCTGGACTGGCCGTCCAGTGCCCCGTTGTGGTCGCCTCGCACTCCTGCGTGCCGACCTGGTGGCGCGCTGTTCAGGGCACGGATCTTCCGAGCGAGTGGACGTGGCAGACACACCGCAACCAGGCTGGTTTCCAGCGCGCCGATGCGGTTATCGTCGCCCAGCAACAGCCACGCGGCCGCCCTGAAGGCGGTTTACACCGTGTTGCCGCCCCTGCACGTCATCCACAACGCTACTGCAGTCGAACCGGCCGACGGGCCTAAGGCCCCGTTGGTCCTGAGCGTCGGACGGTGGTGGGATCCAGGCAAGAATGGCGCGGTCCTGGACGAAGCGGCCGTAACCATACCATGGCCCGTCATCCTGGCCGGCCCTTTGAACGGACCCAACGGCCAGCACGCCACCTTCCGGAACGCCCAGACGCCCGGCGCCCTGCCCCACCCGGACATCCTGGCCTTGATGCGCCGGTCGGCGATCTTTGCGGCGCCGTCGCGCTACGAACCATTTGGTCTCGCCGTGGTGGAGGCCGCTATCTCCGGCGCTGCCCTTGTGCTGGCCGATATCCCGACCTTTCGCGAACTCTGGAGCGACGCCGCCTTGTTTGTTTCCCCCAACGACAGCGGCGGTTGGTCCCGCGCCCTGACCACTCTGGCAGCAGACACCGGTTTGCGCGTGCGCCTGTCGGCCGCGGCCTGTGGGCGCGCGCGTCAGTTCACCCTGGCGCGCCAGTCGGCGCAGCTCCACGCGCTTTATTCCACCGTCGCGATCCCGGCAGTGCCGACATGAAGTTCGTCCTCTACGCCCATTCCGTTGTTTCCGACTGGAACAACGGCAACGCCCATTTCCTGCGCGGCATCCTGTCAGATCTGGAACGACGCGGTCATTCGACACAGGTGCTGGAGCCGGAAGACGGATGGAGCCGCGCTAACCTGATCGCAAACCAGGGCACCGCCCCGCTCGAACGCTTTGCCGCGACCTTTCCGCACTTGCACGTCACCACCTACGGGCATGGCTTCGACCACGAGGTGGCGCTGGACGGCGCCGACGTGGTGATCGTGCATGAATGGACGCCGCCGGACCTGGTCGCCCGCATCGGCCGCCTGCGTCAGACCGGAGGCCGCTTCGCCTTGCTGTTCCACGACACCCATCATCGCGGCGTATCCGAGTTCGGCTTCCATCGAGCAGTTGCCGCTACAGGATTACGACGCCGTGCTGGCGTTCGGTGAAACCCTGCGCTGCCGGTATGAACGGCTGGGCTGGGGAAGGCGCGTCTTCACCTGGCACGAGGCCGCCGATACGACCTTGTTCCGCCCGCTACTTCCCAGCGGTGCCCAAAAGGATCTCGTCTGGATCGGCAACTGGGGCGATGGCGAACGCGCCCAGGAGCTGCACGATTTCCTGATCGAACCCGCCCGTCAGGCCGGTCTTAAAGGCTCGGTCCACGGTGTCCGCTACCCGCCTGAGGCGCTCGACCGGCTGGCCGCGACCGACCTCGACTACCAGGGCTGGCTTCCCAACGCCGAGGCTCCCGCGTCCTTCGCGCAGCATCGGATGACCATCCATGTCCCGCGTCGGCCCTACGTGGAGGCTCTGCCGGGCATCCCCACGATCCGGGTGTTCGAGGCGCTGGCTTGCGGCATCCCCCTGGTCAGTGCGCCCTGGAGCGACCAGGAGGGCCTGTTCCGGCCGGGACAGGATTTTCTTACAGCGCGCGACACGGCCGAGATGACACGGCACCTGAACGCAATCCGGCATGATCAGGATCTTGCCCAGGCCCTGGTCGCCAGCGGCCTGCATCGGATCCGCGAACGGCACACCTGCGCCCACCGCGTGGACGAACTGCTGGCAATCCTTGAGTCAATAGCGACACCGCAGGGGCAGTAGGATGAAGATCGCGATCTATGGTTCCAGCCTCCTGTCGTCGTACTGGAACGGCGCCGCGACCTACTACCGCGGCATTCTGCGGGCACTGGCGCCACTCGGTTATGACATCACCTTCTTTGAACCTGACGCCTTCGACCGGCAGAGCCACCGTGACATCGACCCGCCACCCTGGTGCCGCGTGGTCGTCTACCCGGCGAACGAAACGGGCATTCGCGACGTCCTGGCCCAGGCCGCACGGGCTGACGTGGTCATCAAGGCCAGTGGCATTGGCGTGTATGATGACGCGCTGCTGGAGGGAGTCCTTACCCATGCCGCCCCCGGCGCCCTGCGGTTGTTTTGGGACGTGGACGCACCGGCGACACTGGCGGAGATCGCGGGTGCGTCGGACCACGCGCTTTGCCGCGCCATGCCCCATCTTGACCTTGTGCTGACCTACGGCGGTGGCGACCCGGTCGTGTCCGCCTATCGCGGCTTCGGGGCCCGTGACTGCGTACCGGTCTACAACGCGCTGGACCCCAGCACCCATCATCCGGTGCCGCCGGAGCACTACTTCGCCGCCGACCTGACCTTCCTCGGCAATCGCCTGCCCGATCGCGAGCAGCGGGTCGATTCGTTTTTCCTGAGCGCCGCCGAGCGGTTGCCGCAGCGGCGCTTCCTGCTCGGCGGCTCGGGTTGGGGCGACAAACCCTGCCCGGCGAACGTGGTGAAGCTTGGCCACGTTCCCACGTCAGCGCATAACGCTCTGAACGTCAGCGCCCGAATGGTGCTGAACATCAGCCGCGACAGCATGGCGTCGATCGGCTTTTCCCCGGCAACCAGGGTGTTTGAGGCAGCCGGCGCCGGAGCCTGTCTGCTGACCGATCCTTGGGAGGGCATCGCGCTGTTCCTGACGCCCGACAAGGAGGTCCTGGTGGCCCGCGACGGTATCGATGTGGCGGAGGCGGTGGCTACGTTGAACGACGAGCGAGCCAGGGAGGTTGGCCAGGCGGCGTTGCGGCGCGTTTTGGCCGAACACACCTATGACCGGCGTGCTGCGACATTGCACCATCTTCTGACCGACCTGATGGCGAGCCGCCGGACGGAGCGGGCCGCATGAGCAACGAACTGGTCTTCATCGGGCTGTCGCTGAGTTCGTCCTGGGGCAACGGTCACGCCACGACCTATCGTGCCTTGCTGCGTGGCTTGGCCGCCGTCGGTCAGAAGGTGTTGTTTCTGGAGCGCGATGTTCCGTGGTACGCCGCGAACCGTGACCTGTCGGATCCCGATTTTTGTGAGCTCGGCTTGTACGCGTCCGTTGACGAATTGGCGCGCAAGTTCGGGCCGCGAATCGCCAGCGCCAGGGGCGTCATCGTCGGCTCCTTCGTGCCGGACGGGATCGCCGTGCTGGACCTCGTCCTGGAGCAGGCAACGGGGATTACGGCGTTTTACGACATCGACACCCCCGTCACATTGGCTGCCCTCGACACGGGTGTCGCGGATTATATCGCGGTTCGGCAGATCCCGCGGGTTGATCTGTATTTTTCGTTTACCGGCGGACCGACGCTTGACCGTCTGGCTGGAGAGTTTGGCGCGCGGCGGCCGCGTGCGCTGTACTGCGCTGTCGACGAAAAGCGATGGCGGCCGGTGGAAGCGGATGTGCGCTGGGACTTTGGCTATCTCGGCACCTACAGCCCCGATCGGCAGCCGGCGCTTGACCGGCTGCTGCTGCAGCCCGCGCGCCGCCTGCCCCGGATGCGGTTTGTGGTTGCCGGACCGCAATACCCGGACGGGATCGACTGGCCCGACAATGTCGAGCGGCTGGAGCATGTTGCGCCGGTTGATCATGCTGCTTTCTATGCCGCTCAGCGCTTCACCCTGAACATCACGCGCGCGGCGATGATCGAAGCGGGCTGGTCGCCCAGTGTCCGTCTCTTTGAGGCTGCTTCATGCGGAACGCCGATCATCAGCGACCGCTGGCCTGGGCTGTCCAATCTGCTGCCCGAGCGCGAGGCCGTTTTGATCGCTGACGGTACCGATGATGTGACGGCGGCTTTGACGTCGATTGCCGACACGGACCGTCGCGCACTGGCGGACCGTGCCCGCACGATCGTCCTGGCGGACCACACAGGAACCGCCCGCGCGCGGCAGTTGATCCGCGAGGTTTCTGAGTTGACGCTGGCGCACGAAATGGCTCTGCAGTCACGGTGATGGGGTGGTATCAGAGCAACAGGGCTGTATCACGTTACCATGCTGTCGGAGCAAAAAGCGCAGGGCTTCAGTCGGTGTCCTCCCTTTGCACCCGGCTGACGCCGCGCCGCGTTGCCCATTGCGCGCCAGGTCCGCCGACCACCCTGGATACGGTCCAGCCGCGCGGAGATCGGGTTTATTCTGCTTGATGGGCCATTCCCATTCGGTGCGATCCGCCGCTAGGCTGTCCCGACGATCTGCCTTCACGGTTTGAATGCACTGCCCGTCGGCAACGCGGACGCGCAGGCTGATGCCGCCGTGTTCCAGCGCTCGGTATCGAAATAGGTCGTGACCTCGTGGCGGCGCGCTACATGTCCTGCATCGGTCGTCCGCAGAAGCGCCTCAAGCGCCTCGACGGAGCCCTCGGGAACCGCGAGCTTCGACTCGAACTCCCCGACTGGGTTTGTGGTCCGGTCTGATGGACTGCTCGTGGGATTGGTGCGTCATGAGGCTGAAAACGCCTGACCGCGCATCAGGATCAAGCTGGGCTACGATCAAAACCTGCTGTTGACGTCAGCCGATGACCGCGTATACCGCGCGGGTCAGGGGGTCGGTCATGGCGAGGCCCAGCAGCACCGTCAGCCAGAAGATCCCGGCGATGGCAAAGCCCTTGGCGATGTCGGGCGCGGTGAGCAACCGCATATATCCTAGCGCGACGATGGCTGCCATGCCGACCGACGGCAGTAGTCAGGATCGGGCGGACGCCGGTCGGTATCGCCAGGAACGACACACCGATCTCCACGGACGCTACCGCCAGCAGGGCCACCCAGGTCAGCAGGTCGGAGCGGTGCCGGGACTTCATCCGCGACCGACGAGATAGATGATCGGGTACAGTACGATCCATACGATATCGACAAAGCTCCAGTACAGGCCGACGACTTCAACCGGCGTCAGCCAGCCGTCGGCGAAAGCGCCGCGCCGCGCCTGCAGCGCGATCCAGCTGACGAGGCCGACGCCCACGATCATGTGCAGGGCATGCAGCGCCGTGGCGACGAAGTAGAACGACCAGAACATTCTCGCACCGCCGGCGTCGGCGCCGTTGATCTTGAAGGGGCCTGCCGGGAACAGATGCTCCGAAATGTCGATGTGCCACTCGTAGAATTTCAGCAGCAGGAACAATGAGCCGATCGCCATTGTGGCGAGGCAGCACTGGATCAGGCGCCTTGCGTTGCCTGCCTCCATGAAGGCGAGGCCGGAGGAATAGACGAAGCTGCTGGTGATCAGCAGGAACAGGTTGACCGTGCCGATCCACAATACGGTTTCCCGAGCGCCGGCGTCGAAACCGGCTGGCTGCCAGTGGCGGCAAAACATCCAGGCGACGATCAGGCCGCCGAAGAACAGGATTTCCGAGGCGAGGAACAGCCACATGCCGGACAGGGCGGTGTCGGCCTGGTGTCGGGCATCGAAGTACTGGAAGTGCGTGTGCGGGGCAACTTCCTCAGACATCACGGGTCTCGTGCTTGGAAAACGCGTAGGGTCCTTCGGTCACGATCGGCGTTACGACGAAGTTCTTGGTGAACGGCGGCGACGGTGTCTGCCATTCCAGGCCCAGGCTGCCCCACGGGTTCGCCGGCGCGCGGGCGCCGCGGAAGATCGAGTAGGTCAAGTAGAACAGCGGCAGCAGGTAGGCCGCGGCGAGGATCGTGGCACCGGCGGATGACAGCACGTTCAGCACCTGGAACTCCGGCGGATAGGCATGGTAGCGCCGGGGCATGCCGAGATAGCCTAGGATGTATTGCGGGAAAAATGTCAGGTTGAACCCCAGGAACATCAGCAGCGCAGCGGCGCGCGCGATCATTTCGGGATACATCCTTCCGGTGATTTTCGGCCACCAGTAATGCAGTGCAGCGAAGTAGGCCGACACCATGCCGCCGACCATGATGTAATGGAAATGGGCGATAACGAAGTAGGTATCATGCAAATGTACGTCCGCGGCCAGCGCGGCCAGATACAGGCCAGTGATGCCGCCCATGGTGAACAGGCCGATAAATCCTAGCGCATAGATCATCGGCGCATCGAAACGGATACGCCCCTTGTGCAGGGTGCCGAGCCAGTTGAAGACCTTGATCGCGGAAGGAACGGCAACGAAATAGCTCAACATGGAAAATACCACGCTCGCGAACAGCGACTGTCCCGAGACGAACATGTGGTGGCCCCAGACGAAAAACGCGATGACCGCGATGGAAACGCTGGCCCAGACCACGAACTTGTAGCCGAACAGCTCCTTGCGGGCGAACACCGGAATGATCTCCGACACGACGCCGAGGCCGGGCAGGATCATGATGTAGACCGCGGGATGCGAGTAGAACCAGAACAAATGCTGGAACAGCAGCGGGTCGCCCCCGAGTCTCGGATCGAATACGCCGACATGGAACAGGGTCTCGAACAGCAGCAGCAGCAGCGTGATCGCCAGCACGGGGGTTGCCAGCACAAAGATGATACTGGTCGAATACAGCGACCAGATGAACACCGGCAGGCGATACCAGGTCAGGCCGGGGGCACGCAGGCGGTGAATGGTGATGATGAAGTTCAGTCCAGTGGCGATGGTTGAAAAGCCGGAGATGAAGATGCCGATGACCACCGCAACGACATGACCCTGGGCATAGTTGCTGGACAGCGGCGTGTAGAATGTCCATCCGGTATCGACGCCGCCGGCGAACAGCGCGTACAGCGCGCAGAACCCGCCGGCCATGAACAGATACCAGCTCGCCAGGTTCAGCTTTGGGAATGCCAGGTCCCGCGCCCCCAGCATCAGCGGTACCACGAAGTTGCCGATGGTGACTGGTACGGCGGGCACCAGGAAGAACCACACCATGATGATGCCGTGCATGGTGAACAGCCGGTTGTAGGTCTCGGCTGACCGGATCATGCCTTCGGGCACGAGCAGGTTATAGCGGATCAGCGCCGCCGCCGATCCGCCGAGGAAGAAAAAGACTGTAATCGAGATCATGTAAAGGATCGCGATCCGCTTGTGGTCGGTGGTCAGCAGCCAGCTGCGCAATGATACTCCATCGGACAGATAGCTGATCTGGGATTGCGGCAGGACGATCTGGCTCATCCGTGCGTCTCCGCGGCCAGGGAATGGATGTAGGCGACAAGCCGCACGAGGTCGTCTTCAGGGATGACGTTGGCGAAGGACGGCATGACTGGCTCGAAGCTGGCGACGATTTGCTGTTTGGGATACATGATCGAATCGCGAATGTAGCGATCATCGGCGATCACCGTGCTGCCGTCCGACAGCGGCACCGGGCTGCCGTACAGCCCGGCCAGCGACGGCGCCCGCACGGTGCCGCCGCCAAGGTGACAGCCAGCACAGCCGTAGCGGATGAACAGGCTCTTGCCCTGATCAGCCAACGTGTCGCCGGCGCCGTTGGTGGTCAGCCAGTCGGCATAGGCTTTCGCTGACATGACCACGACGTCGCCGATCATATTGGAATGGGCGGTGCCGCAGAACTGTGAGCAGAACAAATGGTATGTGCCGACCCGGTCGGCCCGGAACCACAAGGTTTCATATTGTCCCGGCAGCACGTCGCGTTTCACGCGAAAGGCGGGGACGAAGAAGTCGTGGATCACATCCTCGGAGGTCATGACCAGCTCGACCGGCGTATCGATCGGCACGTGCAGCGCGTTGATCTCGCGTTGGCCGCCGACGTGCTCGATCTTCCACATCCACTGCTTGGCGACGACGTAGATTTTCAGGGCGTTCGCTGGGGGCTGGAACTGGCGAACGTAGATCACCGACCCCCAGATGAACAGGCCGAAGAACAGGACCAGAGTGGCGATGGTCCAGGAGATTTCGAAACGGAACGTCTTTTCGTCCAGGGCCCCGCGGTCGATCGGACTGTTGTGGCGGTAGCGGATGATGTAGAAGGCCATCAACCCGAACACCAGGGCCAACACGGCGATCGACACGCCAACGAGGCCAAGCAGCAGGTAGTCGGTCTCGGCCCCTGTGCCGGCGGCGAGCGGCAGGGTCAGTTTCATGGCGAGCGCCGTTCACGGCGCAGGGCCAGCATGACGGTGCCGGCGACAACCATAATGGTGATCGCGGCGCCAAGCTGCAGGACCCGCAGGATCGCCAGGGTGTAGCGACCCGTAATTGGGTCGTAATGAAAGCACAGCAGCAGGATCGGCAGCGCGTGTGCCGTGGCACCGTTGGCCGCCCGCGTGATGCCCAGCCCGACGTCGCTCGGCTGGTAACCGAGACCAAGCAGGTAGCTGGAGACAACGCCGGTGCCGGTTAGGAAGACAAGGCCGGCAGGATGCAAAAATTGTTTGCTTTCCGCATCAATCTGCGCCCGGAAGCCGACCGCGTCGGTGACGGACCGGACTGCCGCCGCGGACCCGGTCAGATACTGCCCGGCCATGACCGGCTCGAAGCGGGCCGCATCGGCCTGCTGGGCGGAGCGGGCGTCGGCCGGCGTCTCGGACGGGTCGATCGACAGCACGACCAGGCTGTAGTTCGCGGGCTCACCCAGATTGGACAAAGCATTTATCAGATCGTCGCGGACCAAGCCGCACAGGTTCGGGCAATGGAAATATCCCAGCGCCAGGATCGCGGGGCGATGTGCCAGGGCTTGTCCCAGGGTCATCTCATGGCCGAAAGCGTCCTTGAAGGGGACGGTCAGCGGTAATTGGGCGCCCGGGTGCTGATCGTAGGCAAAGGTCGAAAGATCGGTTGCCGCTTGGGCGTGCTGGCCGCACAGCAGCATCAGCAGAACGGCGATCAGGATCATTTCGGCCAATCCGGGATGCCGGAGGCGGCGATATGGCGCATCGCGTCATCAATCGGGATATGGCCGAGGCCCTTTGCCTGATCGTCCCAACCAAAGCTGTTCAACCTGGCCAGTTCCGCTTCACGGAATTTCCGCATGTCGGCGGCAGGATCGGACTGCAGGCGAGGGGAGGGATAGCGCGGGATCGGGGACGGCAGCCGACGATCGACGGTTGTCCCCGGGTAGATCCACCACGCCAGCAACACCGACAACAGCAGGCCGGCCAGGATCGCCGAGAAAGCGATCAACGCGGCGCGCGGGCTGGCGTCGGCGTGCTCGTAGCGAGCCGGGGGAAGGACCGGGTCAGGCATGGGTCATCCGCCAGATCGGAACGGGCCCGCGCAGCAACAGGCCGATTGTAGTCCCGCCGAAGGCCAGGACCGCCGTGACATCGATCCAACCGATACCGCGCGCGTGGGCGGGCAAGATCAGCCACCAGCCGCGAATGACCGCCATGAGGATCAACAGTGCCGTGGTTGCGATCAGGCCGCGCCGGGACCTGCGAATGCGCGGGATCATCAGGGCCAGAAACGGCAGCAGGAAATGCGCCACCGCGGTCAATCCTGCCAGCACGCCCCACAGGCCGGTCGATCGGGCAAGATACCAGGCTGCCTCCCTGGGAAGGTCGGATTGCCAGACGATCAACAGTTGCATGAAGTCGAGATACGCCCACAGGATCAGCAGGCTTTGCAGCAGCTTCGCCTGGTCGTCGCGTTCCGACGGTGCGACGGGCCCCGCCAGGACGGCGGACAGGATGGTGATGGACAGGGCGAACAACCCGCTCTCGGCGGCGTTGATCATGCCGAAAGCGCTGGAATTGAAGTGCGGATCCAGTGACATGATCGAATCGATGGCGGCGAAATTCGCTGTCAGGCCTAGCAGGATTAGTCCTGGGGCGGCCATCGCCGTCAGTGGTTCGTTGCGGCGCAACCGCGCTGTCGCCAACGCGCCCAACCCGAACCAGGCCACCAGGTAGAAGATCCAGCGTGCCGCGGCGAACGGCGCGTTGAGGTAGAACCCGTTGTCTAGATGGGCCGACTCGCCTGGGCGCAGCCAGGGATACAGATCAGGCAGGACGAACAGCAGCGGAATGATCGCCGGCAACAGCAGCGGGAGGACGCGGACCCCCTGCACGAAGCCCTGCCGAAGGCTAATGCCCCAGCTTCCGCCGGTGAGGGCGTGTATAAGCAGCAGCGCCAGGCACCCCAGCGGCCAGCGCAACCATGTCGCGAGTGCCGCCAGCCAAGCGAACGCAAACGCCTCCGGCTGCACCATCGCGCCGATCAGCGAAGCCACGAGGCCAGCGCCACCAACGGCCCAGGCCAGACGGGCCGCATTCATCGTGAGGCCTGCACCGCAGCCGCCGGCGGATGCTGGGACAGCTGCAGTGCCCTGATGTAAGCGGCGATGGCCCAGCGATCCTGCGGCGAAACCCGGCCGGCGAACGAGTACATGGCACCATAGCCGTTCGTCATGACGTCATAGAAATGTTGTGTTGGCGCCTCTCGCAGCCGGTCGATGTGATAGGATGGGGGCGCCGGAAAGCCGCGCTGCACTACCATGCCGTTTCCATCGCCCAGTTCGGAATGGCACGGGGTGCAATCGATGCGGAAGCGCTGCTGTCCCCGTTGCAGCAACGCGAGGGTCAGCGGCGGCGGCTTCAATGCGGCATCACCCCATGCAACGGTGTCCTGGGCCGGCGTCACCAGCCTGGCCTGGGGTGACCAGGCGCCGGCCTTAGGCTGCACGGTCATGTCGTCGCAGCCGGACAGCAGCGCCAGCACCGTGAACAACGCCAGGGCCGCCCGCGATCTCATGCGGGCAGTTCCTCAACTTCGTTGGCCGAGAGGTCGCGCAGCAACGCCTGCGCGTGGTCCGGCGCTTCGGTGCGGATGGTCACACACCAGCGATCGCGCGTGGCGCCACGCATCAGGCTTGCTTCGTCCACCGGGTCATACAGACGGGGCAGGCGGTTGACGACCAGGAAGGCGATGAACCCCGCCAGCACAGCCGACAGGACTCCGATCTCGAATGCGATCGGAACAAAAGCCGGCCAGGAGAATTCTGGACGGCCGCCAATATCGACGGGGTAGCTGATCATGTTGGCATAGACTTCCATGCCGAAGCCGCCCGCCGCGCCGACCATGCCGGCAACCAGCACGACCAGCGGAAGGATCGACGGCTGATCGTGTTCCAGGGCTTTCGGGGTATACGTTTCCACCACGCCGAGGGCCCGCAACTGGGGCAACGCCTCCACCAGCACAGCTTCGGACGCGAAACTCGCGGCAACGGTCTTCATGGCCGCCGCGGCGCGAGAACCGCGCGCATCTCGAACATCGAAATGACCGGTATGAACCGCACAACAAGCAAAATGCCGAAGACGAAGAATCCGACCGTTCCCATCATCGTCAGCCAGTCCCAGATGGTGGGGTGGTACAGCCCGTAGGAGGACGGCAGGTGCGGGCGGTGCAGGCTGACCACGACAATCGTAAATCGCTCGCACCACATGCCGACGATGACGCCGATTGAGATCAGCGCAACCACAAGCTGGTTCAGACGAATGGTGCGGACCCACAGAAGCTGCGGCAACAGCACGTTGAACAGGATTGTGGCCCAAAAGATGCCGGCGTAGTAACCGAACAGTTTCTCTTGATACATGATAATCTCGGCCTTTTCACCACCGTAATAGGTGTTGAAGGCATCCATGATGTAGGCGTAGCCGACGAACAGGCTGCTGGTCAGCAGCAGCCGCCCCAGCACGTCCAGGTGGCGGCCGGTGATATAGCGCTCCAGCCGCAGCAGGCGGCGCATCGGCATGATCAGCAACAGGACCGTGGCGAAACCGGACAGAAAGGCGCCGAAGATGAAGAAGGGCGGATACATCGTGGAATGCCACCCGACCGTGGCGGCGCCGGCGAAGTCCAGCCCGACGATGCTGTGCACCGAACACACCAGCGGCGCCATGATCGCCGCCAGTACGCCGTAAAGCGCATGATAATGCCGCCATTGGTTGCTGGTGCCGCGGAATCCCAGCGCCATCACTCCGTACAGGACCTGCTTGCCACGGGTCGGCGCCCGGTCGCGCAACGTGGCCAGATCAGGCAGCAAACCCAGAAACCAGAACACCACGGACGACGTCACATAGGTCAGGATGGCGAAGAAATCCCACAGCAACGGACTGCGAAACTGGGGCCAGAGACCCATGGTGTTCGGGTAGGGAAACAGCCAGTAGAAGAACCAGGGACGTCCCAGGTGCAGGATCGGATAAATCCCGGCACACGCCGCGCCGAACAGCGTCATCGATTCGGCGATCCGGTTGATCGAGTTGCGCCACTCCGACCGGGTGATAAAGAACAGCGCCGAAATGAATGTGCCGCCGCTGGCAATGGCGATCCACCAGACATAGTTGATAATGGCGAAGCCCCAGGCGACCGGCCAGTCGATGCCCCAGATGCCGACCCCGGCATAGAACAGATACAAGATCGAGCCGATCAGCACGCTGGTCAGCGCTGCCGGCAGAACGATGGCGATCCGCCACCAGCCGAACGCCATGGCCCGCAGGGCGATGCCCGACACGTGGTCGGTCATGTCGGGATTGTTGCTGTTCGGCAGCGCGACGGGATCGAATGGCGTCATGCACCGGTTCCCGATCCGGCATTGCGAATCCGGGCCTCGTAGGTCACGCGCGGCCGCGTGTCCTGGTCATCGAGCAGGGCGTAAGTCAACGGGCTTTTCTTGCGTTCCACGACCTGCCCGCCTTCCGCCATGTTGCCGAAGGTGAACGCCTGGGTGGGACAGGCGGCCTGGCAGGCGGTCTGGACTTCGTCGGCGCCGACCGGGCGGTTGTCGGCGTCGGCGTCGATCCGAGCGGCGGCGATGCGTTGCAGGCAGAACGTGCATTTTTCCATCACCCCGCGGGCGCGGACGGTGACCTCGGGATTGCGCGCGATCGCCGGGCGGCGTTCTTCCTCGGCGAAGGCGAAGTAGTTGAAACGCCGCACCTTGTAGGGGCAGTTGTTGGAGCAGAAACGGGTGCCGACGCAACGGTTGTAGACCATGACGTTCAGCCCTTCCTCGTCGTGCACGGTGGCACCGACGGGGCAGACGATCTCGCACGGGGCCCGCTCGCAGTGCTGGCACATGACCGGCTGGAACAACATCTCCGGCGCCTCGGGGCTGCCTTCGTAGTAGCGATCGATACGCAGCCAGTGCATCTCCCGCTCGTGGATCACCTGCTGCTTGCCGACGACCGGGATGTTGTTCTCCGCCATGCAGGCGACGACGCAGGCGTTGCAGCCGATGCAGGCATTCAGGTCGATGCTCATGCCCCAGGCGGCCGGGCCGGCGGGCCTGCGGTTGTATTCCTTCGGCTCGGCCGCCGGTTTGCCAAGAAAGCCCGGATCAGCCTTGAAAGCGGCCAGCGTGCCGTGATGCACGTAGTCACCGGCGTCGGCGAACATCGGGTCATGATGTTCGGTGGACGCCAGCACGTCACGGCCGGCGGCCTTGCGCAGCGACACCGGGCCGCTGCCCGCGGTCAACGGATAGACGTCGAATCCGACCCCCTGCCCCACCATACCCACATCGCGGCGGCCAAAGCCGAGCAGCGCGACCACACAGTCCGGCGCCTGGCCCGGCATGACCCAGGCTGGCAGGGTCACCGCCGCACCACCATTCGCCACCGTCACCCGATCCCCGTTCACCAGCTTCAGCCGCTCGGCGATCGCGGGCGAAACGAGCAGCGGATTGTCCCAGGTTAGCTTCGTCAACGGCCGCGGCAGTTCCTGCAGCCAGGCGTTGTTGGCGTAGCGGCCATCGCGGATATGGGGATCGCGGCGGACCAGAAGCGTGATGTCCTGCTGCGCCGGCGCCGCCACCACTGGCGCCTGGACCGGCCTCAGCGCGACATTAGTAGGGGCAGTCTGGGTGCCAGCTAGCAGCCCTGTGGCCAGCGCATCATGCCACTGCTGGTCGTCTAGATTGTGGGTTTGGCGGACAACGTCACGGCTGTTGATCTCGTCCGGCGCCGCGAACAGCGCCAGCAGATAATGTGGACTGATGCCAGCGTAGAGCGGCCGCGCCTGCGGCTGCAGTAGCGTCACCGTCCCGTCGTACGCGCGCGCATCACTCCAGTCCTCAAAACCATGCCGAGCGGGAAGGCTCCAGGTGGTCTTGGCGGCGGTCTCAGTGGGGCCGTCGGCCAATGTCATCGACACCGAGACGTGCGTCAGGGCCTCGGCGAACCCCGGCGCCGTAAACACCGGGTTGCAGTCGATGATCAGCAGCGTCGTCACCCGTCCGGCATTCATGTCGTTGATCAGGTTCCGGAGCGAGGCTGCATGATCGACCGGGTCCGCCTCCACCGGGCCGATCAGCTCGTATGTCTGGCCGCGGCCGCCTAGCGCCTCGTTCATCGTGTGGACCAACGCGTGGACAGAAGCCGGCTGGCCCTGTCCGGCATGGATCAAGCTACGGCCACGCGTTGCGGTCAGGTCGGCGATCAGCGGCGCGAACCAGTTGGGCATGTCCACGGCAGGCTGGGCGCCCAGCACCGAAGCGGCCAGCGCCGGCACAACCCGAGCCAGATCGCGTGGCCCGACGACGAAGCGATGGTCCGCCGCCACCCCGGTTAACGTCGGCGTCGGCTCGATCGCGTAGGCCCGGTTCATCCGATCGGTGCGCGTCGGGTTCCGCCTCGCGGCAAAATCCCGGGCGAACCGCAAATGCCCGGGGGCATCGTCAAACAGGTCGCTCTCGATCGTCAGCAGCAGATCGACGGCATCGAGTTTCGGCACCAGCTCGACCGGCTGGCCATAGGCGAGCATCGCGCCGGCGCGGACCGTGTCACGCGACACCGGCTCCCACCGATGCCACTGCATGTCCGGGTAACGCTGTTTCAGCGCGGCGATCTGGCGCGCGAGCGTGGGCGAGGTCGTGCTGCCGGTCAGGATACGGAAGCCCTGGCCGTGCGACCGGCCGATTGCCGCGCGCTGAGTTGCCAGCGTCGTCAGCAGCGAGGACCACGCCTGCGGTTCCCCGTCGCGGATCAGGCCGCGGCTGCGGTCCGGATCGTAGAACCCCAGAACCTCGGCCTGGCCGATCGCACTGGTGCCGCCCAGGCTGGCGGGATGCGCAGGGTTACCCTCGACCTTGATCGGCCGCCCGTTGACGTGACGAACCAGGATGCCGTTGGCATAGCCACCGACAACACTGGCCGTGGCGAACAGGTGACTGCCGGCAGAAACCGCATCGGTGGGCGGCAGGACAGGCGGGATCAGCACCCCGCCCGGGGCACCGTCGTCGCATCCGCCCAGACCGGCCAGGGCCAGACCGGCGGCCATCAGCTTCAGCACGCCGCGCCGGTCCCGCGGCGCCGCAAGGGCGGCAGCAAGCTGCGGAAACTCGGCCGAGGCGCGCGCCACGAATGCCGGGTCACGCGAAAGCCGGTCGAGACCGCGCCATTGACCGCTCAGCGATGACATATCGAGCAATCCGTCAGGTTGCGGCCACCGACATGGTACTGCTGGGCCAGCGCGGTCGGGGACGGTGTGTCCGGCGTGCGATGCCAGTCGGTGTTGTAGATCGCCTCCGGCGGTCGCAGGTTGGGGGCGGGATCGCGATGGCAGTCCAGGCAGAACCCCATGGTCAGGGTCCGCGCTTTCTGGCTCAACGGCATGTCCTGCATGGTGCCGTGGCAGCTCTCGCAGCCGACGCCCTTGGCTATGTGGATCTTGTGATTGAAATAGACATAGTCGGGAAGATCGGTGACCCGATGCCAAGTGATCGGGGTGTTGTTCGCGAGGCTTTCGCGCACCGGTGCCAACGTGGCGGCGTTGGTCCAGATCTGCGAATGACAGGTCATGCAGGTGTATGTCGGCGGCATGCCCGCATCCCCTGCAGTCTCCACGGTCGTGTGGCAGAACCGGCAGTCGATACCCAGGCCGGCCACGTGATGCTGATGGCTGAACGGCACAGGTTGCTCCACAAACCAACTGCTGTGGCGAACGTATTCGGTACGCGGCCAGAGCCACCACCAACCCATGCCGCCAAGCATCAGTCCCGCCGCACCGATCAGCCCAAGTTTGGCGGCGAGGTTCGCCACCGGCGAGAAGATCGCTGGCATGCGTTGCGGAAACTCGCCTGGCTGCGACCTCACCAGGATGGTGAGGACGTTGCCTTAACCGGCGCGCCAGTCCTGAGTTGCCGCCGCGCGGGATCGTGACAAGAAGAAGCTGGCCGGGGCCACCCTGCCCGTCACTCCTGAGGCACAATCAGCGCCAAGCCGCTCTCGGGATCCTTGCGTTTGTGCAAATGCTTCGGCGATTCGGTCAGCACGATTTCAAGCGTCGGGCGCACATGCGCCTCAAGCAGGTGGCCGCCCATCGCCGTTGCGTCCGACCGGCTGACGACCGCATGCAGGTGGAGCGCCGGCTTGCCGTCAGGACCCTGCGCGACGTCGCCCACCAGCGACACCACTTCGACCTGCTCCCGCACCGGAATCTTCCGGTAATCCTTCTTCTCCCAATCGAAGAAGCCCAGCACGGCATCGCTGAAGGCGCCGATACCAGTGATCTGCGCAGCGCTCAGGCCCCGCTCGATGGCAAATTGTTCAACGCTGGCGACGGCCTCGTCGCCGGATTCGAGCACCAGCACGTAAGTCTTCTGCGGACTGTCGTTGATCAGCTTGGACTGCATGGGACCTCTCCCTTCATATCCGATTTCGCTTCGGGTCCGCGGACCGTGCAAGCATCCAGGCGCCGCAGGCGGCGGCAAGCAAAGCCACGGTCAGCGGAACGCTGTAGCTTTTCAGCTGGTCTTGCCAATCGCCCGGCGCACGCGCTGGAAAACGCCCGTGCGCGCTCCAGTCGCCGAGCGGCGCCCGGAACAGATTGACCGGCGCATCGAGTGCCGTCGGTTCGCGCGTCAATTGCCCGTCGTAGCCATGCCTGGCGAGGTACCGATCGAGGGCCCATGGCGCCAGCACGTTCGCCAGGATGGCCTTGAACGTCGGCAACTTGACCCAGACCTCCCGCCGCCGATGGGTGGCCGCAAACAGGATCGCCCGCGCGGCCACCTCGGGTTGGAAGATCGGCGGCACCGGCTGCGGCCGACGCTTCATCTTGTTCAGCGCCCAGTCGAACTGCGGTGTGTTCAGCGCGGGCAGTTGCACCATCGTGACGTGCACGCGCAACCCGTCATGCAGCAGCTCCGACCGCAGCGCGTCGGTAAAACCACGGACGGCGAACTTGGCGGCGCAGTAGGCCGACTGCAGCGGGATCGCGCGATACGCCAGCGCAGAACCGACATTGACGATGGTGCCGCGATTGCGATCGCGCATACGTCGCAACGCCGCCATCGTGCCGTGCACCTGTCCCAGATAGGTCACTTGGGTGGCGCGTAGCATCTCCTCGGGCGTCAGCGCAGAGACCGGTGCGAACGCGGTCGCCATGGCATTGTTCACCCAGACATCGATCGGCCCCAGCGCCTGCTCGATACGGGTGGCAGCGTCCTCTACTGCGGCGGCATCCGCCACATCGGCGGAGACGGTGCAGACTTTGCGGCCAGCTGCCCGCACGGCGTCCGCCGCCCGTTCCAACCGTCCAGGATCACGCGCGACGATGCCAACGTGCCACCCGGCGCGGGCAAATGCCTCGACAGTCGCTCGGCCGACCCCCGCGCTTCCGCCGGTGACGACGGCGACCCTGTCGCGCTTCGGTTCAGACATGGGCTCGCCTTTCCAGTTCGCCTCGCGCCGCCATCGCGCGGATCCGATCGGCGGTGCGGCAGGCAATCGCCTGGATGGTCAGTGACGGATTGACCCCGCCCACTGTCGGAAACACTGACCCGTCGCAGATCCACAGGTTGGGGATGTCCCAGCTTCGACAGTCGGCGTCGACCACGCTGGTATGGGGATCGTCGCCCATCCGCACGGTGCCGTTCATGTGGCAGGTGTCGTCGGTCTGCCGCCAGATGTCGGTGGCATCAATCGCCTGCAGGGCCTGGGTCATGAAGTCCAGCGAATGGTCGATCAGCTTCCGGTCGTTGTCGCACCAGGCGTATTCGACGCGCGCGATCGGCAGTCCGTACTGGTCCTTGTCGTCCGCTAGGGTGACCCGGTTGCTGGCCTGCGGCATCATTTCGCCGACGATCTTCAGGCCCACCTGGTGGTTGTAGTTCTCCATTGCCGCCATCAACGGCGCGCCCCACAGATCGCGCGCACTGGCCAGGGTGTTCGCCCAAAGCTGCGGCAACGGACCCTGGCTCATGTAGCAATAGCCGCCGAAGAAGTCCTTCCGGTCGTCGTAGTTCCAGTGTTCTGTCAATGCCAGCGACGGCGGCCCCTTGTACGACCGGATTTCTCGTCGTGAGAGCCCCCACACCGCCTGGTTCGCCTGCACGGTCAGATAGCGGCCGACCAGGCCGGAGCTGTTGGCCAATCCATCGGGATAGCGGTCGGTCGCGGAATTCAGCAGCAACCGCGGCGTCTCGATCGCGTAGCCGGCGACAACTACGTTGCGGGCACGCTGGAAGTGCCACGCGCCTTCGCGATGGTAATGCACCCCGCTGGCGCGTCCTTTCGCATCGGCCTCGATCCGCCCGGCCATGGCGAGGTCACGGATTTCCGCGCCGGCGGCCACGGCGCGCGGGATCCAGGTGACCAGCGCACTCTGCTTGGCGTTGGTGGAGCAACCAGTGACGCAAAAACCGCGATAGACGCAGGGATGCGCCAGGCCGCGCGGCGCTGACAGCGTTGCCAGCGGCGTCTCGCTCCAGGCAATGCCCAGCTTCTCGCAGCCTTCGGCAAGGGCGAGCGCGGCCGCATTCAACTCGTGGGCGCGGTACGGATAGCGCGGGCGTTTCGGACCCCACGGATAGCTGACCGGCCCGGCGATTTTCAGCGCCTGTTCGACCTCGGCGTAATACGACCACATCTCCCGCCAGTCGATCGGCCAGTCCGCGCCATATCCCAGCAGGCTACGCGACCGAAACCACTCCGGGCGGAACCGAAGCGACACCATGGCGAAGTGGACAGTGCTGCCGCCAACCGATTTGCCGCTGTTGTTCGAGCCGAGTTGGAGCGGGTTCGCACCCGTCGAGATACGGTCGTCGGTCCAGTACAGCTTGCTCTGCTCGGCCTCGTCGGAGGCGAAATCCTCGAGCGGCCGGAACCACGGTCCGGCATCCAGCCCCACCACCGAGAATCCTGCCTCCGCCAGCCGACAGGCGAGCGTGCCGCCACCCGCGCCGGTTCCAACGATCAGAAAATCGACCGGCTCGGACTCGGGGTACTGCCGCATCTGCACCCAGGCACCGCGTCGAAAAACGTCCGGCGCCCGACCGTCCTTGCCGCGCGGCTCAACCAGCGGGTCAGCCGACATGGCGGTTCCTCCGACGTGCCGCATCGATGTCGCCATCCGCATTCCCGGGCGCTTTGGCCGCCTCCCACGGATCCCGCTCGTCGTAACCCATGCGGACATAGCCACGCGGGCTGGCCGGACCGCCCCAGCCAATCTCGTTCCAGGCTGTCGGGTGCGACCAGTAGGCCACCACGATATCGTGCAGCACACGCTGTTTGAAGAAATTCGCCGGTGACATGCCGTCCCAAGCATCGTGCTTCAGCGCACCTTGTTTCATCTGCAACAGCAGGTCGCTTTGCCGCTGCGCCGTCAGCGCCCCGAATGTCGAGCCATACGCCGCCTGCGCTTCCGCATCCAGCGCCTGCAACCCACGCTGCCAGGCTGTTTGCTGCCGCGGCATGTCCTCGGCGCGGAAGCCGTCCTGGACATCGTCCAGCAGTTTCATGTCGATCAGTCCGGCCACCGGAACCGGCGGCCGGTTTACCGGCTGCGGCACGATCTGCGCGGCAATTGCCTCGACCGTCGCGAATTCATGCTCGGAGAAGAAGCGTGGCGTTCGCGGCACGCCCAGTCTTCGGTCGATGACCCGCCGGGTCTGCTCGTTCCAGGAAAGTGTGTGGCGTTTCGCCAGCACGTCGTACCCAGGATAACGGTCAGGCATCCTGATGCTCCCGCAGCAGTCCGAGCGCGGCGAGACCGGCCAGAGCCAGGCCGGTAAAGCTGGGCGGGGCCGGCAGCGGCGGCCCGTCCACAACGTTCTGGCTCCAGTTTCGCCACCCGCCCATGGCACGGTGAATGCCCCAGGCATGGAACCCGACCCCCGCCACTCCCATCAGCATGGTCAGGCGTAGCCAGACGCGTGCCAGCCAACGCCCCCGGCGTTTCGGCGCGACGGCGTCGTTCAGCAGCAAGGCCGCCCCAATCGGTGGCAGCGTCACCGGCGCAAACATCGCCTTGTTCTGGAATGCGCCGCGGAAGTGAAGCAAAGCCGCCTCGGCGCTGGTGCCCAACAGCCCGATTCCACTGAGCGCGGCCAGCGCCCGCCCGGCGGGAATGCCGAACAGGCGCGGCGGCACATGGCCTGGCGTATCGCGCACCCGTTCCGCCGCGGTCCCCAGCAACCCCGCCAGCAGGATCGCCATCGGGGCGCCGACTGGGGCGCCGTAGAACAGGTTCTGCCAGTCCAGCCGACCCGGTCGTTTCAACACGTTCCAGATATGGAATCCCGTGCCGGCCAGACCGGTCGCCGCGGCCGCGACGGCAACACCGTGCCGCACCCGGTGGATATCGGGCCGCCGGTCGGTCGTGCCATGCGCGCTGATCGCCAGCGTCAGAGCAGACATCAGCAGCGGGGTGTACATTGCCCGATTCTCGAAACTGCCGCGATAATGTTCCACCGCGCTGTCCATCAGCACCGACGCCGCAAGCAGCGCCGAACCCCGGTTCAGCCGCTGCGCCGCCCGCACCGTGGCCGCACGGCGATCAGCTTCGATCTGCAGCGTGTCCAACTGGTCAAGTATCGACTGCAGCGCCTGGCGAGACGCGGTCATAGCGCAAACCTTGCCGCATCGGCCGCCTTCAGCGTCAGGCCCATACCGGGCCGGCTAAGGTCCGGCGCGATCAAGCCGTCGCGGACCACGGCAGCACCATCAAACAGCATCGCCTCCAGCCGCACATGATCATGGAAGTATTCAAGGTGCCGTAGCCGGAGAACCACGCATGCGACATGACAATGCAACGACGGCGCACAGTGTCCGGACAAATCAAGGTGGTGAGCCTCGCAGAGCGTCCCTGCCGCCAGGAAGCCGGTGATACCACCGCAGCGTGTGACATCGGCCTGTTGCACATCGACCGCGGCGGCATCCAGCATCCGGCGGATATCGTCGATATTCCAGGCATATTCGCCAGCGGCGATCTCGATCGACGCCGGCATCCGGTCGCGCAGCCAGCGCAAGCCGGTCAGATCATCGCTGGATACCGGCTCCTCGAACCAGCGCACCCCCGCCCCCGCGCTGCATTCGGCCATGTCCAACGCTTGCCTGCGCGACAGTGCGCCATTGGCGTCGATGAACAGCCCGGCGTCGCCAATCGCGTCTCGAGCCGTCTTGATGCGCTGGGGATCGCGGTCGGGATCAGTGCCGACCTTGATCTTGACCCATCGGCAACCCTGCCCCACCCAAGAAGCAAGCTGATCACGTAAACGAGCGTTGTCGTAGTTGGTAAAGCCGCCGCTGCCATAGACCGGCACGGCGGACCGCCGCATCCCCAGCATCCGCGCCAGCGGCAGATCGAGCAATCGCGCCTTCAAATCCCACAGCGCGGCATCCACGGCGGAGATTGCCGTCGCGGCAATGCCTGATGCACCCATGTTGCGCACCTGCCGCCGGATGGACCGGTGGGCCGAAGGAATATCCCAGATGTCCTTCCCCGCCAGTATCGGCGCCAAAGTGGCATTGATCAGGCTGGCAGCCTCCGCCGCACTATAAGTGTAGCCGAGGCCGGTCATCCCGCCGGCTTCGACATTCACCACGACGATGACCGTGCTGTCCCAGGTCAGAGTTCCATCCGCTTCAGGTCCGTCCGTCGGCACGCGGAAGGCCACCGCGTGCACCCGGGTTATTGGCGTCTCGCCCCGCATCGGACGGCGCGCCTAGGAGCGTTGGCCAGGCAGCACCGAACTCAGCACCTCCTTCGCCGTGTTGACCAACACGCTGCCTTCATCAGGGTCGCCCTTCACCAGCGAGGACGTGAATGCCTTCGCCTGGGCCAGCGTGATGTGCGGCGGCAGCGGCGGAACGTTCGGGTCCGTCCTTACCTCCAGCACCACCGGACGGTCGGAGGCCAACGCCTCGTCCCATGCCGAACCGAGCCGCTGCGGCGTATCGACGAAAATCCCGCGTAGCCCGATCAGTTCGGCGAACCGGTGATACGGCACGTCGGGAATCTGCTGGGTGGCATTGAATTTCGGATCGCCCTCCAGCACGCGTTGCTCCCAGGTGACCTGATTGAGGTCCTGGTTGTTGAACACGCAGACGACCCAGTGCGGGTTGGACCATTCCCGCCAGTACTTCGCCACCGTGATCAGTTCCGCCATGTTGTTCATCTGCATCGCACCGTCACCGACCAGGGCCACCACGGTCCGGTCCGGATGTGCGAACTTCGCTGCGATCGCATAGGGCACCGCGGCGCCCATCGAGGCGAGACCGCCGGACAGCGACGCCATCATGCCGCGCCGGATCCGCACGTCGCGTGCGAACCAGTTGGCGCAGGATCCGGAATCACTGGTGATGATCGCCCGCTCCGGCAGGCGAGGCGACAATTCCCATGCCACACGCTGCGGGTTGACCGGTTCTGCACTCTGCATCGCCCGTTCTTCCAGAACCTTCCACCAGGCGGCCACGTTCTTCTCGATCGTCGTCCGCCAGGACCGATCGGTCTTCTCGTGCAGCATCGGCAGCAGCGCACGCAGCGTCTCGCGGCTGTCGCCGGTCAGGTTGACCTCCATCGGGTAGCGCAGGCTCAACATGTCGGGCTTCAGATCGATCTGCACGCCGCGCGCCTGGCCTTCTTTCGGCAGGAACTCGGAATACGGAAATCCCGACCCGATCATCAGCAGCGTGTCGCACTCCGACATCATCTCCCAGCTCGGTTTTGTCCCCAGCAGGCCGATGGAGCCGGTGACCCAGGGCAGGTCGTCCGGCAGGGCGGCTTTCCCAAGCAGCGCCTTCGCCACGCCGGCACCGAGCCGGTTGGCGATGGCGATGACCTCGTCGGTGGCATGCAGAGCACCCGCGCCCACCAGGATCGCCACCTTGCTGCCGCTGTTCAGCACGTCCGCGGCGCGGCGCAGGTCCTGCTCATAGGGGACGGTTCGCGGATCGGTATAACCGACACCGGAATGGATCGTGCCGTGCTTGCGCGCCGGTTCCTGGTACGGTTCGTCGCCGAGGTCGTTGGGAATCACCAGTGCCGTGACGCGGCGTTCCGCTTTCGCCACGCGCACCGCGCGGTCGATCAGGTGACGGACCTGCGGAGCGGTGCTGGCCTGCTGCACGAAGGCGCCGGCCACGTCCTTGAACATGCTGACCAGGTCGACTTCCTGCTGATAATGCCCGCCCAGCGCCGCGCGGGCCTGCTGCCCGGCGATCGCCAGGAGCGGGACGTGATCCATCCGCGCGTCATACATGCCGGTGATCAGATGGGACGCGCCGGGGCCCGACGTGGCGATGCATACGCCAAGTTCGCCGGTGAACTTGGCATAGGCCGAGGCCATGAACGCAGCCATTTCCTCGTGGCGCGCCTGAACGAACTGGATCTTGTCAGTACCGAAGCGGGCCAAGCCACCCAGCAGCCCGTTGATGCCGTCGCCGGGGTAGCCGAATACGCGCCGGACACCCCACTGATGCAGGCGTTCCCAGAAGAAATCGCCAACTGTCTGTGCCACCTCGACCCTCCGTATTCACCAACGACTCAGGCAATGCGATAGGCGTGCCGGCAGTTGCCTTGTGTCTGCAAGTTAAGCAAAACCGGGTCGGTTCCAGGGATCATTCCGTCCAAGAACCGTCGTTGCGGTCAGTCCGGTAATCGGCCCGACCTAATGTTTTGGCTGCGCCATGCCGCGATGCAATTCCGCCATCACGCCGGAGGGCGTGATATTTGCGATCGCAGATTGCAGCTTGTTGTGCCATCCGGTCACGACGTCACCCTCGCCCTTCATCATCGCATCGAAGCCTGTCTGCGCGACCTTGGCTGCATCGTCCTTCTTCTGCTGTCCAACCTTGGTGTCCATCATGTCGGCCCGTTCGAAGAAATCGGTCTCCGTGGCGCCCGGCATTAGACAGGTGACGGATACGCCGGTATCTTTCAGTTCGTGCCGCAACGCGAACGAGAAGCTGTCGAGGAAGGCCTTCGTGCCGTTGTAGACCGCCTGGTAGGTGCCGGGGATGAAGCCGGCGATCGAACCTGTGATCAGGATGCGCCCCGCGCCCGAGCGCCGCATATCCCGCCCCACCTTCTGGACCAGCAGCAATGTCCCGGTGATGTTGGTGTCGACCACGTGCCGCCAGGACTCCGGGTCCTGGTCAAGAAAGCCACGGCCGAGACCCCGCCCGGCGTTGGCGAGCAGCGCATCCACCTGGCGCCCCTTGGCTGCGGCATAAAGCCTGTCGACTCCTTCTGGACCGGACAGGTCAGCCTGCACCGCCTCGACGGTCCCGAACCCCTGCCGCAGTGTGGCGGCCGCCTGCTCGATTTCGGGTTCATCGGCCGCAATCAACACGTCGTATTCGTTTTCCAGGCAGATCTTTGCCAATTCGTATCCGATACCGCTCGAGGCGCCGGTGACGATGGCAAACTTGCGCACCTGAGAGGCCATCTTAACGTCCTTCGTTTCAGGGTTTCATGACCACTTTGATGCAACCGTCCTGCTTATCGCGGAATTTTTTGTACATCTCGGGGCCACGCTCCAGCGGCACGGTGTGAGTAATGACAAACGACGGGTCGATATCGCCGTTGACAATCCGCTCCAGCAGCTTCGGCAAGTAATGCTGCACCGGCGTTTGCGCCATCCTGAAAGTCAGGCCGCGATTGATGGCGCTGCCCAGCGGCACCTTGTCGAGGAAGCCGCCGTAAACCCCAATGATCGACACCACGCCGAAATTCCGGGTGTTATGGATCGCCTGGCGCAAAACGTGGGGCCGGTCCGTGCCAAGGAAGATCGCGACCTTGGCCCGATCGAGCATCGAGTCGAAGCTGGCCGACGTATGCGGCTCTGTGCCGACCGCGTCGATACAGGCGTCGGCGCCACGGCCATGCGTCAGCTCCTGAATGCGGTCGTAGACGTCCTCTTTCATGAAGTCGATGGTGATCGCGCCGGCCTTGGCCGCCAGGCTGAGCCGTTCAGGTACGGTATCGATGGCAATTACCCGTTCGGCGCCCAGCAGGAAGGCACTGCGAATGGCAAATTGCGCCACCGGCCCACAGCCGAAGACGGCTATCGTCTCGCCACCTTTGATGTCGCAGAACTCCGCGCCCATATAGCCGGTCGGGAAAATGTCAGACAGGAACAGCACCTGCTCGTCACTGAGCCCGTCGGGGATCTTGATCGGCCCGACATCGGCGAACGGGACGCGCAGATATTCCGCCTGGCCGCCGGGATAGCCGCCCAGCAAATGCGAGTAGCCGAACAGCCCCGCGGGCGAATGCCCCCACAGCTTCGACGCCTTCTCAGCATCGGGATTGGAGCGCTCGCAGCCCGAGAAATAGCCGCGTTGGCAGAAGAAGCATTCGCCGCAAGCGATGGTGAACGGCACGACAACGCGGTCGCCGACCCGGAGCTTGCTGTTCCCGGAACCGACCTCGACCACCTCGCCCATCGTCTCGTGCCCCAGCACGTCGCCGTGCTGCATGCTGGGGATAACGCCGTCATAAATATGCAGGTCGGAGCCGCAGATCGCGCACGCCGTTACCTTGATGATGGCATCACGCGGATGCTCGATCCGAGGGTCCGGGACGCTTTCGCAGCGCATGTTGCCTTTGCCGTGCCAGGTGAGTGCCTTCATATCCCGCTCTCCAACGCCCGACGCTCTAATGCGCAAGTGGGAGTGCAGGTTTTCCGGAGGCAGGTTGCGAACGTAAGCGTGATCTGCCTGTGGGCCCCCGTGACAGCCCTGTCACGCTAGAGACCCGTGGCTGCTTCCCTGACGTTATGTCGCCCCAATGCTGGGCGCCAGGGTAACGCTGGAAGGGCACTTTATCTGGAGGAATTGGCGCGAACTTTGGCCGCCCGCGGCCCGCCGGGAAAGCACCGTTCGCGCGCAGGATAATCCGCCCGGCTCAAACCCCTGAGGCTTTGCGCTTTCGGGCTGCGGCGGCCTTCTTCAGCTGCCTCGGAACGCGCCGCGGCGGGACGTGAGGCCGCGGCCTTGCCGCCCAACTTCCCCCCTTTGCGCGATGGAGCGGTATTCACGGGCTGGCCACGTCCGCCGCCACTCTTCTTGCCGCCGGTTTCCTTGTTCACCGTGGCCCAGGCCCGCCGCTCCGCTTCACCTTCCGGGACGCCGCGATTCTCGTAACCTTCCCGATATGCTCGGTCTGTCTTTTCTGCTTTTGGTGTAAGCTGATTTATCGCCACGGGGCATTATCGTATTCCCATGGGTCTTGCGAAACCGAACAGTGTATGAGTAGCCGACAAGTGACTCCGTCCGCGGATCCTAACGGGTCAAGAAGCATTTCGTTGCTGCGCTCGCTCGGGCCAACGCGGACGTGTTTGTCCCGCGATTGAACCCCATCGGTCTCGAGTTGATTACGCCGAGGAGACTTTTGACGGGAGCAGCATTGTGGATCAGCAGACCAGACGCGACCTGTTTCGGGTCTCCGGGGCCGCCGGATTGGGTCTCGTAGCCAGCCGAGCGATGCTTAACGGAGTGGCCTCGGCCCAACCGGCGGCGGTTGTGCAGGCGCAGCCGAACCCATCCAGCATTGCCGGCGACCAAACAACGGCGGACATCATCGTCGAAACGCTTGATCACCTGGGAGGTGTCGGTCATATTCGGAATGGTTGGGGACGGAATCGGCCCACTTATCGAGGCCATCAGCGCACGCCAAGATAAGATCCGCTACGTCGGCGTAAGGCACGAGGAAGCCGCTGCGTTCATGGCCTGCGGCTACGCCAAGCATACCGGACGACTCGGTGCCTGCATCGCCACAACCGGTCCGGGCGCGATCCATCTATTGAACGGGCTGTATGACGCGAAGATGGACAGCGCACCGGTCATCGCTATCACTGGCCTGACATTCCACGACCTGATTGGTACTCATTTCATGCAGGACGTGGATACGGTCGAACTGATGAAGGGCGTCGCGCTCTACAACACCGCCGTCACCAGCGCCGGCCACGCATTGGTTGTTACGGACATCGCTTGCCGCTCGGCGCTCGGTGGGCGAGGTGTTGCGCACATCACCGTGCCGAAAGACGTACAGGCGATGAAGCTGTCCGCGGACAAGCCGTCGAAGGAATATCACGGGCTGCGCACTTCGTCCGCATGGTTACGCGACGCCTCGGTCCCTGCGTCCGAGCAGTTGCGCGCGGCGGCCGATACGCTGAATAGCGGCGAGCGCGTCGCCGTACTGGTTGGTCAGGGCGCCCTCGGCGCTCGCGCCGAGGTAACCGCGCTTGCCGACCGATTGGGTGCCCCTGTCGCCAAGGCACTTCTCGGGAAGGCTGTGCTGGCCGATGACAGCCCGTACACCACGGGCGGGATCGGTCATCTGGGCACGGCGCCCTCCGAGCAGGCAATGCATGAATGCGATACATTACTGATATTGGGCTCAACCATGCCGTGGGTCGATTTCTATCCGAGCCCGGGTCAGGCGCGCGGGGTGCAGGTGGATCTCAATCCCGAACGGATCGGTCTGCGCTACCCCGTCGAGGTCGGTTTGGTCGGTGACGTGAAGACCACGTTGCAGTCGCTGCTGCCGATGTTGCAACGGAAGCAAGATCGCAGCTTCCTTGCCACGGCCCAGGCGCGCATGCACGACTGGAACGATCTCGTGAAGCGCGTAGTCGCCACCGAGCGCACGCCGATGCGTCCGCAGACGGCCATTGCGGCCTTGGGAGAGGCGTTGGCGCCCGACGCCGTCATCTCTTTGGATTGCGGTGCGAACACCCACTTCGCCGCACGCACTCTGATGCTGAAGGAGGGTCAACGGCTGACCGGCACGGGGCTGCTGGCGACAATGGCGCCCGGCCTGCCCTATGCCATCGCGGCTGCTCTGGCCTTTCCCGGACGTCAGTCAGTGGCGATCGTTGGTGATGGTGGCTTCGCGATGCTGATGGCGGAACTGACGACGGCGGTGCGACTCAATCTGCCGGTTAAAGTGATGATACTGAAGAACAACAGTCTGGCGGAAGTGCGTTTCGAGCAGACCGACCTCGGGTACAAGCCATTTGGCATCGAACTGGGCGCCATCGATTTCGTTGCTTTCGCGACGGCCTGCGGCGCCGAGGGCTTTCACGCCGCGAACGTGTACGAACTGCGGCCTGCGATTGATGCCGCTTTGAAGAGCGCTGGTCCAGCGCTGATCGAGGTCGTGGTCGATCCCGATGAACGACCAACCCTCCCGGACAAGCTTCAGGCGTGAGGCATTGGCGCCATCGGCCCCCGCCAACCGGGAAAATCACTGCGCATCTCGCCGCAAAGCAGTCACCATTTTCGAGGCAAGCCGGCCCACTTGAAGCGGGCTGATCTCGACAATTGATAAATAGTCGCGACCTGTCGCCCGGCATGAATCGGTTCGTGGGGATGCTCGATCCGGCTCATTTCAATGAGTATTCTCTGCCTGAGCCCGCGGGGCAGAACTTACCCGCCAAACCGTATTACCAACATCGTCGGCGATCAGCAGCGCGCGCTTCGTGCCATCCTCGCTGGCGAGGAGGCTTTTCGTCCAGTGATGATCGATCGGTCCCCCAGGCAGCGGCGTCGTCTGGTGGGCTCGATCCCCGGGGTGCGCGTTTCCACGACCAGTACGTCGCCGTTGGGGAGCGTGTAGATAGACCTTGGTTGCTCCGAGCCGACCGCGAGGACCTCGATGCGTGCCGGCGCCTATGCGACCGGAGCCCGCGCCGGCGTCGGCCAACGCCATAAGCACGAGCAGTTCCCGCTCTCCAGTCTGCCGCGGAGCTGGTAGCAGACGCATGCGGGACGCCGTCCATGATCGCTGCAGCCAGTTTGCATGACGTGGTCGAGAACACCGCATGCCCACTGGACGATCTGCGTATGGAGTTCGGCGACATTGTCGCCGCCTATGTCGATTGGCTCACCGATCCCACGAAGGAGGGTGATGCGGATGCCAAGGCGAAGGAGGACACCCGACTGGCGAGCGCTCCGGTTGAGGCCAAGACGATCAAACTGGCGGACCTGATCGCCAACTGCAGCACCGTGCTGAGGTACAGGCCGGAGATCGTGGATGAGTATTTGGCCGACAAAATGCAGGTCATGCAGCTGGTCGCGGACGGCGACGGGCCACTCTATGAAAAAGCGATGAACGTCATCAAGCGGTGGAGAGAGTCATTGGCAACTAGAAGCAGAGCCTCTTGACACGGCGAAATCAGGGACATTCCGGTGTCGTCCAGGTTGAGACCTTAAGCGTGACGGGCGTAAACCGCCTGGAACTCGGTGTTTTCATCAGGCCGAATGGTGGCGGAGAACGTTTGGCGTGATGACTGTCTGAAGCAGCGATAGGGATCGGCAACAAACATTCTCTGCGTGGCTGCAGACTGACAAAAGAGCAGCTGTGGAGCCGGCTGTCTACGAGACCAGCGCGCCTCGGATGTTTCGAGCGACACTCCCTACGATTGGAGAGGGCCAGCCACTGGGCGCCGCAGCAGGTAATCGAGGCCGCCGACGCGGAACCAGCGATAGCCATATGGCTCGAGCAGCAGGAAGTGAATGCCATCCCGGTCGGATTTGCTGTGGTCCTCGCTGAGCAGATTGACAAGCACGCCTTCGTGCGACCCTTTGGCTCCTGGCGCGATCCGCACCTCCCGCGGCTGAGCTGACAAATTATGCACAAATAGGACCGCGTTCTTCCTCCACTCATAGCACATAGCCAGTACAGCCGGGGTTCCGGTTCGCAGCCGCGTGAACTCGCCCCAGCCGATCTCAGGCACCTCCTTGCGCATGCGGAGCAGCCGCTCTGTCCAATTCAGCATCGAATTGGGGTCGCGTCGTTGGCCAGCGACGTTGACGTGCTGAAAGCCGTACGGGCCCTGGCTGATCGGGGGCAGAACAGGTGTCTCGCTGATCGAGAAGCCACCCTGCGGCTCGTCTGACCATTGCATCGGGGTCCGAGCGCAGTTGCGCTCCGGCAGGCGAAGGTCATCGCCCATGCCGATTTCATCGCCGTAACGGATGATCGGCGTGCCGGGGAGGGTCAGCATCAGGCTGTACGCGAGTTCCAGCCGCCGGCGGTCGCCCTCCATCATCGGGGCGAGGCGGCGGCGGATGCCACGACCATAAAGTTGCATATCCATGGTCGGGCCGAAAGCTGCGAAGACAGCATTGCGCTGCGTCTCTGTGAGATGGCCCAGATCGAGCTCATCGTGGTTGCGCAGGAATATCCCCCATTGTGCCGTCGCCGGGCGTGCCCTGGTAGCCTCCAGGACCTTCGCCAGCGGCCGGTCATCGGCCGTCGCCAACGCATAGAACAGTGTCTGGTTGATCTGGAAATTAAACATCATCTGCAGACGATCGCCTGCGTTACCAAAATAATGCAGATCGTCCCCCGGCAGGATGTTCGCCTCGGCCAGGATGATCGCTTGCCCCTGGCGCCACTGTAGGAACTCGCGGAAGGTCCGCAGCATGTCATATTGCTCGACCGGTTTGGTCAGATCCGCACCTTTCCGGGCGATCACGAATGGAACCGCGTCCATCCGGAAGCCGGAAACGCCGAGCTGCAGCCAGAAGCCCATGATCTTGAGAATCTCGGCCTGGACAGCCGGATTCGCGGTATCAAGGTCCGGCTGAAACTCATAGAATCGGTGGAAATAGTACTCGCCCGCGACCTTATCGCGCGTCCAGGTAGTTTTCTGGACACCGGGGAACACGATACCGTTGTTGCTATCGGCCGGCTTTGTTTTCGACCAGACATACCAGTTGCGATAAGGCGACGATGGGTCCTGCCGAGCCGATTGGAACCAGGGATGCTGGTCGGACGTATGGTTAACGACAAGGTCGATCAGCACCCGCATGCCGCGTTGCGTGCAACCATGGGTGAACTCCACGAAGTCGCCGAGGGTTCCATAGCGCGGGTCCACCCCGTAGTAATCCGAGATGTCATAGCCGTCGTCGCGTTGTGGGGAAGGCTGGAACGGCATCAGCCAAATGGCCGTGACCCCCAGCCCCTGCAGGTAATCCAACCGGCGGATCAGACCCTGGAAGTCCCCGACGCCGTCGCCGCTGGCGTCCATGAACGTTTCCACCGACAGGCAATAAATGATCGCGTTCTTGTACCAGAGGTCGTTGATCATCGTTCCATCCTATACGGCGCCGGCCGTATAACGCGTGGACGAGTGCGGCGCGTTGCCCGAGCGCGACGCACGGAGGCAAGGTGATGACGTTGGCCTGGTGGCAGCATGGGGTGGTCTACCAGATCTATCCCCGATCGTTTTACGATTCTGATGGCGATGGCGTCGGCGATCTGCGCGGCATCATCCTCCAGCTTGATTACCTGACCTGGCTGGGCGTCGATGCCGTCTGGATCTCGCCAGTATATCCCTCGCCGATGACCGATTTTGGCTATGATATCAGCGACTATTGCAGCGTAGATGCCCGGTTTGGCACGCTCGCCGACATGGACGCACTGATCGCGGCCGCGCATCGACGCGGGTTGAAGGTGATACTGGATTACGTGCCCAATCACTCGTCCGATCAGCACCCCTGGTTCATCGAGAGCCGCCGAGACCGAAGCAGCGCGAAGCGGGAGTGGTACCTCTGGCGCGATCCTGCCGCGGATGGCGGTCCGCCCAATAACTGGTTGAGCCACTTTGGCGGACCCGCCTGGACGTGGGATGAAGCCAGCGGGCAATACTACTACCACTCATTCCTGCCGACGCAGCCCGACCTGAACTGGCGCAATCCGGAGGTTCGCGCGGCAATGTTCGATGTGCTGCGGTTCTGGCTGCGACGCGGCGTGGACGGGTATCGCGTCGATGTCATGTGGTTGATGATCAAGGATGAGCAGTTTCGCGACAACCCACTGAATCCAAACTACGTCCCAGGCAACGCTTCGCACGAAAGGCTGATCCCCCTATACAGCGCCGACCGGCCTGAGGTGCAGGACATTGTGGCGGCCATGCGCTCGGTGCTGGATGAATTCCAGGACCGCGTCCTGATCGGAGAGCTGTACCTGCCAATCGAGCGCCTCGTCGCCTATTACGGTCAGGACGGGCGTGGCGCTCACTTGCCCTTCAACTTCCGACTGCTGCTCATGCAGGGTTGGGACGCCCGAATTATCGCCGACATCGTGACCCGATACGAAGCGGCCTTGCCACCCGGCGGATGGCCCAACTGGGTGCTGGGAAACCACGACCGGCCACGGGTCGCCAGTCGCGTCGGCCCGTCGCAAGCGCGCGTGGCCGCGTTGCTGCTGCTGACGTTGCGCGGCACCCCGACGATCTACATGGGCGATGAGCTGGGCATGGTAGATACGCTGATCCCCGATACAGAGATACAGGATCCGGCCGGAAAGCGTGACCCGGGGAAAGGTCAGGGACGGGATCCGGAGCGCACACCTTTCCCGTGGAAGCCCGGACCAGGCGCGGGCTTCACGACGGGGAAGCCCTGGCTGCCCATCGGCTTTGATACGCCGCTGAGCGAGCAGCAGGACGACCCGGGGTCGATGGTCAGCTTCTATCGCACCCTGTTGGCGCTGCGGCGAGCGAACCCTTCGCTCGCCAGCGGGTTGATCGGCAATGTGCTCGCAGACGGCCCGGTGCTGTCATTCCGTCGGTCAGGAAATGACGGTGCCGCTTTTGCCATCGTAGCGAATACCGGACATTCGCCGGCTAGAACGACCCTGATGGCAGGAGAGATTGTGCTATCGACCTCTGGCGATCGCATCGGGGAACATGTGAAAAAAGCATTTACGCTTCAAAGTGACGAAGCATTGATTTTGCGGCTTTAGATTAAGATTAGACATTCCGGTGTAGCGCGACACGAATGATGGCCGGTCGTATTGCCTCATCCAGAAGTGCTCCCGAGCGCCGACGGACGCTCGGTTGGTGGAGAATTCCCCGCATATGTTGCGGAACCATTCCAGGTCAGCCTCTTAAAACTTAGGTCCGCGCAAGTAGACGTGTCCGGGCCCGCGATGCCGCGCTTCCCTGGCGAAGCCGACCGGACGTCCACCGGGGACGGGACGAGAGGAGGCTCCTATGCGGGCCGGTGTGCATTACCTGCGAAGACTGCGGCCGCGCCACGGCGTCGGGAGCGCTGCGATAATACGCCGAAGCGGCCCCAGAGGAAGGCGTCCTGCGCTACGATGTCCGGATGATGCTGCTCGCCCAGGGGTTTCTGGGCGTGGGGCTTGTGTAGGACGCCTACTTAACGATGCGGATGGTTTTCGACAGTGAGCTTTTGGCCGTTGTGGTCGCCGCGGTCGCGCCCTGTGGCATGCAACGTGGCGGGTAGGACGACAAGACCCTGGTCACCCCATACACGCTGTCAACAATGCGCGACGGACGTTACCGGTTGGGTAACGGCTCACCGCCGAGAATGGACTGAAAGCCATGCAAAGTCCATAGCGTTCTTATGCTCGTGTGGCTAGCTCGTGGTTTGTCCGGGTTTCGTAGCTCGTGAAGTGTCCGGTCAGGTTGACCTCCAGCAATGGGGGTTTGCATGGACCGGGCGCGCATTCACGAAGGGATACGCCGGATGCGGTTCACGGACGTTCTCGGCCGCTCGGAGCGGTCGGAACTGAGTCAGATGGAGGCGGCAGAGTTGCTTGGGATCAGCGAACGCACATTCCGCCGCTGGCGTGATCGCCACCGCGAAGCGGGGGTTGCGGGCTTGGCGGATCGTCGTCTGGCGCCTTCGCTGCGCCGAGCTCCGATGGCCGAGATCGAGCGGATGCTGGGGTTGTATCGCGACCTCTACCGCGGCTTCACGGTGAAGCATTTCCACGAGCAGTTGGGCAAACGCCACGGCTATACACTGGGCTATACGGTGACCAAGCTGCATCTGCATCGTGCTGGCCTGGTGCAGGCAGCGACCAAGCGATCGGCGCATCGCAAGAAGCGGCCGCGTCGTCCGATGGTGGGGATGATGCTGCATCAAGACGCCTCGACCCATGCCTGGCTGGCGGGTGACGCGGGCAAGCACGATCTCGTTGTTACTATGGACGACGCAACGAGTGCGATCTACTCGATGTTCCTGGTGGATGAGGAGGGGACGGCGTCGAGCCTGCGTGGGGTGCGTGAGGTGGTAGCGAAGCACGGCCTGTTCTGTTCACTCTATACTGACAGGGGCAGCCACTACTTCCTGACGCCTGAGGCAGGCGGTCGGGTATCGAAGACGGTTCTGACGCAGGTCGGGCGGGCCCTGAAGCAACTCGGCATCGAGCACATAGCGGCCTACTCGCCGCAGGCACGCGGGCGTTCGGAGCGTGCGTTCTCGACCCTGCAGGACCGGCTGCCGAAGGAGCTGAAGCTAGCCGGGATCGGCACGATCGAGGCGGCCAACCGCTGGCTGAGCGAAACTTACATGGCGGCGCACAACAAGCAGTTCGCGATCGACCCCGAGCAGCAAGGTTCAGCGTTCGTCGCCGATGCGATGGGTGCCTGGCGGGAGATCCTGTGCGTTCAGGAGGATCGAACGGTGGGCAACGACAACACGGTGAAGTGGCAGCGGCTGAGCCTTCAACTGCCGCCGAGCCGGCTGCGCGCTCACTTCGTCAAGGCGACGGTGCGGGTGCATGAGTATCCGGACGGCGCATTGGCGGTTTATTGGGGACCGCACCGGCTGGCCGACTATGGCATGGACGGCGTTTTGGTTCAGCCGGCATCTGGCCTTGTTGCGGGCACCACGCCGAGTGAGGCTGTGACACGGCGCATCTCGCAGCCGACCCCGTTGCATTCCGTTACGTAACGCTATGCCGGGCATGACACCTGTGGATTTGTGGACAACCCCTTCCGGGGCTGCTTGCGCCGACAGTGCGTCAAACCCGGTTGTCCACAACTCCACAGGCGCATCATCAGCAGAAGGAAGGGCAATAGTGTCTTCTGCAGGACGGGTCCCGTGCCGGATGACACGCTTCCATCGCGGCATTTACCCTAACGCATGCGCCAGGGGTAGAACAAGAACGAAGCGGACAGATCACTAGCTACAAAAACCGGACAGGTTGACTAGCTAGCGACAGCCACCTGACGCGATGTGTGGCTAGCTCGTGGTTTGTCCGGGTTTCGTAGCTCGTGAAGTGTCCGGTCAGGTTGACCTCCAGCAATGGGGGTTTGCATGGACCGGGCGCGCATTCACGAAGGGATACGCCGGATGCGGTTCACGGACGTTCTCGGCCGCTCGGAGCGGTCGGAACTAAGTCAGATGGAGGCGGCAGAGTTGCTTGGGATCAGCGAACGCACATTCCGCCGCTGGCGTGATCGCCACCGCGAAGCGGGGGTTGCGGGCTTGGCGGATCGTCGTCTGGCGCCTTCGCTGCGCCGAGCTCCGATGGCCGAGATCGAGCGGATGCTGGGGTTGTATCGCGACCTCTACCGCGGCTTCACGGTGAAGCATTTCCACGAGCAGTTGGGCAAACGCCACGGCTATACACTGGGCTATACGGTGACCAAGCTGCATCTGCATCGTGCTGGCCTGGTGCAGGCAGCGACCAAGCGATCGGCGCATCGCAAGAAGCGGCCGCGTCGTCCGATGGTGGGGATGATGCTGCATCAAGACGCCTCGACCCATGCCTGGCTGGCGGGTGACGCGGGCAAGCACGATCTCGTTGTTACTATGGACGACGCAACGAGTGCGATCTACTCGATGTTCCTGGTGGATGAGGAGGGGACGGCGTCGAGCCTGCGTGGGGTGCGTGAGGTGGTAGCGAAGCACGGCCTGTTCTGTTCACTCTATACTGACAGGGGCAGCCACTACTTCCTGACGCCTGAGGCAGGCGGTCGGGTATCGAAGACGGTTCTGACGCAGGTCGGGCGGGCCCTGAAGCAACTCGGCATCGAGCACATAGCGGCCTACTCGCCGCAGGCACGCGGGCGTTCGGAGCGTGCGTTCTCGACCCTGCAGGACCGGCTGCCGAAGGAGCTGAAGCTAGCCGGGATCGGCACGATCGAGGCGGCCAACCGCTGGCTGAGCGAAACTTACATGGCGGCGCACAACAAGCAGTTCGCGATCGACCCCGAGCAGCAAGGTTCAGCGTTCGTCGCCGATGCGATGGGTGCCTGGCGGGAGATCCTGTGCGTTCAGGAGGATCGAACGGTGGGCAACGACAACACGGTGAAGTGGCAGCGGCTGAGCCTTCAACTGCCGCCGAGCCGGCTGCGCGCTCACTTCGTCAAGGCGACGGTGCGGGTGCATGAGTATCCGGACGGCGCATTGGCGGTTTATTGGGGACCGCACCGGCTGGCCGACTATGGCATGGACGGCGTTTTGGTTCAGCCGGCATCTGGCCTTGTTGCGGGCACCACGCCGAGTGAGGCTGTGACACGGCGCATCTCGCAGCCGACCCCGTTGCATTCCGTTACGTAACGCTATGCCGGGCATGACACCTGTGGATTTGTGGACAACCCCTTCCGGGGCTGCTTGCGCCGACAGTGCGTCAAACCCGGTTGTCCACAACTCCACAGGCGCATCATCAGCAGAAGGAAGGGCAATAGTGTCTTCTGCAGGACGGGTCCCGTGCCGGATGACACGCTTCCATCGCGGCATTTACCCTAACGCATGCGCCAGGGGTAGAACAAGAACGAAGCGGACAGATCACTAGCTACAAAAACCGGACAGGTTGACT